>JAEWAB010000004.1 GCA_023391875.1 Bacillota bacterium | reverse complement strand
AATAATAATATTGTTTCATACTTTACAAATATTTTTATATTATGATAACTGATTTCCAAGATTATCATATAAATAATTGTATAATTTCAAATTTGTACTTTGTCATCGCTATTCTTTCCCTTTTTTAATATCCGCACACCAAAAAAGGCATCCGTGAAAACGCATAGTTTCCACGGGATGCCTTTTGTCATGCATGAGGATTATTCCGAAGGCCTACATTTCTATTGACAACCGTTAATGCCGAACCTACAATGAAAGTACTTGTAATATTGAGGTGTTGCTTTATGCTTACTACCATCGGCAGCCAAAACTGCTTGTTGGGCGAAGGCCCGGTTTGGAACCCACAACAGCAGCTTTTATATTGGACAGACATTTTAAACGGAACCATTTTTACCTACAACCCCGCTGACGGTGCAATAAATACCGTATTTCGCTGCGACAGCTCCACCGGTGCTTTTTTATTTACAGAGAATGACGACCTTGTGGTTTTTACGGAAAAAGGCGTACTTATCGCAAATAAGCGGGAAAGCGGCTACGCTTTAAGTGAGGATTGCCTGCTGTTTTCCGTAAACATGCGTGCAGGCGAGCGCTTTAATGATGCGATTGTCGACCCCGTAGGGCGCATGATAGCAGGAACAAACACCAACGAGAACATGGATGGCAGACTCTATTCTTTTTGCAAAGGGAAAGGCCCAAAGGTATTATTGGATGGGCTGCGTATTACAAACGGCATGGGTTTTTCGCCCGATGCCAAGACCTTTTATCACACCGACTCACTTACCTATACCATCACGGCTTATGATTACGACAGCGAGGAGGGCAACATCTCAAACCCGCGCCCCTTCTTTACGCTCGATCAAAGCTCGGGGGTACCGGACGGCATGACCGTTGACGCAGACGGCAACGTATGGGTGGCCTGCTGGGGCGGCGCGTGCGTGCTGCACCTATCCTCCGCCGGCAAGGTGATTGATACCTACCATACACCGGCGATGCAAACGTCCAGCGTGTGTATTGGAGGAAAGGATATGGATACTCTATTTATTACCTCTGCGGCTGAGGGGTGTACATCGATTACAAACCCTGTAGACAGCTTAGGACGCTACCTTGGCGGGTTACTTTATATGCAGCCTGTTCAGGCAAAGGGGCGGCCTGAATACCGTGCTCATGTATGAATGTGGATTCGCAAATCGCCCACTGTGGTAAGCGCCTATATCAATCTAATTTGAGATTTCAAAGCATTTATCCTGGGGATTTCTCTGGGGGAATGCCTTCAAAATTTATAGTTTATTTTGCGAAAAATAGTTGACTTTTTTTAATGAAGCACGTATAATATATTTCGTCGCCTGTGAGTAATGCGGAATTGTGTAAAGGTAGCACGACAGACTCTGACTCTGTTTGTCTGGGTTCGAATCCTAGTTCCGCAACCAGTAAATTTAGTATTTACAAACAAAAGAGCCTAAGAAATTAGGCTCTTTTGTCATATAATAAATTATACTGTATGAACAGGATATAGGTTACACGCCCTGCTCCTAAGCACAATGAAAAATGAAAAAATAATAAACTACCTTAAAAAGGTCACATAACCCAAAGATGTCTTGGTGTTCTCCCCCGTCTGGGCAAGCTGCCCCCATTGCGATGTCTGTGGCTAGGTAGAAGTATCATTATTTCACTGTGTGGATCATCGCAGGCTCACTGGCCCGCTTCGACGGCCTCATCAATTTTTCAGACCAATATATTGAGACCGGAATCGCAGCCCACTGCACAGCCGTGGCGGTACTTTGCAACGCTTGCATTCCGTATATGAGAAGCGGCAACCACATCATCAATATGGCACAGTCGGCTTTTCAGCCTGTGCCATACATCAACCTCTATGCCGCCAGCAAGGCATTTGTTCGCAGCTATTCTAGGGCGTTGAATGTTGAGCTAAAAGGCACCGGAATCAATGTTACTGTCGCATGTCCGGGATGGGTAAAAACCGAGTTGCTTAAGAAAGAGTGCAACGGCCATGCAATCCAATTTCCGGGAATGGTAATGCCTGACGCCGTGGCAGAAAAAGCGCTTGCCGATACGAAAAAAGGCAAAGACATCACCGGCTACGGAGCATATGTCAAGTATATGCATCTGCTTGCAAAGCTGTTTCCCCATCGAATGGTTATGAAATCGTGGATGAAGAGCATCAAGGATTATATCTGATTTGAATTTGGGGTTCTGCCATTGTAAAAAGAGATACTTTCGGAGCGGACTGATCTGTTCGACCCGAATATGTACATAGTAATAACATTCGATGTCATAGGAGGGGCAGAATCGCAGTCACTTGTCACAGCAGCGAAACGTACCTTCACAGGGTATGAGTTCATAATGTCAAAAAAAGTCTGTGAATCGAAGTAGTATTGTATTGGAATTCATTTTGGTGACACGTTTTTGTTAGATTCAATTATTATAGCGTCACTTATTATAGAGCTAAAAAAGATAAGCGCAGTGTTTTCCTCTATCTAAAACGAAAAACAGCAGCAGGCAATGGTTTTGCCTGCTGCTGTTTACTAAAGGAGAGTGTTAAAGGCCTCTTATCATAAAGAAGCAGAAATATGCATTGTTAACCGATGGCTTCGCCGCTTTTTTGCGAGATTACTGTAAGCGCGGCTTCGTCGGCCACCACCGTGACATTAGGGTGCAGCTGCAGAATCGAGGCCGGTACGGCGGGGGTTACCGGGCCAAACAGGGCTCGGTAAAGGATATCGGCCTTCTCCGCTCCGTTTGCCACCAGCAGAATCTGCTTGGCCTGCATAATGGCCTTAATACCCATGGTAACGGCGTATTTCGGCACCTCGTCGACGCTACCAAAAAAGCGGGCATTAGCCTCGATGGTTTTGGGGTTGAGCTGAACCTGATGGGTCATCTTATCGAAGTCCTCATCCGGCTCGTTAAAGCCGATATGCCCCGTGTGCCCGATGCCCAACAGCTGCAGGGTGATCCCGCCAAGGTTGCTGATGAGCTTGTCGTAGCGGGCGCATTCGGCGGTGATATCCTTCGCCATGCCGTCGGGCAGATAGGTATGCCCCGGCGCAAAGTTCACATGGGCAAAAAAGTTGCTGTTCATATAATAGTGGTAGCTTTGCTCGTGCTGCGGCGATAAGCCCACATATTCATCAAGGTTTACACTGTACGCCTTAGAAAAGTCGATATCGCCCTTGTTATACCAATCAATCAGCTGCCTGTAAATGCCCAGCGGCGTGGAGCCGGTCGCAAGCCCCAGTACCGCGCTCGGGTTCAATATAACCTGCGCCGAGATAATGTTTGCCGCCTTGCGGCTCATTTCCTGATAATCCTGCGCTTTTAAAATCTCCATTCCTTATCCCTTGCCTTAAATAAGTTCGTTGAAAAACAAAGTTCCCTTAAAAACGATTCTCGGGCTGCAACCCCAGCCTGCCGCGAACAATCGCGTCGGCTTGCATTACGGCCTTAAACCCACTGAACACCTCATCAATGTCCGGCACGGCGGGGGCATTGTTTTCAATCATGTCTGTCAGGCGCTTAAACTGCGCCCACATGTTCTTGTATTTCGCGTTGACGTTCAGCGTAATGTACTGGTTGCCCTCGAAGCGATAAAGCTCAATGAGGTCGCCTTCCTCCACATCCTTGCTGCGCATGGCGTTTAAGGTGATGCTCAGCCTGCCCTTGTCGCCGACAAACTCCTTGATATTGCAGGAGGCGAGCGTCTTCGACCATCCGGCCTCATAGTACCCCACCGCACCGTTTTGCAGCCGGACATTAATCACGCCGTAGTTGTAAATCCCCTGCGGAAGGTCGCTGTCCAGAACCGTGCCGAAGCCGTCTACCCCGATAATCTCCGAGCCGGTAAACCATTGCATCACATCCATGTAGTGCACACCGCAATCCACAATGGGGGAACAATCCTTTAGCAGCGCCTTGTAACGCTCCCAGTCTTTGCAGTGGTGGTTCTGCACCATCCGTATGGTTTTGACAGTGCCGATAACCCCTGACTGTATCAGTTCGGCGGCCTTTTGGTAGGTTTCGTTGCAGCGCAAAATGTAGGAAACGATCACCTTGCAGGGCGACGATTTTACCAGTTTTATAAATTCCTGCCCGTCCTTTAAGCTTGCCGCAATCGGCTTTTCGCAGATGACATGCTTACCTGCGCTGAGACAGTTTCTTAATATCTCGAGGTGCGAATTCACATAGGTTGCGATAATAACAATATCCACATCGCTGCGGCTTAAGTACTCCCGGTAGTCTGTAGCATAAGACTGCGCCTTGTATTTGCGGGCGAACTCCTGCGCGCGGGAGAGGTTATGGTCCACCACCCCTACCACGGTAATACCCTCTCGGTAGTAGATATCCTGAATATGATCCTCACCGATATGCCCGCAGCCTATTAAAACTACGCCGTAGTGTCTATTCATAATCCACCATTAAAAAATGTGTTTATACTAAATTTCATTTAAAAAGGGGATAAAATCCCCTTTTCGCGCCGTTATTAAAAACGGCGTGGCGGCTTTTAGCCGCCGAATTACCGTTCAATACTCATTCTGCAACAACGCTTGCGTTGTTGCTCCCCGCCGAAGGTGGAGGTTTAAAAAAGCGATAGAATCGCTTTTTTAAGAAGAATTAGTATTATTGATGCAGTTTGCTTTTTAAGTAGTTTACCGCCAGGCGGATATCCGCCTCGGGGTTTGCCCCCACCTCACGCTCGATGGTCAGGTATCCACGGTAACCGATATCCTCAAGCGCCGACAGGAAGCGGCCAAAATCCACCTTGCCCTCGCCGAGAGGTACCTCTTTAAAGTACTCCTCCAGCCGCAGGTCACCAATGCCGCCTTCGGCGAAGAAGTCGTAGATCACCTGCGGGTCGGTCTTTTTAAGCAGGATACCGTCCTTGGCATGGGTATGCACGATATAGTCTCGCAGGGTGTATACGGCGGCCGCTGGATCGTCGTCGGTAACCATTACAAGGTTTGCGGGGTCGAGGTTTACGGCCACCCCCTTGGAGGAAAGACTGTCCAAAAAGCCCTTAAGTCGTGTGGCAGGCTCGGGGCCGGTCTCAACCGCAAAAAAAGCGCCGTTTGCGTACGCGTATTCGGCCAGCTGATTGCACGCCTCCTGCATCACCTTGTAACGGCTGCTGGCGCTGTCCTGCGGAACCACTCCGATATGGGTGGTGACGATGTTGGTGCCAAGGTCACGTGCCAAGTCGATAATCCGCTTGGATTTTTCAATCTTCGCCGCGTTTTGTTCCTTTACCGCAAAGCCGTGGCCGCCGAGATCGCCGCACAAAGCGGTAACCTTCAGCCCATTTGCCTGCAGGATGTTCATAACCTCCCGCCTGCCCACAGCGGTAAGGCTTTCGGGGCAGATTTCGCCCGATACGGCGTAGAGCTGTACGCCGTCGGCGCCCACCTCGCGCGCCTTCGCGACCGATTCCTTAAAGGGAAGACGGAATGAATCGGCAATAACGCCGATGTAAAATGGTTTCATGGGTGTTTTCGCCTCACCTTCTGAACTCACTAAATATTCACCCAACTGCCCTGGGTTTGTGATGCCGCAATCCCCGCCTCGCGGATGGAGATCACCACTATGGTTTCCTCATGTCGCACCTTTACGTCGCCGGTGAGGAAAAAGTCCACCATCTGGGTAAGGAAGGCGTGGTAAAAATCAGATTCCACCTTGATAATATCGGTGGCGGCGTCGGTATAATCAATCGCCATGGTAAACGGGCAGCTCCAGCCGTGGTGTGACAGGCTGGCCCTTCTGCCGTCGGCAAACTCGATAATCAGGGCGGGCCACTGTTCGGTGCCCGTAAAGAGCACGCGCTTCGCGTCGGCGCCCATGAGCGAGATGATCGGTTCGATCTGATGGATAGAGTAGGTGCTTAAAGACCCCGGCCCCCAGCTCACGATATTCTGTACCCTGGCCTCATCAACCGGCTGATACTCGGGTGCAAACCGCAGCGCGGAGGAGGAAAAACAGGGGGTATTGTGTTTTTCGGCGTTTTCAAAGATGCGCAGCGCGGCGGCGCGGTCGGGTGCAAAAGTTTTATCCACATACACGCGCTTTCCGCTGGCAAGCGGCAGAGTGCAAAGCTCCTCGTGCATCTCGGGGTTGTCGGGCGAAAGCACGATGAGGCAGTCGCTCTGCTCCACAACCTTTTCAATGCTTGGCAGCTGCTGTATGCTGTTTTTATCACACCACTGCTTGGTGGTCATGCCGCTTGGGGAATCCTTTTTCGCCCACGCGCAGGCTACCTCCAACTTCCCGCCCGAGAGCTCCTTAATCCAGTTGGGGTAGTTGTTGGCATGGTATTCGTCAAGATAATAATCGATAAAGCCAATCTTTTTCATGGCTGTAATCCTTCTTTCTCAACAATCCGATTCTGGTGCCGTTTAAGAACAAAAACCAGCTTAAAAATTAGCTTTTATCATCTTTGCAGGTCGATTTCACTACCCTGCTCGGAGGAATCGTACAGCGCCTGCATCATTCCTGCGGTAATCAGCACCGAGTCAATATGCGAGGGCAGCTTTTCTCCGGAATCAATGCAGTTTAAAAAGGCGCCTATCTCCGTCTCGAAATGCGGTTCGCTTTTATAGGTGAAAACGGTCTGCGCAAGGGCATTATCCTTGGTGGAATAGAGCGTAAAGTTGCCGCCGTACTGCAGGCGAACCCCAGCCTTATCGCCCATAAAGTCGATAAACATCTCATTCTCACCGATGTTCTGCGCCCATGCGCCGTTGATGGTAATGGTAGGGCCCGCGGTGCGGATAAAGCCGGTGATAAGATCCTCCACGTCATAGGTGCCGTCCTTTATGGGCGGGCCTGCCCACATGTCGGTATATACATAGTCCTCCAGCTTTTTGCCCAGCTTAGAATACGCCTTGCCTGATACTGTTAGCGGCTTTGGGTCGCCGCAGCAGTACATAATCAAATCCAAGAAGTGTACGCCCCAGTCGATGAGCACGCCGCCGCCCGCAACCGCCTTTGTGGTAAAGGGGCCACCCCAGCCAGGGATACTGCGGTAGGAGCGAAAGCTGCCATAAACATGGTATACCTCGCCCAGCTCCCCGTTATCAATCAGCTTTTTAATGCGGTTCACCGCCGTATTAAAGCGGTTCACCACACCGATATTTAGCACCTTGCCGCTCTCGCGCTGCACCTTCTGCATCTCCAGCGCCTCGGCGTAGGTTCTGGCGGCGGGCTTTTCACACAGCACATGCTTGCCCGCCCGTAAAAAGTCTTTGGTAATCTGCGCGTGCAGGTTGTTCGGGGTACAGACCGAAACCGCGTCCAGTTCCCTGTCGCCCAGAATATCATGATAATCGGTTACCGCGGTGCCGCAGCCGTACTTTTCCACCATGGCCTGCGCACGCTCAGGGATGATATCGCAGAAATACTTGATCTCGGCCTGATCGTTTTTTATGTAAGCGGGTATATGCGCGGTGGTGGCTATCGTTCCACAGCCGATGACCGCTATCTTTTTCTTGCCCATGATTAAATCCATCCCTTTCTTTTTTGGTTGTTAATCCAATGAAAAGTGAGGTTTCCCTAATGTCTATTCGTCGTCCTCTGCAAGACCGCTTAAAAAGTAGCGCGTAATCTCGCGTGGCCTTGTGATGGCGGTACCCACCACCGCGGCCCATACGCCGATATCCATGGCTGCCTTGAGCTGTTCCGGTGTCCAAATGCCGCCTTCGGCGATGATAGGGGTATTCAAATTCTCAACATACCGCTTCATCAGGTCGTAGTTGGGCAGCTTCACGTCCTTGGTGTATTCGGTGTAGCCCGACATGGTGGTGCCGATAATATCAAAGCCAAGCTCCTTGGCCTTAACGCCCTCCTCGTAGCAGGAGGTATCGGCCATAAACAGCTGGTTGGGGTATTTCCGCTTTACCTCTTCAAAGAACTCCTCAAGCGTTTTGCCGTTCGGGCGCGGGCGCTTGGTGGCGTCCATGGCAATGATGTCGGCGCCCACCCGCACCAGTTCGTCAACCTCCCTCATCGTTGGGGTGATGTAAACGTCGCTGTCGCCGTATACCACCTTATACAGGCCGATAATCGGCAGGGCCACCTCTTTTTTAATCTCTTCGATATCCTGCGGCGAGTTGGCTCGTATGCCGCCCGCGCCGCCTTCCTGTGCGGCAACGGCCATCCTTTTCATAATAAAGGAGCTGTGTAAAGGCTCATCGCTTAAAGCCTGACAAGATACGATCAGCCTGCTTTTAATCCTTTGGAGGATTTCATTCTTTTCCATAATTGTCTCCCGATTTTATCCCTAATTTGTGATGATGAATTGGTGTTAAATCTTAAACTGAATACCCTCCAGCTTTACATCAAAGTAGATATAGAACACACCGTCCCAGTTAAAGCGCAGGTTCTCGATGACAATCTCCGCCCCCTTATACCTGCTGCCAAACTTCTCGGCAACCATACGGTTTAAGTTTTGGTTGAAATACTCCGTTACCTCGCCGTAATGCTCCGCAAGATGATATGGGTCGATACGGCCCTGTGTTTCTACAATGAACCGGTGCAGCACATTCGACTGATATAGCCAGTCGCAGATGATGTTGCGCAGCTTGAACTCTTCCGCGCGCTTAAACTGTTCGTAGTTATCCTTGTACCGGTTGTAGTAGCTTGCGATGATGGTTTGCGCCAGCACTACGCCGATGGTGTTCTGCGAGGTGTTCCACCCGCCGAAGCCCTGTGTGATGTCGTAGGTACCCTTAAGCAGCGCGTAATCCATAAACTCGTTCTCACAGCCGTTGCACACCGAAACCTCCGCCACGCCCGCCGCCTTTTGGTAATGGCTGCTGTAATAGCCGATATAGCGCAAAAACTCGTACATGTTGATATGGCTGGTAAAGGTAAGGTCCTTGGTATACTGGTCGGCCGATTCGATCATGTATTTTCCCGGCGAATTGATGGCAAGCATGCAGTCGGACTCCGCGGAATTATCCTCGCAGATGCCACCCGCAGAGGTGATCTGCGATTTGATGCTCTCGTGAAGCGGACGATCCTCGTAGCGCGGCACAATGGTTGGCCCCAAAACTGAGGAGTACCGCACATATACACGCGGCGTATACCTCTTGATGAGATTAAACACCCTCGTAAACAGTACGCTGCCCACCTCGTCGGCACCCGGATAAACCAGCACCCTGTCCATCAGGCGCTCCTCGCGCACCTTTTGGGCAATGGCGCTCTGATCCAGCGCGGCGTAGCCGTATTCGGCGGTATCATCCTTCGGCACGGTTAATATCTCAAAAATGCCGTCCTTCACAAGGTCTACACAGTACAGGTTAGTAAAGCGGTCAACCGTTCTTCTCTCAATAAAATCGTTTAGGTATTCGGCGGGAATCTCGGCTTTGAGCTGTTCAAACTCCCTCTGCTCCGCCTCGTCGGCGTGCTTGCGGGCAATCTTATCCATTAAAAAGGTATAGCGCCAGATGTTATAGCCCTGTGTGGCCCAGTAGTCGGGGTCTTCGTGCGCGTCGTTATAGGCCGCCACACGGGCCGCTAGATTAAAGGCATGTATCTTCAGGTTGGGGTTTATGCTTTTAAGCTTTCTGAAGTTTTCAAGCGTTTCCCTGCACTCGTCGCAGGTGCGGTGATGGGTGCGGGAGTTGATGATATTCCCGTACACCAGCGTATCCACCGAAAGGATTGCGTACTCACAGCTCCTGGCGTTTGAGAACAGCCATTCCCATATCTTGTTGTAGCTCGCGGGGGTTTTCAGATACCCCATATCCTCATAGGGGGGAACCAGCAGCTCTATGCCGTCGGCAATCTTCGCCAGACGCTGCGGAAAGTAATAGTTGCAGGTTCTTTCATCCAGCGGCACATACAGTACTTTAACCATAAAATACACGATCCTTTCCTTGGTGCTGATATCATTATCTGTATAACGGTTTAACGGGTTAAAACATTCTGCGTAGCGGTGCTGCCGTACACGTTGTAGCTCACAAAGTTTTCGTCGTAATAGTCCCCTAAGGTAAACGGTAGTGGCTGCTCTGTAAGCTCTTCAATCTCACGGATTTCCCCATTAAGATAGGCCGAAAGCCTGACGGTTACCGTATCGATTCGGCTTAACAGCCCGCCGAGACGGATATCGATTACCTCAAAGCCGTAGCCCTTGGCCTCGTAAAACCAAACCTTCATAAACGCCTGCTTAAACGCGCTTACCGCCATGCGAAGCTGCGGCAGAGTATCCTGAACAATAGTCATAAGCTGCACCCTGTTGTTTTGCAGGTAGGCTCGCCGTATCCGTATGCCCAGCCTGCATTTCAGCTCCAGTACACTCGCCAGCCTGCCGTACATCTCAAACAGGTCGCTGTACGCGTTGCCTTCTCTTTGAGTAAGCTGATGTAGTTCTTTTTCACAGTCTTTATAGTGTTTTTCTATCGCTTCATCCGCAAAATATCCGTCAAAGGCACCCATCAGGATATCCTGATACAGGATGTGCTTGGACGGGTTCTTGGTTTTCACATTTGGGTAGTCGCCGCCCGGCAGGATATCCAGCTTCTCGATGGCCTGAAAATCCTGCAGCGAAAGCCCGGTTAGGAACCTTAAGCGCAGGCTGATGGCCTGTTCATCCGCCGGCTGGCCGTAGCAATGTTCGCCGAACAGGATAATGCCCGGCAGGATGGTTTCAATCGAGGTTTCGGCGCCGTCATCACCCCACGCGGTGGCCATGATCTCCTTCACCTTATGCCGTTTGCACGCGGCAAGCGCTGCGTTAGTGGTGGCAAAGGTTTTGGAGTAGGAGGGAACCAAGCCCATCCAGCGCCAGATACCGCCCGCAAACACAATGTCGTTGGGGTAACGGTCGCGCATCGCCAGCAGCTTATCGTACTCCTGCTCCTGAGTGTGGTAATAATCCCAATACACCAGCGTTATATTCTGCGGGACAAGCCTGATATCCTCATCGGTTATCTGAACATCAAAGTTGTAATAGTCGTGGTTTAGGTCATGCGAACGGTAGAACATGTCGTCCCAAATCATCGGGGCCAGGCCGAGCCTTTGGGCAATACCGTTCACCCGGTTGAGGTGCTCTATCATAATGCTGTATTGGTTTTCGTAGCCGTGCTTTTTCAGATAGTCCCCTGTTCCAAGACCCATCGCCTCATCCATGCCGATATGAACCCTGTTGGTGCGGAAGCAGCCCTTCAGGGTGGAAAACATGGCTTCTATAAAGCGGTAGGTGTCCTCCTCGCCCACAAGCAGGATATCGTCGGTATCCTTCATTCCCCTTGCGTAGCCCCATTTAAGCGTGGTGCTGAGATGCGCCAGCGTCTGAACGCACGGGATGGCCTCGATGCCGAGGGAATAGGCAAAATTGTCGATTTCTTTGAGCTCTTCGGCCGAATACCTGCCTCTGAAATACCCAAAGTACGGGTAGCCGGGCAGTTGGTAGGTATCCTCCATATAGAGGTAACAGCGGTTATGCCCCGCAAGGGCCATAAAGGCAAGCAGCCGCTTGATTTCATCAACCCTATACACCGCGTTGCGGGAAAGGTCGATCATGAGCGCGCAGGCTTCAAACAGCGCGGTTTCCTGCCGCTGGAATGCCTTTTCGTACGCATGCTGCAGTATAATCGAAAGCGCCCTGAAAAAGTCGCTTCTGTTTTTATATTGAATCTCAAGCCCATACTCTGTGCTTACGCTGAGCGAAATCTTTGCTTTATCGTTAAGACGCTTCACAGAAATTGAATAATCCTGAGCGGATGGCATGGGAAAACAGTAGTATTGCAGCAGGTTAGCAAGCCCGCCTTCAACCTCCCCGGTTTCGCCGTATAGTTTGATCATATTTCTTCTTCACCCTGCTTTACTTAAAGCGACAAACCGAAAGACCGCCGCTTGATTAAATCGTTTTATAGGCGCTCAGATACCGGCGCCACGGCGTAAAGCCAAACTGCCCGTAGAAGCCCTTTAATCCGGTCCAGTCAATGTTCACGTTGTGTGCACCATATGCCTTGAGCTGCTGTAAAGCGTCACACAGAATGCGGCTGCCCAGCGCCTGCGCGCGGATATCCTCGGCTATGCCAATCGGCCCCAGCGCGCCCCAGTGGTTCCCTAAATGCAGCCCAAGCCCGTTATTATCGGGGCTGTAGTGAATTTTGCAGAAGCCCTTAATCTCCGGCCCTCTGCAAAGCAATAACAGATATCGGTGATCCCCGCCTTTTTTGATAAACCGCAGCATTTCTTCTTTCCAGCGCCCGGGGAATTCATGTTGAAGAAATGAGGAGAATCTTTCAATGTCGGTGTCGGTGTAGGTTCTGGTTGAGTAGTCGATGCTGCGGTTTATCTTTACAAGGAGTGAGGAGAAATCAATGGTTGAGACGTCCGCCGTAAGGTCGTAATGCTCCGTATCGCCCTGAATGAACCCGTGTTTTGTAAAAAACGAGTTTAGCGCGGGGCTTGGGTCGGGTATGCCTGAATAGAAGTTATTAAGCTCCCCGGCAACCAATAATCTTTGATAGCCCGCGTCTTTTAACTCCGCCTCGGCCTTTTGAAGCAGCATGCCTCCGATACCCTGCCGCCGGTAAGCCTTCTCAACAAACAGGGTGCTCAGCCATGCGGTATTGTCCAAGTCGGCGATGCTGTTATCGGTAACCTTGCAGGCAATAAAGCCGATGATGCTGCCCGCCGTTCTGCAGACAACCACCGCGGGGGCGTAGGTATCGCCATCACGCAGGAGCTTATCCTGTACCATTTGGGGGCTTACCTGATAAGGCTTTTCAAAACAGTGGTTCCAAACAGCCGTAAGCTCCGGTACATCGGTTTCTTTTAACGGGTAAAACGACAGCGGAATATTCATAAACTAAATACCTCCGTTTTATTTCAAACCGGACGTTGAAATACCCTCGATCAGATATTTCTGTGCAAACAGGAAAAGGATGATAATTGGGATCATAAACAGCGTTGCCGCGGCCATCAGCGAGGTCCAGTCCACCGAGTGCTCGTTTAAAAACGCCTGCAGGCCGATGGAGAGGGTGTAATGGTCTGCGTTGTTTGCATAGAGCAAGGGGCTGAGGAAGTCGGAGAAGGTATTTAAAAACGAGAAGATGGTGATCGTAGAAAGGCCGGGCTTGCAGAGCGGCAGCACCACCTTGAAGAAACGCTGCCAGCTGTTACAGCCGTCGATCTTTGCCGCCTCCAGCAGTTCATCCGGAATGGTCAGCATAAACTGGCGCAGCAGAACAATGTAAAACGGGTAACCGAAGAAAGCGGGGATAATCAGCGGCGCAAAGGTACCAACCAAGCTTAACTTCACCCATAGCTTATAAACCGGTATCATGGTTACGGTGAAGGGAATCAGCATGGTAGAAACCACAATGGAGAAGATGATATTCCTGCCCCACCATTTAATCTTTGAAAGGGAGTAGGCAATCATCGGGGTAACAATCAGGGTGCCGAGAACATTAAACACCGTAATGAACATGGTGTTGCCGAAGTATTTAAAGAACGGTATCGTTTCAAATACATTGGCATAGTTACCTAAGTAAAACTCTACAGGGAAGACACCTACATTCGGGTCAAACGCCTGCTCGTTGGTTTTAAACGAGGTAAACACCATCAGCAGGATGGGGAAAACAAAGATAAACGCAAAAACAAGCAGGAAAAGATAGGGGATAAACTTATAGACTACGGATTTTACCTTACTTAACATCTTATACTCTCCTCCCCTATTTCAAGTCGACCCATTTTTTAGAAACCCTGGTCAGCAGGATGGTAAACAGGCCAACCACGATAAACAGAATCCAAGCCATCGCCGAGGCTCTACCCATCTTTAAGAAGGTAAACGCGTTATGATATAGGTAAAGCGGGTACATCAGCAGGGTATCCTGCGGGCCCGCCTTGATGCCGGAAACAAGTTGACCGGACTGAGCGGTAACAATAATGTATACCTGCGTAAAGTACTGAAAGCCGTTGATTACCGCAAGTATTACCTGATATACAATCACATGCGCAATGCTGGGCACGGTAATCCTTAAGAACTTTGTGATGCGCCCCGCGCCGTCGATTGATGCCGCCTCGTACAGCTCGCTCGGTACATCCTGAATGGCCGCAAGGAAGATAACAGTGGTGGTGCCAACGCCCCAGAGCGCGATTAGAATAATCGACCAGCGCGCAAAAAGCGGGCTGCCGAGCCAGTTGATGGTGGGAACGCCAAACAGCTTTAGGAATCTATTCAGAAACCCGTTCATAGGGTCGAAAATCCATATCCAAATCATTGTTGAGGCTACCAGAGGCAGTATGGAGGGAATGAAGAAGATCGCGCGGAAAATAGCCCTGCCGCGAACCTTGATGTTCAGCAGCGTAGCCGTTACCAGCGCAAGGAATATGGTTCCGGGTACCGAAACAATTACAAAAAACAACGTATTAAACAAGGCTTTATAAAACATGTCGTCTTTAGACAGTGAAATATAGTTATCAAGGCCTACCCAAACGGGCGGCTTTATAGCACTGAAGTCCGTAAAGCTATAATAGGCAGACATTATAATCGGGTAGAGGCTGAAAATAAGAAAGCCTATCATCCACGGCAAAGCAAACATAAAGCCGGATACGTTCTCGCTCATCAGCTTGCCCTTTTTCTTTTTGCCAAGGCTTTTAACCATTAGTCGCACCACCTTTTAAAATATTTCAGGCAACAGCAGGACATCCTGAGAATAAAAGAACGAGGGCGGCGGCTGCCGCCCTCGTTCCATCTCATTATTCTCCTGCCTGGCGGCAATTAACATTACTTATATTATTTTAATATTGTTTTATACTTGCCAGCGCCGAAGAGTTATTGAACGAGTGCCTCGGTATCCTTCTTAATCTTGGTAAGCGCTTCATCTACGGAGCCGCCTAAGCGAACCGACTCGGTAGCCATCTTGATGGCCTTATCATACTCAACACCGGCTTCCATGGGAGGAAGTGCATAGCAGTGGTTCTGGTTGAGGATATCAATATAAACCTTGGAGGCGGGGGTCATGTTGATAACGCTTTTATCCTGTGCCAGCGCCTTTGTGGGGGGCAGGTCGCCCTTCTTGGTTACAAACAACTTAGAGCCTTCGCCGCAGGTGATGTACTTGAGGAAGTCCCATGCGCCGTCCTTATTCTTAGCGGTGGAAGGAATATACATAATAGAGGTGTCCATCATGGAGTAGCCGGTTCCGCCTACGGCAGCAGCGCCGGGCAGAGGCATAAGGTCAAAGTTGATGCCCGCTGTTTTCGCCATGTTGTAGAACCATGGGCCGTCGATTCTGAATACCTGAGTGCCCTTGCAGAAGGGGTCTTCAGCGGTGTACTGCTTGGAAACGCCGGAGGTGATATAGTTGTTCAGAGGATCGGAACCAAACTTCCCAACCTCTTTGGCGAGATACTCCAGCGTCTTCTTAAAGCCGTCATTATCAGGGGTCAACTTACCGTCTTTATCGGCAAAGAGGCCACCGTTTGCGTATGTAAAGCAATAGTTCCAGTAGCTGTCGGTTACGAAGGGCGTACCGAGTTGGGTAACGACACCGCCTTCAACCTTGGTGGTATCCTCGCCCATCTGCATTAACTCTTCCAGAGTCTTAGGCAGTTCCTTGATGCCCGCTTTGTCCAGCAGGTCTTTGTTGTAATACAGCGCAAATACGTTAACGCTCAGCGGCAGGCCGTAATATTTGTCCTGGAACTTCTGCTGCTGCATAGCGGCATCCACATAAACAGAGGTGTCGAAGTTCTCGGCCTTCATAAAGTCATCCAAGGGCATTGCGATGTTCTGCAGCGCGTATTTGGGGATACTGCCGCCGAAGTCGTCGGTTACATCGGGGCCCTGACCGCCGGAGATTGCGGTGATAATCTTCTGCTGGTCGGGAGTGCTTAAGCCAACAGCTTCGTATTTATCCTGGCTCTGATTGTAGGCAGCTATGATCTCTTCGATTATCTTCGCCTCATCACCACCCCAAAGATACCAGAAGTTCACCTTTGTTCTCTCTGTCGGTGCCACAGAGGATGCGGATGCCTGATCACCGGAAGGCGCTGCACTGGAGCTTGCGGCATTGCCACCGGCGCAGCCTGTAATGGATGCTGTCGTTACAAGTGCTAATAATAATGCGGCTACTCTTTTAAGAGTAAATTTTTGCATAGATTATAACCTCCGTTTTCAAATATTACAGATGATAACTTGGATTTTTTAGGCAATCGGTACTTTGGGGATGGCTTTGTCTATCATCTTGCCCTCAGTATATCACAAAAGAAATTTTTTTCAATATGTTCACGAAAAATTATTTTAATTTTTATAAGGCTCTTACAAAATAAGATAGAATCGCACAATTCGTTGATTTCCGTAGGCTTTTTCGACGAAATGTTGTGCAATCTGTAAAATATCCTTAGACTATTGAAAAAATTTTTTATTTGGTATACAATAACATAAAACAGCAGTTCCTCGCAAAAACGCTAAGTTATAGAGTTATAGCGAGCTAAAGGCACTAAATTATAAATGCTGTTCCAATCCTTCCTTAAGCACCCGATCATCGATTGTCAGAATGGGGCGTTTTATGTGTTAACCAACGATATCTTCGCAAGGATACAGGCAAATTCAAGATCGTTTACCAAGGCTGAGCATGTCGTTGCAGACTTTGTGTTGCAGCACCCTCGCGACATTATGTACATGTCTATTACCGATCTTGCTGACCATTGCGGCGTGGGCGATACAACCGTATTTCGCTTCTGCAAAACACTCAAGCTAAGCGGGTATCAGGACTTCAAGATGATGCTTGCGCAGTCGATCAACAGCAATGAATCCACCAGCGCCATCACCCTTTCCGATGTGATAAATATCAACGACTCCACCGACGAGGTTTGCCAGAAGCTGCTCAATACCAATATCGCCGCCCTCAATCAGACCCTGGAGATGATTAAGGCGGAGGATATACAAAAAGCGGTGTCGATGATGAAGGAAGCAAGGCTCATTCATTTTTTCGGAATGGGCTCGTCTGGCATCATGTCGCTGGAGGCCAAGAACAAATTTGGGGCGATCCTTCCCAATGTGATGTTTGTGGAGGATGGCCACATGCAGGCCATGGCCTCTGCTCTGCTGGGCAAGGAGGATTTGGCAATAGCCATCTCCTACTCCGGCTCCACAAAGGATACCATTGAGATTTTGAAAAGGGCCAAGCAAAACAGTGCCAAGACCATCTGTATTACAAGATTTGCGGAATCCCCCATAACTGCTTACGCCGATATCGTACTGCTCTGCGGTGCGAACGAAGGGCCGTTTCAGGGTGGCTCCGTTTCAGCAAAGATTGCGCAGGTCTACCTGCTGGATATCCTATACACTGAGTTTTTTAAAAGCAATTATACGCTATGTGACTCCAATAAAAAGCAAACTACCCAGTCGATTGCGGCAAAGTTGCTTTAACCTTTTTATACAATCCCCTGCCTCTTTTAAAAAAGGCAGGGGATTTTATTGTAATCGCAACTCTCGACGTAGTCGGGGGTTATAAAACCCAACTGGCATAGCGGGTAAGGCTTCATTTTTCATAGAACGAATTTATGAAAAAAATTTTTATTTTTAATGTTGAAAAAAATTTTTTGCATCATATAATAGAAATTAGCTTTGGGTTAGAACCGATGAACCTGATTCATCAATACACAGGAAAGGGTACGGGGGTCTGAATGTCTATCTTAGCACTTGATATTGGCGGCACCGCTATCAAATCCGGCTTGCTGGAGGAAGACGGCAGCATTCTCTTAAGCGCCGAGCATCCCAGTGACGCGCATAAGGGCGGGCCGTTTTTAATGGAACGGATTTATGAGATTATAGGTCTTTACAGCGGGTACACAAAAATAGGAATTAGCACCGCGGGCCAGGTGGATGCCGAAAACGGCACTATAATTTTTGCTAACCAGAACATACCAAACTATACCGGTATGCACGTGAGGGATGTGGTAGCCAGACGCTTTCATGTGCCGGTCTTTGTAGAAAACGATGTAAACTGTGCCGCGCTTGGCGAGGCTTACTATGGTGCCGGAAAGGAATACAGTGACTTTTTATGTCTTACCTATGGAACCGGCATCGGCGGCGCCATTATCATTAACCGCAGGCTGTACAAAGGCTTTAAAGGCATTGCGGCGGAATTCGGCCATATCATCACGCACGCAAACGGGCTGCCCTGCGGGTGCGGTTTGTCCGGCTGCTATGAGCAGTACGCCTCCACAAGCGCTCTGGTTCGGGAAGCCCAGAAGGCGGATAAAGACTGCGGCAGCGGCCGCGCGATATTTGCGAAGCTTGCCGAGAACGCCGCCGTTAAAGCGGTGGTGGACGCTTGGATTGATGAGATTCTTATCGGCCTTGCCTCGCTGATACATGCGTTTAACCCCCCCTGCATCGTACTGGGTGGCGGTATTATGAACGAGGACTATATCTTAAGCGAGATCCGAGCCAAGCTGCCGCGGCATGTAATGGAAAGTAGCAGGGATACCATCATCAAAAAGGCCTCTCTGGGCAACAAGGCCAGTATGCTGGGCGCAATGAAGCTCACACTAGGCGACTAGTCGGAGGTGAGAAGGTTGAACAACAAGCAGACTGTAAGGCTCATAGACGATATCCGCAGGCTTGGCATAAACGCCCGGGATACGCTGCTGATACATTCCTCCCTGCGCTCTCTGGGCAAGCTTGAAGAGGACGCGAATTCGGTGATCGAGGCCTTCCTTGAGGTGTTGGGTGGGCAGGGTACGCTGCTGATGCCCACACTTACCTACGAGTATGTGACGGTAGAAAACCCGGTGTTCAGCAGCCATTATACAAAGGCCTGCGTAGGGGCGCTGCCCGAAGCCTTTAGGGCCTATCCGGGAAGCATTCGCAGCCTGCACCCCACCCATTCGGTTTGCGCAAACGGCAAAAACGCAAAGCAGCTTACCGTACGTCATATCGAAGACGCCACGCCCGTCGGGCCATACTCCCCTTTCAGGCTGCTGCGTGAGTACGGCGGCAAGGTTTTAATGCTCGGCTGTGGGCTGCGCCCCAATACCTCCATGCACGGGGTGGAGGAGCTGGTGGTTCCTCCTTATCTGTTTTTGGAAGAGCAGACCGAATATATGCTGGTTGACGCACAAAGCAATATACTATGCAAGCGCTACACACACCACAACTTCAAGGGCGTTGCGCAGCGCTACGACCGTATGGAACAGCTGCTCTCACCCGACGAGCTGAAAAAGGGAACCATCCTAAACGCGGAATGCTCTCTGCTCGACGCGCGGGCGTTATGGTTAAAGGGAGAACAGCAGCTTAGAAAAGACCCGTTGTTTTTCGTTGATCGCATTTAAGTTGAATAAATGAAAGAAGGTTTTAACTTTGAGTACTACTGCTTTAAAGGGAGGCAGCTATCTTTCGCCTCTTGGAGGGTTTATGCCGGGTGATGTGCTGCTGGAGGGCGAATTTATTCACACAGTGGGTGGAAGCTGCACAGGTAAAACCGAGCTTGACTGCTCCGGCCTCATGATTCTGCCGGGGTTTATTGATATCCACACCCACGGCGCGCTCGGCTACGACTGCATGAAGGCATCGCCCGCGCAGCTGCTGGAGTGGTCGGCCTTTCTGGCTCGCCACGGCGTGACCTCCTTTATGCCCACCACCATCACGGCTCCCGTAGACGAAATCCTACAGGCGCTTGACCATGTGAAGGCCGCCGCAGCCCTTCCCGGGCTTGGCGCACAGATAGTAGGCGTTCATATAGAAGGCCCGCATATCAGCCCCCTGCATCCTGGCTGCCATGAGGTGAGCTTTATTCGCAAGCCATGCCTTGACGACCTGTCACAGTTCTGTGAACGGCTGGGTGACGGCTTAAAGCTGCGCATCACCGTGGCTCCCGAGATGGAGGGTGGTATGGAATTCATCCGCACGGTAAAAAAAGAGGGCGGGTATGTCTCCATCGGGCACACCGACGCAACCCTTGATATTGTTAACGAAGCGGTGAAAAACGGCGCCAATAGCTTTACCCACCTGTTTAACGGCATGCGTGGTATCCATCACCGTGAGCCCGGCACCGCCGGAGCCGCTTTGGCAAGCGGCGCTTACGCAGAGATAATTGCCGACGGCATTCACCTCCACCCTGAGATTATCAGGCAAGCTGTCAAAGCCAAGAGTATAGATAAAATTATTACTGTCACCGACGCCATGCAGGCCACGGGCATAAGCGATGGCGATTATCCCTTTGGCGGCAAAACCGTTTATGTCCGCGGCGGTGTGGCAAGAATCAAAGAGGGAAACCTTGCCGGCAGCACCCTGACACTTGATAGGGCGGTGCTCAATCTCGCTGATTTTGCGGGTATCCCGCTTGCAGAGGCCGTACGCGCCGCAACCATCAACCCTGCGCGGGCAATCGGGCTGGAGGGCAGCACGGGAACCTTGGAGCCGGGCAAGCATGCTGATATTGTAATCATGAACAAGCAGTTTGAGGTACTATACACCATCTGCAAAGGCGAGATTATATACGCGCAGCAATCATAGATTCAACAAAAACTACTCGCCTCCTTTCTTTGACGGAAAAGAGGCGTTTTCTGTGGTAGCTTCCACGATGTTAGCAAATAGAACCACAAGCCATATGATAGGTTCAAGGGTAAGACTTTAACTGGCATTTTCACCGTGAATACCAAAAAAGCTTTAACAAAAAGGGAGACCCCACAACGCAGATTGTGTGGCAGGTGCCCTGATTGTTGCATTCACATAAAGTTTTACGCTTTTGGAGATATCAAAATACCTCACCGCATGGTTGTAGCAGATGTTCTGGACAAGCCCGCCGAGCTGCTCGTCTTCCATGACGGTGACGCCGTTGTCTGCCCACTCGCCCAGCTGGTTGCAGAGTATCCTGCGGAAATACTCGTGCCGGGTATAGGCGAGAAAGCTGCAGGAGTCGGTGAGCATGCCGATAAACCCGCTGTTTACAAGTGAACCCACAGAGCCCTTCATCCTTCGCATAAGAATAATCACAAAGCCGATAGTTTAATCTGAACTATCGGCTTTGTGATTATTCTGCTTTAATTCTTTATAGCGACCCTATGACTTCTGATACACCCTGTGCTTTTATACGCTTTAACGGACCAATAATAGAAATCATCGTTATCAACAGTATTACAATCAATATCAGGCCAATCTGTAAGGAAGGGAATTCCCATGGAATATGGAAAGCTGAGATTGAAGACAATGTCGTAATTAACGCTTTTTGCAACACAATACCCAAAACACATCCCGCTATATAGCCAGTCAAACTATATGTGACCGCTTCTGTCAATACCATCTTGTCCAACTGCGCTCCGGACATACCTACTGCCCGCATAACCCCTAAATAGCGAATCCTAGACGCCACGCTGGTATTCATTGTGTTAATGACATTTAAGATACTGATTAGGGCAATGACTATAACAAATCCATATACAAAAACAGCCATGGTAAGAAATGTCTGGTCGTTTTCCGCAATTCTCTGCCGCTGATCACTAAGGGTAATAGACGGATCAATTACATTTTTTATTTCGCTTATCGTCTGCTCCTGCCCCAATTTGTCAAGCTGCATGTCGATTATTTTGAAGGTGGAATCTCCCGTCAGTTCGGTAAATAACTTCTCTGTTGTAATAAAAGTAGTCAAAGATGTTTGAGAATCACTGAAAGGAACAGAGCTCAAAATACCCATAACCATCATCTCCTTTGTTCCGTTGGGCGTCTGTATATAGACCTTATCCCCCAACTGCAACGCAGTTGATTCCGTTGAAACGCCTTTTCTTAACGGTATAGCGACTGCTATTATTCCATTTTGTTCATTCAGCTTTTCTTCAGAAAGTTCACCCCTGATCAAATCCATTTTAGCCCATTTGAGTTGGTTATTATCATAAGATATGAGCCAGGATTTTTCCGGTGGAATGAATAACCCGTCGTCGGTTTTTGTAGTTCCGCCAACGATTTCCTTATAAGTATCAGTTAGTCTTGAAGCATCAAATGTAGCTTCAACATAACTGAACATTCTTCCGTATGTCTTATCGACTCCTTCTAATGTAGAGAGTTCCCGATATAAATCAGTACTTAGCCCCTGCTCAGAGGTCAGCGTGATATCGGGTGTATATGGCTTTGTCACTTTCATTCCCGCATACGTGAGATCAATGAATATTTGAAACCCCAAAAACATTATAATGCTTATGGCAATCGAACAGGACATCAGAAACAGTGTTTTCTTTTTCATAACCGCATTGTTTAAACCCATCGCAAATTCCGCATGTAACAGCTTAATCAAAATACCGCGCTTTTTCTTTTTTGATATTTTGAACTCATTACTTCCGGTCACCGCATTGACAGGTGATACTTTTGCAGCCTTTTGGGCCGGCATAGAAGAAGCGATAAACACAGTTAAAAATCCAATCGCGATACCTGCAACGATTCCTATAATACTGACATTGAACAATGGGAAATCAGCGTAAAGATTGCTGTTGTAAAATTTGAGGATAGCTGAGCACGCAAATGCAATTAACATCCCTGCAGCCACTCCGATGGGAATTGCTTTCAACGTTATATATAACCCTTCTCTTTTTACCAGCTTTTTAATTTGCGACTGAGACGCACCGATGCATCTCAAAAGTCCGAATTGCCGTACCCGTTCCATTACTGAGATGTTGAAAGTGTTATAAATCATAACCACACCGGCAATTAGGACGATAAAGAACAAAACCGCACCGGTGGCATACAGACCCATAGCTGTGTTGCTTGTACCATATCCCATAATAGCCAGTAATGCTTCATTGCGTCCGACCTGGTCATCCGATAGGTTTAAACTGCTCTCAATGGCTTTTTGCGCTTCGTTGATATTTACTCCGTCTTTTAACTGTATCAAAAACGCACTTTGTTTTTCCGTACTCATCGCATTTGCGGCGGCCATGGATAATATCACGCCCGGCGTAGATGCAGCTTTTGTACTGGCGTAGTCGTTGTTTATGCCGCTAATGATAAATTTCTTTGTGATGCCGTCGGCGAAAGTAATTGATGCAGTATCCCCAATTTTGAGAGCAAGGCTTTCCATCGCCCATTTCTCCAGCATAATTTCATTTTCCTTAACGGGGTAATTACCATCTATTACTTCAACATGAAAGTTGTCAGCGATATTATCATCCATCGCTGCTAATTTACACCTTTCACCATTCAATGTCCCCATTTCAAAAGAGTCGTAGGTTCCGGCATTCTGAACATCAATACGGCTGGATATCGTATGCTTTTCCTCGTCGGAAGCATTTATTATGTTCAGATGATAATTGCCATATTCATAGATAAGATGTATTTCTTCAAATTGCCGAAAGAAATCCAGCATGGAAAAAATACCGGTAACAAGCGCTACGGCTATGGCTACACTGGTGATAACCAGATTTGTTTTTTTCTTATGTACTTTCAGATATTTCTGTACAAGGGTAAGATAGCTTTTCATCTATCCGTCCCTCCCAAATCGGTCACAATTCCGTCCTCAACGCCCAGTACCCGGTCAGCGTAAGACGCGTAGCTTTGGTTATGTGTAATCATAAGCAGCGTTTGTTTATACCGTTCAACAGATAGTTTCAAGAGGCTGATAACCTCCTGACTGTTTTTACTGTCCAGATTTCCGGTTGGCTCGTCTGCCAGAATAAGAGCAGGTTTCGTTGCCAACGCCCGCCCGATAGCCACACGTTGTTGCTGCCCACCCGAAAGCTGATTAGGTAGATGATGCCGTCTGTTCGTCAGTCCCAATATACTCAACAGTTCATCTATGTATTTGGGGTCTGGTTTTCTGTAATCTAAAAGTAAAGGTAAAATAATGTTCTCTTCTACATTTAGTTCCGGTACCAGATTATATGCCTGAAAGATAAACCCGATATTCCGTCTGCGAAATACAGATAATTCCTTTTCCTTCATGGTGTAAATATCCATGTCATCTAAAAACACCTTGCCGGACGTGGGCGTATCCAATGCACCTAACAGATTGAGCAGGGTACTTTTTCCGGAGCCGGAGGGCCCCACGATGGCAACAAACTCTCCTTTGGAAACAGAAAAGCAAACATTTTTTAAGGCATCCACTTTTGTGTCTCCCGTTCCATATGTTTTATATAAGTTTTTTGTCATTAATATATCCAAATTCGCACACCTCACTTATTTATTGTAATGAGATGATAGCATCATCACCTTACTCTCAGATGAATTGTATCTTACAGATTTGAAATCTTGGGAAACGTAAGGCGAAAAATTGTACCTTTTCCAAGCTTGCTTTCAACGGCAATCGAACCGCCATGCATTTCTATAATCATTTTAGACAGAGTAAGCCCTATCCCGACTCCTTGCTTGTCCTTTGAAAATCTGCTTCTGTAAAACCGCTTAAAAATATGATGGATTTCTTCGGGATGAATACCCGTTCCATTGTCTATAATGGTGATTGTGGTTAAAATCGGCGTTTCATCACATTGTATTTCAATTTTATCTTTGGTATTTGTATGGTCCAGCGCATTTTTGATGATATTGCCTATTGCTTCCAGCAACCACTCTTCATCAAAGTTCATAGTAATGTTTTCGCCGCCGTCCAGCAAAATTATTTTATCCTCCACCTCAGCGCGAGTGCGAAAGCCCTCTATCACCTCCTCCATAAATTCTTTAATATTGTGATTTTCTTTTTCCAGCTCTATAGCGCCCGCATCCAGCCTTGCCAACTTGAGCAGATTTTGAATAAGCACTTCCATCCTTATAAGTTCTCGTTCACTTTTGGATATAAATTCATCCACAACTTCATTGCTGGTCTGCTCATTCTGTATAATTTCGTTGTACATTCTCAATGCGGTGAGAGGGGTTTTTAATTGGTGGGAGATATCAGAGATAGTATCCTTGAGAAATTCCCGACCATGTTTTTCGCTTTCAATGTGTTTGGTGAGTGCGGTTGCCATTCCATTCACCGATGAAAAAAGCTGTGATAGGCTTCCTTCGCTCTTGTCGGCTATACGTATGCGGTTATCTCCATCCATAAAGGCCCGGATACTTTCATTCGCCTTCTCAATTTTTTGATTCTGATACAGGAGAAACGAAAACAGCACTGACAGTATGATAAATGAAAAGAAAAGGGAGAGAATCAGAAACTTTACGCTATATCTCTGATAAAATGCCTGCGCCTCAGTAAATAAGCGCGTCTGAGTATCCGGGGTATATCCTGATACCAGTAATAACTTACTGCCTGCCTGCACTTGGTCGGCGGTTCTGTCTGCGGTAAATGCCTCTGCAAGCTGTGACGGTTCTACTCCATTTTCCAGTAGATAACCGGCAAGGCTATAATCATGCTCAACCATGTTCTGCTTATAATCATCGGAAATTAGTTTTACAGTTAGCTCCGTGAATATAATAAACAGAATAAGGATAGAGGCTATTCCGAGAAGCAGCAGTTTCGTTTCCCGGTCTGCGAGAGTTTTCATATTTGCCGCCTCACTTTACAATGTTCCATTTATATCCGAGCCTCCGTATTGTCAGCAAAAATACAGGATTTTCGGGATTGTCCTCAATCTTGCTGCGTAGCCTTCGAACATATACCGATAAAGTGTTGTCATCTACATAATTACTGTCATTGTCCCATAACCTGTCTAGTATTATTTCTCTCGTTAAAACAGCATTGGGATTTTGCATTAAAAAACACAGCAGCCGATATTCGGCTGTGGTAAGCTCCACCTCACTATTTTCTTTGAACACACGCTTTTCCGCTAGCCTGACAGTGATTCCGTTAGATGAAAGCTCGGCCTGCGCTATATCTGACAACTTGGCCCGGCGTAGAAGGGCGCAGATTCTTGCTATCAGTTCATTGAGCTTAAAAGGCTTTGTAATGTAGTCATCTGCACCCATATCCAAGCCCTTGACAATACTTACTTCCTCATCCGAAGCTGTCAGAAAGATAATAGGTACCGATGATGATATCCGTACTCTTTTGCATATTTCATATCCACTACCATCAGGCAGGGTCAAGTCAAGCATTAATAAATCGCAACTATTACTGTCGATATATCCATATGCTTCTTGAACTGTTCTTGCGATATTCACTTGGAAACCAGCTTTCTTAAGTGAAAAATCTAATCCATCTATTAAACTCAAATCATCTTCCACTAAAAGAATACTTTTCATGTAACTTACCTCCCATTTTATACTCATGCTGTTCTGTTATTCAGATGTCAACATCAGGTTAATCTTGTTTAGAGCTACCCTAATCTATCTGGTGGTTAAATGTTAATTTACCAACCATCAGAGCCTTGCTTATGCCGGGCTCTTTGACTGTTAAGCATTCCATGAAATAAGAATCATCACCATATTCCCTTTTATGTATAATATTTCGAGTCTGCAAAAAAAGCAAGTAGCAAATAACAATTATACAGGACACTGCCCCCTGCTGCTTTGAAAGCAGCAGGGGGCAGTGTAAATATTTATAAACTGAATTCCGGATATTGTTTTGAATATGGACGAAACGTGCTTTTTATAAAACTCAGAGATCTCCCTTGACTTCATATTAGAACTATGAGCTACACTTTAATATGCGTTTGTACTTCCCATTATGATACGCCTAGTGTTTTTGAAAATGCCCGCCGAACTTCTCATTATGTTTATTCACTCAATGAGAAAGAAACAGTCTGATAATTTATATAAAGTGAGGTAACTGATCTCAGGCCTGCGGTGCCACATCCGGCTTAATCCCCTCAAGCAATATTTGAAAATGTGTCAGAGCCTGTTCCTTCAGCTCAAAGTCGGGATAGCGTATGCACCATTCATAGGTAAGCCCTCTTATGGCCATTACAAAATGCCTTGCTAGAGTTTCAAGCGGCAGAGATGTTTTGAATTCTCCCCGCTGTATTCCCCGATCAAGCAGATCACGAAACATTGCGTAGAGTTCACGGTTATATCCGTTGACATTCTCGGTGCTCACAGTCTTTGTGAGCTGAAGCGTATAAAAAGTTTTCATTTTTCCATAGCCGACTGTGCCAATAAGCACGTCGGCTATTTTTTCTATCAAGGCAAGAATCATATCGGATATTGGCATATCACAAGGTAAATCATTAAGAAAGGATTTATAATCCGTATCTATCCGGGTTGCATAATCGGCGAAAATAGAAACATACAATTCATCTTTTGAATCAAAGTGTACGTAAAACGTGCCTTTGGTCACTCCGGCCGCCTCGGTGATGGCCTCAACACTGACATCGGTATAGTTGTATTTGCCGAACAGCTGCTCGGCGCTTTCGTATAATCTTTGTTTGGTTTCTGCGCCCTGTTCCTTCTTTTTATTAGGTTTTTTTACCTTCATAATTTCCTGCTCCCTTGATTTATGGTAAAAAACGACGTATAATGACATTGGTTGCTAACCGTGGTTATTATACTTTGGTTATTGAATTACTATACATTATATAACTTTTCAAAAAGAATGCAAGTTTGTATCAAGGAGTACCTAATTAAAACTGTCCCGAAGAAGTATTTATATCATAACGACTCGTCACCGAGATTCTGTTTTCAAGCTAGTTTAGCATGCTGAATTGAAGGAGAATTTTTAATGAACAGGTTTATCTCTTTTATTGTCGCGCTTTTCTTTATGTTAATTCTTTTACCAACTCCGCCTTTACACGCCTCGGATGAAATTACAGTTACAACCAACGCTCAGCTGTTGGCAGCACTCAGTAATCCGGCAAATACCAATATTGTTTCACAGGGCGCGACAGCGAACCTCAATTTTACCGTTAACGAAGGGGTTACGCTTACATTAAATATAAATTCTTCTCCTATTGTTCATAACGGTGTTTTAACCAATCACGGGAACATCATTATTAACCTTGGAAAATACATAAATTATTACGACGAAAAAGAGGTTTATTACAATATAACCAGCTATAATCAGATTGAGAATTACGGCAATATAACTTTTACGGGGAAATTCTACAACTCCGATTTAGCAGGCTGGGGTACAGGGCTCATTAACAATCATGAAAATGCTGTATTCACTATCGCAAGTGGCTCCCGTTTTTCCAATGATTCCGGCGCGACCATCAATAATTACGGAACCTTCAAATTTTACGGTGAATTCACCGGTAGCGGAACATTTAATAATTACGGAACAACCGAGCAGCCCGTGGAGCTGCTCAAGGACGGGAACAAAGTGGGCAGTTATACCACGTTGGAAGATGCGTTGACCGCCGCGAACCTAGCGGGCTCCAATTATGAAATTCATATATCAACAGACATTACTTTTGATTGTGCCCCGATTCCGCCGTATAACTATCCTCCCATATATCCCATGGTTCCAAACATTATAATCTCCGGCAAAAAAAATGATGGTTCGCTTAGTACCCTCACTTTTACCGGCAATAATTATAATCCCAGCCAATACGTAATACTCAAGGATATCAACATCGCCTGTTCTCCCGGTTTTCGTGTGTTCAGTAACAGCATCGGCTTGCAGGGCGAGGTTCACCTACCCGCAGCAACCTACAGCACCGTGAATGTATCCGGCAGCGGCGCGTCAACCGGTACGCTAAGCTGCTCTGCGCTTAATCTCTCCTCAGGTGCTTCCTTCACCGCCGACAATATCACCGCATCCAATATTACGCTCAATACGTCGGCATCGCTTAGTGCGTCGGGAGTTACCTCCACAAACTCTTTAAGCCTTGCAGGCGGCAGCAAGCTTTCCGCAAACACTGTCTCTGTAAAGAATTTGACACTTGGCGGTGGTACTATCACCGTTAACAACAACGGCCTTTTGACTATAACCGGCGCGGTGAGCGGCAGTGCGGGTACCTTTACCCTACCTTTGCCCTCTGTCCACGGCGAGGCGATAAGCAGTGTAACCTTTGATACCGGTTCATCCGTAAACGCTTCTACAAAAATTACCGTTCAACCGGCCGAAGGGGTTACAATACCCAACGACAGCAGGCTTATCCTTTTAAAAAATAGCGCGATATCGCAAGACCGATTTCTTTACGGGGATGCCGCACAGATTTTTAAAAAGGCAACCTTTACCCCGCTTACCTATCTGACCTTACGCGACGCTCCTTACCCCACCACCCTTGCCCAGGAGCCAACCGAACCCATTACTTACGGCGAGGGCACAACGCTGACGGTGTCCGCATCGAGAACATCAACCTCAGAACCGATACCGGGAACGGTAAAATTCTATAAAGGCAACACTGAGCTTGCTGGGAATCTGATTGCGACTGTTACCCTCTCGGGTGGTAAGGCGACCTGCTCGCTTACCCCCGCGCAGCTGAATCAAGCTGGTGAAAACCAGTTTCTTGCCGTCTACACCGACCCGAATACCATCTACGCAAAATCCAGTATTCTGTGTACGGTGAGCGTAAATGCCAAAGCCCTTTCAATCACAGGGGCAAATGTAAGCAGCAAGCCATACGACGGTAAGACGGACGCACAGCTTAACAGCATAACCCTTTCAGGCATTGTAGGAAGCGAGGACGTGCATGCGTTAGCAGTCGCCGCTTTCACAGACGAAACTGTGGGTGATAACAAAGCCGTAAACCTAACCAGTGTAAACCTGCAAGGCACCGCCGCATCGCATTACTCTGTATCCCCTGTAGCAAACAATGTACCCACTGCCGCATCGATTAGTAAAGCTGCACCTGCCCTTAGTTTACAAGCCGCGCCGGATGAAGACCTTGCACCCGGCGAGAATATTATGCTGACTGCCGGTATAACCGGTGTGCCTGAAGGTATCAGCCCCACCGGAAGCGTTACCTTTAAGGACGGAAGCAGTGTTCTTGAAACCGTATCACTTGCTGGTGATATCGCGCAGTTCGATTGGTACCCCACGGCGGATGGAAGCCATGCTATTACAGCTGAGTATTCAGGAGACGACAGCTACGCCGCTACCACCAAGACAATTACCTTAGATTTATCAAAACGTACCCAGTCGGCCCTGTCGGTAGGCGGCGTACCGGATACAATCACATATGGAGACGCGCCTTTTGTACTTTCTGTTACAGGCGGAAGCGGTACCGGCAGCGTAGGTTTTGAAGTGACTTCCGGCACATCTGTATCGGTAAATGAGCACGGTACCATAACGATAAACAGTGCGAGAACTGCGACCATCACCGTTACAAAAAGCGGAGATGTTACCTACAATCCCGCAAGCACCGAGATCATTATTACCGTGGAACGGGCAATTCCGACCCTTACCGTACCCCCGGAAGCCGATAAGGTATACCGAGGGCGCACACTCGCGGAGTCCGCAATTCATTCCGGCGAGGTGACCGGCGTATTGGGGGAAACGCTTGAAGGGACGTTCCTCTGGGTGGATACCACCGTACCCGTTACCGCAAACGGTGATTTTGACGCTTTGTTTGTACCCCAGAGCGGCAATTACAGCTCTCTGCCCATTACTATTCCGGTTGAGCTCAAAAAGGCTATCCCGATTATTAAAACACCGCCGACGGTAAGAAGGGTAAATGCCAATAGTTTATTGAAGGATTGCAGCCTTACCGGGGGCGCCGCCATCGGGCTGGATAACATCGATTTAACCGGCACCTTCGCGTGGGAAAACCCCGATGAGATCATCAAAAAAACCGCCCGATACAAGGTGGTGTTTACGCCCGATAATCTTGAGGATTATGAGATTGTGACCTTTGATTTAAAAGTTATGCTAAATCAGGCTTCGCCAAGCAACAGTGAAGATGCCGATGACGGGTATATAACTGATGAGGACATAAACACAAATGAAAGCAGTGTAATCGTTAATATAAGTAGCAGGTCGCGAATTTCTCCACTGCAAATGGTACAATTGGCGGAATTCAACAAGGATAATCCGGTTATTTTCAGTGGAACCGACTACCGTATAACATTTGCGAAAGGCGCTCTCAAGCCCGGGATAATAGGATACGATTTCAGTCTTTCCTTGCAATTCGGTGATAGTGGCCACAGCGCCGTCAATAGGATTGCCGGGGACGACTTGATACTTTCGCTGGAGTTTGGCCATAGCGGTAATTTACCCGGTAAAGCCGACATTCAGTTTTATGTTGGAACACAGTATTCAGGAAAAAGCCTTTACTATTACTACTATAATCCTTCAGACAATAGAGTTACATTGATGCAGCCCGTTGTTGTAAATGAAAACGGATACGCCGAGGTTTCTCAGTCACATTGTTCCACCTTTTTTGTAACAGCCAAAAGGCTTGATTCCATTATAGAGATTCCCGAAACCGGTTCATTCGAACCATTTAACAGCTTACAGTATATGATTTGCAAGTGGGTTCAAATGGTTTTCGGGCTTGTGATATAAAACTACTTTCCCTTTGGTAAGAATAATTATGGGAAGCTCCGAGTGCCCTCTAAACTTCGGATAAGAATCATTAAAAAACAGTATTGGCCACATTATCAATTTATTGATAGTGTGGCCTTTCCCTTTTACATTAAAATTGATAAAACTCACGATGGGATTTTCCTATCGTTTCATAACGCCCGTATCGGAAACTTGTTCCTGGTAAAAACTCATGACATTATTTACAGGAATTTCATGTGGTTTTTTTCTTTATCGTTATCAAACTATCTTCACAAAGAATTTATACCCAAACCGCTTTTTTAATACAATCTTTATATAAAACATGGTAGGCTATCTCATGAGAAATGTAATCACTATAGGCAGGTGCAAGAGAATGTATGTAATCGTTATAGGCTGCGGCAGATTAGGCAGTAATCTGGCCATGGAGCTCTCTGATTCCGGGCATGACGTGTGTATCATCGACCGTGACAAGGATCGATTATCGGCGCTTGGAAGCGGGTTTAACGGGCGCCGCATAAACGGCATTGAATTTGACGGGGATAATTTAGTTGAGGGCGGTATAAAGCAGGCGGACGCGCTGCTTGCGGTGACCTCGGACGACAACATCAACATCACGGTAGCGCTGATCGCGGGTAAAATTTATAATGTGCCGCAGGTAATCGCCCGCGTAAATGTACCGGGAAGAAAGTATATCTACGATAAGCTGGGGATCGGCACCATCAGCCCCGTGCAGCTGGGGGTAAATATGCTGCTAAACCGCTTGAATATCAACACGGTGGAGACTGTTTCGCCATTGGGGGATGCCTATGAGCTGATCAGCCTTACCGTCTGCAAAACAAACTCTGCGGCGACTGTAAAAGAGATAGAGCAAAAGCACCGCTGCATTATCGCCGCCATCACCAGAAACGACCGCTTTGTGTTCCCTGCGCCGGATGAGGCCATCCACTTGGGAGACCACATTCTGTGCACTGTACAGGAGCAGCACAAAGAATCGCTTATCAGAACATTTTCGAAGGAGATGTCCGTATGGAATCGATCATAGTCGGCGGGGGCAAGATTGGGTACAATCTGCTCAAAACGTTAACGGAACGAAAATATCAGGTGGTGCTTATCGAGCGCAACCGGGAAACCTGCCAAAAGATAGCGGATGAACTGGACGCGGACATTATCTGCGGCGACGGAACCGACCTTGACGTTTTAAAGGACGCGGGTATTGAGGGCGCTGAGATTGTAGCGGCGGTAACCGGCACCGACGAAGAGAATATGGTGATCTGCCAGATTGCAAAAATCAGCTTTAATGTCAAAAAAACCATCGCCCGCGTGAACAATCCCAAAAATATTGCGATGTTCAAGGCACTTGGCATCGACCGTATCGTCTGCAGTACCGAGGTAATTGCGGATATGATCGAGTACGAACTGGATAAAGAGGATTATCGGATTATCAAAACCTTTGAGCGCGGCGCCATGGTGCTTGCGGAAACCTCCATCGACGCCAATACGCTATGGTGTAATCATCAGATCAAGGAACTTGAACTGCCCAAGGAATGTGTCATCACCTCGGTGCTGCGGGGCGAAAAGGTTATCTACCCGCGTGGAGATACGCAGATTATAGAGAACGACAAGGTGCTTTTAATCACCAACCATCCTACCTTAACAACATTAATGAACGAACTACATAACGGAGGTTCAAAGCATGCTGCGAAAAAATGATAACCTTTTGGGCCTTATTACAGAACTTGCCGGAGTACTCGCATATCTAACGGTGTTCTTCATCGTCGCGGCAATAATTGTGAGGTGAATATATGAAAGGCCTCGCAAAATTCGGAAGCTTGAAAATCATCTGCTATTACACCGGCTGGATTATTATCGGTACGGCGGCGCTGATGACGCTGCCGATTATTATTGCGTTACTGTTTACCGAGTGGGAACCGCTGCTTGACTTTGTCATCAGCATGTGTACAGCCATGCTTTGTGGTATCGTGCTGATGCTGCTCGGGTGGCACACGCGGCGGGAGAAAGCCTCTATCCAGTGGAAGCACGGCTTTATTGTCGCGGCGCTGGCATGGATGCTGCTGATGGTGTTATGTGCTTTGCCTTACTACCTCAGTGGCCATAGCAAATCCTATCTGGATTCCTGTTTTGATGTAATGAGCGGGTTTACCACCACCGGCCTCGTGCTGACGCAGGACCTCGACCATATTTCGGTTGCGTTAAACGTATGGCGGCACATCCTAACCTTTATCGGCGGCCAGGGGATGGTGGTGCTGGCACTCGCCTTCCTTACAAAAGAGACCAGCGGCGCTTACAGGTTGTATGTCGGCGAAGCAAAGGATATCGAGCTGGTGCCGAACGTAAAAGGCACGGCCAAGATTATCTGGAAGATTAGTATGATCTACCTTGCCGTAGGTATGGCGGTGCTGTGGGTAAACGGTATCGTGATAGGATTAAAGCCTATCTCGGCGCTTCTGCATGCCTTTTATATGTTCACCTCGTCGTGGAGTACCGGCGGTTTTGCGCCAATGACGCAAAACATTATGTACTACCATAGCCTTTCCTACGAAACCATTACAATGGTATTCTTTATTCTGGGGTCGTTTAACTTCGGCCTGCATTATGCGATTTGGCAGGGTAACAAGAAGGAACTCATCCGAAATATCGAAACCAAGAGTTTCTTAATCACTTCTTTTATCCTAAGCATGGCCGCAATGTTTTGGCTCATGCGGCTGAATGTCTACCCAGATGCGGTCTCGGCCTTCCGGCGCATCATCTTTAACGTACTTTCGGCACACACCACAACCGGCCTCGGGAATATCTATGCCAGACAGTTTTTACTCGACTGGGGTGATATGGGTATCCTGATTATGGTTATCGCCATGCTCATCGGCGGCTCGGCCTGTTCCACCGCGGGCGGTTTTAAAGGGCTGCGGGTGGGCATCGTATGCAAAGCGATTGTGATGGACATTAAAAAGCTTTTATCCTCCGAAAGGAACATGAAGGCCTTCAAATATCATCACATTAAAGACCGCATACTGGACGATACCGTGGTTAAATCCTCCGCACAGATTATCCTTTACTATATCGTACTGTTTGGTGGAGGAACACTGCTTGGTGTATTCTTGGGCTATCCTTTAGCTGATTCAGCGTTTGAATCCGCTTCTGTAACGGGTAATGTCGGCCTGTCTATCGGCATTACGGCGGTTTCGATGCCCGCTGCTCTGAAAATATATTATATTATTGCCATGTATCTTGCGCGGCTCGAGTTCCTCTCGGTTTTCGCGTTGGTCGGCTACTTGATTGGGGGCGCTAAAAGGCTATGCAGAAGAAGCTGAGAGGCCTTATCCTTATACTGCTGCCCCTGCTGCTGACGGTATGGGCATCGGCGCTCGATATCACGCCGATAAACAGTCTGATTGAGAACGCGAAGGAACTGGATGGTAAAGAGGTAACGGTTCAGGGGGAAGCGATCGGTGAACCGCTTTTGCGGGGCGAATACTGCTGGGTGAATATCAACGACGGCACCAACGCCATAGGCATATGGATGACGGCAGAGGACGCCAAAAGTATTACACATTACGGCAGTTATAAATATAAAGGCGACACCATTCAGGTTACGGGCACCTTTCGCCGTGCCTGTGCCGAGCACGGGGGTGAATCCGATATTCATTGTAAGTCACTGAGCATTACTCAGGCCGGTGATATCATGCATTACCCCTTGTCGCAGGGCAAGCTGATTGCAGCGATTATTCTGCTGGTTCTGTTGGTTACGCTAGGCCTTTATGTCTACCTCGCCAAACTTCGTAAATAATAACATCAGCGCCCGTATCGGTTCCGATACGGGCGCTTGTTTGTGATGATTATATTATTACTTCTTACCGGTAAGGATGGCAAGAGTGGCCTGCATCGACTGAGCGGCCGAGAGCACCACCGCCCTGTCCCCCGCCAAAAGCACGGTGCTGCCCTGCGGCAGCAGCACCTCATCCTTACGCAGGATGCAGGCGACGATACTCTGAGAGGGGAAGCCAAGCTCCCACAGCTTCTTATTCAGTGCCGGAGATTTTTCCGTGATCTGCACCTCGCAAACGACGACACGCTCGTCGGCGATGGGCAGATACTGCCTGATATTGCCTTCCATCGACTCCTGTTCAACGATTCTTGAAAAGATATCGGTGGTATTGACGCATTTATCTACCCCAAGGCCATAAAACATACCGGCGTTTTTCGGGTCGTTGACCAATGCAAAGGTGTGCTTTACATGAAACTGCTTTTTAGCAAGCTCACAGATAATCAGATTGTCGGCGTCATGCTCTTCAAGTGCGATAACGGTATCCATCCGGTCCGCTTTCGCTTCCTTTAAGATAGTGGTATCACAGGGCGAACCGCAAACGGCCGTAATCTCGTATGTATCCGCGAGCATACGGCACCACGCACCGTCCGCGTGTACAATGCTTACGCGATGCCCCTTTTCGAGCAGAGATTTTAATAAATGCAGCTGGCCTTGTCTGCCGCCTGCTAACAGAATATTCATCTCAGAGCCCTTCCTTCACACCTGAAATGCTTTGAAGCAATGTATTAAGCGTAAGCACCGTCGGACAGATTGTCGCAATGCCCGTATCGCCGTAAGCGGCTTCTTTAGACTCGTCCTGCACCCGGGCGATCACCTGATGTACATGATAATATACCTTTGCTATCTGTGCAATCATCAGATTTAAGTTGTCGTTACCGGTTACCGCAATTACAATGTCCGCACGCTGAATACCGGCCAGCTCAAGGGTAGAACTATCCTCCGCGCTGCCCTGAATACAAGCGCCCTGATAGCTGGGCGGAAGCCCCAAAAACGCCTGCGCGTCTGAATCTATCACCGTTACATTGCCGCCCTGCGCATCCAGCATCGCCGCAAGTACACAGCCGAAGTGGCCGCACCCGGCAACAATGATATTCTCCGTTTTCTTTTGCCGCTTAAGGATGTTCATATCGGCTCGCCCCTTTCCGTTGTTATCATAACACAGCGGATGTAAAGCCGGTATAAAGATAGTTATGGGCAATATAAAGATTTTATAAATGCGCCGGGACAGCCGTTATTCGTCGGCAAAGCGGTAGCCGATACCTACCTCCGTGAGGATATAGCGCGGGTTGGTGGGGTCTTTTTCGAGCTTTCGGCGTATATTGGCCATGAACACACGCATCGACTGGGCGTCGCTGTCAAGGTAGGATCCCCATACGTTCTTTAAGATATAGCTGTGGGTAAGCACCTTACCCGCGTTGTGCACCAGCAGCGACAATATCTTAAACTCCATCGGCGTAAAATGAACCTGAGTGCCGTCCAGATTAACAAGATGCTTTTCAAAATCCACCTCAAGGCCGCCGATCTTAAATACCTCCCGCCCGGCGTCCGTGGTCTTTACCGTCCGGCGCAGAATCACGCGGATTCTCGCCAGCAATTCATTGATACTGAAGGGCTTGGTAAGGTAGTCGTCGGCGCCCGCGTCCAGCGCGTCAATCTTCTCTTGGTCCTGATCGCGCGCGGAGACAACGATAATGGGCATATCCGAGAAGGCGCGCACCTGCTTGATGATGTCCAGCCCGTCCATATCCGGCAGCCCGAGGTCTAAGATTAAAACGTCCGGCCCTTCCGACAGGATCATCCGCATCGCCTCCTTGCCGGTAGAGGCCTCCAGCGAGGCATACTCCTGCGTTTTGAGGGAAAAGGAGATGAAGGAACGAATCTGCTTGTCATCCTCTACGATTAAGAACAGCTTTTCATGGCTCATTCTGTGTCTCCTCCTTCAGTGGCAGCGAAAACCGAATGGTCGCGCCGCCTTCGGCGTTATTTTCGGCGACAATCCTGCCCCCGTGCGCATTGACGATCGCCTTGCAGATGGCAAGGCCCAGGCCGTTGCCGCGCTTTGCGTCCGAATGGGAATGCTCCGAGACAAAAAACAGGTCGAATACCTTTGCAAGCTCATTTGGGTCGATGCCCGGGCCGCCGTCGCTTACACTAAACCACACGTTGTTTTTGCCGGGTTGTACCTCTGCCCTGATGGCATCGGTTTCTTGGGTATGCTTTACCGCGTTGTCGAGCAGATTGACGAGCACCTGCATAATCAGCTTGCCATCCATAGGAACTATTATAACCGTCTCGGGCAGCCGCACCGAAATATTCTTCCTGCCGGTATATTTTGTGATATGGTTTACCGCCGCGCAGACGACCTCTTCGGCCGCTTCCCCATTTTTGTTGAGGATAAGGGTACCCTCCTGCAGCTTGGTAAGGCTTAAGATGTTCTCCATCATCTGCTTAAGCCAGTGGGAATCGTCGTAGATGCCCTGAACCAGTTTGCGCTGCTCTACGTCCTTAAGGCTGTAGAGCAACACCTCGGCGGTGCCGGTGATGGCGGAAAGCGGTGTTCTCAGGTCGTGAGAAATAGCGCGCAAAAGGCTGCTCTTAAAGCGCTCGCGCTCCGCTTCGTGCTTGGCCTTCTCCTTTTCTACCACAAGATGCTCACGCTCCATGGCCGTGAATACCTGAGTGGCGATGGAAAGCAGCAGTTTATTCTGCTCCCCCTGCTGCGTGGCGTAAACCTGTGGGAGAACGATAAGGCCATATTGGTGCTCGGCATGAGAAACGGGTAAGATAAACCTGTCCTTCACCTCAGCTTCGAGCGCGTCAACATCCAGTGACGTTACCGTAACGCCGCGCTCCCCTCTTGCGGCATAGAATTTGCTGCTCATTTTATTCTCAGCCTCGCCGAGGATGCACGCCACATCACAGTCCAGCATGTTTGAAAGGCAGCGTGCCGTCACGGTGGAAACATCCGTGACGCTCGTCGCCTTTGCAAGCGAGCTTGTAATCTGATAAAGCATCTGCGACTGGTTTTCACGCGCCTTGGCTTCCTTGGAGGATTGCAATATCTTACTGGTGAGGGTGCTTGTGAGGATAGAAGCCGCCAGCATCACCGTAAAGGTGACAAGGTAGCTTCTATTGTACACATTCAGCGTATGTCTGGGCTCGGTAAAGAAGAAATTGTAACTGAGCATCCCCACCACGGAGGCCACAATGCCGTAGGCAAACCCTTTGGTAAAGCGCGAAGCCACCAGCACCGACAGGATGTAGATGACGACGATGTTGGTCTCGGAAAAATCCAGGCGAAACATCAGCATCGACAGCAGCGTGGCGATGATTAAAATGACGGCGGTTACGCCGGATTGGAACCATATCGTTTGCGAATACTTTATGATCCATGACGTTCTCATGGCTATCTCCTTTTCAGGGACTTCTTTGCTTATTTTTACCCTAAGTATACCATGTACGTCAATATATTTTTTAAATACTTACTTTCCTGCTTCTATACATACATTATAAACCATACAAAAAGTCATCCGTTATGTTGCATTCGCTTCATAAAAGCATTTGTGGTATACTAATATCAATAAGGTAAGAAAGTACGATAAGGGAGCCCAAAATGCTATTATCTGCGGAACATATTTCGAAAAATTACGGGACGAAGCAGCTGTTGCAGGATGTCTCGTTGTACCTCAATGAAAATAACCGAATCGGCATCATCGGTATCAACGGTACCGGTAAAAGTACTCTGTTAAAAATCTTAACCGGTGCACAACCGCCGGACGAAGGATATATTGCGATGAACCCCAATGTGCGGGTGTCCTATCTTCCGCAAGCGCCTGTGATGCAGGACGAATTCTCGGTGCTTGAGCAGGTGTTTGCAGAGCTCCCCGCGCAGTTTCGGGATATTCACGAGTACGAGGCCAAGGCCATGCTTACGCGTCTGGGGATCGCTGACTTCGACGCGAAAATCGGCACGTTATCCGGCGGGCAGCGCAAGCGGGTGGCACTGGCTGCTACGCTGATTCATCCGGCGGATATCCTCATTCTGGACGAGCCGACGAACCATCTGGACAGTGAAATGGTCACCTGGCTCGAGCAGTATCTATGCCGCTTCACCGGCGGTCTGATTATGGTCACCCATGATCGGTACTTTCTCGAGCGCGTTGTCAACCGTATTGTGGAGTTATCCCACAGCAAGCTCTACACCTACGAAGCCAATTATTCCAAATATCTTGAGCAAAAGGCTCAGCGTGCGGAGATGGCCGAGGCCAGCGAGCGTAAGCGGCAGTCCATTCTGCGCAAGGAGTACCAGTGGATTATGCGCGGCCCCAGAGCGCGCGGCACCAAGAGCCGTGACCGAATTGAGCGGTACGAAACGCTCAAGGAGCAGACCGTTCAGGCAGCCGACGATACGGTGCAGATGTCCGCCGCATCGACACGTCTCGGGCGAAAGACAATCGAACTTGATAAGATCACTAAAGCCTTCGGCGATAGAACCGTCATCCGTGATTTTTCTTATATTATTGCACGGGAAGACCGCATTGGCATCGTAGGGAAAAACGGTGCGGGTAAATCCACCCTGCTGAATCTGATTGCCGGGCGGTTATCGCCGGATGCGGGAACCGTAGACGTGGGCGCTACCGTGAAGGTGGGCTACTTTACGCAGGAGTGCCGGGAGCTGGATTTAAACCAAAGGGTGTACGATTTTATCCGTGAAATCGCCGACGAAGTAAAAACCCCCGAGGGCACCTTTTCGGCCTCACAAATGCTGGAGCGGTTTCTATTCACATCTGATCTTCAATATGCCCAGATCGGCAGGCTCAGCGGCGGTGAGCGCCGCCGCCTTTATCTTCTGAGTTTGCTGATGACCGCCCCTAATATTTTGCTGCTGGACGAGCCGACCAACGATCTGGATATCGAGACGCTGGTGATCTTGGAGGATTATCTCGAGTCCTTCGCAGGGCCGGTGCTCGCCGTATCGCATGACCGTTATTTTCTCGACAAGATCGCTACCTCCATTTTTGAGGTAAACATGGACGGCAGCATTCTTCAATACTTAGGTAACTACACCGACTATGACGGGAAGCGGCAGATAACGCAGGCGCCCGCTGTAAAAAAGGAAACGGCAGTCAAAGCAGAGGCACCTCAAAAGCCGTCCAAGCTGAAATTCTCGTATAAAGAGCAGCGGGAATATGAGACAATCGACGACAATATTGCCGCGCTGGAGGCGCAATTTGCGAAGTGTGAAGCCGAGATCAACACCGCGGCTAGTGACTATGTCCGCTTACAGGCCCTTATGGCACAAAAGGCAGCACTGGAGGCCGAGCTGGAAAGCAAAACCGACCGATGGGTTTATCTGAATGAGTTGGCGGACAAAATCGCCGCGCAAAAATAAAGGCACCATCGAGATTTGAGCAAAGTAACGTCTAAAAACATGAGGCGGAAGGAAAAAGGCATTGAATAAAGTAAAACAAGACGTGGGGCAGAAAAGAACCGCCTCAAAACCCAGTATGGAATTCGCGGTGCATGAGCCGTGTGAATTACTGGATTTCTTATTGCTGAAGTTATCAAAGGAGTCCAGAAACCACGTGAAGTCGCTGCTGACTCACCGGCAAGTATCGGTGGACGGCGTTGTGATCACGCAGTACGATACTGCCTTGCATGAAGGACAAACGATACAGATCAGCCGGTCAAGCGGGCAGGTACAGAAACAGAAAAATGTGCTGGATATTATCTATGAGGACAACGACCTCATTGTCATTAACAAACCGGCGGGGCTGTTGTCCATCGCCTCCGGTAAAGAAAAGGAGCACACGGCCTATCACCTGTTAACGGATTATGTGAGGCTTAAGAACCCCCAAAACCGTATTTTTGCAGTACATCGCCTCGACCGCGATACTTCCGGTGTGTTGATGGTGGCAAAAAACGAGCGGATGAAGCAGGCTTTGCAGGATAACTGGGCCGATTTGGTGTCTGAACGGGGTTATATGGCGGTTGTGGAAGGGCAGCTTAAAGAGAAGAGCGGCCGAATACAATCCTGGCTCAAAGAAACAAAAACACTCATGATGTATTCCAGCCCTAAAGCCGGGGACGGTTTGGAGGCCATCACGAATTATCAGGTTCTAAACGAAAATTCCGACTATTCTTTGCTGGATATCCAGCTTGAAACAGGGCGCAAGAATCAGATTCGTGTGCATATGAAGGACATCGGGCATCCCGTTGCGGGCGACAAAAAATACGGAGCCAAAACAAACCCGCTGAAACGCTTGGGCCTGCATGCATATAAACTGGTGCTTAGACATCCTTTTACGGATAAAGTGATGTGCTTTGAAACACGGTTACCCAGAAGTTTTCGTTCACTTTTCAAATCGGGGACAACTTAAAATTAGATATAATGCGCAGTTCAGAGAGCTTTCTGGGCTGCGCATTTTAGCTACAAGCTTTACATTATCATGTTAAAGCGGCAAATATATATTATCTCTATAGGGTTAATATACTATTGACAAGGCCTGATGATTTAAATATCATTAAATACATATATTATAAAATAGGATATATAAGCATTGATGCACTATATGGGATTGGAGACAATACTATGGATTTTACAACGGCCTGTGTTCACGGGAGCGATGATTGTTACGACTGTACGGGTGCCGTAAGCATACCGATATTTCAAACCGCCACCTTTGCCCACCCCGGCGTCGGGCAGAGCACGGGGTTTGATTATTCCCGTATGCAAAACCCCACGCGGGAACACCTTGAGAAAACGGTTGCCCTTTTGGAGGGTGGCGTGGACGCCATGGCCTTTTCCACCGGCATGGCCGCAATCTCCGCGGTGATGGAGCTGTTCTCGCCCGGTGACCACATCATTGCCTCCGACGACCTGTATGGCGGCTCGCACCGGCTGTTTTACACCATCTCGATGAAGAACGGCGTCACCTTCGACTTTGTGGATACCTCCGATCTCTCGCTCATAAAACCGCTCATCCGCAAGGAGACCAAGGCCATCTTCATTGAAACGCCCACCAATCCCATGATGCAGGTAACGGATATCGCGGCGGTATCGCGCCTTACGAAGGAGCACGGCCTGCTGCTGATTGTAGACAATACCTTCTTAACCCCCTATTTTCAGCGCCCGCTCGCGCTCGGCGCCGATATTGTCGCCCACAGCGGCACCAAATACCTTGGCGGACACAACGATACCCTCGCGGGCTTTTTGGTGGTTGCGGATACGCTGCTTTCACAGCGCCTGCGCTTTATCTATAAAACCATCGGCGCCTGCCTGTCGCCGTTTGACAGCTGGCTGCTTATCCGCGGCATCAAAACCCTTGCCGTGCGGATGCGCCAGCAGCAGGAAAACGCCGCCTTGCTTGCGAACTGGCTAAGTACGCAGCCGAAGGTAAAGGCCGTGCATTATGTAGGGCTGCCCAGCCACCCGGGCTATGAGGTTTCTAAACGGCAGGCTACCGGCTTCGGCGCGATGATCTCGTTCGAGACCGACAGCGAGCAAACGGCAAAAAGGCTGCTCGAGCGCGTACAGCTTATTCAGTACGCCGAAAGCCTCGGCGGCTCTGAAACGCTGATCACCTACCCCATGATGCAGACCCACGCCGACGTGCCCAAGGAGGTGCGCGAGGCCAAGGGCATTAACGAGCGGCTTATCCGCCTGTCGGCAGGGCTGGAGTCTGCCGACGATTTGATTGCCGACCTTAGGCGGGCATTGGAGGACTAAACGTGAACTACAATTTTGACGAACTTATCGATAGAACAAACACCGATTCCATTAAATATGATTTCTGGGCGGAGCGCGGCAAGCCAAAGGGCGTTTTGCCGCTCTGGGTGGCGGATATGGACTTTCAGACCCCCTCTGCCGTGATAGAAGCGCTGGTGGAAAAGAGCCGCCACGGTATCTTCGGCTATTCCGAGGCTCGGCAGGATTATTTTGAGGTGCTTGAGCGCTGGTTCTCGTGCTCTTTCGGGTGGGATATCCACGCCGAATGGCTGGTGAAAACTCCCGGTGTGGTGTATGCCATCTGCACCGCCATCCGCGCCCTGACACAGGAGGACGACGCGGTGCTCATCCAGCAGCCGGTTTACTACCCGTTCTCGGAGGCTGTGACGAAAAACGACCGTAAGCTGGTGGTAAACCGGCTGGTATACGCGCAGGGGCAGTATACCGTTGATTACGCAAATTTTGAAGAGAAGATTATACAAAACAATGTCAAGCTGTTTATCCTGTGCAGTCCGCACAACCCTGTGGGGCGGGTGTGGACAAGGGAGGAGCTTACCCGCATGGGTGATATCTGCCTAAAGCACGGGGTGACCGTTATCTCGGACGAGATTCATGCCGATTTCACCTACGCCGGCCATACGCACCATGTATTCGCAGCCCTAAAACCAGAGTTTGCCGAGCACACTATCACCTGCACGGCCCCCACCAAAACCTTCAACCTCGCGGGGCTGCAGATTTCGAATATCTTTATCGCAAACTGCGGCCTGCGGCAGTGCTTTAAGCAGGAGCTTATAAAAAGCGGCTACAGTCAGCTCAATGTCATGGGCATTACCGCCTGCCGGGCGGCTTACGCCGAAGGCGGCGAATGGCTGGAGGCGCTGAAGCTGTATCTAAATGAAAACCTGAATTTTGTAAGGACGTTTTTAACGCAGCACCTGCCGCAGATAAAGCTTGTGGAGCCACAGGGCACCTACCTTGTGTGGCTGGATTGCAGCGGGCTCGGCCTCAGCGACGAACAGCTTGAAGACCTTGTAGTAAACAAGGCCCGCCTGTGGCTGGATGCGGGTACCATGTTCGGCGATGGCGGCAGCGGCTTTGAGCGCATTAACATCGCCTGCCCGCGCAAAACCCTCGAGCAGGCGCTCACCCAACTGGAGCAAGCCATTAACGGGGCGGTTTAGTATACCCTTTTGCACTACCCTGCCCTGTGCACTGGTTTCTCCGATACTGTGAGATTCCTGCATGTCATTGCGGACTTGGCGGGTGTATCCCCTCCGGTACGCTTATATCTCCTGCATACACAACAGGCCACCCTTGGTATTGAATACCGAAGGTGGCCTGTTATGATTATGACTCTTTAAAAGCTACAGGGAAGAACAATCGGATTCTATGAAGGATGATTATAGAGGATAGTCATCCGCGTTTTATGCAACCGTCTTCCCCTTTAAGCTCCTTTTCCATAAACTCCGCCAATACCGCCACGGCGCGGCGTATCTCATCGGGGGTGAGATGCCCGTAGCCGATGAGCAGCTTATCGGTGTGCCTACCCTTGGTAATGCTGTGCTGTTCCACCGTCGCCAGCCTTATGCCGCTCTGCCTGCAGCGCGAAACAAAGGCGGCGTCAAAGCGCAGGCGCTCAAACTGCAGCGCAAGGTGCAGCCCCGCCGCGTCGCCCCAGGTGCGCCAGCCATCACCGAAGCACTCCTGCAGTACCTGAAGCAGCACCTGCCGCCGCTCGCCGTATACCTTGCGCATCTGCCGGATATGCTTATCCAGCCTGCGGGCGTGCAGAAAATCGGCAAGGGCGGCCTGCTCCGTCACAGGGTTCTGTACGTCGGTCTGGGTGCGCAGCCGGCTAAAACGGGCCTGCAGCGCCCTTGGCACCACCGCATAGCCGATGCGAAGCGCTGGAAACAATACCTTGCTGAAGGTACCCGTATAGAGTACGCGCTGCGGGTCGGCGCAAAAGAGCGGCGCCACCGGCTCGCCGCTGTAACGGAACTCGCTGTCGTAGTCATCCTCTACGATATACAGGCCGTGCTCCCGCGCAAAGCGGATGAGGGCGGCCCGCCTTGCCGCGGGCAGAATACCGCCGAGCGGAAATTGGTGTGACGGAGTAACGTACACCGCCGCGGCGTTTTGCCCGGTGAGCAGCTCGGTTTGCAGGCCCTGCTCATCCGCCGCAACAGGATAAACGGGCACGCCCTTGCTCTGCAGCGTGCGCAGCATCCCCGTGTGGCAGGGGTCCTCCACAATCAGGCCCTTGCCCCCCTCGCCGAGCAGCTGCGCGATGATATGCAGCGCGTGGGTGGCCCCCGCCGTGATGAAGATATCCTCGGGTGGTGCGAGTATCCCTTTACTGCGGAACAGCCATGCCGAGATTTCCTCCCGCAGCTGCGGCAGCCCCTGCGGGCCGGTGTAGCCGAGTTGTGAAAGCGGCAGACTCTCGCAGGCCCTGCGCATCGCCATACCCCATTGGAAGGCGGGGAACAGCCTAAGGTCGGGCTGTCCGGTGTGCAGGTCGGCGACAATTGGGGCGGTATGCGCCACCGGCTGGGGCCGAGGCGCTTCGGCATGTGGCCTTTCAAGGGTCAGCCCCTCCGCGACACGGGTGGGGGCACCCTGACGGCTGACGACATAGCCCTCGGCAAGCAGCATCTCATACGCCTCGCATACGGTGTTGCGCGAAACGGCGAGCTGCTTTGCCAGCTCCCGCGTGGAGGGCAGCGCCTCCCCCGCCGGGATGCGGCCCGAGGTAATGCGTTCCCGCAAGGTTTGGTACAGCTGACGCTTCAAGGGAAGTTCGCTTTCTGCTAACTCTATATCCCACATAAGCCCTCCATGTATGTCCAGATTAAAAAAGCTAGTTAAGTCCAGCGCAACTGGACTGACAAAATTCCATCAAACTGGCGCTTTAAACAGGCCAGTTTCCTGCTATGATTATAGCATAAATCATACAACTGGGAAATGGTAGGGTGACAATGAATCGGGACGGAATGATTGGGCGCATCTGTTTTTTCTTCGGGTTTGCATTGGCGGGCACCTCGGTTATCGCGGCGAGGATCGTATCAGGCAGCATCGGGACATTTACCATCACTGCCGTGAGCCTGTTTTTTACATTGCTGTTTTTGCTGCCCCTATGCGCGAAGGACCTTGTGCGGACGGTGCGGCGCATGACGGCCAAGGAGTGGCTGCTGCCGTTTTTGCAGGCGCTTATCGGCATCTTTTTATTTCGCATGTTCTTATTGCAGGGTCTGCTGCATACCAGCACCGGGGAGGCCGGAATCCTCACGGGCGCCACCCCTGCCGTGACGGCAATGCTCGCTTGGGTGGTGCTGAAAGAACCGGTGCGTAAGAGAAGCCTGTTTGGCATCATCAGCACCATTTCAGGCATACTGCTGCTGCAGGGGGTGCTGGTTGCGGCGAGCGGATTTTCGGCGGGGCACTTTTGGGGTAACCTGCTGGTACTGGGCGCCGCCTGCTGCGAGTCGCTGTTTAACATCCTCTCGCGCGTGAACACCCTGCGCGCGGCGGAAGGGACGTCCATCAACCCGCTCGTGCAAACCACGCTGGTGGCGGGCATGGCACTGCTGCTCTGCTTAGGGCCTGCCCTCTTGGAGCAGCCCGCTGCAGCGCTTGCCGCCCTTTCGGTGCAAAAGTGGCTGGCGCTGGTGTGGTACGGTGTTGGGGTAACGGCGCTCGCCTTTATTCTGTGGTATTCAGGCATCAAGCGGTGCAGCGCGCACACCGCTGCCGCCTTCTCGGGCATGATGCCGTTTACCTCGTTCCTCCTTTCGGTGACGCTTCTCGGCGAACGCGCGGGGTGGCAACAGTGGCTGGGCGGCGGGCTGATCATCCTTGGCCTGCTACTGATCGGTGGGCAGGAGGAGAAGCGGAAGCAAGAAGGGAAAAGAAAATTCGCTGGTACATAGTGTTGTGGGCATGAGCTCTCGGATACATTTAAATACCGTCAAATGAAGTAGGACTTAACCCCCCAGCGGGTTTAAGTCCTTTCACTTCTGCCCTGTTTATGCTATAGTGAACTTAAACCTAAGCCGCAGCAGGTGTATCTTTATATAAGGTTTATTCTTGCTTACGACTGCCGCCGGTCTCGCCAAACGAAAGCGAAGCGGATTTTATAAATGAAAGGATGGACGACATGGCGCAGATGACAATTGGAAACACCGGGATACAGATAGAGCAGAACGGTTTTGGAGCACTGCCGATTCAGAGGGTGCCCGCAGAGGACGCGGTGCATATCCTGCGAAAGGCATATGACGGAGGGATAACCTTTTACGATACCGCCCGCGGCTATACCGACAGTGAAGAAAAGCTGGGTAAGGCCTTTGCAGGGATGTGGGATAAGGTGGTTATCGCCACGAAAACCCCCGCAAAAACGGCAGAGGCGTTTTGGTCCGACCTGGATACCAGCCTGCGGATGCTCAAAACCGACCATATAGACATCTACCAGTTTCACAACCCCGCCTTCTGCCCTAAGCCCGGTGATGAAAGCGGGCTATATGACGCTATTCTTGAGGCAAGAAGGCAGGGCAAGATACGATTTATCGGGATTACCAACCACCGCCTGAATATCGCGTGGGAGGCGATAGAATCGGGATTATACGACACGCTCCAGTTCCCGCTGAGCTATCTTAGCACAGACAAGGATTTGGAACTGGTTACGGCCTGCAAGGAAAAAGGGATGGGTTTTATCGCCATGAAGGCGCTCTCCGGGGGGCTGATTACCAACTCCGCGGCCGCCTGCGCATGGCTGACCCAATTTAAGCAGCTTGTCCCCATCTGGGGCATCCAACGCGAACGCGAGCTGGAAGAATTTCTTTCATATATCCATACCCCGCCTGCACTGAACGACGAGATGACGGCCTGCATTGAGGCGGACCGCAAGGAGCTGCAGGGCAATTTCTGCCGGGGCTGCGGCTACTGCTCCCCCTGCCCGCAGGGGATAGTCATCAACATGTGCGCCAGAGCGTCGCTGCTGCTAAGGCGCGCGCCGGTGGAGACGCTGCTTTCGGAGAGCGGCCAAGCAATGATGAAAAAGGTGGAGGACTGCATAGAATGCGGCCAGTGTTCCGCAAGATGCCCCTATGATCTGGACGCGCCCGCCCTGCTGAAGAAGAATTATCAGGATTATAAGGAGATTTTGGCCGGGAAGCCGCTTTAATCTGTATCATGCCTCGTTGGCGCAAACCATGTATTTGAACATATATCACGTGTTAACCAAACGGCAGTAAATATAATATTTCTCCCCTATCATTCTTTTAAACAAACAAATTTGTACTTCTGGACATTTCCCCCGCGCCTTTAATCTGTTATTCTATATGAAAAGGTAACGGTTGGGCAATGACGCTGTTTTATCCGCCTGCACTACGGGCTGATAAGATGGCGTTTTTTATTTCATCACCGCACAGGCGAATGGGTTGTTTGCCCGGCCACTTTGCCCGAGATTCGAGGGTGAAACATTTTAAGCTTAATTGGGGTGTGTTTTTAAGCGAAAACAATACCCCTTGCTTTATGCAAGAAAGGAATGGTCAACAATGATTGAAGAGAAGCTGCCGCACATCGTCACGGGCACCATACCGGGGCCGAAATCTCAAGCGCTGCTTGAAAAAAAGAATAAATGCGTCGCCAAAGGGGTCAGCGTCGGGCTGCAAGCCTGCATCGAAGAGGCCAAGGGCGCGTTGCTTAAGGATATCGACGGCAACGTTTACCTCGATTTTGCCGCGGCAATCGGCGTACAGAATGTCGGGCACTGCGATGACGCGGTGGTTGCCGCAATCACAGAGCAGGCACAGAAGATGATTCACCCCTGCTTTCATGTGGCGATGTATGAGCCGTACATAGCGCTTGCAGAGCGCCTCTGCGCGCTCGTGCCGATCACCGGCGACAAGCGCGCCATGCTGGCGAACAGCGGCGCCGAGGCGGTGGAAAACGCCATCAAGATTGCCCGCAAGTACACCAAAAAGACGGGTATTGTCTCGCTGGAATGCGCGTTTCACGGGCGCACCTATATGGCGATGTCGATCACCAGCAAGGTAAAGCCCTATAAAAACGGGTTCGGCCCCTTCAGTGCAGACACCTATAAAATCCCTACCCCCTATTACTATCGAAACGGCTATGGGTATAACAATGAGGTGGAGTTTGCCCTTGCCTGCGCTGAGAAATTCGCGACGCTGCTCAAGGGCGAATGGTCGAAGGATACCATTTCCGCGGTGATCGCCGAGCCACTGCAGGGCGAGGGCGGGTTTATCGCGCCGCCCAAGGAGTACTATCAGGCGCTGCAGAAGATTTGCAGAGAGAACGATATCCTGCTGATTATCGACGAGGTGCAGGCGGGCTTTGCGCGCACCGGTAAATTCTTTGCCTGTGAATACTACGGCATCGCCCCCGATTTGATGGTGATGTCAAAGTCTATTGCGGCGGGCGTACCCTTAAGCGCGGTGGTGGGCCGCGCCGAGATTATGGACGCCACCAACCCCGGCGAAATCGGCGGTACCTACGGCGGCAGCCCCCTTGGCTGCGCGGCGGCGCTTGCGGTAATAGACAAGATCGAGCAAGACGACCTATGTACCAAGGCCACCGAGATCGGCGGTATCCTGATGCGGAGACTCCGCGCGATGAAGGCGAAATATCCCGCCATCGGCGATGTGCGCGGGATGGGCGCGATGGTGGGTATTGAGTTTGTGAAAGACCCTGTCACCAAAGAAACCGACGCCGACCTTGTGAAGCGCATTATTGCTTACGCGCAGAAGAAGGGGGTTATCTTCCTTAGCGCGGGCATCTTCAGTAACGTTTTGCGCTTTTTGCCTCCGCTGGTGATGACCCCTGAGCAGGTGAAGTTTGGCATGGATGTACTGGACGAGGCGATTGCCGCTTCCCTATAATTAAGGTATACGGATACGCGTAAGGCTTTTAAGAGTAAACCTCTTAAAAGCCTCTTTTTATCATGTGTTTAATGGATGCACTATGCCGCGCTCACCCCCAGTTATTGACTTTACCGGCGCGCATATAGTATGATGGTGCTAACCTATAGGGCTTATCCGTTGAGATAAACCCTCCTGTAACGGTACTCGCTTACGGCGAGTACCCGGTGAAAAGAGGACGCTTATGGCAATGATGTGCGGGGAAATATTAAGCCTCCCCTCCCTGCGGGAGATAAAGGTGGTTGCGGGCGCGAATGGGCTTAACCGCCCCCTGCGCTGGATTTATATCGCCGAATGTCTCGAGGACATGCGGCAGATCGTGAACTGGATTTACGGCGGCGAGCTGGTGTTTGTGTCGGGCTTAAACGTCAAAGGCGACCCCGGGCAGCTGCTGGACGTGGTGCGCATGCTCATCGATAAAAAGGCGGCGGGCATGGTGGTGTACATCGGGCCGTATATCCGCGAGGTGCCTGGGGCGGTGCTGGAGGAGGCCGAGGCGCATGCCTTCCCGCTATTTGAACTGCCGTGGGAGGCGCGACTGGTCACGGTGAGCAGGGACATCTGTCAGGCGCTTACCATGAAGGAGATGGAAGAGAAAACGCTCGATAACCTTCTGGTGAGCATCCTGTTCGGCGAGCGCACATTGGAGGCGCATATTCAAACACGTGCGGAATACTACGGGTACCTCCCCGATAAGCCCGCGCGCATCTGCATCGCCGATATCAACGCCTTCTCGGATTACCTCAAACAGCACGGCATTATCGATGAAAATGCGATTGTGGAGCTGAAGCTGTTCATCAAGCGAACCATCCAGAACGCGATTGTGGACAGGGGCAAGGCACCCATCCTTATGCTGCGCAGCGATTCGTTTATCTGCCTTGTGCAAACGCGCAACGAAACTGCCGAGGCCTTCATCACGTCGCTGTTTGACGAGGTACAGCGTGAGATAGAGCGGCATTACCCCGGGCTTACCCTGCGCCTTGGCATCGGCAACGCCTACCTTTCCCTCGACGAGATGCACGAAAGCCTGAATGAGGCCGAGCTGGCCTTAAAGGCGGGTAAATGCCGCCTGATAAAAAGCACCTACAACTTTTATAGCGACATGGGCATCTTCTCTGTCCTGTTTGCGGTGCGCGATAAACGGGTGCTGGAGAACTACTACACCGCGACGCTCAGTAAGGTGATTGAATACGACCGATTAAACAACGCCACCCTGCTGCATACGCTGGAGGTATTTTTAGAGTCGGGCGGGAATCTGGCGGATATCTCGGACAAGCTGTTTATCCACAAAAACACGCTCAAGTACCGCATTATGAAGATTGAGGAGATCACCGGCCTGAGTGTAAAGAATATCTCCGACTGTACGCGGCTGGAGGTGGCGCTGATGATCGGGCGGCTGCTGGAAGCGGAGCGCAGATGATGACAAAGGGGATAACTAAGGTGTATGACAATCAGAGAAGAATCGGCATTACGCTCTCGGGCGGCGGAATAAGGGCGGCCGTCTTTCACTTGGGCACCCTGAAATGGCTGGCGGAGAACAACATGCTTGAGGATATTGCTCGCATCTCATCGGTTTCCGGCGCCGGCTTGGGTATAGGGCTGGTATACGCCCAGAACGGTCACCGGTGGCCTACCAGCGAGGAATATCTGAAGAATGTGCTTCCAAAGGTGAAAAAGGTTATCCTGCACAAGGATATCCTGCATACCGCGATTAAGCGGCTCATCTTTTCGCCATGGTGGTGGCACAAAAGGGTGAACCTCATGGCAAAGATACTGCAAAAGCATTGGGGACTTATTGGCGATCTTACGGACTTAGGGAAGAATCCGTTATGGTTTATCAACTGCACGACCTACGAGACGGGTAAACGGTTCCGCTTTTCGCAGGAGGATATGGGCGATTACCGGATTGGATATGTCCGCAATCCCAAGATTGCTTTGGCCGACGCAGTGGCGGCATCCGCCGGTCTGCCCGTTTTTATCGGCCCGTACAAAATGAAAACCGATAAATATCAATGGGAGAAATCCTATTTTTCAAAGGACGATTCCGTCACTGTGGAAAAATACATCCACCTGTGGGACGGCGGCGTTTACGATAATCTGGGGATGGAATCGGTTTATAAGCCGGATAATGGCGGGAGCCTGTGCGAAGGCATTGATTATCTGGTGGTAAGCAACGCCTCTATGCCCATCGAGTATAAAACGCGGGAAAAGAACATGTCCGGCAAAAACCTTAAAAGGCTGCTGGAGATAGCGATGGATCAGGTGATGGCCTTGCGCAACAGAAGCGTCATGGATTATTTTAAGCGTGCTAAAAAGGGCGTGTATTATAAAATCGGCAACAGTGCGCAGGACATTGTGGAGGATAGCAAGCTCCCCCCGGCGTTGAAAAAGGAGCTGATTGCACAGTGTCTTTCCGCCGAGGACGCGCAAAGGGCGTGTGATTACCCCACGACGTTAAGCAAGCCCACGGAGGCGGATTTTGAGCTATTATTGCGTCACGGCTATGAAGTGGCCAAGTGCACGAGCATCTGTTATGACCCCGAATGTACGGTATTCAGCAAACGGTGCGAAGTATATATTTAAGTATACAGAACGAGAGCAGGCCCCTTCTTCCCGCTCGGGAGAAGGAGCCTGCTCTTTATACGGACAGCTTTACAAACAGCTTTCAAATAGGGCGTATACATCCTCCTCAGTGGGGACGTATGGGTTGTTGACGGCGTTGGCGTTCATCAGGGTCATGGCGTTGTGGGCAAGCCAGGCCACATCCTTTTGCAGCACGCCGAGCTGTGAGAGTGTAAAGCGCAGATTCAGGCTATATAGAAGCTCGTCTATTTTTGTGCAAAGCGCGAGTACCGCCTCATTGGTACTTGCAGAAGTACCCGCAATGCCGGTGGAAACAGCAAGCATCGCCAGACGCTCGGGCGCACGCTGAGCATTAAAGCGCATCACCTTCGGCAGAATGGCCGCAAGCCCCTGCCCATGAACCACGTTATATAGCCCGCTCACCGGGTGCTCCATGGCGTGTGGCAGCCCTACCCCCGCAAGGCAGATGCTCATGCCGCCGAGTGTGCTCGCGAGCATTACCTGATCAAACGCGTCCATATCGGCGGGGTTTTGATATGCCTTCTCTAGGTTTTCAAACAGCAGGCGAATGCCCTCCGCCGCCAGAATCCTTACGATGGGCTGGGCGCGGTTGGCGATATAGGCCTCAAGGTTGTGCGAGAAGGCGTCAAACCCTGTGGAGGCTACGATGTGCGGCGGCTGCGAGGTCAGCAGTTCGGGATCTAAAATCGCAACCTTTGGGAAGATAGCGGGGTTTTTGAGCGACTTTTTGTCGTTGGTGGCGGGGTTGGTGAGCACGGCAAAGCAGTTGGCTTCACTGCCCGTGCCCGCGGTGGTGGACACCGTAACCACCGGCAGGGCGCCCTCCCCTGTTTTGCGCAGCATGATATAGTCGTTGATGTCGCCCTCATTCTTCGCCATAAAGGCAATCGCCTTGGCCGTATCCATCGGGCTGCCGCCGCCTACCGCCAGTACCATATCGCAGCCATGGTGCTTTAACACGGCAAGCCCCGCCTCAGCAGTGGTGGAAAGCGGGTTTTGTACGACCTCGTCAAACACGGCATAGTCGCTGAGTTGCGCCGTGATACGGTCGAGCAGCCCCGTTTTGGCGCTGCTCTTGCCGGTAACAATCAGCGGCTTTTTGCCGTATTCGGCACAGATACCGCCAAGCTCGTTAATCCGCCCGCGCCCGAAGACCAATCGGGTGGGCAGCAGGTAATCAAATGTTATCATTTTAGCACCTCATTTTGCCGCGTAAAAGCGGCTAGTTATCCCTTACATACAACGAGGGGGTTGCGTTTCCCCCATTATTCTGCTTAGCAGAACAGAGATTTGCGCAGGCGGCAATATCCTCCTGCGCAACTAATTATAAATATTTATCGGTTAAATTGCAAATTCATTTTGTACATCGGCAAGCGCGTCGTCCATACGGGCGAGTACCTTGTCAAAGTCCTCGTAGCTGGTAGTTGCCGCGGGCTCGAAGCGGATGGTGGTGGCATTGTTTAGGGTACCCGCCGTCATCACCTTGCGCGCGAACAGCCCCTTCGCCACCGCGTAGCCGATCTCGGATTTGGGGAACTCCACGCCAATCATCAGGCCGATGCCGCGGATATCCTTGAGGATGGCGGGGTATTTCTGCTGCAACTTTTTAAGCCCCGCCAGGAGGTACTCGCCCTTTTCGCGCGCAAGCTTGGGCACGTCGTACTTTACCATGTAGTTGATGGCGCCCAATGCCGCCGCGCAGGCCAAGGGGTTTCCGCCGAAGGTGGGGGAACCGAGTATCCACGGGTTCTCCTTCAGCTCCTCCACCCACAAATGCGGGCGGGCAATGATGCCGGTGATGGGCATAATGCCGCCGCCGAAGGCCTTGCCGTAGGTCATGATGTCGGGGGTGACGCCCTCCGCTTCACAGCGGAAGTAGCTGCCGGTGCGCCCCATACCGGTTTGAATCTCGTCAAAAATCAGGCAGATGCCGTATTCGTCGCACAGCTCGCGTACCGCCTTGAGGTAGCCCTTAGGCGGAACGATGATACCGGCTTCTCCCTGTACGGGCTCCATGATCACGGCCGCAATGCCCTCGCCGGTGGCGGTGAGCTTTTTAACCGTCTTGCGCAGGTCGTCGATGTCACTGTAGATGACGTGAGACACCTGCTGCACGATGGGCAGGTAAGGCACCCTGTAGGTAGCTTTTCCTCCCACCGAAAGAGCGCCCATGCTCTTGCCGTGGAAGCCGCCCACGGTGGAGATAAAGTGGCGCTTACCGGTTGCGATGCGCGCAAGCTTTAACGCCATCTCCACGGCCTCGGCGCCGCCGTTGGTGAAGAAGCAGTATTGCAGGTCGCCGGGGGTAATCTCGGCGAGCGCCTGCGCAAGATAACCGCGCAGAGGGTCGAGCAGTTCCTGGCTGTGCAGCGCCTGGCGGTTAAGCTGCGCTTGCACATACTTTACAATCTCGGGGTTGCGGTGGCCGAAGGTGTAGATGCCGAAGCCTCCAAGACAGTCGATGAACTGTTCGCCGTATACGTCGGTGAAGTAAGAATCGTAATCCTCCCACTCAACAAAAGCCTCATTCGTCGACACACTTTTGCGGTATTTCAGCCAGCCGGGGTTTACGTACTCGTTGTAGTTGTACACGCTGTCGGTAATCAGCTGCTGCTTGTCCGCCTCCGTGAGCTCGTCTGCAGTAATGTAGCCGAGCACCTTGTCTAAAATCTGTTGGGCCTTTTGGGAACTCATTTTAACAAATCCTTTCTTTGGCTCTCTTTTCGATAAGCCTTATACTTATCTCGATTATAAAACCTCTAAAAAATCGAGGGAAAAGCTTAAATTTATGGCTTTTTGCGAAGATTTTTTAGAAAGGTTTTAATGAGAGATTAGTATTATCCTCTTTCTGAAGTTTTTATTTCTCAAACCAATAGATTGGTCCGGGAGCCAGGTTGATGTTGATCTGCTTGATCTCGGTGTATTCGTCAAGGCCGAAGGTGCCAAGCTCGCGGCCGATGCCGCTTTGCTTATAGCCGCCCCACGGCGCCTGCGCAAAGGTTGGGTGGTAGGCGTTTATCCAGGTAATGCCCGCACGCAGCGCCTTGATGACCCTGAGCGCGCGGGTAACATCGCTCGTAAACACGCCGCCCGCAAGGCCGTATACCGTGCCGTTGGCAAGGGCGAGGGCCTCCTCCTCGGTGGAAAACTTCTGCACGGCGAGTACCGGCCCGAAGATCTCCTCCTGCACGATACGCATGTTGGGGGTGCAGTCGGCGAAGATGGTAGGGGCTACGAAATACCCTTTGGCGTACTCGCCCTCATTAATGCGGTAGCCGCCGCAGAGCAGGCGCGCACCCTCCTGTTTGCCGGCCTCGATATAACCGAGCACCTTGTTCATATGTGCCTCGCTGATGAGCGGGCCCATCTCGGCGCCCTCGGCATCGCCTTTGGCCACCTTGATCTTGACAGCGCGCTCGGCGAGCTGTTTTAAGAATGCCTCATAGATGGTATCCTGCAGTATCAGGCGCGAGCCTGCGGAGCACACCTCGCCCTGATTGCAGAAGATGGCGAACAGTGCCCAGTCAACAGCCGTTTCCATGTCCGAGTCGTCGAACACGATGCAGGGGCTTTTGCCGCCAAGCTCCAGCCCAACACCCTTGAGGTTTTTGGTCGCGGCCTGCATGATCTTGCGGCCCGTGACGGTGCCGCCCGTAAAGATGACCTTATCGATGCCGTCGTTTTCGGCAATCTCCTGCCCTACCGTGCTGCCCGCGCCCATCACAAGGTTGGCGACACCCACGGGAAGGCCTACCTCCTCGAATATCTCAAAGAGCTTGATGGCGCTTAAAGGGGTAAGCTCGGAGGGCTTGAATACGGTGGTGTTGCCCGCCGCAAGGCAGGGGGCGAGCTTCCACGCCGCCATCATCAGTGGGTAGTTCCACGGTACGATCTGCCCGCAGACGCCGATCGGCTCGCGCACCACCATCGCGTGGGTGTTGGGGTCCGGCACCGCGTAGGTCTGCCCCAGGGGCTTGTCGATCAGCCCCGCGTAGTAACGGAAGCAGGTTACCGAGTCGGCCACATCGCCCGCGCTATCGCGCAGCGGCTTACCGTTGTTTAAGGTGTCGAGCTTGGTAAACTCGTCCGCCCGCTCTTCAATCTTATCGGCAATGCGGTGTAAAAGGGAGGCGCGCTCGTTTACGGGCATATTGCGCCAGCTGCCCTCTTCAAAGGCGCGGGAGGCGGCCCGAACAGCCTTTTTTACATCCTCCGCACTGCCCTCGGTAACGACGCCGATAATGCTGCCGTCGGCGGGGTTAAGCACCTTGCGCGTTTCGCCGGTTAGGGACAGCACCCATTTGCCGTCTATATACATCTTGCCGATTGTCTGTTCACTCATTGTTTACTTCCTTGCCTTTCTTCAGGTTCGGGTAAAGTTTATATAAATGTTACTGTGTAAGCTTTGTCCAGAGCGTATCGTACTTTTCTACCGCCGTACCGATATCCTCTACAAACTCACCCTTGGCAAACACCTCGGGTGGGATGTTGGAGGCGGGGTTGTTCTTATAGCTGTCGGGCAGCAGCTTTACTGCCTCGGCATTGGGGTTTAGGTAAGGGAACTCATCCAAAACCAGCTTGCTGATTTCCGGCTTTAAGATGAAGTTTAAGAATTTAAGCGCGTTCTCGCTGTTCTTGGCCCCCTTGAGGATGCTCAGGTTATCTAAAAACAGGTAGCAGCCCTCCTCGGGGAACACAACCTCAAAATCGTCGCTCTCCTCGGTACAGATGGCGACCTCCGCATTCCACATAAAGCCGATGGAGGTTTCACCGTTTAGCATCGCGGTTTTGGGCGAGTCGCTGTCGTACAGCTTGATGTTGGGCTTAAGGGTCTCCAGCGCCTTGCCTACCTCCGCAAGCTCGGCGTCGTCGGTGGTGTTGAGCGAGTAGCCAAGGCTCTTGGCGGCAATGCCGATTACGGCACGGAAATCGTCCAGCACCACGAGCGAGTTTGCGAATTTGGGGTCAAACAGCTGTTTATAGGAGGTAATCGGCTCGGTTACCTTGGTTTTGTTCACCACCAAGGTTGCCACACCACCCATGTAGGGTACCGAGTATTTGTTGCCGGGGTCGAAGCTCTGGTTTAAGTACGCGGGGTCGATATTTTTAAGGTTGGGCAGCTTGCTTTGGTCAAGCTCCTGCAACAGCCCCTCGCCTACCATCATCTTTACCATGTAGTCGCTGGGCACCACAATATCGTAAATGCCCTCGTTGCTCCCCTTTACCTTCGCGAGCATATCCTCGTTGGAGGAATAGGTCTGTACGTTTACTTTAATACCCGTTTCTTTGGTAAAGGCGTCGAAAACGGTCTGCGGCATGTATTCCGTCCACACAAAGATGTTGAGCTCACCTCCGCCCTTGTTAGCGCAGCCCGCGGAGATGAGTGCGAGCGACAGCACAAGCGCCGCCAGCAGGATACCGGATATTCTTCTTTTCATGTAAAACACTCCTCTCAAATTGTAACGGATGACCTCTTTATTGCTGCTTTTTGTAGGCGATGGTCTGGCTGACCACCACCGTCGTAAAGGTGACAAGGATAATCAGGGTGGAAAGCGCGTAGACATCGGGGCGAACGCCCGAGCGTACCATCTCCATAATCTTGAGCGGGAAGGTGGTGCTGTTGGGGCCGGTGGTGAAGAAGCTGATGATGATGTCGTCTATCGATAAGGTAAACGCCAGCAGCGCCCCCGAAAGGATACCCGGAAAGATGATGGGGATAGTGATGTTAAAGAACACCTTTACACGGTTCGCGCCGAGGTCCATCGCCGCCTCCTCCACCGAACGGTCAAAGCCCGAAAGCCGGGCGCGCACGGTAAATACGACAAAGGGGATGGAAAAGGTGGCGTGCGCGATAACGAGGGTAATCATGCCCAGCGGTACATGCGACAGCGAAAAGATGGAAAGCATCGAGATGCCCAGCACGATCTCGGGGATCACCACAGGGATATAAAGAAGCGCGTCAATCAGCCCTTTGCCGCGGAACTTATAGCGGTACATGCCCACCGCGGCAAGGGTGCCCACCATCGCCGAAAGGAGGGTGCTGCTCACCGCTACCAACATGGTGTTACCGAACGCTTCGAGCAGCGGGCCGTTTTGCAGCATGACGCCGTACCACTCGGCGGTAAAGCCCTCGAACACGATGTTGCGGCGAGAATCGTTAAATGAAAACAGGACGATGACGGCGATGGGCAGGTAGAGAAACAGGAAAACCAGCCCCGAGAAAACACGGGAGGTACTCTTACTTACCGCCGATTTCATCTCTTTTTTGGTCACCTACATCACCCCCAAATCGTCGACGCTGCCGCCTACCTTGGTATAGATGCGCACCAGCACCAGCGTGATAACGATGAGCACAATGGAAAGTGCCGCGCCGAACGGCCAGTTGAAGGCCTCTTTAAACTGCCGCTCGATCGCGTTGCCGATGAGCTGGCTCTTGCTGCCGCCCATGATGTCGGATACAAAGAAGTAACCGAGCGACGGGATGAACACCATGATCACCCCCGCAAAGATGCCGGGCGCCGTAAGGGGTAATGTGATATGCAGAAAGCGGCGGACATTCCGCGCGCCGAGGTCGCTTGCCGCTTCCAGCAGGCTGCGGTCGAGCTTATCGATAACGGTGTGTATCGGCAGAATCATGAAGGGCAACAGCACATACACCATGCCCAGCACAACGGCTCCACGCGTGTACATCATCTCAAGCGGTGCGCTGATAAGGCCAACCGACTGTAAAAAACGGTTTAGATATCCCTCACTGCCCAAGATGGTGCGCCAGCCGTACAGGCGGATGAGTGAGCTTGTCCAGAACGGGAGCATTAGAAAGATCATCATCAGGGTTTTGCGAAAACGGGTGGTAAACGCCATGATATAAGCAAACGGGTAGCCGACGAGGATGCAAGTTATCGTAGACAGCAGCGCGATAATCAGGGAGTTTGCGTAGATGGTAAGCAGGGTTGGGCTTAACAGTTTTGCGTAGTTATCCAGTGTAAACGAGAACACAATGTTATGGGAGGCGTCGGTGGTGCAAAAGCTCACCACCAGTATGTAGATAAGCGGCACCGCAATGAGCAGTACCATCCAGAACGTAACGGGCGACACCATCGTGAGCAGGGGCAGCCCTTTGGCCCGAAGCCTGCGGCGGTCTAACTTAGCCATCCCGCCTCACCTCGATTCTTTCTCAAGAGCACTCAGCCCGGCGACATACTCGCCGAGGTTGATGTTCTCGATGGTGCTGAAGATGCGGTGGGAAACCGAGTGGATGAGCACCGCGTCTGAAACCTTCCAAAACAGGTACTGCACCTCGCCCACAGGCGGGAAGGCCTTGCCCGCAAGGGCTGTGAGCTTTACCTCGTAACCGTTTGGGAGCACCACAATGCTCTTTACCAGCGTACCGATATAGATATGTTCTTTGACCACGCCGCAAAGCGTAAAGCCCTCCTGCGGTATAGACGCGCACTGCACCTTTTCAGGGCGAACCGAAACATAGATAAGCTCGCCATCCTCAAACCCACTGCCCTTTCCCTGCATCGTTCCGGCCTCGGCGGCCAGCACCAGCGCATCGTCGCCCTCGTGGCTCACCACCGCCTCAAAGAGGTTGGATTCACCGATAAAATCGGCCACAAACTTGGTACGCGGGCTCTCGTAGATCTCGGTGGGGGTGCCCATCTGCTCCAAGACGCCCGCGTTCATCACCACGATGCGGTCGCTCATGGTGAGCGCCTCCTCCTGATCGTGCGTTACATAGATAAAGGTGATGCCCAGGCGTTTTTGAAGGCGTTTGAGCTCGATCTGCATCTGCTTGCGCAGCTTAAGGTCTAAAGCGCCTAAGGGTTCATCCAACAGCAGTACGCGCGGCTTGTTGACGATGGCCCTTGCGATGGCCACGCGCTGCTTCTGCCCGCCCGAAAGCTGGGAGGGGTAGCGCTTATCAAACCCCTCGAGCTGCACCATCGAAAGAGCGTCCTTTACGAGCTCTTTGATTTGCTGCTTCTTAACGCCCTTCATCTTTAAACCGAAGCCCACATTGTCAAACACCGTCATGTGTGGGAAGAGCGCGTAGCTCTGGAACACGGTATTGACATTGCGTTCAAAGGGCTCTTTGTTTTCCACCCGCTCGCCCTCTACCAGAATGTCGCCGTCGCTCTGCTGCTCAAACCCCGCTATCATGCGCAGGGTGGTGGTCTTTCCGCAGCCGGAAGGCCCTAAGATAGAGAGGAACTCCCCCTCCTCCACGACCATATTTAAATCTTTAACAACATGATTTTCACCGTAATGCTTGTTTACATTGTGTATTTCTACAATTGGCTTTGCGGCCATAGCGCTTCCTCCTAAGCCAGATTTAAACCTGTTTCCAACGATGCATAAAAAAAGCAGACAACGCCCCAAGAGACGACATTGTCTGCTTTGTTATTGATATTAAAGGCATTAAAAACTAGATGGCCTTGTTGCCGCGCTCGCCGGTGCGGATGCGCATGGCCTCCTCCACGGGGTAAACAAATACCTTGCCGTCGCCGACCTTGCCGGTGGCGATCTCTTCGTGGATGCTGCTTAAAAGCTCCGGCACAACCTCGTCGGATACCACCACGTTCACCTGAATCTTGGGGATCAGGTTAATATTGGGCAGCGATAGGCCCTTAATCCCGTCGTACGCATAGCCCTTTTGGTTGCCGCAGCCCATGATGCTGCTGATGGACATGCCGCCCACAGAATAGTTGTTTAAAACGGTTTTTAGTTCCTCCAGCTTTTCGGGGCGGATAATAATCTCCAGCTTCTTCATTTTTACTACCATGCCTTTCCGGCTTTATGCCGAAAGGCATAAAACCAATTTGAAACAGTTCGGTATAGCGGATAACGGAAAATAAAAACAGCGCCTTTTTGCCTTTCGCGCGCCAATGCGCGAAACAGCCAAAAGCGCCGTATCCCTGCATGCTTTAGTAGCACTATTCCTATAACACCTGTTTATCTTACGAAAGCGGATATCCCAGCCCTGTAAGAAGCCAACCACTTGTTACAAATTATGATACTACAGGCTACTGTTATTGTCAATCTTGTTTCCATTCGCATAATCTATAAATTAACGGCGCCTTTTAGGCACTCGTTTTGGCATCGCTGTTTAAAACGACAATCGGCTTTGTGGCAAAAGACAATTGACTTCGACATTATTATTGTATATAGTTAACCCAAACAATGTGGTTGACCTTCATTTGAAGTGCGGCCGCATTGTTTTTTTGCTATCAGGAGTTTATAGCGTCAGATATACACTCTTAACCCGGTTATCGGGTTCCGTGTAAACGGGAGGCATCATATACTAATTCCAATAAGAAATATTACATAAAAATTCTTCACAAAAGGCATTAATTCAACCTTTTGCTCGAATTTTTACTATATTTCTAATTGTAATTAGTACTAAAAAAGGACGTAGTATAGTTCATGTTTACGCAACTGCAGGGACTGCATATGCCCCCCGAGTGGGGAGAACACCGTGGGATGCTGATGGAGTGGCCGGTCTCCGACTGTGTATGGGGGGATGGCATTAACGCCGCGCGGCTCGCCTTTGCACGGGTGGCCGCAGCCATCGCCCGCTTTGAGCCGGTTACCATGATTGTAAACGAGGCGCTGGCCGATGAGGCCCGTGCGCTCTGCCCCGAAAGGGTGGCGCTGCTGACGCTCCCGCACGACGACTGTTGGATGCGCGATAACGGCCCCACCTTTGTAAAAGACCAGGACGGAGCGCTTGCAGCAGTCAACTGGCGGTTTAACGCATGGGGCGGCATCTTTCCGAATTACTCGCTGGACAACCTCGTGCCCGAGTGGCTGTGCGAGGTATTGGGTGTCCCCCGCGTCGATGCCCCACTGATACTGGAGGGCGGGTCGATTCACGTAAACGGGCAGGGACTGGTGCTTACCACCGAGGAATGCCTGCTAAACCCAAACCGCAACCCACAGTTAAGCAAGGCGGAGATCGAGGCTTATCTGCTGTGCTACCTCGGGGCCAAAAAGGTTATCTGGCTGCCCTACGGGCTGTATGCCGACGAGACCAGCGGGCACGTGGATAACGTCTGCTGCTTTTTAAACCCCTCCACCGTGCTGCTGCTCTGGACAGACGACCCCACCCACCCCAACTACGAGCGCTTTCGCAGAGCCGAAGAAATCCTCATGGCAAATGGCCTTGCGGTGGAGAAGGTATCGGAGCCGCCGCTACGCTACCATCACGGCAAGCCGCTGCCGCTGAGTTATGTAAACTTTGTATTTGTAAACGGCGGAGTGATTCTGCCCGCCTTTGGCGGAGAAGCGGAGAAAGCCGACAAAGCCGCGCTGCAGACCATGTACAGGCTATTCCCGCAGCGGGAGATCGTACAGCTGCCTACCTTAGATATCGTAAAGGGCGGCGGGAATATCCACTGCATCACGCAGCAGATACCGCTCTAATGAAAATAATGCTATACACTCGAGTATAAAAGCAAAGGATGATTGCTATGAGAATGGTGACAGTCGCGGCCACCCAGATGGCGAGCCGGAACAACTTAAACGAAAACCTCGCGGCGGCGGAGGCGCTGGTGCGCGCTGCCGCGGCGAAGGGGGCAAACATCATCCTGCTGCAGGAGCTGTTTGAGACCAACTACTTCTGCCAAAAGCCGCTGGAACAGTATATCCCGCTTGCAACCACTCTTGAGGAAAACCCCGCTGTACAGCATTTTGCCAAGGTGGCGAAAGAGCTTGCGGTGGTGCTGCCCATCAGCTTTTTTGAGCGCTGCAACAACGCCTATTATAACACCCTAGCTGTGATAGACAGCACCGGCGAGGTACTGGGCACCTACCGCAAGTCGCACATCCCCGACGGGGTGGGCTACGAGGAGAAGTTCTTTTTCAACCCCGGCGACACCGGCTTTATGGTATGGGATACCGCGTACGGGCGCATCGGCTGCGGGGTGTGCTGGGACCAATGGTTCCCTGAGGCGGCACGCATTATGGCGCTCAAGGGCGCCGAGCTGCTGCTCTACCCCACCGCCATCGGCTCCGAGCCGCAAAACCCCGACCTTAATTCCCGCCGCCACTGGCAGACCTGCATGCAGGGGCACGCCGCGGCAAACCTTACGCCGGTTATCGCCTCCAACCGTATCGGCACCGAGCAGGAGGGCGACAGCAGCATCACCTTTTATGGCTCCTCCTTTATCGCCGACGGCACCGGACAGATTGTGGCAAAGGCCGACGACCACACCGAGGGGGTGCTCACCGCCAGCTTTGACCTTGACGCGCTTGCGCTCTACCGCCGCAGCTGGGGCGTGTTCCGCGACCGCAGGCCGGGGCTTTATGCCCCGCTGCTGACCCTCGACGGCTCTACCCTGCCCACTGAAAAGAGGTGACGATATGTACGACCTCGCCATTATAAACGGCACGATCATCGACACGCAGCGCAAAAGATTGACGGCTGCGAATGTATATATCAAGGGCGGCAAAATCGCCCGCATCAGCCGTGAAGCCGAGGACGCGGCAGCGACCATCGACGCCTCCGGCCGCTACGTTTCGCCCGGGTTTATCGACATTCACGCCCACATCGAGGGGCACGCCGCCAACGGCGCGATGCTGTGCAAGCAGGGCGTAACCACCGCCCTAAATGGCAACTGCGGCATGGGGGTGGAGGACATCGGCGCCTTTATTGCCGAACAAAACCACAAGGGCTTTGTGATAAACCAGCTTGAGCTGTGCGGCGCTACCCTGCTGCGACGGCGCGTGGGGCAGCCCGACCCCTACCAGCCGCTCACCGCCTCACAGACAGAGGCCGCAAACGAGTTGCTCATCCAAGCGCTTGAGGCGGGAGCCGCCGGGCTTTCGTTCGGGCTGGAGTACACCCCCGGCAGTTCAAAGGCAGAGGTGCTCACGCTCAGCCGTACGGCTGCCCGCTACGGCAAACCGGTGGCGATACACATCCGCACCGACTGTTATCAGGGGCTTGCGGCGTTGAAGGAGGCCATCGATATCGCGCGTATTACGGGCGCCGCCGTGCAGATATCGCACGTGGTATACCAGTTCGGCTTTGGCATGATGCGCGAGGCATTGCAGATGATTGATAACGCGGTGCGTGAAGGCTACGACATCTCCTGCGACAGCGGCATGTACACCAGCTTTGCCACCTACATCGGCACGCCGGTTTTTGAGGAAAGCTGCCTTGAGAAGTGGGGCTGCTCCTACAGCAATCTGTTTGCCGCAAACGGCCGCTACGCGGGGCAGTACCTCGATAGGAATAAATACGACGACCTGCGCAAAAACCACCCGGACGACGCGGTGATCGCGCTCATCGGCAACCCGCACGAGATTTACAGGGCGTTTGAGCTACCCTATATGATGGTCTCGAGCGACGCAGGGGTAAACCAGACCGACGATACCTCAAAAGGGCATCCACAGGACGCGGGCACCTTCCCCCGCTTTTTGCGCAAGCTGGTGAAGGAACGCGCGCAGCTCACGCTCCCCGACGCGGTTTCGCGCATGACCCTTCTGCCCGCCACTCGGCTTGGCTTAGCGGGTAAGGGCCACATCTTTGAGGGCGCGGACGCCGACCTCACGGTGTTCGACCTTGAGAGCCTCACCGACCGTGCGAAGCTTCCGCATAGAGGGCGGCCCGACCTTCCCCCTGAGGGCATCGACGCTGTGATTGTAAACGGGGTAGTTGCGGTGCTAGGCGGGCAGATACTTACCGGCACAGCGGGTAGGGCGATAGCGCAGCCGAACCAGCCATGGCGGTATGAAGTATAAAACGGCGTAATGATTATCCCGCCGTAAAGTGGTGGGCGGATCTTTACATATGGAGTGGCTGCAAGGGGTTATTTGCAGCGAAGGCTCATAGCGTGGAACCTAAAAACATGAGAAGGAGAAACAACAATGAAACGAATCTTGTCTGTCGCGCTTATTCTGGTGCTGGCTGTCGGTCTCTTTACCGGCTGCGCCGGAGCCAAGGCGAAACCTGAACTCAGCATTTTTATCTGGACAGAATACCTTCCTCAGTCGGTGCTGGACAAATTTGAGGAAAAGTACGGCGTAAAGGTGAATATGACCACCTTCTCGTCGATTGCCGACATGTACGCCAAGGTGAAAAGCGCCCCCGCAGGCACCTACGATGTGGTGGATGTCGCCGAGATGTACATAGAGAAGATGGGCAACGAGGGCCTGCTTGAGACGCTAAACTATGACAACATCCCCAATATCAAGAACATCTCCAGCGGTTATTTAAAGCCGTGGTATGACCCCGAGAACACCTACTCCGTGCCCTACTTAGGCGGCGTGGGCACCATCTGCGTAAACACCGCGAAGGTGAGTAAGGAAATTACCTCCTACGCCGACCTGTTTGATCCGCAGTTTAAAAACTCGCTGGTACTGATCGACGATTTCAGGGTAATCATCGGCGCCGTCAACGTGATGCTGGGCTTTGATTACAATGAGAGCGACCCTGCCAAGCTGGAGCAGACCAAGGCTAAACTGATGGAGCTGAAGCCCAACATAAAGCTTTTAGACAGCGACTCGCCCAAAACCGCCATGATCAGCGGCGAGGCCACCGCGGGCATTATCTACAGTGCGGAGATCGCCATTGCCAACGAGGAAAACCCCGATGTGAAGATCGTATTCCCCAAAGAGGGGCAGTATCTGTTTCTTGACAGCCTCTGCGTGGCGAAAGGCTCCAAGAACAAGGAATGGGCCGAGAAGCTCATCAACTTCATTCTGGAGCCCGAAACCAGCAAGATGATCACCGAGGCCTTCCCCTACACCAACCCCAACGCCGCCGCGATGGAGCTGATGGATGAAGCCTTCCGTACCAACCCCGCCAAGAATATCCCCAACGAAGCCATTCAACGCGGCCTCGGCGTGCGCGACCTTGCCCCCGATGTGCTTGAAACCTACAACGATATCTGGACAGAGTTTACCGAATAATTTGGCTAATCCCATTTAGAGATATATCTGTGCATAAGTTGCCGCCCTGTATGGGGCGGCACTTTTCATTTTTATTCGTTCATTTGCCTATAAAATCTATATAATTTGACAAGGAAATATTACAGAAGTATAATGTGTTTGCCATAATACTAATGAGAATTTTGCCTTATTATGGGCTTATAGACTGTTCGGTAGATATTACATCCATGCTTAGTCGTATGATTCCAGTAAAGGTGTACAGTCTCCCCGCAAACAAGTTGCCTGCTTGAATGTATACGTGATGAGGGAATAAGAATGATGAAGCTGCTGATTATCGATGACGAGAAAAAAACACGCAACGGGCTCCAAAACCATATAGACTGGGCGGCACTGGATGTCGGCGAAGTGAAAACGGCCGCAAACGGCGAAGAGGCTATTATTCTTTGCACCCGTTACGTACCGGACATTATCCTTTCGGATATTCGGATGCCCGGCATGGATGGCATTGCCTTATGCACCTACATCAAGGAGCAGCTGCCGGATTGTCAGATTATATTCATCAGCGGATACGCTGATAAGGAGTATCTAAAGGCCGCCATTGAATTGGATGCCGTCAGCTATATCGAAAAGCCGATTGATAATAAGGAAGTAGAAAGCGCCGTTAAAAAGGCGGTTGCCCGAAAAGAAAAGCTCGACCACCAGTTATCGGAACAAAACGCGAGCAGCGCCAATATGGATAAAAATCTGCCGCTGTTGCGGCAATGGGCGGTGCTTACCCTGATAAAGGACGAAGAACTATCCAGTGAACTTCTGAGTAGCCTGAAAGAGCTGCAGCTTTTTGAACAGCCGAACCATTATTATCGGGTGATGCTGATAAAATGCTCGCGGACGTGGGATAATCGTCTGGATTATGAGGAACGGCTGCTGAAGTTTGTCGACCAAGTTTTTGCCGACGTTGAACATGCCGTTGCGTTTAAGGATGTCCGCCATGCGGTTTTGATTCTCTCCTCCGAGAGACAAAGAGAGCTGGAGGCCCAAACTGCGCCCTTCACAGCAATGCATCAGGCCGTGGCGGATTGGGAATGGGAAGGGCAGAGAATCTTCTGCGCGGTTGGCGAACAGGTGCAAGGGATTACCATGGTGCCGCAATCCTACCGCAGCGCTGTGCTCGCGCTGCAAAAGCTGTTCTATGCCGGTTACGGAAGCACCAGCTATTATCAGGGGGAATACTCTTTTGAGCCAACGTTTGATAATAATCTCTACAACGCCTTCGCGTCCTGCGTGGAGCGGGGCGACAAGGAAGGCACTTTGGCTATACTCAATGATGTATATGCCTGCCTGAGAAGCCAAACCAAGATTTTAAACGCCTCAGTGAAAAATATCTATTTTAAGTTTGGGTACCGGCTGGTTACGTCGCAGGAGAATGTGGCGAAAGGTGGCCTACAGCACCCCGATTACAAACATTACATATGGGAAACCTTTTCTGACTTTGATACACTGCGCGAGATACACGAATTTCTTTGCCAAAAGGCGACGGAAGCCCTAACCCGGCCCGAAGGGAACCCAGTGATCAACAAATCCATCGAGCTGATACAAAAAAACTATTCGGATGAAAGCCTCTCCGTTAAAACGCTTGCGCTTGCCGCTTATTTGACCCCTACCTATTTCGCCAATCTATTTAAAAAAGAAACGGGCCAGACGGTGAAGCAGTATATTACCAATGTGCGCATCGAGCAGGCCAAACGGCTGCTATGCGACCCAAAGCTCAAGCTTTACCATGTGGCTGTTTCGGTAGGCTACAGCGATGCCAGCTATTTTGCAAAAACCTTTAAAAAGGTTGTCGGAATCATGCCGTCCGACTACCGGGACAGGAACATTGTATGAAAAATAGACTTGCTTCGCTGCGGCAATGGTTTGTCAACCGTTCGCTCCGTGTAAAGCTGATGTGCTTTTCCACGGCGCTGATTGTTATCTCTACCCTGCTTTTTCTCGGGATCATCTACAAGGTGGTTTCGGATGAGTACCGCAAGCAGATAGAATATTCGGCGAACCTTTCCTACTCTCAGGCTTATAATTACATACAAAAAACAATCCGGCCGCTTATCTACGCATCCGACATGGTATTCTTCAACCGGGATGTACAGAACATCCTGCACAAGAATAACAAAGCGGTTGGCAATCCCAATCTGGCGGAACAATACCGCGACATGCTCACCTTGCAGGAGATTATCCGGTCGGCTAGCAATCAGGCCGAAATCTTGCAGATACGCCTGTACACAAACGGTGAAACGATGTACTCGGGCCAAGACGTATACCTCAGCAGTATGAATCATCTCAAGGATCTGACCGCTTTTCACGAAAGTTTAGACCAGTATTACTGGGTGGGGCCGGAAAACGTGGTGCTTTACCCCAACGAACAGCCGCGGCGCGTTGTTTCGCTGCTGCGCAAGATACGCAACGAGGACGATTACTTTGAGGTTATCGGCGCGGTTCGGGTTACCATCAACGCGGATGATCTGGATGATATTATCTCCAAATCGAATATCACTCAGCAGGGCGTAGCGTATCTTATCAACTCAAATAATGAGATTATTTGTAGTTCCAATTACAACAGAACCCTCCTACTCCGGCTCATGGATCAAGACGTTGTTACCGTTACGACGAGACCCGGGCTGAATTGGGAAACGATAAAGCTCGACAATGAGCCGTACATGGTGAAAAGCCAAGCGGTGGCGAATACCGACTGGCACATGGTAGCGCTTATCCCGACCAGCGAAATCATGGAGCCAAGCAACCAGATCGGTGCCATCATGCTGGTAGTTATGTTGGCCATCATTGGGCTTGCGATTATCTTTGCCTATTGGTTCTCCGGTTGGTTTACCAGACGAATGCGTATCCTTGCAAAGAACATGTCTCTCGCGCGCCAAGGGGCTCTGGATGTGAGCATTGAATCTCTGGACGAGGACGAGGTCGGCATGCTGTACGACAGTTTTAACTATATGCTTTCGGAGCTTAAGCAGTATTCTCTGCAGCAGTACGAAAACGGTAAGGTGCTGCGTAGCGCAGAGTTGCGCACCCTTCAGGCACAGATTAACCCACACTTTCTCTACAACACGATGGATCTAATCAACTGGGAGGCACAGGAGCACGGTGTGCCGGAGATCGCGGATATCGCACGGTCGCTCGCGCGCTTTTACAAGCTCGGCCTCAAGCGCGGACGCGAGGTTGTAAGCATTAACGACGAGCTGGAGCATGTGCAGGCATATGTGGATATTCAAAACTATCGGTTTGAAAGCCGCATCTTTCTGTATATTGAAGTGCCCGGCGAGATTAGAAAGCGGCCCATTTTAAAGACAATTCTGCAGCCGCTGGTTGAAAACTCCATTCTGCACGGAATGCTGGAGCGAGCGGGCAAGCAAAAGGGTGAAATCCACATCACCGCCCGTGAACAGGACGGCGACATTTACCTTTCAATACAGGATAACGGCATGGGCATGACGCCCCAACAGCTGGACAGTCTATTTACTGTAGCCGAGCCGAGCGACCACGGGTTTGGCATTACCAACATTAATACCCGGCTCGTACTGTATTACGGCGAAGAGTATGGCCTGCGATTTGAAAGCCAGCATGGTGTAGGCACCACCGTGACTGTTCGCATTCCGGCCAGGGAGCCGGAGGAGAACCAGTGACAAAGCCTAAAAGCAACCTGTTTAAAAACCGCCAATATGGCGGTTTTTTTATGTCTATAGCACTTAAAACATAGAATGAACCGTAAAAAGTACAAGAAAGAGTAGGTTTATCCTATATCATATTGCATAACGAAACCCTATAATAATTTTCGGAGTAAACGGCTTAACAGTATACGACATTAAAGAAATCGGACAGCTAGGGTTTAGCGTTTCAAGTGTATGGCAGGCGTTTTGTGCCTGCTATACACCTTGGTAAAACCGAAAAGACGGAGGACGATAGAATGGGTAAAAAACACGGATTCGCCCGTGAGCTAAAGAAGAACAAGGCGCTGTTTTTAATGGCGCTGCCTGCAATTCTTTTGGTTTTTGTGTTCTCCTACATTCCAATGTCCGGCCTTGTACTGGCGTTTAAGAATTATCGTTTTGACATGGGTATCTTCGGCAGCCCATGGGCAGGGTTTGAAAACTTCCGCTTCTTCTTTATCTCCGGCACCGGCTGGGAGGTAACGAAGAACACCGTTTTCTATAACATTATCAATCTGATTACCTCGCAGGGCCTTGCCGTTATTATCGCAATCGTCATCACCGAGCTGGTGGGCAAATGGTATAAGCGCATTATGCAGTCGGTTATCATTTTGCCCTATTTTATCTCGTGGATTGTTGTAGGCGCGTTTGTGTATAACATCTTTAACTACGATACCGGCTTGTTCAACACCGTGCGTGAGTTCTTCGGCGCAAAGCCGCTCAACCTTTATCAGATGCCCACGGCGTGGATATGGATTATCATGATCTTTAACTCGTGGAAATGGGCGGGCTACAACTCAGTGATCTACATATCGGCTATCACCAGCGTGGATTCCGCCTGCTATGAATCGGCGGATATCGATGGCGCAAACATCTGGCAGAAGGTGCATTACATCACCCTGCCCTCCATACGCCCAACCATCATCATCATGCTGCTGCTCAATGTTGGGCGCATCCTGCGCGGGGACTTTCAGATGTTCTACCAGATTGTCGGCAACAACGGGCAACTCTTTAAGGCCACCGACGTTATCGACACCTTTGTGTTCCGCTCCCTACTGGAGGGCAGCGATGTGGGCATGACGGCGGCCGCTACGCTCTACCAGTCGGTGCTCTGCTTTGTCATCATTGTAGTTGTAAACTGGGCTGTCAAGAAAAAAGACAGCGACTATGCGTTGTTCTAAAAGGGGGTGTGTTCTGTGATGTCTGCCGTAAAAGGCCACAATCGTATCAAGATGGCCAAATCGATGGTGTTGTTCCAGATACTCGGCTATCTCTTTATTCTGTTGATCGCCGCGGCCTGCGTGCTGCCTTTTTTGGTGCTTCTCTCCAGTTCCTTCAGCTCCGAACACGCCATCTCTCACTTTGGCTACGGGCTGCTCCCGAAGGAGTTTACCACGAAGGCCTATGAAATGATTTTTAAGCATCCGCAAGCGATCTTAAAGGCCTATGGCGTATCCTTCTACGTAACCGGCGTGGGTACCGCACTGGGGCTTTTGATAACCGCCATGACGGCCTATGTGCTTAGCCGCAAAGACTTTTTATATCGAAACGCCATTTCATTCTACTTTTTCTTTACCACCTTGTTTAGCGGCGGCTTGGTTTCTACCTACATCTTTATCATCCGCTACCTGCACATGAAAGACAGCCTGATGTCCATCATCCTCCCAAGCATGATCAACGTATTCTATCTGCTCATCATGCGCAGCTTTATGAACGAGGTTCCGTCCGCGGTTATCGAGTCTGCTAAAATCGACGGGGCCGGAGAGTTTCGCATCTTCTTTCAGCTCGTTCTGCCGCTTACTAAGGCGGGGCTTGCAACCATCGGCCTGTTTCTGGCACTCGGTTATTGGAACGACTGGTACAGCGCTATGCTGTATATCACCGACCGCGATAAATGGCCGCTGCAGTATATGCTTTATGACCTGCTTTCCAAGGTTCAGGCGTTATCCTCTCTCTCGCTGCAGGCCAATATCCCGCTAATGGACCTTCCCTCGCAGTCTTTAAGGCTAGCCATGACGGTTGTAGCCACCGGCCCCATTATTCTGGTGTACCCCTTTGTGCAAAAGTATTTTGTCAAAGGTGTTACTATAGGCGCTGTCAAAGGATAAACCATCACAAATAATGTAGGAGGTTGAAAGTTAGTGAAAAAATTCTTAGCAATACTGTTGGCGGCCATGTTAACCGCCTTCAGCCTTACCGCCTGCGGCGCACCTGCTGCAAACCCAAGCAGCACTGCTCCCGAGGCAAACGACAGTTCCGCGGCGGCATCCGCACCTGCGGAAGGCACCTCGCCCGAAAAGACGAAGTTTGACCTTTCCAAAGAAGTGGAAGTTTCGATGTACATCGTTAACGACGAGCCCAGCGATTACGGCACCATGCTGGCCGAACTGAACAAAAAGCTGAAAGCCGACTTAAACTGCACCCTGAAGGTAAACTTCATCGGCTGGAGCGATTACCAGACAAGATACCCGCTCTTACTCTCCTCCGGCGAGCCGATTGATTTAATCTATGCGGCTACATGGATCGATTTCTATGCGCTGGCACAGAAGGGTGCGTTTATGCCCCTTGAGGACCTGCTGCCCAAGTACTGCGCAGAGAGCTGGCCTCAGGCAGACGATATGACCAAGATTCAGGCTACCGTTAACGGTCATATCTACGCGTTCCCCAACGGCAAAGAGGATTACAGCGCTTACGGCTTAAGTGTGCGCGGCGACCTCATGGACAAGTACAAAATCCCCCCCATCAAGACCTTTGAAGATTACGGCAACTTCTTAAAAATCATCAAAGAAAATGAGCCGGATATGCAGCCGACCAACCTCTACTCTTACGGAAGCATGTTTGATTCCGTTTACATGCAGAGCAAGGGCCTTTACTCCATCGACGGCGGCGTATATTGGATCGACCCCAGCCAAGAGAACCCCAAGGTATTCAACCTTGCGGAGTGGGACGGCATGCCCGGCTTCCTTGACATGATGAAGAAGTGGTTTGACGCAGGCTACTGGCCCGCTTCTGCCCTTTCGAACCAAGACAGCAAGATGCTTGAAACCGGCAAGAGTGCTTCGGATATGAACAACCTCGGCCACTGGGCAGGCTACACCATGGAGGCTCCTCAGTACGAATTCCGCTGGTTTGAGCTCACCAACAACATCAACATCCTCTCTCACATTCAGGATGCCATCGCGGTACCCGCAGCTGCCAAGAACCCCGAGCGCGGCTTAATGGTACTGAACAGGCTCAGAAGCGACCGCAGCTACTTCGACCTGTTTACTTACGGCGTACCCGGCGTACATAGCGAGATTCAGCCGGACGGCAGCGTTAAGGCTTTAAGCCCCGAAACCTTCCCGATGGACCCCAGCTCTTGGGGTCTGCGTACACAGGAATTCTACCGTGATCAGGCCGGTATGCCCGCCGATTACCAGAAGTACCTCAAAGAGATCCGCGATCAAGTTAAGCCCAACAAGTTCCGTTCTTTCTATATGAACACCGATGCGGTTAAGAACGAGTATGCGGCTGTACAGAACGCGATGACCCAGTACTTCGTACCGCTTAAGATGGGTTACGTAGAAGACCCGGTGAAGGGCCTCGCAGAGTTCAAGGCACAGCTTGAAGCTGCCGGCGATGCCAAGATCAAAGCCGAACTGCAGCGTCAGGTTGACGAATTCAACACCCTCTGGAAATAAAATATGCGTTCCCAAAAACAGCCTTCCCCCCGCCATTGGCGGGGGGATACTGTTACTCATGGCAGTAGGCTGCCTTTGGTAGTACTTTTATCAAACACAAAGCATTATCGGAAATGAGGACAATTATGGTTGAGAATTATAAAGGGCGCCCCTTTCAGGATACAAAGTACGACGGTAAAGCACAAAAGATACCGGGGCGTGTAATGTGCGCGTACTATGACCTTGGCGGCGAGGGTGTCGCTTACCACGATACGACAAAGGAAAACCACGGCAGCGGGATGCTCAACCCCGCAAACGGCGACTATCTCAATGAATTCCGCATGAACGAGAGTGTGGACACCTCCTTCACCAAGCCGGATTTCGACGCCACCGAGAAAAACCTTGTAAACCCCGAGCTCAAGATGTTCTATGTGGGCTGGACAGACGAGGGCGAATGGCTGAACTACACCGTAGATGTGGATAAATCCGGGAACTATTCCGTAGACTTTTTATTCTCGGCAGCGGTCGACGCGGCAATCTCCCTTTCGGTAGACAATAAAGACGTTACGGAGAAGATTGCTATCCCCTCCACCACCCATCCGCACATCTGGAACAGGCTGAGCGCAATGACAACATTCCTCCTTGAAAAGGGAACGCATCTGCTCACGCTGCACACGGTAGAGAAAGGCTTGATGAACTACGCCTTTCTTGAGTTTAAGCTGGTTTAGTTTGGATTAAATATCATCTATACCGCAGGCTGGTAAACCTTTAAGGTGACCCTGCCTGCGGCCTTTCTTTTATATAAATAGTACCGCACGAGAGACTAATCTTTTTAAAGCCACCCGAACTCAGATAATGTGCAAGCTCCCCTTCAAAGGGGTTGTTCCCGTTGTGAACGCCGTAGCCGTCATTCACAACCATCACAAAGTCCGGCCTAAGCTCCGGGTGCAGCGCATAATACCGGCTTAAGCGAGAGGAATTTAGCGGCGTTGTCCAGAGGGCCGGCGTCGCCGGTCGTAAATCCTTCTGCAGATAACCAAAGGGCAGCAGCGCCGTATAGAACACGGTACCCTCAGCAGGTACGTAGAGATCGATGGCATAGATGATCTCATCATACTTGCGGGCGGATTCGGTGGAGGTGTAAATCCCCTTCGCGGGCCCCGTATCCATTCTTTGCACCAGATATGGTAGCGGAAGGTCGCGATATACCTGCGTTACTCTGGTGAAGCCTATACTAATTAATAAGGAAGCGGATAGACAGAAGAAAACGCCTTTACCGGCATAGCTTCTGAAAAGTTTATAGTTGTGCGGTATTGTAAGATTCCCGCAATAGAGGATGACGGCAATGGCGGATAGGATCAATGCATAGGAGGAACCGTAAAGTTTGTTGTTTGTACCAAGCAGCACAGAAAAGGAATAGAGCAAGCCGAATAGGTAGAGGTAAACCGAAGCGTCATGCTTACGGTTATTTAAACAATAGAGGGCAGGGCCTATCAGGGTGAGCGGCACCGTTAAGAGGTTAATAGTCGTCGTTAAGAGGGCTTTGTCGGAGAGTATCCTGTATATGAGTATGGAATAAAGTAGGACACACAGGATATATAAGATGTATTTGAAGGCGGCCACCGTTTTGTTATTGCGGAAAAAGGAGCACCCCAGCGCCGATAGCGTCACCGCAACAACCCCATAGAGAGAATATCCGAAAATATCTAGGGCAATCGTAAATAGCTTGCGGAGTAATACCGGTATACCGGTAAACGGGTGCTCCGGGTCTGAAAGCAGATTGGGCAGGTTGTTTATCAATGCTAAAAACGATGAATTGACATACACAAACAGCGCAAAGCATAAGCATACCGTGAGTGCGCCACCGGCCCAGAACAGGTACAATCTATTCTTGTTTACTGTAGATCTCTTAATAAAATAATATCCAATGAATGCGAGCGCCGTAAGGAGGACAAACGGATAGGCCTGAACAGCCAGCGCAAAGGCAAACCCGCTCAAAAAATGTTTCGTTCGGGCAAAACGATGTAATGTGCCCGAATGATAAATTAAAAGTACTGAAAGGGTTAAAAACAATAAAGACAAAGTATTGTAGCTGAAGCTGTTAATGCAGAACGGCGCGAAGGAGAGGTATACGGCGGCAGCGGTAAAAGCGGTGGTGATGCGGTACCTTTTGCGCAGAACATGGAACATATTGAATGCGGTTAAAGACTGCGCCGCAATAAAGACTAACCTAAAAAGCAGCAGTATCCCGTCGTTGCTGCCTCGATTCAAAAGGTGGTAAAACGCTAAGAGCGGCAATGTTATGAGGGCGCCCGACTGGTGAATGTCCCAGGCGTTTTCAAACAGCATATCCCCCGTTAAAAAGCGGTTGGAGACTGCGCAATAGTAGGCTTCGTCCGACCAGTCAAAGCCAAAGAAGCTCCTAAGTAAATAGATTAAGGAGAGTACCACGAGCAGTAAAACGGATAGGAACAACCGGTGCCGAAAAAGCAGATTTTTAACAACAGCCATACGCGTCACCCTTCCCGTTTATACCACCTTGGCCATAGTGTGCCCCGGATGCCTGGCTATTCTCGCGTCACGGTTGATTTTAGCAGGCGTGTACATTATAATTGGGGAGAAATATGATTCACGGCACAATGTGTTTCGATTAAATAAAGCATCTGTCATGAATAGGTGAACAATAAAGGGTTGGGATGGTCTGGTTGAACGCTGAAAAGATAATCAATCTCGGGATTGTGGCCCATGTAGACGCCGGTAAGACGTCCCTCACCGAGCAGCTGCTCTACTGCTCCGGGGAATTGCGTAAAAAAGGAAACGTAGATGACGGCACCGCCCAGACCGACTGGCTATCTATTGAAAGGTCTCGCGGTATCTCGGTAAAAGCATCCTCGGTTAGAATTACGAAGGGCGACTGTGCTATCAATATCATCGATACCCCCGGCCATGTGGATTTCAGCGGCGAGGTGGAAAGAAGCCTCTCGATTTTGGACTGCGCCGTGCTGGTAATCTCCGCGGTGGAGGGGATTCAGGCGCAGACCGAACTATTATTTGAGGCGCTTAAGCAGACAAAGACGCCGACCATCCTTGTTATTAATAAGATCGACCGGGTCGGCAGCGACGTCGACCGGATCACTGCGGACATAAAGGCCCTGTTCTCCCCCGCCGTCTTGAATCTTCAAGAGGTATTGCGGCAGGGCGAGAAGGACTGTACGGTTGTTAAAAAGGAGTTTACCGATACCGCCTTTTTTGAGGAGTGTGTACTAGCGTTAGCGGATTTAGAGCCTGCCCTGCTTGAAAGGTATCTTTCAGGTGCTGCCGTCTCCCCCGCATATCTGGAGGAACGGCTTCGCGCGGCGGTAAACAGCGCGCAGATAATGCCGGTACTGTATACCAGCGCCGCAATGGGCGTAGGAATAGAGGATCTGCTTGAGTTTATAGTGAAGTTTATGGATGGGTCAAAGAATGCTCAGAACGACGCGCTCTCCGGAATCGTATATAAGATTGAGCATGATAAAACCATGGGCAAGATCGCGCATGTGCGTTTGTTCGGCGGCAGCTTAAAGAACAGGGACAGTGTTTATATCCCCTCCTGCGACAAGACCCAGAAGATTACGCAGATACGGCGGGTGTTTGGGGGTAAATACACCGATATCGGCGAGGTGAACGCCGGGGATATCGCGGCGGTATGCGGACTTTCCTCCATCCAGATCGGCGACGTCATCGGTACGGCGGGTAGCCGGAGCAGCTACAAGCTGGCGGTGCCTCTTTTGAAGGTGAAGGTGCTGCCGCAAGCAGGCACCGAGCTTGCCGCCTTGCTCACCGCGCTGCGGGAGCTCAGCGACGAAGACCCGCTGCTCGACATGGAGTATATCCGCGTGGAGCAGGAGATTCAAATCAAGATCACCGGCACTATTCAGCTGGAGATTATTGCAGCCCTTTTAAAAGAGCGGTATAATTTAGAGGCAGGATTTTCCGCGCCGTCGGTAATCTACAAAGAGACTCCTATCGGCACTGCCGAAGGGTTTGAGGCCTATACCATGCCAAAGCCCTGCTGGGCGATTGTACGGCTGCTGATTGAGCCGGGCAAACCCGGCTCCGGCCTTGAATATGCGTCGACAGTATCGAATAACGACATCTTTTTAAGGTACCAGCACCACATAGAAACCTCTGTGCAGGAGACCTTAAAGCAGGGGTTGTACGGCTGGCAGGTGACCGACCTGAAGGTGACGCTGATAGGCGGCGAGCATCACATCGTACATACCCACCCGATGGACTTTTTCTTAGCTACCCCCATTGCCGTGATGGACGGCCTCACCAACGCCGGAACCACCCTGCTCGAACCAATTATAACCATTAAAATCAGCGCACAGGAGGAATTCTTGGGCAAGATCATCGGCGATTTGGTTTTAATGCGGGCGGAATACGATTCGCCCGTGATACGCTCGGGCAATTTTACCGTGGAAGCACATATCCCCGTGGCAACCTCGCTTAATTACCCCATCAAGCTTGGGATACTCACCTCGGGCCGGGCGGTGGTAAGCACCCGTTTCTACGGCTACAAGCAATGCCCCGTCGAGCTTGGCGCCGTAGCCAAAAGGCGCGGGATAAACCCGCTTGACCGCGCGAGGTGGATTCTTTATAAAAGGAATGCTTTGTCTCAGACAAACCCCTGACTTTTATATGGAGGAACGATGGAACAGAAATTCACGACATCCCGTATTGTAACGGAGGCGGCTAGAAACCAATTTGATTCGTGCTATGCCATGCTGCAAACGCTGGTGGACGTATGCCCCAAGGCGATATGGCAGGAGGTATTCAGCGGGGTTCCCTTCTGGTATCAGGTGTATCATGTTGCCTATTTCGTCGACTATTGGTTTCGCGAGGTCTATAACGAGGATGAGTTTAGGAGCATGCGGTTTGACGACAGAATCCCGCCTGAATTTGAAACGGAAATCGACCCTGCGCTGATTATATCCCAGCAGGATATGAAAGAATATCTGCGCAGGATACACGTTAAAACGACCCGGATATTTGATCATCTAAACGACGAGGGGCTGGCGCTACCCATTGTTCCGGGGCAGGAAGACCATACCTATACCGACATCATCCTTTCACAGATACGGCACATCATGTATAATATCGGCTACCTAAACGGCATCCTGCGAAGCAGAAGATCGCAGGAATCCGACTGGTACGCCTACAATGAAAATGAGGATTTGTCTTATACTTATTACAATTAGAAATATAGAAAAAATTCGAGCAAAAGGTTAAATTTATGCCTTTTGTGAAGAATTTTTACGTTATATTTCTTATTGGAATTAGTATTATGACTAATAGATCACCGATAAACGGTTCATGCTATTGACAATTAATATAAACGGAGGTATGACAAATGAGTTTTTTAGAGCTGGCAAAAAAACGCTATTCCGCGAGAAATTATCAAAAAAAGCCTGTGGAGCCTGAAAAGCTGAGGCTGATTTTAGAGGCGGGCCGGGTTGCGCCCACCGCCTGCAATAACCAGCCCCAGAGGGTTTTGGTGGTGCAATCCCCCGAAGGGCTTGCTAAGCTCGCCAAGGGCTACAGAAGCTTTAACGCCCCTCTTGCCCTTATCGTCTGCGCCGACCACGAGAAATCCTGGAAGCGCGCCTACGACGGCAAGGACTCGGCCGACATTGACGCGTCCATCATCACCGACCATATGATGCTCTGCGCGGCGGAGCAGGGCTTGGACAGTGTATGGGTTTGCGCCTTTAATCCCGCCGTCATCCGTCAGGAATTCAATATTCCCGACAATATCGAGCCGGTAAACATCCTGCTTGTCGGCTACGCGGCCTGCGAGCCCGCATCCCCCGAGCGGCACGACCAGCTGCGCGTACCGTTGAGCGTAACCGTATTTGATGAAAGCTTCTAGCATCCCAATTATTTCTATTCAAAATACCGCCTAGGCCGAGCTTAGGTGGTATTTTTTCTTTTTTTATAAGAATTTTTTTGGAAAATTGCATGTTACCAGAATATTTTTTGTTTATTTCGCTATAAAAGCACTTCACATTTCCTGTTGAAATGTGGTATTGTTCTTATAGTAAGCTTTATGAATTAAGCACACCGCAATGAACATTGCGCTGCAATGACTGTATAACCGCCGAAAGGTTTCTGTTTCTTGTAAAGTGAATGACCGAAATATATCCTAACGGATTTTACAGACAAGCCCTAAACGAGCCGGTAAACCGACATCTTTGACATTACTTTGAGGATACATGGAGGCGTAGCTATGCTCAACAAGTTGACCCTGCGTTATAAAATCATGGTGTGCTATGCTATTTTAATCGCCATCAGCATCTCCATCAGCTTGGGGGTGTTTTTTCTCCTCAATAACTACGTGGTGGATAACATCGTGCAGGACATCGCGGTGGAGACGATTAAATCAGATAACCGCGCCTATGATGTTATCCTTCAGGATGTGACGGAAACCTCCAAGATTATCATCGCGAGCCAGCTGGTGCAGGACGCGCTCAGTGAGAACCAGTGGGAGTACGACAGCAGCGCAACCAGCTACCTGAAATCCTATATCAGCTTTAACGCCAATATCTCGGCCGCGTACCTGTTCCGAAACGACGGGCGGCTTTATTTCTCCGAAAAACGGGTACTGAAGGATATTACCTATAAAGATATTAAAAACTCCCCCTTTTACCCTACTCTGGTGGACCGCAACGGCGGATATCTCGTGGTGGAGAACGCGGACGGCTCGCAGGGCGATGGCATACGCTACCTCACCTTTTTCAGGCTGGTGCGCAGCTTAAAAACACTCGAACCCATCGGTGTACTTTGCCTGTATATGGAGTTTGACAAGCTGTTTAACAGCGGGAACGAACCGTTTAAGATGATTGACCTTAACGGTGTTCCCTGTGTCGTGAAAAACAACAAGGAGAACGCCATCAGCGACGAACAGATACGGGAGCTGGCACAGAAGGACGACGTATTCTCGACCATCAAGCGCACCAAGGAGGGCGGCGTTGTGGTGGTAGGGGTGAAGAACAAGGGGTTAAACATGTACTTTGTGCGCTGCATCCCGATACACGACCTGTCGATACCCACGAGCATCTTTACCATTATGGTGGCAGCCACCATCGCCATCAACGGCATCATGATCATCTTCGGCTCCATCTGGATATCCAACTACATACCGCGCCCGATTGAAAAGCTGATCGTCTCAATGAAAGGAGTATACAACGGGCATTTTGAACACGTGGAACAGGTGACCGCCAAGGATGAATTCGGTACGCTGCAGGATGTTTACAACGTGATGATCGATAAGATTCAGGTGCTGCTCAACACCATTATAGAGGAGCAAAAGGCCCTGCGCAGCGCGGAGCTTGAAATTACCATGGCGCAGATCAAGCCGCACTTCTTATATAATACGCTCGATTCCATCAATTCGCTGGCGGTGATGGGCCGAACCAAAGAGGTAACCGAAACCATCAAGGCGCTGGGGGATTTCTACCGTATCAGCCTAAACAACGGCAAGGAAATGGTTTTGCTTGAGCAGGAGCTGGAGTCTATCCGCTCTTATGTGTACATCCAGCAGATGCGCTACAGCGACCTGTTCGAGGTAACCTACAGCATCCAGCCCGAAACCTTGAAATACTCCATACCGAAGATGATACTGCAGCCCTTAGTTGAAAACGCGATCTATCACGGCATCCGCGGGGCCGTACCCGATGGGGTGATCGCCATTGAAACCCGGCTGGTGCAGGGCACCTTGTATATCGAGGTGCGCGACAACGGAATTGGCATGGAGCCCGAAAAGCTGGAAGAGGTGATGGCCGGTGAAAGCGTCGGGCTTGGCGCTACCATGAAACGTATTGCCATTATCTATGGCGCGCGAAGCCGGTTTGAGATAAAAAGCACGCCCGGCGCGGGGACACAGGTGCTTATTTCGATTGATGAGGAGGTTCTTGAATGAGACCGCATAAGATACTTCTTGTGGAAGATGAAAGCCTTGTTCGTATGCTCCTTAAAACCTATATCAGCGCCTATTCGCAGGATTTTACCATCATTGGGGAAGCGGCCTCGGCTTATGAGGCGCTGGATACGCTCGATGAAAATATTCCCGATATCGTGGTTACCGACATCAACATGCCTATTGTAAGCGGCATTGAGATGAGCCGCCGCATGCGGGAGCTGTACCCCGATATCCATGTGGTGGTGGTAACGGGCTACGGCGATTTTGAGTTTGCGCGGCAGGGTATTAAAATCGGCATTGAGGATTATATCCTTAAGCCCGTGGATGAAAAGGAGTTTATCGCCAGCCTTTTCCGTATTCGGGCAAAATACCCCTGCCCCGAGCCGGAGGACCAGAAAACGGTCGCGGTATACGGCTCTGAACAGATGAACAATATTGAAAAATACATACTGGATAATCTTTCAAGCCCTCAGCTCTCGCTGGCGCAGACGGCGCAATACTTTTTTATGAACTCGAGCTACCTCAGCCGGATGTTTAAGCACCGCAAGGGAATTTCCTTCCGCGACTATGTGAATAAGATGCGCATCGAAAAAGCGTTGGAATATTTGCGCAACACCGATATTAAGGCCTATGAGGTCGGCGCCATGGTTGGTGTAGAAGACCCGAATTATTTTTCTACATTAGTAAAAAAGTATACCGGCATGACAATTACACAATATAGAAGTAAAATTTAAAAAGAATCTAGTAAAAATAATCAATGTAAAAAACGGACAGGAAGCTTTATTATGTAAATGTCCTAAAAAATCTTTATTAGGAGGCGTGAAAATGAGAAACTTGCGCAAAATAGTTGCCATGGCTTTGGCATGTGCGATGATCGTATCCCTAGCAGCTTGCGCTGGCGGCGCACCCGCAGCATCGAGTGGTGAGGCTCCTGCTGCATCTGAACCCGCTAGTTCTGCCGCCCCGGCAGGAAACCAGAAGCTGGCTGTATGGCACCTTTGGACCACCGATTCTGACGCAAACGCCAAGTCTTTCAAGACCGTTTTCGAGAAATGGCAGTCTGAAAACCCCAACGTAGAGGTTGAGATTGACGCTACCGAGAACGAAGCTTACAAGACCAAGCTGAAGACCGCTATCGCAGCGAACGAAGCGCCCGATGTATTCTTCTCTTGGGGCGGCGGCTTTGCAAAGCCCTTTGCCGATGCCGGTGCCCTTCTACCGCTTGATGAGTATCTCGCCAAGGGCGGCGCGAAAGACCGTATGCTGCCCGGCACGACCGACAACATGACCTACGGCGGCAAGGTTTACGGCCTGCCCTTCATCATGTGGGTTGGCACACTCTTCTGCAATAAAGAAATGTTCGAAGCAAACGGCCTTGAGCTCCCCGCAACCAACGATCAGCTGCTTGCTGCGGTTGCTGGCTTTAAGGCGAAGGGCATCGTTCCGATGACCGTTGGCGCTAAGGATGGTTGGCCTGCAATGTTCAACCAGAACGTATACGCGCTGCGCACCGCTGGTGCTGATGTTTGCAACGCCACACTTGGCGGCGAAGGCTCCTTTGATACCCCTGAGATGGTACAGAGTGCTAAGCTGCTGGATGACCTGGTAAAGGCCGGCGCATTTGATCCCGGCGCACTGGCATTAACCCAGGATGAAGCCAAGATGCCTTTCTTAAACGGTGAGATTCCGATGCTGTACCTCGGCAGCTGGATGGCTGGTGAGATGCAGGACCCCAACCTCTCCAAGGTTAAGGACAAGGTTGTTGCTATGAACTGGCCGTCCATTACCGGTGGTAAGGGCGATGCCAATGAGATTCTCGGCGGCGCTATCGACTGCTTCATGGTAAGCGCGAATGCTGCTGATAAGGACCTCGCTGCTAACTTCGCGATCTACATTACCGAGAACATGTCCAAAGAGAGCTTCAAGCTTGGCGCTGGTATCGCCACCTGGAAGTTCGACATGTCTGACGTAACCGTTGACCCGCTGGTAGCACAGATTATCGAGATTGCCAACAAGTCCACCGGCGCCGTACTGGCATGGGATACCGCCCTTTCCGGTGAGGCTGCTGAGCAGCACAAGAGCCTCGTTCAGCAAATTTTTGCCGGCCAGTTGACCCCTGAAAACTTTGCGGCCGAAATGCAGAAGCTGAATCCGTAAAAGCCATTGATGGAGGGGAGCGGCTATTGTAAAACGGCCGCTTCCCTTCTTTTTTCTTATACTTATTTCAATTAGAAATATAGAAAAAATCCGAGCAAAAGGCCTCATTTATGCCTTTTGTGAAGAATTTTTACGGTTTATTTCTTATTGGAATTAGTATTACAGCCTGTTTAACATTATTTATCGGAAATTTATTCTTTTTATGCAGTCTAAGCCCATAAACTTGAATAACCACAAAGTTTCTACATAAATTGGTATCATGCGAAAAGGGGGCGTTCTCTTGGAAAAGGTTATGCGGGACAAGGTAGCAATAATCGTATTTGTAGTACCGGCGCTTGTCCTATTTAGCGTCATTGTATTTCTGCCCATCGCCTTTTCGGTCTACTATTCCATGTTGGACTGGAACGGCGTGGGCAGCGGTACATTTGTTGGCATAAAGAACTACATCACGCTGTTCACAAGCACCAAGGATTATTTTGTAACCTCAATCTTTAACTCGGGGCTTTTGGCGGTGCTTTCTATCTTTGTGCAGCTGCCTATCGCGCTGCTGCTGGCGCTGGTTATCGCGCGCAATATCAAGGGAGAGAGTATATTCCGCAATATCTATTTTATCCCCGTAATCATCTCCACCACCGTAATCGGCCAGCTGTGGATGAAAATCTATCACCCCAACAACGGTCTGCTGAATGTATTCTTGGGCAGCATCGGTTTGGAAAGCTTGCAGCGCAACTGGCTTGCGGATACTAATCTCGCACTCGGTTCCGCTTTCTTTGTGATGATTTGGCAGTATGTTGGTTACCATATGCTGCTTTTATATTCCGCCATCAAGGCGATTCCGCCCACCCTGTATGAGGCCGCTTCCATCGACGGGGCCAACAGTGTACAGGTTGCGCGTCACATCTCCGTTCCGCTTATTATGCCGATGGTAAAGGTATGCGCGACCTTCGCGCTCATCGGCTCGCTGAAGACCTTCGACCTTATCTACGTTCTTACCAAGGGCGGCCCTATCCATGCCACAGAGGTTCCCACAACCCTGATGTTCAGCAATATCTTCTTGCAGAACAAGTATGGGCTGGGCAGTACCATGGCTATCTTCATCCTTGTGGAATGCCTGATCTTCACCGTGCTGCTGCAGAAGCTTTTCAAAGTTCAGGACTACGAGTATTGAGGAGGGGGTAGAGTAATGAAACAGAGAAAAAACCATCATATCGTGCTTTACACGACACTGACCATAATTGCGCTGATACAGATCTTCCCTCTTTATTGGCTGTTCACCTTTTCGCTCAAAAGCAACGCCGAGAGCTTTGGCGACAACCCGATCGGCCTGCCGAAGGTGTGGATGTGGGTGAACTACCAAGACGTGCTGACCACGGGCAAACTCGGCACCTATTTTATCAACAGTGTGATTGTTACAGCCGTGTCCATCGTGGTATCCACCGTGCTTGCGGCAATGGTTGCCTACGCGATCGCCCGCATGTCGTGGAAGCTTAGCTCCAAGGCATTGCTGGTGTTTTTATCGGGCATGATGATACCCCTGCACGCCACGCTGGTTCCCCTGTTCATAATCTTTAAGAGAACCAACCTTTACAACACCTACTGGGCGCTAATTCTGCCCTATGTGGCTTTCGCGCTGCCGATGGCGGTCTACGTGTTCGTGGGCTTTTTCAAAACCCTGCCGCGTGAATTGGAGGAAGCGGGCTGCTTAGACGGCTTAAATGTTTACGGCATCTTCTACCGCATTATGCTGCCGCTTATCCGCCCGGCCATCGCGACGGTTGCGATCTTTACCTATCTAAGCTGCTGGAACGAACTGATGCTTGCTATCTCGTTCATCAGCAAGGATCGATACAAGACCCTTACCGTTGGCATCATGGGCATGGTAGGGCGTTACGCCACCAACTGGGGCGCGCTGGGCGCAGGCCTTGTGGTTGCCACCGTGCCGACACTCATCATCTACCTGCTGATGAGCGACCAGATTCAAAAGAGCTTTACCGCGGGCGCTGTAAAAGGCTGATGCGCCTGCCCGCTGAACGCTTACTGTTAAGCCCCCGTCATAGTCGCTATGCTATGATGGGGGTTGTTTTAACACCTACATAATGCGAGAACACTATTGTTTAGGCGTGGTTTCGTCGTATAATATAGATAATGCCAAGCATCAAAGGAGTATTATGATGAATAAGATTGAACTTATCGGCGTGGATATCGGCAGCCCCGCGCTCAAAGGCTCTGCTACTAAGGTGGCGGGCGGTTATGATATTGTCGCGGGCGGAGAGGATATCTGGTTAAGCAACGACCAATGTCATTTTGCGTATCTTGAGCATACGGGCGACTTTGAGTTTACCGCGCGCATGGAGTCTTTGGATTTGGTGCATCCCTACACAAAATCCGGCATTATGGCAAGGCCTGCCTTGGATGCCGACGGGCAGCATATCTTCTTTCTCGCCTTCCCCGACAACCGCGCAAGAAACCATAACAACGGCGGGTATGAGTTTCAGTCCCGCGACGAGAAGGGCGCCGACTGTCAGGCAGTTTACCCCCCGGACTATACGACCGATCCGCCGATGTTCCCGGTAAGCTACCCGAACACCTGGATGAAGCTCATCCGCACCGGTGACACCTTTGAAAGCTATTACAGTAACAACGGCACCGACTGGATGCTGTATAACCGTTATCCGCTCTCCTTAACTGCGAAGCTGCTGGTCGGGTTGGCCGTCACCTCCCACGAGAGCAACCGAACCGCGCTGGCGAAGTTCAGGGATATCGAGTTTAAATAAGCTTTTAGCACTGCCCTTTCAAAACTCCTCGGATAGTAAAAAACAGCCCTGCGGCTCTGACTTTAAGCAGAACTGCAAGGCTGTTTTCTGTTTTATTGAAACTGTGCGTTGTAAAGCTCCGCGTACACCTTGCCCTTTTTAAGCAGCTCCTGATGGTTTCCCTGTTCCACTACCTGACCGTCCTTGATGACAAGGATGATGTCGGCGTTCTGAATGGTGGAAAGGCGGTGCGCAATCACGAAGCAGGTTTTATCCTGCATCAAGCGGCGCATGGCGCCCTGTATCAGCTGCTCGGTGCGGGTATCCACGTTTGAGGTGGCCTCGTCAAGGATGAGTATTCGGGCGTCGAGCAGCATGGCTCTTGCGATGGTGAGCAGCTGCTTCTGCCCCTGCGAGATATTGGTGCCCTCGTCGCTCAGCACCGTATTATAGCCGTTTGGCAGCTGCATAATAAAGCTATGTATCTTGGCGGCCTTGGCGGCGGCCTCAACCTCCTGCAGTGTGGCGCCCTTTTTGCCGTAGGCGATGTTCTCAAAAACCGTACCGTGGAACAGCCATGTATCCTGCAGAATCATCGCGTAGGAAAGCCGCAGGCTTTTTCGCGTGGTTTGCTGAATGTCGGTGCCGTCGATGAAAATGCTGCCGCTGTTCGGGTCATAAAACCGCATCAGCAGGTTGATGATGGTCGTTTTACCGGCGCCTGTCGGGCCGACGATGGCAATCAAGCCGCCCTTGCGCACACTTAAGTTAAAATCGCGGATGATGATCTTCTCGGGCGTGTAGCCAAAATGGATGTGCTCAAGGTCTACATTACCCTGCACGTCGTTTAATACCACGGCGTCCTTCGCGTCCCTCGGCTCCGGCTCCTCGTCAATCAGGCGGAAGATGCGGTCGGCCGCCGCGAAGGCGGACTGCAGCTCGCTGATGACATTGGCGGCCTCGTTAATGGGGCCGGAAAATTTGCGGGAGTAGAGTACAAAAGACGACAGGTCGCCGAGCGAGATCCGCCCCCACAGAAAGAGCAGCGCGCCGAACACGCTGATGAGCGCCAGAGACAGGTTATTGATAAAGTTTACGGAGGGGCCTGTCATGCTGCCGTAATAGTCGGCATCATAGTAAGCGTCTACAGCGCCTTTGTTCTTCTCATCAAAGCGGCCGATGATGGTCTCTTCCTGATGATACACCTTGGTGGTCTTCTGGCCGGATATAATCTCCTCGGTAAAGCCATTTAGCTCGCCCAGCATGGCGGAACGCCTACGGAACAGCGGGCGCACCTTCCCTGTCATATACTTCGTAAACAGGATGGAAACCGGGATGGTAACGGCAAAAACCAGCACCAGCCCCGGGGAAAGGATGAGCATCATACCGAGGGAGCCTGCCACCGTGATGATGCTTGTGAATATCTGCAAAAGGTCGGTGGAGAGGGTGGCGTTTACCGTGTCGATATCGTAGGAGATGCGGCTGATGATCTCGCCGGTCTGATGTCGGTCGAAATACCCCACCGGCAGGTCGGCAAGCTTATCGAATACATCCTTGCGCATCTGGAAGATGACCTTTTGGCTGAGCTGTATCATGAGAATGGACAGCAGGTAGGATAGCAGCGAGGAAACGATATAGAAGATGAGCATCAGTACACAGTAAAAGATGACGGATTGAAAGTCTACCTTTCCCGTACCCGGCTGGATGGCGTCGATGGCATAGCCGCAGAGCATCGGCCCGACGAGCGCGAACAGGTTGCTTGCAAGCGACATCACAAGCGCCAGAAACACCAGCCATTTGTAGCGGTACAGATACCGCCACAGCCGCAGCAGAATCTTTTTTGTATCCTTCTGCTTGGGGGCATGAGCCTTTTCTATGCTAGGCAATAGCGCCACCTCCCATCTGCGCGGTAAACATCTCGCGGTAGTCGGCGCAGGTTTGCAGCAGCTCTTCATGGGTGCCGTAGCCGAGCGCGCGGCCCTCCTCAAGGATGAGGATATGGTCGGCATGGCGGATAGAGCTGATGCGCTGTGCGATAATGATGGTGGTGGTACTGCTGAAATGCTCCGCCAGCGCCCGGCGCAGAAGGGAATCGGTTTTATAATCGAGCGCGCTGGAGGAATCGTCCAGAATAAGGATCTCGGGGTGTGCCGCCAGTGCGCGCGCCACCAGCAGCCGCTGCTTCTGCCCGCCGCTTAGGTTGGTGCTTTTGGGGGCGAGCTGATGTTGAAACCCATCGGCAATCGCGCCGATGAATTCCTTTGCCTGCGCATCCGCCGCGGCGGCCTCCAGCTCTTCGTCGCTTAGCCCGCGCCCAAAATTGATGTTGGCAGCGATGGTATCGGCAAAAAGGATATCGTTCTGAAAGACGGTGCCAAACCGTTTGTACAGCTCCTTGGGCGGGATACTGCGGATATCGTCGCCGTTAATGCGTATCCGGCCTTGGTCTACGTCGTACAACCGCAGCAGCAGGCGTATGATGGTGCTCTTGCCACTTCCCGTGGCGCCCAGTATCCCCAGCGTTTCGCCGTGCTTGAGCTCAAAGCTGATATCTTCAATCGTATTCTGGGTTTTGTTGTAGGAAAAAGAAACCTGCTCAAAGGCGATGTGCGCCCCGTTCTCTACATGGTCGGGGGAACTGAGCGAAAACTCCTCCTCGGTGTCCAGTACCTCGGCGATACGCCCGGCGGAGGCACTGCCTTTGGAATAGAGCACAAAGATACGTGTAATCATCAGCATTGCGTTTAGGATGATGGTGAAGTAGGTAAGAAAAGCGATAATCTTTCCCGGCAGCATTACACCGGCGTTTACGCGGTAAGCGCCCACCAGAATAACCAGCGTAAGCCCGATATTTAATAGCAGGTTCATGATGGGGTTGGTCAGCGCCATGGTCATGCCCGCGTGCTTTTCTTTCCGCACCACCTCACCGTTCACGTCGTTAAAGCGTTGTTTCTCATAGGTGGTTTTGGAAAGCGCCTTGATGACGCGGATGCCCGTAATATTCTCGCGCACCGTGCGTACCAGGGCATCCACCGCGCGCTGCATATCGGTATAAAGCGGGATGCCCTTTTTTGAAACATAATAGGTGAGCAGCCCGATAAAGGGCAGAATAAGAATCAGAATAAGCGCGAGCACCGGGTCGAGCATCATTGTGATCAGAATGCCGCCCAAAATAAGAATCGGTGCGCGCACGCCCAGCCGCTGCATCATACCGACGAGCTGATGGATGTTGTAGGTGTCGGTGGTAAGCCGCGCTTCGAGCGACGGGATCGTAAAATGGTCCACCTGACTGCAGGAAAGATAGGATATCTTTTTAAACAGATCGTGGCGCACCGCTTCGGTCGTATTCCTTGCCACGAGCGAGGCCATGCGGTTTGCTACGATGTTGGTTACAAGCGCTGCGACGGAGCAAAGCACCATAATGACGCCCCACAGCAGGATAAGCCGCACGCTTTTAAGCGGAATGACATCGTCGATGGTGTAAGCGAGTATCCACGGGAGCAGTAAATCCATGATGGTTCCTGTAAATTTGATGAGTAACCCCAGCAGCATCTTGGGCAGGTAGGGTGTTAGGTATGTCAGTATTTTTTTCACGTCTCTTCTTCTTTCTCAAACCTTGCTACAGCTTTTTCAGTTACCCGCTTAAGCATTGTGAGCAGTTGATCGCGCTCCTGCTCGGTAAAATCCTCATACAGGTAGTTGTTGTATTCTTCGGAGAGGCGCTTAACCTTTGGGTAGAGGGCATAGGCCTTTTCGGTTGGGAAGACCAGCAGGGCGCGTTTATCACTTTCGCTGGGGGTTCTGGTGATAAAGCCGTTCTTCTCAAGCAGGGCGAGCTGACGCGTCACGCTGCTTTTGTTTACATAGATGGTCTTTGCAATCTGCTCCTGCGTCATACCGGGGTGGTTGCATAACCTTAGGATATAGATGTGCTGGTAGCCGTTTATGCCCTCATGCTCCAGCTTGCCGTTTCGGTATAACGTGTAACAGCGCGAGATTCGGTTGATATATTTCGTAAGCGATTCCATATACCACGGCCTCCCTGTACAATTAGTTGCTAGCGCAACTATTCCATCCAAAGAATAGCACTATTCTATATTGGAGTCAATAAATTTATGTCGCACCATGGCAATCGCGAAGGCTTGTTATGGGAATCCCGCCGATGAATCATGTGACAGTTAGCGGCGCCATAACAAGCGATAAATTACCCAAACTTCGGTAAAAATCAGTATAAGTAGCTTGTATGGATGGTTTCTGTTTCATGATTTTGTATTAAAAATATGTACAAATACACTGACGCTTTTTCAGATATCTTGTACGAACAATACGAATTACGAACAAACTGAAAACAATTTAAGAATAAGACTGCAGTCTTATTGACATCTGCCCAAGGCGAGCTATAATGTTTAAGGATATTAATTGTTAAGTTGCTTAAATATTAAGGAGGTAAATAAATGGATGCGCTGAACGAATCGCTTTTTAAGGCCTTGTCCAGCTATAAAAAGGTGCCAATGATGTTCTCCTCGGCCGTTGACATGGCTCCGGGCGAATTCTTTGGGCTGTTAAAGATAGAGCATCTATCCTTTACGTCGGCCGGCGAAGTGAATGTGTCGGACATTCAAGGCACCGGGCACATGACCATGCCCGCGGTGTCGCAGATGCTTAATAACCTCGAGCGAAAGGGCCTAATCGTACGCGGCATCTCTTGTGCCGACCGCCGCAAGATAACCGTCTCGATTACCGAGGCAGGTAAAGAGTATTTAAGAGCCGCAAAAAAGCACGCGGATATGATCCTCAGCGAGGCTGTCGCGGTCTTCGGCGAGGATAAAACGAGGCAGCTCATTGAGCTTTCAACGCAGTTTTCAGGCGTCTTGGAAGCGGCTCAGCGTAAGGTTTGCGAGCGTATAAAAAATGCGCAAAACATAGATGGGACTAGTGAAAGGATGGATTGATTTTGAACAAACTCGCGAGATACCTCAAGCCGTTTTGGATTGGCTTGGTACTCTCTTTTGTGCTGCTCTTCGGGCAGGCAATGAGCGACCTCAATCTGCCGAACTTTATGAGCGACATTGTCAATGTCGGCATACAGCAAAGCGGCATCGAAAATGCGGCACCGGAGGCCATCAGCCAAACCGGCATGACCTTTATCCAAACCTTTATGACCGAGGATGAAAAGGTGCTTGTAAATGAGCGCTACACCCTGGTATCGGGCACGGATAAAAACGCAAACGGCAAGACCTATGACAGTATCTACCCGAGCGCGGACGCACAGCAGATTTATGTTCTCTCCGGCGACGATAAAGACGCGCTTGAGAACCTGGACATCGCCTTCGGCAACGCCTCGTGGTCGGTAATCAATGTGCTGGAGAAGCTGTCGGCACAGGCGGGGCAAACGGTGCAAAACAGCAGCGACAGTACGGATTTGCAGTCCGTTGACCTCGACGTAGAAAAGCTGTACGCCATGCAGCCGATGCTTGGCCAGATACCGCCCTCGGTGTTTGAAGAGGCACACGACAAGGCGGCAGCTACCCCCGCAGCCATGCTCAAGCAAACCGGTATCACCTTTGCCAAAGGCTTTTCTGAGGAGCTTGGCGCGGATATCGGCGGTATCCAGAGCGGATATATTATAAAAATCGGGCTGCTGATGCTGTTGATTGCCCTTCTGGGCGGTGTGGCAACCATACTGGTTGGCTTTCTTTCCTCCCGCATCGCGGCAGGCGTTGCCAAAAACCTGCGCAGAGACATCTTTAACAAGGTAGAAAGCTTCTCTAGCCGTGAGATGGATAAATTCTCTACCGCATCGCTTATCACCCGCTCCACCAACGACATCACCCAGATACAGCAGTTCTTGATGATCGGTATCCGCATGCTGTGCTACGCGCCGATTATGTGCGTCGGCGGCATCATCATGGCGGTGGAGAAATCCGCCTCGATGAGCTGGATTATAGCACTTGCCGGCGTGTTGCTTATCGGCATTATCATCGTCGTTTTTACCGTGGCGATGCCCAAATTCCGGCTCATTCAAACGCTGGTTGACAGGCTGAACCTTGTCTCCCGTGAGAATTTAAGCGGCCTGATGGTTATCCGCGCCTTTGGCACAAGAGAGTTTGAAAAAGACCGTTTTGATAAGGCAAACATTGATTTAACCAAGACCCATCTGTTTGCAAACCGTGTAATGGTCTTTATGATGCCCGTCATGATGCTGATTATGAACGGCGTGACCCTGCTCATTGTATGGGTTGGCGCGCACCAGATCTCGCAGTCGGCCATACAGGTAGGCGACATGATGGCCTTTATTCAGTATGCCATGCAGATTATCATGAGCTTCTTAATGGTTTCGATGATCTTTATCTTTGCGCCCCGCGCGGCTGTTTCGGCAGTGCGTATCGCCGAGGTGCTTGAAACCGAGCCCACCATCACAGACCCCAAGGCGCCCAAGGCCTTGGACCCCGCGAAAAAGGGCGTTGTAGAGCTTAAAAACGTAAACTTCCGCTACGAGGGCGCCGATGAAGACGTGTTGCACGACATCTCGTTTGTGGCAAAGCCCGGCGAAACCACGGCGATTATCGGCTCGACCGGCGCGGGCAAAACCACCATCGCGAACCTGATACTGCGTTTTTATGATGTAACCGAAGGTTCGATAATGGTGGATGGCGTGGATGTGCGCGAGGTAAGGCAAAAAGACCTGCGTGCCAGCATCGGCTACGTTCCCCAAAAGGGCGTATTGCTCTCGGGTACCATTGAATCGAACCTGAAATACGGCAATAAGCAGGCTAGCGCACAGGACGTTGAGACCGCGGCGCAGGTTGCGCAGGCCATAGACTTCATCAGCGAAAAACCGGAGCGCTTCGAAGCACCGATCGCTCAGGGCGGCAGCAATGTGTCCGGCGGGCAGAAGCAGCGCCTATCCATTGCCCGGGCGCTGGTGAAGAAGCCGGAAATCTATATCTTTGACGACAGCTTTTCGGCGCTCGACTATAAGACCGATGTGGCCTTAAGAAAGGCGCTGAAGGAGCACACGGGCGACAGCACCATTATCATCGTGGCACAGCGCGTAAGTACCATCATGCACGCAGACCAGATCCTCGTGCTGGATGAGGGGCGCATTGTTGGACGCGGTACCCACAAGGGGCTGCTGAGCACCTGCCCTGAATACATCGAGATAGCATCGTCGCAGCTTTCAAAGGAGGAACTGGCATGAGCGAAGTAAGAAACAGCCCCCCGCGCGGCGGTGCGATGCGCGGGATGAGGGGCCCCGGTGGCCCGCATGGGATGATGATGCCGGGCGAGAAGGCCAAGGACTTTAAAGGCACCATGAAAAAGCTGATTGCCTACCTTGGGCAGCAGAAGTGGAAGGTTATTATTGTTTGGCTGTTTGCCGTTGTTTCGGCCGTCTTTATGATCGTCGGCCCCAAGATTCTGGGGCAGGCCACCGACGAGATGGTAACGGGCATTATAAAGATGATTACGGGCACGGGCGGCATTGACTTTGGCAAGGTTGGCAGCATTATTCTATGGCTGTTAGGCCTTTATGCAATCAGCGCCGGGTTCTCTTACCTACAGGGGTATATCATGACGGGCGTTACGATGAAGCTTACCTACCAGCTGCGCCGCGACATCGACGCGAAGATACACCGTATGCCCTTCTCTTACTACGACAAAACGACCCACGGCGAGGTGCTCTCCCGCATCACCAACGATGTGGACACCATCAGCCTAAGCTTAAACCAGAGCATTACACAGATTATCACCTCCATCACCTCGGTAATCGGTATCCTGATTATGATGTTCACAATCAGCTGGCAGTTAACGCTCGTGGCGCTCTGTATCCTGCCGATATCCATGCTGCTGGTTTCGGCAATCATCAAGAAGTCTCAGAAACACTTTAAGATGCAGCAGGAATATCTGGGGCACGTAAACGGCCACGTGGAAGAGATGTTCGGCAGCCATGTGGTTATGAAGGCCTTTAGCGGCGAGGAAGAGTCGGCAAAGACGTTTGAAGAATACAACAACACGCTCTACAAATCGGCCTGGAAGGCAAACTTTCTCTCGGGGCTGATGATGCCGATCACCATGTTTGTGGGCAATATCGGCTATGTAGCGGTGTGCATCCTCGGCGGCTACTTCGCGGTAAACGGCAGCCTGACGGTAGGCGGTATTCAGTCGTTTATCCAGTACGTGCGCTCCTTTAACCAGCCGATTGCGCAGCTTGCGAATATCTCCAATGTATTGCAGCTTACAGCGGCGGCTGCCGAGCGTGTGTTCGGCTTCCTCGATGAGGAGGAGGAAATCCCCGAAGCGGCGAAACCCGCAAGCATCGCGCACCTGGACGGCAGCGTACAGTTTAAGGATGTAAGCTTTGGCTACGACCCCGAGAAGCTGGTTATTCGTAACTTTAACGCGCAGGTAGCCCCTGGCCAAAAGGTTGCCATCGTCGGCCCCACCGGCGCCGGCAAAACGACCCTTATTAAACTGCTCATGCGTTTTTATGATATAAACAGCGGTGCCATCATGCTAGACGGGCACGACATCCGCGACTTTAAGCGCGACGACCTCCGCTCGATGTTCGGCATGGTACTGCAGGATACCTGGCTCTTTAACGGTTCGGTTGCCGATAACATCCGCTACGGCAAGCTGGATGCTTCGCTCAAGGACGTAAAGAAGGCGGCGGTAGCGGCGCAGGTAGACCACTTTGTAAGAACCCTGCCAAACGGCTACGATATGGTGCTCAACGAAGAGGCGAGCAACGTTTCGCAGGGCCAGAAACAGCTTTTGACTATTGCCCGCGCAATCCTCGCCGACCCGAAGATTCTGATTCTGGACGAGGCGACCAGCAGCGTGGATACCCGAACCGAGATACTCATCCAAAAGGCGATGGATAACCTCATGAAGGGCCGTACCAGCTTTGTGATTGCGCACCGCCTCTCGACCATCCGCAACGCAGACCTGATTCTCTGCATCAACGAAGGCGATATCGTCGAACAGGGCACCCATGAGGAGCTGCTGCGCAAAAACGGCTTCTATGCAAGGCTTTACAACAGCCAGTTTGAGTCGGCATCCTGATAGCTCATATACCGACAAGCGGGCGGAGACTATTTTAGTCTCCGCCCGCTTCTTTTTATTACCATGTCTATTCGTATACAACCTTAAACCCGGTATGCTCAATGCAGTTTTTAATCTGGTTCTCGGTCGCGGGGTCGTTGTACTCTACCTTGACGGTACCTGTCATCAGGTTCACACCGACCTCCTGTACCCCCTCGATTTTATCCAGCGCATTCTTGATCTGCGTTTTGTTCGTCTTATTCTGCATGCCCGATACATTGCAAAGGATGGTATTCATCTCCGACCTCCTATATCATAATGGACTGTTTACCGTTACTGGCCGCTTCCCTTTTCGTGCTTGCTGACATGAACGCCGATCTTGTGGCCCTCTATGATGCCTACATCGGCATTCTCTTTTGGCTTCATCTTTCGAAGCTCCGGGTTGCTCTTAGGCCTGTCTCGGTGGCGGTTTTTATTATTATCCACGCTCTACCCTTTCCTTTCGTTTATAAAATGGCTGCGTCTTTTTTATTGTTTTACGGGAGTTTAAATTTATGCAACGGCGCAAGAAAGCCTTCGATGCTGGCGGTTAGTGGCTGGCGTCCGGCGCGCCGACACCGATTTGTTCTGCTTACATTACATTTGGCTTGTATGTAATGCTATCATGACATAATGATTTAGCTGGTAAATACACATAAGCCACAGCAATTTTGCTTGGATAACACAACAAAATACACAAAACCGTATTGACATATGATTCGTTTTAGACTAATATAAGCACATACGATATGTAATGACATTATGATATATTGTCAGCATAACTAATTTACAATTTCGCTTTTATGGTTGCAGGCTTTATGCGTATGACCATAAAAGCCATCATTAATTTAAAAGAGGTACGTTCATGAAAGGGCTAGTCGTAAACGCACAAGGAGAACTGTCGGTGCAGGAAATGCCAAAGCCAAGCTATGGCGACTGTCAGGCACTCGTGAAGATGTTAAGCTGCGGTGTGTGCAACGGTACGGATACCAAACTGATACACGGCACCTTTAAGAATTTTGACACCTACCCTGCCGTGCTCGGTCACGAGGGCGTGGGCGAGGTGATTGAGATTGGCGCCAAGGTGACTGGGCTTAAGGTTGGCGATATCGTTCTTCTCCCTTTTTTGGAGCAGAAGGCAGGCGAATACTACTCCGGCTGGGGCGCTTACGCCGAGTATGCGGTGGTGGGCGATGCGCAGGCGTATATCGCAAACGGTATGGGGCCGGGTACCCCCTCGTTTTCGGAGGGCTACTTCGCTCAAACTGTAATTAAGCCGCAGGATAAGGTAGACGCTGTGGGCGCCGCGATGATTATCACCTTTCGTGAGGTGCTCAGCGCCATCCGCCGGTTTGGGTTTAAGCCCAACGAGAACGTGCTCATCTTCGGCGCGGGGCCGGTAGGGCTATGCTTTACCAAGTTTGCGAAGCTGCTCGGGCTTTCGACCGTCATCACGGTGGATGTGATGGATGAAAAGGTCGAGGCTGCGAAAGCGATGGGTGCCGACTACGCCTTTAACAGCAAGACCTGTGATATCGAAAGTGAAGTAAAAAAGCTGTTCCCCGACGGTATCGACTATGTCGTGGACGCGGTAGGCATTAACGCAATCATCAATCAGGCCATGGGGCTGATTAAATACAACGGCAGGATCTGCTGCTACGGCATCTCGCCCAAGCTCGGCATGGAGATAGACTGGAGCAAGGCGCCCTACAACTGGTCGCTCGAGTTTGTGCAGTGGCCGTCTAAAAAAGAGGAGGCCGAAGCCCACTCGCAGGTGATGGCTTGGATTAACCTCGGCGTATTGAACCCCGGCGATTTTATCTCGGATGTTTTCGACTTTGACCATATCATCGACGCCTTCCGTCTGGTGGAAGAGCGCCGCAGTACGACGAAAAAGATCGTTATCCGCTATTAGTAACGCACAGAAAGGACGTATCAAACATGTTAAAGCCAAAGCTTTTCGCGGTTTTACCCGAATATATCTGCACCCCCGACGGGATGGCGATAGACCAGCACGGCAACCTTGTGCTCTCCTGCCCCAACTACGCCGATACCAAGATGTCGGGTTGCGTGGTGAAGTTTGATAAGGACAGAAATATCACCAAATGGTTTGACGTGCCCGTTCACCCCGAAACCGGCGTGGCACGCAACATGGGCATCGCCTATGATAAAGACTACAACCTCTACCTCTGTGATAATCAGGGATGGTCCGGTGCGCCGGAGCTGATGTTCAAAGGCCGCGTGCTGAAGGTTACCGCCGACGACGCGGGCAACATCTTAAAGTGCACGGTTGTGGCCTACAACATGGAGCACCCCAACGGCATTAAGATTTGGGGCGATTATATGTATGTAACACAAAGCCTGCTTTCGAAGGTAAATCACCCCTCCGGCAAACTGGTGAGCTGTGTGTACCGTTTTGCTTTAAACGATGAGAACATCGAGATCACCAACACCCTGGAGGATAAAAACATCCTCACCACCTTTGTTACCCAAAACCCCGACTGCCAGTACGGCGCGGACGGGATTGAATTTGATAAGCAAGGCAACCTATACGTCGGCAATTTCGGCGACGGCGAGGTTATGAAGATTACCTTTAACCCCGACGGAAGTGTAAAAAGCCAAGACACCTACGCGAAGGACTGGAGCGCCCTGGAGAGCACCGACGGCATGGTGATGGATACCGACGGCAACCTGTATATCGCCGACTTCTGTGCCAACGCCATCGCAAAGGTGCACCCGAACGGCAAGGTGGAACGCCTCTCGCAAAGCCCCGACAGCGACGGCCTTGGCGGTGAGCTGGACCAGCCCGGCGAGCCGATTATCTGGAACGGGTTGCTGGTGGCCTCCTGCTTTGACCTTGTAACCGGGCCGGGCAAGGTGAACACCGCTCACGAGATGCCCGCCACCATGGCCTGCATGGCGCTTGAATAACACGGATCATCCCGCGGAGGAATTTATAAATGGGCAGATATATCCTGGCGCATGACCTCGGAACCAGCGGAAACAAGGCGACGGCCTATAATCTAAACGGCGAGCTGTGTGCGAGCGTGCTGTATGAATACCCTACCCTCTACCCTCACCCGAACTGGGTGGAACAACGCCCCGAGGATTGGTGGCGGGCGGTCTGCGACTCCACGCAGGAGCTGCTGCGCCGCGGCAACATTACAAAGGACGAGATTGCCTGCGTCTGCTTCAGTGCGCAGATGATGGGGTGCCTGTTGGTAGACAAAAACGGCAGCCCATTGCGCAACATGATTATCTGGGCGGATACGCGCGCTGCTAAGCAGGAAGCCATGATGGAGCAAGCCCTTGGCATGGAGTTTGTTTACCGCACCACCGGCCACCGCATTAGCGCCTCTTACTCGGCGGCAAAGCTGCTGTGGGTGCGCGACAACGAGCCGGAGGTTTACGCCAAGGCGTATAAGATGCTCCACGCAAAGGATTATATCATCCACCGCCTGACGGGACAGTTTGTAACCGACTACAGCGACGCTTCCGGCACCAACCTGTTTGATATCAACCGCAAGTGCTGGTCGCAGGAGATTTTAAAGGCGCTCGGCATAGACCCCGGGCTTCTGCCCGAACCTCACCCCTCCACCGATATTGCGGGCGGCATAACCGCCGAGGCGGCGCGGCAGACCGGCTTACTCGCGGGTACGCCCGTGGTAATCGGCGGCGGCGACGGCTCCTGCGCCTGTGTGGGCGCGGGCGTGGTGCGCGAGGGCACAGCCTACAACGTGCTGGGCTCCTCCTCTTGGATTTCGCTCGCCAGCAAGGCGCCGCTTTACGACGGTGAGATGCGCACCTTTAACTGGGTGCACCTTGACCCCACGCTTTATACCCCATGCGGCACCATGCAGGCCGCGGGCTACTCCTACAATTGGTATAAAAACACCCTCTGCGCGCTGGAAAGCCTCACGGCACAGGAGCAAGGGACAAGCCCCTACGCGCTGATTGACAAAGACGTACTGCAATCGCCCCCCGGCGCGGGCGGGCTGCTGTATCTGCCCTACCTGCTGGGCGAGCGCTCCCCCCGATGGAACCTCGACGCGCGCGGCGCGTTCGTGGGCCTGTCGGTAACCACCGGCAAGGCGGATATCTCCCGAGCGGTGCTGGAGGGCGTGGGCTATAACCTGAAGGTGATTCTGGACATCCTTAACGATGCCGTACCGATTGATGAGGTAATCATGATCGGCGGCGGCGCAAAGGGTATGGTATGGCTGCAGATACTCGCAGACATCTGGCATAAGCCGCTGCGCCTACCCGCTTACCTGGAGGAGGCCACCTCCATGGGGGCCGCCATCTGCGGTGGCGTAGGGATCGGCGCCTTTGACAGCTTCGACGTGGTAAGGCAATTCAACGCACCCGTCAAAACCATCCTGCCGAATGAGGCAAACGGCGCTGTATATCGGGAGCTTTATCCCATATTCAACCAAGCATACGACGGATTGCGAGAAACTTACGCCTCCATGGCAAATTTTGCTGCAAAATTCCCTAAAAAATGATAAAATAATAGGGAACAATATAAGGGAGTGACGCAGCTTTGGTGAACAATTATAAAAGCCTCTATAAAATCGATAAAGAGGTACCCATCCCGCTTTATTACCAGATCAAACAATCGATCTTAAACGCCATCTATTCGGGCGAGCTGAAGGGCGGCGACAGCATTCCCACCGAGCTTGAGTTCTGCGAACAGTGCGGGGTAAGCCGCCCCACCATCCGGCAGGCGCTCAGCGAGCTGGTGGCGGAGGGGTTTTTGTATCGTCTTAAAGGCAAGGGCACCTTTGTGGCCCAGCCGAAGATTGACGCGCGGTTTTTAAACAAGCTGCAAAGCTTTAATCAGGAGATGATACAAAAGGGCATGGTGCCCTCCACCAAGGTGCTCTCTCTCAAGGCTGTCGAGCCGAAGAGCCCGATCAACGAAAAGCTCAATATCCCGGCGGACGCGATGCTCATCTATCTGGAACGCCTGCGTTACACCGACGGCGAACCGATTGTATATTTAGAGACCTATCTGCCCTGCGAGACGTTCCGCGCCCTGCTTTCGCAAGACTTTGAGAACAACTCTCTCTACTCGCTGCTCGAGGACCTATACCACCGCCGCGTGGAACGCGTGCTGCGCGAGATCGAGGCAGTAAACGCCACACAGCGCGAGGCGGATTTACTGCAGATGCCTAAGGGCAAGGCGATATGCCTCGTAAAAACCGTGGCCTATACCGCTGAACATACTCCCGTGGAATACTCGATTGCCCGTTACCGCGGCGACCGAAACAAGTTCAGCGTGGAATTATGCCGTTAAGATGAAAATGGCAGGAGATGATGAATACGGACAAGTTAATGGATAAAGTAAAGCTCACGTTGTTATGCATGCAGCGCTATCCCTGGGAACAGGGCACCGCCATGCAGGCCTTTTTAGAGCAGGGCGACGACGACGTGGTGGTAGCGATGGCAAAGGAGGCTGTCTACCGTAGCATCCCGGACGGGCGCGTGGCCTCTATCGGGGGCAACGACGCGGTAACCGACCCCTGCGTAGCCGGTGAGGCGCTGGTATACGCCTGCAAAATCACCGACGACCCCACCCTAAAGGATGGGCTGCAAAAACTCTTAAACTGGGCGCTCCGCCTAGCGCCGCGCAACGCGGCGGGCATTGTATATCATCTTGAAAGCAAGCCGCAGTTCTGGTCGGACTCCATGTACATGCTGCCGCCTTTTTTAGCCGCGGCAGGACATTATAAAGAGGCGTTAAAGCAGATTTACGGCTACTGGGACGCTCTATGCGACCCGACCGCTTGCCTCATGCGCCACATGTGGGACGACGGCAAGCAGGAGTTTGCACGCCCTGCCTTTTGGGGCGGCGGTATCGGCTGGACGCTCGCGGGCATCGCCCGGGTGATCGACCTGCTGCCGCAGGAATATGCAGCGGACAAAGCGCACCTGCAGCAGATGGCAGAGCGTATGATTAGCAGCCTGCTACCCTACATGCGGGACGACGGCCTGTTTCATGATGTGGTGGACGACCCCGCCACCTTTGTGGAAACCAACCTTTCGCAGATGCTGGCCTATACCCTTTTCCGCGGTATGGCAAGCGGCTGGCTTGGTTTGGAGATGCGTCCTATTGCGGAGCGCTTGCGCGCCACCGCCACCGGCAAGATCGACCGCTATGGGCTGGTACAGGATGTTTGCGGCGCACCGAACTTTGATAAGGCGGGTGTTTCTTCCGAAGGGCAGGCATTTTACCTGCTGATGGAAGCGGCTGCGCGGAAATTTGAATCCCGTTACGCCTAGCAGTACTTATTTTCATTCGTATTGTAATGACATATTGACATAATTATCTAAAGACATCAACTAATTCATTCCGGTTTTCACCGGGCTTATCCCCCGGTAAAAATAAATTTTAAATTGGAGGCAAAACCATGTCAAACATCAAGAGAAAGCTGACGTTTGCACTTGCTGCAACGATGCTGCTCACAAGCCTAACCGCATGTGGCAGTAACGGTGGTTCGGCATCTTCCAGTTCTACAGCACCCGCTTCATCCGGCGAAGCTGCAAGCAACGGCACTGAAACATCCCAGCTCAAGGGCGAGATCACCCAGTGGGTTTGGGGCGATTATGAGATTAAAGGCGCAGCGGAATTTAACAACTACTATCCCGACATTAAGGTAAACTATGTATCCGTACCCTCCGATGAATACGAGCAAAAGGTGCTCACCACCATCGCCAGCGGCGCCGAAATGCCCGATGTCGTAAACCTTGAAAGCGCTGCGCGCGGCAAGATGGTAAACATGGACTTCTTAGAGCGTCTTGACGCCGCCCCTTATAACATAAAGCTTGACGAAGTACTGCCCATCGGCATTCCCCTGATCACCAACAAAAAGGGCGAGGTTGTATGCGTTCAGGTAGATAACTGCGTAGGCGGCTATGCTTACGACCGCAACCTTGCCAAGAAGTATTTCGGCACCGACGACCCCGCCGAGATGGAGAAGATCTTCTCGTCCCTCGACGCCTTTATTGAGAAGAGCGCGGACGTAGGCAAGAGCGGCGAAGACTTTATGTTTGCAAGCGTAGACGACGCGTATACCGCGGTAAGCGCGCTGTACACCAAAGAGCCGTTTGTAACCGACGGCAAGCTGACCATGGACAGTTCCATCCTGCCCACCTACCAGTTTATTGAGAAGCTGGTTGCCAACAAGGCGACAGGCCCCTACGTTGAGTGGACCCCCGCATGGTACACCTCCTTTGCCAGCAACCACGTTATCTTCTACCAGGCACCCGCTTGGTTTATCAGCTTTATGATGAAACCGAATGACCCCGATTCTCAGGGCAAGTGGGGCTTCATGTCTCCTCCCGGCGGCGGCTTCAGCAACGGCGGTACCGCTTACGGTATCCCCAAGAAGGCCAAGGAAGAGAACAAACCCCTCGCTTGGACATATATTAACTGGCTCACCATGTCGCAGCAGGGCGCCGAGAGCTTCTACAAGGCGCACGCTACCCCCACCCTCTTTGCTCCCGCTTACGATACCGAGCTCTACAAGGGCGAGGCCGACCCCTTCTTCGCCGGCCAGAACGTAACCGCGAAGATGATGGAAATCTCCAAGAACCCCAACACCAAAGCACGCCCCATGACCGAGTATGACCTGACCATTAAAGACGCCAACGCTCAGGTTCTTCGTGACCTTGAAGCCGGCATGAACGCACAGGACGCTTTCAACAAGTTAAAGGCCGAAGTGATTGCAAAGGCCCCCGAGCTGAAAGAATAGTTTCGTTAAAAACGGCGGCAGCCGTAAAATGCGGGAAAAGGAAAGCGGCAACGCTTTCCCTTTCCCCATAGTTAAAAACACCGCATATTTTTTTGCATCCAATCTTAGCGCAGGAACCCTTAACAATCTTTGAAAATAACAACCAATCAGGGTTTTTATAAAGGCCCTATTAACAAGGTGTAGGTGAGATCATGAAAAAACTGAACAACGGGCCAAATATTAACGCGAATGGCGCCAGTTACCTGTTAAAGCAAAAAGCCGCTCCGTATCTGTTTATACTCCCTTACTTTCTTATCTTCATCGCTTTCTCGCTCTTCCCCATCTTCTTCAGCGGTTACATCAGCCTAAACGACTGGAACGGCTACACCAACCCTGTTTTCATCGGCCTTAAAAACTACGCCGAGGTGCTGGGGGACGCCCGTTTCTACAAAGCGCTGTTTAACACCCTGCTGCTGATGGTGATGATTATCCCTGTTCAGCTCATCCTGGGCTTTATGATTGCCGTTATGCTGAACAGCAAGGCGATGGTACTGAAAAAGGCGTTCCGTCTTTTAAACTTTCTGCCCTACCTGACCACCCCGATTGCGCTGGGCGTTATCTTTGCCATTCTCTTTGACCCCGCCTTCGGTACAGTAAACTTCGTGCTGGGCAAGCTCGGCATCGACGCTATCAACTGGACTAAGGAGGCGTGGCCCGCGCGTGCACTCATCTCGATGGTGACGGTTTGGCGCTACGTGGGCTACACGGCGGTTTTGTTTATGGCGGGTATTACAAACATTAACACCGATATTTACGAGGCCAGTGAAATAGACGGCGTTAACGCGTGGCAGCGCGTTACCCGCATTACCCTGCCGCTTTTAAAACCCGTGACCATCTTCGTGGTGCTCAGTACCCTCATCGGCTGTTTCCAGATCTTTGAGGAGCCGTTTATGATCTTCTCGGTAGCGGGCAAGATGGTGGGCGGCCCCAACAACTCGGTGCTCACCGGTATCTGGCTGTTCTACGATACGGCGTTTAGCAACCAGCTGCGCAACGGCTACGCCTCGGCGATTGCCGTCTGCCTGTTTATTGTGATTGCCGTCATCTCCTTTATAGCCAACCGGCTGATGAACGGAAAGGAGGAGTAGAGATGAAAGCCTCGTTTAAGTTTCGCCCCGCAAAAATAATCCTCGCAATCATTATGAGTATCTTTGGCCTTGTTTCCATCGCGCCCTTCTTCTTTATGATCAACATGGGCACCTATAAGGCCAACGAGCTTTATACCGGTATTAAGCTGGTGCCGAGCAACTACTTAGCGCAAAACTTTAAATCGCTGATGTCGATAGACTTCTTTAAGTACTACGGCAACTCGGTTTTTGTTTCGCTCTCCTGCGCCATCCTAACGGTATTGGTGTGCTCGATGTGCGGCTTTGCGCTGGCGAAGTACCGCTTTAAGGGCCGCAAGCTGTTTACAAACCTTGTGATGCTCACCATGATGGTTCCCACGCAGCTCAGCCTTGTGGGCTTTATCATCGAGATGAACAAGATCGGGTGGTTAAACTCGCACCTGCCGCTTATTATTCCCACGGCGGCAAGCGCCTTCGGCGTGTTTTGGATTAACCAGTTCACCCGCGACGCCATTCCCGACTCGATCATCGAAAGCGCGCGCCTTGACGGCTGCGGCGAGTTTAAGATGTTTTTACGCATCGCGCTCCCCTTTATGATGCCCGCCTGCATGACGCTCGCGCTGCTGTCGTTCCTATGGTCGTGGAACAGCTTTATGGTGCCGATGATCGTTTTAACAAACGAGAAGCTCTTTACCGTTCCCCTCGGCATCCGGCAGCTGGCGACGCAGTTTAGAACCGACCTTGGCGCGCAGATTCTCGGCCTTACGCTCGCAACCATCCCCATGCTTGTGATGTTCGGCCTGTTCTCTAAAAATTTAATCAGCGGCCTTGCGTCCGCCGCGGTTAAGGAGTAAAAACGGCATGTTAAACTTTGAATTCGGCAACCCCACGCGGATTATCTTTGGCCGCGGCACCCACCGCGAGGTCGGGCAGCAGGTAAAAAAGTATGCCAAAAAGGTTTTGCTGCACTACGGCGGCAAAAGCATTAAGGCAAGCGGCGTGTACGACGCGATTATCGCCTCGCTCAAAGAGGCGGGCGTCGAATACACCGAGCTTGGCGGCGTACAGCCCAACCCGAGGCTTAAGCTCGTTTACGAGGGTGTATCCATCTGCAAGGAGCAGGGCATCGACTTTATCCTCGCCGTGGGCGGCGGCAGCGTCATCGACTCCGCCAAGGCCATCGCGGTGGGCGCCCGCTACGACGGCGATGTGTGGGATTTTTACTCAAACATCGCAAGGCCAAACGGTGCCCTAAATATCGGCGTTGTACTTACCATCCCCGCCGCGGGCAGCGAAAGCAGCGACGGCTCGGTAATCACTAAGGAAGCGGGCGCGTACAAACGTTCCTGCTGCACCGACTGGATGTACCCAAAGTTTGCAGTACTAAACCCCGAGCTTTGCTACACCCTGCCGCACAACCAGATTTCGGCAGGCGGCGCGGATATTCTCGCGCACATCATGGAGCGCTATTTCACCAACACCACCCACACCGATTTCTCCGACCGGCTGTGTGAGGCCGCCATGCGGTCGGTAATGGAAAACCTGCTGAAGGTAAAGCAGGATACCCAGAACTACGACGCGTGGGCGGAGGTAATGTGGGGCGGCACCGTGGCGCACAACGGCCTGCTCGGCAAGGGGCGGCAGGAGGACTGGGCCTCTCACGGCATCGAGCACGAGCTCAGCGGTATCTACGATATCGCGCACGGCGCGGGCCTTGCCATCATCTTCCCCGCGTGGATGAAATATGTATACAAGACAAACCTAAACCGTTTCGTACAGTTCGCGGTGCGTGTATTCGATGTAGATATGGCCTATGAGAGCCTTGAAGAGATCGCGCTGGAGGGCATTCGCCGATTAGAGCGCTTCTTTACAAGCCTTGGCCTTGCCGTTACCCTGTCTCAGGCGGGCATCGGCAGCAAGGATTTTACCGTAATGGCGCAGAAGGCCTGCGAGAATGGGCCGGTTGGTTCGTTTAAACGTCTTGAGCCCTTGGATGTAGAGCAGATTTTTAAGCTTGCCGAGTAAAGCGTATACTTATACCCTTCGATTGTTTCAATGGTGCACGTCCGCCTACGAAACCGGCTTTATCGACATACTCACAAACAGCCCAATAGAGAGATATATAATATGAAAAGGTGTGATAATCGTTGACGGATTTAACGAAACAGCTGACGCCGGATGCTCTGGCACAATACTTTGATCATACACAATTAAGGCCCTACGCAACGGTAGGGGATTTTCAAAAGCTTTGCGAGGAAAGCAGAAAGTACCATTTTAAGATGGTTGCCATCAACCCCGCCCCTGTGGCGCTGTGCAAAGAGTTGCTGAAAGGCAGCGGCGTGCTGGTGGGGGCCGCCATCGGCTTCCCCCTTGGGCAGACCACCAAGGAGATCAAGCGCGCGGAAACCATCGACGCCATCGAGAACGGCTCGGATGAGATCGACTACGTGATTAACATCACCCAGCTGAAAAGCAAAAACTACGCCTTTATTGAAGCGGAGATGGCGGGCGTGGTAGAGGCCTGCCGTACCCGCGGTGTAACCTCCAAGGTAATCTTCGAAAACTGCTTTTTAACCGACGATGAGAAGATGGAGCTTTGCCGCATCGCCTTAAACGTCCGCCCGAACTTTATTAAAACCTCCACCGGTTTTGGCACCGGCGGCGCTACCTTTGAGGATGTTGCCCTGATGAAAAAGATGGTGGGCGATAAGATAAAGGTAAAGGCGGCGGGCGGCATCCGCACCCTGGAGACCGCGCTTAAGATGATAGAGCTCGGCGTAGAGCGCATCGGCTCTACCTCAAGTGTAAGCATTGTGGAAGACTTTATGAAAACGCTGTAACATAAAAAGTGGAGGTGACATGATGGAAAACACCGCAACCTTTACCCTGCTGGTGACTGATATGAAGGGCAACATCGTAGCGCAAAGCGATGGGGCAGCGAAAGCAACGCTCGCCTTTGAAAGGGAGTATCAGCCCGGTGACCGGCTGGTGCTGCTTTGCTCCCGCTGGCCGGTGGCGGTGCGGCTTTCGCTGGATGAGCACCTGCCCGCAGCCTTAGTATACCTGACCGCCGACAGGCTGGAATACCCCGTACCGGTCGGGGAACCCGCCCTTGCCTATCCGCCTGAGGCTTTCGGGTCCGGCAAGCACACGCTGACGGCTGAACCGGCCGACCCCGGGGAATGGCAGGCCTACCGCAACCTGAGCCTAAATCCGCTCGACCGGCGCGGCGAGACGGTGTATTACCCCCACTGTATCGCCAATGTGGAAACGCGGGATGAATCGGTTTTCGCGGCGCGCAATACCATCGACGGCGTGATAGAAAACAGCTGCCACGGTGAGTGGCCCTACCAGTCGTGGGGGGACGACGAGAATCCCTACGCCGAGATTACCATCCAGTTTGGGCGTAAGGTGCGGGTGGACAAAGCGGTGATCCACCTGCGCGCGGACTTTCCGCACGACAACTACTGGCGCGAGGTGACGCTGCTGTTCTCCGACGGAACACATATCACCACCCCCTTGCGTAAAACCGCCGAGGGGCAGACCGTTACCTTTGAGCCGCGGGTCGTAGAGTGGGTAAAGCTTACGAGGCTTATCAAATCGGACGAGGAATCCCCCTTCCCCGCGCTTACGCAGTGGGCGGTTTACGGCACAGAGGCTTGATTGTCTTTGGATATTCTCCATCTAAAGTTTTGCTGATTCCAATCCTTCATAACACAAACAGCCCCGACGCTCTGCCTTTTAAGGCGGCGTCGGGGCTGTTTGCATATAAAAATCGCACTGAACTATTCTTCCTCGGCGGGTGGCGCCTGATGGTCGTATTCCTCCAAAAAGCTGTGCTTCTCGCCGTTTTTGCGGTAGCCGATGACGGCGTCAAGGTTTACGTTGTGAGCGCTTACAAAGATATTCATATCGATGTTCGGGTTGATGCGCCGGAACTCCTTGATCAGCTGCTTCATCTCCTGCCGTTTGGAGCCCATGCCGCTGTCGCCCAGCACGCAGTTTTCGGTCAGGCGGCAGGCGCACTGGATAAACTGCAGCTCGTTGTAGCGCTTCCACGCCAAAATGTCGGCCTCTTTTACCATGTACAGCGGGCGGATGAGCTCCATGCCCTCGAAGTTGGTACTGTGCAGCTTGGGCATCATGGTGCGCATCTCTGAGCCGTAGAGCATACTCATGAGGATGGTCTCCACCACATCGTCGAAATGGTGGCCGAGGGCAATCTTGTTGCAGCCCAGCTCCTGCGCCTTGCTGTAGAGGTAGCCGCGCCGCATCTTGGCGCAGAGGTAGCAGGGCGAGCGGTCGGTGCCCGCGACAATGTCGTAGATACCCGTCTCAAAGATATGGATGGGGATATTGAGCGCCTCGGCGTTCTCTTCGATAAGCTGGCGGTTGATGGGCGCGTAGCCCGGGTCCATCACCAGATACTGCGCTTCAAACGGAAAATCGCTGTGCTTTTGAAGCTGCTGCATACACTTGGCCATGAGCATCGAGTCTTTGCCGCCCGAGATGCAGACGGCAATCCTGTCGCCCTCCTGTATTAGCTGATACTCCTTTACCGCCGCGATAAATTTATGCCAGATCTCTTTTTTATATTTTTTAATAATGCTTCGTTCAACCAGTTCGTACTTTTGCATGACTTCCCCCAATTTAATGAACCTGCTCTGCTACTGGCAGAGCTTTTGATAACAGGCAGCAAAGCTGCTTAAAAAGGCATCTATCTCCTCTTGCGTTGTAAGGTGGCTTAAGCTGATGCGCAGGGTTGAAAGCGCCGCCTTTTTATCCTTGGTGAGCGCGAAAACAGGGCGTGAAACGGTGTTGGGCGCACAGCAGGCCGATTTGGTAGCGACATTGATGCCGTCCTCGGCGAGCCCCTGCTGGAACAGCTCCGCCTTCACCCCCAAGATGCTGATATTGAGGATAAACGGCACGGAACGCTCGGCGCTGTTGATTTTAACCTTCGGGTAACGCGCCAAAGCCTGCCGCAGTTGTGTATTAAGCCGCTCCACCTGCTCATACCGTTCCTGCAGCCGCGCAAGGGCGAGTGAAAGCGCCGTTTCTGTCGACGCCGCCAGCGCGAGCGCGGGGGTGCCGCTGCGAAAAGGAGTGGTGGAGATGCCGCCATGTATCTGCGGCTCGAGTAGCACCCGCTCCTTTTTGACCAGTATCCCTATGCCGTTTAGGCCGTAAAACTTATGCGGTGCGATGGTAACAAGGTCGATAGGCTCAAGCGAAAGCGGTACCCTGCCTAAGGCCTGCGCGGCATCCACATGCAAAAGGCAGTGCGGGCGCTGCGCGATGATTTTGGCGAGCGCCGCTATATCCTGCCTAAGGCCAAGCTCGCTGTCTACCGCGCACACCGAAACCAGAATGGTATCGTCGCGCAGCAGGCGTGTAAGGTGCTCTAAATCTACCTGCCCGCTTTCGGTGATATTTACGTAATCTACCTCAAAGCCCAAGGTTTGCAGGTAGGCCATGGGGCCGTTAACCGAGGAATGCTCGAGATAGGTGGTGATGATGTGCTTGCCGTATTTTTTATACTGCTGCGCCGCCCCCTTGATGGCGAGGTTGTTGGACTCGCTCGCGCCGGAGGTATAGATGATCTCCTGCTCCTGCACACCCAGCAGCGCCGCAACCCCGCAGGTGGCTTGCTTTAGCCGCTCCTTTGCCGCAAGGCCAAGCGGGTGCGGGGAATTCGGGTTTGCGGGGTAGCTGCGGGCGACCTCGCAGAAGGTATTCAGTACCGCCTCGTCTGCCGGCGTATTGGCGGCGTAATCGAGATATATCATAAATAAAAGGCTCCTTTAACAATCACGCATATAGATAATAATAGTATGGTTGAATGCTTTTTACAATATGTTAACGACAAATACAATGAATATGTACCTTTCTGGTTGACAAGTGAACAGTTCGGCGTTATCATATACCCATACCCCCTATAGGTATATAGGTGATATTTTTACAAGGAGGAACGGTTATGAGCCAGTGTATGGATGTTGCGAATATTCAGCTGCGCTTAAAAAAGATCGAAGGGCAGATACGCGCCCTCTCCGAGATGGTGGAAAAGGACGTGCCCTGTGACGAGGTGCTGATTCAGATCAACGCCGCCAAGAACGCGCTGCACAAGGTTGGGCAGGTAGTGCTGGAGGGGCATTTAAACCACTGCGTGCGCGACGGCATTGAGCATGGCGACGCGGATAAAACCATTGCCGATTTCGCCAAGGCAATAGAACATTTTTCAAGAATGGGGTAAAATGCACGGTATGGGAAGAGTGAAAGAGTGGTTTGTAAACGAAGAAAAGCGCGCGGTATTATTGCTGGTGCTGTCGGGGCTTTCGCTGATTGTCAGCTTCTTTGACATCGGGCGCCTGCCGGTTGACGCGGCATGGGTCGCCATCGCGCTGTGCGGCATCCCCATTTTAATGGAGGCCGCGGAGGGGCTTTTTAAGCGGTTTGACATCAAGGCGGATCTGCTCGTTTCGCTCGCGCTGATCGCGTCGGTTATCATCGGCGAGATCTTTGCCGCGGGCGAGGTTGCCTTTATCATGCAGATCGGCGCGCTGCTGGAGCAACGAACGGTGGCAAAGGCGCGCGCGGGTATCGAAAAGCTCATACACCTTACGCCGCGCACTGCCAGAGTGGTGCGGGCGGACGGCGAGCATATCCTGCCCGCCGAAGAAGTAATAGTCGGAGATACCCTGCGCGTGCTCGCAGGCGAGACCATCGCGGTGGACGGCATCATCACAAGTGGGCAGACCTCGGTAAATCAGGCGGTCATGACGGGTGAATCGCTGCCGGTGGACAAAGGCGTGGGCGACGAGGTGTTAAGCGGTACGGTAAACCAGTTCGGCACCTTCGAGATGCAGGCAACCAAGGTGGAAAAGGACAGCTCCCTGCAGCGCATGATACGGCTGGTGGAATCCGCCGACGCGGGCAAGGCCAAAATCGTCGGTCTTGCCGACCGCTGGGCGACATGGATTGTGGTAATAGCCCTTTCGGCAGCCGCCCTAACGTGGCTGATTACGGGGGAAGTGATACGCGCCGTAACCATTCTGGTGGTATTCTGCCCCTGCGCGCTGGTGCTAGCTACACCAACCGCCATTATGGCGGGCATCGGCAACGCCACGAAATACGGCATCCTCATCCGCGAGGGCGACGCGCTGGAACGGCTGGCCTTGGTAAAACGCATTACCTTCGATAAAACCGGCACCCTGACCATCGGCAAGCCCGATGTTGCGGCGGTGGAGCCCGTTGCGGGCAAAATAACGGCCAAGGAGCTGTTAGCCCTCGCCGCGTCTGCCGAGCTGCGCTCGGAGCACCCGCTGGGCAAGGCGATCACCTCGCATTTTAAAGCGAGCCAGCATACTCTGCCCGCCCCGCCCGACCAGTTTAAGCTACTTGCGGGGCGCGGTGTACAGGCAACGGTAAACGGGCATGAGATTTTGGCGGGTAACACAGAGCTGTTTGCCGAGTTCGGCGTACCGCTGCCCAAAGAGGTAACCGGCAAGGCCCTCGCATACCGCGACGAGGGTAGCACCGTTATCTATATAGCGAAAGACCGCCAAGCGGCAGGATTCATCGCGCTCTCCGACACCCTGCGCGCCGACGCCGCCGAGATGGTGAGGCAGCTGCAAGCGGCGGGCGTGAAGAGCACCCTGTTAACCGGCGATCACCCACAGGCGGCACAGCACATCGCGCACGCTGCCGGTATTGCCGATGTACATGCCGACTGCCTGCCCGAGGACAAACTGCGCGTGATAGACGCCCTACAGCGCAAGGGCGAGCAGGTTTGCATGGTCGGCGACGGGGTAAACGACGCCCCAGCCCTCAAAAAGGCGTTTGTGGGCATCGCCATGGGCGGTATCGGCAGTGACATCGCCGTGGACGCTGCCGATGTTGCGCTGGTGAGTGACGACATCAAGCATATCCCCCACCTGCTGCACCTTTCGCAAAAGACCATGCGCACCATCAAGGTGAATCTCATCCTCTCTATGGCGCTCAACTTCGCGGCGATCATTCTGGCGATGACGGGCGTGCTCAACCCCGTGGTAGGCGCGCTGGTGCACAATGTCGGCTCTGTTGTGGTGATTTTAAACTCCGCGCTGCTGCTGAAGTGGAAAAAGAAATAGTTCAATTTACATAGACAAACATCTATGAATGAAGGAAAATATAGGCCGAGCGCCGACTGGGTTTTCACTCTGTCGGCGCTCGGCCTTGGTATAACAAGGGAACAGTTTATACTGTTTTTATTGCCGTTTCTTTTTTAAACTCAAACCCGCTCTCCGCCGCGATGCACACCACACTGTCGCCCGCCTTCACGGTGCCCTCGAGCATCTGCTCCGAGAGCTTATCTTCGATCTGGGTGGTAATGGCACGCCGTAAGGGGCGCGCGCCGTAGAGGTCGTCGTAGCCCACCGAGGCGATCTTGGTAACGGCGCTTTGGTCAAACGTTACTGTAATGCCCAGCTTTTTCACGCGCTCGGTAAGGGTTGCGAGCATGTTCTCCGCAATCTTCTCAATCTCTGAGTTGGTCAGGCGGTGGAAGACGATGATATCGTCCACACGGTTTAAAAACTCGGGGCGGAAGGCCTTTTTCAGCTCACTCAGCACGTTTTCCTTAATGCGGTTCTCGTCATCGCTTGCGGCGCTTGCACCGGCAAAGCCAAGGCTCTTGGTCTTTTCGGTAATCAGCCTTGCGCCGATGTTCGACGTCATGATAACCACGGCGTTTTTAAAATCTACCCTTCTGCCCTTGCTGTCGGAGAGGATGCCGTCCTCCAGTATCTGCAGCAGTATATTAAACACATCGGGGTGCGCCTTCTCTATCTCGTCAAACAGCACCACCGAGTAGGGCTTGCGGCGGATCTTCTCGGTGAGCTGGCCGCCCTCCTCAAAGCCTACATATCCCGGAGGTGAGCCGACTAAGCGCGACACCGAGAACTTCTCCATATACTCGGACATATCCAGACGCACCATCGCATCGTCGTCGCCGAACAGTGCCTGCGCAAGGGCTTTGCACAGCTCGGTTTTGCCGACGCCCGTGGGGCCGAGGAAGATAAACGAGCCGATGGGGCGCTTCGGGTCTTTAAGCCCTACCCTGCCGCGGCGGATGGCGCGCGAAACCGAGCTGACGGCCTCGTCCTGCCCAATCACACGCTCGTGCAGTATCTCCTCCATGTTTAAGAGCCGCTTGCTCTCTTCCTCGGTGAGCTGGCGCACGTTAATACCTGTCCAGCCCGAGACGATCTCGGCGACCGTCTGCTCGGTGACCATGCCGGTGTGGCGGCCGTTCTCGTCCTTCCATTCGCTCTTTTGCTTTTCAAGCTGAGAGCGAACCTCCTTCTCGCTGTCGCGTATCTTGGCGGCAAGCTCGAAGTCCTGCGCGTTTACGGCGGCCTCCTTCTCTTCGTTGAGCGCCTTTAGCCGTTCCTCCAGCGCTTTTAAATCGGGCGGCGTGGTGTACTGCTTTAAGCGCACGCGCGACGCGGCTTCGTCGATCAGATCGATGGCCTTGTCGGGCAGGAAGCGATCCTGAATATAACGTGCGGAAAGGGTAACGGCGGCTTTTACCGCCTCGTCGGTGATCTTTACCTTGTGGTGGGCCTCGTATTTATCGCGCAGGCCGAAAAGAATCTGCTGCGCCTCCTCGGGGCTGGGCTCGTTCACGGTAACGGGCTGGAAGCGCCGCTCCAACGCGGCGTCGGTTTCAATGTGCTTGCGGTATTCGTCAAGGGTGGTGGCGCCCACCACCTGAATCTCGCCTCTGGCCAGCAGCGGCTTTAGAATATTGGCGGCGTCCACCGCGCCCTCGGCGGCTCCCGCGCCCACAATGGTGTGCATCTCGTCAATGAACAGGATGACATTGCCTGCCGCCTTTACCTCGTCGAGCGCCTTTTTGATGCGCTCTTCAAAGTCGCCGCGGTACTTGGTTCCCGCAATCATGCCGCCGATATCTACCGACACCACGCGCTTGTTCTTAAGCGTTTCGGGGATCTCGCCCGAAACGATCTTCTGCGCGAGGCCCTCGGCAATCGCCGTTTTACCGACGCCGGGTTCACCGATTAAACAGGGGTTGTTCTTGGTGCGGCGGGAAAGTATCTGTATCACGCGCTCAATCTCATTGGCGCGGCCGATTACCGGGTCGAGCGCACTCTCGCGTGCCCGCTGGGTAAGGTCGTTGGAAAACTGGTCAAGTGTCGGGGTTTTGGTATTCTGCGGGCGCTTGATCTCCTTTGCGGAGCCGCTGCCCGAAAGGCTTCCACCCCCTTCGCTAACGCCCAGCGACTTGGCGCACTGGTTGTAGACATCCTTCGGGTCTACCGAAAGCTCGCCCAAAAAGCGCACCGCGTAGCTGTCCTCTTCATTCACCATCGCCATGAGGATGTGCTCGGTGCCGACATAGCCGTGCCCGAGCATCTTGGCTTCCGACACCGAAAGCTCCAGGATGCGCTTGCAGCGCGGGGTAAAATCGGCGGGGGTCAGGCGCGTGGGCGAGCCGGAGCCTACCGTGTCCACCAGCTTCTGCTCGATGTCGTCGTAGGTAACACCATTTTGCGATAATACGATGGTCGCAACGCCGCTGCCTTCTTTTAAAAGCCCCATCAGCACATGTTCGGTGCCGATATAGGTGTGCCCCAGCTTTTCGGCAATGCTGATGGCAAGGTTTAAGGCCTCGTTTGCCTTGGCTGTAAAGCCTGTGAATTTATACAAAATCATCACCATTCTTTCTGATAGAAATCCGGGGTATTGTGCGGCTTGGGTAACTGAATCCGGGTTATAAACCAAAGGCACAACACCCTTAGGATGTTACCATCCCGTATATTAAGTATCGGTTAAGCTGTATAGGTGCTCCCGCACAATGGTGGCACGCAGCTTGTCGCGTTCGTTCCCCTCCAGTGTTTTGCCCTCCTGCGCCATGATGGTGGCGGGGCCGGTGGCATTGATCAGCGCGTTAATCTGCCCGTAGCTGATGCCCTTGAGAATCCCCTGCGAAACGCCCATACGCAGGATAGAAACAAGCTCGATAAACTCCTCGTTGGTAAGAAGTCTTGCCGAACTGAGCACGCCGTATGCACGCCACACCTTATCTTCAAGATAATCGCTCTGATCGGTGCTGCGGGAGGAGCGTTCCTGCGCGATAATCTGCGAGGCAATGGCGCGCAGGTTATCGATGGCGCCCTCCTCCGAGATGCCGAGGGTAACCTGATTGGAGAGCTGGTAAAAGGCCCCGTTTACACGTGTACCCTCGCCGTAGGTGCCGCGGATGGTGAGCCCGAGCTTTGAAACCATCTGCGAAATACGGCCGATAACGCCGTTCGCCTCCAGTGCGGGCAGGTGCAGCATCACCGAGGCACGCAGCCCTGTGCCGAGGTTGGTGGGGCATTGGGTGAGGTAGCCGAGCTTTTCATCAAACGCGTAGAGCAGCGAGGCGTCGAGGATATCATCGATGAGGTTAGCCGCCTGCAGCGTCTGGCGAAGGTTTAAGCCGGAGCTTAAGGTTTGAATGCGGATGTGGTCCTCCTCGTTAATCATCACCGAAATACTTTCATCGGCGGAAAGAACCAGCCCCGCCCCTTTGGGGTTCTGAGAGAAATTCGGGCTTATGAGGTGCTTTTCCACCAGCGAAACGAGCTGCTCGGGGGTGAGCTTTTCAATATCGATAAAACCCAGTTCGGCGTTCTGCTTTAGGTTCGCGTTCTGAAACAGGGTTTTGATATCGCTCCACAGCTTATTCTTTTGCTCGAGCGTCATACGGTTTTCAAACGGATAGGCGCGCAGGTTGCGCGCTAAGCGGATACGTGTGCTCACCGCTATATCGTCGTCTTGGTTTTGCTCAAGATACCACTTATTCATCGGCTTTATCCTCCGTTGCTTCAAGCTCCTTGATCTTGTCGCGCAGTACCGCGGCGCGCTCATAATCCTGAGAATTTACCGCATCCTTAAGCTCCTTCTGCAGCGACTTGATCTCGTTTCTCAGCTTATATTTCGGCCCCGCGGAGCTGGGCACCTTACCGGCGTGCTCGGTCTGCCCATGGATGCGCTGCAGCGAAGGTACAAAGTCTTCATAGAATGTGGTATAGCATTCCGCACAGCCTGCCATACCGCTATTTCGGATGTCGGCAAAGGTGGCCCCGCAGCCTTTACAGCGCTGCTCGACGGGTAGTTCTGTCTTTTCGGGGCTTACCTGCGCGAGCATGGAACCAAGCATATCGCTGATGCTCATGGAGAACGGGTTCATCATGGCGGTAAAGCCCAATTTCGCGGCACACTCACCGCATAGGATATATTCCTTGGCCTCGCCGTTTATCACCTGCCGCAGGTGTGTGGTGGCGTGGTTTTTTTTACAGATTTCACAAAGCATTTTACTTGCCTCCCTTTATACTAAATTCCCTTTTCAAACACGCCGTTATAAAGACGGCGTGGGCGCAATTTATCCGCCGAATTACCGTTCAATACTTATTCTGCAATAACGCTTTGCGTTGTTGCTCCCCGCTGAAGGCGGGGTAGAAGAATGAGTATTATATGACGGTGAGGAGCATGTTTTTAAAGATCGATGCCCTAACGTTATCCCGCAGCTCCTGCGGAACCTCCCGCAAAGCCGAGGTGTTGAGCGCGCTCCACATCATTCTGGCCGTTTCCTCCGCCAGTATCTTGTCATTAATCAGGTTTTGCAGTATTACCCTGCAGGAGCCTTCGTCCAGCCGCGCACCGATGGCGTTAATGAGGTGCACGACCAAATCACGCGGGTTCAGCGTAATCTTTGAGATGCGGATGTACCCTCCGCCCCCGCGCCTGCTTTCCACCAGATATCCCTTTTCGGGGGTAAACCGTGAGGTGATAACATAGCTGATCTGGCTGGGCACACAGCCTATTTTACTCGCAAGCTCGTTGCGCTGTATCTCAGCCGTGCCGTCGTATTGCTCCAATAAATTCAGAATAGACTGTGAAATAATATCGGAAAGATTGATGGGTCTCACCTCTTTCATGAGTGCAATAGGCTTTGACTTTGTTTGACCTTAATTATTATTTTATAGAAAAGTCAGTAAAAGTCAAAGTCAATGAAAGTCAATGAGCAGTTTTTTCATTCAATTTAATATAAATTATAACGCTATTTTACCGGTTTACTCTTTAAATCTTCCGTTTTTAACGATTATCAATCTATGCGCTTTTAGGATGAATTATCAATATCTTTAACATTTATATTTTTCTGTAACCACAAACAGCAGCATTACATAATATGTGTTGAAAGTAAATTTAAGGAGGCTTTACACTATGTGTAACTCTGGTTGTGGTTTTGGAAACAATAGCTGCTTTTTCATCATCCTCATAATTCTCATCCTCTTCTGCTGCTGTGGCGACGGCTTCGGCTTCGGCGGTTGCGGTTGTGGGAATGCTTGCGGCGGCGGCTGCGGCTGCTAGTTAACCAGCTGCGAGGCAAATTACATCCGGCAATAATCCTCTGCGAAAAGGGGTGCCAAAACGGCACCCCTTTTTGCGTTAAAAAAGCTTCCCTGCATACCTGTTAAGCCGATTGCCCAACAGATGATGCAAGGAAGCATTTTTACAGAAAAAACGGATTATATCGCATTGCGCATTCTCAGGCGCAGTTTATCCGAAATCATGGCAATAAACTCGGAATTGGTGGGCTTGCCTCGCACGCCGTTGATGGTATATCCAAAGTAGGAGTTTAAGGTATCAATATCGCCTCTGTCCCATGCTACCTCAATCGCATGACGGATGGCTCGCTCTACGCGCGACGAGGTGGTATCGAAACGCTTCGCAACCGTCGGATACAAGAGCTTCGTCACCGAGTTGATCATCTCGCTGTCTTTTACACTCAGCATAATCGCCTCGCGCAGGTAGTGGTAACCCTTGATATGCGCGGGCACGCCGATCTGCAGGATGATGTCGGTAACCATCAGTTCCAAATCCATCGGCTGCTGGCGAACCGCACGGGTGTCACCCAGCGTATTCTTCACGGTTGTCTCGGCACCAGCCATATTCATAATACGGTCGGCCAATATCTCAAGGTCAAACGGCTTTAAGAAATAAAAGGCTGCGCCGGAGGTTAGCACCTCACGCTCAAGCATGGGGTTATCATAACCCGACATAATCATAAACATGGGCTTTTTGATGATGTTTTTATTACCGAGCACGGTTTTCATAACACCGATGGCATCAATATGCGGCAGAAACACATCGGCTAAAACCACATCGGGGTTTAGCTCCTCAATCTTCTCCACCAATTTGCTGCCATTTTTGGGCGTGGTAATGGGCATAAGACCGCGCGCCTTCAATACCTCCGTGCATAATCCGCCAAATTCTTTAGAGTCATCTGCAATAAGAACCTTTAACGAACTTTCCATATTACTTTCCTCCTTATGTCCTTTGGATTAATCCAATATTACCATAATTTGTAAATTAAAGCAAGTGGAAATCCCAAATTATTACTACTATTTTTACAAAGCATGAAACGGTTTTACCTTAAACGAAATGATAAGATATTAAAGGTTCACGGATAACAGTTATATAACAACCAATATATGTTATTATATAGCTGTTTGTAGAAATAATCAATATTAATATTATATTTTTTCGTTTATTTGGTAACTTTAACTGCAATTGTTGGCGGATAAAATGGTGAAATTATACGATTCGTATTGTCCTTAATGCTTACGATGCCTTGGCCTTTACCGCTTTGCCGATGCTGTCGGCAGAAAGCAGCATGTTCTCGGCGAATATGCCGTAACCTCGCGTGGGGTCGTTGACAAACACATGTGTGACCGCACCCGCAAGCATACCGTTTTGCAGGATAGGGCTGCCGCTCATCCCCTGCACGATACCGCCCGTGGCATCCAGCAGGCGTTTATCGGTGATACGAATAATCAGGTTCTTGGTGGGGTTGCTGTCGTTCATGTTCACTTTTTCAATCACAATGTCGTATTCGGTCGGTTCACTTCCCTCGATGGTACTTAAGATGGTCGCCTTGCCCTCGGAGACCTGCTGCTTGAGTGCTACCGGCATCGCGGTATGGGTACTGGGGCTTTCGTTCAGCATGCCGTATAAGCCGGTTTCGCTGTTGGTAATAAGATATCCCGCCGCTGTGCTGCTGTTAAAACTGCCGCGCAGCTCGCCCGGAAGCCCGGGTAACCCCTTGTTGACCGAGGTAATGGTGACATCCACCACCTCTCCGCTCATGAGCGGAAGCATCTCACCGGTATCAATGTCACACACCGGGTGGCCAAGGCCGCCAAACAGCCTGGTGGCCGCGTCGTAAAATGTCACGGTGCCGATGCCTGCTGAGCTATCGCGCACCCAGATACCCGCTTTATACTTTCCGTCGCCCTTTGCCTTCACGGGCGTAAGGGTGGCGTCAAAAACGTTATTGCCGCGCCGCACGGTTATCGTCATCGGAGCACCGCCGGCCGCGCTAACCTCCCGTGCAAGGTCTTCGTTGGCACTGATCTTATGTCCGTTTACCGCTGTAAGAATGTCGCCCAGCTTGATACCCGCGTTTTTAGCGGGGTTTACGAGCGAGGTGCCGTCGTCGACGTCGGTTAATCCCACGACCACCACACCGTCGGTAAACATCTTAATGCCAAAGGGTGTACCGCAGGGGATAACCGTCTTGGATTCGACAATAGATACGTTTACATCTTTTATCGGTATAATTCCGAATATCTTTAGCTGTGTTTTATAACTATTTCCGCTGCTCAACGCTTTTTCTGCCGTCACGGCTTTGCCCGACTGTTTGTCTTGCATTATACCCGCTTTTATATTATTATCAACATAAAGCTGCTGGCCTGTTTCTACCAAGAAGTTGTCCGGTAATTGAAGCGCCATAACGGCTACCGCCGAAAAAACGGCAAGCGCCATGGCGAGGCAAACGATGCTGGTAATTTTGATTACTCTTTTCATTTTGTTTCCCCATGCCTTTCCGGTTTGTGCCATGAGGCACAGCCTTTGGTTTGTGAGGCCAATTCCCTTAAAAATGTCGATTAAGAGATGATTTTTGACCCGCATAAACTATCTTTGCCGTGCCCTAAAAATTTATTGTAGGCAAAAACAGAGCCTACTGTCGCAACTTCCCTGTGTATACGCATTATTTGACAGCCTATAAAAATTTAAGCGGCAGGCCATGCCGCTTTGACATTTCATATATTCTTAGGCTGGCAGTATTTTAGGCTTTTTTAACGCTGAAAACTGTTTTGAAATATTTGAATATTTTTTATTCATACGCTAAGATGAGGGTTTGCAAATGAAGGTGGCAGTAATCGGTTCCCGTACGGCAAACGGGGTTGATGTAAAGTTTATTCTTGGGTATATCCCGCCAGAATGCAGCGAGATCATCAGCGGCGGCGCACAGGGAATCGACAGCTTGGCTGAAAATGCCGCAGCTGCTCTTTCGCTGCCGTTTACCTGTATAAAGCCGAACTACGAGCGCTTTGGCAAGCTGGCGCCGCTGCAGCGCAATATCGAGATTATAGAGGCCTGCGACTTCGTGCTGGCGTTTTGGGATATGCAATCGCCCGGCACAAAGTTCGTGATTTCCGAATGCTTAAAACGCGAAAAGCCGCTTAAAATTATTCGTATTTAACATCAAAAGCGCAGATTTAGTTTGTGATGCATTTTTGTTTTCATGCCCGAAAATGAATAGAAAAAACAAAAAACGCAGGACCTTCTTTTACTAAAAAAGGTGCCTGCGTTTATGTTTAGGGCGTTTCTGAAAGCGGAAAATCGCAGGATATTTCGCTGCAAAAGAGCAGATTCAAATCAAATAAACGCCGACATACGCAGTATGTTGACATACTGTGTATGTCTGAATACTGTATGTATTCCGAGTATTTTGATGCGGAAGATGCCTTTTGCAATAGAAATAGACAAGAATTTGAAGTTTTCAGATAGCCCCTAGTTTTAAATTTTAAATCATGGTTTCGTATCCGCCGGAAGGTGGAAGAAGCTTGGTAGAATCCGGCTCCGGCTCCGGTTCGAGCACGGCGGGCTTTGGCTTAAACAGCGACACCAGCCACGCGATGATCGGCCCTGCGAAGCTGTAGCCCAGCACCGCCAGCAGCTGGAGGGGTACAAGCGCCACGGTATTGAATACGCCGTTGAGCGGTGGCCAATACACCGCTGCGGCCGCGATAACCGCGGAGAGCAGCACCGCCAGCACCAGTCGGATGTTGCTGAAAATGTTGATCTGAAAAAGATTCTTTTTCTCGCTTTTGCACTCGAATACATGGATAAGCTGGCTGAAGATGAGGGTGAGGAGCGCCGCGCTTCTCGCCGCATCGATGCTGCCCCAATGGTTTATTACCGTAACAAAGGTGCCGAGCGTTGCCAGGCCGATAATACACCCGCGAAAGATGATGGCGGTAAGCAACCCGCCGGAGAAGATGCTCTCATTTTTGGGGCGGGGCTTGCGCGTCATCTCGTCGTTTTCCGGCGGCTCCAGCCCAAGCGCGATAGCCGGCAGGCCGTCGGTGACTAAGTTTACCAGCAGTATCTGTATCGGCAGCAGGATAACCGGCAGGCCCATGAGCATCCCCACAAACATGGTGAGCACCTCGCCGATGTTGCAGGAGATAAGGTAACGGATGAACTTACGGATGTTCTGGTAGATGACCCTGCCCTCCTCAACCGCCGCAACGAGTGTGGCAAAGTTATCGTCAAGGAGGATGACGGCGGCCGCCTCCTTGGTGACATCGGTGCCGCTGATGCCCATTGCCGCGCCGATATCCGCCTCTTTGATGGCGGGGGCATCGTTTACGCCGTCGCCTGTCATGGCGACAATATTCCCGGCTTTTTTGAGCGCGCGCACAATGCGCAGCTTATGCTGCGGCGTAACGCGCGCGTAAACAGCTGTTTTGGCGGCAGCCTTTTCAAGCTGTTCGTCACTCATGCGGTCGAGCTGCGCGCCCGTTAATACCCCGTCGCCGTAGGTGATCAGCTTAATCTCTTTGGCAATCGCCTCTGCGGTAAGCGCGTGGTCGCCCGTAATCATCACCGGGCGTATGCCGGCGCGGCGGCAGATGCGGATGGCGTCGTATACCTCCTTGCGCGGCGGGTCGATCATACCCGCAAGCCCTACGAAGATAAAGCTGTGCTCATCCTGCTCCGTAAGTCCGCCGTTTGGTTTATATTTATAAGCAAACCCCAGCACGCGCAGCGCGTTTTTTGCCATGTTCTCGGTCTGTGCGGTCACCCAGCGGGCGTCTTCCTCCGTAATGGGTATCACCGCACCGCGCTTTTGGATATAGGCACATTTTTTAATGACCACATCCGCGGCACCTTTGAAGATGACCTTGTTTCGGCCGTCCTGCGGGTGCACCAGCACCGACATACTCTTTCGCTCGGAGCTAAACGGAATCTCCGACTCCCGCACATACTGGCGGGAAAGGCTCTGCTCGGTGGCTCCGCCCTTGCTTGCCGCAATTAAGAGCGCAATCTCGGTGGGCTCGCCCGCGGTGGAGTAACTGCTGCCCTCAAGGGTGAGGCGCTGCAGGGTGCTCTTTTCGTTGTGATAGAGATGCGCATTGTTGCATAATGCCGCCGCTTCAAGCAGCTCCGTCAGGCCGTCGTCCTGCTTCGACCAGCTTCCCTTTCTGCTGCGGATACTGCCGTTTTTTTCGTACCCTGTGCCCGTCACCTCATAGGTCGCGTCCGGGGTGACGATGGTGGTGACGGTCATCTTATTCTCGGTGATCGTTCCCGTTTTATCCGAGCAGATAACCCCCGCGCAGCCCAGCGTCTCTACCGCCGCAAGCTTGCGGATAAGTGCGTTGCGCTTAAGCATCCGCGAAACGGCAAGGGCGAGCGAGATGGTAACGATGGCGGGCAGGCCCTCCGGTACCGCCGCCACCGACAGCGAGATACCGGTAAGCAGCATGGCAAACGGCTTTTCCCCCCGCAGGATACCCGTCACCGCGACCACCGCGCAGATGATCAGGCAGCCGATGCCGATGTACTTACCCAACTGCTCCAGCCGCTTCTGCAGCGGGGTCATCTCTTCGGCAATCTCGTCGATCATGCCCGCAATCCGGCCCATCTCCGTCTGCATACCCGTGGCGGTCACCTTGGCCCGGCCTCTGCCACGCGTGATGATACTGCCCATAAAGGCGGTGGAACGCACGTCCTTTTTAACGCTTAACGACTCACCGGTCAGGATCGACTCATCCGCGTATAGCTCCACACTTTCCAGCAGCATGGCGTCCGCGGCCACCCGGTCGCCCGCTTCCAGCAACAGTATATCCTCCGGCACCACCTCGTCGGAGGGGATATCGGTCTCCATGCCGTCGCGCAGCACCTTCGCCGTTGGAGCAGCCATCTTTTTGAGCGCTTCCAGCGTCCTTTCGGTTCTAAATTCCTGAATAAAGCCGAGCAAGGCATTCAGAAAAACGATAATCAGAATGGTAACCGCCTCGCTGATCTCGCCCATGATAACCGAAAGCACCGTCGCTATGAGCAGGATGCCCACCAATACGTCCTTAAACTGCGCGGCAAATATAGCTAAAGGCTTTACCTTTTTGGCTTGTTTGAGGATATTCGGACCATGGCGTGTCAGTTGCTTTCTGGCCTCCTGCAGAGTTAAACCCATTTCGGCCCGTTGTGTTTCACGTCTCACCGTTAGCCCTCCCTGTTGGCTTTTCATCTTCAGGTTATTGCATTGCCAGTCCAATCATATTCGATGAAAAGCGGTTATATACCATTTTAAAGCGGTACACGGGGGAACGCAAAAAGCTCCCCGGCGTTTAAACCGGGGAGCTATGATGAATCAAAAAACGGATTATTCGGCTACCTCTGTGAACTCTTCGTCTGTGGGAGCATCGGGCAGCAGCGCCTTGATGGAAAGGCTGATGCGCTTCTTCTCAAGGTCGATCTCGGTAATCTTTACGTCAACCTGCTGGCCGACCTTCAGTACGTCTTGCGGCTTCGCCACGCGCTCGTTAGAGATCTGCGAAACATGGATAAGACCGTCAATGCCCGGGATGATGGTGGCAAAAGCACCGAACTGTGTGAGGGAGGCAATCTTTACGTTAACAACATCGTCTACCTTATAGTCGCGCTTGAAAATCTCCCAAGGGTTATCCTCGGTTTTCTTATAGCCGAGCGAGATGCGCTTGTTCTCTTTATCGATACCCTTTACGAATACCTCAAGAACATCGCCAACCTTTACAACCTCGGAAGGATGCTTGATACGGTTCCACGACAGCTCGGAGATATGTACCAAGCCGTCTACGCCGCCGATATCAACAAACGCGCCGAAGTTTACAAGGGATTTCACCGTACCGGTAAAGGTCTGACCCTCGGCGATTTCGCTCCAGATCTTCTCCTCGGCCTCTTTGCGCTCTTCCTTGGCAACAGAGCGAATGGAGCCTACCGCACGGCCGCGCTGGCGGTTAACCTCCAGAATACGGAAACGCACCGTCTTGCGCAGCAGGCCTTCAAGCGGCTCGTCGCGGGAAACGGTAGCCTGCGACGCGGGGATGAACACCCTCACGCCGTTGGTGGTGGCGAGCACGCCGCCCTTTACAACCTCTATAACCTTGCCTTCAAGCACTTCCTGTGTGTCTACGGCATTGCATACCCTTTCGTAACCGGCAATCGCATCAAAACGCTTTTTCGAGAGCATTACCGTACCGTCAACATCGTTGACTCTTACCACAATAAGGTCAAGCTCATCGCCCTTTTTGACAATATCCTCCGGTTTCAGACTTGCGTCATCGGTAAGCTCGGCAAGCGGAACATAGCAGGCATGTTTCGTGCCGATCTCCACCGCAATTTCTGTTGGGAAGATGCCCGATACAATACCCTTTACTTTGTCGCCGTTCTGCACACTTTTAAGAGACTGCTCGAGCGCCTCTTCAAAGCTTACGTCATCCGCATCGATATTGTTCAAAATTTCACTCATTGTTGTTTGTACCTCCTTAATTATGCAAGCCGGAGTGGAAGCGCCGGCAGTAACACCTATTTTATTGGCGTTTTTAAATATATTACTCTTTAATTCGGCTGCCGTTTCAATCAGCACCGTTTTGCAGTTCTGCGCGCAGATCTCGGCAAGCTTCGCGGTATTTGAGCTTAGCCTGCCACCGATGACAAGCATCAAATCTGATTGCTGCGAGATATGAAACGCCTCTTGCTGTCGAAGTGCAGTAGCCTTACATATTGTATCAAAAATTGTGAGATTTGTATACACTTTTTTCGCAGTTTTAACGCATTTTTCGAAAATCTGCTGATTAAATGTTGTCTGTGTTACCAGATATTTTGGCTTTCCGCCAAAATCTCCATACTCACTGATGAGCCTATCCAGCTCCTGCTCATCTTTGAATACATAAGTATCGCCTAGGCAGTGCCCGCAGATGCCTTCCACCTCGGGGTGAGCCTTATCGCCCGCCACCAAAATAACCCCGCCTTCGCCGGATTTCTCGCGGACAATGCGCTGTATCTTGGCCACATACGGGCAGGTGGCGTCAGCTATCTCGCAGCCCGCTTGTTCAAGCTCGTCATAGGTGCTTTGTGGTACCCCGTGCGAACGAATGACCACCGTCTCGCCGAAAAGCGCATCGTCAGGCGAATCGATGGTACGCGCACCCTTTTCACAGAGCATGGCGACCATCTGCGGGTTGTGGATAATCGGCCCGAGCGTGCACACCCGTTTACCTTTTTCAAGCAGGTCGTATACCATGTTTACCGCACGGTCTACCCCAAAACAGAAGCCCGCAGTTTTTGCGAGCACAATCTCTCTCATGATAGGCTCCTAGTTTTAATTTAATGATTGAATGCCGAGCCGAGCTTTAACAGCTCGATGGTTTTGCCCATGATGACACCGCTTGCCGCTTTCAGTTGCGGCGTGTTAAAATCATCGGTAAGGCCGAGGGCCTCGTATGGTATCGCCTTGCCAAAACGCACCGTTATGTGCGTAAAAAGCCTGAATTTGCCCTCCGCGATATGGATGGCGCAGGGAACAACCTCGGCATGGGTTCTCGCCGCCACAACGGCCACACCCGATTTTGGCGGCTGCGGCTCACCCGTTTTGGAACGGTGCCCTTCCGGGAAGATGCCGAATATCTGGCCTTCCTTTACGATGCTCACCGCCTTTTCAATCGCCCCGCGGTCACCCTTGCCGCGCCGTACGGGGAATGCGCCGAGCGCCTTTAATACCGAACCCGCAATGGGTATCTTTAATAATTCGGCTTTCGCCATGTAGTGTATCTGCTTTTTCACCTTGTATGCGCCAAGCGAAAGGAATATCGGGTCGTAGGCTGACACATGATTGCTGGAAAGGATAAAGCCGCCCTCACGCTCAAGGTTTTCGGCCCCAACGGTGCGTGTACGATAAAACAGGTTTGTAATAGCAGTCATAAGTACTACACCCAGCGGATATAAACTCATGTTGTCACCATGCCTTTCCGGCTTAAACTATTTCGGTACCAAACTAAAAAGAGTTCAATCGATTCGAATATGTGTACAGAGCGACGCTCTGGCATACTTTTTTATTCCACGCCCAGCCGTGTCTTGATAAGCGCGGTAAGCTCGGCAATCGACTGCTCCAGCGCATAGCCGGTGGTATCTACCGTCACGGCGTCGTCCGCCTTTTTGAGCGGCGCCACCTCGCGGTGGGAATCGTTATAATCGCGCTCCTTGATCTCGTTTAACACCGTTCTGTAATCGATCAGCTCACCCTTTAAGGCAAGCTCCTCACAGCGGCGTTTTGCGCGGTCTTCGGGCGTCGCGGTTAAAAAGACCTTGACATCGGCACCGGGAAGCACCACCGTACCGATATCGCGCCCATCCATAATCACGTTGTTGGCCGCAGCGATGCTGCGCTGAAGGTCGAATAAAAAGGCGCGCACCTCGGGGATAGCCGAAACGTTGGAAGCCGCCATGGACACCGCGTTCTCGCGTATGCGCTGCGACACATCCTCGCCGTTTAAGATCACGCGCTGCTCGCCTTTTACAAAGCGCAGCGTCACATCAATGCGCTTGAGCAGCGGCACTACCTGCTCCGTGTTACGCGTATCGGTGCCGCAGGTAAGCGCGTACAACCCGATTGCGCGGTACAACGCGCCCGTATCCACATAAATATAGCCCAGTTCCTTCGCAATGGCGCGCGCAATGGTACTTTTGCCCGCGCCTGAAGGGCCGTCGATGGCAACCGCTTTTGTGTTAATCATAAGTGCATAACCTTTCCGTTTCCCCTATACGGAAACCAAAGAGAATAAATATTATAAGCCGACTAAAGCGACTACCTATTGTAAATAAGCTGCCGGAACGCTAAACGTTCTGGCCCGCCAAAAAGCCCGTGCAGAAGGCGATCTGCAGGTTATACCCGCCGGTATACGCATCCACGTCGATGACCTCCCCCGCAAAATACAGCCCTTCGCACAGCTTGGACTGCATGGTTTTGGGGTTGATTTCGCTCACCTTCACCCCGCCACAGGTGATGATTGCCTCCTCGATGGGACGAAACGCCTTCGGGGTAATGCGAAGCGATTTTACGGTGTCGGCAAGGGCTTTGCGCATCTCTCGGGTAAGCTGGTTTACCTTCGTTTCGGGAGGTATACCACATAGATATACTATAACAGGTATCAGCTTTTTGGGCAACAGGTCGCCGAGAGAATTGATAAAATCCTTGTTTAAATTAATGGAAAAATCCCTTTGCAGGCGCTTATCGAGTTGCTCTGCGGAAAGCGCGGGTTTTAAGTCGATGGAAAGCGTATAGTCCGCAAGGCGGTGCGCGTCCATCAGCGACGAGGCGCTGAGCACCAGCGGGCCGGACACGCCGAAATGGGTAAACAGCATCTCGCCGAGCTCTTGAAATACCGGCTTCGATTTTTTCTTGTCGTGTACCGTGAGGGTGACATTTTTAAGCGAAAGGCCCATGAGGTCTTTGCACCAGCCCTCCTCCGCCACGATGGGCACCAGCGAAGGCGTCGGGTCTATAACCGTGTGCCCTGCCTGCCTTGCCAGACGGTAGCCGTCGCCTGTGGAGCCGGTAAGCGGGTATGAAAGCCCGCCGGTGGCAACCACCACCGCGCCGCTCTCAATCCGCGTGCCGTCGTCGAGCGTGGCGCCGCGAACCGCCCCGTCTTGCACCATCAGGCTTTTGACGGTGCCCTTTTGCAGGCGCACCCCTTCTTCCTTTACAAAGGCAACCAGACTGTCCACCACGTCCACCGCTTTATCGGAGACCGGGAACACGCGGTTGCCCCGCTCGGTTTTTAAGTGCAGGCCGCGGCCTTCAAGAAAGGCTATCGTCTCACGCGGCGGAAACGCCGAGATGGCGCTGTACAGAAACCGCCCGTTGGTTTTTACCTGCGTGATGAATGCGTCCTCGGCGCAGTTGTTGGTGACATTGCAGCGCCCTTTGCCGGTTATCATCAGCTTTCTTGCGGGGCGGTCGTTTTTTTCAAGCAGCAGCACATTTTTGCCGAGCTGTGCCGCTCTGCCCGCCGCCATCAGCCCTGCGGCGCCCGCGCCTATAACGATTGCATCGTATCTTGCCAAAGTCGGTTACTCCCTGTTCTATCGTTTTAACATCCATCACTACGATTCGTGGGCCAAAATTTAATCCATCTGGCTCTCTTCGCTTGTGGCGACATCATTTTTTTCGTAAACGTGATAGGTATCCCATATATTCTCCAGCTTCGCGAAGGTTTGCGAGATCTCGTCCTTTTTGGAGAGGCCCACCGCGATGATAAGCGCGTTAATCAGGCTTAAAGGCGCCACCAACGAGTCGACAAAGCTTGCCATGTCGCTGCGGGCAAGCAGCAGATGGTCGGCGTTTGCGGCAAGCGGCGAGGCCTCGCTGTCGGTGATGGCAACCACCTTCGCGCCGGATTTGGAGGCGTAGTTGCTGGCGCGAATGGTGCGCTTGGAATAGCGCGGGAAGCTGACGGCGACGAGCACGTCCCCTTCCCCGATTCGCAGAATCTGCTCGAAAACCTCGCTGGCGCTGTTGGTGCTTACCAGCTTCACATGGGGGAATATCAGGTTGAAATAGAAGTATAGAAAGCCCGCCAGAGAGGACGCGCTGCGCCCACCCATGATATAGATGGTCTTAGCGCCGATGATGGCGTCCACCGCCTGCGCAAAGTCTTGCTTCGAGGTTTTTTCGAGGGTGCGCCGAATCTTTTCAATATCGGAATTCAGCACCTTTTCCAGCACGTCTCCGCTGCCGATCTGCTCGTTGGTTACCTCCATGCGCTGCACGGCGGTGAGCTTGTTGCGTATCATCTCCTGCATGGCGTGCTGCAGCTCCGGGTAGCCCTCGTAGCCGATTTCGGAGGCAAAGCGCACGACGGTAGACTCGCTTACCCCCACCGTTGCCCCGAGCTTGGAGGCTGTCATGAACGCGGCCTTGTCGTAGTGGTCGCTCATATACGCCGCGATAGCGCGCTGCCCCTTAGAGAATTCACCCATCTTGGACTGAATGTGCTGTAACAGGTCGTTGTGCATCATTGTAATTTCATGCCCTTTCTTTTGGTTTCATGCCTTTAGCTCAAACACAAAACCGATGTGAAAGAAGTATCAAGCTCTTTTAAAAATATTGCAGTTAATATTGCAGTTAAAGTTTAACCATATAAACCACACCTAATATTATACGGAGTTTTAGAAAAAATCAATAGCTACTCTTTCTGTAGGCTAAACCTTTTTTATATGGAAGACACATGACGGGTAGTGACACGCAAGCCATTCGACCGCCGGTGATTGTTATTTTCACTAAATCAGTATATAATGTTGAATGGATAAAATATTGTATATTGGAGGCGGATTGCATGACGAATCTTGAAGCCATCGCGCGGCGTATCTCGCGCCGCAGCTATCTGGGCACCCCGCTGGCTCCCGAACAGGTGAGCACCCTGCGAGCATTGATAGACGGCTGCAATGCTCAAAGCGGGCTGCACATCCAGTTTATTGAGGACAGCAGTAAGGCTTTTAAAGGCTTAAGCAAAAGCTACGGTATGTTTTCAGGCGTGCGCAGCCTGCTTGCCCTCGTGGGTAAAAAGACCGATACATATCTGGAGGAGAAGCTTGGCTATTATGGCGAGCTGCTGGTACTGGAGGCTACCAAGCTTGGGCTGGGCACCTGCTGGGTGGGCGGCACCTTCGACGCCAAGAGCTGCCCTTGTGAGCTTGCCGCAGACGAAAGACTGGTATGCGTTATTCCCGTCGGCAATGTACCGAGCGATACCACACTCAAGGAAAAGACCATACTCGGCCTCGTACACCGCAAAACAAGGCCGCTCACGTACTTCTATACCGCCGACGCCGCTCTGCCGGAGTGGTTTATCGAGGGGGTAAAGGCGGTGCAGCGTGCACCCTCGGCTGTCAACCACCAGCCGGTGCATCTGAATTTACAGAATGGCGTTGTCACTGCTACGCTGCGCAGCGACGGTAGCCCTATAGACCTTGGTATCGCTAAGCTGCATTTCGAGCTTGCGGCGGGCGGCAGCTTTGCCGAGGGGAACAACGCTGTATTTACCAAGGCGTAATGCTGCCTATTCCCCGTAGCTGTGCGCCAAGGCAAGCAAGGTCTCCTTTTGGTTTAAGGCCGGGGTGCCGATGCAGCAGTCGAGCAAAAAGTGCAGCACCCGCCCTACAGCCTGAGGCTCAAACAGCCCGAGCGCTAAGATATCGCTACCGTTTACTGCGAGGTGTGCCACGCGGTATGGCTCATTGGATGCCTCGATGCGGCGGATTTCCTCCACACAGTCAAGCGCCGTATTGTCGTCATACAGGGCCTGCTTTACCCGCACGGCGCTCAGCAGCTCGTCGATCGTATGGGTTTGCAGCAGGCGCTTAAGATGCACCGTGTCGGCAATCATCTGCTTGCCGAGGGCATCGGCAATAGATAGAATCACCTTTTTCTCCCGGTTAGAAAGCCGGAGTGCCTCCATCGCAAAAACGATATTGCCCGCGCAAAGCATGAACAGGGCGGCAAGGCGTTCGTTTACGATAGGTGGCAGGGTGGCAAGCCGCACGATATTCTCGGCGGCGGCAAGCCCCACATGCGCAAGCCCGTCCGCCATCAGGATGATGTTGAGCATCTCGGGGCGGTGGGTCATGATGGTTTTGATAATCTCGTCGCGTATGCGCTCCCCGCTGATGTTTTTTAAAAGCTTTGCGTTTTGTATCATGCTCAAAAGGGTTGCGCTCTCGGCCTCAAAGCCGAGGGAAGCGCATAAACGTACCCCGCGCAGGATGCGCAGGGCGTCCTCGTTAAAGCGCCTATCCGGCTCGCCGACGGCGCGCACCAGCCCCGCGGCGATATCGTCGGCGCCGCGGTAGGGGTCGTACAGCCCATCCTCGGGGCTGTAGCAGATGGCGTTTATGGTAAAATCGCGCCGGGCAAGGTCGTCGGCCAGACGCGCGGTATGCGTTACAAGCGCAGGCTTGCGGTTATCGAGATAGGCGCCGTCGATGCGGAAGGTGGTGACCTCAACGCTGTTTTTGCCGATGATCACGGTAATTGTACCAAAGCGTTCGCCGGTGGCGATGGTATGTTCAAACAGCGCTTGTACCTGCTCGGGCAGCGCATCGGTGCAAACGTCGTAATCGCTGGGGGTTCGGCCCATGAGTGCATCGCGGACACACCCGCCGACGGCATAGCCCCGGTAGCCCGCACGCCTGAGTGTATGGATGATTGCGGCAACATATTGCGGCAGCTCAATGATTGTCATAGCTCGTTCCCAGCCAATCGTTTTGGATAATGGCACCTGTTTTATATGGCATTAATTATACTATAAAAGTAGCAAAAACTCAACTGCCGCCTGAAAACGGCTCATCCAGTCTGCAATTAAAAGCCGCCTAGGCTGCATCATGACACGTACAGAGCTACATATGTAAAAATGCTCCGAGTGCCCTCGGAGCATTATATTTATTCCTGCTGGTTGTCGCCGGTTTTATCATCCGCCTGGGCGAGTTTTTCGATATGGCTGTGATACTCCTTGAGGATTTCATCCTCCAGCTTTTTTCTCGCTTCGATGGTAATAGGGTGCACTACGTCTCTGAAAACTCCGTTTTCCTCCTTGCGGCTTGGCATTGCCACGAAAAACCGTTCAGGCCCTTCGATAACCTTGATGTCGTGCACGGCAAGGTCGGAGTCGATCGTCACCGAAACAAGCGCGCGGAGCCTTCCCTCGTTGTATATTCTGCGGATTTTAATTTCTGTAATATTCATAATGTTAACTCCTCCTACAGTGTTATTATCAGTCGTCCCGCTGCTTCTTATACAGGTTCTGGTATAAATTTTTCATAAAATTAAAAAGGGGGTTTATTTTATCGGGTGTACGCAATATAATATTGGGTGTGTTATTAAATTATGCAAGGGGACCTATTTGTGATAGAGATAGATGAAAGCATATTGTTTGGTAAAAAGCATGTTCATTTTATTGGGGTCGGAGGGTCCGGTATGTTCCCGCTAGTGCAGATTCTGCGCTCCGAGGGCTACCGCATCAGCGGCTCTGACAATAACGAAACCGAAACGCTGGCGATTGAGCGCGGCATGGGGGTGGAGGTGTTCTTAGGGCACAGCCCCGAAAACTTAAGTGACGCCGACCTTGTGGTGTACTCCGCCGCCATCATGCAGGATAACCCCGAGCTTGCGGCCGCGCGCGAAAGAGGTATATTAACCATCGAGCGCTCGATATTGCTTGGGCTTGTAACCAAACGGTACCATAACGCGCTGTGTGTTTCGGGCACCCACGGCAAAACCACCACCACCTCGATGCTGACGCAGATACTCTTTGAGGCGGGACTGGACCCTTCCGCGGTCATCGGTGGCAAGCTGCACGCTATCGGCGGCAGCGGCAGAGCCGGAAAAAGCGAGCTTATGGTGTGCGAGGCCTGCGAGTTTGTAGATACCTTTTTGAAACTGTTCCCGGATACCGCGATTATTTTAAATATAGACAACGATCACCTCGACTACTTCGGCACTGTGGAAAATACCATCAAGTCGTTTCATCAATTTGCCGATAAGGCCACAAAGCTTGTGATTGTCAACGGAGACGACGCAAATTCCATGAAGGCGGTAAGCGGGCTCGACAAAGAGATCGTAACCTTCGGGCTAAAGGATTACAACGACTACTATGCCGTAAACATAGAGCACAGCGACGGGCGCGAGCGGTACAACACCTCGTTTGACCTGATGCACAAAGGCGAGTTAACTACCCGCATTGTGCTGCACGTGCCAGGCGTTCATAACGTTTACAACGCGATGGCGGCGGCGGTTGCGGCAATCTCCGCCGGCGCTACGGCGCAGCAGGCGGCAGAGGGACTTTCTCACTTTAAGGGTGCGGGCAGGCGGTTTGAGGTGCTTGGGCATGTAAACGGCATTACCATCGCCGACGACTATGCCCACCACCCTGCGGAGCTGGCTGTGACGCTGCGTGCGGCAAAGAGCATGGGCTACAAGCAGGTATGGGCGGTGTTTCAGCCCTTTACCTTCTCGCGAACCTATATGCTGCTTGAGGATTTCGCACAGGCACTTTCGATTGCGGACCATGTGGTGCTCTCACCCATCATGGGTTCAAGGGAGATAAACACCTATAATATCTATTCGTCGGATCTTGCAGAAAAAATAGGGGGCTGCGTGGTGCTCGACAGCTTTGAACAGATTGCAGAGTATGTTGTAAACCACGCCTCGGAGGGCGACCTTGTGATTACCCTTGGCTGCGGCGACATCTATAAAGCCGCCAAGCTGATGCTGAAAAAGTAGATTACGCGACACCAAAATAAACACCGAACAGCTTACCTTGATGGTAAACCTGTTCGGTGTATTTTTTGCATTTATACTATTTCTATTCTGTAAAAGTTTTGAAAATTCAGCGTTCAAATTTCCTACGGGAATCGCGCTCGAACCGTGAATTAGACGGTTTGTTGTACGGGCGCGAGCCGCTGCGTCCACCGTCGCGGGGCCGCGAGTAGGACTGGCCCATATCGTGAGGCGCCTCCACCGTGGTGGTCATGCGGCCGTTTATCTTGCAGCTACTCATCGCGGTGAGCACCATATCCTTGTGCTCCTGCGGCACCTCAACCAGCGTGTACTTGTCGAAGATGCGGATGCTGCCGATGATTCGTCCCGGCAGGCCGGTTTCGCCCGCGATGGCGCCGACCACATGGTTGGGCGCGATGCCGCTTGAGCTACCCGCGTTAATCATCAGGCGCACCATATTCTCGTTGCGGCGGTAGTTAGAGTTAGGTGCTCGCCTCGGCTCGCCGGTGCGATCGCTTTCAAAGTTATAGGAAGCCGGACGCAGCGCCGCGTCATCCAGCCCATCCTCCTTCTCCATCCCACGGCTGCCCATGAGCATGCCGATGAGCGCGGTCGAGATATCGGCGAGGGTGTTGCCCTCCTCCAGCAGCTGATCAAGCACGCCTGCATAGCGGGAGTTGTCGCTTTCACCCAGCGCGCGGCGCAGCTCGTCGGTGAACTTACTGAGCCTGCTCTCCATGATCTCGCTCTGCGTGGGCAGCGCCTTGAACTCGATCTTTGCCTTGGTAAAGCGCTGGATGTCTTTGAGCACGAACACCTGACGCCTGCCGCACACCAGCGTAAAGGCACGACCGCCTTTTCCGGCACGCCCTGTGCGCCCGATGCGGTGCACGTAGTATTCTTCATCCTGCGGGATGTCGTAGTTGAACACCGCGTCGATATCGTCTACGTCGATACCGCGCGCCGCCACGTCGGTGGCAACCAGTATATCGGTTCTGCGCGACTTGAACTTATCCATTACCTGCGTTCTGGCGGTCTGCTTCATGTCGCCGTGCAGCCCTTCGGCCTGATAGCCGCGGGTTTGCAGCTCGCCGACCAGCTCATCCACCATCTTCTTGGTGTTGCAGAACACCATGGAGAGCTTGGGGTTATACAGGTCGATGATGCGGCACAGCACGTCGGTTTTGCGGCCCACGGGCGCCTCGTAGTAAAACTGCTCGATGGTGGGCACCGTCAGCTGCGGGTGCGGGATGCGGATAAGCTGCGGGTCGCGCTGATAGTTTTTGGTGATGGCAATGATCTCGGGCGGCATGGTTGCCGAAAAGAGGATGGTCTGCCGCTCGGCGGGCACCTCGGAGAGGATGGTTTCGATATCCTCGCGAAAGCCCATGTTGAGCATCTCGTCGGCCTCATCCAGAATCACCATCGAAAGCGAATCAAGCTTGATGGTTCTTCTGCGCATATGGTCCATCACGCGGCCCGGCGTGCCGATGATGATCTGCGCGCCCTGTTTAAGCTGCATAATCTGCCGCTCAATGGGCTGGCCGCCGTAAATGGGCACCGCCTTGATGCCCTGCTTGTATTTTGCAAATTTGCGTATCTCGTCGCAGGCCTGAACGGCAAGCTCGCGTGTAGGGCAGAGCACCAGCACCTGTACCTGACGGCTTAATTCCGGCCGTATCTTTTCAATGGCGGGGATGCCGAACGCCGCCGTTTTGCCGGTGCCGGTCTGCGACTGGCCGATGATATCCTTGCCTTCCATAATCAGCGGGATGCTTTGTGTCTGGATAGATGTCGCCTCTTCAAAGCCCATCTCGGCTACCGCGTCTTTCACTTCCTGCGATAGATCCATCTGTGAAAACTGTACTTTTTCCATGCGTATTGTTTCAAACCCTTTCCATACTGTGCAGTGCCAAATCGGCACCGAAAATAAAGCCTTACCTCGCCGCAAAGCCCCTTTCCCATACACCGTAAAGAAAAAGCGTAAACTAATGACTACGTGGTTATCACCACTTTACTGATAAAAAGCAGCTTTTTATCAGCGCAGACATTATACAAACACAATCCGGCGGCCGTAAAGCTTTGCGGGCTTTCTTCCATGCAAGGCAACCTGGTTGCCTTATACTTATTTCAATTAGAAATATAGTAAAAATTCGAGCAAAAGGCCCCATATATGCCTTTTGCATGGCGTTGTAAAACAACGCCTTAGAATTTTTACGGTTTATTTCTTATTGGAATTAGTATTTAACCCTCTGCTAATTCACATTATAAAATGGAAATTAGCTGCTATCATTGTGCGCTTTATACCGCCCTATATTCGGAATTAGGGAAAAATACAGAAAATAAAGGGAGATGTTATCATCCCCCGAGATGCTTCCACCTCTGAGATGCCTTCATCTCCCTTTGTGTTACCTTTGCGCGACGCGAAGCATATAAAGATTCAATGACACTTTATTTTATCACGTACCGTATGAAAAGTCAATCATCAGTATTTATCATCGTAATTGTTCACGCTGCCTGCCAGCGCGGGCTGATATACGCCGCTTTTTTTGCGTGAAATGGCCGCGCCTTGGTCGAACTTAAACGCCGTAACATACTGGCGGAGCATCTCGGCCTGGCTGGAGAGCTGCTGGCTTGCCGCGGCGCTCTGCTGGGCGGTTGCGGAGTTGTTCTGCACCACCGCCGAAACCTGCTCCAGCCCCTGAGAAATCTCGAGGATGGCATTGGCCTGCTCGTTGGTGGCGTTGTTGATCTTCTCAATGCGCGCGGTCACACGGCCGATGTCGGTAAGCATCTGCGAGATGCTCTCGGCGGTGGAGTTCGCGATGGTGTTGCCTTCTTCCACCGTGCGGATGGATTTTTCAATCAGCTCGGTAGTATCGTGCGCGGCCTCGGCGCTCTTGTTGGCGAGGTTGCGCACCTCGTCGGCCACTACCGCGAAGCCTTTGCCCGCGGCGCCCGCTCTCGCGGCCTCCACGGCGGCGTTAAGGGCGAGGATGTTGGTCTGGAAGGATATATCTTCAATCACCTTAATAATCTTTTTGATATTCTGCGAGGACTCGTAAATCTCGTTCATCGAGTTAAGCATGCTTTCCATTCGAGAGGAACTCAGCTCGGCCGAGGCGTTAATTTCCTGAGCCACGGTGTTTACCTTGTTGGTATTCTTGGTGTTCTCCTGTGTTTTGGCCGAAAGGTCGCTCACCGATACGCTGATTTGGTTTACAGAGGTCGCCTGCATCTCGGCGCCCTGCGAGAGTAGCTGAGAACCGCCCGCCACCTGCGAGGCCCCGCTTGCCACCTGCCCGGCGCTTTCGTTAATGCGCATAAGGGTCTGGCTGATCTTATCCAGCGACTGGTTGAGCGCCCGCTTAATCTGCGCAAAGCTGCCGGTAAAATCCGACTCGATTCTCACGCGCATATCGCCCTGTGCCAGCTTTTCGAGCACCTCGGAGATCTCGCCTACATACTCGTTCATGTTACGCTCGGTAACGGCGAGCGCCTGCTTAAGCACCTCAATCTCGTTGCCGTGCCCGGCACCGCTTTCGTCCAGGTCGGTGATAACCGACAGGCTGTGCGCAATCTGCGAGATGGGCTCGGAGATCTTCTTGGCAAACAGCTTGCTCATAAAAAAGGTTAACAGCACAAACGCCACCACGGCGGCCGCCGACAGGATAATGGCAACGGTAAAGCCTTGCATCGTATCTTTGCTGTGGGCGGTGATGTAGTTGGTAACGATGGTAACGCCGCCGAATATCAGCGCCACAATCGCCACAAACACGGTAATGATGCGAACAATTCTGGTTTTAATGTCTTTCATGTCAGGCCCTCCGTTTATTGCCGCCAAACTGGTTAATTCAGCAAATTATGCTGCTAGAATAAACCATACGGTCTTAGTTGCATTATATTCTTTTTTATTGAAAATTTCAATAAACAAACTAGAATTATGTCAAAATGTTAAGAAGAATATGCTTATTTTGACTAAAATTATGTTGACACACAAATGTCAACTTTGCTAAGATAAATTTTGGAAGGGACTGATTAAAAACAATGAAGATTGATCGCCTGCTTGGCATATTAAGCATCCTTTCAAAAAAGCAGAAGGTAAAGGCCAAAGACCTTGCCGAGCACTTTGAGGTGTCGCTGCGCACCATTTACCGCGACGTGGAGGATATCTGCAAGGCGGGCATTCCCCTTGTCACCTACCCGGGCGGCGACGGCGGCATCGGCATTGCAGCGGGGTTTACGCTCGACAAAAGCGTGCTGACCCGCGGCGACCTTGAAAGCATCATCTTGGGGCTCAAAAGCCTTGAAAGCGTCACGCAGAGCACGCAGATACGCTCGCTGCTCACCCGCCTCTCCCCCGAGCCGGACAAGCTGATTCCTGCGGACGGCGACCTGATTATCGACCTCGCCTCCTTTTATCGCGGCAGCCTTGCGCCGAAGATCTCTCTGCTGCGTGAGGCGATTGCCGGGAGGCTTGCGGTGCGGTTTAACTACTACTCCAAGGACGGACACACCATACGCGAGCTGGAGCCCTACTTCATCGCGTTTAAATGGACGGCGTGGTATGTGTTCGGCTTTTGCCGCCTGCGGCAGGATTTCAGGCTGTTTAAACTCAACCGCATGACGCAGCTAAAGCTTACGGACGACGGCTTTGAACCAAAACCGCTTACGCCCGAGCAGGTAAACCTCGAGGCATTCTACCAAAACCCCAAAACCAAACGGTACGCGACGCTTCTGCTGCACAAAAGCCTTGAGTATGTGATGATAGATGAATACGGCGTAAACTCCTATGAGCGGATGGATGACGAAACGATTCTCGCGCAATGGGATTATGTAAACGAGCGCGAGATGGTAAAAACCGTGCTCCGTCTTGGCGCGGGCGCCAAGGTGCTGGCCCCGCAAAGCCTGGCGGACGCCGTAAAGGAGGAAGCGGAGAAAATTATAAGCCGATATTAATACTAATTTCAATAAAGTAATATTACTAAAAATTCTTTGCAAAAGGCATAAATGGGGCCTTTTGCTCGAATTTTTCTATATTTCTAATTGAAATAAGTATAAAGTCTGCATGAAGTTGACATACAGATGTCACGGATAGTTTGCTACACTGACAGAAAAGGCAAGACAAAATCGGAAAGGGTTGATTACAAGTGCTGAAAACCTACGACGAATTTATTGCACGGGTAAGCGAGCTTGGCTACTTCCCCTTTTACGGCCGGTTTATTGCGGGAATGCCCACTATCGCAGATGAAACGCTGGAGGCACAATGGCACACGGGCGATGAGGAGACCGACCCGTGGCAGTGGAAGGACCGCGCCGCAAAGGAGCGCAAGCTCGCCTTCGGCTGCATACTTGGCGGGTATAAGGGCTTTGTATCACAGCGGTTTTACCCCCTGTTTTACGCGGCCTGCCACCCGGCAGAGACAGTGGAGGAGCGCTACGCAAACGGGGAGCTTTCTCAGAGCGCCTATATGCTCTACCAGCTGTTTGAAGGCGGCGGCGAGCTGAGCACCGCCGACATCCGCAAGGCGGCGGGCACCTCCAAAAAGAACGGCGCCACACGCACCGACGCCGCGATGAAACATCTGCAAAAGGAATACCTCGTAACGGTATGCGGGAACCGCCGAAGAGTGAGCTTGGACGGGCAGGAATTCGGCTGGCCTGCCAACACCTACTGCCTTGTAACCGAATGGGCACCCAAGGGCTGGCTGGACGGTGCAGCCGATATCCCCGCAAGGGACGCCCGCCGGATGATTGTGGAAGCGGGCGTGGGGTTTGGAAATGGCGTAGACGCAGCGACGCTCGCGCGCCTGCTGTTTGGAAAAGGAAAGGGGTTTTAATGATGAAAATCGAGCTGACAGAAGCAAAGCCGGAGCACTATAAAGAATACTGGCAGGGGCAGTACGATATCTTTTCGCATATCGAGTTTGTATGCGGGGTGCCGTCGGTGATGTTCATGATTACCACCCTCAAAGATAACGGCAAGCCCAATGCCTGTTTCCACACATGGAGCACCTTTTCGGGCGACAAGGGCGGCTTCTTTGCCATAATGGCGGGGCTGATGCAGCATACGCATACCTACAGGAACATCCTGCGCGATAAGGAGTTTTGCGTCAACTTTTTAAGCGCCGAATACTACGACGCCTGCATGAAAACCATCGCGGAAAACAAAGAGGAGATCGACGAGCTTGCCGCTGCGGGCTTAACCGCCGAGCCTTCGGTACTGATCAAGCCGCCGCGTATCAAAGAGGCGTTTTTGTGCTATGAGTGCACGTTTGAGTCGGCCTGCGACCTCTCCGGCGCGGGGGTAAACGCCATGGTGATCGGGCGTGTGCGGCGCGCCGCGGTGGAGGAGCAGCATGGCAGCATCGAAGCCGTGTGCGGCGATCATTCGTTTATGTATAACATCCATTCCCCCAAAGACGCTAAGACCGGTGAAGGCGAAACCTCGGCGGTGGCAAAGCTGCAGGTTATTTCACTGCAAGAGGGTTAAAGTTTATCCTACAATATATAATAAATCGGGGTACCCCATAACGAGTGAATCGTATGGGGTACCCCGATTGGTTTTTAAGCCTGCTATTTCTGTGCCTTTTCCTCCAGCTGCGCCACCTTCTGCGCTGAGGGGGATACAAACGCTGTTTTATATGGGTCGTAAATCACAAAGCCGGGCTTTGCGCCCTGAGGCTTTTTGATGTTGCGTATCTCGGTGTAATCCACCGGCACCTGCGCGGATTCCCGCGCCTTGCTGTGGTAGGCAGCAAGGATGGCGGCCTCCTCCAGCGCCTGATTGCTGGGGGCCTTGCCGTCGGTGACCAGCACGGTATGCGAGCCGTGGATGTTGTGGGTGTGAAACCAGATGTCGGTCTTTTTGCTGTCTTTGAGGGTCAGGCGGTCGTTGGAAAGGTTGTTGCGCCCGACTAAAATCAAGAAGCCGTCGGAGGAACGGTAGCGGTGCGGCCCGGCGGCCTTCTGCTTCTGCACCTTGCCGCCCTTCTGGCGCCTTAAATACCCCTGCCCCGCAAGCTCCTCGCGTATTTCGGCAAGCTCGCTCTCGCCCGAGGTGCGCGAAAGCTCATCGAGCACCGAATCGATGTACCGCAGCTCCTCTTCCCCGCTTACGATCAGCTCGGTGAGTTTCTTCTCGGCATTTGCTGCCTTGCGGTACTCCTGAAAATAGCGCTGCGCGTTCTGCTGCGGGGAAAGCGACGGGTCGAGCGCGATCTCCAGCACCGGCAGCGACGGGTCGTAGTAGTTTTCCAGGCTCGCCATATGGTCGCCCTTCTGCAGGCGGTAGATGTTGGCGCTGATAAGCTCGCCCTTAATCCGCAATTCCTCCCGCGAGGCACAGGTTAACAGCTCCTCCTTCTGCAGGGCGAGCTTGCGCGCGATGCGCTCGGAGGTATTACCAAGCAGCTTCAAAAGGTCGTGCGAGCGCTGCTTCATGCGCTCGATACGCCCGCGCTCGCTGTAAAAGGCATCCAGCAGCTGCGAAAAGCTTTCATACTGTACCGTTTGCAGGGAGCCTCTATATTGATTGATATCTATGAATGAGAAATCCCGCGGTTTGCCGCTCTCATCCAACACCACCGTCGGGGTGGCCTTGCCGCCGCGCAGGATATCGCCCACACTCTTGATAAAGAAGGTTAGCCGCTCAAACTGTTCGGCGGTAAGCTCGGTTGTCTGCCTTTCCTCCCCGCCGGTAGCGAAGTGGGCAATCTCACGGGCAAGGATGGGCGAGACGCCCTCGAGCACCGACATGAGCACCTTGCTCAGCTCGCCCGCCTTCGCTTCCTTTACCGCCGCGACAATCTCCTGCGGGGTTTGCTCGGCAAGGCTTAAACGAGCGGTCGCGGGCGGCAGGGCGTACACCATGCCCGGTAGCACCTGACGCACGCTGGAGGTTTCGATATCCACACGCTTGATGGCGTCGATAATCCGCCCGTTTTCGCCGATGAGGATGATATTCGAGTGCCTGCCCATGATCTCGATGCAGAGGGTTAGCGCAACCGTATCGCCCAGCTCGTTGGTCGTCTCAAAGTCCAAAAACAGGATGCGATCTAGCCCCTGCTGGCGTACCGCAATCAGCTTGCCGTTGCCGATATACTTGCGCAGCAGCACGCAGAACATGGGCGGTGTAAGCGGGTTTTCCACCCCCACCGTGGTAAATTGGATGCGGGCGTTCGCCGCGCAGGCCGAAAGCAGCAGCTTTACACTGCCGGTTTTATGCCGCAGCACGATGATAACCTCATCCTTCGAGGGCTTGTGTATCTTGTCTATGCGCGCACCCAGCGCGACGCCTTCTATCTCGCGCTTAATCAGCGCAAGGGTTGCTCCGTCCAGTGCCATAAAAACTACATGTCCTTTCTTTGGGGTTTTATGCTCAGAACACAAGCTCTTGAAAGGACATAAAACCGCTGTAAAAAGTATCTTGGCTTTCTGTTTCTAAGATACTTTTCGCCATTGAAAGATTCTTTCAATCAATATTTCATTCCCGCACGCCGCCTGTATAGGGCAGCCTGCTACAGATAATTCACCGTTTCAAGCGACGCCTTGCCCAAGATGAATTCCACATCCGAGAACTGGTTTTGCAGCCGGTTCTTCAGGGCGGATACCGCAAGCATCTCTGTGGCGTAATGCCCCGCGTCGATGAGGGTATAGTCCAAATTCTTCGCGTCGATGAACACATTGTGCTTCACATCGCCGGTTACATAGGCTTCGGCGCCCGACGAAACGGCATTTTGCAGGTATTCCCCGCCCGACCCGCCGCACACGGCGACCGTATGCACCACGGCGCTGCCGCGCGTGTAGCGGATGCTCTTGGCCTTGAGCTTTTCCTTGACGTAGGCCGCAAACTCGGTGGCCGTCATGGGGGTTTCCAGCTCGCCCACCCGGCCGATCGAGACGCTGTCTTTAAGGGCATGGTTTACGAAGATATCATACGCGGGCTCCTCGTAGGGATGCACCCGCTTCATGGTGGCGATAACCGAGGAAAGGCGGCTTTTGGGGCAGATCATCTCAATGCGGCACTCCTTGACCTCTTTGAGGATACCCGATTTACCCATAAAGGGGCGCGCCTGCTCGTTGGGCTTAAAGGTGCCCTTGCCCGCGACCTCGAAGGCGCACTCGGTGTAGTTGCCCAAGGCCCCCGCGCCTGCGGCGGACATTGCGTTCTTTACCTCGTCGGCGTTATGCTTGGGTACAAAAACGACTACCTTGTAGTACTCGTCGCCCCCGGCGTTTTTAAGGCCCTTGACATTTTTAAGCCCCAGCGCGCGCACCAAAATATCGTTGACGCCGCCGTTTGCAATATCAAGGCTGGTATGCGTGCAGATGGCCGAGATGCCGTGCTTAATGAGCTTATACACCACCGGCTCGTTCTGCGCGGTAATCGATTTAACGGGGTTAAAGATGACGGGGTGGTGGCTGATGATAAGCCGTACCCCCGAGATGATGGCCTCGTTTACAACCTCGCTTGTAATATCGAGTGCCAGCATCGCTTTGGATACCGGCTGCTCCTTGTCGCCCGCCAAAAGGCCGGAGTTATCCCATTTTTCCTGCTGTTTAAACGGCGCTATGCGGTCGATATATCCGTAAATCTCTCCAACCGTTGCCATAAAAATCCTTGCCTTTCTGGTTTTATAACATCAAACATAAAACCGAATCTTCAAAAGGCTAAACCTTAAGTCCTATTCTGTTCAGGCACTGTCCGCTCAGCATTTAAAGCCGCCTGAATATCGTTAACCAGCGCCTTATAACGCTCGATAGACAGTTGATTTTCATCCGTCTTGCCCTGCTCCAGCCCCGATAGAATACGGCATAGTACCTGAATATAGTGCTTAAGATAGTCGATGGAATCCTTGTCGGTATTCTCTGTCAGCCGCCCGACGCTCATTAGAAGATCGTCCGGCTCGGCGCGCGCACCGGTGTAGCAGGCAAGCATCACGGTATAGTAGTGCCGCCCGATATGCACACCCTGCTCCTTTAGGATATCATATCCATTGGTAAAAAGCCAGTGCCGCAGATGCTCCGGGCGGGTCATCGGCTGAAGAATCAGGTGAACCTGCGGGTTTTTAAGCCAGCCTGCGCCGGCGATAATATCCGCAACCAGCTCGCCGCCCATACCGGCGATGACGATATCCTGCGCGCAGCCTTCCGGCAGCGCCTGTAAACCGTTTGAAAGCCTTAGGCTGATCTTATCCTGCAGGCCGCAGCGCGTTACCGTCTCCTGCGCGCGCGCAAGGGGGGCGCTGTTGATGTCGCAGGCATAAACATGGGGGCTGATGCCGCTGTTTATCAGGTGCGCGGCGAGGTACGCATGGTCGGTGCCGATATCCGCCACGATAGCACCGTCCCGCACCATGCCCGCAACGGCGGACAGTCGTTTATCCAAAGCAGGAACCACTGAACAATCACCTGCGCTTAATCAGAATTGGTTTGTGCCGCATACTACTGCGCTTCCGGCTGCGGGAGCTTCTCCAGCAGATTCATCGAGTGTTTGGTGACAAGCACCGTGAGGTATTGGGTGACGGTGAGCACACCCATGGCAACGAGGTAGCCCATATGTGTTTGGGGGAACAGCAGCACCATAATTACCCCAAGGCAGCGGCCAATCCCCAGAGAGCTGTCCTTCATCGCCAGAAACTCATATTTCGCCTTCTTCCCCTCCTCGGTGCGGTTAAAAAGCGAAAACAGCACCGGCGTGGTGGGGTTGAGCAGGATAACATTAAAATAAGAATTGGCAATACTCATGATAATAATCGTTGCGGCGTTGAGTTTTAAAAACAATAACCCGCTCGCGACAAACAGCACGGTCGTGGCGGTAAGCATCCACTTTACGCGGTGCTCCGGCCGCATAAAACGGCTGATGGTCCAGTTGGCCAGTATCGCCAGCACACCGACCAGCAGCGTATTGAAACCGATGAGCGCCTCATTCTGCACAAGGTCAAACAGCAGCAGGTTTAAAAAGAAGGCAAAGGTGCCCTCGCGTATGCCCTTTAAAAACTCGCAGAACATACACGACCGCCATATCCTGGTTTTAGCGAGGTTCGTCAAGGCAAACTGAAAATAAATGTGGTTCGTTTTGGAGGGAATCGGCGGTATCTTCAGCGTGCTGAGCAGCATGGTGATGATGGCAATAAGCATCGACACGCCGAACATCACGTAGTAGCCCATCATCCCGCTGAACTGAGAGATGACAAAGCCCGAGAGAGCGGGCATAATCAGCGATACCGTACCGCCGCTCATGCCCATGAACGAGATGGCTACATCGCGTTCGTTCACATGCGTAAACTCTATCAGCATTACATTATAGGCAATCCAGTACGCGCTCGAAGCAAACGCCGAAAGGATAGCGATCGTCGGCATGCCTACTGCGAGGGTATTGGTGAACATCAGGCCAAAGAAGGTCAGATACATGCCAATATATAACAGGATACCCACGCGGGATGAGATGCGCGGTGAGGTTTTGCGCATGAGTACCGCCGCCAGCGGCATAGATACCGAAAAGGCGAGGTAAAAGATGAGGTTGTATTTGAGAATAATCGTATTCTCGCCTGTTACACGGTATAAAAGCGTGTTAATAAAAACACCGTGAAGGTTGGTGAAAATCAAAAAACAGGTATGTACCAAAGCAAACCTGAAAAAATTTGCGGAGAGCACCGCAATGCCCAATACATCCACAATTCTGGACTTGATCTTAGTAAACGAACCGTCCATAGTTAAAAAATAAGCCTTTCTATAATGGAAATAGATGATGTATGCTAAGACGCCTGATCACAGAATAATGGCACTTTTATGCAAAGCTAAGCCGCCCGATGCAAAAATGCCTCGGACGGTAAGCTAAACATCATGAAATTATAGGGTTTAATACAGGTGGGATGGTTTAGTTGTTTGCAATAAAGTCGTTGAGGGTGTCTACGAGGTCTTCGCAATCCACGCCGTGAACCTCGCAGGCCTGCTCGATGGATTCGCCTCTGGACGAGGGGCAGCCCAGGCAGTGCATCCCCATACCGAGGAAGAACTGAGCGGTCTCGGGGTTGGCCTCTAAAACTTCACCGATAAGTGTATCTTTTGTAATCGTCATGATTTTGATTTCCTTTCTTGCAAGCAATACCAATGGCTTGTCTAACTATACCGTAAAAGTATATACGGCCTAGCTTTATTATAATGTTTACAGTGCTCCTTTGCAATATGCAAAAAATGAAATAATTGTGTACAGCGGTATGAATTGTGAGAGCATAGGTAGAATGGTGGTGGAAAACTATCCGCCTTCATGTTGCCTATGCTCTCCCACCTTTATCTTGCTAGCTTAATCCCAAGCCTTTTCTCTTCTGTAAAATGTGCTCCTCTATATCGTTTGCCACCTGCACGGGGTCGTCCCCCAAAGCGACCTTGCCGCCGGTCAGGGTCTCAACGTCCTTGGTGAGCAGCTGAACCAGTTGCGGTGCGCCCGTGATAAACGGCGTGGGCGACAGGTGGGTATACGCACCGTAAGCCACGGCGAAAACACCGTCGATGGTCGCCTTTTGTTCCATCCATTCGGGGGCGGTTACGGCGATGGGCAGCTGCGGCACATCCACGTTAAGGAAATCGGCAAGCGCCGAGACGAGCATAGACACCCTGCCGGTATCGGTGCAGGTACCGAAGCTGAGTACCGGCGGGATTTTTAAGAGCCCGCAAATCTCCTTTAACCCTGCGCCAGCCTGCTCCGCCGCACAGCTGTCGCACAGGCCTGCCACCTCGAGCGCGTGGTTGCCGCACCCGCAGCTTACCACAAGGATATCTTTTTTAATAAGCTCTTTGACAAGATTGATCGTGTTCCAGTCCTGTGGGCCGTTTCTTAGGGTGGAGCAGCTGGCAAGCGCCACGACGCCTTTTATCTTTCCGGCCTTGATGACGTCCACCAGCGGGTCGAGCTTATTCCCCAGCGCCCCGAGCACCGCCTCGGTGGAAAAGCCCGCAACGGCCTTCTGACTTTTTTGCGGAACATGGGCTTTCACTTTGCCGTGCCGCTTTTTAAAGTTCTCGATGCCAAGCTCGATTAAGCGGTCCGCCATCTTGTCGGCGTCTTGCGGATGATAGGGCATCAGCTCCTGAACGCCGGGTACCCCGATGATGGTGCTAATGCTAACCAAGGTTGCCTGATATTTCTCGGCATATTGATCGATTGCCGGGGGCGAACAGTTTTCTTCCATCGCCAGCACATCCACCGTCGCGGTTGCGAGCAGCGGCTCTATGGTGAGCCAATCGCCCATCAGCCCGACAAAAACGTCGTCTACGGGGAAACGCTGCAAAAGCTCCTGCCCGGTTTCTATCGAGCCGACGATTCGAATGCCCTTGGCTCCGGCATCCTTCGCGCGCTGCTGTACCTCCTGTGTTTTTGCCTTTTGCAGGGTTGCCACGCCGACCCACGGCTGGTGGCCGTTGAACACGATATTGATATAATCGCCGTCCATGATCCCTAGGTCGGTATTCACTTCATGCGGCGTCGGGGTTCCGTACAGGATGTCCTGCACCATCTCAAGACCGATTTGCGCCGTATAGATGGTGGCAAGCCCCAGCCGCAGCGCCTTTTTGGCCAGAGAAACATAGTCGCCGTCAACGTTTGTTAGGCAGCTTGCCACGCAGTTTTGCTCCTCATGGATGACGCCGGAGGGGTAGATATTTAGGTCCTTCCACACCTGCTTGCGCTTTTGCGGCGCAAATGCCTCGACCATCACACTGGGCTCGTTGCTCCCTTTGGACATTTCGGCATTGAGCAGGTCCGCAAGCTGGATGGCCTTCTGGTTATCGTCCTGCGCGGTGCTGATGCCAACCTTTTCGCACATCCACTTAAGCTTTTGCGGGTCTGCTATCCCAAAGCAGGTTTTGCCCTCGCCCGTCTCTTTTAGCGTACGAAACGCCTCATAGGCGTGATGGCTGTAGGTACCCGCCCCCATGATGTTATGAAGCAGCAGGGTTCTCATCGCCATGGCGTCCGGCCCTATGCCGCAAACGCCTTTCTCCTGCCCGCCCTTTTCGCTGATGCGGCAGGGGCCGTCTGAGCATAATTGGCAGCTCAGCCCCTCCAAGCAGAATTTACATCTTATCTTTTCCTGCTGCGCATACCGGTCAAACGCGTTGGAAAGGCCGTCCTCACGGATGATTTTCATCATCTCTTCCACCGAGTCGTGGTAGCTCAGACGCCCCTGTGTTTTTTCTAGTATTGTTTCTGCCATTTAAAAGCCTCCTTTTCAAGGCTAGTGTTACCTGAAAATGAACGGCTATTATGGCCATGACAGCTTTTTATGGGGATGTAGCAGAAGAATATTGAGAGAATATTTAATATTAATTATAGTAAAATGATTTGCAACTATTATGATATGGAATGGTGCATTAGTGCTTACCTATCATAAATATCAAATCAAAAGAAAAACAGACTTTCCTATAGAAGAAAAGTCTGTTTTGTGAAAACAAGCACCATACAGTATACGTTATTTGGGGTAGTGCTCATCAAGAATCTGCTGTAAATTGGAATCGGCCTTTTTCATCAGCGCTTCCACATCAGCGTTCTTGTCGGTCACCACCGCCTGCAAGACAGGTACCAGCTCCAAATACAAGCTGCTTAGCGAACCGGGCTCTTCCATGCGAAGTTTATGCGCAGACCCCATCACGGCATCAAAATAAGGCTGGAACATCCCGGCATCTACATTCGCGTTTTCGCGGATGACTGTGTTTTCGGCATCGAGATAATCCTTGTTAACCCATAATGGGAAACGGGGCAGAACGGGTATTCCGTTTGCTTTCTTGTCCTGAGCGTCTGCTTTTAGGCCTGCAATCACGTCATCCGTTGCGACAGGCGCCCTACCCATAATTTCAAGGTAATCCAGACACGCGCTGATTTCATCGGGTGTCGCATTCTTGGCAAAGGCATACGTATTACCGCCGGTGAGACAGTACGCATCACCCTTGGGCCCTGCGGGAAAGGCGCACAGAGCCAGCTTATCGAAAGATAGGCCATTGACCTGAGTGGGTTGATTCACAGCATCGTTTGCCGCAATATACATGGCGGCGTCCCCCTTGCCCAAAGCGGTAAAACCGGTGTTCCAGTCATCGCTCGCGGGAGTGTCGGTAAGGACGTCATATTTCCACTTAAGGTCTTTGATAAAGCTCATGGCCTCTATTGCCTGCGCCGAATCAAGATTTGCCGTGAACGTGCCGTCGCTGTTTTGGCTGCAGAGGGTCGCGCCAAAATTCCACGCGATTTGCGCAAAATGCCAGCTGCCAGCCATATCCTTTGCAGGGAAACAGAAACCGGCTTTTCCGGTTTCCTTTTTGATTTTTTGAGCATACTCCACAAACTCATCGATGGTTTTCGGGTAAAGCGGGCGCCCGTCTGCATCAATTAAGCCCGCCTGCTTGAACAGGTCGAGATTCATCATCAGGCCGAGAGCGTATCCATCCAAGGGGATACCATAGATTCTGCCGTCTTTAGTGAGTATATCCTTAATGCCCGGATTCATGGCCTTGTCCCAGCCGCGCGCGGCAATCTCATCGGTGATATCCGCTACATAGTTAAACGGAATCGTGCTATCGGGGCTTCCCAACATAAACTGAAAAACGGTCGGCAGGGTTTCAGACTGAACCGAAGCCTTGAAGCTACCCATATCAGAAAACGTGTATGGAGCAGGCAGAACGGTTATGTTTGGGTGTAATTCCTTCAGTTTGGCGACGTAACCTTCATGAAGCTTGATTGCGTCGGTTCGTGAGGGATCCGGCCAGACGCCAAGCCTTATGGTGATTGCGTCTGCCGACGTATCCTGTTCTGCCGATACCGTGGCATCGGATGACTCTGACGTGGCAGGAGCCGCTGTCATAATGCCCGACGTATCCCCAGCCTGCTTTAAGGCCTGACTGATGATAATAAGCGCAGCCAGGATGCAAACGGCGAGCGCAAGCCCTGAAATCATAAAAATATGCTTCTTTTTCGTAGAACTACCCCTCTTTCTCGTTAATTTAAGGCAAGGAGTACAGTGATTCACACTGCAATACTTGGATATCACTAGTTGAACGTTAAACCAACCTCTTATATCAATATATACCAATTCAAGCTTAGAATCAATAGTTATAGAAAAATTTAACTTTTATTTATATTTTTTGTACAGATTATCTATGGGGTGAATGCAGAAGCTGCTTTGACAATTCTATGCCGTATAGCTACCTTTAGCTCGGGCAGTGAAGACAGAGTGCGTACATAAACTTAAAAAAATGCTGATAAAAAACTGCGCCGCCCAATAAGGGCAGCGCAGTAAATAAACCGACAACTCGCTAATCCGCTTCTATCATTCTGTACCCAACACCTACGTCGGTCAGGATATATACCGGCTCAGCGAGATTATGCTCGATCTTTCGGCGAATATTGGCCATATTGACGCGCAGGATCTGATTATCGGAGATATAGGGCCCCCAGATTTCTTTAATGATAAAATCGTAGGTTAACACCTTTCCGGCATGCCTGGAGAGAAGGAGGATGATTTTATACTCTATGGGCGTCAGGTGCACGTCTTTGCCGTCTACCAGGACAATTCGTTTTCTGTGGTCAATTTCAAGGCCCTTGATGCTGGTAACCTCTTTTTCCGGCTCCGCTCTGTGCTGCAGCTGCTGCCTGTGACGCAGCGCCGTGCGGATGCGGGCAAGGAGCTCCGAGGTACCGAATGGCTTTGTTACATAATCATCCGCACCAAGGTCCAGGGCTTCCACCTTTTCGCGCTCATGCCCTCTGGCGGATACAACGATAACCGGGGTATCCGAAAACCGGTGAATCTTCGTGAGCACCTCCAGGCCGTCGATATCCGGCAGCCCCAAATCAAGGAGAACGAGATCGGGGCAGTAGGATGTCGTCATGGCAATAGCCTGTTTTCCGTTTACCGCCTTTAAAACATTGTAATCGTTCGCAAGCAGGATTTCGGCAATAAAGTTGCTGATCACCGGCTCGTCCTCGACGATTAGGATAAATATCTGGCTTGGCATACCCTTACCCCTCCTTCGGTTCGTTTGTGATTGGCAGTACAAAGCGGAACACCGCGCCGCCCTCCGGCCGGTTCACCGCTTCCATACGGCCGTCGTGCGCCCGTACAATCGACGAACAGATGGAGAGCCCGATACCCATCCCGCGGGAAAAATCGGCACTCTTATTCCCGTATAGAATCTCTCCCTTAAAGAGCCCCTGAATATTCTGTTCGGAAATCCCCGTGCCGCTGTCGATTACTTCAAACACGGCCAGGTTATCCTGTTTATGTACGTTTACATGGATGGTCGTGCTTTCATCCGAATTTTTAATGGCGTTTTCCATCAGGTTAAGCAGCACCTGAATAATCAGCATCGCATCCATGGGGACGATCAGCAGCTCATCGGGAACCTTTACAACGATAGCACGGTTTTCAAACCGTTTTCTTGTCTTGGCAATGGCCTCGCCTACAATCTCCTCTACCGCTTCCGGCTGCTTGCTGACATGCATGGTTTCTTTATGGATGCGGGTAACGGACAGCAGGTTCTCCACCATGCGGATCAGCCACTGGGAATCCTCCTTAATGTCTGAAATCAGGCTGTTGCGCGTCTGCTCGTTCATCTTGTCGCCGCGGTCGAGGATAACCGAGCTTGCGCCGTAGATGCCCGTGAGCGGCGTGCGCAGGTCATGTGAGATGGCACGCAAGAGATTGCTGCGCATCTTCTCTTTTTCGGAGTCGAGCAGGATGCGCGCCTGCTCGTCGGTGAGCATCTGCAGTTCCAAGGCCATAGCCAGTTGAGACGCGAACATCCCCAATAGCGTGACATTGCTTTCATTGAGCGGAATGCCCTCCTTGCAGGAGATGCCTAAAACCCCCATGGCTTTGTTCTGTGAGCCTACCGACATGTAATAGGCGTTTGCGCCCGGGAACAGCGCCGTACCCGCACCGGAGGATATGCGGTTGCTGTAGGTCCAGTATGCGGCTTTTTGATCGTCGGCGGCCGCAAAAATATCGGGGCCGACATTCTCTCCGAACAGCTTCACCGTCCCGGAATCCTCCCCGCTCGGGTCGCCGGAGTAGTAGATAACCGAGCGGCACAGCAGGGTGCTGATATATGCGTTTGCAAGCTCGATAATACTGTCAAAGCCTCTGGTTGCATTCAGCTTCCGATTAAATTCATAGAGTATGCGCGTCCGGTGTTCCTTCTCTACCGCAATTAACGCCTGCGCTTTGATACGCATGGTCAGGGTGCTGATGATAAGCGAGACAATGAGCATGATAACAAACGTAATAGGGTATGTCGGCTGGATGATGCTAAAGCCGAAGCGCGGATAGGTAATTAAAAAATCAAACACAAAAACACTCAGGATAGCCGCAATGATGCCATAAACGTAACCATGTGTGATACGTGAAATGATTACAACCGATAGAATATAAACCAGAATCAGGTTTTGATCACCGACATGCAGCTCTCTGAGCAGCTCAGAAAGGGCAACTGATAAGACCAATATCAAGGCTGTTTTAACGCTGTCTTTCCATGAAAGCAAAAAGTTATCGCGAATACGGGGACGTTTGAAACTTGGAGAAATCGCACCGTCGTAGTCAAAGGCATCGGCGACGTTTTTATGGAACAGTTCTTTTCTATGCTTCTTCACAAATTCATTTCCCCTATTTCAGCGCACGGCATTCGGAATTTTCTGATCATTCAGCTTCGCTGCTGGCCATGCTGCTACTGCTTGTGTCGGTCATGCCGCTACTGCTTACGTCGGCTTTGATGATCGTGATTTCCACCCTTCGGTTTTTGGCCATACCCTCCTTCGTTTGGTTGGAGGCGATGGGAGAAAAACGTCCGCGCCCTTCTATTGTCAGCTTCTCCTGCGGCAAACCATACCCCACAAATTGGTTTAGCACGGTGATTGCCCGCTCGGTTGAAAGCTTCCACGCGATCTGGTCGCTTTCGATGGAATGCAGGCCGATATCGGCGGTATGGCCGCCGATGGTGATGCTGTCCACCCGGTCGTAGACCTGACGGAGCGCGTCGTTGATCTCCCGCAGGATCGGCTCACTGGAGCGCAGCAATTCCGGGCTGTCCGGGTGAAACATCAGGGTGTCCTTTAAATGTATTTTAACAAATGTACTCGTATTTTCAAGACTAATCTGGCCTTCCAAATGGTTTGCTTCAACATATTCTTCCAAGATATCATATACCTCATCCAGCGCGTCCACCGGTACACCGCCAGCGGGTAACTCTAAGTCGGAGCTGCCTACAGCACCGGGCCCGCCGACATCATCTGAAATGGTGACGTGGGCGGCGGGATTGTCGAGCAGTTCCCCGAATTTTTCGGCAATCTCGGCAAACTTTTTGGAGTCGACCGTACTGATGGAGTAAAGAATGATAAAAAGCGCAAGCAGCAGGGTAATCATATCCGAATAGGTTAACAGCCACCTTTCTTCGCTTTCTTCCGCCTCATTTTCCGTATGCTTTTGTTTATTTGCCATATCATTATCCCCATTCAAATTTCTAAAGGTCGGCGAGCCGGTTAATTGATAACCCCTTCCTTATATTTCTTTTCCTGACCGGCGAACGCCTGATAATAGAGCGATAATTTATTGACGATATTGCGCGATGACTCCCCCTTGGCAATCAGACAGATACCCTCCGCCATCATCTCTTTCAAAACCTGCTGTCTTTTTAAATAGCTTTTCAGCCGGTTTGCTGCCGGCAGGTAGAGAAGGTTGGCAAATACAACGCCGTACAGGGTGGCGATAAATGCGACGGAGATGGAGGAGGTAAGCGATTCCGTGTCGGTCATGTTGCCCAAAACATGGATCAGACCCATTACCGTACCGATAATGCCAAGGGTCGGAGAAAAGCCTCCGGCGCCTGTAAGAACCGCGATCTCCTGCTGCTTTTGAATCGTAAACGCGTGGATGTTGGAATCCAGTACGTCACGCATATCATCCGCACTCTTGCCTTCCAGTGTAAGTACGATACCTTCCTTTAAAATTAGGTATTCATCCCGGTCAAGTTCGGGATCTTTTAATACCTCTTCCAGCTTTAAAAGGCCGGACTGCCTGCACACGTCTGCTATTGAGGTAATCTTAGTAATGATGAGCTCGGGGGCTTTACTCATATTGGTGGTGTAAGAGGCAAGTAGGGATTTAAACGCCTGCTGGATATCACTCAAGTTGTTAGATAGTATGACAGCACCCCATGTGCCCCCAAAAACAATGACAAAGGGGCTTAAAAGGATTAGCGCGCTGAGTTGTCCCTCTTCCAGTGTATAGCCGAAGATCAGAGACCCAAAGGCTAAAATCAAACCAATGATGACTGAGATATTCACGTCTGCTCCTCCAAATTTTCATGATAATAACAGCAATGCTTTCAAATATGTTGTTTTAATATGTAATCAACATTGTTTGATGGCGTCAAATTTCGCAATAGCGGATTCTATCCGCTCAGCCAAGGTGCTTGATATTCCTCTTTTCTCCTTGATTTCTACTAAGATATCCTTGTGATCACTGTCAAAATAAATTAGCAGTTCACGTTCAAGCTTGTGAAGGTCACTTACGCCGGAATCCTTTAAATAACTCTTCGTAAAGATGTAAAGGGCTAAAAATTCATGCTCGGCTGCTAACTGCAGGTTCTCTTGGGCTGTTTTCATCATCGGTATTACCTCCGTATGCTGCAAATTAATATAGTGTTGTAATTGTTGAGTTCATCCGTTCGGTTCACGGCAGGAATGTAAAAGCAGATGTTGTAATGATATGGCGAATAAAGGTGAATAAAGATGGATTATATTATTATAGTTAATTTAATTATAATCATAAAGCAATAAAGAAGTTATAAAGAAAATCAAAAAACAGGTTAAGAAGCTATAAGTTGCAACATCCGCAGTTTTTATGTCTATCTTTCTCTTATAAATTCGGAAAATATTATCTACATAATATCTACATACCTTTCTGCTACTATAAGCGATATAAAAAATCGCATAGTGTTTTTAATTAAGAATTATTGTAAGCGCGATTTAAATTGATCCCCAAAATACGGATAAACTGCAGAGCGATTTGTACCCTAAATCTTAATACGGAATTTGGTTGGAGGTTTTATAATGATGCCGGAAAATAAAACTGTAACATTAAAAATTGATGGAATGACCTGCGTTAACTGCGAGAGTAAAATTGAACGGGAGTTACAAAGCACCAGCGGCATTACAAATGTGAAAGTAAGCTACTCCACCGGTAAAGCGGAGATCACTTTTGATAGCAGTGTAATCAGCATTGAAGAAATTGTCTCAATCATTGAAAAGCTTGATTATAAAGTTGTAAAAACTATAAAGAGCACAAAACCCAAAAACGACATTCCCAAGTTATTGGGGATCATCTTTATCCTGTTTGCGTTGTACATGATTATCAACCGTTTGGGCGGGTTTAATATTTTCAATGTATTTCCTCAGGCGGAAGAAGGCATGGGCTACGGGATGCTGTTTGTGATCGGCCTGCTGACTTCGCTCCATTGCGTTGCCATGTGCGGGGGTATTAATCTATCACAATGCGTACCTCAAAGCCCGGTTAAGGGCACCGGAAAACTTTCAGCCCTTAGGCCCAGTATCCTGTATAACTTGGGCAGAGTGATTTCTTATACCGTTGTGGGCGCAATTGTGGGCGCGTTAGGTTCTGTCGTTAGCTTTTCCGGCACGGCAAAGGGAATAGTACAACTCGTCGCGGGCGTATTCATGGTGATTATGGGGCTGAATATGCTGAATATATTCCCTTGGCTGCGCAAACTTAACCCCCGGATGCCCAAGATATTTGCCAGAAAAATTAATGAGCAAAAAAGCAGCAAAAGCCCTCTTTATGTCGGGCTGCTCAATGGCCTGATGCCATGCGGCCCTCTGCAGGCCATGCAGCTGTATGCGCTGTCTACAGGAGACCCGTTTAAGGGCGCCCTCTCCATGTTGCTGTTTAGTTTAGGAACGGTGCCGCTTATGTTTGGAATCGGCGCCCTCAGTTCATTATTAAGCAAGAAGTTCACAAGCAAGATGATGACCGTCAGCGCCGTTTTAGTCACGGTATTAGGCGTATTTATGTTTAGCAGCGGATTGAGCCTGTCGGGTTTCGCGCTTCCTACTTTTGATGTGACAACAAACAATAGCAGTGCACAGACCGTCAATAAAGCCAGCAAAGTTGACGGCGCTCAAACGGTGACGACCCAGCTCTCATCGGGCCGATATGAGCCGATCACTGTACAAAAAGGGGTACCCGTGAAATGGGTTATACAAGCCGAAGCAGGAGACTTAAACGGCTGCAACAATGCCATTGTCATACCTAAATTTAATATTGAAAAGAAGCTTGAGGTAGGCGACAATGTCATTGAGTTCACACCCACCGAAAGCGGCACCTTTGCCTACAGCTGTTGGATGGGTATGATTCGGAGTAAAATCACGGTGGTAGACGATCTGGCGAATAATAATCCGGCGGATTCCGGCAATACCTCCACTTATAAAATACCTACCGATAAAGTCGCTGTCGCTGAAATCAAGGACGGTGTTCAGACGGTTAAAATCGATATGAATGAAGACCGGTTCTCCCCCGCAGTAATCGTGATGCAACGCGGTATAGAAACAGCATGGATCATCAATGGTACCAATATCAACAGCAGCAATAGTACGCTTCTGTTTCCGGTATATAATGCCCAAGTTAACATGTTGGCGGGCGAAAATACCATTCAGCTGATTCCTGAGGAGGACTTCGATTTCTCTACAGCCGATAACAAGTTTTATGGCTATGTAAAGGTTGTCGATGATCTGAGCAAGGTGGATATAGAGGCCATAAACAAAGAAGTTAATCAATATGTACCGACAAAGCAAGAAGTTGTAGACGATACCGGCATTCCGAACTGTTGCCAATAAAATATTGGATCAAGACTAAAGGCGAAGTTCAGAGGAAACTCTGAACTTCGCCTTTAGAATGCATAAACCAGAAAGCTTATCCGGCTGGATTCCAAATAGAACCACAAGGTATGATTTTCATAAGACACATATCATGACCCATTTTTATGCTTTTTAATAATTCCACACGGACCTCACAGCCGAATGCTTTTTCAAAAAGGACTTTACTGTACCCTGTGGTGCATTGGCACCACGTGTCCGAATCCAGCTTATCTACATCGGCGAGCATCGGACAAGGGCAAAATGTAAATTGCAGATATAGTTCTCCATCTGTATAGGATAGCCCCGCCGCCTTGGCTTTCTCTTGGTTCGCAAATTCCTCCAAGCTGGATGATGAAGCCATCAGTTCTTTTAGTAGCTCTAATTTTTCATCCATTCCATAACCACATTGACAGTTCATTCTAATCTGTTTAACGGTAGCCCTATCAAAGTGGTTCTCCAACCGGTTCATGGTGGATTTCACCCACATCGCATTGTCCTCTGATGAAAACTGCTTATTTTCTCCGTATATAATGCCGGTTGCTACCCCGTCGCTGCTCACAGATTTTATAGCGCCAAAGATTACTTGCTCTTGGATTTTTCTAATATCAAACATCATAAAACCTCATTCTTCATTTGATGTGAACTGTGGTTTTAGAAGTTATATGAATAAAAAAACACACCGAAATAGTGTGTTGATATCAACAGACATTTCACACAACTTCTCCACATTCACTCTGATTCAAACGTATAACAAATAAAGCTATACTCGATAGCCTTAGTTGACATAATTCATTTGACCTTAGTGAAAGATTGGCTCAAGCATGTATGTATGCCCTTTCAATATTAAAATACTGCTTAATATTACCATATCAAAGTGATTCTGTCAACGAGTGGCTGTTGTCCATGGGCATCAGTATCAAATGTATTAATGCTCATTTGGAGTACCTCCAAATGAGCATTTGCCTTTCCTTTAGCACACTGGATTATACCACGGCGGAAACCTTTTTGCTAATGGTTCGTTGTGATTCAAGCGGTATGATTAAACAGTGCTTCATACCTTACCGCGCAAACGATTGCTTAATTTCCCGTTGCATAACCCGAATCGTTAGAGTACAATAAATTATAGTAAACATATATATAATATATGGTTTAAAGGCAAGGGGCGATTTTCATGCTGAACAATGGCAACCTGCATATCCCGGTGCGTTTTCGATGTCGCATCGCTTTAGGTGTTACAGACCGAATGTGATACGATAGTTACCCAGAACTTTATTTGTCACCATCTAACCGAAATTATGAAATGAGGTAGATACATATGAAACGCACATCAATTTTATCAAGAAAAGCGCTGGCTCTGGCAATTGCCGCGGCCTCGATTTTAGGCGTTTTCACCGGCTGCTCCGCAAAAACTCCTGCTGTGAACACCAGCCAGCCCTCTGCCGAGTCGCTGGCCATCACCAATGTTTCTTACGACCCTACCCGCGAGCTTTACGAGCAATATAACGAGCTTTTTCAGACATACTGGGAGAAAGAAAAGGGGCAGAAGGTGGAAATTACCCAGTCTCACGGCGGCTCTGGCAAACAGGCGCGTTCGGTGCTGGAGGGCAACGAGGCTGACGTGGTTACGCTGGCGCTTGAGGGCGACGTGGATGAACTGCGCAAGGGCGGCCTGATTGAGGAAGGCTGGGTAAACGAGTTCCCGAAGAACAGCGCACCCTATACCTCCACCATCGTCTTTTTGGTGCGCAAGGGGAACTCCAAGAGCCTGAAGGATTGGGACGATATTGTGAAGCCAGGCGTGGAAGTTATTACGCCTGACCCCAAGAGCTCCGGCGGTGCGCGCTGGAACTTCCTGGCGGCATGGGCGTTTGCGGATAAGAAATTTGGTAGCGATGAGACCCAAAGCAAGGAGTTTTTAAAATCATTGTACGCGAACGTAACCGTGCTGGATTCCGGCGCCCGTGGCTCTACCACCACCTTTGTGGAAAACGGTCAGGGAGATGTGCTGCTGGCTTGGGAGAATGAAGCATTTCTATCGTTAAAAGAGCATCCGGATGATTTCGAGATTGTCACCCCGTCTTTGAGTATCCTCGCCCAGCCGTCGGTTGCGGTAGTGGATGCCAATGCGAAGAAGCACGGTACACAGGAGGTCTCCAAGGCTTACTTGGAATATCTCTATTCGGACGATGCGCAGCGTCTGGAGGGCCAGAACTACTACCGCCCGTCCAACCCCGACATTTTAAAGGAATTCGGCGATACCTTTAATCTGAACCTTGAGCTGGTCAATATCGACGAGGACTTCGGCGGCTGGGCAAAAGCGACCGAGAAGTTCTTCGCCGACGGCGCGATCTTCGACCAGATCTATAAAAAGTAGTATTTAACCACTCACTACCGAAAAATAGGGGGACTCCGCACGTGCTTCATCTGAAAGAACTCTTTAAAAAACGAAAAGGTAACGTGATACCGGGCTTTGGGCTCTCCATGGGTATCACTATCACCATGCTCAGCCTGATTGTGCTGATTCCTCTGTTTTCGGTGCTCTTAACCCTTTCGGATTCCACCTTCGCGGATTTTTGGAGCGTGGTTACCGACAAGCAAACGGTGGCTACATACAAGGTCAGCCTTTCCTGTGCGGCCATTGCCGCCGTGGTCAACGTGTTTTTCGGCATCCTGCTCGCGTGGATTCTGACCCGTTACAAATTCCCGCTCCGACGGGTGCTGGACGGCTTGATTGAGCTGCCCTTCGCCCTACCTACCGCGGTGGCCGGTATCGCGCTCACCACCCTGTATTCCGACAAAGGGTGGATCGGCGGATTGTTTGATAAGATCGGCGTCAAAATCTCCTATACCACCGTCGGCATCGTGATTGCGATGATCTTTATCGGTATCCCTTTCGTGGTGCGTTCCATCCAGCCGGTGCTGGAAAAACTGGACCCACAGTATGAGGAAGCGGCTTCGGCGCTGGGCGCCAGCCACTCCCGTATCTTTTTTAAGGTAGTGTTCCCCGAGATTCTGCCCGCCGCGTTAACCGGGTTTGGGCTGGCCTTTGCCCGCTGCATCGGCGAATACGGCAGCGTGGTGTTTATCGCGGGGAACATCCCCTATGAAACGCAGATTACGCCGCTGATTATCATGAATAAGCTGGAGCAGTTCAACTACGCCGCCGCCACCTCCATCGCGCTGGTCATGGTCGTTTTTGCCTTTATCCTGTTGTTCGGTATCAATCTGCTTCAGGCCAGAATCAATAAAATCGCAAGGGGGTAAGGCGGTTGAAACAGAAAATTGTCAAATGGATTCTCATCCTGCTGGGTGTGGCGTTTTTAGTCATCATGCTGGTTCTACCCCTTGCCACCGTGCTGGTTTACGCCCTGCGGCAGGGCTGGGAGACCTTCTCAAACGCCATCACCGACGAGTATGCGGTCAAGGCGCTGAACCTGACCCTGCTGGCAACCGGGGTTACGGTCGTTGTCAACACCGTATTCGGGATATTCGCGGCTTGGGCCATCGCCAAATTCCGCTTTCGGGGCAAGCAGGCGCTCACCACCTTAATCGACATCCCTTTCTCCATCTCACCCATCATCGCGGGTTTGGTGTTCATTCTCGTATTCGGTAGAATTGGCTGGGCCTACCCGTTTTTGGAGGCGTGGGATATTAAAATCGTATTTGCCGTACCCGGCATTGTGCTGGCCACGATTTTTGTTACCTTCCCCTTTGTTTCCCGCGAGCTGATTCCGCTGATGCAGGCACAGGGCAGCGACGAGGAGGAGGCCGCCGCGCTGATGGGGGCCAAAGGTCTTCGCATCTTTAGCAAGGTCACCTTCCCCCACATCAAGTGGGGGCTGTTATACGGCGTGATTCTCTGTACCGCCCGCGCGTTGGGTGAATTCGGCGCGGTGTCGGTGGTATCCGGGCACCTGCGGGGCAAAACCAACACCCTCCCGCTCCATGTGGAGATATTGTTCAATGAATTCAAGCTGACGGCTGCCTTTGCCGTTTCCTCCGTTCTGGTGTTGATTGCGGTAATCATCCTCATCCTGCGCAACATCGTGGAACACCGCGTCAAGAGAGAAGAGAGGTAAACGATATGTACGTAGAGCTTCAGAACATTAATAAAAAATTCGGCGGCTATCAGGCGGCGGACAACGTCAGCTTTTCCATCGAAAAGGGGAAGCTGATCGGGCTGCTGGGCCCCTCCGGCAGCGGTAAAACGACCATTCTGCGCATGATTGCCGGGTTGGAGACGCCGGACAGCGGTGACATCATCATAGACGGACACCGGGTGAACGACCTTCCGGCCAGCCGCCGCGGAATTGGCTTTGTGTTTCAGAACTATGCCCTCTTTCGATACATGACCGTGTTCGACAACATCGCCTTTGGCCTTGAGGTACAGAAGAAGGATAAAGCCTATATCAAAGAGCGCGTAAGCGAACTGATCAAGCTGATTGGGCTGGAGGGGCTGGAAAGGCGTCGGCCGCACCAGCTATCCGGCGGACAGAAACAGCGAGTGGCCTTCGCCCGTGCGCTGGCCCCGAACCCCCAACTTCTGTTACTCGACGAGCCCTTTGCCGCCATTGACGCCAAGGTTCGCAAGGAGTTGCGTACATGGCTGAGAGAGACCATCAACAAGGTGGGCATCACCAGCATCTTTGTCACGCACGATCAGGAGGAAGCGGTGGAGGTCGCCGATGAGATCATCATCACCAACAGCGGCCGCATTGAGCAGATCGGAACGCCGGTAAACATCTATAAAAACCCCACCACCCCCTTTGCCGCAAAATTCATCGGTGAATCCATTATTGTTGAGGATTACGGCAGATTCCACGGTTTCGAGAGCGATGAGGGCTACGGCAAAGCCGTGCTCCGGCCCGAATTTGTGCGCGTCACCAAGGCGGATAAGGAGCTTTATCCCCATGCCTCCGAGCTTGGCAGAGTGGAGGACATCTTCTTTCGCGGCAACATGCTGGAGCTGCGATTAAACGTCGGCGGTGTAAAGCTTATTACCTATCGCTCCATGGAGGATGATCCCCTTACCGTGGGCGAGGAGGTCAGCGTGTTAATCTACCGGCTGTATCTCTACAACGACCATCAGGTGCGTTTGGTGGAAAACGCAGCGTTTAAGTCGAGCGATGCCTTCGCAATTTAAATGCAGGTACAGAAAAAACAGGTTCATTTGCTCCAAATGGAACGAATGAACCTGTTTTCATGGGTATCATTTATAGGTTTTCAAAGCCAATCCGTTCTCTGCGCTGCAGCCTTACACCAAACGCTTCTTCTATGAAACCGGACGCGATTACCTGCTTCGGCGTTCCCGCAATTAACAGCCTGCCGTCCTTCATCACCGCGACACGGTCGGCAATGTCCAACGCCATTCCCAAATCGTGCAGAACCGTGACCACGCATTTGCCCTGCTGTTTTAGCTCGGTAAGCAGTGTGAGCAACTCCAGCTGATGGGCGATATCCAGATAGGTCGTCGGCTCATCCAGAAAGATAGTACCGGTGTTCTGTGCCAGCAGCATGGCGAGATATGCTTTCTGGCGCTCCCCGCCCGAGAGCCGGGTAAGCAGCTTGTGGCTTTTTTCCAGAATTCCCACCCGCTGCATGGCGCCTTCCGCGGCGGCTTTGTCCTCCGCCCTGTAGATGCGCGGGTAATCCAGCCAAGGAAAGCGGCCATGCAGCACCAGCGAACCCACCGTGATATCCGGCACCGTCCGGCTTTGGGGCAAAAGGCCGATCTTTCTGGCGATGTCTGTGCGGGAAAGCGCGGAAAGAGGCTGGCCGTCCACCAAGATTTCGCCTTTCTGTGGCTCTAACTGTCCGCAGCAGAGATTCAGCAACGTGCTTTTTCCGCAGCCGTTTGGGCCGATTACCGCGGTGATTTGCCCGTTTAAGAAGGTGAGGGATACATCGTGTACCGCCTCAAACTGCCCGTATCCGCCTGAAAGATTTTTAAGCTCAATCATGCCGTTTTCTCCTCTCTCTAAAGAGCAGCCATAAAAAGAACGGCACGCCCAGATAGGCAATCAGAATGCCAACCGGCAGTTCAAAGGGCGCGAATATCGTCCGGGCGGCGGTGTCGCACAGAATCAAAAAGGCCGAACCCATCAAGGCCGATACAACGATTAAAACCCGCTTGCCGCTGCCCCGCAGCACAAAGCGGGCCATATGCGGCACAATCAGCCCTACGAACCCGAGCAAGCCCGCGAAGCTCACCGCCGCACCGGCCAGCGCCGCAGCCAGCGTCAGAAATAAAAAGCGGTAAAACCGTACATGCAACCCCAAGGATGAGGCGGTGCTTTCGCCCAGGCCCAACACATCCAGCTCTCCGGCGAATATCAGCGACGCCACAAGCCCGAGCAAAATCACCAGACCGGCGGGCGTCAGCATCTTGCCGGAAACGCCCGCAAACCCTCCGTTTTGAAAGTCGCGCAGGCCGCTCATGATGTCGGGGTATAACGTGGTCAGGGTGCTGATGCCCGCCGTCACCAAGCTGGAGATCGCCACGCCGGAGAGCACCAGCGTAATGCGTGAGGCGCCCGCCCTGCGGGCAATGCCGTAAACCAGCAGAACAGCGGCCAAAGCGCCCAGAAACGCCGCAAGAGGCAAAATCAGAATTACACCCGGAAGCAGGGCCATGCAAAGCGCAACGGCAAGCCCCGCACCGGCGTTAACGCCGATGATTCCGGGGCTTGCCAGCGGATTTTGCAGTACGGTTTGAATCAGAACGCCCGAGACCGAAAGGCCCGCCCCTGCCAGCATAGCGGCGAACAGGCGTGGCACACGGACGTGAAGCAGGATGCGCCCGGCGGTAGAACTGCCGCCCTCCGTTAAGCCGCGCAAAAGCTCGGGCAGATTAAAACGTACCGCCCCCAGCGAGAGCGCCAGCAAGGCGGCAAGTAGCAAACTCACCGTACAGGCGAGAATCGCAAGAGCGTTTCGTTTACGGTTCTCCATACAAAATCTCCCACAGCTTTTCGTACGCTTCGCCCCAACGGTTGTTAGGCTTTAGGTGAAACAGGTCCTTTTGCAGCGTAATATAGCGGTTGTTCTTTACTGCGCTTAAATTCGCCCACGCCGGGTTGGAGAGCAGCGTATCCTGCAAAGCCTGCTGCGCCTTCTCCTCCGAGTCCCCCATGGTCGTCACAAAGATGAAGTCGGGGTCCTGCTGAATAATAACCTCCATGCTCAGATTATCCAGTAATCCGGTCTCGCTGTCGGCGATGTTCACGCAACCCATGTCCTTCAACATGGCTCCGGCCAGGGTATCGCTGTTACGCGCGGTAACCTTTCCGGCTCCGGCCCGCAAGAGCAGTATTTTGGGGGCAGGTTTACCCTCGGTTTTGGCGATAATCTCCTGAATCTGCCCCTGAACGCTTAGGCCGTTCTGCTCATACAAATCGCTGCGCCCGGTAATGTCGGTGCAGATTTTAAGCATATTCAAATAATCCTCGAACACCTCGACCGAAAAATAGGCGGTGGGGATGTTTGCGGCGGCCAGCTGGTCGTACAAAGCGGTATGCCCGCTGATATCGGCGGAAAGAATCACCAACTGGGGGTTTAGAGATATTATCGCTTCTAGGCTTGGGGCGTGCAGGTCCCCGACGTCTGCAACGTCTTCGGGCAGGCTAAGATTATCCTTAAAGGCGTCCTCGGTTGCCCCGGCCAGCTTGCCCCCCGCCAGCAGCCATACCTGCGCAAAGCTGCCGGAGGCAGCCACCACCCGGTCGCTGTCGGCAATGCGGACGGAATGGCCCAGAGCGTCTTTAAATTCCACGCCGGCAGAGGAGGAAACCTCCGGCGAAGTAGCTGTGCAGCCCGTCATAAATATAAGTAAAGAGGCTATAATCAATAAAGCAATTCGTTTCACTTTTCTATCATTCCTTTTTAGAAAGTACCGGTGATTGAAATTAGTATTATATGTACGCTCCCGCGTTTAGATTTGCGACGCTCTCTCGAACCATCAGTTTGTTTGGCAAAAAGATTTTCATGGGCAGCTTATGCCGCTTGTGGATTCTGTCGATGAGGGTTTGCACCGCGACATTTCCCATTTCAACGATTGGCATGCCCACAGTGGTGAGCATAGGCGAAACATAGCCGGACAGTTCGATATTGTCCATGCTGATGATGGAAAGCTGCTCCGGCACCTTGACTTTTGCCTCGGTGAAGCGGCGCAGGGCGGCGATTGCGGTTATGTCGGTTGCGCAGAAAACAGCGGTTGGAAGCGGCCTTGCCGTACTGAGCAGATATCCGGCCCCCTGATATCCTCCAGCCCCGTTTTGCGGGCAGTTGCAGACCAAGCTTGCGGAGCAGTCCAGCTTATACTCGCGGAGCACATCACAGTACGCTTGGTATCGTACCTCGTTTGAAATCTCGCCGATATAGCCGATTCGCCGGTGACCGTAGGCAATCAGATGCTTTATCGCAATCTGTGTCGCCTCATACCCGTCGCAGATTACCTGATCGCACTCGGTCGAGATGACGTTGCGGCCCACGTAGACAAGATTTCGATAATATTTTTCTAAGAATGCGATGCAGTCGCTGCTGAACCGCCCCAAAACAATAGCGCCATCCGTTTTGATCGACTCGATCTTTTCGGGTATGGCGTTTGTTTTCATGTCAAAAATCGAATACGAAAGCCGCACAGGATAGCCCTTCTCCATCGCCTGCTGTTCAATAACCCGAGCGAGCTGCGCAAAAAAAGGGTTCTCCTCCAACGTCTTGGTTCTGCCCAAAATACAGGTTAACGCGCCGTCGGGCGTTGTTTGCGCTTGTGTGTTTCCCCTCTTTAATTCTCTGGCGCTTAAGTTGGGCGTGTAGCCTGTTTCTTTGATAATGGACCAAACCCGGTCGCGTATCTCCTTGCGGGCAAAGCTATCGTCCGGGGAGTTAATAATCCGCGATACCGTCGAAACAGACACCCCGGCCTGCGCCGCGATTTCCTTCAATGTCATACCGGCCCCCCTCTTCCTATAAATCATATTAAATTTATATGTTTAATATGATACACTATTACCATAAAAAATCAAGCGACAAATTGTAGAACGTTTGCGTAGCCAAATGCCTTGATTTTGGCAATTTTCATGTGCAACGTTTGCGTAATTCGTGCTGGATTTTTCTGAGCGCCTCGTATACAATGATTAATATCATATTAAATTGGTATGCAAAGTAGGTGATTGAGTGAATCTGGAAATCAAAACACTCAGCACGGATTTTCTGATTATCGGGGGCGGTACGGCGGGATGTTACGCGGCGCTCACCTTTTGCGAGGAGTCCGGCGGCAGTGTACTGATTGCCGAGAAGGCGAATATCAAGCGCAGCGGCTGCCTGGCTGCCGGGGTTAATGCGATTAACGCCTATATTGTGCCTGGCAGAACACCTCAGGATTATGTCGATTACGCCCGCGCGGACGCCGAGGGCATTGTTCGGGGAGATCTGCTGCTGACCATGGCCGAGGGATTAAACCGCACGGTTGCAAAGCTGGAGCGTTTGGGGCTGACGATTTTGAAGGATGGGCAGGGACAGTATGTGACCCGCGGCAATCGCAACATTAAAATCAACGGCGAGAACATCAAGCCGATTCTGGCCGACGCCGTGGCCGCCCAACCGCAGATTACCGTGCTAAATCGGGTCAACGTGTTCGAATATATCCTTAAAGACAACCGCATTCGGGGCGCTTACGCCATAGGCGTGGAGGAGCCGGTTTTATATGTCATTTCGGCCAAGGCGGTGCTCTGCGCCACCGGCGGCGCGGCGGGTCTGTATAGGCCCAACCACCCCGGATTTTCCCGCCATAAGATGTGGTACCCGCCCTTCAACACCGGCGCCGGGTACGCCATGGGCATTCGTGCCGGAGCGGAAATGACCACCTTTGAGATGCGCTTTATCGCCCTGCGGTGCAAGGACACCATCGCCCCAACCGGTACGCTGGCGCAGGGGGTAGGCGCGAGACAGGTTAACGCATTGGGCGAGGTGTATGAGCAGAGCTACGGCATTTCCACCTCTCAGCGGGTATATGGTACCGTAACCGAGAACCTGGAGGGGCGCGGCCCCTGTTCTCTGGGAACCGTCGGCATTACCAAAGCGCAGGATGAGGACTTGCAAAAGGCCTACCTCAATATGGCCCCCAGCCAAACCCTGCGGTGGCTGGAGAGCGGCAAAACGCCGAGCGTGAAGAATGTGGAGATTGAAGGCACCGAGCCCTATATCGTCGGCGGGCATACCGCCAGCGGGTATTGGGTGGATACCAATCGGGAAACTACCATCCGGGGCCTGTTCGCGGCGGGGGATGTCGCCGGCGGCTGCCCGCAAAAGTATGTCACCGGGGCGTTTGTAGAAGGCGAAATCGTGGCCAAGGCGGCGGTAAACTATATGAATGATGAAACGGCCCCGCCGGATATGGGCGAGGCCGAAGCAAAGAAGTACTGGCTGCAGGGCTTTCTGAGCCGACCCGAAGCGGCATACAGCACCGATACACTGGAAGAGGCCATGCAGGCTGTTATGGATGAATACGCGGGCGGAATCGGCTCTTATTACCGCTTTTCAGAGGAATCACTGCGGATAGCCGCGGATAAGATCAGCGAGCTAGAGTACCAAGCCGACCAATTGTCCGCGTTAGACCCACAGGAGCTGGTCTACATATTGGAACTGCGGGAACGGCTCACCCTCTGCCAATCGGTCATCGCCCACCTTGCCGCCCGTAAGGAAACCCGATGGCACAGCTTTGCCGAGCATATCGATTACCCGAAGAGGGGCGCCGAATGGAACCGATATGTCAACTCACGGCTTGAAAACGGGCAGCTGCGCATAATATTCCGGCCGCTGGTGCGGGAGGGGGAAAGGTATGAGCATTGAGATTTCCCGAGATATTTGTATCGGCTGCGGGCTGTGCACCAAAGTTTGCCCCGGTACGCTGATTCGGCTAAACGGCGAGGGGAAGGCCTATATTCCCCGCCCGGAGCGCTGCTGGGGCTGCGCCTCCTGCATAAAGGAATGCCCCGTGCAGGCGATTGCAATGTTCCTTGGCGAGGATATGGGAGGCTTAGGCGGAAAGCTTACCGTCCGGAAGGAAAAGGCCCTGCTCCACTGGACGGTGACGAAGCCGAACGGCGATGCCCAAACCCTGATGGTGGACAGCCGCGATTCAAATAAATACTAGGAGTGGAACTATGTCGCTGACACACTTGGATAAATTGGAGGCCGAGGCCATCTATATCTTCCGGGAGGTAGCCGCCGAATGCGAGCGCCCGGTGATGCTCTATTCCATCGGCAAGGATTCGTCGGTTATGCTTCATCTGGCCCTGAAGGCCTTCTACCCCGAGAAGCCGCCCTTCCCCTTTCTGCACATCGACACCAGCTGGAAGTTTCACGAAATGATCGAGTTTCGGGACAGACGCGCCAAGGAACTGGGCATTAACATGCTGGTTTATCGCAACGAAGACGCTATCGCTAAGGGCATTAACCCCTTCGACCACGGCGCGGCTTACACCGACATCATGAAGACGCAGGCGCTAAAAGACGCGCTCACCAAATATCAGTTTACGGCGGCCTTTGGCGGCGGGCGGCGGGATGAAGAGAAATCCAGGGCCAAGGAGCGGATCTTCTCCTTCCGCAATGAGCACCACGCGTGGGACCCGAAGAATCAGCGCCCCGAAATGTGGAAGCTTTATAATACCCGCATCAACAAGGGCGAGAGTATGCGTGTATTCCCCATCTCCAACTGGACGGAAAAGGACATCTGGCAATACATACGCCGCGAAAATATCGATATCGTGCCGCTCTATTTTGCAGCCGAGCGCCCGGTGGTATACCGCGACGGCAATATTATTATGGTGGACGATAACCGGATGCGCCTGCTGCCCGGCGAGGCGTCACAGCTCAAAAAGGTGCGTTTCCGCACCTTGGGCTGCTACCCTCTCACCGGCGGGGTGGAGTCGGAGGCCGACACACTGGATGCGGTAATTGCCGAAACCCTCGCCGCGGTGACCTCGGAGCGCACCAGCCGGGTAATTGATAACGAGGCGGCCGGGAGTATGGAACGGCGCAAACGGGAGGGGTATTTTTAATGAGCAACGCAGAAAACGGACTACTAAAATTTATCACCTGCGGCAGTGTGGATGACGGGAAATCCACCCTGATCGGGCATATCCTCTACGATTCAAAGCTGCTGTATGCCGACCAGGAGCAGGCGCTGATTCTGGATAGTCAGGTGGGCAGCCGGGGCGGGGCAATCGATTATTCCCTGCTGCTGGACGGCCTGATGGCCGAGCGCGAGCAGGGTATCACCATCGATGTGGCCTACCGCTACTTTACGACCGACCGGCGCAGCTTTATTGTGGCGGATACCCCCGGCCATGAGGAGTACACCCGCAACATGGCGGTAGGGGCCTCCTTCGCCGACTTGGCGGTAATCTTGGTGGACGCCTCTCAGGGCGTGCTGGTACAAACCCGCCGCCACGCCAGAATCTGTGCCCTCATGGGCATTCGGTATTTTGTGTTCGCGGTAAATAAAATGGATTTGATTGGATACAACCAAGAGCGTTTTGCGAAGATTTCCGAGGACATCGAAAAGCTTCGGGCGGAGCTTGGGCTGGAAAACGCCATTATCATCCCCGTTTCGGCCACCGAAGGCGACAATGTCACCCGGCATTCCGATAAAATGGCGTGGTACCGAGGCGCCACTCTTTTAGAGCATCTCGAAACGGTGGATATTTCGGGGGATCTACCCGAGACCGGCTTTTATCTGCCGGTGCAGCGGGTTTGCCGCCCCGACCATAGCTTCCGCGGCTTTCAGGGGCAGATTGAGGCTGGAAAGGTCGCCGTCGGCGATACGCTGACCGCTCTGCCCAGCGGCGAGATTGCGCTGGTTAAGTCAATTTACATAGCGGATAAAAAAGCGCAGCACGCGGCCTTGGGGCAGCCTGTGACCATTCAGCTGGACCGTGAGGTGGATGTTTCACGCGGTTGTGTGCTGGCGCGCAACACGGGGCTGAAAACCGCCAAATCCTTCTCGGCTACCCTGCTTTGGATGGATGACCAGAAGCTGATTCCCGGCAAGGATTACTGGATCAAGCTGGGCACCAGGCTGCTTCCCGCCATTATCACGGGCATCCGCCACAAGGTGGACGTCAACAACGGCGCGCTGCTTTCGGTAAGTTCGGTTACAAAGAATGAAATCGTCCGGTGCGAGATTGTGCTTTCCGAACCGGCGGTACTGGACGAATTCCGTCTGCACAAGACCATGGGAGAACTGATTCTGATTGACCGGGTGAGCCATGCCACGGCGGCTTGCGGTGTCGTCGAGGCCGCGGATGAGCAGGAGCAGGGCGGTACTCTCCTGCGCGACGGCTCCGATAAACTGAAAATCAACCTGTTCGACCGCTTTTACTATCATCCGGATATCCATACCGTTTTGCGTCACAGCCCTTCACCAGCGGTATATGCGAAAGGGGACGCACTCCCCCTGCAAAGCGAGGAATTCTGCTATCCTCTTGACTTTGACCTCGCGGCTGATGCCGGCTTTGCCAACATTCGCGGCGGCATTTTTACAGGGTTTGGCCCGCGGGAACCAAGCCACCCCCTGTTGGACACAAGCGGCATCGAGCTGGAAGCCAATCCGCCGCGGGACTTTGGTAGGTACCGCAAGGTGATGATTTGGGAGAAGGATTATGAAATTTAACACCAAGCTTTTGCACGGCCCCTTCCCGCCCGACCCGCAGGGTGCGACCCTGCCGCCGGTTTATCAGGTCTCCGCCTTCGCCCACGAATCCGCCGAAAAGCTGGAGAAGGTGTTCGACAGCAAAGCGCCGGGCTTTGCCTACACCCGCATTTCCAATCCCACGGTTCTTGCCTTTGAGAAGCGGATTTCGGCGATTGAAGGCGGTGTGGACGCTGTATCCTGCGCTTCGGGTATGGCGGCGGTTTCCATGGCGCTACTCAATATTCTGCAAAGCGGTGACGAAATCATCGCGGGGAGTGGACTGTTCGGCGGTACTCTGGAGCTGCTCGCGGACTTGAAAGCCTTTGGCATTCATACCCGCTTTGTGGAAAATGTCACGGCCAAAGAGGTCGAGAAGGCGGTTACGCCCGCCACCCGCGCCGTCTTCGCCGAACTGATTGGCAATCCACGGCTGGACGTGGTGGACATTCGGGCAGTGGCCGATGTGGCGGAGGCGCACGGCATTCCCCTCATCATCGACAGTACCACCGCCACACCGGCGCTGGTTCGCCCGCTGGAGCATGGGGCGCACATTGTGGTTCACTCCTCCTCTAAATATATCAACGGAAGCGGCGACGCCATCTCCGGCATCATTGTAGACGGTGGAAAATTTAAATTTGATTTTAATAAATTTTCTATGCTTGCAAAATACAAGATGTTCGGCAAATTCGCGTATACCGCCCGGCTGCGGCAGGACATCTGGCGCAACTTTGGCGCCTGTCTTGCCCCGCAAAACGCTTATCTCAATTGCATCGGGCTGGAAACACTGGGCCTACGCATGAATCGGCTGTGCCAAAACGCGCTCGAACTAGCCTCATTTTTAGAAAAGCAGACGGGAGTGACGGTGAACTATCCGGGCCTTTCAAGCAGCCCCTACAAGTCTATGATTGATAGCCAGATGGAGGACGGTATGGGCGGCGCGATTCTCACGCTCCGGGCAGGCTCCAAGGAAAGAGCCTTTGTGCTGATCAATGCGCTGAAATACGCCCACATTGCCACCAACATCGGGGATGTGCGCACGCTGGTGATTCATCCGGCCTCCACCATCTACAATCACGCCGACGAGGCGCAGAAGCAGAGCGCGGGGGTTTATGACGACCTCATCCGCATCAGCGTGGGGCTCGAGGATATCGAGGATTTGAAAGAAGATTTTGCGCAGGCAATCTCCAAAATACAAGAAAGCGGTGATTGAATTGGCAGTTGATTACAAGGCCCTGAAAAACGGCGGATTTATGCGGCAGGTACAGAAGAACCACTTTTCCCTGCGGCTGAAGGTGGTTGGCGGCAACCTTAACGCCGAACAGCTATTGACCGTCGCCGAGATCAGCAAAAAATACGGCGACGGGTATGTGCACCTTACCTCCCGTCAGGGGGTGGAGATTCCTTTCATCAAGCTGGATGATGTGGAAGCAGTCAAGGCGGAGCTGGAGTCGGGCGGTGTGAACACCGGCGTGTGCGGGCCCCGCGTGCGCACCGTTACAGCCTGTCAGGGCAGCGCCATCTGCCCCTCCGGCTGCATCGACACCTACCCGCTAGCGGTGGAGATTTCCGACCGGTACTTGGGCCGGGAACTGCCCCACAAGTTTAAATTCGGGATTACCGGCTGCATGAACAACTGTCTTAAGGCCGAGGAAAACGACATGGGTATAAAAGGCGGCTATACGGTTGAGTGGATACCGGAGGCCTGTACCCTTTGCGGGGTGTGTGTAAAAGCCTGCCGAGAGGGAGCCATTACCCAAACCGATGAGAAGATACTAATGGATGAAAACAAATGCAACAACTGCGGCCGGTGCGCGAAAGCCTGCCCCTTTGACGCGTGGAAGAGCGAGCCGGGGTATCTGCTCTCCTTCGGCGGAACCTTCGGCAACCTGATTGCCAAGGGCGAGCAGTTTTTGCCCATTATCCGCGATAAGGAGACCCTGTTCCGCGTGGCCGACGTGGCGTTGGCGTTTTTTGATAAGCACGCGAAGCCCAGCGAGCGCTTCCGTGTGGCCATAGACCGGGCGGGCTGGGATGCATTCAAAGCAGAAATGGAGGCGGCGTATCGTGGCTGAATATAACATAGACGAAACAGTGGATATCACCGATGTGGTTTGCCCGTTGACCTTCGTCAAGGCAAAGGTCGCGCTGGAGGAGCTTAATGAGGGGCAGATTCTCTCCATCCGCATGAATGACGGCGAGCCGGTGCAGAACGTCCCCCGCAGCGTTAAAGAGGAGGGGCATCAGATTCTAAAGCTCATTGATAACGGGGAGGGCACCTATAGCCTTATTGTGCGAAAGGTGGGCAATTAAGTGGCAGTCAAGCTATCGGCGAAAAACTTTGAAGCCGAGGTTTTGGAGAGCGCAGTGCCGGTCGTGGTGGATTTTTATTCGGACAGCTGCGTCCCCTGTAAGCGCATGTCTCCGACATTGGCGGAGCTGGAGGAGGAATACAGCGGGCGGTTTAAGCTGTACAAGGTGAATGTCAATGCCAATCAGCCACTTTCCGAAAAATATGATATTCTTTCCGCCCCGACGCTGGTCTTCTTCTCCGGCGGTACGGAGCTATTGCGTAAAACAGGGTTTGTGGGCAAGGAAGCCATCCGTGAACTAATCAAACGAATTTTGGAGGAATCAACATGAAACTTACTGTAGCCGGTTCCCTAAAAGAATATGAAGAGGGCTTAACCGTAGCGCAGTTGATAAAACGGGAGCAGGTGGAAACGCCGGAGTATGTTACCGTATCGGTCAACGATGAATTTGTCCCAAGCGGCACGTTTGCCGAGGCCGTTTTAAAAGACGGCGACAGTGTAGAATTTTTATACTTCATGGGCGGAGGGCGGTAATATGGCTTTTACCAATGAACAACTGGAACGTTATTCCCGCCATATTATCCTCTCCGAAGTGGGTGTGAAGGGGCAGAAAAAGCTGTTAAACGCCAAAGTGTTGATTATCGGGGCGGGAGGCTTAGGGGCGCCCGCCGCTCTCTATCTGGCTGCCGCCGGGGTGGGCACCATCGGCATCGCCGACGCGGACGAGGTGGATTTATCCAACCTTCAGCGGCAGGTCATCCACACCACGCCGGATTTGGGCAAGGCAAAGGTGCAGTCGGCCAAGGAGACCATGCAGGCCATCAATCCGGATGTTACGGTTAACACCTATCGCACCTTTGTGGCGGCGGACAATATCATGAAACTGATTGCGGACTATGACTTTATCATCGACGGCACCGACAATTTCCCGGCGAAATTCCTCATTAACGACGCCTGCGTGCTGGCCGGCAAGCCCTTTTCCCATGCGGGGATCATTCGATTTAAGGGCCAGCTCATGACCTATGTGCCGGGGCAGGGCCCCTGCTACCGCTGCGTTTTCAAGGAGCCGCCGCCACCCGACGCAGTGCCCACCTGCAAGCAGGCCGGGGTAATCGGGGCTATGGGGGGCGTTATCGGTTCCTTGCAGGCGATGGAGGCGGTTAAATACATCATCGGCAAGGGAGAACTTCTCACCGGGTATCTGCTGACCTATGACGCCCTTGAAATGGAGTTTCGCAAAATCAAGCTACCGCAAGCCAAAGGCTGTGCCGTCTGCGGGGAACACCCCACTATTCTGGCGCCATTTGATTACGAACAGGCGGAGTGTGATCTAAAATGACCGTCAAATTGCGACAAGCTGATTATAATGCCATTATCGCCCACGCAAAAGCGGGACTGCCCAATGAGTGCTGCGGGCTGATTGCGGGGACTGTGGATGGAAGCCTAAAAACCGTGGAAAAGGTGTACCTCCTGGCTAACCCCGACCAAAGCCCTGAGCATTTTTCGATTGACCCCAGGGAGCAGCTTGTGGCCATCAGGGATATGCGCACGCTGGGCCTTTCGCCGCTCGGGAACTTTCACTCCCATCCCGCCACCCCCGCACGGCCCTCTGAAGAGGATATCCGGCTGGCATACGACCCGAAGGCCAGCTATCTAATCCTTTCGCTGGCAGAGGAAACGCCGGTGCTAAAGGCGTTTGGGATTGCAGAAGGCACGGTTGCGCCGCAGGTACTGGAGATAACGCCCTGATGTGGATGGTGATGTAATCATCCTTAGCGGTAGGCCAGCTGGTGGCAGTGTCGATATTTGTGGTGCGCATGGGTGGTTACGGTGCTGAATTCACGATCTTTTTTGCATACTACCCTGTTGTATCGACGTATGAGAATAGACTCCTTGTTCTAGTTTTCATATAAGGTAGCTATATCATGTATTCTACGCTTCATTTCTGTGCGGATATGTAACGGCTCTAAACACTCGCATTTATCCCCAAAACCGAAGAGGATATTGTAGTAGTAATCGTTTTCTATGAAAGGGAAACTAACAATATAATGCTCGTCACCGTCTGGCGAAAAGTTTTCATAAGTGCAATAATCAAGAACCCTGTCCATGACAGATTTATGAATACGAATTTTGATTTTTGTTTGCATAGTTGCCAAAATATCAGCAAAATCCAACTGCGGTTTCTGATAATCTCGTGGTGTAAAAGTTTCCTCTTGCATTTGTAGGTTTGATATGCGGGATAGTCTGAATAGGCGAAAATCACTTCTTTTATGGCAATACCCTTGCAAATACCAATGACTACTTTTCAATACAAGCTGATACGGCTCGGCTGTTCGTACGGTTTTATTTCCGTAGCGGTCTGCATATTCAAACGAAAGTAGCTTGCTTTCCTGTAAAGCTGTTTTGATAATTTCTAAATATGGTTGTATGTTCCTGTTGCCCATCCACGGACTTAAATCTATATATATTTGATTTGCTTTTAATTCAATGTCTTTCGCTCTGTCGGCGGGGATAAAACTCTTGACTTTCGCAAGGGCGTTTACCAGTTCATCACCTCGTATCATGTTGGAAAGACTGGAAAGCCCCATCAAGATAGCGGAAAGGTCGGCAGTCGAAAAAACCTTTCTATCAATCTTGTATTTCTGCATGATTTCAAAGCCGCCGCCCACTCCCGATGCCCCGCGAACAGGAATACCCGCCATGTTGATAGTGTCTATGTCGCGGTAGATTGTGCGGGGTGAAACTTCAAACATATCTGCTAACTCCTGTGCGCCTATACGCTCTTTATCAAGGAGTATCATAATAATGCTAACAAGCCTGTCAACTTTCATCTGATAGCCGCCTTCCAAAATTTCTTTTTATCATTATGGATTGTTGCCATACTGTTGTCAATAATTACATGGTACAATGTAAACAAATCAATGAAAATGGAGGAACCTTATGTTTACAATCTATGTTTACGTTCTTGATACTTTAGCCGACTGGGAACTGGGGTATGCTATTTCGGAGCTGAATTCCGGTCGATTTTTCAAAAAGGGTGTGCAACGCGTATCACTCAAAACGGTTAGTTATTCTAACGAGCCAATCACGACAATGGGCGGACTGACAATAGTTCCCGATTGCTTAATTGATGATATTGTTGTGAGTGAAACAAGCATGTTACTATTACCGGGCGCAAATACATGGAACGACCCAAAGCATGGCGTTATCATCGAAAAAGCAAGCGAACTTCTCTCTTTAGGAACTACGGTATGTGCCATCTGTGGGGCTACCGCTGCGCTTGCCAACTTTGGGCTATTGGATAACCGTCCACATACCAGTAATGGACCGGGATTTCTTGAAATGGTTTCTCCCGGTTATAAAGGGCAAAGTTTTTATATTGACAAGCCATCTGTAGCGGATAACAACCTTATTACTGCAAGTTCCACCGGGGCTTTGTTGTGGGCAAAACAAATTATTGAGCATTTAGGCGTTTTTCAATCGAACACACTGGAATCTTGGTATGAATATTTTTGCACCGGTGAGCCTAAACACTTCTTTGCGCTCATGCAAACTTTGCCGTCCGGCAATGAAAGCTGATCCACCTCGCTCCCAAGACAGTGATATATTGATGCCGCCAATCCTTAAAGCATGAGGCTATGGAAATAGAACCGTACGAACAGCCGAGCCGTATCAGCTTGTATTGAAAAGTAGTCATTGGTATTTGCAAGGGTATTGCCATAAAAGAAATGATTTTCGCTTATTCAGACTATCCCGCATATCAAACCTACAAATGCAAGAGGAAACTTTTACACCACGAGATTATCAGAAACCGCAGTTGGATTTTGCTGATATTTTGGCAACTATGCAAACAGAAATCAAAATTCGTATTCATAAATCTGTCATGGACAGGGTACTTGATTATTGCACTTATGAACACTTTTCGCCAGACGGTGACGAGCATTACATTGTTAGTTTTCCTTTCATAGAGAACGAATACTACTACAATATTCTTTTCAGTTTTGGGGATAAATGCGAGTGTTTAGAGCCGTTACATATCCGCACGGAAATGAAGCGTAGAATACATGATATAGCTACCTTGTACGAAAACAAGAACAAAGAGTCTGGCGATTCTTGACCGGGCGGCGGTGTTCCGCGACGGCAGGATCGTGTTCAAGTTCAAAAGCGTCAGTGAGGTTGAGGTGGAGCGATGATGCTCCACTTCTCTTTTGCCCTCTGCACTGCAATCGCAAGCGTGGGTATGAAACCCTCAACGGGTAATCGAAAGCGCGGGGTATGGGGAACGACGCTTATTCGGAGAAATCAGCGAGGGTTCAGCACGAGGCTGGCAGAACAATTAACCCGTAAAAGTACAGAAAATGCCTTGTTTACAGACTTTTCGGGCATAAAATAAGAACGCTAATGTTGACACTTACCGTATCAACATTAGCGTTCTTATATGGTGCGGATAGCAGGACTTGAACCTGTATGAGCGTAAGCTCACTAGAACCTGAATCTAGCGCGTCTGCCAATTCCGCCATATCCGCATATTAAATTGTTCTTCCACCATTTTTACTCGGCAGGAAGATTTCCGAGGCGGGGCTTACTGAATTTCAGCCTAATCCGCGATATAAAAACGGGAAAACCCGATTTTATCATTTTTTGTTTTTCTTGTCTTTCAAGGCTATCTGAATCAAATGTGTTCGACAATTCATATCCGCATAAGAATTATCGCGTGTTCTATAATATCATAAAATCGGATTACCTGTCAATATCAAAGCGCAAAAATTTTAAAACATTTTGGGGGTAGATGTGACGGCAGAACTTATATAATCGTTCCGCCGCCCAGTACTTCATCGCCACTGTAAAATACAACGGACTGCCCCTTGGTGATGGCACGCTGCGGGGTGTCGAACACCACCTTCAGGCAGCCGTCTTCGGCAGGCGAAACCACCGCGGGCGCCTCCTTGTGCGAATACCGTATCTTAGCCCTGCAGGAAAAGGGGGCCTGCACCGCCTCGCCGCTTACCATATTGATGTCGCCTGCAAGCAGGGTATCGGAAAACGCCTCGTCCTCCTCCCCCAGCACGACGGTGTTGGTGGCGGCGTTGATATCCACCACAAAGGCGGGCCTGCCGAGGCTGATCCCCAAGCCCTTGCGCTGCCCGATGGTAAAATGCTGCACTCCGCCGTGATGCCCCAGCACCTTGCCGCCACGGTCGGTAAACACGCCTGCTTGAGGCGTAGTGCCCGTATAACGCTCGATAAACGCCGCGTGGTCCCCGTCCGGTACAAAGCAGATATCCTGGCTGTCGGGCTTGTGAGACACCACCAGGCCGTTTTCCTGCGCAATGGCGCGCACCTGGTCCTTGCTGTACTCCCCGAGCGGCATCAGCGTACTGGGCAGCGACTGCTGGTTGAGGTGGTACAGCACATAGCTTTGGTCCTTGTTCAGCACACTGGCACGGTAAAGCGCCCAGCGGCCGGTTGCCTCGTCTTTTATTATCCTCGCGTAATGCCCGGTGGCAACCGCGTCAAAGCCCATGGACTGTGCCTTCTGCAAGAAGGCCTCAAACTTGATGTAGCGGTTGCAGGCGATACACGGGTTGGGGGTGACGCCCGCAAGATAATCCCGCACAAAGGCATCCACAACCTTCTCGCGGAACATCTCCTTGTAGTTGAGCACATAATGCGGGATACCGATGGCGTCGCACACCAGACGCGCGTCGTTTACATCGTCGAGCGAGCAGCAGCGGGACTCGCCGTTTAGATGCAGATCGCCCTCGTTAAACAGCCTGAAGGTAGCGCCCACAACCTCATAGCCCTGTTGCTTGAGCAGTAGCGCTGCCACTGAGCTGTCTACCCCGCCGCTCATCCCAATTATTACTCGCTTTTTCAATGAGGGTTCTCCCCTTTCCCAATAGTAGAACTTCAAATGGATATCATAAAAAATGGACAGGCCAAACGGCTACCCATTCGGCCTGTCCCTGCTTTGTTGCTTAAGCCGCCACGCGATGCAGTTAGTCTTCCTTGTGGCTGCAGTCCTCGCAATCGCAGTCGTCATCAAAGTCAAACTCCAGCTTCTCGCCGCAGTTCGGGCAATCAATAGAGCCGCTTTCTACGATCGACTCGTTGATGCAGATGGCGTCGCCGCATTTGGGGCATACAACCTCGTACAGCTCCTCATCGTCATCATCCTCGTCGTCATCGTCGTCATCATCACAGCAGCAGCACTCATCGTCTTCTTCATCGTCGTAGCCGTAATAATCATCTTCCAGCAGGCCAAGGTCTTCGTCGATGGAATCAACGTGCTCGTAAAGCTCGCTGAGCTCGCCCTCAACGTCGGTAACGCTCTCGGCCATTTCCTCGAGCACTTCGGACATAGCCTTGAGCACCTTGCCCTCCTTGGTGGATTCATCGATGCCAAGGCCCTCCATCAGACCTTTGATATATGCAACTTTCTCGGTTACAGTCATTTAAACAGCCTCCCTTACACAATATTTTATCTAAAGTATTGACATTAAGCTCTTTCCATATACTCGCCAACGCGGGTATCTACCTTAATCTTTTCGCCCTCGTTGATGAATAGGGGCACGCGGATCTCCGCACCGGTTTCTAAGACAGCGGGTTTGGTGGTATTGGTGGCGGTGTCGCCCTTTACACCCGGCTCGGTATGGGTAACCTCAAGGGTGATAAAGAACGGAGGCTCTACACCGAAAACGCTGCCCTTATAGGAAAGAACCATTACGTCGGTGTTCTCTTTTACAAACTTAAAGTTGTCGTTTAATGTGTTTGCGCTGATGGGCATCTGCTCGTAGGTTTCGTTATCCATGAAATAATAGAGGTCGCCCTCTTTATACAGGTACTGCATGTTGCGTCTTTCAATGACGGCTAAAGGGTATTTCTCGGTGGGGTTGAAGGTTCTTTCAACCACAGAACCGGTGATAACATTCTTAATCTTTGTGCGGACAAAAGCGGCACCCTTGCCGGGCTTTACATGCTGAAACTCAATAATCTGCACAACGTTGCCGTCCATGTCAAACGTTACGCCGTTTCTAAACTCACCTGCTGAAATCATAAAACTATGCCCTCCATAAATTACAGTGTCACAAACACATTGCAAGCACTGGATAGTCGGTTTATAACATTCTAAGTTTATATTAAAATGCAAAACATTTCAAGTATTATTTTTCAATTTTGGGTTGATATATGCCGCATTAAAGGATTAAAAGCTCTTTGGGGCTTGTCATAAAGTTATCAAACCCGGTGTCGGTAAGCACGCCTGTATCCTCAATGCGCACACCGAACCTACCCTCGAGGTAGATGCCGGGCTCGACGGTCATCACGGTGCCCGCGGGCGCCTCCTCATGGCAGGATGATGAAAAGCGCGGCCCCTCGTGAATCTCAATCCCCACCGAGTGCCCCAGCCCGTGGCCGAAGCAGCCCTTGTAGCCGGCGGCATCGATAATGTCCCTTGCTATTTTGTCCATCTCGTTGCATTTTACGCCTGCTTTTAAGATACCGAGCACCGCAAGCTGCGCCTTTAAAACCGTATCGTATACCGCGCGCTGCTCTTCACTCACCGAGCCGAGGGCCACGGTGCGCGTCATGTCGGCATGGTAGCCGTCCACCGTCGCGCCGAAATCCATCGTGACAAAGTCGCCGGTGCACAGGCGGTTATCGCCGGGCACACCATGCGGCAGCGAGCTGTTTTTGCCCGCCACAACAATAAAATCGAACGAAACGGCCTCCGCCCCCTGCGAGCGCATGTAAAACTCCATATCGAGCGCTACCTCTTTTTCGGTTCTGCCGGGGGCAATCCTGTCGACGATATAGGCAAAGGTGGCGTCGGTTAACCGCTGGGCTTCTTTGAGCAGCACGATCTCGTCCTCGGTTTTAACCGCGCGCTGCTTGAGGATGACATTATCCAGCTCGTTTTCCGTACTGAGCTTTACCGATAAAAGCATGGTTTGAAAACGCGCGTACTCCCTTAGCGTCAGCGCGCCGGTCTCCACCGCTACCGTTTTTACGTTATGGCGCTTGCACAAGTCGCGCAGCTGGGCAGCGATATCCTCCTGCAGCAGTACCTCGGCGTCCTTTACCTTCGCGCGGGCGGTTTCGATGTATCGAAAATCGATGATAAAATAGGCCTTTTTTCGTGTGACGAACAACAGCCCCGCGTCGTGGGAATCAAGCCCCAGATAATATCGGCGGTTGGGGCGCGATATAATCATGGCGGCGTCCGCGCTATCCGGCAGGCGCTGCATAAGCACCGTAAGCTTACTCATATCCCGCTCCTTCTACAGCCGCGGCTTTTCGGCGGCCTGCTGATCGAGGATCAGGGCCAGCGCCTCGACGGCAACCAGATACGAATCGGCGCCAAAGCCGCTGATCTGCCCACGGCAGACCGGTGAGAGCACCGATTTGCTTCGAAACTCGTCGCGCGCGAAGACATTGGAGAGGTGCACCTCGATAAAGGGCAGCTCCACCGCCTCGATGGCGTCGCGGATGGCATAGCTGTAGTGGGTGTAGGCTCCCGCGTTGAGGATTACCCCCGCGTATACGCCCCTTGCCTCGTGGATTTTATCGATGAGGACACCCTCGTGGTTGCTTTGATAAAAATCGCAGGAAAGGCCCTTGGCGTTTGCGTGGCGCGCGATGCGCTCGTTGATCTGTGCAAGCGTGGTGCTGCCGTAGATTTCGGGCTTGCGGGTGCCGGTGAGGTTCAGGTTCGGGCCGTTGAGTACTAAGATATTTCTGTTCATTATCTTTCGTCCCTTCTGTTTATAAATCAGATTGACGTATTAAACCCACGGACAGTTTTACGCTTTCTCGGCAAAGGCCTCGTAGATGTCGCTCATCGCCTTGGCGTCCTCGGCCTGCGTGCCGGCGCTCTCGCAGATGATGGTGGGTGAACACCCTCTCTTTAAGATCAGCTCGGCCACCGGCTCAAAGCTCGGCCCGTACAGCTCATCCGCAAAGGTGAGGTGACGCTTTTCACCGCCGTTTGAGGTGTATTCGATTTTGGAGAAATGAGCGTGAAACTCGCGCAGCCTTGACAGGCCCAAGCCGTTTTCAATCTTCTCGAAGATTTCTTGATAATCCTCAAAGGTTTTAAGCCCGCCCAGCGTGCGGGCATTGTAATGCCCAAAATCGATGCAGGGGATAAAACGCTCGTCTACCTTGCAAAGCTCTATAACCTCATCGAGCGTGCCGAGCTGATTGATCTTGCCCATGACCTCGGGGCAAAGGCGGATGTGGGAATAGCCCTGCTCGTCCAACGCTTTGGCCGCGTTTTGAAGGGTCTCCTTCGCATAGAAAAGCGCCTGCTCGCGCGAGATGTGGGAGGCGGAGCCGGAATGCACCACCACGCGCACACCTCCCATCGCGCTTACCGCCCTTGCGCTTTGCAGGATGTAGCCGATGGAGGCGGCGCGCTTTTCTTCCTCCACGCTTGAAAGCGAGATGTAGTAGGGCGAATGCAGCGAGAGCTGAACGTCCTGCTCCCTGGCCTTTGCACCGAACTCTATCGCCGAGGCGTCGCTGATCTTCACCCCACGCCCGCACTGGTACTCGTAAGCGTTTAAGCCCATCTTCACCACGTAGGCGGGGATGTCGGTGTTCTTTTTATAGCCCATGGCCGAAAAACTGTCGGAATTGCCCGCAGGCCCGAAGCGTATACTCATTTGCTTTTTCCGTCCTTCCCCTTGTAATAGAGGCTGATATATTTCTTTTCAAAGAAACGTTTGAGCTTGATAAGACGCGTGCCCGCATCCCCCATCGGCATAACCAGAATGGTCTTCATCCCCGCAAGGTTTCCGCCGAGGACATCGGTGAAGATCTGGTCGCCCACCACGCCGATCTCGGCGGGTGCAAGCCCGAGACGCGCCGCCGCTTTACGGAAACCGCCCGGCAGGGGCTTAACGGCAAAATGGACAAAGTCGAGCTTTAAACGCTCCGCGAAGGGCCCGACACGCTTTCGGGTGTTATTGGAAAGTATCATGAGCGGCACTTTCAGCGCATCCATCTTTTCAAGCCAAGGCATCACCTCGCCCGCGGGCGTCGGTGCGCCGTGGGCGGAAAGGGTGTTATCCACGTCGAGAATCAGTGCCTTCACGCCAAGGCGGCGCAGCACCGTCTCGTCAATCTGCCATACCTTATCGAGAATCAAATCAGGAACGTTTTTATTCTTCACAAAGCACTCCCTTTCGCATACACGCGGGCATGACAAACACCTACATACAATATATGATTACCAAGCAGGCCATAAGCCCGCCAAGTATAAAACGTAGAAAAAAAGCGGGCATTATCTGCCCGCTTGCTTTTTCAGGTACAGTAACCCGTCACCGGCTTACTTAAACTTGCGTTTACGTGCAGCCTCCGACTTCTTCTTGCGCTTAACGGATGGTTTTTCGTAGTGCTCTCTCTTGCGAACTTCCTGCAAAACACCGGCTCTGGCGCATTGTCTTTTAAAACGTCTAAGAGCGCTGTCAAGGGACTCGTTATCTTTAATACGAATTTCTGCCATTTTTAATTCCCTCCCTCCGCCACGCGGCAGGGTAATCTAAGGTGAAAACCTCAATTGAATTCAGGTTTGCAACTTTAGTAACGAAATTTATTATACAATGAAGAGCGCTAAAATGTCAATACTTTCAGGCGTTTTGTTTAAACAGGTTTTACCACCAGGTTTACAAGCTTGCCCGGCACGTACAGTTCCTTGACAATCTGCATACCCGCAAGCCCCTCGGAGGCCTTAGGCGTGCTCTTCGCCTGAGCAAGCACGTCGGCAGCCTCGGCGTCCGCCGCAATAACCAGACGGTCTTTAATCTTGCCGTTTAACTGCACCACGATCTCGATGGTGTTCTCGCGGCATTTCGTGGGGTCGTAGGAGGGCCACTTCTGCTGGGTAACCATACCCTCAAACCCGTTTTGCTGCCACATCTCCTCGGTGATATGGGGCGCGAAGGGGTTTAAGAGCAGCAGGAAGGTTTTAAGCTCCGCACGGTTGATGGAATCGGTCTTGGTCACATCGTTAATCAGCGACATGAGTGCCGCAATGGCGGTGTTAAACTTAAGCCCTTCGATGTCCTCCGAAACCTTCTTGATGGTTTTGTGAAAAGCGGTCTCCAGCTCGGGGCGGTAGCTATCGCCGTCTGTTAAACCTTCGGACAAATCCCACGCGCGGTCGAGGAACCGGCGGCAACCCCGGATGGAGGCGGTGTTCCACGGCGCGCTCTTTTCAAAGTCGCCGATGAACATCTCGTAAAGGCGCATGGTGTCGGCGCCGTACTCGCCTACAATATCGTCGGGGTTTACCACGTTGCCGCGGGACTTGCTCATCTTTTCGCCGTTTTCGCCCAGTATCATGCCGTGGCTGGTGCGCTTGGCGTAAGGCTCGGGGCTGGACACTACGCCGATGTCGTATAAAAACTTATGCCAGAAGCGGGAGTATAACAGGTGCAGCGTGGTATGCTCCATGCCGCCGTTATACCAGTCCACTGGCAGCCAGTAATCCAGCGCCTCTTTGGAGGCAACACCGGTGGCGCAGGTGGGGTCGCAGTAACGCATAAAGTACCACGACGAACCCGCCCACTGGGGCATGGTGTCAGTTTCGCGCTTGGCCGGACCGCCGCAGTGCGGGCAGGTCGTGTTCACCCAAGCGTCTATCTTGGCAAGGGGGGATTCCCCCGTCTCGGTCTGCTCGTAGGAGTCGATGTGCGGCAGGCGCAGCGGAAGCTCGTTTTCCGGCAGCGGCACATAGCCGCATTTATCGCAGATAACGATCGGTATCGGCTCGCCCCAGTAGCGCTGGCGAGAGAACACCCAGTCACGCAGCTTAAAGTTTACCTTCGGCTCGCCCTTTTTATGCTCGGAAAGCCAAGCGGTAATCGTCTTTTTGGCCTCTTCCACCGAAAGGCCGTCCAAGAAGCCGGAGTTTACCATCACGCCGGTGGCGCAGTCGGTAAAGGCCTCGTTCTGCACGTCGCCGCCCTTTACCACCTCAATGATGGGCAGGTTAAACTTCTTCGCAAACTCCCAGTCGCGCGTATCGTGCGCGGGCACCGCCATAATGGCGCCGGTGCCGTAGCTGGTGAGCACATAGTCGGCGATGTAGATGGGTATCTGGGTGCCGTTCACGGGGTTAATGCCCATCACGCCCTCCAGACGCACGCCTGTTTTGTCTTTGGCCACCTCGGTGCGGTCGAAGTCGGATTTCTTGGCCGCCTCCTGCCGGTAGGCATTAACCGCCTCGAGATTACTGATCTTATCCGCCCATTTGTCGATCATCTCATGCTCGGGCGAAATAACCATATAGGTGGCGCCGAAAAGGGTATCGGGGCGGGTGGTGTACACCGTTAATATATCATCCCCCGCCGTGGTGGCAAACTGCACCTCGGCGCCCGTGGAGCGGCCAATCCAGTTGCGCTGTGAAACCTTTACCCTGTCTATGTAGTCGACAGTGTCAAGATCGTCGAGCAAACGCTGCGCGTACTGGGTGATGCCCAGCATCCACTGGCTTTTCACCCTGCGCACCACTTCGCCGCCGCAGCGCTCACAAACGCCGTTTACAACCTCTTCGTTTGCCAGCACCACCTTGCAGCCGGTGCACCAGTTAACCGCCATCTCTTTTTTATAGGCAAGCCCTTTTTTGAAGAGCTGCAGGAATATCCACTGCGTCCAACGGAAATAGTCGGGGTCGGTGGTGTTGATCTCGCGGTTCCAGTCAAATGAAAGACCGAGAGATTTCAGCTGCGACTTAAAGCGCGCCACGTTCTTCTGGGTGACGATCTCGGGATGAATATGGTTCTTCATGGCGTAGTTCTCGGTGGGCAGGCCGAACGCGTCCCACCCCATGGGGTAGAGAACGTTAAAGCCCTCGAGCCGTTTCTTTCTTGCCACGATATCCAGTGCGGTATAAGAGCGCGGATGCCCTACGTGAAGACCCTGCCCCGAGGGGTAAGGAAACTCTACCAGCGCATAGTACTTCGGCTTGCTGTAATCGTTGCTCGCGGCGAAAACATCCTTTTCATCCCAGATATTTTGCCACTTGCGTTCAACCTCTTTAAAATTTTCGTATTTCATTGATACGGTCAATCCTTTCCTGAGGGCTGTCTGGGAACCGAACTCGGCAGCCTACTGCTTTTTATTCCTGCTTTAATAGGCTTTCGATATCTATCTTTTCACCGTCGGCCCACAGGCGCTCCAAATCGTAGAAGCGTCTTGCCTCTGGATAGAATACATGAACGATCACGGTGCTGAAATCGAGCGCCACCCACTGCGCGGAGCCGTAGCCCTCTACCGCCGCGGGCTGAACCCCCGCCTGTTTGAGCTGGAACTCCACCTCGTCGGTGAGGCTCTTTACATGGGTAGAGCTTGTGCCAGAGGCAAGCACAAAATAGTCGGTAATCACGGTAAGGTCGCGCACACGGATTAGACGAATGTCCTCAGCCTTCTTTGCGTCCAGCACCGAAACAACCTTCTTTGCCATTTCTAATGAAGTCATTCCGCTGAAATTCCTCCTTAAAGTTTAAGTGGATTATATCATATACATATATTCACATTATGGTTCGGCATTTTCGCTTGGCTCATCTCCGGACGTTCCCTGAGCCATGGTCTGCTCGGCCTTTAGCTCAACAATGTTTAAATCCTCAGCCGATACGGGCTCGCTGCCCGGGCGGAAATGCTGGTTTAACAAGTCGGCCGCCTTTTGCTTGTCGATGCTGTAAACAGAGTAACTCTCATGCATGAGGCCTGCACCCTCCAGTGCGTAAAAATGGATGTTTTCCGGCTTTAAACTGCGGACGCTGCCGTAGTAACCCATCATCTGTGCGACGGTCAGGTCGGTGGTCATGTTTTTATAGTCCTGCGTAAGAAGCGAAAGAATCTGGGTATTTGACATCTGCAGCGCCTTGTTTGCGCACGCCTCTAAAAAGAGGCTCTGCGCATGCATGCGCCCGATATCGCCGTTATAGTAACCCTTGCGGTAACGAACAAACCACTCGGCCTTTTGGCCGTTAAGCGTCTGCTTGCCCTTTTTAATGGTTTCTCCGGGCCCGAAATTGATATCCTGCGGGATATCTACCTCGACACCGCCCATGGAATCTACAATCTTTTTTAGCCCCGGGATGTTGACGGTGGCATAATGGTCGATAGGCAGCTTAAAGGTATGCCCTATTTCATCAATCAGCCTGCCAATGGGCGTGGTACCCTTCTTCTCGGTACCATAAACGGCGTTAATCTTACCCGTAGCGTAACGGTTTATCCCAACATAGGTATCGCGCGGTATCTGCAGAACATTTACCTCGTTCTTTTCGGTATCCATGCTCACCACCATGATAACGTCGGTGAGGCGCTCACTGAGGTCCAGCCCACAGAGCAGGAATGTGGTGACTTTTTCATTGTTCACAACCGGCAAGGATTCCGAGGATGTATTAGCGGCGCCTGACGAGGCAGGGTTTTCCGACGGCTTCTGTGCCAAAAAGCTGGTGTTTAAGGCATAATAAACACCTGCCAGCACCGCAAGCGTGATAATAAAGGTAACGGAAAAAACGATTGCATTTTTCTTTTTCAAGATTAAGCCTCCCGCTTAATCTGCCGGCAAGGTTAGCATAATGCGTTATAGGCCTCTATCGTATCAATGTGGATGAGCGAGTCTCTTTTGGCCAGGGATTGGATGGTCAGCGAGAGAGCGCATTGCATGGCGCTGTCAAGGCTATCATTTATCTTATCGCGTATAATCGCTGCGTCAGGGTAGTCTCTTTCAAAGGAGATACAGTCTGCGAGATAGATAATTTTTTCTAACAACGTTATGCCCCTGCGGGCAGTAGTATGGTATCTTATAGCATTTATGATTTCGGCATCGTTTATACCCAGCTCGCGCCGGACATACTCCGCGCCGATCATCGCGTGCCAAAGCTGTTTGGACCGGCTTTCGGCATCGGACAAAATTATATCAAACTTCGCAAGCATTTGCAACTGCTGCTCTAGGCTCATATCCTTTGCGATATCGTGTAAAAGCCCCGCCGTATAAGCCTTGGACGCGTCGGCGCCGAAAATTATCGCGAGCGCCGCCGCCTCTTTGGCGACGCACAGCGAGTGAAAGCGCCGTTTGGGCGAGAGCATCTGCTCGAGTAGCGCCTTGTAGGATAAGACCTCCGCAGTCTCGTCGGTGTAGAGCCTAACCGTGTCGATATACCGCTTTACCTTCTCGGGAAGCCCCTGCGGCAAGGGATTGCCGTTTATGATCGCCTCACGGATATCGGTGGAGGATACGCTCAGCGCCTCTATATTTACTACCCGCGTTTTGGCGCCCTTTTGCTCCAACACCTTGGCATAGGCCGTGAGCTTTTCGTACTCACCCGCATTTCTGGCCCCTGCGCAGAGCGTGGCAAGCTCAAAGATGCGCGCGGCGTCGTGCCAGGTATCCACCGTGTAAAACATGTCGCTGCCCATCAAAAGGCAAAGCTCGGCGTTTGGGTGAAGGTCGCTGAAATGCTCGAGGGTATAGACGGTATAGCTCTTGGTCTGCCTGCGTATCTCGTAGTCACTCACCCTGATATAGGGCAGCCCATAGGCGGCAATACGGCAGAGGTTGTAACGGTCTACCCCGTCGGCCAGATTATCGTGTGCCTTATGCGGTGGGGTATAATCAGGGATTAGCAGTACCTCGCTGAGCCCAAGCTGTTTATAAAACTCGGCGGCCAGATGCAGATGTCCTTGATGGATGGGGTTAAAGGTGCCGCCGAAGATGCCGATTCTGCGCATATTAAAATCTTTGCCCTTTCCGGCAACATGCCGGAAAGGGCATGTACCTAATATTGAAAAAGTGCGGTGCAATGGCATAGCCGACAGCAGTTTTTCAAAGAGATTTAAAAGCTTGTCTTTTATATCTCGATTACCGGCTTCTTGTTGTTGCGCCGGTATAGCACAAAGCGGGTGCCGATTACCTGCACCACCTCGGAATGGGTCTTTTCAGCCAGCAGCTCTGCGGCCTCCTGCGGGGAATAGGGGGCGGTTTCCAACACGCGCAGCTTGATAAGCTCACGAGCGGTAAGAGCGTCGTCTACCTGCTTTACCAGGGTGTCGGAGATCTCATTTTTGCCGATCTGCAGGATGGTGTCTATGCTATTGGCAAGGCTTTTGAGCCCTGCTCGTTGTTTGCTGTTTAACATATTAAAATCCCTATGCCTTTCTTTATCGTGGGGCGTCTCTATTTTCGTTGCTGCTATACTCTTTTAGGCGCTCTACAAATGCCCGTACCGCCTGCCCTCTGTGGCTGACAGCGTTTTTTTCGTCGTCGGTAAACTCGGCGAGGCTTCTTTCACCCACATAAAAGATGGGGTCGTAGCCAAAGCCGTTGCTGCCTTTGGACTCAAAGCCGATGGTACCCTCGCACACCCCGTGCGTGACGATCTCACCGCCGCCGGGGAACACGCAGCATACCGCACATTCATACCGCGCCGTGCGCTTTTCGGGGGCTACCCTCTCCAGCTTTTCTAGCACGATGCGATTTTTGATTTCATAAGGGGTATCCTCCCCCAGAAAGCGCGCCGAGTAAACCCCGGGGACGCCGTCCAGCGCGTCGATAGCAAGGCCGCTGTCGTCGGAAAAGGACGGCAGGCCGCAAAAGGCGCAAACCGCCCGCGCCTTGATGCGCGCGTTTTCTTCAAAGGTGGTGCCCGTTTCTTCTATCGCCTGCGTAAAGCCGATATCACTCAGCGAGAGCAGCCGGATACCCGTGCCCTCGAGCAGTGCGTTCATCTCCTTTATCTTGCCCTTGTTGGTGGAGGCGAATACAATCTCCTTTATTACAGCCACTAATATGGTCATTCCTCTCATGCAGAAGTCGGTGAAGTAAGTATTTATTACGTACTTAATCTCCCAACTCGCTTTTCCCGAACAGTGCCTTGGCAAAGGCGTCGGCGTCAAAGGGCTGCAGGTCGTCGATGGCCTCGCCCACACCCACATACTTAATGGGCACCTGCAACTCGTTTTTAATACCGATCACCACACCGCCGCGCGCCGTGCCGTCAAGCTTGGTGAGCACGATGCCGGTGATGCCTGCCGCGTCTTTAAACTCGCGCGCCTGATTGAGCGCGTTCTGCCCCGTGGTGGCATCGAGCACCAGCAGCACCTCAAGGTCGCAGCCCTGTGCCTCGCGGGCGATAACGCGCGTAATTTTATGCAGCTCGTCCATCAGGTTCTTTTTGTTGTGCAGCCGCCCCGCCGTATCGCAGATCACCACATCGCTGCCTCTGGCCTTGGCGGCGGAGATGGTATCGTACACCACGGCCGCCGGGTCGCTGCCCTCGCTGTGGCGTATCATGGGTACGCCCGCGCGCTGCGCCCAGATCTCGAGCTGGTCTATGGCCGCCGCGCGGAAGGTATCGGCGGCACCGAGCATCACGGCTTTGCCCGATGACCTGAGGTTCGCCGAGAGCTTGCCGATGGTGGTGGTTTTGCCCACGCCGTTAACGCCGATAACGAGTATCACCGACGGCTTGGTGGTAAGCTTTAGCGCCTCGCCGCCGCGCAGCATGTCGGTGATAAGCCCCTGCAGCTCTGCCGTAATCATGGAAGGGTCGGTAATCCCCTTTTCCTTCACGCGCGCCCTTAACTGCTCGCAGATATCAGCGGCCGTAACGGCGCCCACATCGGACATGATAAGGATTTCTTCCAGTTCCTCAAAAAGTTCCTTATCGATCTTGGTGAACGATTTAAACATCGAGTCTACGGCCTTCGCCATTGAATCGCGTGTTTTTTTCAGCCCGCCCGTGAGTTTTTCAAAAAATCCCATGCTCATTTTCCTTCCGGCTTTTGGATTGTGCGTATCTCTTTATGTATTCTTAAGGCCCAGCTTGCTTTCTACCTCGCTTACCTTCAGTTCCAGCAGCTTGGAGACGCCCTCCTCCTGCATCGTTACGCCATAGAGTACGTCTGCCTCCTCCATGGTGCCGCGGCGGTGAGTGATGGCGATAAACTGGGTGGTATCGTTAAACCGGTGCAGGTACTGCGCGTACTTGGCTACGTTTACATCGTCGAGCGCCGCCTCGATTTCATCCAAGAGGCAGAAGGGCGCGGGGCGAACCTTTAGGATGGCGAAGTAGATGGCGATCGCCACAAAGGCCTGCTCGCCGCCCGAAAGTGCCGAGAGGTTTTTAATGATCTTGCCCGGCGGCTCTACAAAAATCTCGATGCCGCTCTCGAGCACGTCGCCCTCGTCGGTGAGGGTAAGGTGCGCGGAGCCGCCGCCGAACAGCTCGACGAATACCTCGCCGAAGTTTTTGTTGATCTGCACAAAGCTTTCGGTAAAGATCTCGCGCATCTTCACCGTAAGGTCGCTGATCAGGCGCAAGAGTTCGTCGCGCGAGCTCTCTACATCGGTAATCTGTGCCTTTAAGAACTCGTAGCGCTGCGAAACCTCTTTGTATTCCTCGATGGCGTCCACATTAACGGTGCCGAGGGCTTTGATCTTATTCTTCACCTCAGCAAGGCTGCGCTGGGCAACGGTGACATTCGGTATATCCTCCGCGATGGCGGCCGCCTCGCTTTTGGTAAGCTCGTATTCGTCCCATAGCTTGGCGATAATCTGGTCGTACTCGGTTTGCGCCGAGACCTTGCGCTCCTCCAAACGCGCCATCTCCTTGGAGATATCCTCACGTCTGGACAGGATGGCCTTCTCCTCGCCGCGCTTGTCGTTCGCCTGCTTTTCAAAGGCAAGCCGCTCCTCGGAAAGGGCGTGAATCTCGTCCTCCATCGCCGCGGCCTGCGCATTGACCGCCTCTTTTGAAACCAGTATCTCCTCTATCTTCGCGGTTATGCCGTTAATCTCTTCGGTAAGCGTTTGCACCTCAGCGTTCAGTTCGTCAAACCGCCCGCTCTGGCTCTCTTTGCGCGCGGCAAGCTCGTCCGCCGACTGCTTAAGCCCCTCTGCCTCTTTGGTCTCGCCCAAGATACGCATCTTTAAGGCGGAGATCTCGTCGGTGAGGTCGCGGCGCTTCTGCCTGAGCTCATCCTTAAGCTGGCTGGTGGCGCTGAGCTGTTCTTCCAGTGCCGCCGCGAGCGTGGTGCTCTCGGCAAGCTCGGCCTTTGCCTTGGCAAGGTCGTCATTGAGCCTTTGCTCGCGTTCGGCGGAGCGCGTACGCTCGGTCTCGAGCTCGCCGATGGCCTTCTCGGTTTCACTTAAGTTGCGCAGGGCCAGCTGGCGCTGTATCTCGGCCTTGGAGCGGTCTTCCAGCATGGTTTCGAGCACGCTCTTGGAGGCGAGGTATTCGGCCTCTACCCCCGCAATCTCGGCCTTGAGCGCGTCGTGCTCACCCTTTGCGGCGGCAAGTTTCTGTTCAAGCTCCTTCGCCTGCGCGTGCAGGCGCTCGATGTCGTTGCGGCGGCTGAGCAGGCCGGAGCTTTTTACCGCCGAGCCACCCGTGAGGGAGCCGCCCGCATTTACCACCTGCCCGTCGAGGGTGACGAGCTTAAAGCGGTAGCCGTTTTTCTTCGCCATGCTTACGGCGTTATCCAAATCCTCGCAGATAACGATCCTGCCGAGCAGCGAGTTGACTACGCCTGTGTACTTCGCGTCGTACTCTATCAGCTTGGACGCGACACCCACAAAGCCGGGCTGTGCGGTAAGAGAACGGTCATCCAGCACGTTGCCCTCGATGGTGTTCACCGGCAGAAAGGTGGCGCGGCCCGCGTTTTCGTTTTTAAGCAAAGCGATGGCGCGCTTGGCTACCTCTTCGTTTTCCACCACAATGTTCTGCAGAGCAAACGAGAGCGCGGTTTCAACCGCCACGGTATAGCGCTGCGGCACCTGAATCAGGCTCGAAACCGGCCCCAGCACGCCGCGCAGCGCGCCGCCGCCCGCCATGCGCATAACGGTTTTTACACTCTGGGTAAAGCCCTCCATGCTGCGCTCTAGGTCTTCAAGCAGGCGTGCATTCTGGCTCTTTTCTTTAATGGCAAGGTCAAGGGCGTTTACCTGCTTTGCGCTTTCCTCAAGTCTTGCCTTGCGTTTGGAAAGCTTAAAGTCGTAGCCCTTAACAGTATTGGTTTCACTCTCAATTTTAACGTCAAGCTCGTCCACAAAGACCTGCGTATCGGCGAGCTCGGCACCCAGGCGCTCAAACTCGGTGCGCTTCATATCAAGGCTTTGGGTAAGCTGCGCACTTCTCTGTATGAGCTCCTCAAGCGAAGAGGTACAGGTAAGCTCGGTAACGCGGCTTTGCGAAATCTTCTGGTTAATGGCGGCCAGCTCGCGGTTTGCGGCTTCCAGCCGGTCGTTGTGGCGCGCGTTATCGGTTAAAAAGTTGTTTAAGGTCTCCTCGCTCGCCGCGCACTGTGTTTGCAGCTCGGCGATGAGGGTGGTTTTATCCTCAAGCTGCGCGAGCCTTGCCGATATCTGCGCATCAATGTCGCTTACGGCAAGGCTTTGGGTTTCTATGTCACGCTGAATGCGCGCGATGTTCTCGTTTTTATGGAAGATGTCGTTGCGCAATACGGCGATCTCGGATTCGCGCTTGGAAAGCTCCTCCTCGAGCGTCTGCCGTTCGGTGCGCTTTTTCTCGATGGCGACGGCGCACTGCTGCGCCTGCGCAAAAACGGCGTTGATGTCGTTTTCAAGCGCCGTAAGCTCGTCGTCCACCCCGTCGTAGGAGGCCTTGCACACCATGATGCGGTTTTCCTGCTCGCGCAGTGCCTCCTTGGCCTTATCGAGCGACTTGATATAGAGCGAAACCTCCAGCCGCTTCTTTTCTTCCGAGAGCTTGAGAAACGCCTGCGCCTTCTCCGACTGTATCTTCAAAGGCCCCACACGGTCTTCGAGCTCGGTGAGAATGTCTTTAAGCCTTAGCAGGTTTTCCTGCGCCTGCTCTAGGCGGCGCTCCGCCTCGGTTTTGCGGTAGCGGTACTTCGAGATACCCGAGGCCTCCTCGAAGATCTCACGGCGCTCGGCGCTCTTGGCGCCCACAATCTCGGCGATACGCCCCTGCCCGATGATGGAGTAGCCGTCCTTACCAAGGCCGGTATCCATGAACAGCTCGTACACATCTTTCAGGCGTACGCTGTTGCCGTTGATGCGGTATTCGCTTTCCCCCGAGCGGTAGAGCTTGCGGGTAACGGTGACCTCCTCGCTCTCCACGGGGAGGGTATGGTCGGTATTGTCTATGGTAAGGGCGACCTGAGAAAAGCCAACCGGCTTGCGGAGCTTGGTGCCGCCGAAGATGACATCCTCCATGCGGCTGCCGCGCAGGGTTTTGGTAGACTGCTCGCCCAACACCCAACGAACGGCGTCACTGATATTGCTTTTGCCGCTTCCGTTCGGGCCCACCACCGCGGTGATGCCGCCGCCGAAGGCGAGCTTGGTTTTATCGGGGAACGACTTAAAGCCTTGTATTTCGAGGGATTTGAGTATCAATGCCACACGTCCTTTATTCAAGGGCTTTCAATAAACCCCATACCATGTTTTTTCCGCCGAAGGCAGTATCGTATCTGTGTTTACCTGCTGTGGTCTTCGCCTTACACGCCAAAGAAAACGAACGCAAAACTACCGATTTTCAGATGCTCCGCCGGTCACCGTAAAGGTACCGTCCGGCAATGTATCATCGGTATATACAGTTAAATTATAGTTTAAATCTTTGAGAATTTCCACATTTATTTTATGCTGCCCCAAAAGCTTGGATAAGCTCTTGGGCGCCACCCGCACCATAACGGCCCCGGGCTGGATATGCAGCCTTGCAATCTCATTTTTAAGCCGCTTTAGCATCAGGCGCGACTCGCACAGCTCGCGGAAAGCCGGATGAAACGGCCCGGCCACCATGCCCTCCTGCAGCTCACTTGTAGCGTGCAGCCCCACGCGGATGACGTTAATGTGATGCCGCTCAAACAAAGTTAGGCATTGCGCGCACAGGCTCACGGCCTCGTCAAGGGTAAGCGGCGTATACAGCCCCGCGCGGTAGAGGTGTTCGAGCTCGGTGTTCCTCATGACAATGGTGGGGTAGATGCGCACGGTGTCCGGCCCGATATCGCAGATGCCCTGCGCCGTTTGCAAGGCCTTCTCGGCGCTGTCGCCATACAGGCCCACCATCATCTGCAGGCCGAGTGAAAAACCTGCCTGCTGAATGCGGCGGGAGGCCTCAATCACCTGCACGGCGGTGTGCCCGCGGTTGTTTTTGCGCAGCACCTCATCATCCAGGCTCTGTGCCCCCAGCTCGATGGCGGTAACGCCGTGCTGCTTTAAAAGCGCGAGCACCTCGTCGTCCACTGCGTCCGGCCTTGTGGAGCAGCGGATGCCCATAAAGCCCAGCTCGTCGGCACACGCCTTGGCCTCCTTTAATAGTGAAAGCATGTACCCCCGCTCGATAGCCGTAAAGCTGCCGCCAAAAAACGCGATCTCGGCGTTCTTTACGCGCCCGCCAAGGCTTTGGCTCGCCGTAACGCAGGCGGCGCGCACCTCGGCAGGGGTGGGCGGCTTCTGGGCACCCGAGATGCTGTGCTGGTTGCAGAAGGCGCAGCAGTGCGGACAGCCCACATGCGGTACAAACAAGGCGACGTTTGCGTGCCTCATTTGCCCATCAGCTCCAGCGCTTCGCGCGCGGCCTGCTGCTCGGCGTCCTTTTTGCTCCGGCCGGTGCCTTTGCCGATGACATTGCTGTTGAGGTGCACCTCTACGGTAAAGCGCTTGTCGTGGTCGGGGCCGCTTTCGTCCACCAGAGAATAAGTGACGCTCTCTTCCCTGTTCTGCTGGATAATCTCCTGCAGGATGGTTTTATAATCCTTAAACGGGGTCTGGCATTTGCCTTCAAGTTGCTTTTGCACAAACCGCAGGATGTATTGGGTGGCGGGCTCGATGCCGCCGTCGAGGTAGATGGCGGCAATCACCGCCTCAAACGCGTCGGACAGGATGGACGGGCGCTCGCGGCCACCCGAAAGGTCCTCTCCGCGCCCGAGCAGGATGTGATTGCCGAGGTCTATCTGCTTTGCAAACTCCCACAGCATGCGCTCGCATACCAAGGAGGCGCGCAGCTTGGTAAGCTCCCCCTCCGGCAGGTGCTTGTAGTGCTTAAACAGGTATTCCGACACGACGATAGACAGCACCGAGTCGCCTAAAAACTCCAGACGCTCATTGCAGACGGTACCCTTCTTCATCTCGTTTGCGTAGGAAGAATGGGTAAGCGCCGTTTTTAAAAGGGCAGGGTCGTTAAACCGGTACCCGATCTTCTCTATTAGTTCTTTCATGGTCTTTGCCTTTCCGGCCCGCCTTACAGACACAGCGTGCCAAGCATGATTTTGCCGATATAGGCCAAAGGCTTACGCCTTTGCCCCGCTCTGTACGCCCTCGCGCTCGGCAAGGTTTGAGCTTAAGCGCTTAAGCCCTGCTTCAATCTCGCCGATAACGTTCTGCTCGCTGAAGGCCTTGGCCTGACGGATGGCGTTTTTAAAGGCGTTGGCGTCGGAGCTGCCATGCGCCTTGATAACGGGCTTCGCAATGCCCATCAGCGGCGCGCCGCCGTACTCGGTATAATCCATGCTCTTCTTAAAATCGTTTAAGCCGCTCTTGAGCATAAGCGCGGCGAGCTTGGTTGCCGTGTTCTTAAAGAGCATCTTTTTGATGTTGGAGGAAAAGCCCTTGGCAAGGCCCTCGGTAAGCTTGAGTATCACGTTGCCCGTAAAGCCGTCGGTTACCGCAACCTCGCAGCCGCCAAGCGGCAGCTCGCGTGCCTCAACGTTGCCGATGCAGTTGACGGGGGCCAGCTTAAACAGGTCGTTTGCCGCAAGCTCCAGCTCGGTGCCCTTGGTGGCCTCGGTGCCTACATTCACGATGCCCACGCGCGGGTTTTGAATGCCCGCGATCTTACTCATGTAAACCGAGCCCATAATGCCGAACTGTACGAGCATCTCGGGACGGCACTCAAGGTTCGCGCCGGAATCCATGAGCATATACATGCCCTTGGTGGTGGGCAGCATGGGCGCGAGTGCCGCACGCTTAATGCCTTTAATACGCCCGACAAGGGTAGACGAGCCCACAACCAGCGCGCCCGTGTTGCCCGCGCTTACAAAGGCGTCCCCCCTGCCCTCCTTTAAAAGCTTTAACCCTACGGCCATCGAGCAGTCACCCTTTGCCTTCACGACATCGGTAGGCTCGTCCTCCATTGTAATAACTTGCGTGGCGTTCTCAAACTCGATGTTCTCAAGCGATACGCCGTTTTCGCGCGCGGCGGCCTGCAGCTTCTGTACATCGCCCGTAATGATGAGCGAAACACCGTATTCCTTTACCGCGAGCGCACAGCCTTTGAGCACCTCTGCGGGCGCGTTGTCGCCCCCGAAGCCGTCAACGATAACCTTCATGTTGTTCTCTCCTTTTTATTCATCATACCTCTATAATAAGGGTTCGCGACTGTTTGATAGTATTCCCGGCCTAAGGCGTTGTTCTTTTCCCACGCCGACAGATAGACCTGCGGCAGGTCGGGTATCCAATAGCGCTCCTTGTCATACAAATCTGCTTTGGCGTTCTTTTGGGGGCGGATATCGGCTATCACCATTCCCTCGCCCTCTTTAAAGGTACGGCGCGCCAGCACCTCGCCGCCCGCGCCGATAATCTGCGCGGCGCCCACCATTCTGCGGGTCTGCAGCCTGTCCGCCTTGGGAAAGCTCATGGCTGTAAACCTTGAGCAGTGGGCGGCGTGGATGAGCGGTACGCCCAAGATACCCGCAAAGGTGACGGGCGTCTCAACAGCAAGCGCCTGATTATATGTGCGCAACGGTTCCTGCTCGGCAGGGGCACCTTCGGGCAAGTCCCACCAGCAGGAACCCGCCAGAATAAAATCCGCCTTGCCCGCGAGACGCTTTAGGGTATCAGTTCGTATCATCTCCCAGCATAACGCCACGCCGATCTCCCCGATGGGGGTGTGCAGTACATTGTTTTGGTCCCCAAAGGTATAGTAGCAGTTCTCAAACTGGGTGGGGATATCCTTTCGGTGGGCATAGCACTCGCCGCTTGGGAACGCGAGCAAGAAGGTGTTGTATACCTCGCCGCCGCTGTATTCCAAGAAGGAACCGCCGATGATCGCCTTTAGCTCCGCGGAAAGGAAGCATAAAAACGCCTTGGTCTGTTCACTGTAGGAAGCAACCGTTAGCATGGCCTTATCGAAGGCGATGCCCGAGGTAAAGAATTCGGGCAGGATAATCAGTTCTGCCCCCGCCTGTGCCGCCTGTGAGGCGAGACGCTTCGCCGCCACCAAATTATGTGGAACATCCGCAAGCGCTGTGTCCATCTGTATTGCCGCTACTCTCATGGTTCGCTTTCCTTTGCCGCAGCTTGCTCGATATCCGCCGTTTTTACCCCGTTTGCGTGAAGGTACGCAATAAGCGACACCACCGCGCGCTGTGCGAGCATCCGGTAGCGCTCCTCCTTGCCGCGGATGGGGGTATCAAGCGGCGGCAGGATACCCATATTGCTGCCCATGGGCTGAAAATCCTTGACGGTCTCGTCGCTCACATAGCCTGTCAGGGCGCCGAGCATGGTGTCGGCGGGGAGCGTCAGCAGTTCCTGCTTTCCGATGGCCCTTGCGGCGTTATACCCTGCTAAGATGCCGCTGGCGGCCGACTCGATGTACCCCTCCACCCCTGTGATCTGCCCCGCAAAGAATACGCGGGCGTCGCTTTTTAAGCGGCAGTGACGGTCCAAGAGGCGGGGGCTGTCCAAAAACGTGTTGCGGTGCATCACGCCGTAGCGCACAAACTCGGCGTTTTCAAGGCCGGGTATCATGGAAAACACGCGCTTCTGCTCGCCGAATTTGAGGTTGGTTTGAAACCCCACCAGATTATACAGCGTGCCTCCGGCGTTTTCGCGCCGAAGCTGTACCACCGCCCACGGGCGATGGCCGGTTTTGGGGTCGCGCAGCCCGACGGGCTTTAAGGGGCCAAAGCGGATGGTGTCGGCGCCGCGCTTTGCCATCACCTCGATGGGCATGCAGCCCTCGTAAACGCGGAAGTGCTCCTGCTCAAACTCCTTGAGCGGCACGCTCTCGGCGCCTACAAGCTCCTGCCAGAAGCGCTCGTAGCCCTCTTTGTCAAACGGGCAGTTGATGTAGGCATCCTCGCCCCTGCCGTAGCGGGCGGCAAAAAAGACCCTTTCAAGGTCGATGGAATCAAACGACACGATGGGGGCCGCGGCGTCGTGAAAGCTCAGGTACTCCCGCCCGCAGCGCTCACGGATATCCTCGGCCAGCGCCCCCTGCGTGAGCGGGCCGGTCGCGACGATGACAATACCTTCGGCAGGCAGCTTGTAAACCTCGCCGTATTCTATCCGAATGTTGGGATGGCTCTTGATCTTTTCGGTGACAAACTGCGAAAAGCCCTCGCGGTCCACCGCAAGGGCACCGCCCGCCTCTACGCGGTTTGCGTCGGCGGCCTGCATGGTAAGGGAGTGAAGTAATCGCATCTCGTGCTTGAGCAGGCCAGCGGCGGAGTTTAAGCGTTCCGCCTTTAATGAATTGGAGCACACCAGCTCCGCGAAGGTATCGAGCTTATGCGCGGGGGAATGGGCAACCGGCTTCATCTCATAAAGCGTTACCGAAACGCCCTCGCAGGCCAAACGATACGCCGCCTCGCACCCCGCAAGGCCCGCACCGATTACGTGTACCGTGGTCATGCCTGCCTCCATATCTTTAATTGTGGAATGGTTTTGCCATCACACCGTTATTCCTGCTCATTCTCATCCTTTTTGCTGGGCAGCGGCTTTTCAAAGGTGCAGCTTTCGCTCGAGCAATAGATTTTGCCCGCTCTGCCGTTCTTTTTAAGCAGCGTGGAGCCGCACTCGGGGCAAAGCTCCTTGGTGGGCTCATCCCATGTCATGAACGGGCACTTGGGGTTGTGCTCGCAGCCGTAGTATACCTTGCCCTTTTTGGACTTTTTGCTTAAAATGCGCCCCTTGCACAGCGGGCAGACGCCGCCCGTCTCCTGCACAATCTTCTTGGTGTTCTTGCACTCGGGGAAGCCCGGGCAGGCCAAGAACTTACCGAAGCGGCCGGTTTTAATCACCATCTTGCGCCCGCACAGCTCGCACACCACGTCGGTCTCCTCGTCGGGCACCTTCACGCGGGTGCCGTCCATCGCCTTTTCGGCGCTCGCGAGGGTATCGGAGAAATCGCCATAGAATTCATCGAGGATGGAAACCCATTCCTTCTCGCCCGTTTCCACAAGGTCGAGGCTCTTTTCCATCAAAGCGGTGAACTCGGCGTCCACAATCTTTTTAAAGTGCTCCTTCATGAGGTTGGTGGTCACCTCACCCAGCGCCGTGGGTTTGAGCGCCTTGGCGTCGCGCTCGACATAGCCGCGCTGTAGGACGGTAGTGATGGTGGGCGAATAGGTACTGGGGCGGCCGATGCCGTTTTCCTCCAGCGCCTTGATGAGCGAGGCCTCGGTGTAGCGGGCGGGCGGCTGGGTAAAGTGCTGGTTTGGCTCTACTGAGCGCTCTTTAAGCTCGTCGCCCTGTACGAGGGTAGGCAGGGCGGTATTGTCCTCGTCCTCCTCGTCCTTGCCCTCTTCGTAAAGCACGGTAAAGCCGTCGAACTTCACCGAGAAGCCCGACGCCTTGAATACATAATCCTTGGCCAAGATATCCGCCGCCACGGTGTCGAGCAGGGCGGTGGCCATCTGGCTTGCAATAAAGCGCTCCCATACGAGCCTATAAAGCTTATACTGGTCGCTAGAAAGGCTGTTTTTTACCTTCTCCGGGGTGAGCGCGGGCATGGTGGGGCGTATGGCCTCGTGCGCGTCCTGAGCCCCGCTCTTTGTTTTATACACGCGCGGGGTTTCGGGCAGGTAGTTCTTACCGTATTGCTCGGTGATATACTGCGCGGCCTCATCCTGCGCCTCTTTTGAGATGCGCAGCGAGTCGGTACGCATATAGGTGATGAGGCCGACGGCGCCGTAGCCCTCAACCTCTACGCCTTCGTAGAGCTCCTGCGCGGCCTTCATGGTGCGGCGCGCCTGAAAGCCCAGCTTGCGCGAGGCCTCCTGCTGCATGGTGGAGGTGGTAAAAGGGGGCGCGGGCGATTTTTTGCGCACGCCCGTTTTTACCGCACCCACCACAAACCTGCAGCCCTCAAGTTCCTTTAAAATGCTGTCGGCCTGCTCTTTGGTCTTGATCTCGATCTTCTTATCCTTGCCATAAAACTTGGCGGGGAATATCTTGCGCTGACCCTTGGCGGTAAGCTTTACGTCTATCGTCCAGTATTCCTCGGTTATAAAGGCGCGGATCTCCTCCTCGCGGTCTACGATCAGGCGCACGGCAACCGACTGCACACGGCCCGCGGAAAGCCCACGGCGAACCTTGCGCCACAGAAAGGGGCTTAATTTATAGCCCACCACGCGGTCGAGGATGCGTCTGGCCTGCTGCGCGTTTACAAGGTCGATGTCTATCTGGCGCGGGGCAGCCATACCCGCCTTGACGCCGGTTTTGGTAATCTCGTTAAAGGTAATGCGGTTGGCTTCGGCCGGGTTTAGGTTTAACAGGTGCGCCAGATGCCACGAAATCGCCTCGCCCTCGCGGTCGGGGTCGGTTGCGAGGTAGACGGTGTCGCTGGCTTTGGCAGCCTTTTTAAGCGACTTGATAAGGTCCTCTTTGCCCTTTATATCCACATACTGCGGCTCGAAATGATGCTCGACGTCCACGCCCAGCTTGCTCTTGGGCAGGTCGCGGATATGCCCCATCGAGGCGACAACCTCAAAGCCGCTGCCGAGGTATTTCTTGATGGTTTTCGCCTTTGCGGGCGACTCTACGATGACCAGATTTGCATTTGCCATTGATGATCCTCCACTGCACCCACCGGCTGCGCGGTGAGATTGTATTTTTGCCGTATACCCTAAACCGAATATCGCCTGCCGGGGTATGCGCGCACAAGTTCCTCTATTTCAAGCTCTGTGATGGCCGCGAGCACCTCGGCGGTTGTAAGCGCCGTACGCGCCGCGATTTCATCCACATGCGTCTTTTCGTTCTTTTCTTTTAATATATCATATACCTTTACCGCCTGCTGAGTGAGATAATCGGGCAGTATAAGCGCTACGCCGCCTTTATCGCTCTCAGATACGGTAATGATTTCGGGTTGATCGGGCTGTACTGCCGTTTTTTGCGCCAAAGCCTCTTTCTTAACGGATTTTGCGGGTAGCTCCATGGCATAGTAACAGCGTGGAATCTTTTCAAGATTTAACTTGTCCTTGTAAAGGCCTTCGTATTCAAGCAGAATATCATACGCGCTGCCCACGGGGATGGCGCCGTCGCGCAAAAGGCGCAGCGCCCCCGCCGAGTGCTCGCAATAGATGCTGTTGGGCACCGTAAAGATGTCACGCCCCTGCTCAAGGGCCAGATTTGCTGTAATCAGCGAGCCGCTTTTCACGCCCGCTTCTATCACCGCGACCCCGTTGCAAAGGCCGGAGATGATGCGGTTGCGGATGGGAAAGTTTTTAGAGATGGGCAGCGTGCCGGGCGGGTATTCGCTGAGGACGGCGCCCTGCCGCCTTATCTGCTCGGTAAGCTCGGCGTTGGCGCTCGGGTAGATCACATCTATCCCGCAGCCGAGTACGGCGACCGTTTTGCCGCCCGCCGCAAGCGCGCCCGCATGCCCGCAGGCGTCAATACCGAGGGCAAGCCCGCTTACCACCACGGCGCCCGCTTTGGCGAGGTCGTAGCCTATCTGCCTCGCGACACTGCCGCCGTAATCGCTCATTCGGCGGTTGCCCACCACACCGACGGCGACTGTATTGTCGATATCCGGCAACGTACCGATGCCGTAAAGCACCAGCGGCGGCGCATAGATGTTTTTAAGTCTTTCGGGGTAGCTTTCATGGTCGATGGTGTAGATCACAATGCCCTTCTGCGCGCAGGTTGAAACGATTTTAAGCGCTTCATCGAGCGTATAGCCTTTTAGACGCGCCTTCTCGTTGGCTGTAAGATAGGAAACGCCGCAAGGCCCCGCCTGCACCGCCTCGTAAAAGGCTTTGGCGGAGCCGAAATCCTTTATAATATTGTAGGGCTTTACACTGCCTTCGCCAAGGCACTGCTGCAGCCACACAAAATATTCCGTCATTCGGTTTCCCTTCTTTTGTCTGATTGGTACCCTTACCCGCGAACCATCTCCCACATAATGATCCCCGCCGCCATCGCGGCGTTTAAGGATTCGGCTCTGCCCCGCATCTGAATGGTCAGCCTGTTATCGCACGCCTTAATCAGCTCCTCCGACAGGCCGTTGCCCTCGTTGCCGATAAATACGATGCTGCCCTTTTGAAAACGGATGTCTGTAATGCCCAAGGCCTGCTCATCCGGCACCGCCGCGTAGGTTTTAAGCCCAAGCTTCTGCAGCTTACCGCACGCGAGAGTGATATCCTGCACCTCGTAAACCGGAAGCCGGAACACCCCGCCCATGGTGGCGCGTATCACCTTTGGGTTTAAGATATCACAGCAGTCGGCGCTTAAAACCACGCCGGAAAGCCCCACCGCCTCGGCGGTGCGCAGGATGGTACCGAGGTTGCCTGGGTCTTGTATCCGCTCCAGGCCCACATATAGTCCGTTAGTGTCTATTTTATCCAACAGCGCCTTTTTGTCAAGCATATCGCAAACACAGAGCACCCCCTGGGGGGTTTTGGTATCCGACACCTTCGTGAATACGCTGTCGGAAACCTCGTATACCAGCGCGCCCGAAGCCGTTAAGGGCTTGAGCTGGTTAAAATGTTTTTCGGAGGCCTCGGTGGTGATAAACACGTAGCGTATGCGAATTCCGCTCTCTACCGCGTCCAGGCACAGGCGCAGCCCTTCTATTAAAAACAGCCCCTGCTCGGTCCGCTCCTTTTTAGAGGCGGCAAGCTTTGCGGCAAGCTTTACAATCGGGTTTTCGACGCTCGTGATTACCATACCTCGGCACCTCCTATCGGGAGAATCGATTCTCCCATTCACTTTCGACAAAAACAACTTAAAAAATACGCCCGGTCGGCAAGACACGGGCGCAGTTCGCTTTGTAAGATTAAAGAGCAGCCTTTGCCTTCTCGGTGAGCGCGGAAAACGCGGCAGCATCGGAAATAGCAAGCTCGGAAAGCATCTTGCGGTTTAACACGATACCGGCCTTGTTTAAGCCGTTCATGAAGGTGGAGTAGTTCATGCCGTTTGCTCTTGCGCCGGCAGAGATACGCGCAATCCACAGCTGACGGAAGCTGCGCTTTTTCTGCTTACGACCGACGAAAGCATACTGGCCGGATTTCATTACGGCCTGTTTGGCGGTTCTAAACAGCTTGCTTTTGCTGCCGTAGTAGCCTTTAGCAAGCTTTAAAACCTTCTTTCTTCTCTTGCGGGTCATCATTGCGCCCTTAACACGAGCCATTTTATATTACCTCCGTTATGGTTGTTTTCTTAAATTCGGGGTTTATTTGTAGGGGATTAACAGCTTAATCTGTGCTACATTGGTCTTATCGGCATAAGCGGCGGCGCGAAGGCCTCTCTTGCGCTTGGTGTTCTTCTTGGTGAGGATGTGTGATTTAAATGCATGCGCGCGCTTCACCTTTCCGTTTTTGGTGAGGCTGAAGCGCTTTTTAGCGCCGGAATGTGTTTTAATCTTAGGCATTGCGTTGGTTCCTCCTTAAAGATTATTTAGTGGGCTTCGGCACAATAAACATAAGCATACTGCGCCCTTCGAGCTTCGGTTGCTTTTCAACATTGCCCACACTCGAACAAGCCTCTGCAAAGCGCTTCATAATACCATTGCCCATCTCGGGGTGCGCCATTTCGCGCCCGCGGAAACGGATAGATGCCTTGACCTTATCGCCGTCCTCCAAAAAGCGGAGGGCATGGTTTACCTTGGTGTTGAAATCGTGTGTATCGATGTTCAGTGAAAGGCGAACCTCTTTAATCTCGACAATCTTCTGGTTTTTCTTCGCGTCTTTTTCTCGCTTAGCCTGCTCAAAGCGATATTTGCCGTAGTCCATAATGCGGCAAACGGGCGGTGTTGCCTGAGGAGCAATCTTAACAAGGTCAAGATTTTGTTCCGACGCAAGCCTAAGCGCCTCTTTGGCGGACATGATGCCCAGCTGTGAGCCATCATTGCCTACAATGCGCAGCTCTCTGTCGTGAATTTCCTCATTGATAAGCAGTTCCTTATTGCTAATAGTAAAGCACCTCCAAAGCCCTTTTTCAATAGTACAATCACAAAGCGCGGACAGCAAAACACCATCCGCGCATACAATACCGCAAAAACGCCTTACAGCGATTATGCAAACATATTGACGCCGCAGCGCAAACAAGCGTGCGGGTGAGAACGGGTTGCAGTTCTTCTTTGTTTTCCAATATATTTTAACAACTAATCTTATGCTTGTCAAGGGATAGTTGCTGTAAATTTTGAACTTTGTAAATCCTATGATTAAAAGCCCTGAGACATTAGCGTATTTCGATATGAATCTCTTTGCCCAGCGACTTTGCTACCTTTGTTAAAAAATCAAGGGAAGGATTATAGCTGCCGCTCTCAAGCCTGCTAATATTGGACTTTTGCGTACCGACAAGCTCAGCCAGCTCTTTTTGGGTAAGGTTTTGTTCGGCTCTGGCTTTGATAACCTGAGAAATTACCTCGTAGCGGGGCTTTAACTTTTCGTATTCTGCGAGAAACTCTTTATCCTTCATGAGTTGTTCCTTTATTTCTGAGAATTTAGCGCCTGCCTTGCTCATTCCATACACCTTCTTTCATAATCTTCTTTGTACCGTTTTGCTCGTTCCAATTCGTGGCGCGGCGTTTCGTTTGTCTTTTTGATAAACCCTGATAATAAGACAAAGGTATTGTTACTGTAAGCAAAGTAGAATATGCGGGATATGTCAGAAGCAAACTTTATTCTAAGCTCAAATATACCTTTGTAATGATCACCTTTTATTGCCTTTACATAAGGTTCACGTAAGTCTAACCCATGCTTTTTCAGTAGTTCAATTTCACTGTAAGCTTTTGCCCGCATTTTGGGGGTAAGGGACAGTAAGAATTCCAGAATTGGTACATCGCCATTCTCTTTTTTATAAAATTCAACATCCCAATTCATACAGCATCCTTAATAACATTATTATACTACAATAATGTTATCATATACGATAACACATTGCAAGCGACAGAACTGAAATAATTGGCTTGAATGATTCTTTAAACCGCTGCAACACTAAATAACAATGAGATTCCTGTAATCACAATACAAAAAGGATTGATATTATGGAGAACGAAAATAAAATCGTCCTAAATCTTTACGAGATCAACTCCGACGAAGAAGGTGCCCAGCTGCGCGATACCATCGGCGCCTTAAGCGGGGTGGAATGCGTGATTGTAAACGAGGCGCGCAACACCGTGAGCATCATCGGTGCGGAGCTCTCGCGCGAGGACATCATCGACTGTATCGAGGCCCTCGGCTTTACCGTGGCGTAACCTCACAGCGCAATGGAGCGGCCGAGCGCAAAAGAATAGAGGATACACTCCTTTACCGGCAGCGCAAGGCTTTTTTCGAGCGCCCTTTTATAATAATCGAGCTGCAAAGCATAGCGCTTAATAAGCTCCTCGGCGCTCTTTGCCGCGTCGGTTTTATAATCCACAATCACAAGACCACCATCCTCCTCAAACATGCAGTCGGCAACGCCCTGTATTACGATGGTATCCTCCTCATCCGCATTGCCGCCCGTGGGGTTGTACTCGCCAGCGGGCAGCTGCGAGATAAATTTAAGCTCACGCATAAGCCTTGGGGACGCAAACATCCTTTCTGCAAGCGCGCCGGAGAAAAACTCGGCGAGCTTTTTTTTGTCGATCGCAGCGGCCTCCTCGGGGGTAAGGTAGCTCTGCCGCTGCATGCGCCCCACCTCGGCGGCAAGGTCGGCGCCCGCGCGGGCATAGTCGGCGAACTGCATAAACTTGTGCAGGGCGCTGCCCTTCTGCGCGGGGGTAAGCCCGCCCGTAAAGGTAAAGGCGGGGGCGCGTAGCTCGGCCTTTGCCGACTGCTTGGCAATATCCGAAACCGCGAGCTTGGTGGGTATTTCTACCGACTGTATATAGGCATACCGCTTCTCCATCCTTTCGCGCAGGCTGCGAAGCAGGGCTTCATCCACGGGAGCCGCTGTAATCTCAACAGGCGCAGCTTCTTCCGTTATTTCAAGCTCTTCTGCATCGGGAGCAGTTGGGGTAATGACCTGAACCTCCCATTCGGCCTCGTTGGGCAATACGCAGGTATCATCCAGCCCCGCAAGCTCACGCAGGCAGGCAGCCTCCTTCTTGCGCAGGGCGGCGGACAGTACCCAGTCGGAAAAACTCTGGGCACTCTGCACCGCGAAGGGGCTCATCTTTACGTCGCCGCCGATGTTCTCGGCAAGCTTCGCGAGCTTTTTGTCAAGCTTCTTCTCGGCGGCGGTGATAAAAAGGTATTCCTTTGCGCGGGTGAGGGCTACATATAGGATGCGCATCTCCTCCGAGAGCATCCCCTTTGAAATCTCCAGCTTTAACGCCTCCTGCGGCACCGTGGTGTACTGCTTGAGCACCTCCGGCTCCCGCCGCTTGCAGGAGAAGCCTAAGGCGGAATGCAATAGGCTCGGCTCGTTTAAATCCTGCCGGTTAAACTGCTTCGCGCAGTCCGCTACAAAGCAGACGGGGAACTCCAGACCTTTGGACTTGTGCATGCTGATGATGCGCACCACATCGGCGGTGTCGGCAAAGGCGGGGGCCTCGCCAAGCGAAAGGCCCTGCTCCATCATGCGGTTAAACAGCCGCACAAGGCTCGAAAGGGTTTTGCAGCCGCTTGCCTCAAAACCGCGCGCGTATTCGGAGAGCAGGCGAAGGTTATTAAGGCGCTTCTGCCCGTTTTGCATGGCGAGTACCATCAGGTCGTAGCCCGTGAGGGTGTAGACGGTTTCAATCAGCCGGTCGGGCGACAGCGAAACGGCGCCGGTGCGAAGAGCGGCCAGTGTCTCTAAGAACCGCGCCGTTTTTTCATTCCCTTTCGCATAGCGTATTGCGGCAAGGTAGAGCGGCGCGCGGGCGTCTGCCAGACGAATCTTGGAAAGCTCGGTGGCGGTAAACGAAAACATGGGCGAGAGCATAACGGCGGCAAGGTCGATATCCGAAAGCGGGTTGTCGATGGCGCGCAGCATCGACAGCATAACGGCGACCTCTTTCGCCTTGAAGTAATCGCCCGACGCGTCACTGTAAACGGGGATGCCGCAGGCCACAAGCTCTTTGGCGTACACCTGCGCCTTATCCTTGACCGAGCGCAGCAAAATGGCGATATCGCGGAACGACGCCCGCCTTTGGCTGCCGCCCTCGGTAACCATCAGGCCCTCGCTCAACAGCTTGACGATCTGCTGTGCGATGTGCCGGGCCTCCAGCACCGAGGCGGTCTCGTCGTCCTCCAGCTGGGAAGCGTCCACCACATGCAGGTGTACCTGCGGGCGGTCGGTGGGCGGGTACACCGCCGCGGGGATGAGCAGCTCGTCGCCCTCATAGTCGATCTCCCCGAGCTTTTTGCTCATCACCTGCGTGAAGATAAAGTTGACCGCCGAAGTGACCCCGCCTCGAGAGCGAAAGTTTCTGCCGAGGGTGATCTTTGCGGGGTAATGCACGCCGTCATAGGGCGCAAATACCTCTTTGTAGTGTAAAAACAGCTCGGGCATGGCCTGCCGAAAGCGGTAGATGCTCTGCTTGACATCGCCTACCATAAACAGGTTCTGCTCTTGCCGCGAAACCGCCTTGAATATCTCGTTCTGCACCTCGTTGACGTCCTGATACTCGTCGATGAAGATCTCCTCGATCCCCTGCGCAAGCTCCTGCGCGACGGTGGTTTGAACCATGCTACCGTCCTCTTTTTGCACGAGCAGCCGGAGGGCGAGCTGCTCCAGGTCGGTGAAATCGAGCAGGTTGCGCTCGCGCTTTTTCTCCTCATACCTAGCACCATAGGCCTTTACGACCTCAAACAGCACGGTAATCTTGGGCAACAGGTCGAGCATATCCTCCCTGTGCTGCTCTGCGGTAGCGCAGAACTGGCGCTCGCGCAATGATTTTACCGCCGCCTTAAAGCTATTGCGGATACTGAGCAGGCGCTCCTTGAGCGCCTTATCGTCAAACCCGCGCAGCTGCCCGAGGGTGCCGAACTCGTAGCCGCGCAGCGCGGCGTACAGCTCGTCCCATGCTCCGTTTTGGGCGTATTCCGTCAGTCTCTCGGCATAGTCGGCGTCCTCTGAAAAGCGTGTCAGATACGCCTTGCTGAGGGCGGTATCCTCACGGATAACCGACAGTGCCTGTTTAAGCAGCCTTAAAGAGTGTTCCAGCGCCTGCTGTGTATAAGCTAAAACCACCTGCCCCCACACCGAGGTGTTTACGGGGATGCCGGGCTCATAGAGTGTAAGTTTCTCATCCAGCCAGTGCTCGGGGAAGGGGTGGGAGCGCACAAAGGTATGTAGTCGCTCGATGGTCTGCATCAGGTGCTTATCGTCCCGCCCCGAGCTTACCATCTCCACCAGCGAAAAAAACGCCGCGCTGCCGCTTGCGTAATACTCCTCCACCACCTCGGCGGCGGACTCGGCACGCAAGAGCGCAAGCTCGTTATCGTCGCCGATGCGAAAGTCCGGCGAGACCGAAAGCTCCTGAAAATGGCGGCGTATCACATCCATGCAAAACGAATGGATGGTACAGATATGCGCCTTGGCAAGCAGCATCTGCTGGCGGCGCAGGCCGTAATCGTCCGGCCGCTCGGCGATCAGGGCGGAAAGTGCCAAGTCCACCCGCTCGCGGATCTCGGCCGCGGCTGCGTTGGAGAAGGTAACCACCGTAAGCTTATCGGCGTCTACGGGGTTTACGGGGTCGGCGATACGGCGGATTACACGCTCCACCAGCACCGCCGTTTTGCCGCTGCCCGCGGCGGCGGAGATTAATAGGCTGCCGCCGCGCGCTTCTATGGCCTGCTGCTGCTCACTCGTCCAGTTTCTGCTCACCGCCCGCTCCCTCCATTTTCACAAAAATCTCCTCTTCGGGGATGTCCTTGATCTTCACCACGTCGTCGCCCTGCTCGTGCCCGCAGATATGCGAAAACTCACAATAATCGCAGGGAGCGTAGTCGCCGCCCTGCGCGGGTACGGCATCAATCTGCCCCTCGTGCAGGGCGCTCGCCATATCCTGCACCAGCTTTTCGATATGGCGCTTTACCTTGCCCATATTTTCGAGGCTTGCCACTTTCGATTTTTTATCGAGCGCCCAAACGCGGTTGCCATCCTCGTCGGTGCCCTCGGTAAAGCGCGCGGGGATAAAGATGCCCGCGCCGCCCTTTTCCATGCCCACGATGGCGTCCTCGTCCTCCAGTAATAGCCCGCTCATCTTCAGTGCCGCAGATTGTTTTTCCTCCACCTCGCCGCTGTCCGCCTCGCGCGGTACATCGGCTACGGGGTTTTTCGCGGGCATGTAGAGTACGCCCGCCGGGTAGGCGCCCGCGTAGCGCCCGTTCTGGCAGACGGTGAACAGGTACAGCAGCATCTGCATGTTTAAGCCGTAATAAACGTCTGAGAGGTTAAAGCTTTTATGCCCGGTTTTATAATCCACGACGCGCACATACCGCTTGCCGTTTTTGGTCATGATATCTACCCTATCGATGGTGCCCTCCACCATGACGCGCGCGCCCGTGGGGGTGACAAGCTCGATGGGTTGCACCTCGCCGTCTTTTTGAATCGGCAGCTCAAACGCGTCCGGGGTAAAGTCGCTTTGCGTAAACTCGGTAATCAGCTGCTTAATAAGCTTAACGACCGTGGCGGCAAGGCGGGTATACAGGTACTGAAAGCGCGCGGGCTTGCCCTCGCTGCCGCCCATCTTCTCAAGCAGGTAATGGTTTAAAATATCGTCGATCTCTTTGCGCAGCGGCGCCGCCTTCATGGCGGCAAGCTCCTGTATGGTGTGGCGGGATAACAGCTCCTGCAGCGCGTAATGGATGAGCGACCCCGCCTCGAGCGGCGAGAGCTTCGCCTGCTCGCGCTTTTTTAAGCGGATGCCGTATTTTAAATAGTAGGCAAAGCGGCAGCGGTAGTAGGTTTCAAGGCCGGTGGGCGAAAGGGTGAGGCTTTCGCCGAACAGTTCCTGCGCCGTGCGCGTGTCATCCACCGAGAAGTGCACCTTGTGCCCCGCCTGTACAAGGCTGTTATAAAGCGGTGCGGCGGTGCCGGAGGCTGTTAGCAGTTCTTGCAGCGTGGTGGTAAGGGCGGTATCCTCCCCCACATGCTGCGCGGCGGCCTTGAGCGCGGTTTTCTCGTTCCAGATAAACCGCTGCGGCTCCAGGGCGGCGGCATCCTGCACCGTAAGGCAGGGCAGGATGGCGGTAAGCTGGCGCACCATCTGCGACGGGTACAAGCCCTCCCCCTTTACGCCGGTGCGCGGGAAGGTGACCGTAAGCCGGTGCGACGCGCAGGTAAGCGCCTTGTAGGCGATAAAGCGCTCGGCGACGGTCTTTTTTGTTTGGGTCTCGGCAAGCTCCAGCCCGAGGGCCGCCAGCGCCTCGCGCTCGCTGTCGGAGAACAGCCCGCCGCTCTGGGGGATAAGCGGGAACACCCCTTCGTTTGCGCCGATGAGAAACGCCGCCTTCGGCGCGGCCGCGCGAATGCGGTCGGCGCTGCCGATGAGCACCTGGTCGAGCGTCTGCGGGATGTTGCCCATATCGTAGGTGCCGATGGCAAGGCGCAGCAGCTCAAGGCTGCGCTTGGCGTCCAGCACCGTACCGTGCAGCACCGAGGCGAAGGTATCGAGGATATCCATCAGGCTGCCCCACACGCGCTCGATGCTCTGCGCCTCGTTGTAGTCGCCCTGCTCTTTGCACGCCGCCATCCGCTCCTGCACACGGTCGTGCAGGCCGGAAGTGGTGATGTAATCGTACACCGCCCTCGCAAAGGTCTCGCCGTCCGCCGATTTTATGGCAGCCGCAAGCTTTTCAATGGGCGGGATAATCTCCGTACGTATACTGTTAAGCGTTTGCAGCAGCTGCCTGTCCCCCTCGGTAAGGCCGCTGACAAACCCGCGGGGGTGGTTGGTGAAGGGGGCGCACCACGCAAGGCCCTTGATGTCCCACGTAAATACATAATCCTCAAGCTGCCCGATTTCACACACATCAAAGCGCGTAAGGCCGGTTTTAAGCATGGCAAGGATGCTGTCGCTCTCAAACCGGTTCGCCACGGCAGTGACGGCATAAAGCACACAGGCAATGAGCGGGCTGCGCTCGATGCTCTCGGTAAAATCGAAAAAGTAAGGGATGTCGTACCGCGGCAGCACCGACTCGAGCACCGTTTTGTAGCTGCTTACGTCGCGCCCAATCACCACAATATCACGGTAGCGCAGGTCTTCTTGCAGCACAAGACGCTTGATCTCGCTGGATACCAGCTCCAGCTCCTCGTAGGGGGTTGCCGCCGAAAATACCTGTACGTCTGTCGGTTCCTCGGTACAGGCGGCGGGGGTAAAATCGAAGATGCCCCGCTCCACCGCCGTAATCCCACTGCTGTGAAAGCGCAGAGGGACGGTGAGAAGCTCCGTCTGCGCGACCGGCACCTGACGTTCCTTCGCGATACGCATCAGGCGGCCTGCAACCTCCGTAACGGGGGAAAACAGCCCGAGGCCGTGGGCGGTATCGGTAAGCGTGTCGGTACAAAGGGAGACGGTACATGCCTGCGCGCCCGCTATCATATGCCGCAGGGTTTCAAATTCAACGGCAGTAAAGCCCTTGAACTCGTCTATAAACACGGCGGAGCCGCTAAAGAAATCATTTTCCGCAAGCAGGCGGTTGGCGGCGGGCAGATCGTCCAGCGGGTCGGCATAGCCCTTGCCGAGCAGCGCCTCGTAGGCGCCGTAGATCAGGGCCAGCTCCCCTGCTTTGGCCTGGAGCGCACCCTCAGGCAGCTGCCCGCACGCTTCACTCAGGCGCTGTGGGGTAACGCCGGCGTTTTTAAACTCGGTGACGGCGTTCACCATACCCGAAACAAAGGCAAGGTTGGCGCAATGCTTTTTATATACGGTAAGGCTATCCTTCAGCTCGTTTAAGGCAAGGCTCATGAGCATGGCGCGGGCACCGTCGCTCACATAGTTTTTGGCAAGGCCGCCGTACTCGCGGAACACAAGGTTTGCGAGGCGGGTAAAGCTTACCACCTCAACCTTGATGCTGTTCTGCGCGCCCAGCTCAGCGTAGAGCGCACGCTCGCTTTCAAACGAAAACTGCTCGGGTACCAACAGGTAGACCTTATGATATGTACCGCTTTGCACCGCCTGCGCAATCTCCTGTCGTATGCGGTGGGTTTTGCCGCTGCCCGAGCGGCCCAGAATAAACTTGAGCACCCTGCCCTGCCCCCTTGCACACCAAATTTGTCCTATTTATTGTAGCACATCCGCCCCGCAACTGCAAAGTGCGGCAAGATTCTACGAAATGCAAAACAGCCGCCTGTAAACACAGGCGGCTTGATAAGCGCATAAGGGGTCTATTTAAGGATGTACAACAGTACGCCTGCGGCAACCGCCGAGCCGATAACACCGGCCACGTTCGGCCCCATCGCATGCATCAGCAGGAAGTTGCCGGGGTTGGTCTCCTGCCCCACCTTCTGCGACACGCGCGCAGCCATCGGAACCGCGGAAACGCCTGCGGAACCAATCAGCGGGTTAATCTTGCCCTTGGTAACAATATACATGAGCTTGCCGAGCAATACACCGCCCGCGGTACCCATGCAGAACGCAATCAGGCCCAGCACGATAATCTTGAGGGTAGCGGGAGAAAGGAAGGTGGATGCCTTCGCGGTAGCGCCTACCGTAACGCCCAAGAAGATTGTAATGATGTTCATCATTGCGTTGGACGCGGTTTCCACCAGACGGGTAGCCACGCCGCTTTCTTTTAAGAGGTTGCCGAACATCAGCATACCGATTAGGGGAGCCGCGTCAGGCAGCAGCAGCGCAACGACAACCGTGACGAGAATCGGGAATATAACCTTCTCCACCTTGGAAACAGGGCGAAGCTGCTGCATAACAACCGCGCGCTCTTTTTTGGTGGTGAGCAGTTTCATAATCGGAGGCTGTATGATTGGCACCAGCGCCATATAGGAATAAGCCGCAATGGCGATAGAACCGAGCAAATCGGGGGCAAGCTTGGTGGTAAGCCAGATGGCCGTCGGGCCGTCCGCACCGCCGATGATACCGATAGAACCGGCCTCGTTGGGGGCGAAGCCCAGCAGGATGGCGCCAAAGAAGGTAACAAAGATACCGAGCTGCGCGGCGGCACCCATTAAAAAGCTGCTGGGTCTTGCAATCAGGGGGCCGAAGTCGGTCATACAACCGATGCCAAGGAAGATAAGGGGCGGGTAGATACCGAGCTTAACGCCCTTGTATAGATAGTCCAGTAGGCCCAGTGGCGCGCCCGCGGCAATCTCCTCCGCGGTTTTAATGTCGAGGCCTGCGAGCGGAAGGTTTGCAAGCAGCATACCAAACGCGATGGGTAAAAGAAGAAGCGGTTCAAACTTTTTCACAACCGCGAGATAGATTAACACAAACGATATTAAAAGCATCAAAGCGTTCTCGAGGGTTAAGGCACGAAAGCCCGAACTGCTTAAAATATCGCTGATGGTTTGTATAAACGCGTTAAACATCGAGTTCATCCTTTCATATACCGCAGCCGCCCAGATAAAGCATAAAGCCCACTAGCTGCACGACCAGAGCAAATTTAAAACGGGCGTGTATTCTGCATGATGCCGGCAGACTGCCATACCTTACGGGATGTGGCCGCGCGTTTAACAGAACGGATCGTATAACCGGGGGTGGTGTCACCCATCATGCAGGCAACCGCTGCCGCAATGGCTGCGATAACATCGTCACCGATTCCCTGCTCAACGGCGGGAGCCGCAGGGGCTTTCTGTAAAGCGGGTTTGGGCGGTTCGGGGCGGGAGGAACCATCATCGTTTTTTTTCATAAAACTGCTAACCGCTTTGCCATACAGCATAAAGACAATTGTTAAGCCGATAAGGGCGATAAAAACAATTGCCAAACCAACGAAAACGACGGTTGTTGCAAGCTCAATATTTGCCATGCTACAAAATCTCCTTCTCCACAAAAAGTATAGTTATTGCTAATATTGTTTGCAAAAAACCGACTTTAAAGCATCAATGACGGCTAAACCAACAAAAGAGTAACTTTTTTACAGTACAGTTTCGCCAAACAATAAAATAACCGAAATCAAAATTATTATACTATAAACCGGCGTTCAAGACAAGCAATCATAAACATTTTCTTAACAATCTTTTAACACGAATTTTTACAGGATAGCAAACACCCCGGCAAGCCTGTGTATGAGGCCCGCCGGGGTGTTTGCCGCGAAAGGGAGTTACACTATAACAATGAGCAATATGCCATTATAAAATCATTAAGATTAATAAAGCAACAATAGTTAAAAAACACAAATTAAAAGGCTATTTGCTGTAAACCTCCAGCTCGGCAATCTGCCCGCCGGTAGCGGAGCTGTTGGCGGTAAACTCCAGCTGCAGATAGCGGGTTTTGGTGCCTTCGGGCAGGTCAATAATCACATAGTTGCCGGTTTTGGGGTCGAAGGCATAGTCGGCGGAGGGCACCAGCTCGGTATAGCTCTCACCGTCCGCGCTCGTTTTTACCGAGAAGGTTTGGGTGCGTTTTTCCCAAAGCGACTCGGGGTTTAAGCAGATGCGAACGGCATGGATGCTGCTCTCCTGCGCGAAATCCAGCGAGATGGTATTGGGGAAGGTGTTGGCCTTGCCCTCCCAATAAGAGGCGCCCTCGGCATTGCCATCAATTGCCTTGCGTGCGAAGCAGCTGGGCTGGTCGCCGCTTGAGGTGATCTTCTTTTTGATGGCGATATTGGTGCCCTCAGGGGCAACGGGGGTGAATGCTTCCATCTTAAAATCGGGGTGCTCCTGCGGCTCTGTCTGCTCGGGGGCGGAGACAGTGGTTACATTCTCAGGCTTTATGGCAACCGTATTCCTTTTTGAAAGCTCCAGCGCGGATACCGTCACACTGGCCAGCAGCAACACCGCCAGCCCTGCGGCAACGAAAACCTTCTTGTTCATAAAGCATCCTCCTCCCTATTCGATCACGATATTCTTGGTGGATTGGCTGTCGATCTCAAACTGCCCCTCTTCAAACGAGGCAATGCGCTTGCCGAGAATTTGCAGGTTCTTAATGGTAACACCCTCTACGGTGTGGGTGTCGTCGTAGCCGATGATACGCGAGGGCGGGAAGCTGCCGCCGAGCACCGTTACGCCGTCGATGGTAACGTCTCTCACCTGCCCGCGCTCTTGGGTGGTGCTCCAGTTATCGTTCTTCACAATGGCGATATCAATCAGCTGCTTGTTGTCGCCCGCGTCGCCAGCGCCCATAGCCGCGTCCTCTACCGTAATGTTCTTATAGGTAACGCCCTCTATCAGCGCGTCGTCTGCGTTGTGTATCGAGATAACGGGCTTGTGGAAGTTGTGCAGCACGGTGATATCCTCAAAGGATACATCCTTAATAAAGGCATCGGGGGTGTTGCCGCGGTTGGTCTCGTAGCCGACCTCCATCGATTGGGCGAGATCGGTCCAGATCGTGACGCCTTTAAAATGAATACCTTCTGTACTATCGGCGTAGTTTTTAACCACCAGACTGTCGTCCCAGCTGCGCACAAACGAGTTTTGCACCGTGTAGTTCTTGCAGGACTGCAGTGAGATGCCGTCGCCGTTCGGGCGGCAGGAGATGATCTTGATGTTGCTGAGCGTGGCGTTGGAGGTCTGTAACGAGTTAACCACCCACGCGTTGGAGTTGAGCAGGATAATGCCCTCCACCTCCACGCCGTCGCAGCCATCGATGATCATCGGCAGAAGGGCCGACGTGCCCTTCCATGTGGGGTTGTAGGAGCCGTCGATGATGCCGCGGCCGAGAATCTTGACGTTGTTTACATTCTTGGCGCGAACCATGCCGTGCACCACGGCGCCACCCGCGAGGTAGAGCGTCTGGCCGTCTTCCACGTCGATGGTGTCGATGTTCCACTCGCCGGGGCCGATGTATACAACGCCCTCGTCGCCCTGCTTGGGCGGGTTCTGCTCAATCGGGTTTGCGAAGATATGTATGGCGCGCTCTATACTGCCGTTAAGCTCTACGGTGTAAAAGCCCGGCTCGGTAACGGTGAACTCGATGGTTTTATTCTTGGCGTCCACCTTCGGCTGGATGCCGTAGCGCTTGGGGGTAACCACCGCCGAGGTGAGCTCCGCTTCGGTGAGGGTTATCTTAATCTGTGCCTTGCCTTCAAAATCAAAGTAGGTCATAGGGGTGCGGGAAAGCGCGGGGATATAATCGCTGCTCCAGGTGTGGCCGTTGTTGACATTGGTATCGTACACGAAGGCATCGTAACCGTTCACGCTAATCGCGGTGTCGGTGCAATGCTTGAGTGTGATGTCGCGCTTATTCTCCGGCGCGGTTTCGAGGTCTGCGGGGGTCGCGTCCCCCAGCGATTTAGGGCCTTCATATAAAACGAGCTTTGGTTCCACTGTTTCTCCTCCTGAGAATGTCAGGTAGAGGCATACCCCTACCGATAATACCGTGATTGCCCCAAGAACAATGAGTAAAACGGTGCCCAGTTTGCCTTTTACGGTTTCAACCGCTTGAGCCATAGTTTAATCCTCCGCCTTCCATGATAAATTGATAGTTCATAGGACACACGCCCCGCTGAACCCAAAAGAGCCCGCGCCCTATAAATTAAGGTTCATGTCCCGACGCTGCGGTTATACCCTCAGGAGCTTTTCCCAGGGAATATTCCCCGCGAGCGAGGGGGACGAATAATCGGCATGTAAGCTGCCCTGCGCGGTGCCCACGCCGATAGTCGCCATGTTGCCCGCCTTTGCGGCGACAAGCCCGGCCTCCGAATCCTCCACCACCAGACAGTGCTCGGGTAAAACGCCCAGCTTTTTCGCCGCTACCAGAAACACCTCGGGGTCGGGTTTGGAACGGGTGATATCGAGGCCGCAGCTCACCTTGTCGATATACCCCTCAAGCCTCGTGCGTTTTAAGATCTCGGGGGTGTTTTTGCTTACCGAGCCCACCGCAACCAAAACGCCCTTGCCTTTGAGATAGTTTAAGGTATCTACTGCGCCCGCGAGTACGGCGGTTTCATCGAGCGTTGCGAGCATTTCTTTATAATAGTTGTTCTTGCGCTCGCACAGCTCCCGCTTCTGTTCGGGGGTATAAACCGCCCCGGCTTTCTCCAGCACCACCTCAAGCGACTGCTCGCGGCTTACCCCGCGCTGCCTGAGGTTATCTGCCTCGGTGAAGGTGGTGATACCAAGGTCCTTAGCAATGCGCTGCCAGGCCTTAAAATGAAGTGCGTCGGTAGAAACCAATACACCGTCAAGATCAAAAATAACCGCCTTTTGCATTGTAAAAATTCTCCTATCTTTTCTTCGCATTTTGTAGTATTATTTAAATTGCTATTGAAAATCGGTTCGTTGTACGTTAAACTAAAGGTTAGGGGGTGTTTGTGTATGGCTACCATTAAAGATATTGCAAAAGAGGCCGGGGTAAGCTACACCACCGTGTCTAACGTTATTCACGGGAAATCTTCCCGCGTATCTCCCGAAACGATCAATAAGATTAACGAAATTATCAAGCGCCTTGATTACACGCCCAACATGTCGGCACGGGCTTTGGTTTCCAACTCCTCCAAGGTAATAGGGATGATCAACCATCTGGTGCCCAAGGCGAGCGGCAGCTTTGTGGAAGACCCGTTTCATTCGGCGTTTATTGGGTCTATCGAGCAGGTTTTGCGCGAAAACGGGTATTATCTGATGCTGCGAACCGTTGAGGACAGCAACGATCTGCTGGCGTTTTTGAAAAACTGGAATGTGGACGGCATGTTCTTTACCGGTATGTTTGAGGATGACTTCTTTCAGACCCTGAAAGCGGTGAACATCCCCATCGTGCTGATAGATAGCTACATCGACTACCCAAACGTACAGAATGTCGGCCTCGAAGACTACAAAGGCGGCTATATCGCCACCAAATACCTGATCGACAAGGGCCACAAGGAAATCATCTTCGCCTCGCCCGTCATCCACCCGCGCGGCGTTGTAAGCGAGCGTTTGAAGGGGTATAAGCAGGCCCTTTATGACAACGGGCTGCAGTTTAAGCCCGAATACGTCTTTGAGCATGAGATTACGGTGGATAAAGGCATCGCTTTGGGCAAGCGGCTTTCACGGATTAACGGGATCACCGCCGTGTTTGCAACCGCCGACATCCTTGCCGCCGGTATTATGGCGGGCCTGCAGGAAAGCGGGCTGCATGTACCGGACGATGTCTCGGTGGTAGGCTTCGATGATATCAGCCTTTGCCGCCTTACCACACCGGCGCTTACCACCGTGCATCAGGACGCCGCTGAAAAGGGCCGTATCGCGGTGGAGTTTATGATGAAGCGTCTCGAGGGGCTGCCCATCCTAGAGCGTGAGGTGATCCTGCCAGTAAGCCTTGTTAAGCGCAACAGCGTAAAAAGCATCCTGTAAAACTTTAAAAGGAATTTTTATGACAGGCATAGAGTGCGTTCGCGTTCTATGCCTGTTTTTCTTCCATTGTTTATAGCGTTTACAGCTTGGTAACAGTGCTCTGCCCGTCCCGAATGTCTACCCGATAGATTTCGCCGCGCAGGCATACCTTAAACGAAAGGCGCTTCCAGCCGTCCGGCAGCCTCGGGCATACCTGTACGCTGCCGTTTGCGGTGGTAAAACCGGCAAAACCCTTGATTGCCGTCATCCACGCGCCGCCCGCCGCGGCTGGGTGTGTGCCGCCGATGTACACAAGGCCTGCCCATTGCTTTCCGCCGCCCGCAAGGTCGGCATTGGCCGTTTTGATAAAATAGGGGTAGGCAAGCTCCTGCCGCCCGAAGGTGCAGGCGAGCAGGGCGTACATACAGGCGCTGAGCGAAGAACCGTGCTCGGTGCGCGGCTCGTAGTACTCCCAGTTATTTTTGCGAACCTCGTCGCTGTATTCATCGGCAAACAGTGTTAGCATGGTTACGACATCTGCCTGCTTGATAACCTTGGTGTGCGAGGCGATGCCATAGGCGCCGCCCCAGTACTCCTTGGGGTGCAGCAGCCGTGTTTTCAGCTCGGCGGGGGTGGTCTCCTCCATCTCAAAATAGCCGTCGAACTGCTCGATGATACCGGTCTGCGCGCCCGGCTGCGGGATAAACAGCTTATCTGCCGCCTCTTCAAACGCCGCAAGCTCAGTTTCAAGGGTATAGCGCTCACTAAGCGCCTGATAGGCTTCCTCCGAAGCGGTGCGCAGCAGCTTTACCGCGTCTATGGCGGCGAGCAGCGTAAACCGCGCCATGCGGTTGGTGTAGGCGTTGTTGTTGATACGCTCGTGGTACTCGTCAGGGCCTATCACATCCCACAGCTCATAGCGGCTCTGGTTTACGCGCTTGACCATGCAGGAGCGGTAAAACCTCGCGCACTCCACAAGCACGCGCGCGCCGCCCTCGACGAGCAGCGAAAGGTCGCCCGTATCGCGCAGATACTTCATGATGGCGTAAGCCACCGCCGACGAGATATGTATCTGCTTATCCTTAAAGAAGGTGCGCATCGGTCTGCCGGTAAACACGTCGGTAACATTGTAGTCGGAGCAGGCGTCAAACCCGCCTTCCTGACTCTCCCACGCGTAGAAGGCTCCCTCCAGCCCGTAGGCCTTCGCCTTTTTTAAGGCGCCCTCAAGGGAATCGATGCGGTACTTTAGCAGGGTTCTTGCGGTTTGCGGCTCGGTGTAAAGGAAGAAATCGAGCATGAACATCTCGGTATCCCAAAACACCGCGCCCTTATAGGTTTGGCCCGAAAGCCCGCGCGCGGGGATAGACATGCTCTTGCTGTGGCGCGGTGCGATACAGTGCAGGTGGTAAAGGGAGTAGTTGAGCGCCCGCATGGCGGCGTCATCCCCCTCAATCAGCACCTCGGACATGCTCCACAGCCTTTCCCATGCGGCAATGTGCTCTTTCAGCTCGGCAGCCACCCCACGCTGCATGGCCTGCTTGGCGCAGGTATTCGCGGCTGCCTCGGGGTCTTCGGTATCATGGGTGGTATATACGGCGATAAACCGCTCAAAGGGGTAGGTTTCCCCCGCCTTTGCGGCAATCGTGTATTGTCTGGTAAGCAGGTATTGCTCACAGGTAACGCCTGCGGTGCAGCCCTCCGGGGCCAGTGTATACTCGCACACCGCAACCCGCGCGCCCGTTTCGCCCGCCACCGCCGAAACGGTAAGGGCATCCCCTTCGTTTTGCGCGGTGATCTTGGCATAGTGCGGGCCGTTAATGTCCCACACATCGCCGTCTATGCCGGCGGTGAGCGTAACCTCGCCGTCAAATGCCGCGGTGACGCTCAGGCGCTGAACCAGCAGGTGGCAGTTATGGATACCCGCAAAACGCTCGCTTTCGATTGTAAGCGCACCATCGGGCGTATCCCACACCGTTTTGCGCGAAAACAACGCGCGCCTGAAGTTTAAACACCGGGTATGCGCCTGTGGCTCCCTTTGGGGAAGCGTGTAATCGATTCCTTTGTAAGAAACAAAGGCATACAGGCCGTTGGGCGCGTTCAGCGGCTCCCGCCAGCCGTCGCCTGCTTTATCGTAGATGCCCGCAAGGTTTACCGCCGCCAGCTGCTCCTTGCGGTATTCCTCCAGCGTGCCGCGCACGCCCATATAACCGTTGCCGATGAGATAGCGGTTGCCGAGGTCGGCAATATCCTCCTCGCGGCAAGCGGATTCTTCTATCTTCCACTCCATATTTAACGGAATACTCCCCTTTTCCTCGCAATTTCACACATCAGACGGTCGTACATGGAAATAGCACAAGCATGGCTGCCTGCGCTATCTTCCTTTAAGCTGTTAATCGTTATGCAAACGAATGGATAACTCAGAGCCTACCGTTGTTTTTTCGCCGTACACTGAGAGCGCAACCTCTTTGCCGCTGACCGTTGCAAGGTGAACATGGGTTTTATCTATGCGCGCCACGACAACCTCACCGCCCGCAAGGAAGCGGAAGGTGTAAGACTGCCACGCCTCGGGAATGGTAGGCGACAGGCTGATAATCTCGCCGTCCGACCGCAAGCCGCCGAAGCCGTAAACAATGTTCATCCACGCGGCGGCAATCGAGGTGGTATGCAAGCCCTCACCCGAGTTGCGGTTGTAGTTGTCTAAATCCATACGGGTCGCAAAGCCGAAGAAATCGTAGGCCTCCCGATACTTGCCCAGCTCGCACGCCAGAATGGAGTGCACCGAGGGGGAAAGGGAGCTTTCGTGGATACACTTGGGCTCGTAAAACTCGTAGTTCTTAAGCTTCTGCTCTTGCGTAAAGCGGGAACTGTACAACAGCATCATCATCAGTACATCGGGCTGCTTGATCATGTCGTTGCGGTAGATGCGGTCGTACGTCCAGTGGTGGTAGAGCGGAAAATCCTCTATCGGGATGGTGTCTACATCCACATGCGGCAGATTGTAGAAGCCCTCATGCTGTTCAAACAGCTTGGTGGTATCGTCATAGGGGATAAACATCTTCTCGGCGATGGTCTTCCAGCGGGCAAACTCCTCCTCCCGCAGGTGGATGGCTTTGGCAAGCGCGTCGTACTGCGCGGGGGCGTCCTTCTTCATCTGCTCAAACACCTCAAGGGCATACTTCAAGGTAACCTTGCCCATGTAGTTGGTGTAGCAGTTGTTGTTCACCATCATCTGGAACTCATCGGGGCCCATGACGCCGTAGTAGCCGTAGAGGCCGCTCGGGCTGAAGTCGCCGCGCGTAACAAGCATACGGCAGATTTCCGCCAGCATCTCGGCGCCGTAACGGTATAAAAACACCGTATCGTTTGTGAGCTTTACATAATGCAAGATGCCGTAGGCCACGGCAGTGGACGGCTGTAGCTGCAGGCTCGCGTGCTGCCATAAGGTGCAGCACTCCTCGCCGCTGATGGTGGCGATGGGGTAAAACGCACCCTCACAGTCGAGTGCCTTTGCCCTTCTGCGCGCGCTGTCGAGTGTATTGTAGCGGAACACCAGCAGTGTTCTGGCCGCCTCGGGGTTATCGAACAGATAAAACGGCAGGCAGTAGGTCTCGGTATCCCAGAAGGTGTTGCCGTTATAGGCCTCACCCGTAAGCCCCTTGGCACCGATTACCGAGCTTTCTTCCGCGCCGTGGTAGGTCTGATGCATCTGGAAGATGCAAAAGCGTATGCCCTGCTGGTTTAGGTCGTCGCCCTGAATCTCAATATCTGAGCGGCGCCATGCGGCCTCCCACCAAGCGGCCGAAAGCTTTAACAAGCTGTCGTAGTCCGCCGTAAGCAGCGCTTCACCGGCAGCGACACACTCCGCCTGCTCGGCTGCGCCCACCGCCCCGGGGAATGCAAGGCTTTCGTACAAACGCGTAACCACCGACGCTTTGCCCTGTGTTAGAGATACCGTCAGCTCTACCGCCGCCTTTTTATCCTCAAACGGCTGCGGCGTGCAGGAGGCGATATCGCCTGTAAAACGGCAGATTGCAAACACGGTTTTGCCGCTGGTCTGGGTTTGTGCCAGCATGCTGCATACGTTGTCTTTGCAGGAGGACTCAAAAACATTCCACAGGTTCCTGCCGGCGGTTACGTGGGGCCTAGAGAAATCCAAGCCCGCATATACGGTGATGCTGCCGCTGAAATTGAGTGGCTGCATCGTCACCCGCTGCCCGCCGAAGCACACACTCTGCATCGACAAAAAGCGCTCGAAGGTAAGCCTAAGCTCCTTGCCCGAGTGGGTAACCCATACAAAGCTTCGGGTGAGCACGCCGGTGCGGAGGTCTAAAACACGCTTAAAATCAGTAAACTTGCTGGTTGCAAGGTCGAGGGCCTCGCCGTCAAGTTCCGGCTTAAAGGTGAGCCAATCCACGGTATTGACCATGAAATAGGTTTTATCCACCATGCCTTTATAGCCGCTTTGGGCGCCCGGCGCCTCTTCGTAAACGCCGCTCATGTAGCTGCCCTGCAGGGTACTGTTACCGTACCCCTCGTCGAAATACCCTCTCACACCCATGTGCTCGTTGCCCAAAGAAAAAACCGATTCGGAAACCAACGCGTACTCCGGATTAAAGCCCTCTTCCACAATCATCCATGGGTGGTCTATGTAATATCTATCCGCTATCTTAGCCATATAACTTAATTCCAATCTGCCGCTGCGCGTCGGCGCAAGATTCTTCTTCGAAAACGTTCATTATTTTTGCCTTATTACGCACAGCAAGAGAATAATAAGGGTTGGTGTAATACTAATTCCAATAAGAAATAAACCGTAAAAATTCTTCACAAAAGTCATAAATTCAACCTTTTGTTCGAATTTTTTCTATATTTCTAATTGTAATAAGTATAGTGAAATAGGCTACCCTTTTATTGCACCTGCCATTACGCTGCCGGTAATCTGCTTTTGGAATATCGAGAAGATAACAACCGGCGGGACGATGGAGAACGCTATGGCGCGAAGCACATCAACGTCGCTCGTCTTCGCGGCCCTGAACATGAACAGGCGCACCATAACGGTTTCGTTACCGGAGCCCTGCAGCAAGAGATAAGGCAGCAGGAAGTCGGACCACGCGGCTGTAAACGCGAAGATTAGCACAACCATAATGATGGATTTAGAGAGCGGCAAAAGGATACGGAAGAAGATCTGCAGGCTTCCGCAGCCGTCTATCGTCGCCGCCTCCAGAATATCCTTGGGCAGCCCCTCAAAGAACTGTTTAAACAGCACCACGTAAAAGGCATTGGCGCCCATGGCAAGCCAGATCGGCACAAAAGAACCGTTTAAACCGATTTTGTTGATGTTTATGTACAGTGCAACGATACTGGTGGTGGCCGGAATAAGCAGGCTCCACATCACAAGGCCGAACACGACTTTGTGGCCCTTTGGCCTTAGGATGCCCAGCACATAGGCCAGCAGCCCGTTGAACACCACCGCCGCCACACAGCTGCCCGCCACGGCGATAAAGGAGTTGATGTAGAATTTATAGAATTTCAGTCTCGTCCAGGTATCAATAAATACCTGAATATTAAAGGTTTTAGGAAGAAGTGTGGGCTCACGGCGAAACTCCTTCATATCCTTAAAGCTTGCGAGGAATATCCACACGGGGGGAAACAACGCAACGATTGCCATAAGCAGACATACGATGAAGATTATGATGATACCGGTGATAACCGCCTTGGAATGCAGGTCGTAAAATCGTATTACACCGGCGCTTTTTCCCTTATAACTATTAAACACTCAAATACCCTCCCTTTTTCATAGGATTGCGCCCCAATTACTACCTTGCTTCATCCTTATCCCTCGTTACTCTGAAGTAAAGGAGGGTGAGGAAAACAAGGATGATGCAGATGATTACGGAAAGTGCTGCACCGAGAGGATAGTTTAGGTTGCTGAACGCGAGCCGATAAACTACCAGCATGAGCGATGCGCTTGCATTATTCGGGCCGCCGTTTGTCATAACCAGCGGTTCGTACAGCACCTGGAATACCGAGATAATCTGCAAAATCAGCATGGTTTTACCTAGGCTGAAGATCTGGGGCAGGGTTATATTCCAAATGCGCGACCATGTTCTTGCGCCGTCGATGGTCGCCGCTTCATATAATTCCGGGTTAATACCGCCGACACCGGCCATGTAGATGAGGGCCGTGGAGCCAGCCGAACGCCATGTCATCGCTACCACAATGGTCGGAATGGCGAAGGTTGCATTATTGAGCCATACGAGCGGCTCAATGCCTATCTTTCCAAGCAGGATATTCAATACGCCGGTGGGACCGGGTGAGAAAAGGTAAACCCATATCATTGCGGTCGCAAGGCCCGGCATAATATTCGGGAAGTATACGGTGGTACGGAAAAAGCCTTTTAAGCCTGGCGCTTCGGTAATTAGAATGGCCATAACGATAGGCACCAAAAAGCCAATGACGAGTGACCAGAAGGTATACATAAAGGTATTGCCGAGTGCGGGAAGAAAGTCCGGATGTGTAAACACCGTTATGTAGTTTGCAAAACCGACAAATTGCTGAAGGCGTATTCCCTTTGCTGTATATAATGAAAGGCGAATGCTTTCAAGCAGCGGCTCCCATACAAAGAAGGCAAAAAGAATAAGCGAAGGGAGCATGATCAGCCACCCGGAAATATTCTTCTTAACATTCTCAACCGATATTTTTTTCTTACTCTTACTGATATTATTCACTACATTCACCTCACATTATAGTTGTCTCTATTTTAATGATCTGAACCGCTGTAGTATTATATCAATATATCGGCAGCGGTTCAGATTGATATGGGGCTAAACCTTTCGGAAAAGCCCCATACCTCTGTTGACAGTTGTGAGTAGTTATTGTGGTAATGTACCGCCGTCGAGCAGTATTTGCGTGTTGCTGTTTGCGGTAGCCATAAGAGCCGCTACGTCAGCGTTCTTATCGGTAACTACTGCCTGCAGAACCTTGGTGAGTTCGCCGTAAAGCAGCTGGGCATCCGGGTACTCAAGACGGATCATGCCGGGCTTCTTGGTTGCTTCGAAGTAATCGTTGAACAGTCTCATGTCAACGTTGGAGTATTTTGCAACTGAATCGTCATTAAGCTTAATTCTATCCGGGTTGATCCAGATGGGGAAATTGGGGATTACGGGAACGCCTAAGTCTACGAGGTTCTGATTGTTGGCGTCCATACCGGCTTTAATATCGTCGGTTACCTCGGGGCTTCTGCCCATAACCTGAATGAAGTCGAGAGCGGCATTCAGCTGAGCGGGGGTGGAGTTCGCAGCGAACATGTAAGGAGTACCGCCGGAGAGCATGTTCACGCCCTTGGGGCCGGAAGGCATGGGAACGAGTGCAAGCTTGTCAACCGGCAGGCCGTTAACCTGAGTGGGCTGGCTTACAGCGTCGTTTGCAGCAATTTCCATTGCAGCAGCGCCGGTGCCGAGGCTGGCGTGGGCGGTTCCCCAGTTCTCAGAAAGCGGGTCAGCGGTTAAGCAGTCATAGGTCCACTTTAAGCTCTTTACATACTCCATAGCGGCAATGGCTTCGGGAGTATTTACGTTTGCAGTCTCTTTGCCGTCTGCACCAACAAGCATCAGGTCGGCGCCGAAGCCCCAAGCGATGTTATTGAAGTGCCAGCCGCCGGCATTGTCGTTAGCGAGCAGGCAGAAACCGCCTTGGCCGGTCTTCTGCTTAATGGTCTGAGCGGTCTTAGCCAGTTCGTCCCAGGTCTTGGGGTACTGGGGCAGGCCGTCCTTCATTAATCCAGCTTCTTCATAAAGTTCCAAGTTTAACATTAAACCAAGGGCGTAACCGTCACGGGGCATACCATAGGTGCGGCCGTTTCTGGTAACAACCTCTTTGATGGTGGGGTTCATCGCTTCGAGCCAGCCACGCTCATTTAAGTAATCGGTCATGTCGGCAACGAAGCCGTTATTAACCATCTTATCAGTCTCGGTGTACCAAGGCTGGAAGATCGTGGGGCATTGGCCGGATTCACACAGCGGAACAATGGTATCCAGCGCATAGAAATAATAAGCGGGAACAACCTCTACATTGGGATGAGTCTCCTGGAATTTCGCGGTGTAGCCTTTAAACAGCTCAATTTCGGTTGTCTGAGTGTCCTCAGGCCAGTTACCTAACTTAAGTACAACCTTCTCGTCTGCAGGTGCCTCGGAAGAAGCTGCAGAAGAAGCCTCGACCGATGATGCCGGAGCCTCGGCTGCGGGAGCCTGCGCGCAGCTGGCGAACAATGCCAGAAGCATTGCAAGGCTGAGCATACCGCACAACAATTTTTTCATTTCCAATTAACCTCCTTAATATGTTATGGTTCGCGTTGCTAGGTTTAACGTTCAACGTAATTATAGACTAGTCATATCGCTTTGTCAATAGGTGGGTTTAAATATTTTTTTGTATATATTGCAACATACCCTCTCCTATAAATTTTAACTGTTCTTTACGTATATATGAACATCGCCGTTTTGAATTGGCAGAAAAAGATGTCTATCCTGATGTTTCCTAATCTAGGTTTACGATTCCAGACACGTATTTATGGACGATTGTTGTGATAAACTTGAAATTTTGGTTTTCCAGTTTTATAATAATAAGTACAAAGCTGTACTGCACATTACTCATTCTGCAACAACGCAAAGCGTTGTCGCTCCCCGCCTTCGGCGGGGTAGAAGAATCAGTATTATAAAAAATGTTGCCAAGCACTTCGGGGGAAGATTGATGGAGAACAGTGTTTTTAAGCATTCCTACAAAACACAGCTGCGTGAAAACCTCGGGCTTTCGGTGTTCAACACCGGGCGGCAGCGCTGTACCCCTTCCTATACCTGGGGCCCGGCGGTGCGCGATCATTACCTGATTCATTATGTGGTAAGCGGCAAAGGGACACTTTGCACCGGCGGTAAAAGCTATGACATAAACGCCGGGGACGCCTTTTTGATTACCCCAAATAAGCTGGTATCCTATACCGCGGATGAGGACGAGCCGTGGGAATACCTGTGGGTGGGCTTTAACGGCAGCGACGCGCAAAGCCTGCTGCTGCTTACGGGCTTTGCGCCCGAAAGCCCCGTCTGCCACCTGACAAACGGGCAGGCTGCCGAGCAGATGCTCACCGATATCTACTCGGCGGTGGGGTCGGCTCCCTTTCAGGAGACCCGCATGAGCGGCTACCTGTACCTGTTTTTGGCGCATTTGATGGCGGTCTCCGGCAAAACGCACCCCGAGGCGGGCGGTCGGGAGTATATCGACCTCGCCATCCGCTTTGTGGAATATAACTACTCGGCCAATATCGGCGTAGAGGATATCGCGGCGCACGTAGGGGTAAGCCGCAGCCACCTCTACCGTGTGTTTATAAAGCATCTGGGGCTTTCGCCCAACGATTTTCTCACCCAGTTTCGCATCAGCAAGGCCTGTTCGCTCATACGCGGCACCAATCTTTCCATCGGCGAGATTGCAAGCTCGGTGGGCTTTGGCGATCCGCTTTATTTTTCCCGCGTGTTTAAGCGGCTCAAAGGGGTAAGCCCCGCAAGATATGTTTGAAAGGAGGTTTGACAGATGGCCGAATCTTCATTATCATCGTCCACGCCACCCCTACCGGAATCTCTGCCTTCTTTTGCGCAGGTGAAGGCATGGCTGACGAACTACTACCCTTCTCTGATTGGCGCGCTGATACTGGTTGTGGTGGGGATGATCGTCATCCACTTTGTAAGCAAGCTGCTTGCAAAGGGCCTGGCCAAGAGCCGTATTGATACCACGATGCACCGTTTTATACGCTCGACCGTTAAAATTGTATTATATACGCTTTTGCTGTTGCTTGCGGCGTCTGCGCTGAATATCAACATTACCCCGCTGGTTACCGCGTTCGGCGCGGTGGGCCTGGCGCTTTCGCTGGCACTGAAGGACACCCTTGCAAACCTTGCGAGCGGTATCGTTATCCTCTATAACCGCCCGTTTAAGCATGGCGATTTCGTAGAGGTAAACGGGCTGCAGGGCACCGTGATCGAGATAAGCTATACCTATACCAAGCTCAAAACCATTGATAATAAGGTGGTATTCATCCCAAACTCGAAGGTCTCGGCGGCCGACATCATCAACTTTTCGAGTGAAGAAACACGGCGGCTGGATTTGTATTTCGCCATCGGCTATTCAGACGATTTTAAGCTTGTGCAGCGGCTGATTCTCGATATCATCGAGCACAACGAACTCGCGCTTAAAAACCCAGAGCCGCTCGTGCGCGTATGCGGGCATGGCGACAGCGGCGTAAAAATCGCGTGCTATGTATGGGTAAAGCGCGAAAATTACCTTGCCTTAAGCTACGACCTATACGAGCAGGTAAAGGCGGCGTTTGACCGAAACGGCATCTCTATCCCCTACCGCCAGCTGGATGTGACCATAAAAAACAGTAATCCTTCATAACAAAGAATTCAAAATGGCCTAAAGAATGCAACACGAAGCCACCCTGAAAAAAGGGTGGCTTCTCTACTAATAAATATTATTGTATCGGCATGTTTACCGATACATAGCTATTGTCAATCGTGACAACGGCATACAGCCGCTCGTCGCGCGCCTTGATCTGCGCGGCAATCTCGCTTACCAGCTCTTCCTCCTGCTTTTTGTAACCGCTGGGTACCACCACGTCGAAGATGAGGTTGGTGTGGGTCGGGCCCTGCACTGCCCTGAAATCGTGCATCGAAAGGCTTTGGTCGATATCGGCGACCACCTTGCGCACAAAGGCGCGCAGCTCGTTTATCTGTGGGTCATCCACCACGATGGGGTCAAGGTGAATAACCAGCTGGAGGTTAAACTGCTTGCTTACATCCCGCTCAATGTTATCGATAAGGTCGTGGCTGAGCAGGATATCCTCGTGTGCCGAAACCTCGACATGCACCGAGGCAAAGGTTTTGCCGGGGCCGTAGCTGTGTACCATCAGGTCGTGTATCCCCAAAACCCCCGGGTAGGCCAGTATCTGCCTTTCAACGGCGCTTACCAGCTCGCAATCGGGCGCCTCGCCGAGGATGGGGTTTACCGTTTCAAGAATCAGCTTGCCGCCGGAATAAATGATGAAGGCCGCGACCGCAAGGCCCATGTAGGCGTCCAGCTGAAGCCCCGTAAAGCGTGCGATCAGCGCCGACGTAAGCACCGCGCCGGTGGAAATGACATCGCTTAAGCTGTCGGTAGCAGAGGCAATCAGGGCGGTGGAGGAGATCCTTCTGCCTATGGTACGATAAAATACCCCCTGCCACAGCTTCAAAAGCATCGACACCGCCAGAACCACTACCGATAAGATGCTGAACACCACGGCCTCGGGGTGAAAAATTTTGTTGATGGACGTTTTGCCCAGCTCAAAGCCGATGAGCAGGATGATGATAGCCACCGCAAGGCCGGAAAGGTACTCAAACCGTGCGTGGCCGAACGGGTGCTCCTTATCCGCGGGTTTGCCGGCCAGCTTGAACCCCACCAGTGTAATCACCGACGAGGAGGCATCCGAAAGGTTGTTGACGGCGTCCGCCACAATCGAGATACTGTTTGAGAGTGTTCCCGCGATAAGCTTGCCCGCAAACAGCACTAAGTTGGTGCAGATGCCCACCGCACCGCTGAGTATGCCGTAACGACCGCGCACCTTGTCGTTTGTTATATCCTCACTGTTTTTTACAAAAAGTCGAATTAAGAGGCTGGTCATTAGCTTCTCTCCCTTACGTCAAACTCACAAAACAGGTATATATGAAAATACATGGCGTGCAAGGCACGCCATGTGAAACGAAACAACAAATGAATAGGATAACGGATAATAAACAGCAGCGACCGGATGGATAAATACGATTCGCGGCTCGCTGTATGTAGCTTTACTGCTTCTTGGCCGGCAGCATCTTGTTAAACGTAACGTTGTGCAGCTTTTCGCGCACGTCGTTGGAAATGGCCTCATACACCGAATGGAACGGGCAGCAACAGCCATCCTCATGGGTATGGTTACACTCGTACTCGCCCTCGCCGCAGACACAGCGGCTTAAGGCATAGGTGCCCTCCACCGTTTCTATGACGTCTCTGAGCGAGATTTCGGAGGCATCCTTTGCAAGCTCATAGCCGCCCTGCGTACCTTTAAACGACTTTACAATACCGCCCGCAACCAGCTTGCGCAGTATCTTGAGTGCGAAACGCAGCGTAACAGAGGATTTTTCCGAGATCTTCTTTGCGTCCATCCTGCAGCTGTTCTGCGCGAGGCAGTATACAATTCTTACAGCGTAATCCGATTCCAACGTAATGTGCATATAAGACCCAAGCCTTTCTGCTTCAATAAACGATTAAGGTGACACAACGGCGTTTTGCGCCGCTTTATATACCAATTTACTATATTTTAAATTATACTCAGCCTTCCGGGATTTGTCAACCACGGATTTCTGCGAAATATTAGTCCAAAAAGTCTTTTAACTTTTTGCTGCGGCTGGGATGGCGCAGCTTGCGCAGCGCCTTTGCCTCAATCTGGCGGATGCGCTCACGGGTGACATTGAACTCCTTGCCCACCTCTTCAAGGGTGCGGGAACGCCCGTCCTCCAGCCCGAAGCGCAGCTTGAGCACCTTCTCCTCACGCGGGGTGAGGGTTTGCAGCACGTCGCCCAGCTGCTCCTTGAGCAGGGTGTGCGAAGCCGCCTCGGCAGGCGCGGGGGCGTCCTCGTCGGGGATAAAGTCACCGAGGTGGCTGTCCTCCTCCTCGCCGATGGGGGTCTCGAGCGACACCGGCTCCTGCGCGACGCGCATGATCTCGCGCACCTTATCCACCGGCATGTCGAGCTCTTCCGAAATCTCCTCGGCGGTGGGCTCGTGGCCGTTTTTATGCAGCAGCTGGCTGGTAACCTTCTTTACCTTGTTGATGGTCTCCACCATATGCACGGGTATGCGGATGGTGCGCGCCTGATCGGCTATGGCGCGGGTGATGGCCTGACGAATCCACCAAGTGGCGTAGGTGGAGAACTTAAAGCCCTTGGTGTGGTCGAACTTTTCAACGGCCTTGATAAGCCCGAGGTTGCCCTCCTGAATCAGGTCCAAAAACTGCATGCCTCTGCCCACATAGCGCTTCGCGATACTTACCACAAGGCGTAGGTTGGCCTCGCTTAACCGCTTCTTGGCGTACTCGTCGCCCTGCACCATACGGGTGGCAAGCTCGATCTCCTCCTCGGGGGAGAGCAGCGGTACGCGCCCGATCTCCTTTAAATATACCTTTACGGGGTCGTCGATGCTGATGCCCTCGGAGGCAAGGGCGTATTCGAGGTTTTCGTCCTGAACATCGATATTGAAGTCCAGCGGGCTTGTGAAATCCTCAATGATATCAACGTTATTGCTTTCCAGCGCGTCGTAGAGCTTATCTACCTGGTCAACGTCGAAATCCAGCTCCTCGAGCACGTCGTTGATCTCTTTGGTGGTGAGCTTTCCCTTGGCTTTTCCCTGCTCAATCAGGTCTGCGAGCAGATTCTTTTTGTCTTGAGTACTCATTTCTTCATCCATTCTCCGCGGCATGCGGCATATTTTACACAATTGGTGTGATGGTTTTTAACCAAATTCAATTTATCGTTTTTTAGATTGAAGGCTTTTGACGAAATCCTCAAGCTCCTTGCCGTCGAGCTTTGCCACCTGCTCGGGCGTTTTGGTCCTTTTGCACTGCGCAAGCGTGTCGGCGTAGGCCTCGGCGTCGCTTTTGGAATAGCTTTTGATCGCGGACTGCGCGATAATCCATGAGATGCGCGACATCTGCTGATCGGTAAAGTAGGGGGAGAGCGCCGTCAAACTGCATTCGCCTAAGGTGTGCAGCCTCTCCGCGATGCGCTCGTAAACACTTTTATTAAAATCGGTGACAAAGTCTTCGGCGGTAATCCGCTCGTCGATGACGCCGATGTAATCGGGGTGTTTGAACAGGAGGGCGATAATGTTTTCTTCTGTAACGGCGGCCTTCAGGTTGGCCTGACGCTGGGGGTTGACGTTATCGATACCGCTGCTTACGGCGCTCATCACACGAACATCCCGTCGCTGCTTTTTCTCGGCGGCGCGCTTGTTCTTTTCGATGATGCCCTTCACCTGTTCTTCAATCGCCTGCTTCTGCACGCTAAGTTCCGCCGAAAGACGACCGGCATATACGTCGCGTTCCACCGGGCTTTTGAGCGCGGCTAAAACAAAGCACGCGTCCTTCAGGTAGCCCACCCGGCCGTCTGGCAGCTCTACGTTGTATTTGGTCTTGAGCTTGGCAAGCTCGTACTCGGTGGCGCCGGAGGAGCCGTCGAGCAGCATGCGGAAACGCGCGGAACCGAATTTTTTGAGAAATTCGTCGGGGTCCTTCGCCCCCTCTACCTTGAGTACCCGCACGGTAAGGCCCGCCTGCTCGAGGATGCCGATGGCGCGCTGGGTCGCCTTCTGCCCTGCCTCGTCGGCGTCGTAGGAGACCACTATCTCGCCAGTGTAGCCGGCAATCAGCCTTGCCTGTTCCGACGTAAGCGCGGTGCCCAAAGAGGCCACAGCGTTGTCGAAGCCGCCCTGATGGATGGCCACCACGTCCATATACCCCTCGGCGAGGATAAACCGGCGCTCTTTGGTGGCCTTGGCGATATTGAGCGCATAGAGGTTGCGGCTTTTGTTGTACACCGGCGTATCGGACGAGTTTAAATACTTCGGCCCCTTTTCACCGAGGTTGCGCCCGCCGAACGCGATGACATTGCCGCGTATATCAATAATCGGGAAGATGATACGGTTACGGAACTGGTCGTACGACCCGCCCTTCTGCGAACGGTTTGCGAGGTTCGCCGCAATGATCTCCTCCTGGGTAAAACCTTTTTGCAGCAGGTGATTGGTTAAATCGTCCCAACTCTCCCGCGCGTAGCCCAAGCCAAAGCGCGTGATGGTTTTGTCGGTAAGCCCGCGCCCCCGCAGGTAGGCAAGCGCCTCCTTGCCCTGCTCGCCGGTGAGCATGTGGTAATAAAAGCGCGCGGCCTCGCGGTTCATCTCTAAAATCTTGGTACGCACCTTAAGTGCGGCGTCATCCTGCCCATCGATGGGCAGCCGCATCCCCGCACGGTCGGCCAGCAGCTTTAACGCCTCGATGTATTCAAGGTTTTCGATGCGCTTGATAAACGTAATGACGTCGCCGCCCGCGCTGCAGCCAAAGCAATAGAACGACTGGCTTTCGGGGTATATGGTAAACGACGGGCTTTTCTCGCTGTGGAATGGGCACAGCCCCACCAGATTGCGCCCTGCCCGTTTTAAATTGACGTAGGAGGACACCACCTGCTCAATATCGTTTTTATACTTAAGCTCGGCAAGAAACTGGTCGGAGATCGCCATCTTGGGTGTTCCTTTCATTCCCGTTCTCCCACACAGAACTGCGCGGGCTGCACGGATGTCGACAGGCTTCTTTTCGGGCCGGAAGGAGCCGGGTGGCGGGTTAAAGGCGAAAACGCATAAGAATATATTGTACCCTTACGGTATAATTATTCCATTTTTTGCGCCCATTTAGTCATATGGGGTAACCTGCCATGGTTTCGGGATAAAAATGTCGTTATAAACGGCGGTTGCGTAACGGTCGCTCATGCCCGAGATATAGTCGCACACCGCACGCTCCAACCCGTCGTCTTCCACAATGGTACGGTAGGCATCAGGCAGACGTTCGGGATTTTTAAGGTAGTATTCAAACAGGGTTTTCACCAGCTGCTCGGCCTTGTGCTCCTCACCCTTTGCCACCGGGTCGATATACACCGTGGCGAACATATAGGTGCGCAAGAGCGCGAAGGTATCGGCAGTGGCCTTGTCCATCTCAATCGTATCGCCGCTGTTCTGTATCACCGAGGTAACAAGGGTGGTGATGCGCTGGGTTTTGGAGTTGCCCAGGTTAACGTGCACCTCCCACGGGATATTCTCTTCACTTAAGATTCCCGCCCGGATGGCATCCTCGATATCGTGGTTGAGATAGGCAATCTTATCCGCCACACGTACCGCCTGTCCCTCGAGGGTATCGGCATTGTGGCCGGTGGTATGGCACGCAATGCCGTTGCGTACCTCATATGTAAGGTTAAGCCCTTCGCCTTCCTTTTCGAGCTTTTCCACCACGCGCACGCTCTGCTCGTAGTGGCGGTAGCCGAACGAGCACACCTCGTTTAAAGCGCGCTCGCCCGCATGCCCAAAGGGGGTGTGCCCAAGGTCGTGCCCAAGCGCGATGGCCTCGGTAAGGTCTTCGTTTAAGCGCAGCCCGCGTGCGATGGTGCGTGCAATCTGCGAAACCTCCAACGTGTGGGTGAGGCGGGTGCGGTAATGGTCGCCTTTGGGGCTTAACAGCATCTGTGTTTTATTCATCAGACGCCGAAAGGCATTACAATGCAGGATACGGTCACGGTCGCGCTGATAAACGGTGCGCAGGATGCACTGCTCCTCTTCCCGTTCGCGCCCGCGAGAAAAACAGGCCTTAGCAGCACCCTGCGAAAGCGTTTGCAATTCCGACTGTTCCGTTTGTTCGCGGATGGTCATGGCACGTTGAACTTCCTTTACAAATAATGACTACTTATAATTTTAATGTTTATAATATTATACGCTATAGACGATGAAAACCCTTCTTAATTTTCAACAAATCGTGAAAATCAACACAAAACCTGTTCTTTTTTTATCTTAATTGCCATTATTATGCAAGTGATCCAAAAGTGCGCAGCACGGTCTCGGTACGGATGGTTGCTGCGCTAAGCTCGGTAAGCTCATCGATGAACGCCTGCATCCGTTCGGCGCGGATGAGTACCGCAAGGCCTACCTCGGCGGCAAAATCGCTCCCCTGCACCTGCGCGTTATACCTCGGCAACACCCGCTGTACCTGTGCATACCAGTTATAAGCCATGGTAAGGCTCAGTAACACGCACTCGGTCATCTCCACGCGCTGCGCGGCGTTTACCGCAAGCTTGGCGGCGTGCGAATATGCGCGCACCAAGCCGCCCGCGCCTAAAAGAATGCCCCCGAAATAGCGGGTGACCACCACTGCGACGTCGGTGAGGCCCTCTTTTAAGATGACATCGAGCACCGGCGCGCCCGCGGTACCGGAGGGTTCTCCGTCGTCCGAGCAGCGGCGCGCCTGCCCGTTCTGTAGCGCATAGGCGAAAACATTATGGGTGGCGTCGCGGTGTTTGGCTTTGATACTGTTTATAAACTCCATGGCCTGCTGCTCGCTGCTCACCGGCGCGATATAACCGATAAACCGCGATTTTTGCTCGGTAAACTCGTCCTCGGCACAGGCCTCAATGGTACTGTATGCCAAACTGCTTCACCTGCCGTTATAAATATGCCTGTAAGGCCAAGATATTGCTTTACAAATAGAAAAGTAGGCGGTGTACATGCACACCGCCTAATCGACTTTTTAAGGCTGCAAAACTATTTAGCAGCTTTGTCATCGCGCCCGAAACGCTTATTAAACCTATCCACACGGCCGCCCGCATCTATAAGCTTCTGTTTACCGGTGAAGAAAGGATGGCATTTGGAGCAAATTTCAACACGGATATTCTGCTTGGTTGAACCTGTCTCAATAACATTACCACAAGCACAAGTAATGGATGTGGCTTTATAATCTGGATGAACGCCTTTTTTCACAATGATACCCTCCATTCCGCCCCGCAGTACCTGACGGCCCATAAACGGCCTACGCATTGCCGGCAGAAAGCGAAGCAACCTCTGCCCTGCGTTTATTGGAGAAACCGCCCGCAGACAAAATAGCTCTTTTGGCTGCAGAAGGTTCCGTATACCAACGTAACAGTAGTATGTTATCACAATCAGAAGTAAAAATCAAGTATTAATTCGGACAAATAGCTGTGTTTTTCGGACATACAGCTATGTTTGTCATGTAACGGGAAGGTGGGATAACCGGCTTAACCGGCCGCTACACAAACCGTGCGGTGCTACCCGAAGCGGAGGGGGTTACCTCCAGCCTTGCGGGGATGCGCTCCTTTAGCTCCTCCACATGCGAGATGATGCCGATGAGCCTGCCCGTTTTTTCAAGCTCAAACAGGGTATCCACGGCCTTCTCGCGCGAGGCGGCGTCCAGCGAGCCGAAGCCTTCGTCGATGAACATCGTTTCGATGCTCACCCCGCCCGCGTAGCTTTGAATCACGTCCGCAAGCCCAAGTGCGAGCGCGAGCGAGGCCTTAAAGCTCTCCCCGCCCGAGAGGGTGCTCACATGGCGCTCCTTGCCCGTCCCGGCGTCGAGCACCTCCAAATCCAGCCCTGCGGCGGCGTTGCCCTTTAAGCGCTCCTGCCGGTGCAGAAGGATATACCGCCCGCCCGTCATATCGGTGAGCCAGAGGTTGGCGGCGCGCACCACGTCGGCGAAATAAGCCCCCAGCACATACCGCTCGAACGAGAGCTTCGCCATGTTATCGCCCTTTGTGAGCGCGTAGAGCGCCGCAACGTCAGCGTACAGCAGCTCATCCTCCCGCATGGCCTGCATCAGCGACTTCATACGGGCAAGGGCGCGGGCATTTGCGTCGATGCGCAGGCTGAGCGCCGTTTTTGCCGCGTCCAGCTCGTCGGCGCGCGCGGCGGCGGCCTGATAACGCTCCAGCAGCACCTCAAGGTCGGCGCGCGGCTTACCCTCGCAGGTATGCTGCAGCAATGCAATCTCGGCCTGCGTTTTTACGGTAGTGTCGGCATACTCTTTTATGGTCTTTTCCAGCACTATGTATTCGCCTTCGGTAATCAGATAACGCTTGTACTCCTCCTGCGACGCAAAACCGTGCTCCTTCATCCCGCTTTGCAGCGCCTGCCCGCTCTTTTCGGCGGCTGCCCTCGCGCTCGCGGCTGCTTCCTGTGCGTTGCGCAGCGCCTCGGATAGCCGCTCCTGCTCGCTCATCGCCGCCACAAACTCGTTCTGTGCGGCCTCGGCCTGCTTTTGCAGGCGGGTAAGCTCTTCTTCGTTTTGCTTTACGGCCTCCCGCAGCTTATCGGGGCCTGCAAGCTCAGGGGGAATCTTTTCCCGCTCCTCCACCGTGCGCGTGGTAAGCTCCTCAAGCGATTGTGTAAGCGTCGCCGCTTCGCGCTCCAGCAGGCCTTTGCGCTCGGTAAGGTAGGCGGTGTCATACAGCCGCTGGTCGTCCTGCATCTTCAAGCGCTTTAAGCTGTCGGCTGCCTGTGCGCTGAGCGCGCCGTATTCCTGTTCAAGGCCCCGAAAGGCCGCCTGCGCCGCCTGATGCAGGGCTTTGAGTGCTTCATCGGCGCTGAATAAAGCGTCGTCGGCAATGTCCAGCGTACCCCCCTGCGCGCGGATGGCCGCCGCCTTGGCCTTGACATCGCCCAAAAGTGACATCTGGCGGGTATACAGCGCGTCTACCTGCTGCTTTAGTCGGTTGAGGGCGGCCTCGTCCGGCAGCTCCTGCCGCTGCGCGGCGGGCGTGGGATGATGAACCGAGCCGCACACAGGGCAGGGCTTGCCGTCGGCGAGCCGGCGCGCTAAAATACCCGCCTGCCCCGCCAGAAACTGTTCGAACGCCGCGGCATAACGGGAATTTGCCCCGGCATAGTCCTGTGCCGCCGTACGGTAATCGGTAAGGGCCGCGCAAAGCTCGCCGTAGGCCGCCGCCAGCGTCTGCGCGCGGTCGTGCTCCTCTTTCAGGCGCGCACGCTTTAGCAGCAGGTCGACTGCCGCGACATACCCGTTTTGCGTCGAAAGCTTAGTATTAAGCTGCTCCCCCTGCGCCGCCAGCTGCCCGACAAGGGCGAACTGCTCGGAGATACGCGCAAAAAAGCCGCGCTTTTCCACCAGCTGCTGTTGTACCGCCTTGTTCCGTTCGGCCTGCTGAAGGGAAGCCTTGGCCTCCTCCAGCCGCCGGGTACAAGCGGCGATGCGCCCCTGAATCAGTTCGGCGCTCGCTTCGCTTGCCTGCGCCTGCTCCCGCGCGCTTGTTATCTCATGCTCGATAAACGCAAGCTCGCGTGCCCTTCGCGCAAGGGTCAGGCTTTGTTGGCGCTGAAGCTGCAAGGGCTGCTCGTCTTTAAGCTGCTTTTCAATTACCAGAAGCTGCTCCAGACGGTCAAGCCTTGCGTTGTGCTGCTTGGCTTCCTCTATATCAATACTGTTCTTTTCATAGAGTGCCTGTTCCAGCTGCCGCCTGGTATCGTCCAGTGCGAGGGTATCCTCGGCGAGTAGCGCCTGCGTCAGCTCCACCACCGCCGCATAGTGGATGCTCTGGCGGCCAAGCGCGTCCTTTAGCGGCTCACTGCCGCCTGCCTGCAGCATATGCGCGTACTCCGCAAGCTTTTCGACGGCGCTGTCGAGCCTTTGCTTTACCTCGTAGCTCTGCGCCTTGAGCTTTGACTCCACAAGGCTGTACAGACCGGTGGAGAATATCTTGCGGAAGATGACCTGCTTTTCGTCGCTGCCCGATTCAAGCAGCCGTTTAAACTCGCCCTGCGGCAGCATCACAATCTGGCGAAACTGGCTGCAGTCCAGCCCCAGCAGCTCGTTCATGCGGGTGTTTACCTCCGAGACCCCTTTGACGATAGTCCCGTTCGGCAGCGTAAGCAGGGCATCGCCGTTCGCAACTGAAACCCCGCCGCCGCGCACCGTGCGCTGCTGCTTGGGGCGGCGCTCGATGACATAAACCTCGCCGCGCAACAAAAAGCTGAGCCTTACAAAGCAAGGCTCGTCGGGGGTTGCGTAATCGCTCTTAAGCTTTTCAACGTCCTTGCGACTCTCACCGCTCGCCCGGCCGTAAAGCGCGAAGGTAATGGCGTCAAACACTGTGGTTTTACCCGCGCCCGTGGGGCCGGTGATCAAAAACAGGTTCTGCCCCGTAAGCTGCTCAAAGTCTATCTCCTGCCTGCCCGCATAGGGGCCGAAGGCGTTTATCGTCAGCTGCAACGGCTTCATGTGAGTCCTGCCTTTCCGGCCTTACCGCCTTAGTGCATAAAGCCTAACTAGACTATTTCTTCCCTTGTGGCGGCCTCAAATACCGCGCGCATCAGGGCCTCGCGTTCTGGGGTAATATCCTCGCCCAGCATCTCTTTATAAAACTCATTAAAAAGCTGGGGCGGCGTCTTTTTTTGAAGCTCCAGCCCCGCCGACAGGGCCGCTGCCTCCGCCTCGATACCCGCGCGTTTTAAGCCGATGATGTTCGGGTAGACCGCGCGCAGCTTTTCCATCGCACCATAAACCTCGCCCTTATCGGTGAGCACGGCGTAAATATAGTCGTTTACCTCCTGCCCTGCCAGGGAAGCGGCGGCGGTAAGCTCCTCCACCCTACCGGTAAGGATGCGCAGGTCGTGCGGCACGGGGATTACCCTGTTAAAGATGTCCACCCTGCCCTTTTCAAATAGGTCGATGACCGTAACCGATTTTTCCTGCCCCGCCTCGGAGAGGGAGTACTTGAGCGGTGAGCCCGCGTAACGGATGTGCGGCGCACCCGCCGTCTGGGGCGCGTGCAGGTGCCCGAGCGCCACGTAATCAAACCGCTCGAGCAGGGTGCTGTCCATCATATCGCTGCCGCCCACGCTGCGTTCAGAATCGGAAAAGCGGGCAAGTGCTGCGTCCCTGCCGAAAAAGCCATGGGCGATGAGCACAGTACGCTCGTTAAAATCCGCTTCGTGCTCTTTAAAAAAAGCCTCCGCTACACGCAGAAAGGCATCGTTCATGGTTTTGATGCTGTCGTCGCCGTCAAATAGCTTTTTGATGGGGTACGGTTCAAAATAGGGCAGCAGCACAAAGTTCACCGCACCGTATTCATCGCGCAGTATGACGGTTTTAAGCTGTTTCTCCACGCTGCCCGACACATGCAGCCCGCTTTCCTCAAACAGGCGGGAGGCAAAGCCGAGGCGCTCGCCGCTGTCGTGGTTACCCGCGATCATCAGCACGGGGATATGGAGCTTGCGTACCACCTCGTTTAAAAAGGTATCGAGCAGGCTCACCGCCTCGGTAGAGGGCACCGAGCGCTGGTAAACGTCGCCCGCCACCACCAGTACATCGGCGCGCAGCTCTTTTAATGCGTCAATGAGCGCAAGCAGCCACAGGCGCTGGTCGTCTATAAGCGGTATCTCAAAAAGGGTTTTGCCGAGGTGCAGGTCGGCGATATGTACAATCCTCATTTAATCCATATCCTATCATTGAGGTTTTACACTTGGGCATAAAGGCTATTCGTCGTAGAGCGGCTCTTCCTCGGAGGGGGCAAGGCCGCCGAAATCGTCCAAATCGCGCAGCAGCAGCGACAGCACGCCCTTGTAGAGCAGCTGCGGGTCGTTTAAAAACTGGCGCTTTACCATGTTCGCCTGCATCATATCGGGCATGAACAGCTTGAGCTCCATAAGATCGGAGCCCACGTCGAGCATGCGCATGGTGACGATGCAGCCGTCCTTCACCTGTGAAATCTCCACCTTGTTCATGCGCTCGCGGCTTTCGCGCGCCATCAGCCGCAGGGCAGCCTTGATGGCCTTCTCCCGCACCGAGGCGGAGACGGTGCGTTCTATCACCGCACAGGCCTTTGCGCCCAGCTCGGTTACACGGTAGGCCTCTTCGCCGTTTACGGTTTTCTCGGGCTCGATCTGCTTGAGCTTGACCAGCTCGTTAATCGAATTGGTAAGCTCAAAGTAGTTTACCAGCCCGTCGTGCTGCAGAATATCGCAGAGCTGCTGCTTGGTAAAGGCGGTGTTTACGCTTTTGAGCAGGTAACACACCAGAATGTTGATTTCATAGGTTGTCCGGAGCCCGCCAAGCTCCACCCCTTCGGAAAACGCATCGTAAGCCATACACCTTGCCACCTTCCCTATACGGTTAAGCCCCGCTTTGCAACCTTGCGGGGCAATTACATACACATATATAATTTACCATACTTTCGCAGCTTTTTAAAGTGGTGAGCGGTTAAAAACACTCAGCACCGTCTGCAGCAGTATTTTAATATCCCGCGGGACGGTGATATCGCGAACATATTTCAGGTTATAATCCATCTTCACCGGCAGGATTTCTTCAAGATAGCACTTTTCGGCGTCCTCGCTTTTTTCCAGCATATCGTTTTCGTTGCGAAAGAAGATGCTGGAGGTGCAGGTAAGGCCGCAGGGTACGAGCAGGGTCGCAAGCCACTTGTCGGTGTATTTTTCCACGTAGCGCGGCACCTCGGGGCGGGGCCCGACCAGCGACATATCCCCGATAAGCACGTTCACAAGCTGCGGCATCTCATCCAGATGCAGCCTGCGCAGCCACCGCCCGACAGCGGTGATGCGGGAATCGTTTTTGGTGGTAAGCTGCAGCGTGTTGGCGGAGTCTACCCGCATCGTGCGGAATTTAAGGATATGAAACAGCTCCAGGTTCTGTTTTACCCGCTGCTGGCGAAAGAAGACGCCGCCGCGCGAGGTGATCCCCACCAGCAGCGCGACCGGTAAAAAGAGCGGCAGCAGGAGGATGAGCAGGATCAGCGAAGCGAGGATATCAAAGGCGCGCTTGAGCGCAAGGGTGCCTCTGCGGCGGTTGAGCAGCGAGAGGTACTTCTCGGTTTCGCGGCCCTGCATCCTTTGCGGCAGTGATTTTACATCCTTTGCTAACATGGTAATTCCTCGAATAGTTTTATTGAATCGCCTTGATAAAGGATTGCGCGAGCGCTTCGTAGCTGCGGTTGTGCAGCACGTAATCCCGCCCGCGCCGCCCCAGCTCGCTGCGCTGCTGCGGGGTGAGCACTTGCATGTTCACAATGCCCTCGGCAAGGGCGCGAATCTGCTCGGCCTCTATACTGATGCCGCAACCGCAGAGGGAGACCTCGTTGTTGGCGGCGTCGATACCAAACAGGATAGGGCGCGCGGAAAGCATGTAGTCGTACAGCTTGTTCATGCTGACGCCGTAGCGGTAAAGGCGGCTTTTGCGTGCGCCGATATACAGGCAGTCGGCCTCCCGCAGCACCGCTTGTATCTGATTTTTTGGTACGTACTCCTCAAAATACACATTGCGCAGCTTTTTGTGAGCCGCGCGCGCCACCAGCTCCTGCTTGCAGTCGCCTTTGCCCACCAGCACGACGGCAACGCCCTCGGGCAGCAGGCCCGCCGCTTCGATGATGGTCTCGAGCGCATTGGCCTCAGCAAACCCGCCCACGTAGACAACCGTAAAGATGCCGCGCTTCTTGAGTTCCATGATGCGCCGCTGCGCGTCGCTCACCATCGGAGACTCCTCCGCCGAGGGGGAAACGCCGTTGGGTACATAGGTGATGCGTTTACCGGTGACGCCAATTTCCTGCGCGCGCAGGTCGGCACGCGGCAGGATGGTAACGATGCTGTTGCTTTTTTGGTAGCTGTCTTTCTCGGCGCGCTTGAGCAGCTGCACAAAGGGGTGAGCGTCCTTGATACCGTAAAGCTCGGTCAGGCTCATCGGCCAGACGTCGTGCAGCTCAAACACCAGCTTTGCGCCCGAAAGGCGCGCGATGCGGCGGGCGGGGTAGATATCCAACAGATAGGTGGAGGATGCCACCACCACATCGGGGGTATAGGTATCCGCAATGCGGCGGGCGCTAAGCCGAAGCTTTGTGAGAAACACAGCCACGTTTCTGGCGCGGTAAAGGTTGTTGCGGTAGTACGGCGGCGCCTTGAGCAGCAAAAAATGCACCCCGTCCTCGGTGTACTCCTCTATCGATTCCTCTGGGTGAGGGTTTTTACCGCGCAGGTGGGTAAAGCTCGCCGCCACGATGGTGACGTGGTGCCCTAGCCTGGCAAGCTCCTTGGCAAGGTAGAAGTGGCGGTATTCCATGCCCATGGCCTCGCTGCCCGCGTAGTGATTAATAATGAGAATATTCATCGTTTTTCACAACCCATGTCCTCTCTTTGCCCTGCGTTTGCGGTGTTAACGGGCGTGCGCGGCGTAAAAAAGCGCCTCTTCCATCTGTATCAGGCACTGCTCCGTACCGTACTGCTGCTGCACATGCTGCCGCCCGGCGTAGCCCAAGGCCCTGCGGAGCAGATCGTTTTGATAAAGCTTAAACAGCGCGTCGGCAAGGGTGTTTTCGTCAAGCTCATGCACGATAATACCCGTCTGCCCGTCCTTGATCGTCTCCAAAAAGCCGTCGGCATCGCTCGCGACCACCGCGCGCTCGCACGCCATGGCCTCCAGCGCCGCCACCCCGAAGCTTTCGCGCCTGCTTGGCAGGCAGACAATATCCATCTGCGCAAGCGCGAGGGGCACCTCGGTGTTCGGAACCTGCCCCATAAAGTCGGTCTCGTCGCTGATGAGTATCTCGCGCGCAAGGCCGAGCAGCGGGGTGTATTCGCTGCCCTGCCCGTAGATTTTAAGCCGCAGCTTTTTTTGCGGCTCATGGATACGCACCATCGTGCGGAAGATTTTAAAGGCCTTGAGCAGGATGTCGATACCGCATTCCGGCTCTAGTCTTTTAACGGTGCCGATGACAAACTCGCCGGAGGCAGTATTTGGCAGCGGCTTAAACCGCTCCGTGTCAACCCCGAAGGGGGTGATAAACACCGGCGTGTCGTCGTGTATATACTGTTTGGTGCACTCCGCCATGATGTGGCTGGTAGAGGCCACCGCCGCTGCCGAGGCGAGGTTTTTTTCGAGCATACGGCGCTGAAAATAGCCCTTTTGCGGGAAGTCGTACACATCGCTGCCCCACACCGAAAGCAGTACGGGGTGCAGGCACGCGCGCCGCCCGAGGGTGCCGTAGCCCGTTGCGTAATGCACGTTTACCACCTCCGGCTGATAGACGGCGGCAAGCTCTTTCAGCTGCGGGGCGTTGCGGTAGTAGCCAAGCGGCCCGCCGTGCACCAGATACTCCACCTGTACAAGCGGCAAAAGCACCCCCTCCTCCGCCCGATGGTCGACCTGAGAGGCTAATAGCACCTTGTGCCCGTGCTGTGCCAAGGTGTTCACCCACTTAACGGTGTGCGAAGAGTTTGCCGCCGACAAAAACAATATCTTCATACGGGGCATCACTCCTTTTTGTTGATGAGATTGGCAAGTGCCTAGGTTTCATCATCCGGCTCCAGCACTGCGCCGGTAATCGCGGCAAGGTCGGCGGCCACCTGAGCGGCACGGTGTTCCCACAGGTGTTCACGCTTGACGGCAGCGACCGCGTTATTGTAAAACCGTTTGTAGGTCTGCGGGTGGGCAATCAGCTCCCGCACCCCGCTCGCAATGGCCCTCGCTTCGTCGTTCACCACCGTGCCTACGTCGTACCGCTGTACAAACGCGGCGATCTCGGTGCAGTTGGTGGTGACGACCGGCAGCCCGTACGAAAGGTACTCGAATACCTTTACCGGCATGGCGAAATCCATATAGATGTCGCGCCTGCCGCAGTACAGGCCGATGTCGGCGCGGCTGTAGTAGCGCTCCAGTGCCTCCCCCGTGGCGTGCGCGACGGTGAGCCAGGGCTTGGAGAGGTACTTTGCGTCTATCTCCTTCTTTTCCCCCTCGCGGCAGACGATGATAAGCGGGTAGCTGCCCGAGCGGTTGAGCAGCTCAAACGCGAACAGCAGGATATCGGTGCCGTAGCGCTTGGAAAGCCCGCCGACATAGATGCAGGTGCGCGGCTCCTCCCTCGGGTTTAAAAACCTTTTTTCACACGCGGGCGGCAGCACCCCCTTTTGCGGGAACGAAAAGAGCCCCGCCATGGTTTTGGAGGGGAAATACACGATATCGCAGCAGCGGGAGAGTGTAAGATTATCGGCGGCGTGCAGCAGCCTTACCGCGAGCCGTTTGTGCGGGCTTATCTGCCACCATGAGGCAAACTTATAAAACGCGTCGCGGTAAAACACCGCTATCGGCACCCCCATGCGGTGCAATCGCCGGATGAACGTGCGATCTATTTGATTGAAGATCGGTCCGGACGGTAGCTCGATATAGCAGAAATCGGGGGAAAGCTTCTCGAGTCTATCAAGCACCTTTCGCACGGTTTCGCGCCGTTTGGCACGGTTATTCTGCGCGCCCGAGACCAAAAACACCTCAAAGCCGAGCTTTACAAACGCGTCGCACATCTTTTGCGGGCGCACGGTGGAGCCGGAACGCTTATCTTCAAAATCCACATAGCTAATAAACATCATCATGCCGTTTCGCCTCCCCTCTTTCCTCTCTGCTAGGCCGCCCATTCCTCTTTACCCGCTCGCGGCTTCAGCGGTATCCCGCGCACGGGCGGCAAACACGCTTTCGGCGGCAAGGCAGGCGAGCAGGATGTAGTAAAATTTATCGTACACTATGCCGTACCGGCCTGAGATAAACACATTAAAATAGAGCAGCGCCATTGTAATGGCAAGCGGCAGCGCGCGCCCCGGGCTGCGTGCTAACAACATCACTAACCGAACCATTACCGCGCCGAGCAGTGCAAGGCCAAGGCCGAGCTTGATGATGCCGCCACTTAGAAAGTCCGCCAGCACAAAGTTGTGCGGGCTCATCCAGTTCTTCGGCTTATTCTCGAAGCTCTCGTAGGCCTTTACAAGCGATTCGTCCTTCGTGATGTCGTACAGGTACACCTCATAGCCGCTGCCGCGCCCTATTAGTATGTCCTTAACGCTATAGTTTAGCGCCTCTTTATACGCCACGCGCCAGATAACCGCCCGTTTATCAAACATGCCGCCCGTGCCGATGGTGTCAATGACATTCTCGACGCTGTTCTCTTCGGTAACCTCACCGCCTCCGCTTTCGACCTCCTGCTGATATTTGATATCGGAGTACCCCTTAAACCCGTTCTCGGCGGCGCCCACTGCCCCAACACAAAGTACGGTGAGCAGTACCCCTGCGACCAGCCGCTTAAACGCGGATATTTCGGTGGGGCTGTACCGCGCCACATAAAACGCCTTGTAGAGTAGGATGGCCGCGAGGGCGGGGAACATCAGGATATAGGTTCTGCGCGAGCCGCTTAAGGTAATGACGATGGCATGGAAGGTGAGGTGAGAAAAGAGCAAAAGCGCCTGTGTACGCGGCTTAAAACGTGCGTTTAACAGAAAGAAGGCGCCCAGCACCATGCTGATGTACAGGTTTTCGGCGTAGCGGTTGTAATCCGATATCATTGAAAGGCGGCGGATGTAAGGCAACGGCATGAACTCAAACACAAAGTAGTTGGAGAGTGAAAGCAGCCCCGTCGATAAGCCGGAAAGCGCCAGCGTTCTGTAGAGCTTATCCAGTCGCTCGGGGCTTTTGATATAGTAGATGGTGGGCACCAGAAACAGCAGCATGGGTACGATGACAAGATATTTTACAAGCGCGAAGTCTGGCACCGGGGAATAAAATACCCCCACAATGTCGGCTAAGATATAGAGGAATAATAAGAAAAACAGGCTTAAAACCCCGTAGAACCTGCGGGTGGACGAAAACAGCCGCCTTAACCCCAGCTTTTTCTCAAATAGCAGCTTTACCCCAAGCGCGATAAAGGTTCCCACATACAGCCCTTTGTACAGGCTCACGGGCAAGGGGGTGGCGATCTCGAGCATCATAAAGAACACGCAGGCAAGGTACAAAAGCTCAAACGCAGGTGTAACATGCGCTCTTAACCTGGCGGATGTATTGGTTATCCATTTCATGCGGCTACCTCTTGCTTATTAATTACTTGACAGTATCCAATTGCTTGAGAATTCGCCTGCAGTAGAGATAAAACACCACATAACACAGGGCGACAAGCACAGACAACAGCGTTAGATACGACAGAATGGGCAGCGGGGTTATCACCTGTACCAAGGCCGGGATGACGGACGCGGCGAGCAGCGAAAACTGCCATACCATCGACGCGCCCTGCCTGCCGGCGACAATAGCGCTGGAGGAAACGGGGGTGATGATAAACCTCGCGAGGAACATCGGGATGAGCGCCCTCACCATGGCGGCGGCGGGCAGCCACTGCTCCCCTAAAAAGATACGGATGATCGGCGTGGCAAACACAAACAAAACGGTAAACACCGGTACCGAGAGCAGCGTAAGCACCCGGGTGACGGAGGAGAAGGTTTGGACAGTCATGCGGCTGTGGGCGGCCTCATCCGAGGACTTTTTTAAGAATACATTGCCGACGGCGCCCGAAATTACCGTAAGCGGCGCGCTGAGCACCTGATTAATTAGCGCGTAGTAGCCAAGCTCGGCGGGTTTGAAGAAGGCGGTTAAAAAGTAAGAGACCGAGTTGTAGCTGAGGGTGGTCGCCAGCGTGCCGGGCATGGTGTACTTCGCGAAGCTTTGGTACATCTTTGCCATACCTGCCATCTGCTTAAAGTCCGGCTTGGCTACATGGGGGGCAAGCTTGCGCATGAGCACCATATCCCCCGCAAGGTAGGCCAGAAGCTGCCCCACCATCAGCCCGTAAACGCCAAAGCCCGTCAGCCCAAGTAATATTTGAACCGCCGCGGATATCACCGACCTTACCACGTTTGCCTGCGTGATGATGCGGTAGCGGTTGAGGCGCAGGTTGTAAAAATCCAGCGCAGAAAAAATCCCCGTTAAAAATACCGAAAGCGGCACCATATACACCCATCCCACCCCGTGCTCTTCACTTAAGGAAGGCAGGAGCGCGACAAACAACGGGGCGAGCAGGAACGAAAGCACCATCAGCCCGCCCGATAAAAACAGGCAGAGCCAGAACACGGCGGGGGCTTCATCCTCCCGCGCCACGACAATGGCAAGGTCGTATTTGAGCGAGGTAATCACCCCAAGGATGTTTACGGTGGATAGAAAAAGTGTAAAGGTGGCGAAATGCTCCGGCGTGTAGATGCGGCTTAGTACAGGGGAAGCCAGAAACGGTATGACCTGCGACAGCACCGACCCGCCCATAAGAATGAGTACGCTTTTAAAAAAGGGGTTGTTGGCTATTCTGTTGCGCAGCCCGGCGAGCATAAGCACACCCCGTTTACATCATTTTCGGTCGAAGGTCGGCACCAGCCGTTTGATGTGCTCAAACAGCTCGCCGTGGCGATAGGTGTAACAGCTCTTTTCAAGCCCTTTGATCTCGGTAGCAAACTCGTGATAATCAATCTCCACGGGCTTGAGCACGTAGATTTTGTTGTTATCGGTTTTTGAGACATCCTCTTCGGCAAGCTTGATCTCTTCAAACAGCTTTTCGCCGGGCCTTAGACCGATAAACTCTATCTTGATGTCTACATCGGGTTTTAGGCCGTAGAGAATGATCAGGTCGCACGCGAGGTCGTAGATGCGCACCGGCTCGCCCATATCCAGTACAAAGATCTCGCCGCCCTTGGCAAGGCTGCCTGCCTCAAGCACCAGCTGCACCGCCTCGGGGATGGTCATAAAATAGCGGCGCATCTCGGGGTGGGTAACGGTTACCGGCCCGCCACTTTCAATCTGCTTAACAAAAAACGGCACCACGCTGCCGCTGCTGCCCAAGACGTTGCCAAACCTCACGGCGGCAAACACGGTATCGCTCACAGCGTTTAACATCTGGATGCTCTGCTCGGCAATGCGTTTGGTTGCGCCCATGACATTGCCGGGGTTGACGGCCTTATCGGTTGAAATCAGGATGAACCTCTCGCACCGGTGGCGGGAGGCCGCCTGCGCAACGTTTAAGGTGCCGAACACATTATTCTTTACCGCCTCTACCGGGTTAATCTCCATCATCGGCACATGCTTATGCGCCGCCGCGTGAAGCACCACCTCCACCTGAAACTCCGTGAATATCTCGTTAAGCCTTAGCTTATCGCGCACCGAGCCGATGCGCAGAAAGAACCGCTCCTCCGCAAAGCTTGCGCCCAGCTCGTTGCCGATGTCGAACAGCCCGTTTTCATCGATGTCAAACACAATCAGCTGCTTTGCGCCGTAGGTAAGCACCTGACGGCAGATTTCCGAGCCGATCGAACCGGCCCCGCCCGTTACCAGCACGGTTTTGCCCTCGATAAACCGCTTTACCGCGTTCATATTGAGGTGCACGCGGTCGCGGCGCAAAAGGTCGTCCAGCTTGATGTCGCTGATACTCGCCTTATCGGGGCTGTCGTCGATATTCTCAATGGTGCCGAAGCGCGATACCTCCACACGCTGCTGGCGGCAGACCGATACAATCTTCTTTACAAGCTCGGCGTCGGCGCCCGGCAGCGCGATAATAACCTCATTCACCGAGTGGCTACGTAGGACGGAACCGAGGCTTTTAAACCCGCCTATCACCTTTACCCCGCTGATGCGCTTGCCGTGCAGCGCCTTGTTGTCGTCTATAAACGCCACAGGTACGCGCTTTTCTGCGGGGTTGGACAATAGCTTGCCACAGAGGTAGCGTCCCATCTCACCCGCGGCATAGATGAGCACGCGGCTGGTATCAGAGCGGGTATACAGGCTTTCGTAGCGTACGAGCACCAGCCGAAGCGCCTTGATACCGATGCGCGACAGCAGCATAAAAAACAGCAGCAGTGCGCAGATAATGGCCATCATCTCAATGGGCATGCCTAGGCGCAGCGCGCGGTCAAACACCACCAGTGAGGCAAACACCAGCCCGGTAGAGGGTACCAGCGCCGCGATATGCGCAAAATCAATGCTGCGCCGGTGGTGCGAATAGACCTTAAAGGCAATATTCATCACCAAAAGGAACACATAAACCGCAAGGATATAAAAGCCTGTGTTTTCACGGTAATGCGGGGGGATGATACCCAAAAAACCGAACTTGAGCTTAAAGCCGATCACGACCGAAAGGTAGGTGCACAAAAGGTCTAAAAATGCCAGAATAAGTTGAAGCCGTAGGTTTGATCGCCAGTCGTTCATGCACCGTGCCCCCTTTAGGATGGTCTGACCTGTTTTGACGCACCGCAACCACCCCGCCGAATCAGGCAGGGTTAAAGATAGTATTTGCCTTTTTTCATAAAGAAATGCAGTGATTTTCTGCAAGCGATTCTTTTGAGATACAGATACAGCATTGCCCGTTTGATTGCCTTTTACTGCATTATTGTATATAATAGTAATCGTTGACTGAACATTGACACGGTTTGCGCCGGCGTGTGGGGCAGCGAGCCGTTGAAAATACCGCACGGGAATTGGATGAAACGATTTTGCATAATATCTTGGCAACGGATAAGCTGGACTTTAAGAAAACGGCGCTGATCGGTTTTGGTTTTATGGCGGTATCGCTTGCGTGGGCGATGTACAGCGCAAATGTTCCCCTGCTGCTCGAAAAACACATCGATAACTCGGTGCTCATCGGGCTGATTATGTCAATCGATAATGTTCTTGCAGTCGTGATGCAGCCAGTGATCGGCGCGCTCAGCGACAAAACGCACACAAAACGCGGCAGAAGGCTGCCTTACATATTAATCGGCATGCCCATAAGCGCGGTGCTGTTCTCGTTTATCCCTTTAAGCACCTCCTTAGCCCTGCTGATCGGCGTTATTATTCTTTATAACCTTTCAATGTCGGTGTGGCGCTCGCCCGTGGTAGCGCTAATGCCCGACGTCACCCCCTCCAAGCTGCGCTCTCAGGCAAACGGCGTGATCAACCTGATGGGCGGTATCGGTACCATTGTGGCGCTGCTGGGTGGCGGCGTGCTCATCAACCTGACAGACGGCATACAGCTGCCTTTTGTACTGGTAACCGTTGTTACCTTGGCGGCGTGGGCCGTGCTCTTCTTTTTTGTGCGCGAACCGCAGCAGCCCCTAACCGCCGACGCCGAGGACGGCACCGCTTCGGCGGAAGCGTCTCGGGAAACCCGAGGCGAGCGCATAAGCCTGTCGCTGCTGCTTTTGGCAATCTTCTTCTGGTTTCTGGGCTTTAACGCGATTGAAACCTTCTTTACCCTTTATGCCACCAATTCGCTCGGCATCGAGCAGGGCAACGCCTCGATTTCGCTCGCCTTCTTTGCGGTTTCGTTCGGCGTCTTTGCTGTACCTGCGGGCTTTTTGGGTACAAGGTTCGGGCGTAAGCGCTGTATTACCGTCGGGCTTATCATGTGTGTGCTGCTCTTTGCGGCGATGTTTTTTATCACAAATATTGCGGTAATCCGCGTACTGATGGTGGCGGGCGGCTTTTTCTGGGCCTGCGTCAACACAAACTCGCTGCCGATGGTGGTGGAGATCGGCCACACCTCGCACATCGGCCGCTACACCGGCTACTATTACTTCTTTTCGCAGGCGGCGTCGATTGTGGCGCCCTCCCTGTTCGGCTGCATCCGCGAGCTGACCGGCAGCTACGGAACGCTGTTTTTGTTTGCGGGAGCATGCTGCCTGCTGGCACTGCTCTGCATCGTTTTCGTCAAGCACGGCGAGGCACCGAACGCGGCTGCGGCATAATTTGTACAGGATAACAGTCTTACTAAGATGTCTTTGCTTATGTATAGTACAATGAAAGGATGTATCGGTTATGTCAGACAAAAGGTATGTCATCGCACTGGATCAGGGAACCACCAGCTCCCGTGCCATCATCTTCGATAAGGCGCAGAACATCCTCAATATCTCGCAGAAGGAGTTTACGCAGTACTACCCGCAGCCCGGCTGGGTGGAGCACGACCCGATGGAGATCTTCTCCTCACAGTACAGCGTGCTCACCGAGGCGATAACCCAGAGCGGCATACTGCCACAAGAAATCGCCGCCATCGGCATTACCAACCAGCGGGAGACCACCATTGTGTGGGATAAGACCACCGGGCGCCCCGTCTGCAACGCGATTGTGTGGCAGTGCCGCAGAAGCGCACCGCTCTGCACCGAGCTGGAACGGCAGGGGCTGCGCGAGGTAATTCAAAAAAGCACGGGGCTGCGCATAGACGCCTACTTCAGCGCCACCAAGATTGCGTGGATACTCGCGCACGTACAGGGCGCGCGTGAAAAGGCGGAGCATGGCGAGCTGTTGTTCGGCACCGTAGACACCTGGCTGGTTTGGAAGCTGACAAATGGGCAGGCGCATGTAACCGACTACACCAACGCCTCGCGCACCATGCTGTATAACATCCACACGCTTCAGTGGGATGACGCGCTGTTAAAGCTGCTGGGCATCCCCAAATGCATTCTGCCCAAGGTGTGCAGCAGCAGTGAGATTTACGGCTATACCAATCTGCTCGGTGTATCGGTGCCCATTGCGGGCATCGCGGGCGACCAGCAGGCGGCACTGTTCGGGCAAACCTGCTTTGAGGCAGGAGGCATTAAAAACACCTACGGTACCGGCTGCTTTATGCTGATGAACACGGGCGATAAAATCTGTGAAAGCAAGAACGGCATGCTCACTACCATCGCGGTGGGGCTTAACGGCAAGGTACAGTACGCGGTGGAGGGCAGCGTGTTCGTGGGCGGGGCCATCATTCAATGGCTGCGCGACGAGATGCGGTTTATCAGCGAATCGTCCGACAGCGAGTATTTCGCCAAAAAAGTGAAGGACAACGGTGGGGTTTATGTCGTGCCCGCCTTTACAGGCCTTGGCGCGCCACACTGGGATATGTACGCGCGCGGCGCCATCCTTGGCCTGACGCGTGGAACGGGCAGAAACCACATCATCCGCGCGGCACTCGAGTCGATTGCCTACCAGACGCGCGACCTCGTAAGCGCCATTGAGGCGGATACCGGCATAGAGATTACCGAGCTGCGGGTAGACGGCGGCGCCTCCGCCAACGGCTTTCTGATGCAGTTTCAGGCCGATATGATCAATAAAAATATCCGCCGCCCGATGATACGCGAAACAACGGCGCTGGGCGCCGCCTATCTGGCGGGGCTTGCCGTGGGGCTGTGGAAGGACACCGACGAGATTAAACAAAACTGGACGCTCGATAAGCTGTACACCCCCGACATGGACGACGAAACCCGCAAGCAGCTGCTAAATGGCTGGAACAAGGCCGTAGAGCGCGCCAAGGGCTGGGCAGAGTAGCCGGAGGATAGAGTTCATTATGAAACATACCGCCAATATCATCACTGTTTTAAGAATCATCCTCAGCCTTTTGCTCATTCCCCTTCGGGAGCATCTCATTATATTTACTATTATCTATATACTATGTGGGCTTACGGATGTACTGGACGGTATTGTCGCGCGCAGGGCGGGCACACAAAGCAAGCTGGGCGCAAGGCTTGATTCTGCTTCGGATTTGATTATGTTTGCGGTGATTGTGGCGCTTCTGCTGCTGTGGGCACCATCAGACCTGTTAACCTTTTTACCGTTTATCCTGATTATCTTCGCGATACGGATGGCAAGCCTTGTTATTTCCATGGTGAGGCACAAAACATTGATGTTCATCCATACAGTTGCAAACAAGATGACGGGGCTGCTGCTTTTTATAACCCCACTGGTGTTTGCGCTACTGCGCAGTTCTATCATCTTCTGGCCCGTGTGTATTGCCGCGCTACTTTCGGCATTGGAAGAAGCGGCCATACAACTGTTTTGTGAAAGGCCGGATGTAAACCAAAAGAGCCTTTTTGTAAAAAGAAGGCCCTGACAAAAAGCGACGCGCCTTACAAACAGGCAGCGTCGCTTTTATAATTTATCCTTATACCTTATAATGGAGGAACTACGGATGATAAACCTCCAGCATATTTATATGATTGCCACTTTTTCATTTATATTTTGATAAAGTATAGGTTTTAAGAATCAAAGGCGCAAACAAAGCAGCATCTCTACCGACCGAAATACCGTAAATTTCCTTTCATAACCCGATGAAAGCAACCTATAATAATAACACGATAGTCGTTTGGATGGTATTCAGATTCAAGCGTTTGCAGGTAGTAATTGTTTACCTCGACGATTATCGTTGCGGGCAGTGTTCTGGTGACGCTGCCTGCTTTTATATTATGCTTAAGACGGTATCCAACTGTTTTAGAGCAAGACCTCTTGAATGGCATTCAAGAGGTCTTGTGTTTTTTATATCGATTCTGTAGGGTCTACATTGAGTGTCTCTTCATATAGTCGATATTGTATTGGCGGGCGACTGATAGTCGCCCCTACAAACCTGATATTTATATTTACTAAAAATCAGATGGCGTCTAAAGAAAAAGGGCGATAGTTCGCCCCCTGAACGTTCACTTAAAAAGATAATTGGTCGGCTAGGTCGCTTTCTTTGGGTACGCTGCCTGCCGAAGGGAGGGTTTTGGTTCTAAAGCGGTGGGCGTTGCCGAGCATCCCCTCTTCAAACGCTGCCGCCGATACAACGCGCTGCCCTTTTTTAAGGGTCATGACCGCCACGCCCTGATTATCCTTGGTGGGCTTTTCGAGCAATACCCCCGAGTGTACCAGCAGCACCCTGCCGGAAGAGCTGGTGAGCATATACTCGCGGTCCTCCTCGCTTGGGATGATCGCGGCTACGGGGCTTTTATCGCTGTAGGCGCTGATGAGCTTTTTGCGGCGCGTCTTGGTCTGGTATGCTGAGAGCGGCACCTTAGACATCTTGCCGTTTTCATAGGCAAACAGCAGGTGGCCTTTATAATCCTTGGTGACTACCATACAGATCGCGTTTTCGCCCTCGTCCATGCCCAGCTTCGCGGGGATATAATCGCCCAGCACACTGGCCTTGGTGTCTTCAAAATCGCACGCACGCGCCTTGTATACCTGACATTGGTCGGAGAAGAAGAGCAGCTCCGCCGTGTTGGTGCTCTCAAGCTGCAGGATGACCGCGTCGCCCTCCTTGAGCTTCTGCTCGCCGCTCATGCGCAGCGAGAGGGGCGTAATCTTCTTGAAATACCCCTCTTTGGTAAAGAACAGGTTTACGGGGTAGTCGGGGATATCCTCGGCCTCTTCCTCCTCCGCGGTCTCCTCAGCATAGGAGATGAGGGTTTTGCGGGGCTTGCCGTACTTCCTGCCCACCTCGCTCAGCTCACTGATGATAATATCACGCACCCGCTTGGGGCTTGACAGGATGTCCTCCATGTCCGCGACCTCTTTTTTGAGCGACTCGATCTCCTTGGTGCGGTTTAGAATATACTCCCGGTTTAAATGGCGCAGTTTAATCTCGGCGACAAACTCGGCCTGCGTTTCGTCGATACCAAACCCGATCATCAGGTTGGGCACTACCTCGGCTTCCTCCTCGGTCTCGCGCACGATGCGCACGGCTTTGTCGATATCCAGCAATATCTTCGCAAGCCCCTTCAAGAGGTGCAGCTTCTCCTGTTTCTTTTTCAGTTCAAAGAACACCCGCCGTTTCACGCACTCGGTGCGGAAGGCCGTCCACTCATTCAGCAGCTCGTATACGCCCATCACGCGCGGCATCCCGCCGATAAGCACGTTGAAGTTGCAGGAGAAGCTATCCTCCAACGGCGTGCTTTTAAACAGCTTTTGCATGAGCTTGTCCGGGTCTACGCCGCGTTTAAGGTCAATGGCAAGCTTTAAGCCTGAAAGGTCGGTCTCATCGCGGATATCAGAGATTTCTTTGATCTTGCCCGCCTTTACCAGCTCGACGACCTTGTCCATAATCGCCTCCACCGTGGTGGTGGGGGGAATCTCGGTGACCTCGATGCAGCCCGCCGCGGCGTCATGGGTATACCGCGCGCGCACGCGCACGCTGCCGCGGCCGGTATTGTATATCTGGCTCAGTTCATTCTGGTTATACAGCACAAACCCGCCCGTGGGGAAGTCGGGCGCCTTGAGGGTGGTAAGCACATCGTGGTTCGGGTTTTTCATCAGCGCGACGGCGGTCTCGCACACCTCGGCGAGGTTAAACGGGCAGATGGAGCTGGCCATGCCCACCGCGATGCCCATGTTGGCGTTCACCAGCACCGCAGGATAGCTGGAGGGCAGCAGCGTCGGCTCCAGCATGGTGCTGTCGTAGTTGTCTACAAAATCCACCGTATCCTTGTCGATGTCTTTAAAAAGCTCGGTGCAGACGCTATCCAGCTTCACCTCGGTGTAACGGGAGGCGGCGTAGGCCATATCGCGCGAATAGCTTTTACCGAAGTTGCCCTTGGAATCTACATACGGTACAATCAGCGCCTCATAGCCGCGTGAAAGGCGAACCATCGTTTCGTAGATAGCCGCGTCGCCGTGCGGATTTAAACGCATTACCTGCCCAACCACGTTGGCGGACTTGGTTCTGCCGCCCGTGAGCAGCCCCATTTTATACATCGTGTATAAAATCTTACGGTGCGACGGCTTAAAGCCGTCAATCTCGGGGATGGCGCGCGAAACGATTACGCTCATGGCGTAGGGCATATAGTTTTTTTCTAGGGTTTCGGTAATGGGCTGTTCCAGCACCATGCCCGCACCCTCTATATACGCATTGCCCGAGGAGGACGTCTTATTCGGTTTTGGCTGCTTGCTTTTTGCCATTATTCTTTCACCCAAACTCCATAAACCCAGAAGGGTCGTTAATTATATTTTATCCGTACGGTTAATACGCCGGTCAAACCATGCGGCCAGCTTTAACGCAAGCCATAAGTTTATAACGATTGCCGCGGTACCAAGCAAGGTAAGCAAAATACCCTGCCCGATGGTAAACAGCCCCTGCCCTGCCGCCAGCCAAAGCGCCCAGCCGCAATAGGCCATAGCAGGTAATGCGGTAGCCACAGCCGGTACATACCCTTTTATCATAAGGCTTTGCCCGATATGCATGATAAGATGCAGGGCAAACGCCATCAAAACGGCAAACCATGCCGCATAGCTGCTAAACATATAGGCTAAGGCCGTCACTGCGCTGATGATAATAAACTCTTCCGCCACAGCCAGCGCAAACGCGGCTGTGGAAAGGCCCTGTTGGTGCGCAATCATCGGCGCAAAGCGCGGGAATCTCTTTTTTAACACGTCACCGTTTTTGTGCAGCCACGGCTTCATCAATAAAATCTCTTCAAAATCGTGCAGCATAAACACGATGGGCAGCAACCATACAGCTGTGGTAAACGCCTTCATCCCACACCGCCTTCTGTCAGTTGATGCACCTTAAGAAACATCGGCGGCGTCCATGTAGAGATAGCCGTTCTGCGCGATATAATCCTTACGCCCAGAAAGATTATCACCCAAAAGCAAATCGAAGGTTTCGAGGGTTTTATCGGCGAGGTCGGGCGTCACCTTAATCAGGCGGCGGGTTTCGGGGTTCATGGTGGTGAGCCACATCATGTCCGGCTCGTTCTCGCCAAGACCCTTGGAGCGCTGGATGGCGTACTTTTTATCCCCCAGCCGCTCGATGATCTGCGCCTTTTCCCGCTCGGTGTAGGCGAAATAGGTTTGGTCCTTGGCAGTGATCTCAAACAGCGGCGATTCCGCGATATACACATACCCCTCTTCAATCAGCGTGGGGGTCAGGCGGTAGAGCATGGTGAGGATGAGGGTGCGTATCTGGTAGCCGTCCACGTCCGCATCGGTACAGATAACGATTTTATTCCACCGCAGCCCATCAATATCAAACGATGAAAGCTCCTTGTTGGCCTTGGAGTGAACCTCCACCCCGCAGCCGAGCACCTTGATGATGTCGGTGATAATCTCGTTCTTAAAGATTTTATCGTACTCCGCCTTTAAGCAGTTTAGTATCTTACCACGCACGGGGATGATGGCCTGAAACTCGGAATCACGCGCCAGCTTGCAGGCGCCAAGCGCCGAGTCGCCCTCCACGATGTAGATCTCGCGGCGGGTAATATCCTTGGTGCGGCAGTCTACAAACTTCTGCACGCGGTTGGCGATATCGATGGTACCCGCGAGCTTCTTTTTGAGGTTGAGGCGCGTTTTCTCGGCGTTCTCGCGGCTGCGTTTGTTGATGAGCACCTGCTCGCAGATTTTAAGGGCCTCGTCGGGGTTCTCGATAAAATACACCTCAAGCTGGTGCTTTAAAAAGTCGGACATCGCCTCGTAGATAAACTTGTTGGTGATGGCCTTCTTGGTTTGGTTCTCGTAGGAGGTGACGGTGGAAAAGGAGCTGGAGACGAGCACCAGACAGTCCTCCACGTCGGCGAAGGTGATTTTGCTCTCGTTTTTAAGGTACTTGCCCGTCTGCTTTAAGTAGCTGTCGAGCTGCGACACAAACGCGTAGCGCACCGCCTTTTCGGGCGAGCCGCCGTACTCCAAGTGGCTGGAGTTGTGGTAATACTCGGCGAGCTTCACACGGTTGGAAAAGCATAGCGCCACCGAGAGCTTTACCTTGTACTCGGGCTTGTCCTCGCGGTCTCTGCCGCGGCGCTCGGTCTGCCAGTACTGCACGGTGGTGAGGGTATCCTCCCCCGCAAGCTCCTTCACGTAGTCGGTGATGCCGTTTTGGTAGATAAACTCGGTGGTTTCAAAGCCCTTGCCGGTCTCTACGCGCAGTATAAACAGCAGCCCCTCGTTTACCACGGCCTGCCGCTTAATCACCTCGTAAAAATACTCCACAGGGATGCTGATGTCGGTAAACACGTCGGTATCCGGCCGCCACTTGATCGTTGAGCCGGTCTTTTTGCGGGTGGTCTCTACCTTTTTAAGCATCCCGACGTTCTCGCCCTTTTCAAAGCGAAGGTTGTACTGAAAAGCGTCTCGGAAGATCTCTACGTCCATATACTCGGAGGAGTACTGCGTGGCGCAGAGGCCAAGGCCGTTTAAGCCGAGCGAAAACTCGTAGCTTTCGCCGTCGTTGGTGTTGTATTTACCGCCTGCGTAAAGCTCGCAAAAGACAAGCTCCCAGTTAAAGCGCTGCTCGCGCTGGTTAAAGTCTACGGGTATACCGCGGCCGAAATCCTCTACCTCCAGCGAGCCGTCTAGGTAACGCGTAACGATTATCTTGTCGCCGTAGCCCTCGCGTGCCTCATCGATGGAGTTTGAGAGTATCTCAAAAAAGGAGTGCTGGCAGCCCTCCAGCCCGTCGGAACCGAAGATCACCGAGGGGCGCTTGCGCACCCGGTCGGCTCCCTTTAGTGAGGATATACTTTCATTGTCGTAGCTTTGCGTTTTTTTCGACATTACTTTACCATGCCTTTCAGCACTAATTTCAGCGCTACTAAGACGAGACAAACGCTCATCCTATGTATAATACTATAATACCTCGGTGCCGCCGAACGCGTTGCTCACCTTGATGGTAACAAGCGGCAGGGTTTGGTCGGTGAGTGTGGCGGCGCGGTTATCGCACCCGCCGAAGGCCGACGAGCTTTCCACCTTCACGCGGCAGGTTCTGGGGGCGTAAATCTTTACCCCGCCGAATGCGGCGCTTGACTCGATGACAATATCATGGCTTACGCGTATCTCGGAAAGGTCTACCTCCACCGAGCCGAAAACCGAGGAAATCTTGCCGGAGAGAAGGTCTTGGCACACATTTTTAACCCTGATGCTGCCGAATACCACGTCGTAGTTAAAGGTGGGGGAGTAATCCGGCTGGCCGTAGAAGGTGGGCGGCGTGTTGGTAAACCCGGGCACCGACTTGACGGTTGAATAATGGCTGCCGAACGCGATGCGTATACCCAAGGCGATCACAAGGCCCGCAAGGATGATGGGAAAGAACATCCCCTTCGTGATGATATCCTGCTCTTTTAAAAGCAGCAGCACACCCACGCAAAGCATGAGCGTGTTCCAGAAGCGTATGCCGTAGGAAACGATCAAAAACACCGCCGGGATGATGATGAACAGTGTCCACCAGCCTGTAAAGCCCACAAAGTCCCACCAACCGATGGCCTGCCCCAGCAACCCGATGCCAAGCAGTATTACCAGTATGCCGAAAAGTACCGTGGATAGCCTTTTTCTCATCATTTTGTCCGCCCTTCTGTGATGTACCGATAAGGCACATTTGGTTTCTTTCATGCAGCGAGGATTCAAACGGGTCCATGCGACTGCGCGAAAGCATTAAAAACTACAGGAAGCGTGGTTATTTTCCTTACGCAGAAAGACCATGGGAATGCCGTCAAGCGTCTTAGTGCGCACCGGCTGGTAACCAAGCTTTTTATAAAACGAAACGGTCACCGCGTTATCTTCAGCGGTAAAAAGCTCATAGCCTGCACAGTTAGGAAATGTCTCGTGAATTTTCTGCATCAGCTGCTTGCCGATGCCTTGGTTCTGATACTCGGGCAGAACGACCAGCTTGCCGATTTGGCAGAGGCCGTCGTTATCCAGATGCGCGCGCACCGAACCGATAATCCGCCCGCTCAGTACATACTTTAAAAACACGCGCTTGCCAAACTCCGCCTCGATTTCCTCTTGCGTTTGCTTAAGCGGCGGGATATCGAATTGATTGGTTTGTGCCGCTACCGGCAGAAACGCCTGCTTTTGAACGCTTAAAATCTCCGCTAAATCCTGCGGTGCCGCCCTGCTTACCATCTTTACACCAGCTCTTTTATATAAAACTGCAAAAGAAATTGTTATATGTATTATAAACTATTCACCCGTTTGTTGTAAACGGTATATACAAGATATTGTAACACTAATTCTTCTTCCCCGCCTTTGGCGGGAGCAACAACGGCAGATTAGAATTTACGGAACGGCACAGAGGCCGTTCCCTACATACCGAATGGGCGGTGAAGATATAGTGCAACACTCATTCTGCAACAACGCAAAGCGTTAATAGGCAGGGTCTCCCCTACAACCCTAGAACTGCCCTTTTGCCGCATTGTAGGGAGCAGCGCCTTCTTGACAACAGGGCAAACACATAGGTTCGCCCCTACGGCGTGACAGGCAGACGCTCGTAGGGGCAGACCCGTGTGTCTGCCCCGGTGTGGGATGTACCCGCCGTGTTATGCTGCGGCATACCTCCTCATTATAGGGGGCGGCGTCCTCGACGCCCCATGGTTTGCCCAACGTCCACGGTAATTTGTAGGGAACGGCCTCTGTACCGTTCCGCAAAATCCCAGTCCGCGGTAGATGGGCAGTGTCTCCCGCCCGTTGACAGATATAGCCCGTATTGGCGATTCATGAATCGCCAATACACAGTTGCCATGGAGCGGCAGGGCAACCACGGACGATTGATAATCGCCCCTACAGTATCCTTCGCGGTTCCATGCGACTTTTCGTCGCATGATTAAAACGGTGTTATCACCGTTTTAATAAAAGATTGGTATAAGAAAACAAGACCTGTCGGAGCATATCCGGCAGGTCTTGAAGCTTTTTTAGTTTAATCTTCGTCAACGGGGGGCTGTTCCTGTGCCGGCTCTTCGGGCTTTAAAGGCTCCTCCTGCGGTGCAGTGGGCTTTCTGGTAGCCTTCTTTGCCTCGTTGGCCTTCTTCATCAGCTCGTCGGCAAGGCGCTTTTCGTCGGCATGCTCGGTGTTAAACTTCGCAATCTCGGCGTCCACGTCCAGCTCGCCCTTCATGAAGCGCTCGAAATCGGCGCCGTCGATCTTCTCACAGGCAAGCAGGTACTTCGCCAGCTCGTGTACCTTATCCATGTGCTCGGAGAGGATCATCTTGGCCTTTTCATACGCCATATCAATGATATCGCGCATCTCGCCGTCGATCTCGGCGGCAACGGTCTCGGAGAAATCGCGTGACTGATTAAAATCGCGCCCTAGGAAAATCTCCTCCTGCGGCTGGCCATATACAACGGGGCCGAGACGCTCGGAGAAGCCGTAGCGTGTAATCATCGCCTTGGCAATCTTGGTGGCGCGCTCAAGGTCGTTGGAGGCGCCGGTGGAGATATCGTCGAGCACCAGCTTTTCGGCCACGCGGCCGCCCAGCAGCACGATAATCTCTTCGATCATGTCGTTTTTGAGCATGTAGCTCTTATCCTCGGTGGGCAGGTTCATGGTGTAGCCACCCGCCATACCGCGCGGGATGATGGAAACCTGATGCACAGGGTCCTGCGTGGGGCAGTAGTAGCTGATGATGGCATGTCCCGCCTCATGGTAGGCCGTAATGCGCTTGCTCTTTTCGCTGATAACGCGGGAGCGCTTCTCGGGGCCGACCACCACCTTGATGGTAGCCTCCTCGATCTCAAACATGGTAATGGCGCGTTTGCCTCTGCGCGCGGCAAGCAAGGCCGCCTCGTTGCAGAGGTTTTCAAGGTCGGCACCCGTAAAGCCCGCGGTGGTTTTCGCAATCACCGAAAGGTTCACGTCGGGCGCCAGCGGCTTGTTGCGCGTATGCACCTTTAAAATCTCTTCCCTGCCCTTTACGTCGGGGGTGTTCACCACTATGCGTCGGTCAAAACGCCCGGGGCGCAGCAGCGCCGGGTCGAGGATATCGTAACGGTTGGTCGCGGCAATAACGATAACGCCGGAGTTGGCGCCGAAGCCGTCCATCTCCACAAGCAACTGGTTTAAGGTCTGCTCGCGCTCGTCGTGCCCGCCGCCGAGACCCGCGCCGCGGTGACGGCCTACCGCATCGATTTCATCGATAAATACGATGCTGGGGGCTTCCTTCTTCGCCTGCTCGAACAGATCTCTTACACGCGAAGCGCCCACGCCGACAAACATCTCTACAAAGTCGGAGCCGGAGATCGAGAAGAACGGTACGCCCGCCTCGCCCGCAACGGCTCTGGCAATCAGGGTTTTACCGGTTCCGGGAGGGCCCATCAGCAGCACGCCCTTGGGGATGCGCGCGCCGATGTCGTTATACTTCTGCGGGCTTTTTAAGAACTCTACAATCTCTTTGAGTTCTTCCTTCTCTTCGTCGGCACCCGCCACATCGTCAAAGGTGGTCTTTTTGCTGTCGGACTGATGCTTTACCTTTGCCTTGGCAAAGTTGTTCATCTTGCCGCCGCCCGCCGCGCCGCGCATCATGTAAACCCAGAAGGCAATCATCACGACAATCAGCAGGATAGACGGAAGGATGGACACCCAGCCGGGAATCTCATCAACCTTTTTATAGTCGTTTTTAATCGGAGCCTCCGGGTGCGCCTTGTTGTACTCCCGGACGTAATCCATCGTATCCTCTAAAAAGAGGTTTACGTTGGGCACCTGATAATAGATGGCATCGGTTTTGCCCGCCACCTTCATCTCAAGGGCGCCGCTGCCAAGGTCCAGCCTGTACTCCTGCACCTTATTCTCATAGAAATACTGAACGATCTCGTAATATTTTGTTTCCACTCTGGGGGCTTGCATGTTAAACAAAACATAAATAACGGATAGTAGCAGCACCAGTACCAGCGCATATCCGGCAATCTGTTTTATCTTTTTGCTATTTCCCAAATTCACCACTCCTAGCTGCAATGTTTAATTTTACTGATATAAAACGAATCGGCTTTTATCTTATCGCCACGTAATCAACCTCAATCGGGTCTTGCGGGTAGTTTATGTTATGATCCCTAACGAAAGACATCGTATCCTCTAAAAAGCGGTTGACATCCGGCAGGGTACAGGATACCGTTTTGCCCTCTTGATCCTCGCCTTTAAGCTGTAAGCTTAGCTTCCCTCTTCCTAAATCCAGCGCATACTTATCAACCTTGTTTTGATAGAAGTACTGCAGAATTTCATTGTAGGTAGGAGCGTTCTTTTGGTTAAGCCAAGCGGCAAAAGAAAACGAAGCAATAAACAGCAAGGCAGATGCCAGTATACATCCAGTTACTATTAATATCGTTTTTTTGTTACCCAACTTTATCACTCCTACAGATGAAGTGTAAAAAGGCTAAGAGCAACGGATTTATGCGTTATACACTTCCGGCTTTAATACCCCTACGTAAGGAAGGTTGCGGTATTTTTCATCGTAATCCAAGCCGTAGCCCACCACAAACTCGTCGGGCACCTCAAAGCCGAAATAATCGGCGTGTACATCCGCCTTTCGGCGCTCGGGCTTATCGAGTAGCGTGCAGATGCGAATGCTCTTGGGATTGCGCGAGTGCAGCAGCTCGGATATATAGGCAAGCGTCAGGCCGCTGTCGAGGATATCCTCTACAATCAGCAGGTCGTACCCCGCGAGCGGGATGTCGAGATCCTTCACAATCTTCACCACACCGCTGGTTTTGGTGCCAGCACCGTAGCTCGATACCGACATAAAATCGATGCGGGCGTGGATATCGATCGCGCGCATAAGGTCGGCCATAAATACCACGGAACCCTTTAAAATACTTATCATCAGCAGGTTTTTACCCCTGTAGTCCTCACTGATACGCTTACCGAGCTCGGCCACCTTCGCCTCTAGTTCCTGCTCGGATATAAGCACCTTTAGAATGTCTTGCTCCATACTTTCCTCCGAATATCATACAGTTTTGTCTATCGGTACGCGGATGATGTCTATAACGGCGACGTTTTTCGTGTTTTGGGTAACCTCACAGCGGCGGTCACAGCCAAAGCCCTCTGCCCAAATTACACCCGCTTCATCGGCCAAAACGGGCACAAGCGCGCGCTTTGGCGGCGGAATCTTTGCCTCGTTAAAGAGCTTTTTTAAGGTTTTGGTGCAGCCGCGGGCAGAAAGCGTAATGCGGTCGCCCTCGTTTTTAGGCCGAAAGATAGCCGTTCCTATTATATTATCATAATCCAAACATTTTTTTAATAGCTTTGGGTGAATTTTTTTTGAATAAATCATTTCGTCGTATTCGTTTATGGACAAAACGGTTACCGAAGCTTTTACTCCTTCATAGAGCGGCAGCTCGCCAGGCTTAAAGGGAACGTTATAATCAGGGCTGATGGTCGTTTCACCTGTAAAAACCGACAAAAGGCCGTTTTGTACCCGCGCATAGGTGTCGGTGGTAAGCGTAATGCAGCCCGAGCCTTGCAGAAGCATCTTCGTAAGCGCCTCCACACGGTCGCTTTGCGGCTCGATGTGGTATCGTTTTAGTATTGTCAAAACTGCGCGGTTTAGTATGGCGGCGGGAAGTACCCGCAAAACCTCTATACGAAAGCAACCGTTTTCTTCGCTTTCGTCAAGCGCTTTTTGCACCTGCGCGGCCAGATAATCCTCATCCTCGCGCAAAGAGCGCATCGCGCGGCTTACGGCCTGCTCAAAAGCAGGGTTTGCCTGCCTCAAAGCGGGAATCACATCCATACGAATACGGTTGCGCGTGTACTCACGGGTAAGATTGCTGCTGTCGGTAATAAAACGAATATCGTTTTCGCGGCAGTATTGTTCCACCTCTTCGCGCGTTACCTCAATGAGCGGGCGGATGATATCGCCCCTCACCGGTGGGATGCCGCACAGCCCCTTTAGCCCCGTGCCGCGCGCAAGGTTTAACAGCATGGTCTCAATACTGTCGGAGAGGGTGTGCGCGGTGGCGATTTTTGCATTATTTTCACGCGCAATGCGTTCAAACGCCTCGTACCGCACCTCGCGCCCGCAGGCTTCCAGCGAAAGGCCGCGCTCCTTGGCAAGCGACGGTACATTGTAAGTAACCACCTTACAGGGAACGCTCAGACGGCTGCACGCTTCCTCCACAAAGTGCTGGTCGCGCAGCGCCTCCTCTCCGCGAATGCCGTGGTTTACATGGCATACCGAAAGCGAAATGCCGTACTTCTGCCTTACCGAATATAAAAAATGCAGCAGCGCCATGGAATCGGCGCCGCCCGAAACACACACCAGCACATGCCCGCCGGGGACGAGCATCTTATATTTTTTAGTGGCGGCCTCAGCCTTATCCTTCATCTCTAAAACTCTCCAGCGTACTGAACTGCGTAAACTGGCCGTTCCAGTGCAGCTTGATGATGTCGGTTTCGCCGTGGCGGTTTTTGGCGATGATACATTCCGCGATATTTTTATCGGCATCCTCTTTGTCAAGGTAGTATGCCTCACGGTAGAGGAACAGTACGATATCTGCGTCCTGCTCGATCGAGCCGGACTCACGCAGGTCGGAAAGCACGGGGCGGTGGTCGGTTCTGGAATCGGGCCCGCGCGAAAGCTGTGAAAGTACTATTACGGGAACGTTTAATTCCTTCGCCATGATCTTTAAGCTTCGCGTGATCTCCGAAACCTCCTGCACGCGGTTTTCGTTGCGGCGGCCGGTCGTCATGAGCTGCAGGTAGTCGATCACCACCAAGCCGAGATCCTTGATGCGGCGCAGCTTGGCCTTCATCTCGGGCACCGTGATACCCGAGGCGTCGTCTATTAAGATGGGGTAGGACGCCAGAAGCTGCGAGGCTTTGGCAAGCTCCTGCCACTGCGCGCCCGACATATTGCCGGTGCGGAACTCGCCGCTGGGTATCTGCGCCATGGAGGACATCAGCCTTGTGGTGAGCTGCTCGGTGGACATTTCAAGCGAAAAGATAACCACCTTTTTGCCCGAGGTAGCCGCCACGTTCTGCGCAATGTTCATGCCGAAGCTGGTCTTGCCCATACCGGGGCGCCCGGCAAGAAGAATCATGTCGGATTTATTGAGGCCGTAGATGATATTATCCAGCGCCGAAAAGCCGGAGCGCAGGCCGAGGTATTTCATACGGTCTTCACCCGCAATCTTCTGCAGGCGGTCGTACGCTTCGATGATGGCGTCCTCAATCTTGATAAGGCCCCTTGAATCCTTGCCCTGACGGATATCGAAAATCTTCTGCTCGGCACTGTCGAGCAGCTCCTTGGCGGCGTAGGTGCCCTCGCTCGCCGACTCGATAATCTCTTTGGAGGCGTCGATGAGCTGGCGAACATAGTATTTCTCCTGCACAATCGCCGCATACGCCTCGACATTCGAGGTGGTGGGCACGATCTGTGCAAGCTGTGCCAGATACACCTTGGCGTCCTCGGGGGTTTCAAAGATATGCTCGTTTACAACCTCCTCGAGGAGCGTGATAAAATCAATGATCTTGCCCCCCGCGAACATCTTCACCATGCAGGAGAAGATCTCCTGATGCTGCGGGCGGTAAAAGCACTCGGACTTAATAAAGTCGAGTACGGTGGAAAGGCAGGTTTGGTCGATAATAATGGCGCCGAGCACCGACTGCTCCGCCTCAATGTTAAACGGCGTATTCTGCCCGTATGTGGTTTCGGTCATGGCATAGCTGTTCACCGTTTACCGTCCTCTCGTTTTGGGATAACTTGAAAGCGGCCGGGGGCCGTTCCCTGCAATGTTTTAAACTTTTATTGGACTTCGCCGACCATCACGAACAGCTTTGCCGAGACGCCCGCGTAAAGCTTTACCTCTGCCGTGAAGGTGCCGAAGGTCTTGATGTCGCTTTCTAATGTAATCTTGCGCTTGTCTATCTCGAGCTTATACTGCTTTGAAAGCTCCTCCGCAATCTCTTTTGCGGTAACCGAGCCGAACAGACGCCCTTCGGTGCCGCCCTTGGCAAACAGCTTGATGGTTTTGCCGTCCAAAAGCTTTCTGGCGTCCTCCGCCTGCTGTTTTTCCATCGCTATATGATGCTCCTTGGCCTCCTGCTTGAGCTTGATATCATTGAGCACCTGCGCGTTTGCTTCCACCGCAAGGGCGCGCGGCAGTAAATAGTTGCGCGCATATCCGTCCGAAACGTTTACAACCTCGCCCTTTTTGCCCGAGCCCTTCACATCTGCCTTTAAAACTACCTTCACAATAATCCTTCCCTTCCGGCGCCGCGGCGTATGTACGCAGCGCCATAAAAACTATAATAAACGACTGCAATTTCAGCTTTGCGCCGGGTTCTCTTCGTAATACGCGTCGATGTTCTTTGCCAAAAGCTCCGCCGCGTTTTTAAGATTAGCGCCCACAATATAGGTGCCCGCCATGGTGAGGTGACCGCCGCCGCCCATCTTCTCCATAATCACCTGCACATTCAGGTTGCCGAGGGAGCGTGCCGAGATGGTAACGTTCTCGGGCGTTTGATAAAGCACAAACGAGGCATCCACCCCGCTGATGGAAAGCAGCTCATCCGCCGCCTGCGGGGCGACGATGCGCATATCGTCCGAGGCAGAGTCGCTTACAGCAACCGCGCAGCGGCGGTAAACCCTCGCCGACGCGACGATCTTTGCCTTGAGCTGGTAGGCCTCCATACTGCTCGAAAACAGACGCTTTACCTCAACGGTATCGGCGCCCAGTTTGCGCAGGTAGGCCGCCGCCTCGAAGGTGCGAACGCCGGTTTTTAAGATAAAGTTCTTGGTGTCGAGCATAATGCCCGCGAGCAGGGCCTCAGCCTCCTGCCTGCCAAGCTTGTTATCGGTGTTTAAGTATTGTATCAGCTCCGCCACCATCTCGGAGGCGGAGGAGGCGTACGGCTCGTGGTAGAAGATAACGGCGTTATCGATATGCCCTACCATCTTGCGGTGATGGTCTATCACCGCCACGGTCTTGCATGCCTTGTAAATCTCCATCGACTCCAGCATGGCGGGAAGATGGGTATCCACCACAATGAGCAGGGTCTTTTTACCCACCGTCTGCAGCGCTTCGTCGGGAGATACGAACACGTCGTTATAGCCGTTTGCGATAAGGTTGTTCATCAGCCCCTGCACAAGGTTCTTTTCCCGGTCTATGGCGATAATCGCGGGCTTGCCCATTAAGCGGATGCTTTTAACTAACCCTACCGACGCGCCGAAGCTATCCAAATCCGAAAAACGGTGGCCCATGATGATGCAGTTATCGCTCGTTTCAATCAGCTCGGTAAGGGCCGCCGCCATGATGCGGGTTTTCACCTTGGTGCGTTTTTCAACGCCCTTGGAGATACCGCCGAAGAACTCATAGCCGCCGGGGGTTTTTACCGCGGCCTGATCTCCGCCGCGCCCGAGCGCCATATCCAGCGCCTGCTTTGCCATCTGTTCCAGTTCCCTCAGGCTGCCGCCGCCGCGCCCCACGCCGATGGAAAGGGTGGCGGGCTGGCGTTCGCCAAGCGTAATCTGCCGCACCTGGTCAAGCACATCAAACCTGCGCTCGATGACTAAGCGCAGGTAGCGCTCCTCCATAATCGCCGTAAACCGGTCGCGCCCGCTGCGGATGAGCACGGCGCCCGTGGGGGCGAGAAAGTTCTCTATTACATGGTCGACCTCGCCCGCGAGCTGCACCTTCTCGCTTTCCTTTAAGGTTTGGGTCAGCTCGTCGTAGTTATCCACCGTGATGAGCAGCACCGATTGGCGCGACTCGTAGTATTCCTGTGCCAGCGCTTTAAGCTCGGTGTTCTCCACCCACTGCATGGCGACCAGCGTGCCCTTTTTATCCTCTACCCTCATGCCATAGGCGGTAAAGCAGTGCCTGCCGTAGGAGATATTCACACCACCCGGCTTGCAGGCCGCGTTAATATCCACCGAGGGGAAAAGCTGCTCAAACATCACGCCGAAAAGATTCTGCCCTTCAAACACAAGCGACGCAAACAGCTCGTTATACCAGATAATCTCGCCCTGCTCGCGGATGATGACAAGCGGGATGGGCATGCCCGCAGCCGACTCGCTGTTGACCATATTCAGGCGTTTGAGGGTTTTATCCACGATGTGGTACACATCGCCCTGAATGCTTTTATAACGGTAAAACGCGAAGGCCGACACCAAGAGCGTAAAGGCAAGCTCGACATAAAATAGGGGTACCTGCCCGATTGCCAGTGTCATAAGACTCATAAAAAGGCATAAAGCCAGCGCCACGATGATGATGGGCTTGAAAAACCATACCCTCTTTTTGATGACCTTCACGACCTTTCTGCGTCCCGCCTCGCGTCTATAAAAAACAGAACTTTTGATTTACTCTTTATTATACTAATTTTTAAACCATAAAGCTAGGATTTTTCTTGAAAATTACCTTCAATCTAAAAAGGAGCTGTCTCCCGCCGCGCACCCCATCCCCCTAAAGAAAGCATAGAAAAGCCAAAACCCCACGTAAAACGCGGGGTTTTGCGCAATATACAGCAGTCTGTACTGCAAAAAGTCTTAAATCAAACCTCCATGATAATGGGCAGGATCATGGGGCTGCGCTTGGTAGTGCGGTAAACGTAGTCGCTGAGCGCGTCCTTCACCTTGGTTTTGATCTGGCCCCACTCGCGGATGTCCTTATCGCCGCACTGTGCAAGCACGTTCTTCACCACGTTGCGCGCTTCGTCCATCAATTCCTCCGACTCGCGCACATATACAAACCCGCGCGAGACGATGTCCGGCCCCGCCACCACCTTGCCGGTCTGCTTCTCCATCGAAAGCACCACGACAATCAGGCCGTCCTCGGCCAGATGCTTACGGTCGCGCAGCACGATGCTGCCCACGTCGCCCACGCCGAGACCGTCCACCAGTACCCTGCCCGCGGGAACGGTGCCGGTAATCTTCATATCCACAGCGTCGGTTTCTATTACCTTGCCGATGTCGCCGATGATGACGTTCGCGGGGTTTAATCCCATACTGATGGCGATGCCCGCGTGCTTTTTGAGGTGCTTGTACTCACCGTGAACGGGTATAAAAAACTTGGGCTTAGTTAAGCCCAGCATGAGCCGCAGCTCATCCTGACAGGCGTGGCCCGACACGTGCACCTCGTACATTTTCTCGTAGATAACCTCCGCGCCCAGCTTCATCAGGTCGTTTACCACGCGCCCCACCAGCTTCTCGTTGCCGGGGATGGGGGTAGCGGAGATGATGATGAAATCGTTGGGGTTGATGGTTACGTTGCGGTGGTCGCTGGAGGACATGCGCGAGAGCGCCGACATCGGCTCGCCCTGACTGCCGGTGGTGATGATGACGAGCTTCTCGTCGGGGTAGCGGTTGATCATCTCAATATCCACCAGCACGCCCTCGGGCACCGAGAGGTAGCCAAGCTCTATCGCCTTGGCCACGACGTTGATCATGCTGCGCCCCGATACGGCAACCTTTCGGTCGCAGCGCACCGACATATCGATAATCTGCTGGATGCGGTGGATGTTGGAGGCAAACGACGCGATGATCACGCGGCGGCTGCCCGCCTTGGCGAACAGCAGTTCGAACGATTCGCCCACCTTCTTCTCGCTCATGGCGCTGCCCGGGCGTTCGGCGTTGGTGGAATCGGAAAGCAGGGCGAGCACGCCCTTGCTGCCCAGCTCGCCAAAGCGCGCGAGGTCGATAATGCCGCCCTCGATGGGGGTGTAATCCACCTTAAAGTCGCCCGTTTGGATGATAATACCCGCCGGGGTGTGAATGGCGAACGCCACCGCGTCGGGGATGGAGTGGTTTACGCGTATAAACTCCACCGCCATACAGCCGAACTTAACGGTATCGCGCGGCTTAACCACATTTAAGGTGCGCTTGCCGAGTAGGTTGTGCTCCTTCAGCTTGCCCTCTACCAGGCCGAGGGTTAAGCGCGTGCCGTAAACGGGCACATTAAACCGCTTTAAAAAGTAAGGCAGGCCGCCGATGTGGTCCTCGTGCCCGTGGGTGATGACCACGCCGCGCAGCTTGTCGATATTCTTCTCTACGTAGGTGAAATCGGGGATTACGATGTCGACGCCCAGCATCTCCTCGTCGGGGAAGGCAAGGCCACAATCGACGATAAACATGTCGTTGCCGCACTCGTAGGCCGTCATGTTCTTGCCGATTTCGTTTAAGCCGCCGAGCGGGATGATCTTTACCGGCGTTTTGCGCACCCCCTTGGGCTCGTGTGCACCCTGCCCGCCGCGGTGGGAGCGCGGCTTTTTATTATCCTGCTGCGGCTGTGCTCCCTGCTGCGGCGCCGGGGCCTTCGGGGGCTGCGCAGCCCGCTGCTGTGCGGTTCTCTCGGGCAGCTTCTCAAGCGCCGCCGTAATCTGGTCCTTCTTCGCTTCGCCGCCGCCGTTTGATTTTCTTCTGCCGCCGCGCCGCGAACGGCTCTTTTGGGGGGCCGCACCCGCCGGCGCCTGAGCGCCTCCCTCGGGCTGTGCCGGTGTCTTTGCGGCCTCGCCGTTTGCGGGCGCGTGACCGGCGTCCGCCGGCTGCTTCTGGTTGCGATTGTTTTTATTGGCGAATAGATTATTGTTATCCTGACTCAAGTTTTTAAAACCTCCAATACTGTGCCGCTCTAAAGCGGACGGTTGTAAATAATGAATAAAACGATATGTACGGCAATGATAGCTCTACCTTTAAAACGATGTTGGCCCAACACAAAACAAACCTGTCTGTCAACATAGTCAATTACAAAAAGCTCGCGGGCGAAAAGTGATGGTAATTGACTAGTGCAAAAACAGCAGGCAACTATCCGTTCTTGTATGATTATCTTATTTTGGGCGTGAGGGAGCGGAAATAATCTTCTTTATCCGCACCTCTTCTCACACACTAACAGGGCCAAAACGGCTGCGGCAAAAATAATAGCAATAGAGAAAAAACCTTAAAAAGGCTTACCGCAACAGGTCCTGTTTAAAATAACAACCGCATGGCAATGGCAACGCAACAGCAGACCCATGCGGGTAATAATCGGCCAAGCAGCAGCTTCGGTTTTGAGTAAACGACAGGTATACTTTTGGATATGCGCGCTTAAACGCATACCGTTTACGGCAAAAGCAGACCCTGCGCCCATAGGCCACGGACGCGCAAAGCTTACTCAAACACCGATTGCTGCTAAGCCACACGAACAAATACGCTACCTAAGATTTTATACGTTATTTTGCCAAGTGTCAAGGCTAAACTTTGTAAAGGCGCTTTATAAGGCCATTTACAGCTTATTTAACATCTCCTCAAACCCGCCGCAAAGCTCCTTGGCCATCTCGTAGTTCTGCGCCTCGGCGATAATCTTCACCCCGCCGCCGCGCTTGAGCGGGCGCACCAGCACCGTACCGTTTTTGTAAGGCAGCAGCACCCCTTCACCGATGGCGCCCTCCGCCACCCTGCCGCCGCTCACCACGCGCATGACCTCGCAGGGGTTTTTGGTGAGCGTAATAATCTTGATGGCGTCATAAAACGACGGTATCTCATCGTTTAGCTGTGCAAGGCTCTTGTGGGAGGAATGCAGCAGGGTAAGCAGCATGACGGCGCGCGCAAGGGCGTCGCGCACCCACGGCTGCTGTTTGGCAAGGACACGCGCCATCTGGTCGCTGGCATCCGCCGGGCAGGCAAGGTAGCGCAGGGCCATTTTATCGTGCTGCCTTGCAAGGCTGTCGATGATCTGTGGCGCGTCGAACCGCACGGCGACATTGCGCCCGTTTGCAAACTCCTCGCGGGCAAGCAGCACGAGGATTCTTTCATCCCCTACCGGTACCCCCTGCATGGATACCGTGAGCGCCTTGCCGTTTTCCGAAAGCTCCAGCCGCAGCGCGCCCGAGTGCACCACCTCGCAGCCGAGCCGGCTTAACACCCCGCAAAGCAGGCGCTTTGCCGCGGCGTTTTTGCTGTTTACCGACACCTTCATGCCCTTTAGCCCGCCTTCGCAGTAAGACAGGAGCTGCAAAGGGTATAACAGACCGACATCCGCCATCATCACCCGCTTGCCGTACTGCTCATACGGCAGGCTCTTGCTCTCGGCGCGCAGCATGCACAGCTCGATCTCCCGCTCGGTATCGCGGGAAAGGGTAAGGCCGTATTCCGAGAAGGTTTTGATGCTGCCCGCGGTGATAAATACCCCCATGTGCAGCGCGCAGTGGGTAAAACAGAATACCGCCTGCGGCTCGATGCAGCCGCCGAAATCCCACACCGTGCAGCCGGTTTGGCGAATACCCGCGGCGAGCGCGTCCTTAAGCGCCTCTGCCGCCCCACCCGCGGAGGCGATGCCGATGGTAACCCCCTTCATCGCGGTGCCGATGGCGGCGCCCAGCCGCGTGCAGAGCACGGGCGTCAGCTCCCCGGGCGACTCGAGCACAATGCCCTCGTCGTCGAAAAGCTCGCGCCGCACAGCCCCCGCGCGCAGGTGCTCGCTGAGCACCGTATCGCTGCGCACATACTTCATGGGCCACACCTTCACGCCCGGCTCCAGCGTGGCGCGGCTACCGATGACCGCCCGCGCGCCGACGGCGCTCCCCTCAAACAGGCGTGCGCCATTTTCGGCCACCGCACTCTCGCACACGATGCTGCCCTTCAGGCGTACATCGTCGCCGACGACGGCGTTCTGCCCCACAAGGCTGCCGAAAACCACCGAACGGCTGCCGATGGTGGCGTTATCGTCGATGATACTCCCCGCGCCGATGCGGCAACCCTTGCCCGCCGTCACCCCCGAGCCGATATAGGCGGGCGGCAGCACGTCGAACCGCCCCGCTTCGTACAGGTTTTTATAGAATACCCCCTCCACCTCGGTGGCGTGCAGGGTACAGCGCACCTTTCCCTCCAGCATGTCTCGGGCGCACCGTCTTAGGCTGTCGAGGTCGCCGATGTCGCACCAATAGCCCTGCTCCTCGTAGGCGATCACCTTGCTGCCGTTTTGGAGCATGTGGGGAAAAAGGTCCTTGGCAAAATCGAAGGCCTTACCCTCCGGTATCATCTCTACCGCCTTCGGTGAAAGGATGTACACGCCGGTGTTGGCGAGGTCGCACACCGCCTGCGCGTAGCAGGGCTTCTCCACAAACCCCGCCACGCCGCCCGTTTCGGGGTTGACATTCACAAGGCCGTATTCCCTCGGGTCCTCCACCCGCTTGACAAGGATGGTCGCGTCCGCGCCGTTATCGCGGTGAAAGCGCACGGCGGTCTGCAGGTCAAAGTCGCACACGGCGTCGCCGCTTATTACCAGAAAGTCCTCATTGATATCCCCAGCGGCGTTCTTCACCCCGCCCGCCGTACCGAGCGGCGCCGTCTCCTCCACAAAGCGCAGGCGCAGATTCTGGTATTGTTCCTGCGCAAAGTGTTCGGTAATCCTGCCGGGCAGGTAACGTATGGTGATGCGCGCCTCATCAAAGCCGCTTTCGCTTAAAAGGTCGAGGATATACTCGAGTATCGGCCTGCCGCAAAGGCGCGCCATGGGCTTTGGGATTGTACAGGTAAGCGGCTTTAAACGGCTGCCCTCGCCGCCCGCCATGATTACCGCCTTCAATGCCACCAGTCCTTTCAGTATAACCTGTTTCCAGCCACAGAAAAATGCGCCACCGCAAGGCATAAAAGGGCAGCATTTTCCTAAGGACAATAAACTTGTTTTCAACCTTTAGTATGACACCGAAAAGGGCATTTAAAGCATATGCGGTACTCTGCGCAAACAAAAAAAACGGCGCCCCCAAAAGGGCGTCCGGCTTCGCGGTCAAATTTTGTTTATGTGCGGAAAACTATCCGTGGTTAAAAGAAATATGCTCCGAGCCCAACAAAACGGGGGCAGTGCCGTCCATTACTTGCGTTATATTCATGCCGAGCGCGTTGGGCAGCAGTCTTATATCCTTAAGCCTATCGAGCTCTATCCACTCAATGCCAACCTGCTTGCTGTCCTTTTCGGTGGGCTCCTGCACCCCTTCGTGCGCTAAACCGCACAGAAAGATGTGCAGCATCTTGTGCGCATAGTCGGGGTAGGTATTCCGAATCTCCTCATCCTCGCAGATCTCTTCACAGACGGCGGCAAGGCGTATGGGTGTAACGGTGTAGCCCGTTTCCTCCAGACATTCGCGAACGACGGCCTCCGTCATGGTTTCGTAGGTATTCTGCCCGCCGCCGGGTAAGGAATAGTACTCGCCGTTGTGTATATCATAGCACCTGTTGAGCAGCACCTTACCTTGGTGTACGATGATTGCCTTGGATGTACTTCTGATACTCATGGGAAAGCCTCCGTTTTGTATGCGCCCAATGAACGCGGATATGATTCCTGCCTGTTATTTAAGTCTTATGGGGATAAAGGCTTCCATCTGTGCCCATCCTTGTACCTTTATAATCTCACTCGGCGTAATAATATGCCCCATGGCATAGTGATTAGGACGAACATCCAGTTCAAATATCTCCGAGTTTTTGATATACTCTACGGCTTCCTGATAGAATTTGCCGTTCGTTTCATGATCACCGTCTTTATAAACGTAGGTCAGGTAATAACCGCCTTCAAAATCGATAGTCTCGTTGCCACCGTTATCCATGTCCTCGCTTAAAGCCCATATCCATACTAAGCCTTGCTTTTCTTCATCAAAGAATAAAAAGTCTCTGGGCATAAAGTTATCCCGTGGCGAGGGTGTAATCGCAGAAAAATACAAATTAAATTTTCCCAGTATTCCGTCTGGAGAAAAATCACAATGGGTATCGACCCCCGATGAAGCGGCTTTAAACGGTGGCAACGATATAATCCGAATTTCCATACCCTACACCCTTTCAAAACATCTTCATTTTTAAGGCTTTTATTTAAACACCAGCTGCACCAGCACCATATAAAGTGCCGTACCCGCAAGAATGCTGATGAGGGTGTTACGCTTCCACAGGTGCAGCAGCACCACCGCCGCGGACGCGATAAGCTCGGGCAGGCCGAACGGGAACGCCGTGAGGTTGATGGCGCGCAGGCAGTACACCACCAAAATGGCCATGATGGCGGGGGGCAATACGCCGCCTAAATAAAGCACCACCTTAGGCGTCTGCCTGCCGCCCGAAAAGAACACAAACGGCGTAAGCCGTGTGAGGAAGGTCACCGCAGCAACGGTTAGGATAATGCCCAGCGACTGCAAGGGGGAGAGAATCATCTTACTTCCTCCTCCTTTTCCTTGGTATCCGGTTCATCGGGCTTGCCGACGCCATCCGCGTTTACGCTGTCAGCGTTTGTACCCTTCGCGCGCGAGATGGGGGTGCGCAAGAGCATGAGAAAGAGCACCGAAACCAGCATGGCGGGCAGGATAAAGTTATCCGCGCCAAAAAGCAGCAGGCAGCCCACCGCGGCGCATACCCCGATCACGGCGGGAATGCGCGAGGGGTAGGTAAGCCACTGCTCGGTGCAGGTGACGATAAACATCGCCGTCATGGCAAAGTCGATGCCCTTGGTATTGAAGGTGATAAGCTCCCCCGCAAGCGAGCCGATGACCGTGCCCGTAATCCAGTAAAGCTGGTTGAACAGGGCAATCAGAAATATAAAGGTCTTGGGGTTCGACCCCTCGGGTACTTTGGCGGAACATAACAGCGAATAGGTTTCGTCGGTGAGCGAAAAGATCATATAGGGCTTTTTAGCGCCTATGCCTTTAAAGCGCTCGATCATCGAAAGGCCGTAGAACATGTGCCGGATGTTGACGGCAAGGGTCATGAGAATAATCTGGGTAATGGAAAAGGCCCCTGAAAAGAAGTTGATGGCGACAAACTGCATCGAGCCCGCGTAAACGGTTACGCTCATCAGCGCCGCCCACCACACGCTGTAGCCCGCGTTGCGCATCAACAGCCCGAACGCGATACCCACGAATACGTATCCCAATAGAACGGGTATGGAGGCGGTAAACGCCGCTTTGATTGTCTTTTTCATCCTTGATACTATCCCCTTTGGCTGCCTGGCAGTGCCGAAAAGCGCTAGATCTCGCCCGTGCTTTTGGCTTTAAGATAGGCGTTGATAAAGCCGTCGATGTCACCGTCCATCACGGCACCGATGTTGCCGCTTTCAAAGCCCGTGCGGTGATCCTTTGCCAAGGTATAGGGCATGAACACGTAGGAACGTATCTGGCTGCCCCAGGCAATCTCCTTCTGCACGCCCTTGATGTCCTCTATCTTCTCGTAGTGCTCGCGCTCCTTGATTTCGATGAGCTTGGATTTCAGCATCGTCATGGCCGTTTCGCGGTTCTGGCGCTGGCTGCGCTCCTGCTGGCAGGCAACCACAATGCCGGTGGGCAGGTGGGTGATGCGGATGGCCGACTCGGTTTTGTTAACGTGCTGGCCGCCCGCGCCGCTGGAGCGGTAGGTGTCTACCCTTAAATCCTCATCCTTAATTTCGATATGGATATCCTCGCCGATCTCGGGCATGACCTCCAGCGACGCAAACGAGGTGTGGCGTCTGCCCGACGCGTCGAAGGGGGAGATACGCACCAGGCGGTGCACCCCCGCCTCACTCTTTAAAAAACCGTAGGCGTTGGTGCCCTCGATGAGGATGGAGGCGCTTTTCATACCCGCCTCTTCCCCGTCGAGGTAATCGAGTATGCGATATTTAAACTTGTGCCGCTCCGACCAGTGGGTATACATGCGGTAGAGCATCTCGGCCCAATCCTGCGCCTCGGTGCCGCCCGCGCCCGCGTGGAAGGTAAGAATGGCGTTATTGACGTCGTACTCGCCCGTAAGCAGGGTGGCAAGGCGGGCTGTGGCAAGCGCCTCTTCAAAGCCGCTTACATTCTGCTGCACCTCGGGCAGAAGCGAGTCATCCTCGGCCTCGTCGGCCAGCTCAATCAGCGCCAGCGTATCCTCGTAGGAAGCCTTGAGCTTTTCAAACCCCTCTATCTTAGCCTTACATTGGGCGATGCGCTGCAGCACCTTCTGGGAGGAAGACGGGTCGTCCCAAAAACCGGGGATGGTGGTCTTTCCCTCGAGGGATTCTATCTCGTTGCGCGCGGTGTCCAGCGCGAGCGCCTCGTGCAGGTCGTCAAGCTCCGGCTTTAAGCCGGTGAGCTTTAATTTCAGTTCTTCATATATCAGCATAGGTTCCTCCATCTGCCCCACAGGTTTGGCAGCCTGATGTAAAAAATTATATAAACAAACGCATTTCTATTATAGGGCAGGTTCTGCTTGTTGTAAAGCGTGGAAAAACACACGTTTGCTGCGCGTTCTGCCTGAATATAGAAAAAATACAGGAACACCGACGTGTCCCTGTATTTCTGGGATAGGATAGCCTTATTTAAAATCGATATCAATATCGCCGAGCCCGGTAGAAACCTGTAAAAGCTTAGGGCCGTTTGCCGAATGCGGTACGTTCAAACTGCCCGAAGAGGTCCTCGCATCGATGGTATAATCGTCCGCTTTGCCGAGAATGTTACCCTGTACTTCACCGCTGGAGCTTGTGATATAGAGGTTATTGCCGCTGAGCTGCCTGAAAATAATATCGCCCAATGAGGTTTCAAGTGTTACATCGCCCTTTGCGGCCGTTTGTGTAAGGTGTAAGGCACCGCTGCCTGTGGTGACAGTCATATTTCCGGCTATCTGAGTAGCGATGATGTCGACATCGCCAAGGTTGGTATTAATGCTTAAGTCGTTGTTTACAGAACTCTCATCCAGCTTGATGCGCCCGCTGCCCGACTTCATCGACAGCTTTCCCGCCGCCTGTACGGACTCGGCCTTTACATCCCCCAGATTCGTTTCAAGCGCTATATCGCCGCCTGCCGAAACCTTTTTAAGCTGGATGGTGCCGCTGCCGGAACTAAACGACATCTGTTTTAAGGAGGTAAGGTCATTTAATTCTATCGAGCCAAGAGCGGTTTCTGCCTCCAGCGTATCCTTTAGGTTTAACCCCGACATCCTTACATCACCGGCGTTGGACGATAAATCCATCGGGCCGAGATACCCTTCGGGGACGGCAACAGTAATCGCCCGATCGTCCAAATCTATATTTAAACGAATGTAATCGTACCACCGTTTGGTGGTTTCATACCTAATACTTAACTCGCCGCTCGGCGAAAGCTTAATCTCATACTGTTCTTTTTCGTTTTCAAAGGTAGTGATTTTAAACTGATTGTCGTTAGACGTTATCAATTCAACGTCATATTCCAAGCCTTTGATGTTAAGCGATTTAACCTTAGTACCGTCGTAGGTATACGACTTTTCCTCATATGGTAAGTCGGTGCTAAGGGCTTGCACATTAAACCCGCACATGGCAAAAGCAAATACAACCAACATGATACCTGCTGCGATACATGCAGCGGCAATGAGCATTAGATTTTTAGCCAATGGTTTCATTTATTCTGTCTCCTTCCGCCTCGCTCTTAATGAACAGTGATTTTACCGCACGTAAAAACCTTCCCGTGAGTTTGATAAGCCAAACGGATAGATTCTTAACCCCGACAAACGCCAGAATGCCCAAGCCGATAGATATCGCGGAGCCCCCAAGCAAAAATATGCCGGACGCAAAGTTTTGGGGAAAGATAATGAACGAACCGATTATACCCGCTATCCCGGCAACCCCAAACGACACCACAACCGCATACAGCGAAATAATGACAGACCATACCGTGATATAAACCGAAAGTATAATTACAAAAAAAGCGGCAAGCAGCGGGAACCACAACGGAAAGCCCAGGATTAACAAAACAATCTCCCATGTGCTTAATTTGTGCTGCGGCTTTATCTTGGCTTTTACCAGCGTGGGCAATGGGGCTGAGAGCATAACCTCTTTTACAATCTCGTTGATATCACCCAGCGCGCTTACTGCCGCCTGTTCGTCCATGCCGTCTTCTATGCGGTCATCGATCATTTCCGTATAAAACGCCAGTGACTTTTCAACCTCGCTTTGCGGGAGCATGCGAAGCTTTTCGATAAAGCTTGCTATAAATTCCGCCTTATTCATCCCCCAGATACCCCATTCCCTCAGTAATAAAGTGAAATACGTTCATGACTTCTTTCCATTCATCAAGAAAGTCCTCAATCTTCTTTCGCCCGGCATCGGTTATTCTATAGTACTTCCGCAGCCTGCTGTTGTGTTCCACCGAATAGTCGGTGAGAAATTCACTCGATTCAAGCCTTTTTAAGATTGGATAAAGGGTTGACTCGGAGATTTCAATACATGGCTCAATATCTTTTATAATCTGATATCCGTAAGAATCTTCTCTTTTAAGAACCGTCAGTACACAGATTTCTAACAGTCCTCTTTTCAGTTGTATGTCCATATAATCATTCCTTTCCGGGGAAATTGTGTGGTTTCATCAGATTCCGGTTTGTGAAGAGATAAGTACCAAACCCAAGTTTGAAAGATTTATTTTCCAAGCCATACACCTCGCTTTATGTAATACTATATACCGCATAGCATTCTTTGTCAACAGAATATTTAAATTATCTTCTATAACCGTAGCACTACCGGAACTCGACAGATTAAACATTTTTATACTCTACGCCGGCTACCGTAGTTTTTTCACCGCCTATAAATAAAGAAGCGGTAAATAAAACAACCCCTGCCGGAAGAGACAATACCGCTATCGGAATTCCCGCTCCCATCATGGTCAGGGCTTGAAACAGCAGATAGGCGACGGGTACATATATTAAAACACACGTAAATGTACTGAACAAAAATAATATCAGGTTTTGGGGGCCGGTTACTCTTCCAATTAAAAATTCGATTAACAGAGCAGCCAATGAAACAATCAAAGGCCAAAGGAATATATATCCGGCTCCCGGCAAACATATCGTGGAAAACACCGTTAGTATTAACCACGTGACAAGATTGCCGAAAAGAAGATTATAACCTGCTATCTTATTAGCGAGAAGCCTTTGTAATATAAAAAGGATAACGAAAGACAAGATTAAGGATATAATCATCCACGTATTGCCCTGCAGAACAATCGTCCGTCTTAAGTTTACCAGATCGGAAAGTGACAAAACATTCTCAAGCTTATAATATATCTTTAAGAACACTGTTTGAGCGATAATACCAAACCCTGCGGCAGCCGCTATCATCAGCAATGAAGCAAGGAATCCTGTGATAATTCCGCGCAGGGATAAAAGCCGCTTGCGTAAGCCTATCCATAAGGTGACCAGAAAAAGTATCAGCGACAATATGGTTAAAGGAACAGTCCACTCCTCCGGATACAACACCATTAATGATTTGGTAAGTGTAAAATAGACGGCGTTATGATCACTTTTGACATTGTCAAGCGCGATATTGCCAAAATGCTTTGCCAAAGAGAGCGCATAAGTGCCCTGGTGCTGCAGAAAGCCCGGATCCAGGTTTTCGGCAGTATCCTGTGGGTTGTGGTATACTTCCATTCCTCCCAGATTTGAAAAATTAAAACCGCTCTTCCCTGCACTTTTAAAAGTTGTAAAATCGGTAATGTTAGAGACCATTTTGTAGATGTCGGACGTAAAGGAATAAGCCATTGGATGATATGGGACAGCCTTCTTAAACTCCTTCATCAGCCACCCGTTTCCATCGGAGGTTTCAAACAATATGGAGGAGTCTTTATACCCTCTTGATTCAAAGTTCATCACGAGACATACGTCATTTAACGCACCTGAATTATCCGCAAAAAGCTTTGATCCCAGAAGCCCTGCTTCCTCTCCATCCGTAAACAGGAAAACAATATCATTCCTTAATGGCGTTTTCGATAACGCCCTTGCCGTTTCCAACAGCACGGCTACGCCGGATACATCATCTGCTGCGCCCGGCCCTCCGAGCGTGGAGTCGTAATGTGCAAGCATCAGTATTGACTGGTTGGTATTACCTGAGCCCTTGAGCCTGGCATAGATGTTCTCCAGTTCTCCCGAATATGGAACTAATCCCATAAAGCCCTGTTCATCATTTTCACCATGCCCTCGCTGAACCTCAGGCTTGAGCCCCAGAGTTTTAAGCGCATCGACTATGTATTCCCGTGCTTCTTTTTGCTCCGGTGAACCTACCGGATGGGTATTTCGGGCAATCGTTTCTACATGCTTCATCGCCCTTTCAGCGGGAAAGGCCTCAGAACCGGCAGTCTGAGACCGGGCGGAGGACGGTTGAAAGGTATTTAAGCTCAGAAGCACCGAAAGTGCAAGAGTCCCTGCAACCAAAGCCAGTTTGAAAAGATGATTCAAAGTATAACCTCCATCGCTTAAACTTGAATCGGATAATAACTTAAAAATTAGGGCTTGCGGCTAAAAGCTACCGCATTCGGCAGATTAAGAAAGCTTGCGTTAAAATGCGCTGCTGCTCTTTTACATCGCTACAGCTTGATTTGGACGGTTTTATGAAGGTATTGGTTGCTGCTATTTAAAAAGCCAATTCCAATCATCTTTCTCCTGCGCGCCTTATTGCTTAAGAAGCATTCTCATATTTAGGTTATATTATCCAGAACACAATAATACTATATACTGCATAGTATTATTTGTCAAGAGGTATTTTTCGAATCATTTTTACGCTGAATCATCGGTATCTACACGGGTTTTATAGCAAAAATATGCGAGACTGATAATATAATACTATTTATAGCATAGTATTATTCACTCGCGCATATGGATATCGTTAAATGAAAGTTCATCTTTTGTTCTGGAATTTTTGTTGGCTTTTACTTGTATTTCGTTTATAATAAGATGTGGTCTTATTATAAAACCGATTTTAAATAACCGCGGGGCAGTCTGCCTCGCCGACATTTTTCCGGGGTTTTAAGAGTTCCTTTAAACCTAACGCCGCATCTGCGATGCATTTTTTATAAAACAGGGGATGTATAATGGGTAGATATGACGGAATCAAATGCCCCGCATGCGGGGTAGCCTTTCAAGATAAAGACGATATCGTGGTTTGCCCCATCTGCGGCGCGCCCCATCACCGGCACTGCTATGAGGAAACGGGAACCTGCGCGTATGTGGAGAAGCACGCCACCGGTGAGGAATGGCGCCGCCCCGCAGCCGAAAAGTATGACGGCGACGCGCCCAGACGCTGCCCGCGCTGCGGTACCTTAAACCCCGCAAACGGCATCTTCTGCGAGCTGTGCGGCACCCCGCTCAATAAATTCGATACCCCTCAGCCAAAGGCCGATGGGCCGGATACCCCGTTTGGCCCCCAGCCGGTTCAGCCGCCCTTTGTGATGCCGTTTAACCCCTACACCACCCCGTACGGCGGTTTAAGTCCCGACGAGAGCATCGACGGTATCCCCGTAAAGGACATCGCCATGTTTGTGGGGTCAGGGTCACACTATTATCTGCCCCGTTTTAAAGAGATGGCGGTAACCAAAAAGAAGACCTCGTGGAACTGGGCGGCCTTCTTCGGTAACGCGCTGTATTTCTGCGGGCGCGGTATGTACATGATCGGCTCGCTGCTGGCGTTAGTGTTCTTAATCCGTCAGGTGCCCTCGATGATGGCCACCTACTACTTCCTTTCCTCAAATCTCAGCGAGTTTTTAACCAACCCCGTTGCTATGTTTACCAGAGACCTGCCGCCGCAGGCCGCTTATTGGATGAACATCTCCAATATCTTCAGCTATGTTTACTGGGCGAGCTGCGTGGCGTGGGGCATGTTTGGCAATAAGTTTTACCAGCGGCATGTCTTTTCGCAGATACGCCAGCTAAAGGAGCGTTTGGGCGAAGGCGAGGCCTATAAGGCGGCGCTTACCAAAAAGGGCGGGCTTAAAACCGGTCTGATCGTCGGGCTGATCGTGAGCTTTTTTGTGGTAAGCTTTATCGCTGCGATGTTCATGTCTTATTCATTAATGTAATAGTTTGCTTCCCTCAAAGAGGGATAATACGCTGAAGGGATGACAGAACCGTATGAAAAGCGCACTGGTGCTGGTTGATATTCAAAACGATTACTTTGCGGGCGGGCGTTGTGAGCTGTACCGCCCCGAACAGGCCGCCGAAAACGCAGCAAAGCTTCTAAACTATTTCAGGGCGCAGGGGCTGCCCGTTTTTCATGTACAGCATGTCAATATCCGTAAAACCGCCACCTTCTTTATCCCCGAGACGGAAGGGGTTCGTATCCACCAAAGCGTTACGCCGCTGCCCACCGAGACGGTGGTTGTAAAGCATGCGCCCAACAGCTTTTTCGGCACCGGCCTACACGAAAAACTTGTGGCCGTAGAGGCGGAACATCTGGTGCTGTGCGGCATGATGAGCCATATGTGCATCGACACCACGGCGCGTGCCGCCAAGGATTACGGCTATGCCGTCACGCTGATACAGGACGCCTGCACTACCAAAGACCTGCAGTGGGGCGAAACCGTATTGGACGCGCAGACTGTACATCAGGTGTTTATGGCGTCTTTAAACGGTATATTTGCCAAGGTGCAGAAGGCGGATGACTTTCTGGCCGACTGCGCCGAATAACTAAGAAATTTAAGGAGTATCACGCATGAAGATTAGAAAGGCTGTAATCCCCGCGGCAGGGCTAGGCACCCGGGTGCTGCCCGCCTCCAAATCGATGCCCAAGGAAATGCTGCCGATTGTGGACAAGCCCGCAATTCAGTTTATTGTAGAAGAGGCCGTTAAATCGGGCATTGAAGATATTTTAATCATCACCAGCCGCGGCAAAACCACGGTTGAAGACCACTTCGACCGCGCGCCCGAGCTGGAAGAAAAGCTGCTGCGCGCCGGCAAAACCGAGGTATATAACGAGATGGTGGCCATCTCGAACATGGCAAATATCCAGTACATCCGCCAGAAGCAGCCGCTCGGCCTCGGGCACGCGGTGCTGTGCGCCAAAACCTTTGTGGGCGACGAGCCGTTTGCCGTACTCTACGGCGACGACGTGATTATCTCCCAGAACCCCGCGTGCGGGCAGCTCTGCCGCGCCTACGAGGAGTTCGGGCTGGGGGTTGTAGGCATTAAAGAGGTGCTGCGCGAGGAGATTGGCAAATACTGCTCGCTGCAGACAGGGCATATCCGCGACAACCTTTACACCGTAACCGATATGATTGAAAAGCCGAAGCCCGATGAGGTGATGTCGCTGTTCTCTATCTTAGGGCGCTGCGTATTGCCGCCCAAAATCTTTTCGATTCTTGAAAACACCAAGCCGGGCGCAGGCGGCGAGCTGCAGCTCACCGACGCGATGGCCGTGCTTGCGCGCACCGAGGGCTGCGTGGGCGTAAACTACGAGGGCACGCGCTACGACATGGGCAATAAGCTGGGCATCCTCAAGGCCATTGTGGAGGTCGGCCTTGACCACAAGGAAATCGGCGCCGACTTTAAGGCCTATTTAAAGGGCATTTGCGAGAAATTGTAATAAAAGCAGAGCCTTTTCGTTGACAAGGCAGCATCTGCCTGTTATAATTACTCTGTTATAGTCTTGTGCTATAACGTTTGTTGCCCGTAAAACCGGCAACCATCCTTGCCCCGCAAGGGGCCTTATGTCCAAAAGGAGGTGTAAACAATGTCAAAAGCTTCGGTTGCTTATGAAACCATCATGGTGCTTAGTACCAAGTTAGGCGATGAGGGTATCGGTGAACGCGTTGAGAAATTCAAGACGCTGATTGAGCAAAACGGTACGATTGACTCTGTGAACGAATGGGGAAAGCGCAGACTTGCCTACCCTATCAACGATGAAACAGACGGCTATTATTACCTGATTAACTTCAAGTGCTCTTCCGAGTTCCCCGCAGAGCTCGACCGTATCTACAAGATTACGGACGGCGTGCTGCGCAGCATCATTGTAAACAAAGAGGAGCAGTAAGGACAGGAGGTAACGTTTAATGCTGAACAAGGCAATTATCATGGGCAGGCTTACAGCCGACCCCGAGCTTAAACATACCACTTCCAACATTGCGGTAGCTACCTTTACGCTTGCGGTAAACCGTTCCTACGCCAAACCCGGCACAGAGCGACAGGCCGATTTTATCGACATTGTTGCGTGGCGTGCCACGGCCGAGTTTGTATGCAGATACTTTAAAAAGGGAAGCATGATGGCAGTAGACGGTTCTATTCAAACCAGAACTTACACCGATAACCAAGGTGTAAAGCGTAAGGCGTTTGAAATCGTAGCCGATAATGTAAACTTCTGTGAAAGCAAGTCGGCGTCCTCCGGTGGCACCTCAACAGGTGCGAGCGGCTTTGAAGCCCCTCCTATGCCGGTGGCCTTTGAGAGCGGAAGCAGCGATGATTTCTCTGTTGTTCCCGGCGACGACGACCTGCCGTTTTAACCTTTGTTTTGCCTGACTGAATACTATGGCGCGTTTTGCGCCTGTAAAACCGAGATAAGGAGGTTTTGGTACCATGGAAAGAGATCGTAACGACAGAGAGCGTAACGATAAGTTCCCCGGCCGCGGCCCCAGAAAGAGCCGTAAGAAGGTTTGCGGGTTTTGTGCAGAAAAGACACACGACATTGATTATAAAGATGTGGCCAAGCTCAGAAAGTACCTTTCCGAGCGGGCGAAGATTGTGCCCCGCCGTGTAACCGGCACCTGCGCACGTCATCAGCGCCAGCTGACCATCGCTATCAAGCGTGCCCGTCACATTGCGCTGCTGCCTTATATCAGTGATTAATTCAACTGATTCAATTGCATAAGCAAACATTAACCCCGGGTATGAAGCATACCCGGGGTTTTCATATGATAGACGAGACTACTTTACAAACTGCGCCTCGCGTATTTTATCGGCGCATAGCTTTAAATAATACTCAAAGATATCCTTGCCCAGCCGCACATAGTCGGCATCCTCGTCTTTTTTGCACAGCGCGGCAAACTCCTTGCCGATGGAGGTGGAGTTTGCATACTCGGTTCTGGTGCAGAGCAGGTACATCGAAAACGCGCCGGAGGTTTGTATATCGTCGTAGAACGCATGGTCGCGCAGGCTGATCTGCTCGTAGAAGAGGTTTTGAGCCGACTGCGCCACAATCGAATTCGGCAGGCCGTTCTCCATACAAACATCCACCGTAAAGGTAATCAGCAGCTTAATCTGCCGGAGCAGTTCTTTATCCTCCAGGCCATGGGTAAATACATCGTGCGAAAACACCGTCTCCACCAGCGCCACCGCCAGCCGTTTGGCGCGCTCGATGTTGCCGTTGTCGTGCTGGGCTTTAACCAGCGCGGCAAGGCTCTCCATCTCTTCGGAGCTTCCGGGTGCCTCGTGTACTGTGCTTTCGCCCGCAATCTTGATGTCACTGTCGCCGTTGTCGCTCGCCTGCGCAAGCTTTATCCCCTGACAATTCGCATTTTTTAGTATATAATAAGCTGTGCCGATAACGGTTAATATCCCAAACGCAGCGATAAGGTCCATCCGTTTTCTCTCCCCCGCAATATTATGTCTTTTGGCATACCGCCTGCTCCAGCGCCGTCGCCAGCTGGTCGGGGCAGGAGGTGTTCCTGTATCCGCATCGGATCCCTCTGAGCTTTTCGATTACATCCTCGGCACGGCAGCCCTTGATGAGCGCTGATATCCCCTGCGCGTTCCCACTGCAGCCGCCTATAAAACGAACCTCGCGTATAATCCTTTCGTCGTCTACCTCCAGTTCGATTGCCATAGAGCAAACGCCCGAAGGCTTGTATGTATATTTCATCCAGATCATCCTTATTTAATATATGGTATACGGAAGAAAGCGGTAATATACGTGTTAAAGCAGATTCCCTAAACTTTTTTCCGTTGTAAAGCGCCTATGCGGCTTATGCCTTCGGCTTGAAAGCGAGTAAGGCATCCAGCGCGTACTCGGGGGTAAAGCAGGCGCCGATAGGGTTCGGTTTGCTGCGGTACATCCCGTGAAAATCGCTGCCGCCCGTCACCAGCAGATTATGCTCCTTCGCGGTCTCGGCAATGACCTTTGACACCTCCTCGGAGTTATCGGGGTGCCACAGCTCCACGCCGTCGATGCGGTGCTCCTTCGCGGCTTTAAGCATAAAATCCATGCTGTCGTACATATTCGGGTGCGCAAGTACCGCTATACCGCCCGCTTCATGGATCAGGTCAAGTACCTCGTCCACCGACGGACGCGCAAAATCGGTAACGCAGCTGCCGTTTTCGGCGTCGAACAGTTCCTCGTAAAGCGCTCCGAAGGCCGTAGCGCAATAGCCGAGGTCCATCAGCGCGTTCATGATATGCGCCCTATAGATAATCTTGCTGCCCGAGGTATAGCGCAGCACATGCTCGAGTGTGACGGGATAAAGGTGCATGACCTTTTTAAGCATCTCGCCGCCTGCGTTCTTGCGCTCGTCCTGTATCCTTATAAATAGCCGTTCCAGACGCTCGGGGAATTTGGGCAGATAACACAGGATATGCAGCTTTCGGCCCGTATCGGGGTCTATGCTTGATATCTCACAGCCCGGCACAATCTCAACGCCATAGCGCTTGCCCAGTATCTTTGCGCGCATGACGCCCGACATGGTGTCGTGGTCGGTAATGGCTAAAAACGACAGCCCTACGCGCTTTGCGTAGGCTATGACATCCTCTATCCCCATTGAACCGTCGGAAATCCGCGTGTGACAGTGCAGATCGCCTTTCATGTTATTCCCCTCTTTTCACCTGGTATGAACGGTTTTCGTTAAAATACTCCCCCTAGGGCAACAAATATTATTAATATATTATACAACTAAAAAGTGGTTTCGCGCAAGTAAAATTGGGTTTCGAGGATGTATAATGACAGTAAAATGGCGTCGATCCCCGTGTCAGGCGCATTTTTATCCGCCGTTATCTCAAAAAAAACGGTGGAAATGAATGAAAAAATGTTTTACAATAACAATAAGGATAGTATCTAAACAACATATAATCTTTGGGAGGTATTAAGATGCAGAATTTTACCTATCACAATCCTACCGCCATTATCTTTGGTAAGGACACCGAGCGTGAGGCGGGAAAATACGCCGTAGCGTACGGCAAGAAGATCCTGCTGCATTACGGCGGCGGTTCCATTAAAAAGATCGGCTTATACGACACCGTGCTGAAGTCCCTGCGCGACGCCGGAGCCGAGGTATATGAGCTGGGCGGCGTACAGCCCAACCCGCGTCTTTCGCTCGTGCAGGAGGGTATCGCCCTGTGCAGAGAGAAGCAGATCGACTTTATCCTTGCGGTGGGCGGCGGCAGCGCCATCGACTCCGCCAAGGCGATCTCCATCGGCGTGCCCTATGACGGCGACGTGTGGGACTTTTACAGCGGCAAAGCGAAGGCAACCAAATCGATGCCCGTCGGGGCGGTGCTTACCATCCCCGCCGCGGGTAGCGAGTCGTCCGACTCGTCGGTAATCACCAACGAGGCCACCGCGGATAAGCGCGGCTATACCAGCCAGGTGTTCATCCCCAAGTTTGCGATACTCAACCCCGCGCTCACTTTCTCGCTGCCCGCCTATCAGACGGCCTGCGGCGCCTCCGACATCCTCGCCCACCTCATGGAGCGCTATTTTACACAGGTGACGCACGTAGACCTCACCGACCGCCTGCTGGAGGCGACGATGAAGACGGTGCTGTATTACGCGCCCCTTGTGCTTAAAAACCCCACCGACTACGACATGCGCGCCGAGGTGATGTGGGCGGGCACCCTTGCGCACAACAACCTACTCAACACCGGGCGCATCGGCGACTGGGCGTCGCACGGCATCGAGCACGAGCTAAGCGCGCTGCGCGATGTGGCGCACGGCGCGGGGCTTGCAATCATCTTCCCCGCCTGGATGAAATACTGCTACAGCGCGAACATCGACCGCTTTGTGCAGTTCGCCGTCCGCGTATTCGACGTGGAGCTGAGCTTCGACCGCAAAGAGGAGATCGTATTCGAGGCCATCAACCGTTTGGAGGCATTTTATAAGTCCATCGGGATGCCCATACGCCTGCCGGAACTGGGCTTTACGCAGCAAGACCTGCCGCATATGGCGGAAAAATGCGTGTCGTTCAGACCAAACAACCACATCGGCAACTTTAAATCCCTCGATAAGAACGATGTGCTTGAAATTTATAAGCTGGCAATGGAATAATAAAAGCGATACAAAGATGCTCAGGGTACTGTACCCTGAGCATCTTCTATTTTATTGCATACGGATGTTACGGGTTGATAACCTCTAGGGCGTAGCTGTTGTTTACGACCTTATCAAACGGCGCCTTGGCCTTTAATTCGCCCGCCTCGGTCATGACCGTTTGCAGCTTCTCGTAGGCCTCTTCCTTCATTACAGGGGTGGTGCACCACGCCTCGATGCTCTTGTAGCTTTCCGCCGATTTCTCCAAAAGCTTAACGTCGGTATCGGGGAAGGACGCCGCAATCACGTTGGCGATCTCTTTGGGGGAGCTTATTGCCACCCATTGCTGTCCGCGGTAAAGGGCACGGATAAACTTTTTAATGGTGTCGGCATTCTTCTTTATGTAGCTCTTGCTCGCGAAGTATGACGTATAGGGGATTTCGCCGCTCTCTTTGCCCACCGAGGCCACGATGTAGCCCTTGCCCTCCTGCTCCAGCATCGAGGCTGTCGGCTCAAATGCGGTCACATAGTCGCCGGTACCGCCGGTGAAGGCGCCTATCATCATGGCATACTGTACGCTGTCGTCAAAGGTGACATCCTTGCCGGGTATTACACCGTGCTGCTTGAATACGTACTCGAGCGTCATGTAGGGCACGCCGCCCTTGCGCCCGGGTAGCACCACCTTGCCGATGGTTTTGGTAAAGTCGAAGTTTTCGTCCTTTTCGCGCCCGATTAAGAACGCGCCGTCGCGCTGGGTAAGCTGCGCGAATACCTCACAGTAATCCGCCTTGCCCTCGTTGTACACGTAGACGGCTGCCTCCGGCCCCGCGAAGCCGATATCCACCGCGCCGGTGAGCACCGCCGTCATCACCTTATCGGCGCCCTGGCCGTTGCTCAGCTCGATCTCCAGCCCTTCATCGGCAAAATAGCCGAGGTTGATGGCGGCATACTGGGGGGCGTAGAAGACGGAATGGGTTACCTCGCTCACCTTTAGCCTTACCGTTTGGTCCTGCTTGCCGCAGCCGATAACCGCCACAAGCACAAGCAGCACGCACAGCAATACACAGGCAAGCCGCAGAATGGTTTTCATATAAAAATAATCTCCTTTCACACTGGGGGCTACTATTTGAAGTGCCATGCATGGCACTGACATGTAACGGCACCGCCTTACAAGGTAAAATGCTTAAGCGGAATGGCTGATGGTTTTGACAACCACCTTTTCCGCCACAACCACACATTCGTACATCACGGCGGCAACCACCGCCAGAATGAGCACACTGGTCATGACAAGGTCCATCTGGAACACCTGCCCGCCGTAGACGATAAGGTAGCCGAGCCCGGCCTTAGACACCAGAAACTCGCCCGAGATAACGCCGACAAGCGACAGCCCGATGTTCACCTTCAGGGTGTTGAACACCGTATGCAGGTTGGAGGGCAGCACGATCTTGGTAAACACCTGCCCCTTGCCTGCGCCGAAGGTCTTAGCCATCTTCATCTTCTCGCTGCTGGTGGCGTGAAAGCCGTTGAGCATCTCCAGAATGGTGACGATCAGCGAGATGGCAAGGGCCATGACGATGATGGCAGGCTCCCCCGCCCCCGCCCAGATGATGATAACCGGCCCCAGCGCCACCTTTGGCAAGCTGTTGAGCACCACCAGAAACGGCTCGCTTACCTTAGACAAAAACCCGGACCACCACAGCAGCACCGCCACCCCGGTTCCCATCAGGGTGCCGAGCAGAAAACCCGTCACCGTTTCAAAGCAGGTGACCATCACGTGGTGCAACAGCCCGTTTTGCGACACATTGGCAAGAGTCTTTATGATCCTCGACGGCTGGCTCATGATAAAGCTATCGATCACGCCCAGGTTGGCGAGCACCTCCCACAGCACAATAAACAACACCAGCACGGCGTAACGACAGAGGGTAATAAGCCTTTTTCGCGTTTTTATGTATCGTAGATACTCCTGACGTTCCGCTGAAAGCTCGGGCAGATTGTTTTCTTTACGTTTGAACATCCAGCTCCCTCCAAATCTCGTTAAAATACTGTCCGAACTTGGGGCAGTTGCGGCGTGAAAGCGGCGTGGTGCACGTCATATCAAATTCAACAGCGTGCACATGCTCGATAACGGCGGGACGGCGGCTGAGCACCAATATCCGGTCGGCCATACTGATGCTTTCGGGGATATCGTGGGTAACCATCAGCATGGTTTTGCCCTCGTTTTTTAAGATCCGGTACACATCGTCGGTAACGGCAAGGCGGGTTTGAAAATCCAGCGCCGAAAACGCCTCGTCAAGCAGCAGTATCTTCGGGCGAACGGCTAAGGTTCTAATCAACGAAACGCGCTGCCGCATACCGCCGGAGAGCTGTGAAGGGTATTTGTCTTTAAACTCATACAAGCCGTAGGTTTCTAAAAGCCCTTCGGCATAGTTTACATTCTCCTCGCTGAGCTTGTGCTGTATCTCAAGCCCCAGCAGCACATTCTTCCAGATACTGCGCCACTCCAGCAGGTTATCGCGCTGGAGCATATACCCCACCTGCGGCGAAACCCCCGTTACCGGCTCGCCGTTTACGGTAACGATGCCGCGTGTGGGCTTCTCAAGGCCGGAAATAATCGAAAGCAGCGTGCTTTTGCCGCAGCCGCTCGGCCCAACGATGCAGATAAACTCTCCTTCCTCTGCCGTGAAGGTGATGTCTTTAAGCGCGGTAATCTCGCCGTTTTGCGCTTGATACGTCTGCATGACCCGCTCTACTTTTAAAATCTCACTCATGGTAAACTCCTCTGCCTTTCAGGCTTTGGCCTAAACATCTAGCAAATCGGGGACGTTCCCCGAAAGGATTACAACCCATTATATTAATCGGGCTTCGGTTATGTTCGGCCCTTGCCAAAGCGCAATTTTACCGTCGAAAGTGTGGGCACAACGCACACAAAAAAGCACAAAAAACGTTGAATTGTATGACTGCCTCTGATATAATTATTTTCTGATAATTAATGTACAATGTACGCAATACTAATTCCAATAAAAAATATTGCGTAAAAATTCTTCACAAAGGCATAAATGGGGCCTTTTGCTCGAATTTTTCTATATTTCAAATTGAAATAAGTATTAAACAAAAAGTCTTCGACGGCAGTCGAAGACTTTTGAAAGAACGGACGGTGCTTATGCAGAAAAACATACTTATAGCGCAGTCGGGCGGCCCTACCGCCGCCATCAACGCCACTCTCTCCGGGGTTATCCGCGAGGGGCTGCGCCATGAGGTGATTGGCAATATCTACGGTGCGCTCAACGGCATACAGGGGGCCCTTGAACGCAGGCTGATAGAATTAAAAAGCCAGCTTACAACCGAAAAACAATTTAAGATGCTGGAAAGCACACCGGCTATGGCGCTGGGCTCCTGCCGCTATAAGCTTCCGGCCTATGACAAAAGCCCCGCCGTTTACGAGGAGATTCGCAATATCTTCCACAAGTACGGCATCGGGTACTTTTTTTATGTGGGTGGTAACGATTCGATGGACACCGCGTTAAAGCTCAGTGACTACTTCACCGCCTGCAACGACGACATCCGGGTCATCGGCCTGCCCAAGACCATAGACAACGACCTGTACGGCACCGACCACACCCCGGGCTACGGCTCAGCGGCAAAGTTCATCGCCACCGCTATGGCCGAGATTGCGCGGGACTGCGACGCTTACAACCTCAACTCGGTAACCATTGTCGAGATCATGGGGCGCAACGCGGGCTGGCTCACCGCCGCCTCGGTGCTGCCGCGCAAGGCCGGGGCCGCGGTGCCGCAGCTCGTATACATGCCCGAGGTACCGTTTGATTTAAGCGCCTTTTTAAACGATGTAAAGCGGCTGCACGCCGAGCGCCACACCGTGCTGGTGGCTGTGTCGGAGGGCATTCGGTTTGCCGACGGCCGGTATGTATCGGAGAGCGAACAGTCCGATGTAACCGACAGCTTTGGCCACCGTTACCTCTCCGGCGCGGGCAAGCTGCTCGAGCGGCTGGTGGCGGAAAACCTCGGCTGTAAGGTGCGCTCGGTGGAGCTGAATATCCTGCAGCGGTGCTCCTCCCACCTGCTTTCGGCCACCGACATCAACGAGGCTAGGTGCGTCGGGCAGGCCGCCGTACAGTTCGCGCTGGAAGGGCGCACCGGCGTAATGGCGGCAATCAAGCGCGCCAAAAACGAGCCCTATGCCTTTGACATCGGCACCGTACCGCTTAAGGAGGTGGCGGGGCTGGAAAGGCGCTTCCCCTTAGAGTGGATTACGCCCTCGGGCAACGACCTTACCGATGATGTGTTCCCCTACCTGCTGCCGCTGATTGCGGGCGAGATACAGTCCCCCACCGTAAACGGCATTCCCGAATTCTTTAACTTTAATAAAGCAGTAGTGTAGTCGCATAAAACACAACAACCCCTCTGTATACAGAGGGGTTGCTTGATAGTATTTTAAACTAGCGGCTGGGCTGGGCGTCCGGATAGATTTCCGCTTCCGATACGTTGCCGTCTTTGCCGTTGTAGGTGACATAGTAGTGCGCCGTCACACCGCCGACCTGCAGCGTGATGCAGAGCTGCGGGCCGCCCTCCGGGCGCAGGGCCTTCAGCCACAGCGCGTAGCCCCTGGCGGAGGTTTTATCATAGACCGTTTTAACGGGCACAAACTCCGACTTCTTTTCGTCAAAGCCCATGGTGTCTATCGTTACGCGCGTGCCCTCCAGCTTCGGGATAAGCAGCAGCGATTCGCCGCTCTGGTCATACTCATAGGCTTCCGCAGCCTTATACTCTACTACCTGCTCGGGCGTGGGGTTATCGATAACGGTTGCCAGAACATCCGTCGCTGACGGGGCGCTGCTCTGGGCGGGCTGTGGCGCGTTCGCGGGGTCTACGGTAACGGTGCGCTGCTCCTCGGTATGGTTGAGGTAATTGTCGTCAAACATCGTTACCGTCATGGTGAGGGTATTGCCCGAAAGCGCGGCGTTAAGCACCTGATCGGTCTCCTTTTCGGGCTTATAGAGCAACCGCAGCTTGGGCGCTTCCTTGATATTTAGCAGGTATACCGCGCCGCCGGGCGATACGGTGCCGTAGCGGTGGCCGATGATCAGCAGCAGCGATTGATCATCCACCCACGAAACCTGCTTCAGCCCGTCTGTCTGGGGAAGGTCCTGCTGCAAAAGCAGCTTATCGGCCTTCTTCGATACCGTATCGTACAGGTACAGATCGCTTGGCTCTTCAAACTCGTTGGGGTAGATATAGGCGAGCCTTTGCCCGTCCGGCGAAGCGGCGGGGCTGCTTGGCAGCATGCCGCTTGTGCCAAAAAGCACGTCATATTCCTCCATGGTCATGTAGGGCTTAAACGCGGCGTTGCGGGCAACGGCGGAAAGCGACCAATCCTCTGTGATACTTTCTTGCGGCGAGGATGAAGATTCGATTGGCGGCAATGAGGAGCTGGGCTCCTCCACCTTATTATCCACCGGCGCGGTAATCGTACAGCCGGAAAACAGCACCGATAACCCTACGGCAGCCGCCATAGCGGCGAGGTTTCGTTTAAACATAAGAAGGCTCCTTTCAAACGCGAGAGTTTTGTTATGAGACGCTACTCAAGAATATTCACCTTTATCTTTTATTTATTGCAATCAAATTAAAGCATATCATAAGCCAACAGCTATTTTTGCGTATTTTCCCACCTATTGCAATGGATTTTAATGTATATTATAATGAATTTTAGTTAAACTATAACGTTAAAACAGGAAACGAGGTTTATTTATGCCAAATGTAGACCTTCCGTTAAAGGAATTAAAAAAATACAAGGGTAAAAATGAGCGGCCGAGGGATTTTGACGCGTATTGGAATAAAGCGGTCGCGGACCTGGATGCCCAAAACCTGAACTATAAGCTCGAGCGCGCCAAGTTTCAAGCCGAAGGCGTAGAATGCTACCACCTGTTTTTTACCGGCGTAGGCGGCGCCAAGGTACACTGCAAGTTTGTAAAGCCCGTGCAGACCCCCGCGCCCTGCCGCGCGCTGCTCATGTTCCATGGCTACCACTGCGACAGCGGCGACTGGATGGACAAGGTGACCTACGCGAAGTTCGGCTTTGTGGTGGCGGCTATGGATGTCCGCGGTCAAGGCGGGCTTTCCAGCGACCCTTTGACGGTGGAAGGCGAATCCTTAGAGGGGCAGATTATCAAAGGGCTTGACGACCCCAACCCTGAAAAGCTGTTCTACCGCAATGTATTTTTAGATACCGCGCAGCTGGCGCGTATCGTGATGGCCCTGCCTTATGTGGACGAAACGCGCGTCGGCGCCACGGGCTTTTCGCAGGGCGGCGCGCTGACGGTGGCCTGTGCAAGCTTAGAGCCCCGTCTAAAGCTTATCTGCCCCGGCTACCCCTTTTTGACTGACTACCGCCGGGTGTGGGAGGATATGGACATCGGCATAAGCGCCTATTGTGAGCTGAAGAACTACTTCCGTTACCGCGACCCGCTGCATGAGCGCGAAAGCGATATCTTCAACCGCCTAGGCTATATCGACCTGCACAACTTCGCCGACCGAATTACCGCCAAGGTGGTGCTGTTTACGGCGCTCTCCGATACGGTATGCCCGCCGTCTACCCAGTTTGCCATTTATAATAATCTGAAATGTGAAAAGGAACTGATGATTTACCCCGATTTTGGCCACGAAACCCTGCCGAAATCCGGTGATATCATCTTCCAGCTTATGATGCAGGAGCTTTAACGGTACGCACAAATACCTTCGCCTGATGGCGGGGGTATTTCTTCTTTATACCGTGGTTTGCCGATACTACCGGTACTCCAATGCCCGTGAGGCTTCATCCCCGGGTAAACGAGGCTTGGGGAGATATAAAGTAAGCTTGAGGGTACGGCGGCCGTTTTCGCTGCGCTGCTCCACGCTACCGCCATAGGACTCGGCAAGTGAAGAAAGTATCGTGTTTTGGAGCGGATGAGCGTTTAAGCCCTTTTTGCGCCCGGCTGTTCTTTGCTTTACCTTCGGCACATCGGCCGCAGTCGCCGCACATTCAATCGTGAGCCTTGCATCCGCCGTCACCGCGCAGTAAAAATCAACGGTACCGTTCTGCTGCTCTTTATCATCCACAGAATTGCTGTACTCAAGCGCCTGATCGAATATTTCACTGACGGCGCTGCATAAAACCATATCGTCAAACGTACAGGTATCCGAGACCTCCGCGTGGATACTGCAGAGGATACCGCGGTCGTGCGCCGCGCCGTACTTGTCCATCAGCAGCTCGTCCACAAGACGGTTATCGCAAAATATCCCGCCGGTATCCAGCCTAAAGCGTACATATACCTCGTTTAAGAACTCCCTTGCCTTATCATACTGCCCGCCGGTCAGCAGCGACTGCATGGTAATCAGATAGTTTCGGGCGTCGTGCCGAAGAAAGCGTACGCGCTCGATAAAATCATCCAGTTCCTTGTGCCGCCGCAGCTGTACCGCAAGCTCCTTCTCGTAGCCTTCGAGCTCACGCAGCCTTTTTTGATGGAACACCACCAGCGCCACAATAACGACGATTCCAAGCGTGACCGCGACGCTTAAAAGTATCACGAAGAAATTGTCCGCATTCACAGGTATATCCCCCCGTTACAGCCTCTCACCCAAAAAGCGCAGGCAAGCCTGCTTTACCGCCGGATATCGGTCGGCTGTTAACACAACCTCTTTGCCGTCGCTCATGGTGAGCGTCTGCCTGCCAAGGGTCCTCACCTTGCTCATGTTGACCGTACAGCCCTTGCCGCAGTCGATAAACCGGTCGTCCAGCTTTAAAAGGATGCTATTTTTCCCCGCAACCGAATAAAACTTATCCTCGGTGACGATGTTGATCTGCCGCCCCACCGTCTCGATGTACAGAATCTTTCCCATATGCACCGTCGCCGTCAGGCTTTTGCTCTTAATGGTAATGTAATGCTCCCGCTCCTTTTGCGCCTTGCTTACCGCCTTAGCGAGCACCGCCTCAAGCTTTGGCGTTGAAACGGGCTTTTGCAGGTAGGCGACATGGTCAACCTGATAAACATCCTCGCAGTAGGAGGGGTAAGCGGAAATAAAGATAATTTGTATGTGCGGAAAGCGGCCTTGTACGCTCTTCATGGCGGTAATGCCGTTGTCGTTATCCAGCAGTATATCACTTAAGATGATATCGGTTGTATCGCTTACCGCTGCCAAAAGCGCCGCCGTCGTAGTAAAGCCCTGCACGCGGTAATCGTTTTCACCGTAAAGTTCACGAACCTGTTTCATCAGTTGTGTAAGGTGCTCCTCGTTGTCGTCACAGCACAGTATGTTCATTGTTAAAGCTCTCCTGTATCTGTAATATCCCATCCGGCGGCAAAAGGTCAAAACCCCCGGCAATTCGTTGTCATTGGAAATAGTATAACATAATTGACGGGTAAAATTGTTAACGCTACCTTAAAAAATGTATAATACTAATTCCAATAAGAAATAGTACGTAAAAATTCTTCACAAAAGGCATAAATGGGGTCTGTAAAAGCACTTTTTCCGTCACTGCTCATGCGTATATATAAATTGAACAAGAAAGACGATACGCACAAAATATAAAAAGCCGCTCAAATGAGCGGCTTTAAGGCTAAATGATCACCGGCTAGTTACCGGATTTGGGCAGGTAAGGGATGATTCTGCCTGCAAAGCCGGGCATGGTCATGGTTTGCAGATACACGGTGCCGGGACCCTCAAGGATGGTTAGGAACAACCCCTCACCGCCGAACAGAACGTTCTTAAAGCCCTTTACCGTCTCTGCGGTATAGCGCATGGTGGATTCATAAGCCGCTACATTACCGGTGTCTACCTTTATCTTTTCGCCGGGCGCCAGTGTAATCTCTTTAAGGCTGCCGTCGATCTCAATAAACACAAGGCCGTTGCCCCTGACGCGCTGCATAATAAAGCCTTCGCCGCCAAACAGGCCGCCGGACACGCTTTTGTTTATCTCGGTAGAAAGCTCCACCGTAGGCTGCGCGCACAGAAAGGCGTTTTTCTGGCAGATGAACTCTTTGCCGGGGCTGACCTGCAGGCATTTGATCTCGCCGGGGAAGGAGGAGGCCAGCGTAATCTCCTGGTTGGGCGCCGCCGCAGTATAGGTGGCCATAAACAGTGATTCGCCCGAGAGCATGCGGCCGAGGCCCTTCATAAAGCCGCCCCTCATGTTGGTATCCATCGTGATGCCGGTGCTCATCCATGTCATGCCGCCCGACTGGGTGAAAATGCTCTCGCCCTGTGTGAGTTTAATCGTTACCGCAGGGAGATTCCCGCCAAAAATTTCGTAATTCATCTTGCTGTCTTTTCTCCTTATACTAAATTCTATTTGAAAAGGGGACAAAAGTATAGTTCTATTATCGCATTTATTTCCTTATTAATCAATTGCGCATTGTAAATATTCACAATAATTATACAAAATTTAAAATATTATCGAACAAATGAATAAAATTATGCACGATTTTATATCCGTGCAGCCTTTGCCCGCATAACGCAAAAAAGGAACAGTATTGCTGTTCCTTTACATGGAGCGGGTTACGAGGTTCGAACTCGCTACCTCCACCTTGGCAAGGTGGCGCTCTACCAAATGAGCTAAACCCGCGCTTATGAAGTTCTGGTTTATTATATCAAAGCAGCGCTAAGCTGTCAACTAATAAATTCGTAAAAATCCCCGATTAAATTAAAATTTATTATTGCTCTATTCTATGCTATAATAGGTGCATCGGTTAGTCTTTCAGGAATTTACATATATCGGAGGCAGCGATGGATTTTACGGTGAATTACGGCATACTGCAAGGCGTTTTTGCCGTACCCAACAGCGTGGTGGACAAGCACATAAAGCTTGCGGGCGCGGCACAGCTGAAGGTGCTGCTTTACCTTCTGCGCCACAGCGGCGATGGGATAAGCCATGAAGCGATGGCCGCTCAGCTGGGGTTTTCGCCCGCGGACTGCAAGGACGCGGTAAACTACTGGGTTGAGGTTGGGGTACTGGCCGAAGGCACCGCACAAGCCGCCCCAAGACAGGAGCTGCACGCCCCCGCCGCGCCGGAGCATCCACCCGTTTTACCGCCGGAGCCCGTGCAAACGCCGGTGGTTGAGAACGGCAACGTAAAAAAGCTCACCTCCGCATACCGCTTTACACAAAAAGAGGCGTTTACGCGCCTGCAGGAGAATGAGGAACTGCGTTTTCTGGTGGAGCAGTGCAAGCTGCTGCTGGCGCGTGAGCTGCAGGGCAGCGATGTTGCGGCGCTGGTCTCCATCCACGACTGGGTGGGGCTGCCGCTTGACGTCATTTTGATGGCGGTGGAATACTGCGCGTCACAGTCCAGAACCGATATGCGCAGTATTGAACGGCAGTGCGCTGCGTGGGCCGACCGCGGTATTATCACCCATGAACAGGCCGATACATATATCAAACGGCAGACCGACCGGCACACGCACGAGGCGCTGGTACAGTCGGCGTTCGGTATCACGGGGCGCAGCCTTTCCACCAAGGAACGGGAGGCCATCGACAGTTGGTTTACCGAGTACGGCTACGACCTGTCGGTGATCCGCATCGCCTACGATAAGACGGTGGACAATACCGGCAGATTAAGCTTTGCCTACCTAAGCAAGATACTTTCAAACTGGCACAAAAAGGGCATCCGCACCGCGGAGCAGGCCGCGCAGGAGAGCCTGGAAAAGCCTGCGACCGGGTTTACGCCCTCCTTGGACATCAGCGCGATCGAGAACGAGATTATCTACAACACACCGAAGATATAGCGGAGGGAAGACCCTATGGGATATTCTAAAGAGGTATATACCGCCGTAAAGGCTACCTTTGCCCTGCGGCGTCAGACGGTTCGCAATATCGCGGAGGGCCGCCGCACCCAGCTTTACAGCGATATCCCCGAGCTGGAGGCGCTGGACACCGCGCTGCTTGCGGCAGGGGCCCTTACCGCCAGGATGATGCTTGCGCCCAAGGCGGATACCGAAATGCTGCTTACCGAGCTCAAGGAGAAATCAGGCGAAATAGAACAGGCGCGCCGCGAGATCTATCAGGCGTGCGACATCCCGGAAGACTATCTTGACGTACCCTACCACTGCCTGAAATGCAACGACAGTGGCTACGCTGACGGCGTGATGTGCGAGTGCATGAAAAAGGAGCTCAAGGCCGAGGCCTACCGCCGCTTAAACGCGCTCTCGCCTCTCACCCTCTCGGGTTTTGAGCAGTTTAAGCTCGAGTATTACCCCGAGCAGCCCGAGCCCGCTACCAATGTGGTGCCTCGCGCAAAGATGCTGGAAATCTACAACTTCTGCGTAAAGTACGCCGATACCTTCTCGCTGCAGTCGCAGAGCATCCTGATGATGGGCTCGGCGGGCTTAGGTAAAACCCATCTTTCCCTCGCCATCGCCGCGCGCGCCATCGACAAGGGCTACGGCGTGGTGTACGGTTCCGCGCAAAACCTGCTGCGCTCGTTGGAGTTTGAGCGCTTCTCAAAGGATACCGCCGAGGGGGACACGCTAAGCTCCCTGCTGGAGTGCGACCTGTTGATTATAGACGACCTCGGTACCGAGTTTCAGACAGGCTTCACGGCGGCGGCGGTGTACAATATCGTAAATACCCGCCTGCTCACCAAACTGCCCACCATCATCAGTACCAACCTAAACATCGAGCCGCTGAAAAAGGCCTACAGCGAAAAGGTGGTGTCCCGGCTCGTGGGCAGCTATGCCATGCTGCGATTTGTCGGCAACGACATCCGCGATATCCTGCGGAAAATGCGATAATCAAAGACAGTACTACTTATTCCGATATGCAACGACCCCGCACAGGATGTGGGGCAGCAGCTTGTATTTGCTTATGGATTAAAGTGTATAGTGGGATAGAACTTCAGCCGGTAAGCGGTGGCGTACCTGATGGGTATGCCTTTTTGTTTGCCGCAAGTGGACTCGCTAGCCGATAATCAGCAACCCCGCGCCCATCACCGCAATGCCGGACAGCACGCCGAACAGCTGTACCGTGCCTCTGCCACCGCGGTACGCCGCAGGGATAAGCTCATCGAATGAGATATACAGCATGATCCCCGCCACCACGCCGAAGGTAAAGCCGAGCACCGCGTCTGTTAAAAACGGGCGCAGCAAAAGCATGGCGAGCAGCGCACCCAGCGGCTCGGAAAGCCCCGAGAGGAAGGCGTAACGCAGGGCTTTTCTTCGGCTGCCTGTCGCGTAGTATACCGGCACGGCGATCGATATCCCCTCTGGGATGTTGTGAAGCGCGATGGCAACCGCCACCGAGAGGCCGAGGGATATCTGCCTGTACCCCGCCATGAAGGTGGCTATGCCCTCCGGCAGGTTGTGCAGCACGATGGCAAGGGCGGTGACGATGCCCACCCGCAGCAGGCCGCGTTTGCCGTCCTGCGGGGCCTTGCCGCTGCCGAGTCGCAGTGCGCTCTCATCCGGCACCTTCTTTTCGATGAGCGAGGCCAAAAACATCCCCACCAGCATCGCAAACAGGGCGAGCAGCCCGGCCGACACCTTTGTTCCGCTGCCAAGCAGCCTTGCCGCCTCGGGCAGCAGGTCGGCGGTGGAAACCATTGTCATCACCCCCGCGGCAAAGCCCAGCGAGAAGGGCAGGATGCGCGGGTCATTCTTTTTTACAAACAGCGCCATCAGCCCGCCGATTCCCGTGCAAAGACCCGCGGCAAGGGCGAGCAAAAACGGCAGCAGCATTCTGGAGTACTCCATCGCCTTTCCCCTTTATGCGCGCAGACTGCGTATGCCCTGCAACAATATATGCGCCGGGGTGGGTGTTTATATGTTTATGCTACCAAGAATACGAATTCGTTAAAAAAGCGATAGGATAAAATCATCCGCAGCGCGATAATACGGCCTCTCCAAGAATATAAATAGGTGTATATTTCAGATTTGGAGAGATGAACCGATGAAAAGCCGTATACTCCCCTTGCGAAAAAATTATGTATTGTTATGCTTGATGCTGCTGGTGGCCATGCTCATCGTGCTGATAGTCATTCGCGGCGTAAGCGGCGTAATTGCCGTAAGCAGCGTAAACGGCTGGCGTATCGAGCCGCCGACGCCGCAGGATATTGACGACCTGCCTTTCCATGAACCGCCTCTGCCATCACAAGTACTGCCCGTGAGTGAGGTACTCGAAAAAGGCAAGGAACTCCCGCTGCAATTTGCCTACAACGACCTAAGTTGGAAGCGACAGGCGTACAAGTCTTACTGGCACAGCTCAACAGGCCGCTGGAGCTATGTGCCCAACCTGCTCCATTTTACCATGCACCGGCTTTTCGTCACCTACCCTACCGCCTCAATCTTTTACGACTTTATCCATGAGCTCGGCATCGCGGAGGAAAGCGACTCGTTTACAATGCCGTCGGAAAGCCCGTTTGAGAATATCGTCATGGTTGTGATGCAGACGAAGGTGGAAAAAATCGTTACGCTCGGCAATCAGGTGGTGGTGGTCGGCAAGCCGTCGCTCACAGGCCTGCAGACATTGCTGATACCGGTAAAGGAACTTAAGCCCTATGATACAAGCGAAAGCATCCTGTTTGAGCTGGTGACAAGCGAGGGGGATGAATTCGATACCGCTACCCTTCCCTATGTCGCCGATTTGCAGACGATATTTTGGTCAAAGATACAATAAGGCTTTCCGCCTACTTTTCTAAAGCAAAAGCAGACAAGTTGTCTGGCTGCTTTTTGCGGGAGGAATACGAACACAGGCGCCCGTTTTGTTGTCAAGTCTTGCCTGCGCTGAAAAAACGTACTATAATAAATGATTGGTTACAATAACTTGAGGAGGGCTGCCTGTGGCGGGAGCATTAAAGCAGATTGAGATTTATACCGACGGTGCCTGCAGCGGCAACCCCGGCCCCGGTGGGTATGGGGTAATCCTGCGCTATAACGGTAATGAAAAAGAGCTTTCGGGCGGGGAGCGCAGCACCACCAACAACCGCATGGAGCTTACCGCGGTAATCGAAGGGCTTGCTGCCCTCAAGGAGCGCTGTCAGGTCACTTTATACACCGACTCCAAATATGTCGCCGACGCCATTACCGAGGGCTGGGCAAAAAAGTGGCAGAAGAACGGCTGGAAGCGCGGCGGAAACGAGCCTGCCTTAAACCCAGACCTGTGGGAGAGGCTGCTGCAGCTGCTTGAGCAGCAGCAGGTTACCGTCGTATGGGTAAAGGGGCACGCCGGGCATCCCGAAAACGAGCGGTGCGACCGCCTTGCCGTAGCCCAGACGGAAAAGCATAAAGCCACGGTGTAGTTTCCTAGAATCAAAAAGGAAAGTAATGAAGAAATCGTTAAATTTTTAGTAAAGGGTATTGCATTTACTACTTAATTGGTATATATTATAGATGTTCTGATATACCTAAGATGTATAAAAAGTAAAGGCGTAACAGGTACTAATCACCTCAATGGTATTGCCACATAGTAAGTAGCGCGGCTGCATGCTCTTAAGCATAAACAAGAGCAAACCTGCTTTGATGGCACCGCATTTTAAAGAGGTTTTATGGCGTACCCGCATAAAGCCGGAAAGGCATGGTCATTAGCATGAATTATGTAAACGGCAAACCATTTGTATACGCAGACAACGCCGCGACAACCAAGATTTCTGATGAGGTTTTTGAGGCGATGCTGCCATATCTGAAAGATAAATACGGTAACGCCTCCAGTATATACAGCCTTGGGCGTGAAGCCAAGGTTGCAGTGGAACACGCACGTGCAACAGCTGCCAAGGCGCTTAACGCACTTCCGCAGGAGATTTACTTCACCTCCGGCGGCTCGGAGGCCGATAACTGGGCGATTAAGGGCTGTGCGCACCAGATGGCGAAAAAGGGTAAGAAGCATGTAATTACCTCCGTCTTTGAGCATCATGCGGTGCTACACACCATGGATACCCTCAAAAAAGAGGGCTTTGAGGTTACCTTCCTTCCCGTGGACAGCCTTGGGCTTATTCACCCAGAGGATGTAAAGGCCGCCATCCGCCCCGACACGGCCTTGGTAACCATCATGTACGCGAACAACGAGATCGGCACCATCCAGCCTATTGCTGAGATCGGCGCCATCTGTAAAAGCGCGGGCGTATTCTTTCACACCGACGCCGTGCAGGCGGTCGGCAATGTAGCCATCGATGTGGTCGCGCAGAATATCGACATGCTTTCGATGTCGGCGCATAAGATTCACGGGCCGAAGGGTGTCGGCCTGTTATACTGCCGCAAGGGCATCACGCTGCCCAACTACATCGACGGCGGCCAGCAGGAGCGCGGCAAGCGCGCCGGTACCGAAAACGTGGCCGGTATTGTAGGCCTTGCAAAGGCGATTGAGCTGGCGACCACAGATATCGATAAGAAGGTTGCCGCCATTACCCCCATGCGTGACAAGCTGATTGATACCATCTTAAAGATAGAACGCACACGCTTAAACGGCGACAGAAACCACCGCCTGTGCGGGAATGTAAACATATCGGTGGAAGGCGTCGAGGGCGAATCGCTGCTGCTCATGCTCGATATGAACGGCATTGCAGCCTCCTCCGGCTCGGCGTGCACCTCCGGCTCGCTCGACCCGAGCCACGTACTGCTGGCCCTGGGCTTAAAGCACGAGGTGGCGCACGGCTCGCTGCGGCTATCCCTCTCGGATATGACTACCCCCGAGGAGATAGACTATATCTGCGAGAAGATCCCCCCGATTGTGGAGCGGCTGCGTTCCATGTCCCCGCTGTGGGAGCGTATGTGCCGCGAAGGTAAATAATCAAGCGATACCATAGATAGAAAGGCTGAGAGAGATGTTATACAGTGAAAAGGTGATGGACCATTTCGCCAACCCGCGCAATGTGGGCGAGCTTGCCGATGCCAATGGCGTGGGCGAGGTAGGCAACGCGAAGTGCGGCGACATCATGAAGATGTATTTAAAGATTCAAAACGGTATGATTGAGGACGTTAAGTTTAAAACCTTCGGCTGCGGCGCCGCGATTGCCACCAGCTCGATGGCGACCGAGCTCATCAAGGGCAAGTCGATGGAGGATGCTTTAAAGCTCACCAACAAGGCCGTAATGGAGGCGCTGGACGGGCTGCCGCCCGTAAAGGTGCACTGTTCGGTGCTGGCGGAGCAGGCAATCAAGGCCGCTATCTCGGATTACTACACCCGCATGGGCGTAGACCCAAGACCGATTGTGGGCGATATCGGCGACTGCGAGGCCTGCCACATCGGCGAGGGCGGCTGCGACCACTAATATGCATAAAAAGGGGCTTGTCCCGCTGGCGTACCGGCAGTGGGACAGCCCTTTTGTTTTAAACGGAGGTGTGTGGCCATGGCAGCGGTGCAGGAAACAAACAGATCGATAAAGCTCGCCCCTATCACCAAGGAGGAGCAGTTGCCTGCGGTGAAGGAGCTGTTTTGGGAATACGCGAACTCGCTGAGCTTCAGCCTATGCTTTCAAAGCTTCGAAGTTGAAATGCAGGAACTATTAAAACGATACGGTCCGCCCGAAGGTGCGCTGATACTCGCCTCAGTAGACGGCGAAAACGCCGGATGCGTCGCGATGTACAAGCTCTCGGAGGATATCTGCGAGATGAAAAGGCTGTATGTGCGCGATGCCTATCGTGGGCTGGGGCTTGGTAAAAAGCTGGTGGCAGCCGTTATTGAAAGCGCCAAAAACGCCGGATACCGGGCTATCCGCTTGGACACCCTCACCTCGATGACGGCGGCGCAGCACCTTTATCTGTCACTTGGCTTTTACGACATCGAACCTTACGTCTATAACCCGCTTAGTGAGGCGCGGTATATGGAATATATGATAACGGAGTAACAACCAAAGCAATAACCCGAAAGGGGCAAAGCAGCAAATGATCTGCCGCTTTGCCCCTTTTCATATAGATTAAACCTCTTATATTGTCTGTTCCAGTGTGATGGCTTCCAGCTTGTTCTCAAGAATAAGCTTTAAAAACCGAATATACCGCTCGGGGTACTTAACGCTCACGCCATGCCCACAATCGGGCACTACGCGCAGGATGGCCCCCGGTACACTGTCGCAAAGCAGCTGCGCCGACCGCCTCATGATACCGTACTCCTTGGCGCCGCACAGCACGGCGACCTCCGCCGTGGTTGCGCCAAAGGCGGCGGGTAGCGTATACCGCACGTTGCTCACCGTCATATTGAGGAGCGACTGCTTGCTCATGCGCGCACTGTCGGCAAAATACTGCTCAAACAGCTCATCCGGCACATACATCTGCCTCGCCTGCAGGCGCGCAAACCAGCGCTTGCGAATCAACGGGTAGCTGAGTGAAAGGAGATGATCCATCCCTTTGCCCAGCCCCATGGGGAGCACCAGCGCGCTTTCGATCACGGCCTTCTGCGCGATGTTCGGCTTTTGTGACAATATCTCCACCGTAATCTGCGCGCCGATGGAAAGGCCGCACAGGGCAAACAACCTGCCGCCGCAGCTCTGCTCAATAAACGCAATGATCTTCTGCGCGCTATCCTCGATGCTGAGAAAGTCGGTTCCGGCGGCTTCGCCATGGCCGTCCAGCATGGGCACCAACAGATGATACTCCTGTTCAAGCGCCTTTATCTGCGGCTGCCACATCCACCAAGAGAGCCCACCGCCATGTATCAGCATCACGGCAGGGTTATTCGGATTGCCAAACTGCTTTACAATCATCGTGTCATCTCTTTATAGTTTTCTTGAGGCTAGTCCTTCTTGTCTGCGCTGCTCTTATAAAAGTGTACCGTAGCGAGAATCGCCAGCGGCGTAAAGTAGATACACCAGAACAAGAGCGCCAAAACACCTCCGGACAGGCCCGACTCCTGCTGCTCCGAACGCTGAAACAGGTTAAGCGCCGGCATCAGCAGACAGGCGGGAGCGAATAGGCCGTGCAGCATGAGCAACGCGCGCAGCCATTTTTCCGGCCTGCTTTTGGCTGTAAAGGCGATGCCAATCAGCAGCGTGGAAACGGCCATCATGCCGTAACCGAACAGATCAAGCGCAAAGAACCAGCTGCCCGGGGTGTAGGTAACAGCCGATATCACATCGGGTACCTCGGTGGCAAAGCGCACAGCCGTAAGCTGCGTGAAGTATACCAAATCCACGAAAACGGCATAGATCGCGGCAAAGGCCACGCCACCGAGCGCCACCGCCTTTTTGTCGGGCGATGCCTCGGATGCCAGCGCGCATGCCATAAGTACGTACGACCACGAAATCCCGATGCTGGTGAGATACGATAGGTTGATATCGCTGATGAGCATTGAAACCGCAAACCCGATGCTTGCCGCCGCGACGGCAATGGAGGAGATGACGCCCAACCTTCGGTTCATAAGTACCTATCCTTTCTATACTGTCTGCAGGGGTTTACTCAAAAAGTCTTTCCGGCTTGCTATAAGTATAACAGCGCACGCAATGCCAAACAATACAGTCTGAACCATGTAAAGGGTAACGCCGAAGCGCTCCCACAGGAGCAGATGGGACGGCAGGTTGAACATAAAGTGGCTTAAAACCATTGCAAGCACGCTACCGCCCGTCTTATTATAAATCCAAGTATAGAGGATGGATACTTCTGTAACCGTAACAGTATAAAATACAAAGCCCCCGATGCCGTCGGCGAAGTTCATGTGCCATGCGCCCCAGAATACACCCACCAGCAGGGCGCTCACGAACGGCGAGAGGCGCTTTTGCAAGGTGGGTAGCAAGAAGCCGCGCCAGCCGATCTCTTCGCCAAAGCAGCCGAGCAGCATAAACAACAGGTTCAGCAGATAAAATATCGCGCCGCTGCCCCACGGCCGATAGGGTACGCCGAGCAGCGACAAGACCCACGCGCTTAACGCAACCAGTATAACGGGCAGCAGCACCGCGCAGGCATACCCTTTCAGGTGCGCTTTGCTCGGCTTTAACCGCCGTAGAATACCGGCAAACGGGGCAAAGTCTCCCTCAAACAGGCAGAGCACCAGCACACCGAGGGTGGGCGCAAGCTGCGGGAAGGAAACGGAGTAGTCCCCCGCCGCGGGAAAGGCTATGTGTAACAGCAACAATAACCCGCTGAGCAGCAACACAACCACACAAAACGAAAGAGCGGAATACCTCTTAATCAGTTCCTTCATACGCTTTACTCCGGCAGCATATCACGTGATTCTATAAATTGTTAGTTTTTAAGGCTCTGTAGCGGCGCGGGGATTCTGCCGCCGCGGTTGATGAATACCGCGGGCGAGGTAGTGTTTACCTTCATGACAGGCGCGCTGCCAAACAGGCCGCCCCACTCCAGGCTGTCGCCTACATCAAGGCCGATGGCGGGGATCACCCTCACCGCCGTGGTCTTAGAGTTCACCATGCCGATGGCGGCTTCGTCCGCGATAATCGCGCTGATAACCTCCTCCGAGGTATCGCCCGGGATGGCGATCATGTCCAGGCCCACCGAGCACACCGCCGTCATGGCCTCCAGCTTCTCCAAGGTGAGCACGCCGCTTTCGGCCGCCGCAATCATGCCGGCGTCCTCCGAAACGGGGATGAACGCGCCCGAAAGGCCGCCTACATGGGAGGATGCCATGACGCCGCCCTTCTTTACCGCGTCGTTTAACAGCGCCAGTGCCGCGGTGGTGCCGTGGCAGCCGCACTGCTCAAGGCCCATCTCCTCCAAGATATGCGCCACCGAGTCGCCCACCGCGGGGGTGGGGGCCAAAGACAAATCTACAATGCCAAACGGTACGTCAAGGCGCTTGGAGGCTTCATAGGCCACCAGCTGGCCCATGCGTGTAATCTTAAACGCAGTCTTTTTAATAATATCGGCAACGCCCGTGATGTCGCAGCTGGTGCCTGCCTTTGCAAGCGCGCAGCGCACCACGCCGGGGCCGGAAACACCCACGTTGATGACGCAATCCGGCTCGCCCACACCGTGGAAAGCGCCCGCCATAAAGGGGTTATCCTCCGGCGCGTTGCAGAACACCACCAGCTTGGTGGCACCGACGCACTGGCGGTCTGCGGTAAGCTCGGCGGAGCGCTTTACAATGCCGCCCATCAGCTTGACGGCATCCATATTGATGCCGCTCTTGGTCGAGCCGATGTTTACCGACGAGCACACGCGCGTGGTGACATTCAGCGCCTCGGGGATGGCGTTGATCAGCTCTAAATCGCCCGCCGAAAAGCCCTTGTGTACCAGTGCGGAAAAGCCGCCGATGAGGTTTACGCCGCAGGCCTGTGCCGCCTTTTCCATGGCAATGGCGTACTTTACGGGGTCGCCCTTGCTGGAAGCCAGCAGCATCGAGATGGGGGTGACGGCGATACGTTTATTAATAATCGGTATACCGTACTGTTTTTCGATCTCGTCGCCGGTCTTTACAAGGTTCTGCGCCTTGCGGGTAATCTTGTCGTACACCTTTTCGCAGGCGCGGTCGATATCGCTGTCGCAGCACTCAAGCAGCGAGATGCCCATGGTAATGGTGCGTATATCCAGGTTTTCGTCCTGTATCATACTGATCGTTTCCAGTATGTCGCTGACATTAATCATTGAAAAATCCGTTTCCTTTCTACACTATGCATATTGGGCTTAAATGCGGTGCATGGAATTAAAGATATCCTCGTGCATGCAATGCACGTTTAGGCCAAGCGCCTTGCCCTGCTCGCCAAGTTTATCTGAAAACTCGCTGAAGCCGATGGTCATCTTCGAGATGTCTACCATCATAATCATCGCGAACATATCCTGCAAAACCGATTGGGTCACATCCGAGACATTCACGTTATACTCCGCGCAGAGGGTGCTTATCCTTGCCAGAATACCGACCATATCCTTACCGATTACCGTTATTACCGCACGCATGCTCTATTCCTCCAATACTTTACTCGGCTGCGCCTTGCCGCCAAACACATTCATCCCGATGGTTTGGCATAAACAGCCGTTAATACCTATTTATAATAGCATATTTTCATTTTGAATAAAACAGCTTATCAAAATTTTCACAAAACCTATAAATTATTTGATAAATGTGCTATGATAGTGTCATGCATGTTGGTCAAAGCGTAAAAAATTTCTTGTTGGATGATGATTACCTTGTTGTTTTGTTTGAGGAAAGGAGCCCCGTTTCATGTCTTATATCAACCTGTACGACAGCCACACTCACTCCGATAACTCCCCGGACGGCCGCGAATCGGTAACCTTTATGTGCGAGAACGCCATTGCTACCGGTCTGCGCGGCATCTCGATCACCGACCACTGTGAGATGGACAACTTTGAGGGCGGAAGGTTCAACATCTCTGTCCGCCAATCCTATTTTGAATGCTTAAAGGCAAAATCCGTTTTCAGGGGCAGCTTAATCGTCTCTTCGGGCGTTGAAATCGGGCAGCCGCTTTACGACCTTAAAACAACACGCGAGACCCTCGCTGCGTTTGACTTCGACTTTGTTCTGGCCTCGATGCACAACATGCTGGACGGAACCGATTATTATTACATCGACTATTCGGATATGGGCGAAAAGGAGATCGACACCATCCTTACCGCCTACTTTAAAAATATACTGGCGATCTGCAACTGGAACGAATTCGACAGCCTTGCCCACCTCACCTACCCCATCCGCTATATCACGGGCGCGCACGGTATTCCCGTAGACCTGACGAGATACAACGACATGATTGACGCGATATTAAAAACCCTTGCCAAAAACGGCAAGGCGCTTGAGATAAACACCTCCGGCTTCAGGCAGGGGCTGGACACCGCGATGCCCCCGCTTGAGTATGTGCGGCGGTTTAAAGAGCTGGGCGGGACATATATCACCATCGGCTCCGACGGCCACCGCAGTGAGGATGTGGGCAAAGACATCGACCGCGGCATGACCCTTGCAAAAGAAGCGGGCTTTGACCAGTTTACCATCTACCTTTCGCGTACCCCCATGCTGATCGATATTAAATAGGTATTGCAGCAGCCCTGCTCTTTCACCCGATATTATCCACGAACGCGCAAGAATAGGAGCATGCAGCACTTTATGGTGTGAACTGCTTTTATAAATAAAAAGGAACTGGAGTGACACTTGTCATGGATAAGTTACTGAGAATCTTGGACACCAACGCACGTTTATCGAACGAACAGCTCGCCGTAATGCTTGGCGCAACAGCGGAGGACATCGCCGCAGCGATAGCACAGTACGAGGCGGACGGCGTCATTCGTGGATATAAGGCACTGATTGACTGGGACCGAGCAGGCAGGGAGTATGTTACCGCTTTAATAGAGCTGCGCGTTACCCCCAAGCGCGACCTCGGTTTTGAGGAGATTGCCAAGAAGGTAATGCTGTTTGACGAGGTTGAAAGCGTATTTTTAATGTCGGGCGGGTATGACCTTGCCGTGCTCGTTTCGGGCAAGAACTTTAAGGATATCGCGCTGTTTGTAGCGCACCGCCTCGCCCCCATGGACTCGGTGCTCTCTACCACCACCCATTTTGTGCTGCGCCGTTATAAAGACAGCGGGTGTGTTTTCGCGGATGCCGAGCGCGACGAGAGGGGGAACGTGTCGCTGTGATCGACTACTCGAAAATACTGCCCGAGAAGGTTGTAAAGATGAAGCCCTCGGGCATCCGTAAATTCTTTGACATTGCCAACGAGATGGACAATGTCATCTCACTGGGCGTGGGCGAGCCAGATTTTCAAACACCGTGGACGATCCGCGACGCGGCGATTGTTTCGCTCGAACGCGGCCAGACGCGCTACACCTCCAACTGGGGGCTTTTAGAGCTTCGCAAAGAGATTGCACGTTACCTGAAAAGGCGTTTTGATATCAGCTACGACCCCAAAAACGAGATACTCGTTACCGTGGGCGGTTCGGAGGGCATAGACATGTGCATCCGCGCGCTGCTGAACGACGGCGACGAGGTGCTTATCCCCGAGCCCAGCTTTGTGTGCTACGACCCCATCGTCTCTTTAAGCGGCGGCGTACCGGTGCCCGTTGTTACCAAGCAGGAGGATAACTTCCGCTTGACCCCCGAGGCATTAAAGGCCGCGATTACCCCAAAAACCAAGCTGCTGATACTACCCTACCCCAACAACCCCACGGGCGCCGTAATGCGGCGCGAACACCTCGAGGCGATTGCCGAGGTCCTGCGCGGCACCGACATTATGGTGCTTTCGGATGAAATCTACTCCGAGCTTACCTACTCGGCCTCGCATGTATCCATTGCCTCGTTAGAGGGCATGTGGGAGCGCACCATCGTGGTGAACGGCTTTTCCAAGTCGTATTCCATGACGGGCTGGCGGTTGGGCTATGCCTGCGGCCCCGAGCCGATTCTAACGCAGATGACCAAGATACACCAGTTTGCCATCATGTGTGCGCCCTCTACCAGCCAGTATGCCGCCATCGAGGCGTTAAAGCACTGCGACTCGGAGATTCGCATGATGGTGGAGGATTACGACATGCGCCGCCGCTTAACGGCAGACGGCTTTAACAAGATGGGCCTTACCTGCTTTGAGCCGGAGGGCGCGTTTTACGTCTTCCCCTGCATCAAGTCCACCGGGCTTACCTCTGAGGAATTCTGCGAAAAGCTGCTTTATTCCCAACGCGTTGCGGTTGTGCCCGGCAATGCCTTCGGCGCAAGCGGCGAAGGATATATCCGCGTTTCGTATTCCTATTCTGTTGAACATATCATCGAGGCGCTTTCGCGCATTGAGAAGTTCTTAAAAACGCTGTAGTTCACTATGGTTCTTGACATCGCTGCCTTGACACAATTGTAATACTAATTCCAATAAGAAATAAACCGTAAAAATTCTTCACAAAAGGCATAAATTTAACCTTTTGCTCGAATTTTTTCTATATTTCTAATTGAAATAAGTATAAGGAGTGACAAAACCGATGACCGAGTGTCGCGTAGAGGCACCCGCCAAACTGAATCTGACGCTGGACATCACCGGCAGGCGGCATGACGGCTACCACATCCTGCGCATGGTGCTGCAGACGGTAACGCTCTGCGACTACCTGCTGCTGCGCAAAACCGAAGGCGGCATTCAGCTGCAGTGCGACCGTGAGGACCTTCCCTGCGACGAGACAAACCTCGCCTACCGCGCGGCGCTCGCGTTTTTTGCGTACACCGGCCTTCCCGCAACGGGCGTACAGATGGTGATAGAAAAGAACATCCCGCTCGCGGCGGGGCTTGCGGGCGGCAGCGCCGACGCGGCGGCCGTACTGGTGGGGCTGAACGCCCTATTTGAGACCGAATTAAGCCTGCGCACCCTCTGTGAGATCGCCTTGCCGCTGGGGGCGGACGTACCCTTTTCTATCGTGGGCGGCACCGTGCTGGCCGAGGGCATCGGCGAAATCTTCGACCCGCTGCCTTCCCTGCCCAAATGCTACTTTGTTATTGCGAAGCCGCAGGGCGGCATCAGCACGCAGAACGCCTATGCGCTCTACGACGAGCATACCCCCGCCCGCAGGCCGGATAACGACATGATGGTTGCGGCGGTGGCCACCGGCAGGCTGCAGAGCATCGGTGAGGAGCTGTGCAACGTGCTGGAGGAGGTCTGCCCCTTACCTGAGGTCGCGGCCATCAAACAGCACATGCTTGACGGCGGCGCGCTGGGCGCTTTGATGAGCGGCAGCGGCAGCGCGGTGTTCGGCCTGTTCGACAACAAGGCCGACGCCAAGCGGTGCGTCGCGGCCCTGAGCGAGCAGTACGGCGAGGTGTTTCTCGTAAAGCCTTGCCCGCACGGCGCGGTGGTCACAGAGCATAACTAAAAATGCCGCAATTGAATAAAACCTAACAAAACCGTCCATATTACCCTTGCAAGAAACATTTGAGGGTAAAAAGGACGGTTTTTACATATGAAAAAGCTCGAGCTTTCGGTTCTCATCGCACTGGTTTTAACCATAGCGCTTACCAGCTTCACCGGCTTTGCGCGGCGCTGTGAGGATATCAGCGGCAAGCTACTTCGCCTGCACGTAATCGCCAACTCCGACTCGGACGCCGACCAGGGCGTAAAGCTGATGATTCGGGACAAGATATTGGATGAATGCGGCACGCTGCTCTTTAATAACCCGGATAAGCAGGATGCCAAAAAAACGCTTTCGCAAAATCTTGAGCAGATAGAGGCCGCCGCAAACCGCCTGCTTGCCGAAAAAGGCTTTGATTACACAGCGCACGCGTCGATAGAGAATAAATACTTTAATACGCGAAAGTACGACGAGGTGACGCTGCCCGCGGGGAACTACGACGCGCTGTGCGTCCGTCTTGGCAAGGCGCAGGGCAAAAACTGGTGGTGCGTGGTGTTCCCGCCCATGTGTCTGCCCGCGGCCTGCGAGGAAGATGAGCTATCCGAGGTGCTAAACGGCGACGAACTGCGAATTGTCACCGATAAAGGCAGCTATGTTGTAAAATTTAAGCTGCTTGAGCTTTACGAAGAGCTGATTGGCGGCAAGCATCAATAACCGCTTTGCCGCCCAAAAAAGCGGGTTACGCATAAACCGCTTTTTTTACGGAAAACTAGGTTTATCTGCATATGGTTTGCAGACATAGCGCTATGCTATATCTTAACCCAAAAAGGAGATGAATACACGTGCTAGACAGAATATCCTTGATTTTAGTGATAATCGGTGCCTTGAACTGGGGAAGCATCGGCATATTCAGTTTTGACATCGTGGCTTGGATTTTTGGCGGGCAGACCGCAATCCTCAGCAGGATTATCTATACCCTTATAGCACTGGCCGGTATTTGGTGCATTTCGCTCCTCTTCAGGAAAGAAGACCTTGTGGAAGGCCATCGTTAAGCTCTGCCTTGGTACTCAAAAAAACGCATAACCCAAAAAGGTGCTTCGGGTAAAACCCGAAGCACCTTTTATTACTCTTGTGGATTAGCCTTCTTCCTTCATTTTGGCAAAGCACTCGCTGCAATATACAGGACGGTCTTCGCGCGGTCTGAAGGGAACCTTTGCTTCTTTGCCGCAGCTTGCACATGTAGCCGTGAACATCTCTTTCTCGGGCTTAGATGCGTTCTTGCGGTTGTCGCGGCAGGCTTTGCATCTCTGGGGCTCATTTACGAAGCCCTTAGAAGCATAAAACTCCTGCTCACCGGCTGTGAATACGAACTCAGCGCCACACTCTTTGCAAATCAGGGTCTTGTCTTCAAACATGAAATTTACCTCGCTTTTGGATTAAAATATTGCGCCCGCGGACGGATTTGAACCGACACCTTTGAAAAACAACGCTCTTCCTTTGAGCTACTAGGGGCATATTGTAAACCGTTTTCGCGGTTTAGCAACTAAAATTTAAGCGGTAGAAACATATGAGCCGCTGCAAAAGGGTTAAAGCATTACCAAACCAAACTTTCTCCTTACACGCTGCAAAGCGTTATCCACCGATTTTACGGTAACGGAAAGCTTCGCAGCCATCTCTTCATATGTGCAACCGTTCAAATAAAGCGTCAATATCTCCCTCTCGAAACCAGAAAGAAGAGTGGCAATCTTCCGTTTTAGTAGCGCATATTCTTCCTTTTTAATAACGAGGGCTTCAGGTGAACCCGCCGAGCTTGCCGAGAGTTGATCGTAAAACTGACCGCTTATGTCGTCGCTGTAAAGTGGGACATAGTTGTTAAGTGGCATATGTTTTAAACGTCCCGCAGATCTTACAGCCGATTTAATGCTATTGTCAATACAGATTACGGCAAAGGTATTAAACGATGTTCCTTTCTCTTCCACAAAGGAACGAATTGCTTTCAGCAGTGCAATCATGCCCTCTTGCACGAGGTCATCCTTTTCTAAAAAGGAATATTCATAACCCCATGCCTTGGCGCTGATAAGCGGAAGGTAACGTGCAATCAAAACGGCTAAGCTGTCGTCACAGCCGCTGCGCGCTTTGGCAACCAACACCTCATCGGCAGTTTTTACCGCATTCTGTGAATCGGCCATTATGCCCCTGAGATGTTTCGGCATTGCATTTCACCTCAACAGATACCGCAACCTACTGCTATTTTACTTGTAATCCGGCAAAGTGTCAATAGATTTTCGTAATTTATTTAAATTTTTATTTACCTTGTCACATTTCTTACCCATTTTGTACCTTTTATCCTTGATATTGTAATGATCGCTTTTAATGGTTCGTCGATTCTCAGGCAAAAGAACACCGCCCAAACCGGCAGCTTGAGTACCCAACCGGCAAGCATACCAAGCGGAGCCGAAAGCACCCAGATCATGATGGTGTCGGCTACAAACACAAACTTGGTATCCCCCGCGCCGCGCAGGGTGCCGATGAGGTTGATCGCGTTGAGCGAAACAAAGAATACGTTAAGCGCCGCCACAATCATAATGATCTGCGCCATCTCCTTGGTGGCGTCGGGCACGTTGTAAAAGCTCACGGCAATGCCGCGCAGCGCAAACATCACCGCCGTCCCCACTACGCCTACCCCCGCGCTGAGCAAAAGCAGCGTATTGGCGCACTGCCGTACATACTCGTTTCTGCCTGAGCCTACCGCCTTGCCTACCACGACCGCCGCGGCGTTCGCGATGCCGAAGATAACGATGGTGGTAAGCTGCTGGAACACCCCGACAATGCTGTTGGCCGCAACAAAGTCGGAGCCGATGCGCCCGATGATAACCGACTGCAGCGACATACCCACCGACCAGAAAAGCTCGTTAAACACTACGGGGACACCGTAGTGGATAAAATCCCCAAACAGCGTTTTGTCTAACTTTAACATATCCTTAAACGTGAAGCGGACCTTCTTCTCATAAAAAAGGATATACACGGTGATCATGATAAACTCGGTGACGCGTGCTACCAAGGTGCCGATGGCGGCGCCCTGCACCCCCATGGCAGGCATGCCGAGCTTGCCGAATATCAGCACATAGTTGACAATTACATTGATCACAAAGGACGTGCCAAATACAAGCAACGAGATACGCACCTGTTCAACACTTCTGATCATGCTCAGATAGGTGTTGGTAATGCCGAAGAAGAAGTAGGCAAACCCCATAATCCGAAGGTATTTTACGCCCTCGGCAATAACCGGTGCCTCTGTGGAGAATAAATGCATCACCTGCTGCGGGAAGAAGATCGCGACTACCGAAAAAACCAGTGAAAATATCGTGGCAATGTCAAGCGCGATTGCGAAAACCCGGCGGATGGCCCCCGTATCCCCCTTGCCCCAGTACTGCGCCGTAAGCACCGACGCGCCGCTCGCGATACCGAAGGTAAGGATGTTGAAGATAAAGAATACCTGGTTTGCCAGTGAAACCGCCGAAAGCTGGTTCTGCCCGAGTGCGCCTATCATAACGGTGTCGGTCATATTTACACCGAAACCAATCAGGTTTTGCAGTGCCACGGGGATAGCGATTGCGATAATGTTTTTATAAAAGCCCTTTTCTTTTACCAAATTCAATGAAAATACCTCCAAACTCGGGTGTATGCTATAACTTACCATCGTCTGCGTGGAAACGGCCCGCAACTTTGCATCCGATGCCCAAAGATAGCGACAGCCCCTCTCCGCAACAATCATTATCCGCGCGGCAATACGCACGGCAAAATGATGAGGGGAAAGGGGCTACCCTGTCTACCCTGCTTCTATCCGGCCCGCTCCTTATGATGATGGGGAGCGGCGAATATACGTATATTATACCAGTAAGATTCACCTCTTGCAACAGATATTTACACTCGGCGTGCGGTAGGCAATCAATTACCACAATACGGTATTGGGCATCTTTCAGGCAATGGTTGGCTTAATAAGAATAATTATTAAATTGAATTATGCAGATTGCCATGTTAAAATATACGTAACCACTAGGAATTGGATGTAGTTGACATAATACAAAAAATACGTATGAATGCGAGGTAGACCCATGAGAAAATACTTATGTATTTTGCTTTCGACAATGATGGTGCTGTTGATCTTTACCAGCTGTTCAAACGCACCGGAGACTAAGAAGGGTATTGATAATGCCGACACAAGCAGTTCCGATAATGCCGCACTTGCCGCAGACGAAACTCTCCCGGTTGAGAGTTCCTCCGAAGCTGCCGACGAGCAGGCAAACGAGGACGCGCTCACCGCTCAGGAAGACGGTACCGTGATTACATCCGGCGACCAAGGCGACAAAACAGCGGTTCAGAAGAACACCGCAGGCTCCGCTGTAAAGAGTGCTTCCTCGGCAGCAGGCAGTTCTTCCGGCACCAAGAATACTTCATCCGCGAATACCTCTTCTGTAAAGAACAGCAGCCCCCCCCCCTCCGGCACCGCCGGCAGCTCTAAGCCTACCACCAGCTCCAAGCCCGCAAGCAGCGCCCCGAGCAAGCCCTCCACCACTCAGGGCTCGATTGGCAGCTTTACCATGACCGACTTAAACGGCAACACGGCAAACCAGAGCATCCTGAGCAACTACAAGCTCACCATGATCAACGTATGGGCGACCTACTGCAACCCCTGCATCGAAGAGATTCCCGCCATCAGCAGTGTATACAATCAGGTGAAGAGCAAGGGTGTTAACATCATCGGTGTAGCCTCCGACGGTGCAGGCAAGACCGATGTGGTGAAAGAGATCGTAAGCAAGACCGGCGCAACCTACAAGATGTACATCCCCAGCAGCTCGATGCTTCAGAACAGCTTCATGAGCGACATCAGCTTTGTACCCACCACCTTCTTCGTAGACCAGAACGGCAACATCGTAGGCAAGGTGACCGGTTCCAAGAGCGCCGACGCATGGCTGAAGACCGTAAACGATATGCTTGCGCGCGTAAGCTGATAAAAAACGCTTTATACTAAATCCCCTTTTCAAACACGCCGTTCAATACTCGTTCTGCGATAACGCAAAGCGTTGTTGTTCCCGCTAAAGGCGGGAGATTGGAAAAGTGATTTATCACTTCTTTAATCAAGGAACCAGTATTATTACGCTTCGCGTGAGAGGTGACGATATGAAAAAAGCAGCCACCCGACTTTTGACCTTTGCCGTAGTACTGCTTGGTATAGCCTTTATTGCCATCGGCGTACTGCGCGGCGAGCACACTATTGTACTCGAAAAGGCGATAAACATCTGTCTGGAGTGCATTGGCATTGGCTAGAATCAAGCATTTCCGGCACTGGGTGCAGGCGGTTTGGGCTGCCGCAACCAACAGCTACGCGATAGGCTTCTTGCAGGGCAAGATCTATAAAGGCAGCCTAAAGCAACTCTGTGTGCCGGGGCTAAACTGCTACTCCTGCCCGGGAGCGATCGGCTCCTGCCCCATCGGCGCGCTGCAGGCGGTTATCGGCAGCCGCGGGCTTATGTTTTCATACTACATCGTGGGGTTTTTGATGCTGGTAGGCGCCATATGCGGCCGGTTTATATGCGGCTGGCTCTGCCCGTTCGGGCTGATACAAGAACTGCTGCACAAAATCCCCTTCCCCAAAAAGATTAAAACCTTTAAGGGCGATAAGCTCTTACGATGGCTGAAATATGTTGTACTCGCCGTATTTGTCATCTTCCTGCCGCTCGTTGCCCGAGACATTATCGGGCAGGGCGCGCCCTATTTCTGCAAACTGCTCTGCCCCGCAGGCACACTGGAGGGGGGTATCCCCTTGGTGCTGCTGAACCAGCCGCTGCAGGACGCGCTGGGCTGGCTTTACACCTGGAAGCTTGCCTTCCTTGGGGCGGCGGTATTCTTGTCGATCATCATCTACCGCCCGTTCTGCAAATACATCTGCCCGCTCGGCGCCATCTATTCGGTGTTCAACCCCATTTCGTTCTACCGCTACCGCATAGATGAAAACAAGTGCACCTCCTGCGGGGCCTGTTCCAGAGCCTGCGGCATGAATATCGACGTAATGCACAAGGTAAACAGCCTTGAGTGCATCCGCTGCGGAAAGTGCAAGGCGGCGTGCCCCATGGGCGCCATCCGCTCCGGCTTTCGCGCAAAACTGAAATAGCAAGGAAATACGCATGAATAACCCGAGGGGCTGTCTGTTATTGGACAGCCCCTCGGGTTTTATCTTTTCTTCTGACGATTCCAAGGCAGCGATAAACAAACGGAAAACGCCGTACAAAACAGTGCGTAAATGACAACCGACACCAGATGAGGAAGGAATTCTTTAGGCAAGATTCGCTGTAAAAATACAAACGGCAGGCGCATGGGATAGAACTGCCCGCTGAAAGTGCACCAGATCGGGAGGATGGACCACAGCCAAACCGTCAGGGCGTAGAAACGCCTGCGCGGCAGCGGGTTATCGACGGGCTTTTCGGCCTTGCTGTTATAAGCCTGCAGCTCCGCGTTGACAGAGATACGGCGGATTTCGTACCACATCAGCCCTACAATCTGCAGTATAAGGCCGACGGCCACCGCGTAGAGGGTTTGCGTCTCCGCCCATATCACCCACGCGAGCAGAACGCCGAGTACGCAAGCCATCGCGGCAACAAGGCAGTGCATTTTATAGCTTGCCAAGCGCTTTTGCAGGATGTATGTCTCAATAGGATGTTCTTCGTCTTCTTTTGCCTCCCCCGCGCTTAAAAGGCTGTCTGTCGTCGTTTGGAGCGCCGCGGCCAGCGCGGGAAGAACACTGATATCCGGCAGGCCCTCGCCTGTCTCCCACTTCGAAACGGCTTTGTTGGTTACTCCAAGGGTTTCCGCCAGTTGCTGCTGGGTAAGCCCCCGCGCTTTACGGAGCAGCGCGATATTCTTACCGATTTTATAGGTATCGATTGTAATCATCTCCTTGAAAACATCATACCCTATAATCGCCACAAGCGCAAGCCACGGCCTTTGGACTGAAGTCTACGCAGCGTGGAATAGGCATACGGCCGCGAAAAGATGGTTTTGCGCTTAGGTGGATATAATTTTAATTTTACTATTGACATAGATAGGCAACCACGCTACTATTCTTATAGACCGACCGTCAGTCTATAAAGGAATGATCGTAGTGAGAACAATCAAAGACCCGCTGGAAAGAAAAAACGAGATACTGGATACGGCTGAAGCCCTGTTTTTCACTAAGGGATACGAAAAAACAACCATTAACGATATCCTAAATGAAATAGGTATCGCCAAAGGCACCTTCTATTACTATTTTAAATCCAAAGACGAGGTGATGGATGCTATCGTCGTACGCATGGCGTCGGTCGCTATACAGCATGCCAAAGCCATTGCGGATAACCCCAATCTGTCTGTACAGGAAAAGCTGATACAGATATTTGCAAATAGCTTTTCTTGTGAGCACAAGGAGCAGATGATAGAGCATATGCACCAAAGCGGCAACGCCGAGCTGCATCAACGAAGCCTGACACAATGTGTCGTGCAGTTGACACCCGTTTTAACAAGGGTGCTGGAACAGGGTATCTCTGAAGGGTTATTCTCAACGCCCTACCCCCAAGAGTGTATCGAAAGCTTGCTGGTCTCCACCCAGTTTTTATTTGACGAGGGCTTGTTTCAGTGGCCGCCCGAGGAATTGCAGCGGAAGATAGCGGCGCAGATTTATATGATGGAGAAGATTCTGGGTGCTGCCCCAGGCAGCTTAGCCTATATCGCCGGACTTTTCAGTACAAATTGACAAGGAGTGTTTTGCAAACGATGAACGAGTACAAATATAAGCCCATAACCTACTTTGGGCTCACCTTTCTCTTTACCTGGGCAAACTGGTTTATTTCGGTTTATTTCAGCCGCACCTCCGAGAATGAAGGCCTGTATATCTTATTTATGTCACTGGGCCTTTTGGCCCCCGCTACCATCGCAATAATCATGATCCTCGCCTCTAAAAACAAGCAGATTAAAAGGGATTATGTAAATAAGGCAGTAAGCATTAAAAGGATAAAACCGAGCACCTTTGTTGCCATGGTTTTAATCATGCCCTTTGCGGTTGTGGCTTCGATACTGATATCCACCCTGTTCGGCCAGCCGCTAAACCAGCTGGTTCTCGCAGACAAGTTTTCGTTCTCTTTTGGCACCATGCCTACCCTGGCTGTGCTGCTTTTAACGGCATTCTTCGAAGAATTCGGGTGGAGAGGCTATGCAATGGATAGCCTCTTAAGCAGATACAACCTTTTTACCGCGACCTGGATTTTTGCAATCATCTGGTCTTTATGGCACCTGCCCTTGTTTTTGATTGCAGGCTCCTACCAATACAACATCCTTCAAGAGAATATCTGGTTTGGTATAAACTTTATTATCAGTACCATCCCGCTCGCGTTTATTCTCAGCTGGCTATGCGCAAGAAACCGCGGCAGTATTCTGGCGGCAATCCTATTCCACTTCTTTGTGAATATCATGCAGGAAGCCACGAATATGAACCAGATCAGCAAATGCATCGAAACCGTGGTCTTGGCCGTTATCGCCGTCGCGGTAGTGGTGAGGAATAAAGAGCTATTCTTTAATAAGGCCACAGTAAACCAAGGTGAAACCTCGCTTGAGTCCGTACAAGCCAACTGAATGAACCCGTCTTTGGCAGCGAGGCCGCGTGGGTAATTCCACGCGGCCTCGCTTATGGTTTTCAGACAGCTAATTTTTAATCACATCTTAACCTAACACAGGCGTCCCGCACCGCTCTGCCATCCGCATCCTCAAAATCCTTACAGGACAAACAAGTTCCGGCCAGTGCGCACATATACTCTTAGTACGGCTTATGGCGCACGGTTGTACACCATAAATGATATTTAACGGGGGTGTGGGGAAATGTATCTGGCGCTGCTACAGTTTGCCATCGAGAACCTGTTATACTTTGCGCTGCATGTTACCTCCGGCGGTTCGTTTCCCAAACCCCTTTCCGCCAAGGAGGAACGCGAATGCCTTGAGCTAATCAAGCAGGGCGACCCTACCGCGCGCAACCGCCTGATTGAGCACAACCTGCGGCTGGTGGCGCACATCATTAAAAAATACTACTCCAACCAGAAGGAGCAGGACGATTTGATCTCTATCGGCACCATCGGGCTGATTAAGGCGGTATCCACCTTCGACTGCGACAAGGGTACACGGTTTGCCACCTATGCGGCGCGCTGCATAGAAAACGAAATTCTCATGCACTTCCGCAACATCAAAAAGACCGCGCAGGATATCTATATCAGCGACCCGATAGACACCGATAAAGAGGGCAACGCCCTGACACTCATGGACATTGTCGCCGAGGACGAGAGCATCTTTGAGGACATCGACCTAAAGCTGAAATCCGAGAAGCTGCATGTGCTCATCAACAAGTACCTCGACGAGCGCGAACGCACGATTGTCTGCCTGCGCTACGGCCTTACGGGGGGCGCCCCGCTCACACAGCGCGAGGTGGCGGCCATGCTGAAGATCTCCCGCTCGTATGTGTCGCGCATTGAAAAGAAGGCGCTGCAAACCCTGCGGCGCAGGTTTGACGGATAGCTTACATACCCACCCGCTACTGCAAAAGGCTTGCTCATTGGCCCCCAATTATTAGCGAGCTTCGTATTTAAAACACTTCATTAAAACAGGCAAGGCCCTCCATAGACCGGAGGGCCTTGCAACTTATTCGATACTTACCGTGATTTCATTCCTTGTGCCGCAAAGAGGTTTATGAGCCATTTAATAAAGAGTATCAGCAGCAGGCAGGCGACACCGGCCAGCACGATGGTCGCGCCGGGGCGAAGCCTTGCGTAGTACGAAACAAACAGCCCCACCAGGGTAAAACCGACCGCGAACCCCACCGAGTAAAGCACCGTCTGCCGATAGCTTTTGCCAAACTGCATGGCGCACGCAACGGGTACCACCATCATCGACGATACAATCAAGGCGCCCACCGTGCGCGCCGCCACCGATACGGTGATGGCGGTAAGGATGGTAAAGATAAAGTTGATCACCTTTACCGGCACGCCCGCCAACCTTGCCGCGCGCTCGTCAAAGGCGACATAGAACAGCTCCTTATAAAGCAGCAAAAACGCGAGTAGCACCGCGCAGCTGATCACCACCACCAAAATCAGCTCAAAATCGCTGATGGCGACGATGCTGCCAAACAGAAAGCTGTTAAAGTTGGCGGCGTTCTTAACAAAGCCGGACAGCACGCCCGCAAGGCCGATGCCCGCCGACATGATGATGGCAATCGACATCTCGGAAAACTTGGGGATCTTTTTGCGGATGGCTTCGATGCCCAGCGCCGCCGCCACACAGGCAGCCACCGCGCCCAGCACGGGGTTTATGCCCATCACAAGCCCAGCAGCAACGCCCGCAAGCGAGCTGTGCGACAGTGCGTCGCCGATCATCGAAAGGCGCTTGAGCACCACGATAATGCCGATGCAGGGGATGATGACAGCGAGCAGGATGCCGACGATAAACGCCTTGCGCATAAAGTCATATTGAAAAATCTCCATTGCAGCCCTCCTCCCCTGCTGTCGCCGGATTACACCGCGGATGTTTGTGCTTGTGTGAGAGCTCATGCTCCAGCTGCCCCCGGTCAAGCTCCACCACCGAGCCCTGCTCCAAACAGAGGGTTCGCGTGACGAACCCCGCCGCAGAGGCGATATCGTGTGTCACCATCATGATGGTGATGCCGGTTTCGTGGTTAAGCCTTGCAAGCAGCTTGTAGAGCGACTGGGCAGCGGCAGCATCCACCCCCGTTGTCGGCTCGTCCAGCAGCATGACGGCGGGGCTGTTCACCAGCACCCTTGCCAGCATCACACGCTGCTGCTGCCCGCCCGAGAGGTTGCCGATCAGGCTTTTGGCGTAATCCTGCATCCCCACCAGCGCGAGCGCCTCTTTGGCCTTAAGCACATGCTCTTTTCTAATAGGCCTTAACAGGCCGATCTGCGAAAACAGGTTGGCGCTCACAATCTCCTCGGCGGTGGCGGGGAAGCCTGCGGCATTTACCGCGGCGTTCTGCGGCACATAGCCGATTTTGGGCCAAGCCTTAAAGCGGCGCACATCCTCCCCCAGCAGGCGGATACTCCCTTTTGCGGGGGAAAGTTCGCCGAGCAGCAGCTTAAGCAGCGTGCTTTTGCCCGCGCCGTTTGAGCCGATAACCGCCGCAAAATCGCCCGCAAACACCGAAAAGCCGATATTGTTTAATATCGGCTCGCCGGAATACCCAAAACTTAAATTTTCAACCTCAATGATCTTTTGCATGCAAACACATCCCGTTTGATGGTCTATATTCTATTGCAGCGCCGATTGAAGTGCCTGCAGATTTTCACGCATTACCGAAAAATAATCCTCGCCTGCGGCGAGCTGCTCGTCGGTTAGGCCCTCCAGCGGGTTGAGCACCTCGGTGGTAGCGCCCGTAGCGTCCGCCACCGTTTGGGCAACCTTGGGGCTTACCAGCTCTTCAAAAAAGATGACCTTCACCTTGTTTTGCTTCACAAAGTCGATAATCTCCGCCATTCTGGCGGGGTCGGGCTCGGAGTCTGGCGACAGGCCCTCGATGGCGACCTGATTCAGGCCATACTCGGCGCAAAGGTAGCCAAACGCCTGATGCGCCACCACAACATCCTTGTTGGGCAGCGGCGCAAGGGTGTCGGAAAACTCCTTATCCAGCTTATCCAGCTCCGCCGTAAAGCGGTCGCAGTTCTCTTGGTAATAGGCTTTATTGTCCGGGTCTGCCTGTACAAAGGCGTCTTTGATAGTATTAAGCATTGCCTTCGCGTTCTTGGGGCTCAGCCACACATGGGGGTCGTATGCCGCTTCGGCTTCCTCGCTTTCAGCCTCTTCATCCTCGTCATGCGCGCCCGCCAGCAGGGAGATACCCCGTACGGCCTCCACCGCAATCAGCTCTTTATTGGATACGGAGTTTAGCACCTGCTCTACCCAATGCTCCATGCCCGCGCCGTTGTATACAAGCACATCTGACTTTTCAAGGCCCGCAAGGTCGGCAGCCGCGGGTTCCCAGTCGTGCGGCTCGGTGCCCGCGGGGACAAGGGTAGTAAGGGCGATCTTATCGCCGCCAATCTTTTCGGCAAAATCGGCCATTTGATAAAAGCTGGCGTAAACCGTAAGCTTGTCACCGCCTCCGGCAACAGGCAGCGGCCCTTCTGCCGTATCGTTCTGCGCCGCACAGCCCGCAAAAAGCGAAAGAATTACTGTCGCCGCAAGCAAAAGAGCAATTTTATGTTTCATACTGAAGCCTCCAACAACACGCGCTTGCAAATGCAAATCATTTGCAACTAAATTATATATAGGATGGGCTTCAATGTCAAGGGTTATTCGTTAATCAACAAGAAATTAGTATCATAATTAGAAAACTTCAAAACCCAACGGTTTTAAAGGCACGGCTTGCCCGTGCGCCTTCCTGAAAGGGGCGGTTTCTACCGTACATAGTCAAACCACGCCATTGGCGAGACGGTAAGCTTGCGGCATAAAAACTATCCTAACCGTTTTTAAGTTTTAACTATTCTGCGTCGGTGTCTCTACCTGCTTGCGTATCACGCTGCCCTTTTTAAGCGGAATGTCGCAGGCAAACGAAAAGGGCATCATCGGGTGCGGTGTGCTTTCCAGTTCACTGCCGTCGGCGGCAATCAGTTGTTCTATGGTAAATTCAAACGGCTTGGAACGCGGCTGCAGGATCTCTACCGTATCGCCGCGCAAAAATTTGTTGCGCTGGGTGCAGTAAGCGACGCCATTTTGCCAGTCGTCCACTACCGCCACCACATCGTACGACCGCACGTAGCCGCCGTTTTCGTAGTACTGCCCGTTCTCGATGGGGCCGTAGAAAAATCCGGTGCAGTATTGCCTGTGGCTTACCTTTTTTACCTCGTCCACCAGCCACCGGGGTGTTACATAGCCCTTTGGGTCGGCAAGATAGCCGTCCACCGCGCAGCGGTAGGCGTTGGTGATAACCGAAACATAGTAGTCGGACTTCGCGCGCCCTTCAATTTTCAGGCTGGTGATGCCCGCATCCGCCAGCTCTCCGATGTGTTCGATCATGCATAGGTCCTTGGCGTTTAAGATATAGGTGCCCTGCTCATCCTCAAAAACGGGGTAGTGCTCGTTCGGGCGCTTCTCCTCCGTAAGGCTGTAGCGCCAGCGGCAGGGCTGCGCGCATTCGCCGCGGTTGGAATCGCGCCCCGTCATGTAGTTCGAGAGCAGGCAGCGCCCCGAGAAGGATACGCACATCGCGCCGTGCACAAACGCCTCTATCTCCAGCTCGGGCGGCGTATGGGCGCGGATATAACGAATCTCGTCAAGCGAAAGCTCGCGCGCAAGCACCACGCGCTTGGCACCCATCGCGTGCAGCTCGCACGCGGCGGCATAGTTCACCACGCCCGCCTGGGTAGAGATGTGAATCTCGGTTTCGGGCATAATCTTTCGTGCAATGCCGAGCACCCCGAGGTCGCTGATGATCACCGCGTCCACCCCAGAGGTTTTAACAAACTCAAAATATTCCGGCAGCTGCTTGATCTCCTCATTGCGCGGCAGGGTGTTGCAGGTGAGGTAAACCCTTGCGCCGCGCTCGTGTGCGTAACGAACGCCCTCGCGCATCTCGTTTTCATCAAAGTTTGCGGGGGCGGCGCGCATGGTAAACGCCTTTCCGCCAATATAGACGGCGTCGGCGCCGAAATCTACCGCCGCTTTAAGCCGGGCAAGGTCCCCCGCCGGAGCGAGCACCTCCGGTATTCTGTTCTTCAAAAACGCGCACCTCTTTTTTATACTAAATTCCATTGAAAAAGGGGATTTCCCCTTTTTCAAAACACCGTTATAAAAACGGCGTGGGCGGCTTTTAGCCGCCGAATTGTCGTTCAATACTCATTCTGCAACAACGCTTTGCGTTGTTGCTCCCCGCCTTCGGAGAAGAATTAGTATTTAAAGCGGGCGGCATAACGCCGCCCGCACCGTAATACTAATTCCAATAAAAAATATCACGTAAAAATTCTAATTGTAACAAGTATAAAGCTATTGTTCTTCGTGGGTATTTACGCCGCCTACTGTATCGCCCACCGCTTTTGCCTTAGCGATGTTCGCCTCGTGATCCGCAAGATTTTTGGCGTAGTAATAATGCATCTCTTCATCGGTAACGAAGTAGTAGTTTGCGGAACTATCCGGATAGATAGCCGCTTTGATGGCGTTTACACCGGGGTTGCCAACCGGGCCGATGGGCAGCCCTTCGCACTTATAGGTGTTATAGGCCGAGGCATACGCCTGCTGGTCGGCTGTACCAGATACATAGGGCGTAATGTTATCATTGACATAATTAATGGTAACATCCGACTGAAGCAGGGGGAATTTGCCATCGCTGTTTAAGCGGTTGTTGAACACCGACGAAACGGCGTACATATCGTCAAGCGTGCGGCCTTCCTTCTGGATAATCGAGCCGAGCGTAATCGCCTGGTCGAGCGTCCAGCCCATTTTGTCGATACGGTCGATCAAATCGGCGGTGATCTTCTGGTTGAAGTTTTTAAGGAATTTATCGGCTACCGATTTGGGGCCCTCGCCCAGTATAAAGTCGTAGGTATCCGGGAAGAGGTAGCCCTCCAGCTTGAGGTAACGGTTGCCGCCTGTGGGGATGAGCTTTTCAAACTCGTAGCCGAAATCGGTGGTCTGCAGCACATTGATAAACTCATCGGCCTTGCAGACATGGTTTTCCTCCAGTATCTTCGCAATCTCCCGCGCCGTCATGCCCTCGATAAAGGTCAACCTAACCGTTTGCTGCTCGCTCTTGCTGATGCGGATAGCGGTCATGATCTCGTCGTAGGACATCTTGGAGTTGAGGCTAAAGTTGCCGTCTAAATAGACATCGGCGTTCTCGCTGTATTTATACTGCGTATACAGCCTAAAGGTGAGCGGCTGCGAGATGATGCCGTTCTCCTTTAAAATATCGGCTACCGACTTGGTATCGGCCCCCTTGGGGATGGTTATATTGATCTCTTTATCGTTTTTAAACAGCCCGAGCACGTCGCTCATCGACTGCAGGATAAACACCGAAAGAAGAATGGAGACCAGCAGCACACCCACCGTATAGATGATGCCGTTTGCAAGCCTGCCCAAGCTGCGCATGGTTCTGTTCACAGGCCTGGGCGGCGCCCCTGCGGCGGCTTGCGGCGGAACGTAATCAAACTCTCTTTCCGTCTTCTGCACGGCCGCCTTGCCGCGCTTTTGCACCGGCGGGGTGGTGAGCGGCGGCGGAGTGGGCCTTGTTTTATGCGCGCGGTTATCAAAATCGGGGATGGCGTTGTAGTCCTCGTCCTTGATGTTCAGCTTAAAGGGCTTGCTGGGGCGGGGTACCGGCGGCTGCGAGGCGTTGCCATACATCGAAGCGTTATTCTCATTGTTGCGCGCGCCGTAAATTTTTACCCCGTCGGCGTCGTCTGCACTGTTCGCGTGCTCGATGGCCCGCTTGGGGATGGCAATGGTCGGCTCGTTAAGCCTGTCTGAGCCGCCGAACGGCTTAGACGGGACATCGGGCGGCAGCTCGGCAAAGGAGTTCGGCTTATAAATACTGCGCTTGGGCGCTATGGGTGGAGGGGTAGGTGCCTCCGGCTGCCGGTTGACAGCCTGCGGGCGCTGGTTCTCCCTTGTTTCGCGTTGCACCTGCGGCGGGGTAGGTGTGCTACCCACGAGGCGCTCGTAAAACTCATGCTGGCCCATCGGCACCCCGGTTTTGCCCGCGTCCGGCTGAACCGAGTGCGACGCCGCCTCAGGCTGCTGAACCGATGAAGCGCCGAAAAACTCTTCGTCGGATTTTTCTATATCAAAAATCTCAGGCCTGCTGCGGTTCGCTTGCTCTTTGGAGCGCATAAACTCGCTAAAGCCCTCTTTTTCGTTATCGTTTGAATTCATGTAGCTTTTCCTCCCAGTAGCCGGCATTACACGTTATGCCTTTAGCTAACGGCGGTTTTTCCGGCAAAAAACCAACTCGTTCTCGGTCACCACCATGTCGCAGGCAATATCGTACCTGCCACGGTGTAAAAGATGTGTCATACAGGCTTTATAACAGATACCGATGGTGGTACCCCTGTAATCCGCTAAAAATCTATCGTAATAACCCTTACCGTAACCAAGCCTGTAGCCCTGCCTGTCAAACGCAAGGCCGGGCACGATGCAGATGCTTCCCGTAAAATCCTCCACAGGACTGCATACCTCGGCTACCGGCTCCAATACGCCAAAGGTTCGTTTCTGAAGCTCATCGAGTGAACGGATAAAATAGAACCGCATCTCGCGAGAATTCTCTATACAATAGGGAACAGCTACCCGTTTATTCTCACTCAGTGCGCGCAGGATGAGGTTTTTGGTGTCTACCTCCAGTTGGGTGGACACATAGGTAACGAGCATGTCGGCGGATTTATACTCCCATGTGGCGCAGAGCCGCTCGAGTATATGCTGGTCGCTCTCGTGTTTTGCCTCCAGCGGCATGGCGTGCCTGACGGCCATAAAACGGCTGCGCAGGTTCTGCTTATAAACCCTTATATCGAATCTCTGCATTGCATTGCCGCCTTTATTCCATCTGCCCTTTGCCTGCCGAGCAGCACCTCAACAAGCTTAAACCCAAATTCGGGCGCGACCCCCGCGCCTGCGGCGGTGACAAGCTTGCCGTCCTGCTCCACCGGTGCGGCGGTGTAGATGCCCTCCTGCCCCTGCGTTTCGTAACCGGGGAAGCAGGTGTAGCGCTTGCCGCTTAAAAGACCGGCATGCCCCAGAATAGAGGGCGCCGCGCAGATGGCTGCAAGCCATTTATCATTATGTGCGCAAAAATCTATAAAGTACTGCACAATCTCGGATTTTTCAAGATTTAAGGTACCCGGCATCCCCCCGGGCAGCACCACCATATCCAGATGCCCGAGCGTGGCATCCTTCGCTTCGATGTCTGCCGTAACGGTGATACCGTGCGCACCGCGCACCGTTTTGCCGGTGACGCCCACCGTTACGACCTCAAGCTCGGCCCGTCTCAATATATCTAACGGTGCTATCGCCTCAATCTCTTCAAAACCGTTCGCAAGAAACAGATAAATCATGATTTCTACCCCTTTCATAAGCCTTGCGGGGAAACGGCCATTTGGCCTGCATCCGCAGCCCAACACGCATTCTATTATAACAAAACAGGGGCAATTGTCCAGTGTTTGGCAGAATATTTCTAAAGCCAAATACGGCCATGTGCCTCATATTTCAGCTATACTCAGCCTCGCTGCAATCACCTGTCAAACTAATTTTTGACATGCTTTGCCCTTATCATACCATGTTTATCCAACAGAAGAAATGTTTTCTTTCATCTGCCGGTATTTCTCGCGTACTTCGTTTGCCTTCAGGCAGGACATCTTGCCCTCTGGGCAGGCCCCGTTTGCGCAGGGCGGGCCTGCGGCCGCAAACAGGTTGGGGGCGACCTTTAGCACCAGCGCCAGCATCTGCTCGGCTACCTCGCGAATCTCCCACTGTGCGCGGTTGCAGCAGCGGTGGGCGAAGAAGTTATACAGGCTGCGTGCGTTCATGGTGACGATCATCTTGGTGTCGCAGGCGTTGGGCAGCACAAAGCGCGCGTCCTCGATGGCCAGCTTCTCGGCCTGCTTCTGCGCCTTTGAAGGCTCCATGCCCTCTTCGGTAAGCCTTTGGGTGTGAGAGGCCTTTAAAATCTCTGTAAGGTGCTCGTAATGCGCCTCGGCGGCCTGCATCGCGGCGATATACTCCTGTTTAGCCTCCGGGATCGCCTCAATCTCGGGCGGTACGATGTACTCGAAGTTGTCTTTGCGCACATAGCGCTGGCTCTGCACCGAATAGGAGGCAATGCGGTGGCGGGTAATCTGCGCGAGCAGCGCGCGGGAGACCCCTTCTATGCCAAAGGTGAAGGAGGCGTGCTCGATGGGGCTTTCGTGCCCGATCTCGGCGAGCATGGCCACAAACTTCTTTGCGCTTTCGGGCGTTAAGCCATCCATTAAAGTATCGATATCCGAGCCGCTGTAGCACAGCTTTGCCGCTGCCGCCACCGTCTTTTCGGGCTCGGGGGTATGGGCTATCAGCGTTACCTTCGCCATAAGAGAACCGCCCTTTCTATGTATGATATTCTCCAAATAATCGTGCCGTACGGATATTACAGCTTATCCAGCTTTGTAAAGTTCGCCATAATCTTTTTGGTGCCCTTGGTATCAAACGCAATCTCCAGCAGCGTATCGTTGCCCATGGGGGTGGCGGAAAGAATCATACCGTTGCCGAAGATCTTATGGCTCACCCGCTCGCCCGCCGCATAAGACGTACCGGACGGCTGCGCAGGCTTTTGCGCCGAAGAGATGCCCGCTGCGGAGGCTAGCCCGCTTGTCTGCGCTGTGCGGGCCGGAGGGGTATAGGCGGGCGTGGGCTGCCTGCTCACGCGAACCGAAAGCCCCGTTTCGTTTTTATACTCGGGTGGAATCTCGATTAAAAACCTCGATGGGCGGTTGCGCATGGTCTGGCCAAACAGCATACGGCTGGACGCGTTGGTGATAAACAGGCGCTCCTTGGCGCGCGTGATCGCGACATAAGCGAGCCGCCGCTCCTCCTCCGCCTCCGAGGGGTCGTACATCGACTGAATGCCGGGGAAGATGCCTTCCTCCATGCCCACCACGAACACAAAGGGGAACTCCAGTCCCTTGGCGGAGTGCATGGTCATCATCACCGCGGCATCGGCGTCGGCGTCGTAGTTATCGATGTCGGTGAGCAGCGAGACCTCCTCCAAAAAGCCCGAGAGGGTGGCTTCCTCGTTCTCGAGGGCGTACTTGAGCACGTTGGACTTCAGCTCATTGAGGTTCTCGATGCGGGTAAGCCCTTCGTCGCCCTGCGCCTTGAGCATGTTCATGTAGCCGGTGTCCTCCATCACGCTCTCAAGCAGAACGTCCAGCGTGGTTTCGGCAGCAGTGTCGATAAACCCACGAATGAGGGTGGAAAACTCCTTGAGCGGCTGCGCCTTGCGCGTAAGCGTCGCGTAGCTTTCCGGCTCACTGAGTACATCAAACAGGGTGTCGCCCAGCGTTGCGGCAATCTCCTCCGCGGCCGCGACAGTAGCCTCGCCGATGCCGCGCTTAGGCTCGTTGATGATGCGCTTGAGGCGCACCGAGTCGGCGGGATTGTTGATCACCGAGAGGTAGGCGATCATGTCCTTGACCTCTTTGCGCTCGTAAAAGCGCAGGCCGCCGATGATGCGGTAGGGTATCGCCGCCTTGGTGAAATGGCGCTCGATCTGCGCCGACTGGGCGTTCATGCGGTATAAGATGGCATGGTCGGCATACTTGCGGCCCTCGCGCACGTTCTCCTCGATGGTGTCGGCGATAAAGGCGGCCTCGTCCATCTCGTCGGACGCACGGTACACCAGTACCTGCTCCCCCTTGCCGTTACTTGTCCACAGCTGCTTGCCCTTGCGCTGGGTGTTATGCTCTATCACCGCGTTGGCGGCGTTTAAAATGGTCTGAGTACTGCGGTAGTTCTGCTCTAAGCGAATAACCTCTGCGCGCTCGAACTGGTGCTCAAACGACAGGATGTTTTCGATGGTGGCGCCTCTGAAGCGATAGATGCTCTGGTCGTCGTCGCCCACCACGCAGATGCGTTTATGTGCGGCGGAAAGCAGGCTCACCAAGCGGTACTGCGCGTGGTTGGTATCCTGATACTCGTCCACCATCACATAGGCAAAGCGGTTCTGCCACGCCGCCAATACCTCGGGGAACTGCTCGAACAGCCTTACGGTGCAGCAGATGATGTCGTCAAAATCCAGCGCGTTGGCGGCTTTGAGCTTCTTGGCGTAAAGCGCGTAGACGTCGGCGATCTTCTGCTGCCGGTAATCGCCGCCCGCCAGCGCCTTGGCCTGCACGGGGTCGGTCATCTCATCCTTTAATCGGCTGACGGCACCCAGCATCTGCTTGGGGGGGAACTGCTTATCGTTTAAGTTTAAGTCCTTTAAGCAGTCTTTGAGCACACGCACCGAATCGTCGGTATCGTAGATGGTAAAGCTTTTGTCGTAGCCCAGTGCCTCGATCTCGCGGCGCAGGATTCTGACGCAAACCGAGTGGAAGGTGCCCGCCCAGATCTCAAGCGCCGCCTCGCCCAGCACGGCCTCCAAGCGGCTTTTGAGCTCGCCCGCAGCCTTGTTGGTAAAGGTGATGGCCAGCACGTTCCACGGCCTTGGCGGGCGCGCCGCCAGCAGCGACCGCACCGCTTCGGGGTCGCCCTCCCCCTTTTCGAGGTAGGCGGTAAGGAAGCGGATGGTCTCTTCATCCACCGAGGCGGGTACCGCCGTGCTGTGGTAGGCGTTGCCGTATTTGATTAAAAACGCGATACGGTTGACAATAACGGTGGTTTTACCGCTGCCCGCCCCCGCAAGGATAAGCAGCGGGCCCTGATTACTGAAAACCGCGACGCGCTGCTTGTCGTTCATTCTTGAAAACTCTTTTTCTAAAATACGCTTTTTAAGCTGTATGTAGGTGGCTCCAATGTCCATTAGCCGCTCCGTTTCTTTGCCCCGCAAAACCTGTAATTACATCTATTATATCAAAAATACGCCGAAAAGCAAACCCGCGCGGCATAAAAGAACCCTGCCGAAGCAGGGCTCTTTCATTGCGATTGAACAGAATGGGATTATTCAAATACGACGATTGCCTGACGGCGCTTGATGCGCGGCAGCACGGATTCCACCACGCGGAAGCTGTGATTTAAGTCCTTCTGTTCAAGGTAAGCCGTGGCAAGGTCTTGGCCGACCACAAGGTCTACGTTGCGCGCGTCGGCACTGACAACCACCGCTCTACCCTTCCCGAGCGCCGGGGTTTGGAAGATGCGGCCGTCGAGCAGCTTGCCGATCCGCTCGCTCTCAAGCAAGCCGGTGCCCGGCTGGATGCGCTGCAGCTGCATGTAAAGGTCTGGGCTTAACGCAAGCGCGTAGCTGCCGTATATGCCCTTGGATACTAAGGTTTCGATAGCGGCGGAAACATCCGCGAACGCGTTTTCGCCCTCCGCCCAGTCCTTTCTCTTAAGCATGTTCACGCCTTTCGCGGTAAGCAGGCCCTCATAGCCCAGCGCCTCGCTGCCGAAGAAGAGAAGCCTATCCTCCTTCCATGCACACGCCTGCGCCGCTGCCGCGGCGGCGGAAAGGTCTATCGGATAGCCGGTGCGCTCGCTGCTTTCAAGGTCTCTGGCGATGAGCGTAAAGTTCTCAAAGAGGGTAGGAATCTCGACATACCTCCTGCCCTTGGTTACCTGCATCCCGTCGGTAACCACCTCCTGCAGCTCGGCGTCATCAATGTTGATGCTGGTAACGCCCGCGCCCACCGGCCCAAAGAGGTGTATAAAACGCCTGCCCGTCAGTGCGCTTTTAGCGGCGCTTATTACGGCGGCATCAATCTTTTCCCATAACAGTGCGGAAACCGATGCTCCTTCTCTTGAAAGATAATTCATCAATACGACCTCCTCTTTCCGTTATTTTTGAAGCAGGCTGCCAACGGTTGCGTCCGAAGGCTCCTTCGGCGGCTGCTGCGCGGCGGGGGCGGCTATGCCCAGCTCACTGAGCATCTCTTTTACCTCGGCCTCGCCGGAGGCAAACAGTTCGGCCTCCTTGGGGTCAAGCGCTGTTAACAGGGTCATCAGCTCGCCCACATGCGCCTTTTCTTCATCCCGGATATCGGCAATCACCTTTTTCGCGAGGGGATTGTCGGTGGCCTGAACATGCGCGTCGTAAACATAGATCGCCTCCAGTTCACCCGCGATATTCAACCGAACGGCCTGAATAAGTTCTTCATTTGTCATCTTGCGGTCTACGTTGCCTTGAAAGGGGTTAGCAAAAGCCGGCATCTGTTTTACCTCCAGTCATTTTATTGAAGTATATCGCTATTAATAATGGTTACATATAAGAAAGCCCGGTATCTGTATAAAAATGTATTATTGTCCCACAGCGGCGCTCGCCTGATTGGCAACGCCCTGTATCTTTGCGCGGACACGCATGGGGTCGCCGAGATAGTACTTACCGATAATCTTCCACCGGTTATCCAATTCATACACCAACGGGACGCCGGTTGGGATATTTTCCTCCACGATCTCCTGCTCGCTTAGCTGTTCAAGATATTTGACCAGTGCGCGGATGGAGTTGCCATGCGCCGCAATCAACACACGCTTACCCTTTTTCATCTCTTTCTTGATAACTTTATTAAAATAGGGTACCACGCGGTCCACTGTATCTTTCAGGCTTTCGCACAAGGGCAGTTCAGCAGAGTTAATAGCTCTATACGGCTGCTGCGTGCGCGGGTTGCGTTCATCCGCCTCATCGGCCTTCGGCGGGCGGATATCATACGACCGGCGCCATATCTTTACCTGATCCTCCCCATATTTCAAGGCGGTTTCGGCCTTGTTAAGGCCCTGCAAGGCGCCGTAATGCCGCTCGTTTAATTTCCAGCTTTTAATAACGGGCAGCCACTCGCGGTCTAACTCGCGAAGCACAAGGTTTAACGTATGTATCGCACGCTTGAGATAAGACGTGTAGCAGATATCAAAATCGAAGCCGTGCTCCCGCAGCAGTATGCCCGCTTCCCTTGCCTCCTGCTCGCCCGCTTGGGTAAGGTCTACATCCGTCCAGCCTGTAAAAAGGTTTTGCTGGTTCCACTCACTTTCGCCGTGACGCAAGAGCACTAACTTCATGGTAAAGCCCCCGTTCTGTCATATTGCTTTGGCGTATGTGGTACTCAAGATAAGTGATAATCGCCAGCCCGACGGTAAAGCCGCCGGGCCGACGCTATGCTTTACTCCCTAAAGATGCAGCCCTGCGTAAACTCTGCGGAGCAGCTGGCCTCATCGGGGATGCTAAACTCCTCTTCGCCCTTGTGAGAAGGATTCTCCTGCTCATCAAGCAGTTTGCAGAAGGCACGGAATCGGTTAAATCTGTTAAATTTCATTTTAAAATCCTCCTTTTGCGGTGATAATTATTTCCTTAAACTTAATATACCATGTTGGTATAGTTTAGTCAAGCTCTTTTTGATAATTATTCTTAAAAAGTTTATTGGGCACAAACTAGCATATGCGGTGTATCGTGTTTGGTATGTGATATCTTTACTCCTATTTCAACCAAAACGAGAAGGTAGCCGTTGAGCAGGGCATGCCGGAACAGGCCTGATTTTCTGCTGTCAGATAATCAAGTAGAAAAATTAAAAGATAAGACGACAAGTGAACCATAAATTTAGCAAAAATTTTAGAATCTTCTCTATTTGTGGTAAAATAGAACTATAGAACTATAAATTGGGTAGAATAAATGTTTCGCTTAATTGGAGGTAATGTTAAAATTGATAATTATCATGTTGGGTGCTCTTTCAGATGATGAGAGAGATATAATTAATAAAATTTTTTCTGAGCATCATGTAAAACTATATAATATATCTTTCAGTATTCTACATTCAAAACAAGATGCTGAGGATGCGCTGGAGCAGACTTTTCTAAAGATTATGGATAATGTTGACCGGATCAAAAAAATTCCATGTCACGAAATGCTGCCTTTCTGCGTTATTATCTTGAAAAATTCATCCATTGATATTAAACGTAAGAACAATAAAACGGTTACTATAGACAATATTGATGAAATACAAGCATTTTCTACTGATGCAACTGAAGAAATTTTCTTTAGAAGGCATGACAAAGATTTGTTACTTAAGCTCATTAAAAAATTACCATCAGAAGATAAATATTTACTTGAATCAAGATTAGGAGAGGAAATGTCATATAAAGACATAGGCGCCATAATGAACATTACTGAAGTTACTGCCAGGAAACGACTCCAAAGAGCTTTGGAAAAACTGCAAAAATTATATTCAGAAGAGGGCTATGTAAATGTGTAACGACGCCGAGTTTTTTAGGATAACATTTCAGCAATCTATCATAGAGCACAACTATGGGTCTGAGGGCAGATTTGAAGTTGACATAATAGATATCAGCGAATTAACAGAAAAAATATTGCTACTGCCAGAATATATGAAATTCCTTTTATTTATGAAGTACATTTTTTATTTTGACTCTAATACAGTTGAAAACATATTGTCTATCCGCTATGCAAAACAAAAATTAAGGTATGCTGAAACACTTTTGGCCTATTCACTAAGATTAACTGACGAACAATTTATTGCAAAAAGCAGCATGGAGAAAGCAGTAAATGTGGCAATGGATAAATATATGCTGAATTATAACGTAGACATCACCGTAAAAAGGCCTCATTATTCTAATAATTTTAGAAAAGTGTTAAAAGAAATAAAGGCGGCAAAACAATGTAATAGCCACATCGCTCTAAAACGTGTAGGCATTGCATTGATTGCAGCCAGTATGAGTTTGCTTATGGCAATTTCAGTAAGTGCAGAACTGAGGTCACGATTCTTCAATTGGCTCGTGGAAACATTTCCCTTGTTTAGCCGATTTAGTGCCGTACATGTTCTCGATTCGGAACAATCAGACTTTGAACAATTAAAACATATGGAATTAAACTATATCCCTGATGGATTTACACTTACTGATTTATTTGAAGCCGACCCAATGATAGTATATAGTTATGAAGACCAATTCGGAAAAGTCCTATCTATCAATGCAAGCATACCTACAGGCTCTCCTATTCAATTTGATACTGAAGGTGTGCAAATCAATGAAGTGATTTTTAACGAACAAATTGCTTATTGGTGGGAGAAAGATGGTTTTTGCTATCTTATATGGCAGAAAAACGGATTTGAATTCAACATTATTGGGCAAATCAGCTATGAAGAAGCTTCAAAAATACTGGAAAATATAGAAATATAAAATTCTCGCAAAAAACATGTCACATTTCTCCTCCTTGTACGTTATATAGGTAAAAGCCTAATAACAAGGAGGATTTATTATGAAATTCAAAATGAAAAGCAAATTGGGTGGAATTATATTAATTTTATGTGTCGTTCTTGTCGGCTGCAATAACAAAACCATATATCATAACACAACTGTGAATTTCCCGTCCCCAGATAAGGCAAACGCGATAATTGCGCTGACTCTTAATATACCTCCAGATGTTGAACTGACTACGGCGAGCGGCAACGACAAAGAAATACAACGTGAAACCCTTATCTATCGTAACAATAGTATAGTTGGCAACATTGTATGTGATAGCGTTGAAATATCCTCGAATCAGAATTCGGCCGCTGAAATTTACAAAAGAATAATGAATAGCGAAAGCACCGACTGGAGTTTAAGCGAAGAGGAAGAACGACAAAAGAAGGGTATAACAGTTTCGACGTTAAAGAACGCGGATTCCGATATTGGAGTATTGGTATATAGTAAAGAACTGGATGTATATGTTGGCATTAAAATATTAGCAGATGCCTTCGCACCGGAAGAAGCAGACATGTTGATAGGCAGCATATTCCTTGACCAGCTTGACTTATAGCTAATTCCTTGCCAAAGTTGAAGGTCAAACGTTACTGGCTGAGAACGAGCGGTATAAGACATCGGGAGAGCTTTAACTATCAAAGAATATTGATAAACGAATCAAGCAGGTAATCATTCTGTCGTAAAAGAGGCAGAAGTAAAACTACTCAGTAGTAATAATCATTGCCTCGACATGCCAGAATTAATACACTTATCATACATAGTGTATTGTTATCTAAATGAATCTGTACATAAGTATTTGCGGAAGGGGGCGTTGTAAAACGCCCCCTTAAGTGTTCGTAAAAGATTGTCGGCACCTACTGGTGCCCCTTTTGCGCGGAAATGTTGCCATTTATACGCAAAAGGGATAAGGAAAGAGTATTGGAAATTAAGAAAGGAAGTTAGCAATTTAGCTCCTTAGCCAAGGAGATGGGGGGTAAGCCTATTCATCTACGCAAACGCAGCTTTTCCAGCACTGCTTGCATTTTTTCTTCAGCCTTCCCGCTTGTTCGGTAAGCTCGTAGATGTCTTTATATTGATGGGCGCGGTTGGTGACACCGGCAATCGAAACCGTCATCAAGGGGAACTGTTCTTCTTCCCCGCGCCTGTTCTTGGCAATGATATGGCCGCTTGCGACATCCGCCTCGGAATAGAACCGTGGGATGCCCGCGTCAAAGGCATGGATAATATTGTTGCATATCTCCTCATACTCATAGTCGGAGAGGATACCGACGAAATCGTCGCCGCCGATATGCCCTACAAACTCGGAGGAGTTAACGCAGTCTTTCAGCAGCTGCGCCACAAAGATAAGCACCTTGTCTCCGTTTTCAAAGCCGTAAACATCGTTATACGCCTTGAAGTTATCTATATCAAAATAAAGGATGGTGAAGGCCTTGCCATTGCCCACACACTGCTCCAGATGCAGCTGTATCAGCGCATTGCCCGGCAGCCCCGAAAGCGGGTTTAGATGGATGGCGTTGTTGACCTCGATCTCCATGGTTTTTTCAAGCAGTGTTTTAATGGTCACGACCCCGTGGTACTGCTCGTCCTTGGTGACGATGATAAAGTCGTACAGGCTGTCGTTGGGGCGCGACATCGCGAGGTTGGTAACGATATCGATGGGGGTCGTGAAGTCTACCACCAGCGCTTCCCTGTCCATCACGTGGCTGATCGGCCTGCGCGCGTGCAGGCTGTAGCCGTACTGGCCGCTCATCATGAGGTTGATGCGCGTTTTGGTCACCACGCCCTCTACCCTGCCCTGCCCGACAATGGTGATACCGATAAGGTTGGGCTGCTCCAAAAAGATGTTGTAAACGTCCTGCGTAAGCTGGAAGGGGTGAGCGGTTTCGTTATCGCAGCTTAAATTGCCGATATAAAGGTGCCGCACATTGTTATGCAGGTGGTTTTTCTGCGCGTTGTGTTTTTTAATGTGTGCCAGCGCCGCTTGATCCACCACGCCGATCTCCGCGCAGGGACGCTGCAGAAAATACCCCTGCCCATAGTGCACGCCGATGTCGATGAGGGTATACAACTCATCCACCGTTTCGATGCCCTCGGCAATCAAGAAGACGTTGGAGGTACGGCAAAACTCGCAGAAGCTTTTAACCAGTGCCTTTTTAAAGTTATCGCCGTCTATGGAGCGTACAAGGTTCATATCCAGCTTAATATAATGCGGGTGAATGTCGCTGATCATATTAAGTCCCGAATACCCCGCGCCCGCGTCATCGATGGCTATCTTATAGCTTTGGTCTTTGTAATTTTCGATGGTCTTTTTAAACCCTTCGACATCATCCACCACATTCTTTTCGGTAATCTCAAAGATAATATCCTCGCTGCTGATGTTATAATTATGAAGATACTCCTTCGTAAAGCCCTGCCTGAATTTTTCGTCGTGTATGATGTGGGGGTCTACGTTTAAAAAGAGCTTTACCGAAGAATCCAGCTGAAACGCGGTCTCCAGTACGCGGGTACGGCAGAGCTGTTCAAGCTCCCACAGCTTGCCGCATTGTCTGGCAATGCCGAAAAGCGCGTCGGGGTTTTGCAGCGGGGTATCCGCAGGGCCGCGGCTGAGTGCCTCATAGCCGAATATACTCCCGTCGCGAAGAGAAACCACGGGCTGAAATACGGTTTTTATCTGCGCATTATCGATAATGTTACAAAGTTGTTTTTCAAGCTCGCCCGGAACACGCGACGGGCGCTTAGGTGTTTCATGGTCGTCCATTCTGTCATTCTTCCCCCTGCAGAGCGCTCACTCCGCCCGCATTCAGTTCTTTTCATTAATGAAAGCATAACATAGAAAAGCCGCCTGAGACAGGCGGCTTTTGTCATGGGCAAGTAAAATAAGTGTAAATCGCTGAAAATTCGACAAACGGTTCTATGCGGTTACAGGCTCAGCCAGCGGCAGCACGTCGGCGCGGTTTAAGCGCGCAATGCTGTCGGCGGAACCGAACAGGTAGGCACACATCCCCACCGCGTAGGCGATATCACGCTCGGGGTTGGAGGGGCGGGTGCGGTACTCCTCATGAGCGGCCCAAATCTTTTCGAGTATCTCCTCCGTTCTGCCCGCAGGCCTGAGCACCGCCGCGTACATGTGACCTTTGCCCTTGAGCAGCTTGGTGATGGCCATTTCATAACCGATGTGCGCGCGCGAGGTCATCACGTCCTCATTGTGGGGATAACAAAAAAAATCCGCGAGGAAGTGGCAGAGGATGCCGAGCCGAATATTCGTAAAAACTCCGCCGTGCCTTGCGTATACCAAGCCGTCTATGCAGTTTTTAACCTTCTTCTCAAACGCGTTCCCCCGTGCTGCGGCACTGTGAGGCGTAAACATAAAGCTCCCGATCAGGTCGGGCTGAATATTGCCGAACAAGAATGCAAGCCGCTCGGTAAAGCGCTGCTCTCGTATATAAAGTTTCATAACCCCAGATGCCATTCTCAGGTGGGAATGCAGGTTCATGGGCATAGTCTCCCTTATACTAAATTCCATTTAAAAAGGGGATAAAATCCCCTCCAGGCTTTAAGCCGTCGAATTACTGTTCAATACGCTTTCTGCAACGACGCAAAGCGTTGTTGCTCCACGCTAAAGACGGGGTAAAAGAATTCGTATTTAAATCAATTCAAGGCTTATTATAACGGTTTTATCGGTATGCGGCATCCCTTTTGTGTAAAGATTTTATGTCGCGAAAATAAAGTTTCTATGAAGGCAGATTTTCTACATAATTTTGGCATCCCTTCATGGTTTTTACTGCTAAAAAATGAACCGCCAAGCCAAAACGGCTTGGCGGTTCATGAAGCTAGGTCAAGGGTTATTGTAAAGGTTAAAAAGCCTTTTAAAGTTGGGACGCCCCGCCGACTGCATCAGGTATGCTTCCCGCCGGGCGCCTTCCCGGCGGTTGCGGTTAAGCGCCGTAATAATGCCGGCAGCATTGCGCTTGCCCATACCGTGGCCGTAATACATCCCGCCGCCCAGGTCGATGACATTCTCGCCCTGCCACTCGGGGGTACTGGTGTCGACATCCGGGTTATCGAAATAACGCCGGTCGCCCGGCAGGTAATCCTCTTCGGGGCTCATCTGCCCCACCTCGCGTATATTGCGGTGGATTCTATGCCAGTTCATCAGATAGAGGTTGCCAAAAAGACTGTTAAAACGCTCATCGCCAAAGACTTCGAGCAGTGCCTTCAGGTAGACTATCTGCATGGCGGTGGCACATTCATTGGCGTATTTTCTGCCGTTTGTATAGATATCGCGGATGGCGGCGGCGGGCGCTACGCCGTTTTTGAGCTGGAACCCGCCCTCGTCGCTTGTAATCCAATAATCGGGGTTGGCCCTGGCTTCGCGGAACACCGAAAATGCCAGGCCGCTTTTGTTAAGATCGTTTGCCGCGTTAATAATCTCACGTCGAAGCTTTAATTCAAATAACAGCTCCTTTTCGGAGTCGTAGCGATAGGTCGTTTCGCTGGCGGCAAGGGTATTTAGTATCTGCCGCTCGATTCCGCCTGATGGAAGCTGGGCGGCTAATGCGGCGGTGTCGGCAGGACTTCCGTTAATAGAAATCATACGGCACCTCCCGCTGCAGCCCTCGCAGCGGCAAGCTGCTCTGAAACCGGGCGAATTAACAATTGCCGCCATTCGCCGAGGCTCTTCTCCCGCAGCCTTGCCGAATAATCGGTAAGCAGGTAGATATCCTCCGGCGCAAGGCGGTTCACCTCATCAAGCAGGGCGTTTTCCTCCGCTGTAAGCGGGGCAAGCAACGTGTTCTCGGCGGGAGAAACGGCCTTGCCGAGGTATTTCGCCTCCGGGTTTACAACAAATGGCATTGGGTTGCTGGTTTGCTGAAAGCTTTCGCCCGTGGCATATAAGTAATCGTAGTTTTCGCCCAGCCAACGGATGTAGTCGGTATACTGCTTCTGCTGCTCCGCGGCCCTACTGTCAGGCGGAAGCGGGTTAAGCCCAAGCAGCAGGCAGGCAAGCTCGTAGTCCTGATCGCTGGAAGAACGGAGATACCCCGCCACCAGCCGAAGGGTCAGCGGGTCACAGGACGAAAAGTAGGCCCACGCGATATCATGAATGAGGTGGCTGCTTCGGTTGCGCTTAAAGATAAGGTCCGCCATGATGGGCAGGACATTGGAATCCTTATAATGGCGGCTGAGCAGCGCCGCGGCGGCGTCCAGCACGCCGTCAAAGCTGTTATCCACCCCGTCGTCGGCAGCGCCGGTTTGAAGCATCCATTTTAAAACGTTATGCTGGGTTTGAGCATCCGCCTCGGGAACAGTTTGAACGCTTTGCTGTAACCGAGGGTCTTTCAGCACCGTGGCGCTCACCCGAAACGCTTCGAGGTTGCGGGCATCCAGCTGCAAAACCATCCCCTGTGATTCAATCTCCGGCATAAGCAAGTACAGGCTGTAAAACAGCAGCCCACGGTCATTCACAAGCGTTACGGCCTGCTGCCTGCGGCGCGCGGCTACCTCCCTGAAATAGCTTCTCAGCCGCTCGCCGCCGTACCGGGCGCGGATATCCTCCAGACCGCCATAGGCGTACCCACTGCTGCGATTCATACTCAAATAAATCCCCCCTGCAGATTAACGGACAGACATACCGCACAACACGGCTGTTACATCATATTAGCTGCGGAGGGCTTTTGTGCACAAAACTAACAGGCTGCCCGGTACAAACCGAACAGCCTGCAAGTATTTATTTGTGTGTGCGTACCTTTACTAGGTTACAGCCGCGCCGTAAGGTCGCGTATCATCGCGAGCTTTTCGGGGATGGCGATGGCCTGAGGGCAGTGCTGTGCGCAGAGACCGCAAGCGACGCAGTTTGCCGCAAGCTCGGAGGCGGGTACCTCGCCTAACGCGCGGCGGTAGGCGTCGGCGTCCTGGTCTACCGCGTAGCGGTTGTAAAGCGAGAACATCTTGGGAATCTCAACGCCGCTCGGGCAATCCATGCAGTAGCGGCAGCCGGTGCAGGGAACGGTATCCTTCGCCTTATAGGCGGCAACCGCGCTGTCGATAACGGCGTATTCCCGCTCGCTGAGCGGCTCAAAATCGGTCATGGTCTTTACGTTGTCGACGATCTGCTCTATATTGGACATACCGCTTAACACGGTAAGCACATTGGGTAGGGACGCCGCGTAGCGGATGGCCCACGACGCGATGCTCTTCTCGGGGCTTGCCGCCTGAAACAGCTTGTTCGCGGCCTCGCAGGGGCTGGCAAGCGTTCCGCCGCGCACCGGCTCCATAATAATGCAGGGAATTTGATGACGCTCTAGGATTTCATACTGCCGCTTCGCGTTTTGCATCTCCCAGTCGAGGTAGTTAAGCTGTATCTGTGCAAAATCCCACGCATACTCATCGCAGATGACTTCAAGCTGGGCGGGCACGTCATGGAACGAGAAGCCCAGATGGCGGATAGCCCCTTCGCGCTTCTTCTTTTCCAGAAACTCATATACGCCAAATTCCTTACACTTTTTATAGTTTTCCTTGTTTAAGGCGTGTATAAGGTAAAAGTCAAAATAATCGGTTTTACATAGCTCAAGCTGACGGTTAAAGATGCGCTCCACATCGGCGGGGGTGTTGGCCATCCAGATAGGCATCTTGGTTGCGAGGAAGTAGCTTTTACGGTCGTATTTCTGCAGCGCGTGGCCTACAAACTCCTCCGACTTACCGCCGTGGTACATGTGGGCGGTATCGAAGTAGTTGATGCCGTGCGCAAAGGCGTAATCGACAATCTCCTGTGCGCGTGCATAGTTAATGTCCTCTTTATCGGGGCTGACCTTGGGCAGACGCATACAGCCAAGGCCGAGCGCAGATACTGAGAGACCGGTGTTTTTATAGTTGCGCATTAACATGGTTTGCTTGTCCTCCTGTTGTAGATTACCCCTATTGTAGCCCTTTAAGTTCACTCTAAGTCAAGGGGTGCAAGGCCAGAGATTTTTGGGAGAAAGCCTATTTGACTTAAAGTGAACTCTAAGGTATAGTAGAGGTAATACATCGTGCAAAGGGGTTTGTTTTTATATGGAGTACACCATCTCTCAGGCAGCGGAAAAGATGCACCTGACGGCGCATACGCTGCGGTATTACGATAAAGAAGGGCTGCTGCCCTTTGTGACACGCACCGACGGCGGCATACGTCATTTTACCGATTCGGACGTCGAGTGGCTCTCGGTGATCTGCTGCTTAAAGGGTACCGGCATGCCCGTAAAAAAGATCAAGGAATACATCGACCTCTGCATGCAGGGCGACGAAACGCTCGAGGCAAGGCGCCAGATTTTTATCAAGCAGCGCGAAGAGGTGCTTAATAAAATAAACCAGCTCACGCGCTACCTTGAAAAGGTGGACTACAAGATCAAGCACTACGACGAGGCCTGCGCCATGTATGAGGAGCGGATGCAGCATTTTATCAACCACGGCTAAACCGAAAAGATCACCGGCTCGTTGCGGATGCAGTAAAGCAGCTTTTCCTTGAGCTGCGGGTTGGTGCTTAAGTAATCCTGCATGACGGTAAAGAGCAGCAGGCGGCGGTAGCTGACGAAGGTATCGATCTGCGAAAGCCAGAAGTCGTCCATATGGCTTTCCTGCTCGTAGCCGTTTAAAAAGCTCTCGAGGAAGTTGCGGATAATCCCATAGTCGGTCACCTCGCCGATCATACCGCCGCTGACGTCGAACAGCAGCATCTGCATGGCGGTGGTGATGTCGCTGATAAAGAACTGGCAGTTGGCAACGTCAAAGTCCAGCAGTGTGATCTCAGTGCCATCCCACACCAGATTGTGAATGTGGTTGTCGTTATGGATAAAGCCGAAGCCGTCGCGGTTAATAGGCAGTGCCTGCAGGCGCTTTTGCATCTGCTGCCACTTCACCTTTACCGCCTCATCCTTGCACCAGCTATAAAACATCTCCGCTTCGTCCTGCCAGCCATTTAGACCGCTTTCGGCAGTGCAGGGCAGCGCCAGCCAGTGCGGGTAGGCCTTGGCCGCGCGGTGCATCCTGCCGGTGATTCTGCCCCACTCCTTATAAAAAGCGGGGGTGTAGTCGTCCTTCATGGGGGTGCCGCCCGCGCAGTAATCCATGATATACGCGGTAAAAAGGTGTTCCCCGCTTGCCATACTCTCGTACAGCGCCCCTTCGGCGCCCGGCTTTGGGCAGGCGATCTGAATACCGCACTCCCCCAGATAATGCGCAAAATCGAGCCTGTCCTTCAGTTTCGCAAGCCCGAGCGTGTCGTTTGCGGGTATCGCCAGTACCTTAAGTACCTGCTTTGACTGTTCGCCGTATACAAAGGCGGTGCCGTCGGAATCCTCCCTGCCGCCGCCCAGAAATTGCAGGGTGTTTTTCGATACGGCAAGCCTTTCGCACAGGGTGCTCAGAACGTCGTTTGGTATGGTGACCAAGTGAATCCCTTCCTTTTATGATTAATCAATTGTCGTTACGTCTATAGCGGCTGCCCGGGTGGCAGTATGGCTTTAGGAGCGCTTTGCGCGGGGAAGATCCGAAACGGGTCTTCCCCGCTCTTTTTATCTGCCTCGCCCGCATGGCTTTGGGGGCGAGGACGGTTAAACTCGGTCATATTGCCCCAGTAGCGCTTGGGCATGTGGCCCATGCGGCACTTGGGGTTGTGGCGCCCCTCTACCTCCACCGTGTCGTAGAAAAGCTGCCACAGCCTGCGAAAGGCAAGCTCCTCCTCGTCCGGCTCGGGCAGCTCCAAGGCCTCCAGCGGCAGAATCGCGGGGCGGTAAGGCTCATAGATGAGCGCCATGCCGTGGGTTTTATCGTAGATCAAAAACCGCTCCTCGGGGTAGCGCTCACAGAAATGCTGTACCAGTAGGGGAAGCACGATGTTCTTGGGGTCTATCTCCGCCAAAAGCGCGCCGCCTATAATTGAAAAGCGGATAAAGCCCTTGAGCAGGTGGGTTTCACGGTCTAAATGCCGCACGGCCTGTACCAAGGTATGCACCGTATCGTCGGCGAGCATATCCAGCACCTTGGGGCCGACGCGGTAGCCTATCTGCAGGAACAGCAAGATATACAGTTCCTTCTGCTCAAGGCAGGTGAGGTAGGCGCGCCGCACGAAATCGAGTACCTCCGCCCCCATCGCCTTGGGGATGGAGACCATCACCCGTGCCGCCTTCTGCTCGTCGGTGGAAATGAACCTTGACGGCAGTAAGGTGGTTTGCGCCGCACTCGGTGAAAGGATATCGGCAGGCACCTCTTTGCAAAGGTAGCTTTCAAACACGCAGCACAAAAGCCCCTCGAAGCTGCCGTCGTATTCATAAACTATATCTGCCCGGTTAAACATTTTTGAATATCCTCCTGCGTAAGGGGCGGCGGGGCAAAAAGCGAGATCTGCTCCGGCTCGCCGCTAAGGGGCATGTTATGGTAGTACATGCCCAGCTCCTTCTCGCTCATCATCGCGCGCAGGACGGCGTCCTGCGAAACCTTCAGCCCCTCCGCCGCCCTGCCGTTGCAGAGGATGAAGTACTGCGCGCGTTTGAGCACCACCCCCAGCTTTTTAAGCGCCGCAAAATCCAGCGACCCTACGCGGCGGGCGGTGACGATGCGCTTGGCGCTGTTTACGCCGATGCCCGGCACCCGCAATAGGTCTTCGTAGGGCGCACGGTTTACCTCCATGGGGTAGTACTGCATATGGTTAAGCGCCCAGTTACATTTGGGGTCTACATACTGGTTGAAGGTTTGGTGGCACTCGTCCAGCAGCTCGCTTGCCCTAAAGCCGTAAAACCGCAGCAGCCAGTCGGCCTGATACAGCCGGTGCTCGCGCAGAAGCGGCGGCTTGGTGGCGGGCGCGGGCAGCAGCGGGTTATCGACTACCGGCATATAGGCCGAGAAAAACACGCGCTTGAGGGTGTACTTTTTATATAAACTCTCGGTAAGGTTTAAAATCTGATAGTCGGTCTCGGGGGTGGCGCCGATGATCATCTGCGTGCTCTGCCCGGCGGGTACAAAACGCGGCGCGTGGCGGTAGCGGACAATATCGGTAGTATTTTCGCGGATGCCGTTTTGTATAAAGCCCATGGGGGCCAGAATGGAATGCTTGGTTTTATCGGGCGCCAGCAGCCCGAGGCTTGCCTGCGAGGGCAGCTCGATATTCACGCTCATACGGTCGGCGAGCATCCCCATACGGGAGAGCAGCACCGGGTCCGCGCCCGGGATGGCCTTGGCGTGGATGTAGCCCGAAAAGCGGTACTCTTCGCGCAGAAGGCGCAGCACCTCGGTCATTTGTTCGCAGGTATAGTCGGGGTTTTTGACGACGCCCGAGCTTAAAAACAGCCCCTCGATATAGTTGCGGCGGTAGAAGTTGATGGTGAGGTCGGCCAGCTCACGCGGGGTGAAGGTGGCGCGCGGGGTATCATTGGAGCGGCGGTTGACGCAGTATTTGCAGTCGTACACACAGGCGTTGCTCATGAGCACCTTCAGTAGCGAGATGCAGCGTCCGTCGCCTGCGAAGCTGTGGCAGATGCCGCAGGCCTCCGAGCTGCCGATGCCCCCGGGGGATGCCTTTTTGTCTACCCCGCTGGAGGTGCAGGCCACGTCGTACTTGGCGCCGTCGGTGAGTATCTTTAATTTTTCAAATACATCCATGGCTGTCAGCTCCTTGTAGGTTGATTATATCACGGAACATACGTTCTTGTAAAGGGCGAATTTTGCCGTTAGTTATCCTCTGCTGCTAGTCCAGTTTTATACTCGGCGCGGCGAACCGTCGCAGACCTAATGGCTGCTGTTCATGGGTTACTGCGGTCGCTACCCCTACCAGCAACATATTCTCGAGGCACGCGGGCGTATTCCCCGCCTGCCGATTGCTGCACATCAAGGCGAACAAACGAATATGTTATTGTAATTTCCGGCAAGGTGCAAACAGGGGCAGACACACGGGTCTGCCCCTGCAAGTATTTTCGCATACCTGAATTATTTGTCCCGCCTCATGGAAACGACCCTGCACACAGGCAGCACACGCCTGAAGAAGTACGCCGCTTTGCCAAGCTTTTGGCGTACATACCTTTCCAAGCTTTCGTGGAAGAGCGCCGTCTCTTTAAGCTCTTCACGGCTTGGGGCGATCAGGCCGTACTTCCAGCGCATGTAGACCTGCGACAGGCGCGCCATGCCATTTTTCGCACCAATCGCCAACCTTCGGTCGCACCGCGGGGCAAATTCCAGCAGGGTCTCGCCCAAGTAAAGCGAGAGACCGAAGATCTCCAGCTGCCTTAAGACATCCTCAAAATAATAATCGAGCTGCCTGTCTGCCCCCGCAACACGGCGCGCCATCTGTTCATAGCGGTAAGCGCGCAGCGGCAGCCGCATCAGGTAGCGGTAGCATGTGTACGCCGCCGCAAGAAGCAGCAACAGCGCGAAAAGCCCCGCCAAAAAGCCGTTGTAATCGTCCTCGGCGGCTTGCGCGTCTATGGGGCCTTGCGGTGTACCCTGCGGGTTTTCGGGCTGGTTCTCGTAGGGGTTGGCACCCTCAGCAAGCCCCTCGCCCTCCGACTCGTCAGACTCTGCCAAGCCTTCGTCGAAGCTCAGCGGGTCAAACGGCACCCAGCCGATGCCACTGAAGTAGATTTCCGACCACGCGTGCGCGGTTTTTTCGGTGACGTAGTAAACGCCGGGCGCCGGTGCCTGCTGCATGGCAAAGCCCGTGATATAGCGCGCGGGCAATCCCACGCAGCGCGCAAGCACCGTCATGGCGCTGCCGTAGTAGGTGCAGTAGCCCTCGCGTGTTTGCAGAAAGTGCGCAACAAAGTCCTCGCCCATGGGCGGAACATCGGGGGTTAAGGTGTAGGTACAGTTCTGGGCAAGCCATTTTTCAATCGCCGCCGCCTTCTGGTAGGGGGTTGCGGCGCCTTTGGTGATTTCACGGGCGGTATCGGTTACCGCATCCGGCAGCTCCTCGGGCAGCTGCAGATACAGCCTGCAGATATTCTCCCACCCACCGTCGCGGTAGTCTGCCAGCTGCTGCTCGAGCAGCAACATATTTTCGTCAAAGTCGGACGCCGTGGTATTGAATATGTCGGCGGTAAAGTCATAGTTTTTGGCGCGGCCCACCACGTGCGAGGTGAAAAGCTCCGACTGCAGGTTGAAGTAGGTTTCCATGTCCTTTGGCGGGGTAAGCCGTGTAAGCCTGCCGGACACGAAGATGCCCCTGGTCCAGCCGTTATCGTATGCCACATTGGCCTCTACCGTACTGACCAGTTCCTCCCGCAGCGCGCTGTAATCGGTCTTTTTCCACAGCGGCAGGTCGGGCAGGAATATCTGATTGCGGTTTACCCGCCACACCAGGCTGTCAAACCGAAAACGCCCGTTGCGCCAGCCGTCGCGCCAGCCAACACCGGTGTAGGTATCCTCCACCGCGCCGCGCAGCAGAAAGGGCCTGCTGTCGGTGTGAATGGTGAGCAGCTGCTGGTTGCCGGGGTTAATCGGCCCGCCCAGCCTGTCGGAGAGCGGCTGATACCCCAGCCCCGAAATCTTAAAGGAATCGTTGCGCGCCTGACTGCGGCCGAAGTAAAAGCTTATAAGGTCGTTGCAGTCGTACACAAAGTTTATAAGCGTCTCCGACTTCCACGTATTGGTGTCTGCGGGAACGATGAGAAGCGCGGCCGCCAGCGACACCGCCGCGATGGGGATAGCGGTAAGCTGCAGCGCCGACAGGGATACCGAGTGCCCGCCCATGGTTTTGTTCATACGGCGGTACTGCGCGGCAGGCAGCAAAATGAGATACCCCGCAATAAAAAGCACCAGCACCGCCGTTTTATGCTCGGCCTTTTGCAAAGCCTCGATAACGACGATGGCGGTACACAGCACCCCCAGCACGGAAAGGGAGAGCAAACGCCGAACCATAAAAAAGAAGATCAGCGCAAGCGGAAGCGCGACCAAAACACAGTATACGGAGGGAGTCGTCTGCCAGAACGAAACCACACGTGACACCACGCCGGCAAAAAAATCATCCACGATGGGAATAAGCCGCAGCAGCGTAACCACGCCGAAACCGAGCGCTGCCGCCCCCACTGCGGCGGGCAGCACCCACACCCTACGCGTAAACAGCCACACCAGAAACACCGATATAAAAGAGACGCCGAGTGTGATGAACAGCCTGCTTTCAAGCCCGAGCCACGGGCTGCACGCAAGGGTCGCGCCCGCCGTGAGCAGCAGCACCGCCAGCTGTTCGGAGGCCTTGGACTGCATCATGCGGCGCACCCAATGGAATATCCTCACGGAAAGCTTTATCCTGTTCTCTTTCATAGCGACTCCTCCAGCACCTTTGCCACGTCGTCGCCGGGTGCAAGAGCAATAAGGTGCACCCGCTCATCCGTTTTAACGCCTGTCGGGCGGGTCATGTTCACCGCAACCACCGTGATGGCCTCAAACGGCAGGTTCTGCCTGCCAAGCTCATCGCAGATCGCCTGTGCATTGCCTAAGGTAAGCAGGTAGAGCGAGCCGAACGCCTGCCCGTGCGCAAGCGCCGAGAGGGCGGCGGCATCGCCGGCCTCATTTTTAAACTCGTTGAGCGCAAGCCACCGGTGCAGGCGCGAAAAATCGCGTACGCTCTGCGCTTCAACCGGTCTTTCCCCCGTCATGGTGCTCAGGCGCACGGCATGCGCATGGGATAGGGCGTAGTAGAGGATGGTGGCGGCGGCTTCCGACAAGGTGTCCTCACACATCAGCGCCTTCTCCCCCCCAAGGCAGGCAGCGCGGTCGTCCACGCACACGAGGCAGTGCGTTTGGGAGGAAAGCTCATACAGCCTGGAGTACAGCTTGCGCTTGCTCGCCGACGCCTTCCAGTGTATGCGCTTGAACGCGTCGCCGGGCTGGTATTCGCGCAGGCCCGCAAAGCTGTCGCCGCTGTTTGCAAGGCGCAGGTTGGTGCCGTCAAAGTTCTTTTCATCCACCGCGTGAGACGGCAGGCTGTAAAGCTCATGTACCCGCGGGTAGATAAGCACCTCCTTCTGCCGGTAGTAAGAGAGGCGCAGCATATTAAAGTGCAGGCGTGTCAGACCGAACACATCCTGAATATCCACATAGCTCATCCCTACCCGAAAGGTTCCGCGATACGCGCAATGGATGGGCGGCGTAAAGGTGATATGCTCACGCGGCGCGAGGTGAAAGGCATAGGAGGTGTCCTCGGCCTCGGTAACCGCCTCGATATGTACACGCATCATGGTAAAGGGATAGGGCATGTCGTTGTGTATGCTCAACGTGAGGTTGATCGTTTCACCCTTCACCGCCTGCTCCCTGTCCACCGTCTGGTTAAAGGAGAAGTGCAGCACTGTCCACAGGTTCAGTACGAGGCTCAGCAGCAGCACGCCGAACTGTACATAGACCACGATGAAGTAGGTGCGCTCGCCGGTGAGCAGCCCGCCCAGCAGGCAGCCGCCAAGCAGGGTGTAGAAGATAATCTGTACCGCCTTCATGACTGTACGGGCACCGGCACGGTGCGCAGGATGTCGCGCAGTACGGCCTCGGCGGATTTATTCTGGAAGCTAGCTTGCATCTGGAGCACCAAGCGGTGCGCGAGCACCGGCACCGCCATGGCCTTTACATCGTCCGGCAGCACAAACGCCCGCCCCGCCAGCATGGCGTAGGCCATGGACGCGTGCATGAGCGCCAGCGAGCCACGCGGGCTGACGCCGAGCGAAAGCTGTTCGCTTTTGCGCGTTTTCTCGGCGATATCCACGATATACTGCATCACCGCGCGTGAGCAGGTGATGTTCTTCACCTCCTGCTGCAGCTGCAGAATCTCCTGCGGGGCGGCAGCGGCCTCCACCTTCGGGTGAAGCTCCTCCCTGCGGCGGCTTTCGAGGATAGCCACCTCCTCGCTGCGGGTGGGGTACCCCAGCGAAACGCGTATAAAGAAACGGTCGAGCTGCGCCTCGGGCAGCGGGTAGGTGCCCGTAAGCTCCACCGGGTTTTGCGTGGCGATTACCATAAACGGCTCGGGCAACGGGTAGGTGGTGCCGTCGATGGTTACCTGACGTTCCTGCATCGCCTCCAGCAGGCTCGACTGGGTTTTGGGGCTTGTACGGTTTATTTCATCGGCAAGTACAACCTGACACATCAACGCGCCGTGGTGCACCTCCTGTTCGCCGGTTTTCATGTTGAGCATGGTGTAACCCGTGATATCCGAGGGCAGCACGTCGGGCGTAAACTGCACCCGCTTAAAGCTGCAGCCGGTAGACCGAGCAAGGGCATAGGCCAGCGTGGTTTTGCCAAGGCCGGGAACATCCTCAATAAGCAGGTGCCCGCCGCTTACAAGCGTAATAAGCGCCAGGTCTACGGCCTCGCGCTTGCCGATGAGCACCTTTTCAATGTTTTTGCGAACAGACTCGATAATCTTTGCTGTGCTGCGCGTCGTATCCATCGTTTTTGCTCACATCTTTCCTGTTTTTGTACTTTCTGATGCAGTACCGCTAAAAGGGGTTATGCCTTTGATAACACCCTTTTTCAGTCACTTATACAAAATCAGCATAGCAGAAATACCATAAAAAAACAATCTGCGGATGATAAATACGTCTTATTCTACCAAAATTCGTGCCGATAACTGTATAACTATTCTTATGCAAACGGATGGATTAAACCTGAATATACCGCGAGGCGGCGTAGCCGATGACGCCGTTGTAGTCCACCACATACCAGTCGTTGACCTCGCCCAGTACGGTAAGGGTAGCGCCGTTGGGTACCCTGCCCACCGTTTGAGCCGTGACAGAGGGGAACGCGCGGATATTGAGATTGCCGCTGCGCAGGGTGACGGTGCCTCTTCTCGGCGGCATCGCCTCGGAAAACGGCACGCCGAAGTAATCGGTGAGCGCCTTCACCGTCGCGCGGGCGATGGCGTTGATGTTATCGCTGATCCACTGCGCGTCTTCGGGGTTATCGTGGTAGGCGTATTCGATAAGAATGGCGGGCGCTTCGGTTTTGCTCACCTCACCGAGGCTGGTGGTGGGTACGATCCTCACCTGCGAGGGGTTGGGGTATATTTCTTTAAGGTTTTTCACCACAAACTCGGCGGCCTTTCTGCCCCAGATGCTGCTCGGGTAGTAGTACACCTCGCCGCCTCGGCGTGTGCCCGCAATCGCCTCGGGCGCGGCGTTGGAGTGCAGCGCCACGTGCAGGTCGTACTGGCCCTCGTTGGATTGCGCGATGGAGCTTGCCGCCGTCATCTGCGGGGTGTTGCGCGTAAAGCGGATGCCGTTAGATCGCAGGTAGGGCACCATCGCGTCCGCCACGCGGTTCATGTAATACTCTTCGGTGCCGCCGATGATATAAGGGTTGGCCTCCTGCGTGGAGGGGCTTAGGTAGATAACAGGCATTTTACTATGTACCCCTTTCTGAAAACAGCATAGATGTAACGTTTCGCTATTGCAGACTATGCGGCGCAGAATAAAAGGGTGAGGAAAAACGGCGGATAAAAGCACGTAGGCCGCCGGAAAGTTCCGGCGGCCCTGTGTGCTGTATATCTATTGGAGCTATTGGTTATAGCACTAAAATCTGATGGCTACTCAGTTTGTCTTGTTACTGTCCCCCTATAGGCAACATACCATTTTTCCATGCCGTTATCCTTACCATCATCTATTTTGAGTTTCCAGCTATATGTTAATTTACCGTAAAACTTACCACCATAAAACTTATCTTCTCCACCTAACCCAACCATAGACGATATATGATTCTCTATATCATCACCGCCAACCGGGAAGCTGACATGACTGATAACCTCTGTTTCATAGCTATCGATTGTCGTAGGGTCAACGCCCTCGGGCAACGGTTCGAGTTTAAGGCGAAGCTTTTCAAGCTCATCCTCTATCGTGTTTTCGACTTTCTGCTCTACAGCCGGTGCCAGCCACGGCTTCTCCTGCTGCGGGACATTGTTCCACGAAACAGCCGCCAGCACCGCGCCTGTAACCAGTGTCCCCACAATAGCCACAATGACAATCAGCGCGCCGACACGCTTGGTTTTAGTATCGAGCAGCGCCAGAATGCGTTCTTTCATATGGTTTTCCCCTCCTGTAAAGCTTGTGGAAAACAGCGGCCCGCCGCCTTGCCTATTGCTGGCGGTATTGATAAGCGCCTCGCCGTAAAGCCTGCGCGTGGTAAGCGTGCTGCCTTTTATGGTTTCTTCATCGCAGGCGCATTCGCACTGGTGTGAGACCTCAAGCGCCATACGCCACACCAGCGGGTTAAACCAGTGCAGTGCCGTGGCAGCCAGCACCAGTACCTTCACCCAGACGTCGCGATGCCTGTAATGCACCAGCTCGTGCCGCAGAATCAGCGAGAGCTGTTCGCTACCCCACTCCTCCGCCTCCTGCGGCAGCAGGATAACCGGGCGCACAAGCCCGAGCAGCATCGGCCTTATGGAACCGCCGCACAGCCTCACCGTTACCGGCGTAGAAAGATGCAGCCGTTCCTGCTCGCACCGCAGCAGCTCTTCTAAACGGGTACAGGTTGAGGGGATACTCAGACGTTTCACCGATGTTGTAAAACGGTAATAGCTCAACAGTTGATGGGCGACAACCCCCACGCAGCCCGCCGCCCATATCAACAGGACCGCATAAAAGACCAGCTCCGGCGTGTGGTATACCTTTTGTGTAAGCCCTACGACCGTGGAATTGATCGCACCTGCTGCATCAGTAATGGGAGAAGTTACGGGCAGCGCCGAGGCGGCAGGGTACGGCGCGGGAAGGCTCAGTCGCGGGCGGTATGGCAGCAGCAGGCTGAGCAAAACCGGCAGCCAGCAATTGTAACGGCATCGCGCCGAGCTGCGCTTGTACAAAAGAGGCTTAATCGCCAGCATCAAAAGTATGAACATCGACATCACGCCCGAGCAGGCGAACAGTTGTATCAGATAACCGCGCATTTTACTCACCACGCCTATTAATATGAGGACGTTTCCTGTTGCCTTTCTACCTCTCCTCTGTAACCTACCAGAAATTTGACGGTTCCTCCTGTTACCTTATCACTGATCCGATGTGCCCAATTAAACTTAAGTGTTCCGGAGAAGGTACCTCCATATACATTGTTTTCCTCAGAGAAGTTAATTGTATCAGGTATACCAACAAGGTATTTGGTGTTGGCCGGCTTCTCATAATACCTTTCTACCTCAATTTCATAGCTGTTGACCGTTTTAGGGTCGGTGCCCTCGGGCAGCGGTTCTGGTTTAAAGCGAAGCTCTTCAAGCTCTTCATCAAGGGTTGTATCTACCGGCTGAACCTGTGGAGCGGCAGGTTCAAGCCACGGCTTAACCTGCTGCGGTGGGAGCACGCTTTCTCGCGGGATCACGGCCAGCACCGCGCCTGTAACCAGTGTCCCCACAATAGCTACGGTGACAATCAGCACGCCGACGCGCTTGGTTTTGGTATCGAGTAGCGCCAGAATACGTTCTTTCATATGGTTTTCCCCTCCTGTAAAGCTTGTGGAAAGCAGCGGCCCGCCGCTTTGCTTGACGCTTGCGGCACTGATGAGCGCCTCGCCGTAAAGCCTGCGCGTGGTAAGTGTACTGCCTTTTATGGTCTCTTCATCGCAGGCGCATTCGCACTGGTGCGAAACCTCAAGCGCCATACGCCACACCAGCGGGTTAAACCAGTGCAGTGCCGTGGCAACCAGCACCAGCACCTTCACCCAGACGTCGCGGTGCCTGCAATGCACCAGTTCGTGACGCAGAATCAGCGAGAGCCTTTCGCTGCCCCACTCCTCTGCCTCCTTTGGCAGCAGGATAACCGGGCGCACAAGCCCGAGCAGCATCGGTCTTATGGTTCCGCCGCACAGCCGTACCATTACCGGCGCGGGAAGATGCAGCCGTTCCTGCTCGCACCGCAGCAGCTCTTCTAAACGGGCACAGGTTGAGGGGGTACTCAGACGTTTCACCGATGATGTAAAACGGTAATAGCGTAGCAGCTGATAGGTAACTACCCCCGCGCAGCCCACCGCCCATATCAGCAGGACTGCATAAAAGACCAGTTCCGGCGTGTGATATACCTTTTGCGTAAGCCCTGCAACCGTTGAATTGACCGCTCCCGCCACATAGGCGATGGGGGGAGGCGTTACGGGCAGCGCCGAGGCGGCAGGGTGCGGTGCGGCAAGGCTCAGGCGCGGGCGGTATGGCAGCAACAGTCCCAACAAAACCGGCAGCCAGCAATTGTAACGGCATCGCGCCGAGCTGCGCTTGTACAAAAGAGGCTTAATCGCCAGCATCAAAAGTATGAACACCGACATCACGCCCGAGCAGGCGAACAGTTGTATCAGATAACCGCGCATATTACTCACCACGCTTATTCAACAGTTTTCGCAGCTCCTCCGCTTCACTTTCGCTTAGCCCCTTGCCGCCGTACAGCGTACTGATGAGGCTTGCAAGTGAGCTGTTGTGGTAGTGCTCCACGAACCGGACGGTTTCAAACCGCAGGTAATCTTCCTCCGTGATCAGCGGATAATAGATGCGCTCTCTGCCCTGCTTGCCTGTTTTTAAAAAACCGCGCTCCACAAGGCGGGAAAGCAGGGTGAGCAGGGTTTGCGCTTTCCAACTCTTTTCCTCCAGCTTATCCATTAAGAGTGCGGTGGTAACAGGCGGGGTAATGCGCCATACCGCCTGCATAACCTCAAACTCCGCGTCCGGCAGCTTTTTCATGATGAAACCATCCCTTTCGGTCTTGTATATTACTTAGTGAAATCTTCAACGCTTATGCAACCTGCATACTTATTTTCTACATCTGTCGCTCTTATTATTCTACTATTGTCTTAATCCAAAGTCAAGGTCTTTTTCTATTTTTTTCATATCCAGCATAATAAACTGAACGAAAAAGAGCAGGCACCATGAAGTGGCCTTTACTCCGCAGCACGGTGCCTGCTTTACTGATATTATGTATATATCCGTCGATTGCCGCACATCCGGATACTTACGGGCATATTGATGTAGTAGCTTGCAAAGGGAGGCAAAATAATGGAGAATACACATGTAAGCATAGGCATGAAAGCACCCGATTTTAACGCGACTACCACCTTCGGCCCCATGAAGCTTTCCGACTTTAAAGGCAGCTGGCTGGTATTCTTCTCTCACCCCGGGGATTTCACCCCGGTATGCACCACCGAGTTTGTGGCCTTCGCAAAGGCATTTCCTCAGTTTAAGGAGATTGGCACAAAGCTGCTGGGGCTTAGCATCGACAGCAACCCCTCGCATCTGGCGTGGGTATACACCATCTACATGACCACCGGCATTCAGATACCCTTCCCCGTGGTAGCAGACCGAACCGGCGAGATTGCCCGGCTGTACGGCATGGTCGCCCCGGACGTGAGCACACAGGAGACCGTGCGCAACGTGTACATCATCGACCCGAATCAGATTATTCGCGCCATCCTCATCTACCCGCTTACCAACGGCAGAAACATCTCCGAGATCCTGCGGCTGGTAACGGCGCTGCAAACAACCGACAGAGACAAGGTCGCAACCCCCGCAAACTGGGTTCCCGGGCAGCCCGCATTGGTTCCCGCACCCAAAACATACGACGAGCTGCTGCTGCGGGAGACAAACCCGCAAAGCCAGAACCTCACCTGCGAAGACTGGTTCTGGTGCTATAAGCAGCTACCACCCTCAGAAGGATAAAGGTCTTTGTCTTTGGCGGCAAGCTCACTCTGGTTTAGGTAATCTATGTAGAAAAAGCCCCATTCGCCCAGCTTTGCCATGGCCTTTAAAAACTCTCTGCCAACATCGGTTAAGGAGTACTCCACCTTCGGGGGTACTTCTTTATAGACCGTACGATGGACAAGCCCATCCGTTTCAAGCTCTCTTAGCTGTATGGTGAGCGTACTTTGACGAATATCCCCGAGCGACCTCTGCAGCTCGCCGAACCGCTTGATGCCATCCTTTAAGCGCCAGATGATTAATAGCTTCCATTTTCCGGCTACGACGTCCTGAACAATTGCAATGGGGCACTCTTTTTGCAGCAATTCGCTTCTTCTATCCATACAGTCCTATCCCTTCATAGTACATTCTAATGTACTTAGTTCAAAAAATAATCGTACTTGTCTTGATTTGTTTTCGATACTATGATGATACTAAAACATAAGAGGCCGTGCAAGTAATATTTGTAAGCCAAAGATCGTTTGAGATGATATGGAGGTAATACCATGAATGAAACCATGCAGACTATCCTCTCAAGAAGGAGCATACGCAAATATGAGCCGCGACAGATAGAGGAAGAAAAAACTACAGGCTATCCTGCAGGCGGGAGCTTTTGCACCCAGCGGGATGAATCAGCAGTCCTGGCACTTCACCATTATACAAAACGAGGAACTGCTCAACCGCATTATGGATACCTGCAAAGCACTGATTATGCAGTCAAACAATAGCGCCATGAAGGATAGGGTTTCGGATATTGGGGCGAGAGGGGTCAATCTGTTTTACAACGCTCCTACACTGATTATTGTATCCGGCAAAGAAAATTGCCTTACACCCCAGATAGACTGCAGCTTAGCGCTTGGTAACATGTTTTTGGCAGCGCAGTCTTTAGGGCTTGGCTCCTGCTGGATACACGCGATTGCACATCTTTACTCAAGCAGTCAGGGCAAAGAATTTCTGCACGCACAGGCAGGCATACCCGAAGGATATGCCGTTATAGGCGCCGGTGCATTCGGCTACGCAGCGATCGAAGCGCCCAAGGCGCCACCCAGACACGAGGACATTATTACCTATATGCGCTAAAAAGTGGTTCCTGAAAATACTGCGGCATTGGCGCTTTCTACCGTTAGCCCGGCATTGTATGATAAGCTTACAGGATGGCAAATGTTATGATTGGAATCAAAAACTCTCGGTCGATGGGGCAAGAAAGTAAGCGCGCTTTTTCGTATCTACGGTACTTTAGCTCATCTCGTTCACTTTCCGATAAAGGAGCGAAGCCTTACCCGCATCGTTGGGTAAGGCTTCGCTTTTTGTCACACGTCTTTCGGCTTTTCACAGCTGTCAAACAAATCTACTTCTTGCCTGTCATCCTGCCATAGTAATACCAAGCGGAGTACAACCCCGGTATGGCGACCCACGTGATGATACACCACTTAATGAGCTCAATAGTGTTGACAAAAAAGCAGCCGATCATCATCACCGCAACCAATGGGAAGGTGAGGTAGCCTAAGAGCTTATGGGCCACCTTCCATGTTTGCTCGTCGCGAACCGTCCACGGCAGCCTAAGCCCCATATAGCGGTTAAACGGCAACTTGGGCGCGATATTGCCGATCACGATCATAAGCACCGTAGCAAAGGCAATGCTTAAAACATTCTTCGCCTCGGCAGACAGCGTGGTGATTTGGGGCAGCCAGTTGATGGCCCCAAAGCAAACCACCATCAAAACCATGAAGGCATAGTTAAGCCTGCGCATGGTCTTAACCTTTGGGTTATCGGCGGAAAGACCCGCAATCTGCGGCGTGTAGATGTGTAAAACGATTAAGGCTCCGAATGCCAGCAGTCCTATGATCGTGGCCGTAATGTTACCTTTGGGTGCGAAAAAACCTAATGCCAATATCACAAGCGAGATAACAAAGAAGAAAATTTGCACTGATTTATAACCCTTCATAAGACACTACTCCTTTTCGAACAGGGTGAGAAATTCACTGAGCGCTTCCTGCAGCACGGTGACGTTGATAGAGTATATCACATACTGGCCTTTCTTTTCGGAGCTTACCAGCTCAGCCTCCCTTAAGATATCCAGATGCTTGGTGATGGCGGGTTTGGACATTTCAAAATGCTCCGCGATCTCCCCTGCTGTCAAGTCCCCCTTGTTCAGCAGCTTGAGAATCTCCCGCCGGGTGGGGTCACCCAGCGCCTTGAATATACCTGCCATCCTTCTCCCCCCTTCACATATATTTAACTAATTAGTTAAATATATTATAGCACTGGTTCCTACGATGTCAAGAAACAAATTAAACCCTGCCGGTGTTTAAACGGCAGGGTTTCGTAAATTTGTATCAGTCATTTAAAGATTTCTGCCGCGGCAAACGGTTCGCCGTGGCCTGGGTATATTGTTTTGATATTCATCCGCTTTAAGCGCTCAATGCTTGCCTCCATCACCTTAAAATCGGCCGCGTTCATCGCTTTCGCGGGCTTGCCGGGGTTTGAGAAGATATCGCCCGCAATCAGGTCGTTTTGCGGGGTGAGGATGCCGATGGAGCCCTTCGTGTGCCCGGGGATATGTAAAACCTTCGCGGCAAAGCCATAGGGGGCAAGGTCAAGGCCCTCCTCCACCAAGATATCCGGCTGAAAGCTCTGAAAATCCTCAAGCGTCTTTAAGGTAAGCTTTTTAATAGCGCCTTTCATGAGTGCAAAGACAAGTTTGTTGATGGGTGAGCGATAATGAAAGCTTTCCATCAGCTTATCGATATCGGGATGGTCAACCAGCTCTATATCCTCAGGATGCATCGCCAGCTTAACATTGTACCGCGCCTTGATATACACGGCGCTCCCGGTATGGTCGCTGTCGCCGTGGGTAAACAGCACCAGCTTTAAATTCTCGGCGCTGCAGCCGTTTGCATCCAGCTGGCGTGCCAGCTTCTCCCGCCGATTGTCAAACGGTTTATCGAGTATCAGATGCCCGCCGGTATCCACCAGAATAAAACGCTCGCCTTCCTTGAGCAGGTAGCAGTTTATACCGCCCAGATCGATTCGGATAATCTCCTGATTCACTGTATCATTCCCTTTCCATCCCTTGCGGGTGATTCTTGTGGTAGGCGCCGTGCGTCTCTGAATACACCTTGAGAAATAATTCATCGAATTGCTGCTTGCCCACCGTGTAATAGTCCTGCCACGACTGCCCAAAGCAAAGATAGGCGCAGCTCGGCAGCAAGCTGGTGAAAAACTCCGTAACCCTGCGCTCCTGCACGTCATAATCCGCATCCGGATTCAGCGACATCTCGTGCGCAATCAGCGCGTCGAGCATCTTATAGAGGACTGGCCGTTCGGTGGACTTTTTTAAGGAGTCTATCAGGATGATGCGCACCAGATCGGCATGCCGTTGCCCGAACTGATAGTAAACGCTCTCCATGCGCGCCGGCAGCGACTGCGCCTTTTGCTGATGCGTTTCTTTGGCCTGCTCAGCGAGAATCTGTTTATACTCCTCGATAAAATCGTTTATCAGCACCTCCAGAATCTCATTCTTGCTTTTAAAGTGATAGTAGATCAGCGATTTGGGTACGTTTGCCTCGCGGGATATCTCATCCACGCGGGAGCCCTCAAAGCCCTTTTCCGCAAATACCTTAATCGCCGCCTGCAATATCCGCCCACGCGCGCTTTGTTCGTTCATTTACTCACCTCTTAATACTGACCATTCAGTACTATTATCATACAGCTTTTTACTTCGGATGTCAACCCTTTATTTTACACAACAAATATTGCCGGGCACGGCACCTTACAGGTACCATACCCGGCAATATGCTTACGTCTAGACAAAGCTTTGTTAACCTTCGTATGCCCTCACGCGCAGGGGAATGTCCAGCTCCGCGGCAATGCGCCTGCAGGCATCAATCTCCCCCGCGGGTATCACGTCCACCACCGAGAAAACCACCTTCGGCACCATCTGTTTACAGTCCTTTGCGAACCGGAGCATGGCCAAGAAGGCGGCCTCACCGAAATCGGGGCGGCACAGGCGCTGATAATCCTCGGCGTTTGCCGCGTTTAAGCTGATGGAAACAGTATCCACCAGCCCCTTAAGCAGGTGGGCGGTGGGTTTGCCGTTTATAAGGTCGGACAAGCCGTTGGTGTTAATGCGTATCTTCATATCGCTTACCCGGCGCAGGTAGTCGCAGGTTTTAAGCACGATATCCAGCCGCTCCAGCGGCTCGCCGTAGCCGCAGAAGATTACCTCTGGGCAGCCGGTAGGTTTTAACGCCTCATAGGCATGTACAATCTCCTCAAAGCTCGGCTCGTGCTCGAGCCAGAGCGAGCCGTTATCCCCCACCGAGTCGCCGTTATTGCGGATGCAGAAGGTGCAGTTGCAGGAGCACCGGTTGGTGACGTTCACATAGAGCTTACCGCCGTATTTATAAAAAATGGTCATATTATTTTCCCCTTAGCTTGCATTCGTTTTGTATCATTATATACCTTTGTCGGCAATATAACAATTTCCCGTATGGCGATCGGCGAAAATGGGCGGAGATTATTTTCATGAAAAGCAACAGATTAATACCGCCTACTGCCCATGCAGTTATGAACATTGACGTCACGTGCTGTTGCAAGGCAATTCTGCTAAAAATCATACGTATAGAATGCCGCAATCGGCATACCAGACTCCGCGAAAATTGTGCAGCTATCCGAATTTCTGTTCAAGCGGGGCATGTACACCGCGTTTTGAAATCCGTGAACGAACCGGTTATACTTTTACTGTCAAGCCGCTGCCAAAGCAGCGCGGTTATATCAAAGGAACGGAAGGTATCTGTGTATGCGCAATAACTTTAAGCGTCTGATCTTTACGGCTGTTTTTATCGCACTCATCTTCATCACCACCGCCTATATCCTGCATATCCCGGCGGGCAACGGTTATATTCACATCGGCGACAGCTTGATCTATCTTGCCGCGAGCTGTCTGCCTGCTCCCTTCGCCATGGCTGCCGCCGCACTCGGCGCCGGGCTTTCGGACGCGCTGACGGGCTTTCCGCAGTACCTTCTATTTACCATCCTCATCAAGCCGCTGAATGCGCTCTGCTTTTCGCGCAAGGGCGACAAGCTGCTTACTAAGCGCAATATCATCGCCCCCTTTGCAAGCGCCATAATCACGGTGGCAGGCTACTATCTGGCCGATGTGATCCTGTACGGCAGCTGGATTTCCCCGCTCGCTACCATACCCCAGAGCCTGATACAGGCCGGCGGCAGCCTTGCCGTGTACTATGTGGTTGCGTTCGCGCTGGATAAAGCAGATTTTAAGCGCCGTTTTCTTGGTGCGCTTTAAACAGACGCAAATGTTTCTTTTATACGGGGCGAATCATTGAGCCGCCCTTTGCCCTTAAATACATCTGCCCCCTTTCCATTGCGGAAAGAGGGCAGTATTTTTGTGCTTTTCACTTTTAGCCATCCGACTATGTAGGCACTATTGCATCAGGAACTTGAAGATAAACCCGCCGGTCACCGCAAGGATGGATAGGCCCAGCACAACCAGCGCAATTACAAACAGCTTGGTGTTTTTGCGGCGCGGGCTTGTATCCGTGAATTCTTCGCTGTTAAAATCGAAGTAATTAAAGTCCTCGTTGGGGATGCGCATGCGGCGCTTCCTTTTGGCGGTGGCCTCCAGCGAAATGGGAGGCGGCACAATGCCGTCGGCTTCGGTAACCCCCGCGGGCGGCTCGTAGTGCTTGAGCGGCCTTACGTTCTGGCGGTCTTCGTCGTCCTCATCTTCTTCGGCGGAAGAGGGTATGAGCCGGTTCGGGTGCCGTGCCTCGTCAGCCGGCTTTCGGGGAGTAATCGGCGGCTCGTCCTTTTCGGCCTCGGCCTGCTCGGCGGGCTTAACCGCAGCATCGCTCTCATCGGTAATAGGAGCACGGGGGGCTTCGGGCGTAGCGGCCTCGGCAGGCTCGGGCGTTACCGCCTGCTGCGTATCAGGCTTTGTCTCCGGCTCCGCTGCCGGTGCCTGCTCGGGAGAGGCCTTTTCCTCAGGCGGGTGCTCGATGGCGGAAACCTTGCGCACATGGCTTCGGGCGCGCATCGTGCGCTGCTCGGCAGGAGCCTCCGCGACGCTGACCGCAGCTTTGGGCGCGACAGCTTCGGTGCTCTGAGCCGCAACGGTGGGATGAAACGCGGCTTCCGCGGGCGAGAGGGCCGCTTCTGTCTTTTCCTTCTGCTCCGTCGCCTTTTCCGGCTGGGCGGCGTCAGAGTCGGGCGCCGGTATCTTGGTATATAGAATCTCCTTGGGCAGGGTGGCGAGCAGACGATCCAGCGAGTTTTTAAACTGCATAAAGCTCGCGTACCGCTCATCCTTGTTATACGCCGTCGCCTTGGCGAGCACCTTGGTAATCTCGGGGATATTCATCGCGGGCAGCGGCAAAGACCTAGCCAAATCCCATGAGCTTTTAATCTTTTTAAGCGTAGTATGGGGCGCGTCGTCGTAGGGCAGGCGGTTGTGGTTGAAAATCTTGTACATCATCATGCCGAGGCTGAAGATGTCGGTTTTAAAGGAGTATTCCTCCCCTGTGTAGGCCTCGGGGGCCAAAAAGCGGTAACCGTAGCTCTTAAACTGCCTGTCCGGCACCAGCGTGGTGCTGAGGATGTCATTGATATAGAAATCCCCCAGCGAAAAGCCCGTTTTGGAATCATAGAAGATATTCGACTCTTTAATATTGCCGTGAACCACAAATTTCTTGAGCATGGTTTCAAGGCCCTCGCAGAGCTGCGAGCCCATGCGCAGAATGGCGCCGACGGGCACCTCGCCGCTCGCAAGCACCGCGTGAAGCGGGGTTTCGTACTGCGTCAGGACGGCAAGGTTGTAGATACCCTTGTCGCTGTCTAAGCTTAGGGTATAGTCATAATGCCGCAAGATACCCGTCGTTGACTGCGGCAGTGCGGTAAGGGTTTTGAGCAGCTGATGTAGCTCCGTACCCGTGTTGCGCATCGCCTCGGTAAATTCAGCGCTTTTGGTGTATTTGGCGGAATATTTCTCGATGGTCGCCTCGTTGGGCAGTTCTATAATCTTAATAACGGCATATTTTCCGTCCTGTTCGGCAAGCGTGGTTTTTGAAAAAGCGCCGCTGCCAAGCTCGGAAATTATTTCAAAGCCTCTGAACTGGTTGTTTTCCAAAGCTTTTCTCTCCTTTGCATGTTTACTCGGCGGCAGATAGAGCGTCTGCGCCGTCTGTGAGCATTCGAAGTGCACGGTTTGCCTTTTGAGCCAGGCTGTCGGCTTGCGCGTTTTCCAGCCCGAGGTCTTTCAGCAGGTCACTCAGATGCAGCATTATCTCAAGACGTGTCTTTGTAGCGGGAGTCTGCATACAATAATCAATATAGGTAACGGTACCCGATTCAATAACGGCTCTGGCACTAAGGTCGTTTGCAAACAGCTTGTCTTCACAAACCATTTCAAACACCCGATACTCCGGCACCTCGCTGTACTGCAGACAGTTTTTTTGGTAATCTTCGTAATAAAAGCGGACCATACGGTCAATGGCGCGATTATCGCCTGCCTGCAGCGCCGCAAGGTATTGCTGCGCCTTTTGCGCGGCCTTTAGCTGCAAAACCGCAGACTGATAACTGGCGGTATCCTGGGGCGAAAGGTAGGTATCCCTGAGCAGCTCCAAGCGCGCCTGCGCTTGAGCGGTGTCTTGGGCGCCAAGCGCTACCTGACCGATAACCGTTCTGGCTTCGGCCGAAAAAGTGGCGGTATCGCCCGCTTGAGCGCTGCTTAACGATGTCGCGGGAGTGATGGGCTCTCGCTCTGCACTTATTATCAGTACCAGTACCGCGCCGACAAGCGACAACACAAATACACCCAGCGCCGTCGCCGCTGGCGGGGCCGAAAGCGATGCTCCGATACGTCTGTGCGGCCTTGCCCTCATAAAATGCAGCAGATAGGCGGCAGAAGCCACCATGCACAGCAGCAGGCACAGGCATACAACCAAGCTTACGCTCTGCAGCAGGCTCATAAAACACAGTCGCCCTTTCGAAAAGTAAATTTCTGTATAACTTACGGAGAAGCTCTCTTTTCGACACGATACTTACTTTAAAATTATAGCACAGTAAAACGGCTATATCAACAAATTAATATAGGAATAGTTGGAGCGAATAGGATACGTCCCCCAGCACTGTTTACAAAAAAGTGTTTATTTCGGGAAACTGCCAAACTATAATAAAGTATTAGGTATGGATCGCCGTACCGCGAAGGGGGGAATAGACCGAACCATTATACAAACAATATTGAAGGAGGTGTAGAAATCACTATTCCCAGCACAAAGCGCCAAGCACCTTGCGGATTCGCCGCACGGTTAACGAGGAGAGAGGAGTATCGAATCTTCGGCGGATGCCTCTCCGCTTCCTGCCTTGAGCGAAGCCTGTAAACAAACTGTCGGGAAACCGAAAAACAAAGTTACAGGCAAGGGCAGCAATTAAAATGAATAAGGAGATTAACTTCATGTGTGGAATAGTCGGCTATGTTGGCGCCCGAAATGCCACAGAGGTGCTAATCGAAGGACTCAAGATGCTGGAATACCGCGGGTATGATTCCGCCGGTATCTCGGTGTTTAATAATGATACAGTAAAAACGGTCAAGTCCAGGGGCAAGATTGCGAATCTGGAACAAAAGCTGGCGCAAACCGGCCCACTGCCCTCGGGCTGCGGCATCGGGCACACGAGGTGGGCGACCCACGGCGTGCCTTCGGATATTAACGCCCACCCCCATGCCACCGAGAAGGTGTCGCTGGTACACAACGGCATCATCGAAAACTACCTTGAGCTACGAAAAGAGCTGATTGCCAAAGGGGTAGCCTTCGTTTCGCAGACCGATACCGAATCGGTTGCCCGGCTGCTCGATTATCTCTATAAAGGCGACCCTGTCACGGCCATTCGCGAGACGCTGAGCAGGCTCAAGGGCGCCTACGCGCTGGGCATGGTATTTAACGACCATATGGACACGATCTACGCCGTGCGTAAGGATAGCCCGCTGATTGTGGCGCAGACCGAGGACACCAATGAATATTTCATCGCCTCCGATATCCCCGCTGTTTTGGCGTATACCAAACGCTACTACGTACTGGAGGAGGGCGAGATCGCGGTGCTTACCCGGGAGGGGGTAACCTTTCTCGCGCCGGACGGCAGCGCAATGAACAAGCCGCTGTTAACCGCGGTGTTCTCCCTTGAGCAGGCGCAAAAGGGCGGCTTTGAGCACTTTATGCTCAAGGAAATTTTTGAGCAGCCCACCGCGCTGCGCAACACCATCAGCCCGCGTATCCGCAACGGACTGCCGGATTTTTCAATCGACGGCGTGCCCGACGAGCTGCTTAAGAACGCGAAGGCCATCCACGTTACCGCCTGCGGCACCGCGATGCACGCGGGGCTGATGGGCAAGGCTGTGATGGAGCGTCTTGCGCGCGTACCCGTAAACGTAGACATTGCCTCGGAGTTCCGCTACCGCGACCCGCTAATCGGCGAGGGCGACCTGCTGATTATCATCTCGCAGTCGGGCGAGACCGCCGACACCTTGGCGGCGCTGCGGCTGGCAAAGAAAAAGGGCGCAAAAACGCTGGCGGTTGTGAACGTGGTGGGCTCCTCCATCGCGCGGGAGGCCGACTGCGTGGTATACACCCACGCGGGCGTGGAGATAGCGGTGGCGAGCACCAAGGCCTATATGGTTCAGCTTTCGATGCTGCACCTGCTCGCGGTTCGCTTAGGGCTTGTTCGGGGAACCATTGACGAAACGGCTGCGAGGCATTACGTGTCGCTGCTCAGCGGTGTAGAAGCGGGCATTGAAAAGATGCTCACGGATACCTCTGTGATTGAGGCGGCAGCGGCGCGCATTGTGGAGGCCCCCGACATCTTCTTTATAGGCCGCGGGCGGGATTACTACCTCTCGATGGAGGGCGCGCTCAAGCTTAAAGAGATTTCTTATATCCACTGCGAGGCCTACGCGGCGGGAGAGCTCAAGCACGGTACCCTTTCGCTGATTACCGACGGTGTGCCGGTGATTGCTATCGCGGTAGAGCCGAAGCTGTTTGAAAAAACCATCAGCAACATCAAGGAAGTTAAGGCGCGCGGCGCGTATGTCGTGGCGGTGCTCAGCGACGGTGTGCTGCTGGATGACCAAACCGCCGACTGCATGATCCATCTGCCCGAGAGCGACGAGTTTACGCAGCCGTTCTTAACGGCGGCGGTGCTGCAGCTGCTTGCCTACTACACGGCAAAGGGCAAGGGGCTGGACATCGATAAGCCCCGTAACCTGGCAAAATCGGTTACTGTAGAATAATTCGCATATTTACCCATGAAAAAGCGGGGGCGTTTCCTTTTTGAGAAACGCCCCCGCTTTTGTTGTATAGTCTAGTCGTGATAATCGGGTTTTATGATGCGCAGGATACTATCGGTATCCGCTATCCAGTCGGTGATAATATCGGAGTTCTCGCGCAGCTTCTGCGGGTTCTTTTCATACCCCTGCAATAGCTGATACTGCCTTTCGTAGTATTGCTTAAGCTTTATCAGCAACTCGGCCTGCGCGAAAATACCGGCTGTATCCCCGGCTGTAACCAGCTGCGCCAAATAGTCTATCTTGGCGTTCATCTCGTCCGCCGAAAGGCCTGTTGTCTTTTTAAAGTCCCGCAGCACCCACTGGCGCTCAAACACGTTGCGCCTGAGCCAGCCGTCATACTGCTCGTGATAGGTTCGCACTACGCGTTCCGTTGCGTCTGCTATCTCCCGCGCCTGCGCCGGGGTGAGTTCCCGCTGCGCCTGCACAGTGCTCTCCCCGCCCGAGGCGTACAGCCCCGCGTCCATCAGCGCCTGTATCGAGCCGATCTCCTGCCCGCGGTAGCGCGCCGCCAGTACCACCGAAGCCGCAAACCCCACGCCGGCGGTTTCCTCATCCAGCATCTGGCTTTCGTTCATCTTATAGAATTCATCCGCCGACATACCCATCAGCGCCGCGACCTTGTTAATACCCCGAATGGCGGTGGCGGTTTTCACCAGCCCGGGGCCGATGGCATAGGTGATGATGCCGGTATCCTCAAGCTCCCCCGCAAGGGTATTACACAGCTCAACCTGCGCGGTTTTAAAAACCTCATACGCCCCCATATAAGGCGCCGCGCCCGATGAAGGAACAAAAACGATGGTGCCGCGGTTGCGGCTTTTCATACCCGGCAGAAACCTTTGCGTCAGCAGCACGGGCGCGCGCAGATTCACACCGTAGCTTTTGTCCCACTCCTCAATGCCTACCGCGTCCACGGCGCCAAGCGGCGTTACGGTCGCGTTGTGAAACAACACATCCACCCCGCCGAACCGCTCTTCGGCAAAGGCGCAGAGCTTATCCACCTGCTCGGTGCTGCCGATGTCTATATGATAAAAGCAGGCTCTGTCGGTATGCAGCTCTGCGTTGATCAAATCTGCGGCGCGCTGCCCCGTAGCCTCGTTGATCTCGGCGATAATAACGGTCGCGCCGAGCCATACCAGTGCACGGGAGGCTTCTAAGCCGATACCGCCTCCCCCGCCCGTCATCAGCACCACGCTGCCGTCGAGACAGCCTTGTTGAAGGGTCGTATTCTCTATGATCATGGCGCACCTGCTTCATCTAGATTTTGCCGCTTTCAAATCCCCTTTAAGCCGAACCCGATCCAGCGGCCGTCGATATCCTCCACCACAAACTCGTGGTTGTGATAGTCGGTGTCAGACAAGGGTCGTACCACCAAGGCGCCCGCGTTTATAAACTCCTGCTGCAGCGCCTCCTGCCGGTCGGTGATAAAATAAGCGTCGTAACCGTAGCCGTACAGCGCTCGGTTGGGCTGTACCTTCGGCGTGTTCGCGACAGTGAGGATAATCTCGGTATCGTCACGGTAGAGGCAGATGTGAGGCTCCTTCGCATCCAAATACTGCGCGGCATGAAAGCCCAATACCCGCTCGTAGTATTCGGCGGTCTTTTGAATGTCCGGGGTAGGAAAAACGCAGTGCGACTGAAACAGCCTTTTTTCCATGATGATTCTTTTCACCTTTCCGTCAATCTCTCATTGATACCTGTCCTTTTTATGGATTATACCATATCGCCGCCATAAAATAAACACCGTGCCGCGCCCTTTTGTCAAAAAGAGGGTAGCATTGTCAAACAACGCGCGGGTAGAATATACTGTACTGAGAGCTGAACAGTCCGCAGAAAATCGTGCTTCTTTCTCTCCCCTGATGAAGCAGGATGATTAACGCCTTTGCTTTCAGGCAAAACTAAAAATGCCGGAAGTTTTCCGGTAAAAGAAATTCAAAAAAACGGAGCGTGATAGCGTGGCTGTAAAACGGGGAGATATCTACTATGCCGATTTGAGTCCCGTAGTAGGTTCCGAACAGGGCGGCATCCGTCCTGTGCTGATCGTGCAAAACGACGTTGGAAACAAATACAGCCCGACCGTAATTGCTGCGGCCATCACCAGCCAAAAGGAGAAATCGAAGCTGCCGACGCATATTACCCTTGAGTCCGAAGGCTGCGGTCTTTCTAAAGAATCGGTGGTGCTGCTCGAACAGATTCGCACCATCGACAAACGAAGGCTCAAAGAGCGCATGGGTCAGCTGGATGACGGTTCAATGCAGCGGGTAGACCGGGCATTATCCATCAGCTTTGGTCTCCAGACGGAGGGCAAAGCGCGCGAGGAGCTTACATAGCCTAAGCACACCCGCGCAAAAAAGGAGCAGAGCGTTTAAGCTCTGCTCCTTTTTTATATGGTTTATCCGGGTTAATAGCCAAAACTAACCGGCTATTTAAGCAAGGGTACGATCGTTACATAGATACCGGTTAATATAGCGGTGGTGATAACGCCGCAGATATTGGCGCCCAAGGCGTACTGCAGGATGAAGCTGTACTTGTTGCTTTTACTAACCTCTTTTTGAGCCACCTTCGCCGTTGTGGGTACGCAGGAGACACCGGCGATACCGATGACCGGGTTAAAGTTCTTACGGTTAATGATGTACACGAGGTAACCGCCGAGAATGCCGCCGATGCCGGATAGCAGAAGTGCAACCATGCCAAGCACCAGAAGCGGGAGAATCTTGGGGTTGAGGATCGTACTGGCTTCGCACAGAACGCCCAGCATCAGGCCCAAGAAGAAGGTGGCACCATAAAGGAATACGTTTTCTATCAGCTTGATGTATTTCTCAAGACCGGATTCACGGATGGCTACGCCAATGAAAAAGCTGATAAACAACGGCGCGGCAACGGGGAACAACAGGCAAAGCACGGTATTGGCAATAACCGAGAAGAGCAGCTTCTGTTTGGGGGTTACCGCGGCAAGCTTTTTGGTAACGACAACCGGCTTCTCACGATATTGCTTTGGTACAAGCAGCTTGATAAGATACGGATAACCGCCATAAGTCAGGCTAAGATATAGATACGCGACGATGGTAATGGGTACGAAAATATCCTTTGCCAGAGACATCGAGGTGAAGAGCACCATGGGCCCGTCGGCGCCGCCAATAACGGAAACGGCCGCGGCCTCGCCATAATCAAGGCCCATCCCGACCGCTATCGGGAAGGTTAAAACGGTGCCAAGCTCGGCACACATGGCAATAAGCATGCTGGTAAAGGGGTAAGCCAGCAGGTAGCTGATATCCGAGATAACACCGATGCCCATAAACACGATACAGGCAATAAGGCCGTTGCTGAAGGTAAAGGTATATATCGGCTGTAAGAAGTCAATCTGCAGGATATTCATCAATGAGTTGGTGTCGGTGGCGAGCGGGTCGATAAAAAGGTTGCCAAGCTGGGTGCTTGTTAAGAACAGAACGCCGGCGTTGACAGCGGACATGCCAAAGCCCATCGGTATCATGATGAGCGGCTCCAATATCTTTTTGGCGCCGAGATATACGAGCAAAATACCTAAGACGATCAATACCACACGAAAAATCGCTACCACATGGTCCTGAACAAAAAAGGTTGAAATGCCCGGAAACAGGGTTGCTAAATCCATATAATTACTTCATCCTTTCAGCGATGCAGGTCATCCCTGCTCATTGTCATCCGTTTTCTCGTGCGATGTCTTGGTGATGAGGAACATCAGCACTTTGATGAGTATGGCAATGAACATGGAGATTACAAAGCCATAACCAAAAACCTGCAGTGGCACTGAAATTACAGTCGGCATGATCTTTTCCCTTCTTTTTGAATTGAGAATTGCGTTTTTAAGATAAATCTAAAATACGGAAACGGCGGTCTAAAGCAACATAAACCGTCCTTCCCGTAAATACACCCAGAGAATTGTGTTGATAGGCTTATTTTAGTTCCGCACGAATATTCTTCACATAGATAACCGCCATAACCAAAGCTACAACAACACCGATTATAACCTTTACGATATCCATACTAGTACTCCATTCCTGATATTTTTATAACAAAGTCTTCTTACTTAGCATTATACCCTTGTAATGTTTGCAATACAAATATATAATACATATGGTAATTATTCATAATATATATAATCCGGTGAGCCAAGGCGGCAGCGTCAGAACCCCACTAAGTTGCATAAATACCAAAGCCACATTGTGGCTTGAGCATTCAATGTATAAAGAAGGACAGGCTGCTCTGTTTTCCCCATTTACTTAGAAAAGCGCGATGATTATCGTCAGGCGATCTGAGCATCGAGAGGTGAAAGGACTTAACCCCTATGGATCTTCATTATCTGGAACTTTTTAACACAATTGCATCCCTGGAGAGCTTTACCAAAGCCTCCGGCCTGCTTCACATCTCTCAGTCCGCCTTATCCATTCAAATGATGAAATTTGAGGATCAACTGAATCTTAAGCTGTTTAACCGGGTTGGGAATAAGATCACCCTCAACGAAAACGGCAAGAGCCTGTATGAATATTCTCAGATTATCTTTAATATGGTTGCCGAAGCGGAGTACAAGCTACACCACAATAACGAGCTGATGACCGGTACGCTTCAGATTGGTGCAAGCAACACACCCGGGGCATACATCATTCCGTATATCATCGCGGAGTATATGAAGGTTTATCCGCTCGTGAAAATCAACCTAAGCATCGGCAACACCTCTGAAATCGCCCATAATATCAACAACGGCACGCTGGACTTTGCGGTAAACGGCGGCAACATGGCATACCATAAGGATGTGATTGTGGAAAAGCTCATGGAGGACTCCCTCGTTCTGGTCGCTTCCCCGCAATCCGACTATGCGAAAATGGCACATATCGACATCGAGAGCATAATGGATATGCAGTTTATCGTACACAAGACCGATTCCCAGCTTTATACGTTTTACCTCAATTATATCGAATCGCTCAACCTACCTGAAAAGGTAAGCATTACGCTGGGCAATATCGATGCCATCAAAAGAGCGGTTATCGCCAATATCGGGGTTGCGCTTATTCCGTATGCCGCAGTATCGCTGGAGCTCAAAACAAATCTGCTGGTCAAACTGGAACCGGACAAAACGCCGCTGCCCTACCCGTACAGCCTGATTTATAACAGAAACAAGTACATGTCTCATCCGGCCGAAAAATTTGTAGAGATGCTGCGTGCTTATATAAAAGGGTTGGCTGCCATGAATTTATAAAAATTCCCTGTGTGGGCAGGGGATACGTAAGGACAGGTGCACCATATAGTTCTCATACCAAAAACGCTTCCCGAAGCACCGATGGTGCGGGAAGCGTTTTGTTCTTTTATACCCTACTCCCCAGTCCGATAATTAAAACACATACGATAACAAAAAGCCCTCCTAATGTGCCAGAAATACACACTAGAAGGGCTTATAAATCAGAAGAGTTAGGTACTTATCTTATGGTTTAGAGAATCATCATTGTATATGCTAGGTCTGGGCTATTCGTCATCCTCGGCGAAGTCGTCTTCATTCTCCCAGTTGTGCCACACGTTTTGAACGTCGTCATTATCGTTTAAGTGCTCGAGCAGGCGGTTCATCTTCTGTGCGGTTTCGGGGTCTTCAAGGCGGGTATAGGTTTGGGGAATATACTCGACTTCGGCGGAGATAAAGGCGTATTTCTTTTTCTCTAAGGCTTCGCGAACGTCGTGCAGGGTGCTGGGGTCGGTGTAGATCTCTACCACATCCTCTTCGAATGAGAAGTCGTCCGCTCCGGCCTCGATGCCGTCCTCCATCACCTTATCCTCGTTTAAGCCCTCCGACTCGATGACGATAACGCCCTTCTGCGAGAACATAAACGAAACGCAGCCGGTGGTGCCGAGGTTGCCGCCGAACTTATCGAAGTAGTGGCGCAGGTCACCCGCCGTACGGTTGCGGTTTTCGGTGAGCGTTTCTACAATTACCGCAATGCCGCAGGGGCCATAGCCTTCGTAAAAGAGGGTTTCGTATTGGTTTTTATCATCGCCGCCCATCGCCTTTTTAATAATGCGGTCGATATTGTCGTTCGGCACGTTATTGGACTTTGCTTTGGCAATAAGGTCTCTCAGCTTGCCGTTAACCGCGGGGTCGCCGCCGCTCTCACGCACGCAAACCGCTATCTCGCGGCCGATCTTGGTGAAGATCTTCGCCTTTTGCGCGTCGGTCTTTTCTTTTTTACGCTTAATATTATTCCATTTCGAATGTCCTGACATCGCGTATACCCTCCAATATCCTTGCCCGTGTTGGCTGCACAACGCACCCGAAACCGCGTTTGGGATGCGCTAGGCACCCAACATGAGCAACTCATGCGGCAGACTACCGCATAACGCGGTTTTACGCCGATTACCTTTTGTTATTTTAGCATATCGCGTGCGCAGAAACAATATGCAAGTTTAAAAAGCCATTAAATATCCCGACGGTAAAAATTTATCCCGCCTCCTTAAAAACAATGCAGTAAATACGCCCAAAAACCGCACCATATTTTTGGAAGACTTCATTTGATTTTACTGCAATATTAATGTATAATTATGTTGAATATTCTGGACAAAACACCCGCCGGACGTAAACGGGTGAGCGATATAGACATACCGGCGCGCCCGCCAAAACGACAATCAGCGGCACCCGGATAAACGGCATCGCCGCGCATACCCTTATGATTCTTTACTTTGCGGTAAGGGGCGCGCACTACCTACATCTTTGCCGACGCAAAGCGGCGGAACGGAGAATATCATGCGCAGTATTTATAAGCTGTTATCCCTGACAGCATGTGCGGCCCTGCTTGTTTCACTAAGCACGTTCGGCCTTACAGGGTGCCGAAGCAACGACATTCCCACCTCTACACCAAGCATGCCTGAAAGCTCCTCCTCTGTGCCGGAGCCTTCAAGCTCCTCCTCGGCTTCTTCGTCCGAAAGTTCCAGCGCCGTCTCTTCGGAGGCACCTTCGTCCTCCAAGCCTGCTTCCTCCACCGGCGGCAACGGCGGCGGGGCAGTAAGCTCGGCAAAAACCTATTCAAAGGCAGTTATCGACTCCAAAAAGGAAACCTTAAAAACCGTTAAGATAACCGCAAGCGATGTTATCTTAAGCAACAAAACCATTACGGGTGACCTGATCATCGACAAAGGCGTAGCCAAGGGCAAGGTTTCACTCAATAACGTTACGGTCGGCAAAACCATCTATGTATACGGCGGCGGCGAGAACTCTATTTACTTAGACGATGTAACCGCCGGTAAGCTCATATCCGCCAGTACCGTTTCGCGCCCGCGCATCGTGGCCAAGGGCAATACCAGTATCGGCAAGACCGAGATACGCTACGATACCCTTCTGGAATACGACGGGCTGAGCTACTCCGCCAAGGGCTTTAACCAGATAGAAACGGTAAAAACGTCCCAGTTTTTAACGGTACTCAAGCTTTATAATATCGGCACCTACTCCATAATACTAAGCGACGACACCAACCTGTTTTTGCTGGGGAGTTCGAGCGTAAGCCATCTTACCGCCAATGCCCCCGCCTATATCGAGGGCGGCGAAAAGGTGGGAATACTCGAATGCAACAACAAGGATGTGGCGATAGACACCGCGCCCGCTTATATCACCAGCAAAAACGGCACCGGCTATTATACGCCGGAGATTCTCGACGAGCAGGACAATGAGGATGACGACGATGAGGACGATGACCGCTCCTTTGCCGCACCGCGCTTAAGCTGGAAGGAATCCGGCACCGTAACATGGTCTTCCGTTTCGGGCGCCACACACGGGTATGAGGTGCGCATCAACCAAAAAGGCTCTTCGCTGTATTATGCCCAGAGCTTTAGCCAGAACGAAATGCGGCAGCTAAATATAAAGGAAGTACTTGACGGCAAGCTCGCGGCAAACGGCAACTACGAGGTGCGTGTGAAGGTAAATGCAACCGCATCGGTTGATGAATCGCGGTTCAGCAACGTATTGTCGTACACCTATACCGGCACGGGAACCGCGCTGTCGCTTACCAATCTTGCCTTTGACAATAGCAGCAACCGTACCCAGTGTATGCTTTCTTGGGTCTCTACCGGCGCTGCCAGCTATGATATTACGGTTGCAACCGACAGCGGCTTTAGAAATAAGGTAAAAAGCTATAGTATTAACGACCCACTAACGAACAGTACTGACCTGCGGGCGGCAATGGGCGCGGCCTTTACAGCCCGAAACTACTGGGTAAAAGTTACCGCGAGAACCTTGTTTGACAAAAAGGAAGCGACTGTGCAGTTAGCAGTTAGTGCCGCACCAGACCCGACAGGATTAGCTTATAACTCGACCACTCAAAAGGTTACTTGGAGCGGTTCGGCAGAAGCAAGTTACGCAGTGTCTGTGGGTGACACAAGCAGCACCATTCCTGGTTTAGTATTTGACCTAAATGACACTAGGTATCCTATCGGAGCTACCTATAATATTACGGTTAAGCGGCTTGGGTCTGCCGGTAATCAGTTGGATTCGGCTGCAGTTTCCTTAACAGTAACCAAACCCGGGCCTACCGCTCTGGCTGCACCAACCGGTGTTACCCTCAACCGAATCGATACAAACAAGTTGGTACTTTCATGGGTTGCTGTGCCCAATGCGCAGAGCTATACCGTCTCACTAAGCGAGGATGGTACCCCTGTTAGCGGTCAACAAAATCTTGTTGTAAATGGTGCAACCACTTGTACTTTCACCACCTATACTGCATTGCCAAGAACTTATACTGCTACTGTCAAAGCATCGGCCTCAGGATTTACTGACAGCGCGATTGCTTCTACAGGTACACCATTAACTTTAAATGAAACCGACTTAAACTTTGACGCCGGAAACGGCACCTCGGCCAGCCCGTATCAGGTGAAAACCGACACGCAGTTTGCGCAGATAGGCAATACAGCTCCCGGCACTTCCTTCATACAAACCGCTGATTTTACTATTACTGCCCCTGTTTCCAACTTTAGCGGTCAATATAATGGGAACAATCAGCATATCACTATAAATATTGGCTCAGGCACTCAAGATGTCGGTCTTTTCGGTATCGTCGCCGAGGGGGCTGTGGTAGAGAAATTGAATATTATAGACGGCTCTTTCGTAGTAGGTAGCAGCAATGTCGGCATGATAGCGGGTGAAAATAACGGTACAATTAGGAGCTGTATCATCAGCGGAACCGCATCCTATGTAACGGGAACCACGAATGTCGGCGGTATCTGCGGGGTGAATACGGGTACAATTGAAGATTGCGCCTACAACGGTAGCCTATTCACTACATCTGTGCCTGGAACTCCAATTGCCAGTCCCACCAATACATTTGGTATGATTTGTGGTAAAAATGATGGCGGTACCCTTAGTAGAAATACATTTGATAACGATCCCGTGATTGGAGAAACTGGAAACCATACATCCGAAGGTACCCCTGAGGGTATGAGCGAATCAGACGTATTCATGGCCGCGCGACTATTACCGTGGCTGGGCGTTTAACAACTTTATAAGAAACCATTACCTTGGCCGGTGGCAGCTGTCACCGGCCTTTCTTATACAAAATTCGTGAAAAGCATGGGGGATTCGCGTAAAGATTCTTGCCACAATAAGGAATGTGCTGTATAATTATTTAGAAAACTTGTATTAATACTTTATCTGATATGCGAAAGGGGATTTACCACGATGGCAGCAAGGTACCTCGGCAAACAGCTTCTGCTTATCCTCGCACTGGTGTCGGCATTGGTATTCTCCGGCTGCTCTATTGCGCAAAAGGTGCCGGAGGATTACCTGACGGAGAATTACCTCGCGGTGCCCGTCGTCGCCCCTGCGGAAACGCAGGCCGAGGACAGCAGCAGTGTGGCGGACTTTAACCGCAGCTATGCCCAGCCGGAGAAACCGAAAACCGGCAAACCGCCCAAGGCGGTAGTAAATACGGCCTCCGCTTCAGGTACCGCCGCTTCTTCCTCCGCTTCGTCGAGCAGTGCGTCCTCAGAGAAGGAGCTTGAGACCATCACCTACAAGCATTCCGAAAGCGATGATAAGCGGGAGACCCTTGGGAATGTGGAGATTACCTCCCCCGATGTGGTGCTCGAAAACAAATACATCAAGGGCGATCTTGTGGTAACCAAGGATGCCTATGGCTCCCTTTCTCTTTTAAGCTGCAAGGTTACGGGCGATATCACGGTAAACGGGGATATCGACACCCTGGAGTTGGTGGATACCACTGCCGAGGCGCTTTACCTCTACTCCGGGGATGACATCACCGTGAACTTAGAGGGCGACGCCACTATACAGGGAACCTACCTCAAGGGTACCGATACATCCTTAAACGCCTATAATATCGGCCATAACTATTCCGGCTACAGCGTGATTACCATCGAGAAATACACCCGTTCCACGACCTATCTGGATATACACGGCGCCGACTGCAAAACCATCATCAGCAACTCCGAATGTGAGGTAACGCTGGATAACACCTCAAACCTCACCTATGTGGAGCGTTTTATCGCGAATGCCCCCGCGACCATATTCGGTGCCGAACAGATTGAGGTACTCAGCGCCAACGCGCAGGATATCCTCCTGTACGGGGAGCCCGATAGAATCATCTATGACGAGGATCAATATGACCCGCCTACCATTACATCCTGATATATTAAAAAAGCAAAAAACCGGGGGTTACCGCTAAAACGGTGCCCCCGGTACTATTTTTTGAAACAATTATCAAGTTTTAAACAATAAGCATAAGATAGGTTATGGAAGAGCGGTAAAGCACCGCTGCGGTCGGGAGGAGATGTCTGTGAAGGATAAAGCATTCAAGAACAAATGCTGTATCCCTCCCCAGGAACTTGTCACTCTTGCCACCGCGCTGTCTATCGCGCTGACCAACGGCTTAAATTCCGAGGAAATAGAGGCCTTATCCAATTTTCTGGAGCTTCTCAGTGTGCAGGTGGCCGTTATCGGTGCGCAGCAGCAATTCTGCAAAAAGGGTGAAACAGAGCTTATTATTTAGCGCCGCCTTAATGTGGAATAACGCTCGACATTTAGAAAATCGGTACCCTCATAGCCCAGCAATGTCTTTACATCATCGGTCGAGCTGGCATACCCGAACTGCTGCAGCACCGCCTTTACCAGTACGCTGCCCTTCTCCTGCCCCACAATGCGGATAAGCTCCTGCGCCATGGTGGAGTACATGTGCGCGGTGAGATACTCCCACGAATACACGCAGCTGTTCCCCAGCCTATCCTGCATGGCGGTAAGTCTGCGAAAGCTCTCAAGGCTCAGCGGCAGGCCGTTATAGATGAATATACAGTTGCTGCTGCCAAGCCCGATGGCACGTGGGAGTTGGAAATCGAGGTCGAGATTAAACCCCTGCACCAGCGCCGGTTCAAACACCTGACAGTAGGTGCGGCAGTACTCGTCCAGCTCGTTCTCCTTCCACGTGTCGTACCACGCACAGGAGGAAACCTCGATCGTGTAGACGGGGAATTTCTCGAGCACCTCGGCCACAAATCCCGAGTAAGGGTCAGGCCGCCAATCGGTATATGCTAAAAAGGCGATAAAATCGCTGCCGTCCCCCGCAAGCTTAGCCCGACGCGCCATACGCATCCCGCGTTCAAAGCCGTAGCGACGGGTGGCGCTCTTTAACACATCAAAGGAGTTGGGCAGGCCGGAAAGCAGTATCTGCTTTGCAAAAGAAGCGTACAGCAGCGCATATTCACGAATGGTAATCGACATATGCTATCCCCTCACAATCATGAGCTACCCTAATATTGCTGCTTGGACGAAAGGATGACAAGCAGCGTGCCGTCCCCAACCGTGATCTCGGCATACTCCTGTCTAAACTCGTTGCTCACCCCAAGCGGAAAGCTGTTTACAAGGTGCGCGTCGGTGAGCGGGTAACGCAGCCCCTTCAGGGTGACGCCATCACAGCAGGGCGAAAGTGAGAACACCGAAACAAAGCTATCCGCAACGGCTTTGAGCACTCTGGTGCCGTTTATCAGGACGAACGCAGAGTTGCGACTGCCTGCAAGTAAGGCCTCTACGCCGCGCTCGGCGCAGTAAAGCAGGGTTTGGATGTTTGCGAAAACGTGGTCAAGCCTTCCGCCCACCCCGCCAAGGATGGTGATATGGTGATAGCCGCGCTCTATCGCGAGCTTGACTGCCAACATAGTATCGGTATCGTCCTTCTCGGCGGGAACGGGCACGGTCTCTACGCCCGTGGGCAGTGTCTTGATACTGTCCATATCCCCTACCAACAGGTTCGGCTGCAGGCCAAGCTTCAGTGCGTTGTCGTAGCCGCCGTCGGCACAGATGATATATTCATCCCCATGAATGTACCCTTCTTTATTAAAATCAGCTTCCAGCCTTGCGGCTGAAACAATAATACATCTGCTCATCTTAAAAATCCATGTCCTTCGACTGAAAAGTACCTTCAGCCTGTTCAATCAGTGCTTGGGCTCCTGCGCCCACTCCTTGATGCCCTTGGCTTCCTCGTACATCATCTTGTAACTCTCGTGCCTGCTGAACGGGATCAACCCGTCCTGTACGGCCTTGAGCACGGCACAGCCTTTTTCGGTGGTATGGGAACAGTCTTTAAATTTACAGTGATCAATATAGTCTGCGAACTCGCGGAAACAGTACTGCAGCTTATCCTTAAAGATGATATCGAGCTGCGCAGTTTCAAGCGACGAAAAGCCCGGCGAGTCGGCAATATAGCCACTCTCGGGCAGCCGGTAAAGATCCACACTGCGGGTGGTATGCCGCCCGCGGCCAAGCTTTTGGCTGATATCCCCCGTTTTGAGGGTAAGCTGCGGGTCGATGGCATTTAAGAGGGTCGACTTCCCCACGCCGGAGTTTCCACAAAAGATATTCAGCCCGTTTTTGCACCGCCTGCGTATGGCCTCGATACTTTCGGGGTTATCGTAATCCGCAATCAGCACCTCAAAGCCTGCCTTGACATACACCTCGTACAGCGAGGCAAACTGCTTAAGGTCAATCTTCGTGATGACGATCACCTGAGCGATTTCTTTGTATTCGGCGATAGCGATAAGCTTATCCAGCACCAGTGTATTAGGCACCGGCTCGGTGGTGGAAACGATCAAAAAGAGCGTATCGGCATTGGCTACCGGCGGGCGCACCAGAAAATTCTTGCGCGGCAGCACCTCGTCGATCACACCTGTTTGCCCATCGCCCACGGTAATGCGCACCCGGTCGCCTGCCACGGGGCGGATATCCTCCTTGCGCAGGATGCCGCGCGCCTTGCACTCATAAACCATACCGGCGGTCTCTACATAGTAGAAGCCGCCGATACCCTTTAAAATTAACCCTGTAAGCGCCTGTTCATTCATATTAAAACCTTCAGCCCGCTCGGCCTAAAAATCCCTGGAATTATCAGTTACTACTTTCATCGTACCGCGGGTAAAATCAAGCTGTATCTCCTGATAAAGCTTGTCATCGAGGGTAACCTTGATGAGAATAACGCCTTGGCCTTCAAACGAAGGCTTCCACTCTGGAGTCTCCGAAGGCTTTACACGTTCCTCATGCTTCGGTTCGGTGCTGTCGTTTACATAAGCCTTGAGCGTAACCATCTTTTTGATGTGCGTCGGCAGGTCAACCGTGATGTTGTAACGCTCTACCGTAACCCCCGCACCTGCGCTCACCATAAAGTTTACGGTGGTGTTCTTCTCGGTCTCGGTATCGCCCTCGGGGTCCTGCTGAATAATGGTGCCGGAGGCAAGGGAGCTTTCTACCGGAGAGATGTCGCCCACCTTAAGCCCTGCGGCCTCGATTAAGCGCTTCGCGTCGTTGATGTTCATACCTACCACCGGCGGAACGGTTGTGGGGCCGGTTTCGGAGCCGGTGCTGATATAGAGGATAATGCTGGTATCGGCATCCACCTCGGTATCCTTGGGCGGATCGGTTTTCACCACGCGTCCCTCGGCGTAGGTTTCGCTCGGAATCCTCTCCTCGCTGACATTGTCAAGGCCGGCTTCATGCAGCCTTGCGGTTGCCGCGAGCGAATCTTGATTATATACATCGGGCACGGTGAGCACCTTAATTCCCTTGCTCACCTTCAGGTTGACGATTGTCTTGGGCTTAACTCCGCGCCCTGCCGCAGGCGTCTGCTCGTAAACAACGCCTTCGGGGTAATCGGGGCTGTAATCATAGGTCACCTTGTATTGGAAGCCGTAGGCCTGATATTCCTGACTGTTGATGATGTCGTCGTAAGGCAGCCCCTCAAACTTAGGCATGATAACGTCCTCCACCTTGGCGAAGGGGTTGTTTAAGATGAAGATGTATACAATAAACACCACGGCGGTGATGACAAACGCAAACGCCACGCCCGTCATAATGGGCATGAGCGGCGATTTAAAGTCATCCTCCTCCGACTCGGCCACCGCAACGGCGGCAGCTTTTTTGCTCTTCTTTTCCGCCTTCCTGGCCGGGGCCGCGTTTTCCTCTGCCGGCTTCGGCGCGGCGCCGCTGATCACCTTTTTGGTGTCGTAATAGATGGTGGGGCTTTCGCTAGTGAAGTATTTATACTGAAACTGTATGCTCGGGTTCTTTTTAAACTCGTCGATGTCCTTGAGCATCTCGGCGGCGGAGCGGTAGCGCTTGCTCGCATCCTTCTGCATGGCGCGCACTACAATCTCTTCAAGCCCTTCGGGGATCTCGGTATTCAGTTCCCTCGGGCGCTTGGCCTGCGCGGAAATCTGTTTGATGGCAACCGAAACAGGGCTGTCGGCCTCAAACGGCAGCTGGCCCGTGAGCATCTCGAACATCATCACGCCCACCGAGTAGATGTCGGTTTTCGCGTCGGTTACGTCGCCGCGCGCCTGCTCGGGGCTGATATAGTGCACCGAGCCGAGCGCCTTATCGGTCATGGTACGGGTTTCACTGCGCGCAAAACGCGCGATGCCGAAATCCATCACCTTTATGGTGCCATCCGGCAGCAGCATGATATTCTGCGGCTTGATGTCGCGGTGAACGATGCCTCTGTCGTGGGCATGCTGAAGCGCGCGCAGCACCTGAATGGTGAAATGCACGCATTCTTTCCATTTTAAGATATGCTGCTGTTCGATATACTCCTTGAGCGTGATGCCGTCAACCAGCTCCATGACAATAAACTGAATTCTTTCGGTAAAGCTAACGTCATAAACCTTCACGATGTTGGGGTGCGACAGTACGGCTATTGCTTTGGACTCGTTCTTAAACCGGCGGACAAACTCCTCGTTTTCGAGGAACTCGTCGCGCAGAATCTTAACGGCATACTCCTTATGCTCTACAATGTCTATCGCACGGTAGACATTAGCCATGCCGCCGACACCGATAAGCTCGAGTATCTCATATCGGCCGTCGAGCCGTTTTCCAATGTATCTGTCCATCTTCTGTTCACTCCTGATTCATCTCGCTGCGTCGTTGCGTAAGGACCGACGATAATATCCGCCTAACTGAAGATCGCTACGATCGTGATATTATCCGCCCCGCCGCGGCTGTTGGCAGTGTTGATAAGCGCATCCAAACAACCTTCCGCGCCGCTTTTACGCACAATATCAACCATCTCGCTCTCTTCCACAAAGTTTGTCAGCCCATCGGTGCAGATCATCAGAACGTCGCCTAAAGCCGCCTGCACCTCGCAGTAGTCGATATCTATTCCCTGTTCAACGCCCAAAGCTCTGGTAATCACATGCTTTTGGGGGTGGTTCTTTGCCTGATCGGAGGTAATCTCGCCGCGCTCCACCAGAGCCTGTACCATGGTGTGATCCTTGGTAACCTGCTCTACCGAGCTGTTCGAGATGTGGTATACGCGGCTATCGCCCGCGTAGGCAATATGCGCGACCCCACCCGCTACCACAGCGGCTACCACGGTGGTGCCCATGCGGCTGAGCGCCTCACTGCTCATCGCCTTATCGTAAACGCGGATATTCGCGGCGCTGATGGCAGAAAGCAGCATGGTGCGCACCGAGTTTGCCGTCATATCGCCTCGGTAGCTTCGCGTGATGCTCTGGCTGATGCTCTCTACCGCGAGCGAGCTTGCAACCTCTCCCCCATTTTCGCCGCCCATGCCGTCACACACCACGGCCCACACCGAATTATCCGACAGCGTTCCGTATTTGAAGCTGTCTTGATTCTGCTTTCGGATCATCCCGATATCCGTTTTTCCAATTATTGTAAGCAAGACTCGCACCTTCTCTCGATAATGCAGAAAAGCCAAGCCATGTATTTTGTGCAGGCGGCAGAACCATCCTTAATCCCGTACTGCTCCGGTGTCGTATATATAAAAACACATGGCGATAAATCCATAATACTAGTGAAGAAGTCGTTGTCCGGCTCCGCTAAACCGAATAACAACGGCAGAATAAGCTGCTAAGGCACGCCAAATGCGTCTATCAAACTCTTATTCGCTTATTATACCATATTTAAGTATTAAGTAAAATTAATATTGGCAAGTTTTATAGTATTTATAAAAATTGTATGACAGACAAGGCTATTTTTGCAGATTTTCACGTCTTAACTGCCCGCAGGCCGCGTTAATATCGGCACCCAGTCGGCGTCGCACCGTGGTGGCAATCCCCGCGCGCTCCAAGATGCGCACGAAATTTTCGGTGGCCTCGCGCGTGCTTTTTTTATAGCTGCGCTCTTTAACGGGGTTGACGGGTATGAGGTTTACATGGCAGAGCATGCCTTTGAGCTTCTGCGCCAGCTCCTGCGCATTGGCCGCCGAGTCGTTTACCCCGTCGATGAGCGCATACTCAAACGAGATGCGCCGTGAGGTCGCCTCTGCATAGCTGCGGCAGGCCGCCAAAAGCTCGTCCATGGGATAACGTGTATTCACCGGCATGGTTTTGCTGCGTATCTGGTCGTTGGGTGCGTGCAGCGAGACCGAAAGGGTAACCCCAAGTTTAAGCTTTGCAAGGTCGTGTATTCTGGGCACCAAGCCGCAGGTGGAGATGGAAACATGCCTTAGGCTCATATTCATGCCCTCTTTGGAGGAAAGCAGGGTAAAAAAGCGTATGACGTTATCGTAGTTATCCAGCGGCTCGCCGATGCCCATCAGCACGATGCTGGACACCTTTTCGCCCGAGTCTCGCTCGGCGGTGACGATCTCGCCCAGCATCTCGGCGGGGGTGAGGTTGCGCACGAACCCGAGGATGGTGGAGGCACAGAAGGTACAGCCCATCTTACAGCCCACCTGGGTGGAGATGCACAGGCTGTTGCCGTGGTGGTAGCGCATCAGCACCGCTTCCACCGTTTCACCGTCGCCCAGCTCATAGAGGTATTTGATGGTACCATCCAGAGACGAAACGAGCTTGTTCTTCACCGTCACCGTGGGGATATAAAAGCCTTGTGTAAGCTTTTCACGCAGCGCCTTCGAAAGGTTGGTCATCTCTTCAAAGCCTTGCACGCGCTTCTGGTGCAGCCATTCGTACACCTGCGCACCCTTATAGGCAGGCTCGCCGAGGGCGGTAATCTGCTCTTTTAATTCGGAAATGGTAAGAGAAAGGATATCGGTTTGGTTATTAATCGTAGATTCACGTCCTTAAATGTATCTTTTCTACTTTTGCTTGATAAAGGCGGCGATGAAAAAACCGTCGGTGTCAAAGATGTGGGGAAGGATCGTAACCATGTGTGGCTGCCCGCTTTGGCAGGGGATAAACATCTCGGGAAGCGGGAGGGGGGCAAACGCAGGATTTTGTTTTAAGAACGCGTCCGCGATCTCTTCATTTTCTTCATGGCGCAGCGTGCAGGTGGAATAAACCAGCACCCCGCCTGTTTTTACATACCGCGAGCCGTTTTGCAGGATGGCCAGCTGTATCTCGCGTAAGCCGTCAAAGGAATCGAGCGGCTTGTATTTAATCTCGGGCTTGCGGCGCAAAATACCAAAGCCGGAGCAGGGCACGTCGCACAGCACCCGGTCTGCCAAGGGAAGCTCGGGGTTATACACCGCCGCGTCGCCCGTCCGGGCGCGGATAACCGAAAGCCCCAGCCGCTGCGCGCCCTTTTGAATCAGCTCGGCCTTGAAGTCGTAGAGGTCAAACGACAGCACGCTGCCGCTGCCTTGCATCTGCTCGGCAACCGTAAAGGACTTACCGCCTGGGGCGGCGCATAGATCGAGCACCGCCATGCCGGGCCCTGCACCCAGCGCCAAGGCACACAGCTGCGAGGCGCCGTCCTGTATGTGAAAAAGGCCGTCCTTGAATGCGCTCAGCTGTTCAAGGTCACCCGTATGATGTAACGAGATACAGCCGGGGATCACTTCATGGGCCGCCGCCTCCACGCCCTCCTGCCCAAGCAGGGCCACGAGCTGTGCGACGGTGGTTTTGGTGGTGTTCACCCTCGCATAAAGGGGCGGGGTTCCCACCGATCGCTCCAGTATCGCTTTGGCATGCGCCGCGCCAAAGCGCCCAATAAACAGCCGCACCAGCGGCTGCGGGCAGGAAAACTCCACACTCAAACGCAGCGCGGCATCCTTCTTATCGGGCAGTGTGACGCGCTTGCCCTCGCGGATAAAGGTGCGCAAAACAGCGTTTACAAACCCCGAGGCGCTCGCCTTGCCGTTCTTCTTGCACAGCAGCACACTTTCGTTCACCGCCGCGCTTTCGGGGACGGAGTGCATATAGAGGAGCTGATAAAGGCCCATCCGCAGGATGCAGAGCACCGCTTTGTCCAGCTTATCGAGCGGCAGGCGGCTGTGGCCCTTGATGATATAATCGAGCGTCAACTTCCGCTCAATAACCCCGTAAAACAGCGCGGCGGCAAAAGCACCGTCTCGTCTGCCGAGCTTCGCGGTATCGATGGCACCACCCAGCACCAGATTGGAATAGCCTCCGGCTTCCACCCGCATGAGCGCCCGCAGAACCACGCTCCGGGCGTCGGGCATGCTCTTTTCCTTTTCAGGCATCATAGCTTCAGCCCTTTTTGCAGGCGATGCCCGCGCAAAAATAGCTCCGCGCCCATGCGCTTGCCGCCCTCGTACTGCACCTCGAGCAGCTCTACCGCGCGGCCATCCCCGCACCCGATAATCAGGGCGCTGTCGTCCAGCAGCACGCCGCTTTCGCCCTTGCGGCCGCTTATACGCGCGCGGTGCACCTTCAGCGCCTTGTCCTCTATCACCGTAAAGGCCACCGGCCACGGCGACAGGCCTCGGATAAGGTTGTGCACCTCGCAGGCGGGCTTGGTGAAATCCAGCCTCGCCATCTCCTTGCTGAGCATGGGGGCGTAGGAGCTGAGTGCGTCATCCTGAGCCTCGCGGGGCGCGGTACCTGCCTCAAGAAGGCGCAGGGTCTCGGACAACGCCTGCGCGCCGATGACGCTCAGGCGGTCGTGCAGCTCGCCCGCGGTTTCCTCTGGCCCGATGGGGGTTTCGCGCTCGAGAATCATATCGCCGGTATCTATGCCCTGCGCCATATACATGGTGGTAACGCCTGTAACCGTTTCGCCGTTAATCACGCTCCACTGGATAGGCCCCGCCCCGCGGTATTTGGGCAGCAGCGAGGCATGTACATTAATACAGCCGTATTTGGGCAGCTCCAGTACCGTCTTGGGCAGTATCTTGCCATAGGCCGTCACCGCAATCACGTCGGGGCGCTGCGCTGAGATCAGAGAGACGATCTCTTCGCTCTTGAGTGTGCCCGGCTGGTAAACGGGGATGCCGTGCTCCTCGGCCAGCACCTTCACGGGGGGCGGGGTAAGCACCTGCTTGCGCCCCACGGGCTTATTGGGCTGGGTAAACACCGAGGTAACGGTATGCCCGTCTTTTATAAGAATATCCAAGCAGGGCACCGCAAATTCGGGGGTGCCCATAAATATTACATTCATTTCGGTTCTCCCGTACAGGCAGGGGCAACTTGAAGCACTGCGCACACCGCCCGCATATCCTATAGTTATTCTGTTATTTCTCTTCCTCGTCGGACTTGAGCATGCGCGAGGCGATATCGAGAAACAGCTTGCCGTCCAAGTGATCCAGCTCATGGCAGAAGGCGCGGGCGAGCAGCTCGGTGCCCGTGGCCTTAAACTTCTTGCCATGGCGGTCGTAGGCCTCTACCGTCACCTCATTCGGGCGCTCTACAATGCCGTACTCGCCGGGGTAGGAGAGACAGCCCTCCGGGCCGGTCTGCTGGCCGGATTTGCTGATAATCACGGGGTTTACAAGCTCGTAAACATGCCCGTCGCCCACATCGATAACCACCACGCGCTTGAGCACGCCCACCTGCGAGGCGGCAAGCCCCACACCGTCGGCCTTATGCAGTGTCTGGATCATATCATCTATCAATGCGCCGAGTTTTGCGTCAAATGCGGTTACCTCACGGCACTTCTTGCGCAGCACCTCGTCACCGTATAAAACAATCTTGCGTGTTGCCATTAACCTATCATTCCTTTCCGGCGCCGTACCCTAAAAAACACAGCGCCACAAAACTACTATGCGGCTTCACAGGGGGAGCATCTCCCCGCCCGGCCGCGCCATGGCGGCATACAAGCCTTTTTACTCATTATATACATAATTCGGCGAAAATAACAAGTGCATGCGCGTTGGATTTCATTTACAGTCTATGCGAGAAACGTCAAACTGGCCCATCATAATTTAGATCTATAAAGGCTGTTACCGCCTTTGCGATGGGCTGCCGGCCGAACTCGCACAGGGTTTGCAGCAGCAGCCCGCGCGTGCGGCGGTTATCCCTGCACTTGATGATAATCCGGTAGCGGTACTTGTTCGCCACCTTAAGCACCGACGCGGGGCAGGGCCCGAACACCTTGAGCGGAACATCGCTGTAGTCGCCCTTTGCATAGCCCTGCAAAAGGTGCAAGAACTCATTTGCCGCCTGTATGGTCTGCGATTCATTTTCGCCCGCGAACCCCGTTACACAAAAGCAGCAAAACGGCGGGTACAACAGGCTTTTGCGGCAGAGCAGCTCACCCTCGTAAAACTCGCAGTAATCCTGCTTTGCGGCCAGTTCTATCACCTCATGCTCGGGCGTATAGGTTTGTATGTAGGCGCGCCCGCGCTTGGTGCCCCGCCCGCTTCGGCCCACCACCTGCGTGAGCAGCGAGAAGGAGCGCTCCAGGCCCCTGAAATCGGTGGTATACAAAAAGCGGTCGGCGGAAAGCACGCCCACAAGGCTTACGTTTTCAAAATCCAGCCCCTTCGCCACCATCTGGGTACCGATGAGGATATCATACTCCCCGCGCGCGAAGCGGCCAAGGTAATCGTCGTAGGCATATTTCGCCATCGTGGTGTCGGCGTCCATGCGCAGCACCCGCGCCGAGGGGAAAAGGGCTGCCAGCTCATCCTCTACCTTCTGCGTGCCCAAGCCGAGATACTTGATATGCTCGCTTTCACAGTGGCTGCATTTGTTTTCGGGGGTGTGCACATAGCCGCAGTAGTGGCACATCATGCGGTCGTTGGCGCGGTGGTAGGTGAGCGCGATGGAGCAGTTGGGGCAGGTGAGCACCTCCCCACACTCGGCGCAGGCCACCAGTGTGTGGTAGCCCCTGCGGTTTAAAAACAGGATGGTCTGTTCGCCCCTATCGAGGTTCTGCTGTATCTCCCGCGCAAGCGGCGTACTGATAGAACCAGCGTTGCCGTTTACGGCCTCGTCGTTCTGGTTTACCACCACCACCTCGGGCAGCACCGCCTCGCCGAAGCGCTCGCTTAGCTCAAACAGCTTGTACCGCCCGGTTTGGGCGTGATAGAAGGTCTCGATGCTGGGGGTCGCTGAGGCCATGAGCAGCAACGCGCGATGCTGCGCACACCGAAACTTCGCCACCTCGCGCGCGTGGTAGCGCGGTGCGCTCTCCGACTTATAGGTGTGCTCCTGCTCTTCGTCGATGATAATAAGCCCCAGATTCTCAAACGGGGCAAACACCGCCGAGCGTGTGCCCACCGCGATGCAGGCCTCGCCCGAACGGATGCGCTTGTATTCATCCAGCCGCTCCCCCAGCGAGAGCCCGCTGTGCAGCACCGCCACCTTGCTGCCGAACACCGCGTGAAAACGCTGCAGCATCTGGGGGGTGAGGGCGATCTCCGGCACCAGCATGATGGCCTGCCGGCCCTTTTGCAGTTCGTCGGCAATCAGCTTTAAAAAGATATGCGTCTTTCCGCTACCCGTTACGCCGAACAGCAGCGCCGCCTCGGGAGCACCGGAGGCGGCAAGCCCCCTGAGCCCCTCGTATACAGACTGCTGCGCGTCGCTGAGCGCGATGGCGGCGGCATCCTCTTTTACCTGCGCGGCGTAGGGGGTGCGCAGCACCTCGCGCTCGAAGTACTCGACGATGCCGTGCTTGTGCATGGTATCCAGCGTGCCCTTTGCGGCCTCGGTATAATAAAAAACCTCTTTAACCGAGGCGCTGCCGCACTGCTCCAGCAGCTCCACCACCCGGCCCTGCTTTTCGCTTAAGCGCCCGTAGTCGCCCTCGGCAGCAGGATTCAGGCGCACCAGCAGCACGCGTTCATCCTTGGTTTTGCGCGCCGCCGTCTGCTGCTTAAGCAGTATCCCTTCGGCAACAAGGCCTTTTAAGGCCTGCGAGCGCTCGCCGATGCCAAGGGCGGCAAACAGCTTCTTTTCGCTCACGGGCTTTTTCTGCTGCAATAGATAGCTTACAATCTCAAGCCGTTCACCGCTGAGCATCAGGTCCCCGACATCGCAGGCCTCATTTACGGCGTAGGCGGTTGAAAACTCCATATTGAGGCCCACGGGCAGTACCAGACGCACCGCCTCATAGTAGGTGCACAGGGTGTGCTGCCTAAGGTACAGAACGAGCGAGAGCATCTCCGCATTCAGGATGGGCTCATTGTCGATTAGCTCCGCAACCGGCTTAAGCCCCGCTGTCCGCTCCTCCCCGGTGAGGGAGAGGATAAGCCCCTGCCGTTTGCGGTTGCCCCCGCCGAACGGCACCGCCACCCGTGCCCCCACCCGAACAAACTCGCGCAGCGCATCGGGTACAACGTAGCTGTATTCTTTATCGAAGTGGATTGCAACCTTATCTACGGCTACATAGGCTACAAGCTGATTCGGCATTGCTGCAACCGTACCTTTCCGTCGTTTTAGCTGTGAAAATGCCACATAAATTATCAAAAACCCAACCCACTGATAAACGGCAGGTTGGGCCTAAACAGCATACGTTATTTCTCTATGGTCTCACCGATGTTGGGGGCCTCAACCAGGTGGTACTTCCCCGCCGCGAACTCCTCCACCGCAAGCTTTACGGGCTTGGCCTGCAGGTAATACCGGTTGGCGCCAAGGTCAAGCGGAAGCTTGCCGTTGTTTCTTTCAATTAAGTCCTTCTTTATGTTTTCAACGTCGTCGGTAATCTCTCTCGCGCGTTTGGATACCGCGATTACAAGAGAAAAGTAACTCCCGCTGTTTTTCATAATCTCACTGATTGCCGGTCTAAGCATCGGTAAGCACCTCTTTAATTTTATACTTCATATTCACGGTCTTGCACTTCTGGCACAGGATAATGGCCTTCAGCTTTTCTATCGCATCGTCAATTACGTCGTTTTCCACGATATAGTCGTATCTATCCGCTTTTTCAATCTCTTTTCTTGCGGCGGCAAGGCGCTTTGCAATGACCTCGAGGGTTTCGGTGTTGCGGCCCACAAGGCGCTTTTTAAGCTCCGCCATCGACGGAGGCATAATAAAGATATATACCGCCTGCTCGCCCCGCTCCATCAGGTTGAGGGCGCCCACGACATCGATCTCCAGCACCACGTCGTAGCCCGCATTAAGGCATTCGGACACATAGCTGCGCGGTGTGCCGTAGTAGTTGCCGCAGTAGGTGGTAAATTCCAGCATTCCGCCAAGCTCTATCTGCCGCTGAAACTCGTCCTTTGATACAAAGAAGTAGTTCTTGCCGTTTACCTCTCCCTCACGCGGTAAGCGCGTGGTGGCCGAAACCGAGTATCTTATACGCTCGTTCCCCTGAATAAGGCCCTGCAGCAGCGTACCCTTGCCGCTGCCTGAAGGCCCCGAAACGACAATCAAGGCCCCTTTGTTATTCATCCTCTTCCAGCTCCTCATCCTCGTCGTCACGGTAGGTAAGGCGGTTTGCCACCGTCTCGGGCTGAACTGCCGAAAGGATGACATGGTCGCTGTCGGTGATAATCACCGCGCGGGTTCTGCGCCCATAGGTCGCGTCAATGAGCGTGGCCTTATCGCGTGCGTCTTGGATGATACGCTTGATGGGGGCGGACTCAGGGCTTACGATGGCAACCAGACGGTTTGCCGAAACCATGTTTCCAAAGCCGATGTTAATAAGCTTCATTTGGTTCATTCTCCTTCTAACTGGGAGGCAGAGGCCATAGCGCCGCTTTGCACGGCCGGTCTGCCGCCGATTGGCGCTATTCGATGTTCTGAATCTGCTCGCGGATCTTTTCGATTTCTGCCTTTATGGCAACCACCGTTCTCGCAATCTCTACGTCCTGTGCCTTGGAACCGATGGTGTTGGCCTCGCGGTTAAGCTCCTGCACCAAAAAGTCCAGCTTGCGGCCTGCCTGCCCGCCCTCGCCAAGCAGCGAGCGGAACTGCTCGATGTGGCTTTTTAGGCGCACTGTCTCCTCGTCCACCGCAATACGGTCTGCGAAAATCGCGGCCTCGGTAATGAGGCGGGACTCGTCGATGTTCTTATCCTCCAGTACCTCGCGCATTTTGGCGGTAAGCCTTTCGCGGTACTCCCTTACGGTTTGGGGCGAACGCTCCTCCACCGTTTTCACCGCCTGCTCGATGAATAAAAGGCGGGAAAGGATGTCTTCTTTGAGCTTGACGCCCTCGGTTTCGCGCATCGCTACAAACGCGCTAACCGCCTGCTCGGCCACCGTCTTCACACTGTTCCAGATAACCTCTTCCTCCGGCTGCTCCTTGCGCACCGCAAAGATGTCGGTGAACTGGATGAGCGAGGAAAGCGAAAGGTCGTCCTTGATGTCCAGACGCGTACCAATCTCGCGCAGGGCCTTTACATAGGAGGACGCAAGCTCGGCGTTTACCTCAACCTTCGCGTCGCTGCCCTCCAGCGTGAGGATGGTGACGGACGCCTCTACCTTGCCGCGGCTCACCCGCTCCTGCACAAAGGACTTCATCTTTTCTTCCAAGTAGCCGTAAGCGCGCGGCGTTCTCGCCGAGAACTCAAAAAAGCGGTGATTGACTGCCTTGATTTCAACCTGTATATCCCTGCCGTCGATAAGCTGCTGGGCGCGGCCGTAGCCGGTCATGCTTCTAATCAAACTTACTCAACCCTTCTGTTTACACGTCGCATAGTACCGCGCGCAGTGTAATAATTACACCTTTCCGGTATAACGCCGGAAAGGCACAATACAAACACATGAAATTCATCTCATGCTTCACTACCCTATATTTTACTATCTTTTTGTGGTGATTGTCAACTGAGACGGTTCGTTTTACACAAATAATCAAGGCACAAAGCCACTTATACCGCGCCTTTACGACGGATTATACTAAATTCCATTTGAAATAGGGCAAAACCCCCATTTTCGGCTATAGCCGCCGAATTACCATACAAAACCTCACCGCCCCGACAATATGGTGTCCGGGCGGTGAGGTCTATGCAACAGGGCAACATCAGATGCCCCTATATCCAAGTGCAATAAAAACTGTATTGCTGTGGTTTATACCGGGTGAACGCTGTTCTTCGCGTCGGCGTGCTGGGCGTCTACGCCGTACTTTTCGGCCCTGCGCTGCTCAAAGAACTTAAGGGCAACCTGACCGAACTGTGCGTAGCTGAGCACGTCCTCCTCCTGCTCTACAAGCGAGGCGGGGATTTCGGCACGCAGCTTATCAAGCTCCGGCTCCAGCAGGTCTGCGGGACGGCAGTCGATGGGCTGCTCGTCGCCGATGATCTTCTTTCTGAACTCGGGGTCGATGGGCAGCGGGGTTTTACCGTACTCGCCGCGCACCAGGCCCTTGAACTCCTTGGTTACCATCTTATAGCGCTCGCCGTTGATGATGTTGAACACAGCCTGTGTACCCACGATCTGCGAGGTGGGGGTAACGAGCGGAGGCATGCCCGCGTCGCGGCGCACTCTCGGCACCTCGGCAAGCACATCCTCAAACAGGTCGATCTTGCCCGCCTGCTTGAGCTGGGAGTTGAGGTTGGAAAGCATACCGCCCGGCACCTGATAGATCAGGGTGTTGGCGTCTACGCCGAGCATCTTCGGGTCGAGCAGGCCGTTTGCGAGATACTTCTCGCGCAGCTTGGCAAAGTGAGCGCGCACCACGTCGAGCTTCTTTAAATCAAGCCCCGTATCGTAGGGGGTGCCCTGCAGCGCCGCTACCATGCTCTCGGTAGGCGCGTGGGAGGTACCCAGTGCAAGCGGAGAAATAGCGGTATCGATACCGTCTATACCTGCCTCGATGGATTTGATCATAACCATCGACGCAAGGCCGGAGGTGTAGTGGGTGTGCATCTGAATCGGAATCTTCACGTTCTTCTTAAGCGCCGTCACCAGCTCCTCGGCGGCATAGGGCGTGATAAGCGCCGCCATGTCCTTGATGCAGATGGAATCGGCGCCCGCGCTCTCAAGCTGCTTTGCATAGTTTACAAAGTAGTCGATGGTGTGAACCTCGCTGGTGGTGTAGGAGATAGCGCCCTGAACATGCGCGTTCACCTTCTTTGCCGCCTTGATGGAGGTTTCGAGGTTGCGGATATCGTTTAACGCATCGAAGATTCTTAAGATATCGATGCCGTTTTCCACCATCTTCTTCACGAAGTAATCCACCACATCGTCGGCGTAATGGCGGTAACCGAGCATGTTCTGGCCGCGAAAGAGCATCTGTATCTTGGTTTTGGGCATGCGCTTTTTGATGACGCGCAGTCTCTCCCAAGGGTCTTCGTTTAAAAATCTTAAGCAGGAGTCAAAGGTCGCACCGCCCCATGCCTCAACGGAATAGTAGCCAACCTCGTCCATCGCTTCAAGAATGGGCTCCATCTCGGAAAGCTTCATGCGCGTGGCAATCAGCGACTGATGTGCGTCACGCAGGACTGTTTCGGTAATATTTACTTTTGCCATATTGGGCACCCTCTTTCCTTGAATTAACAGTTATAACTAAGCGATGGTTGCGATAAGGTCGTTGGAGTTTACCGACTGGCCCTTGGTAACGGCAACCGATGCAATGGTGCCGGAAACAGGAGACATGATCTCGTTTTCCATCTTCATCGCCTCAAGGATTACCAGTACATCGCCTTCTTTTACGGTATCGCCGGGCTTTACCTTCACATCAAGGATGGTGCCGGGCATCGGCGCGTTGATAACGGTAGAACCTGCCGCGGGAGCCGGAGCAGGAGCCGCTGCGGGCGCGGGAGCGGGTGCAGCCGCAGGTGCTGCGGGAGCAGGAGCCGCCGCAGGAGCGGGGGCCGCAGCCACGGGAGCGGGTGCAGCAATAGGAGCAGCGCCGGACGCTACCTCGTCAACAACAACGTCGTAAGCCTTTCCGTTAACGGTTATGTTAAACCTTTTCATCTCTTTATCATCCTTTCTCTCACTGTGTATTTATGGTATTTGTCTTACCCCGCACAGCGAAACGGATGATAAGACAATCATTAACCCGCGTATTATCACGCGGAAACAGGGCGGCTAAACGCTCTTACAGCGGCAGGTTGCCATGCTTCTTAGGTAAGCTGGATACCCGCTTGCCGGAGAGCATATCCAGTGCAGAAAGCACCACGGCACGGGTGGCGGAGGGGTCGATTACCGCGTCGATTAAACCGCGCTCGGCATAAGCAAAGGCACCGGCCTCGGTCTCCTGATATTCATTCTCAACATCCTGCCGTGTTTTTTCGGCAGTAATGCGGTCGTTATACAAAAACGCAACGGCGGTCTCTGGCTTTAAGGGGGAGATCACCGCACCGGGCCACGCGTAGGCCATGTCGGCATTCGCACCCTTGCCCGCCAGCGCGATATAGGCGCTGCCATAGGCCTTGCCCAGCACCACCGACACCTTCGGGGTTGTGGCCTCGGCGTAAACGTGCGCAAGCATTGCCGTATCGCGCACGCTGCCCTCAAAGCCTTCGGTGTTCATGAGGGTTACTACTGGGAGGGAAAATGCGTCGCAGATGCTGACTATGCGCGCAAGCTTTGCGCATTCGTCCTTGCCAAGGCTGCCCGCGGCACCCAGAATACCAACGGCTTGCCCGCCGATGGTGGCAAGAGCGGCATAAGCCTTTTTACCAAACGATGCCTGCAGCTCGGTTACGCTGCCTGCATCGGCAATATTCTTTACAATCTCGGCCAGCTCAACGCCGTCGAGCTTTTCACCTGCTGCCTGCAGCGCAGCGGCTGCGCCTTCAACCTCCACAAAGTCCCAGATGGGGGCCTCGGCAAGGTTATTGAGCGGCAGCATCGAGATGATCTTTCGGGCAGCGGCAATCGCCCCGTCCTCATCCTTTGCAACAACGTGCGCCACACCCGTTTCGGCGGCGTTTTTCGCGCTGCACGCCTCGGATGCCGCAGGGGCTGTGAGGAAGAACTCCCCATCCTCGCTCATCACAATAAAGTCCGCGCCGCTGGCTATCAACGTAGCGCTTCCCGCGCAGGTACCGAGTACCAGCGAAACCTGAGGTACAACACCCGAAAGGTTATTGGAAAGGGCCAGCAGCTCGCCGTAAGCCGCCATGGTATCATAGGGGTTTGTAAGGTCGGCACCCTTGGAATCGTAAACGCCAACCACCGGAGCACCGGTTTTTGCGGCAAGCTCGTACACCTTTTTAATCTTCGCAGCGTGTACCTTGCCCAGCGCGCCGGAGGCCACCGAACTATCCTGACTAAAGGCAAATACCGTGCTTCCGTCAACCGAGCCATAGCCTATTACCACCGCGGCGGCATTCTCGCCCGCCTTGGCCAATGCGTCTATTTCAACAAAGGTATTTTCATCAAAAAGCTTTGTAAGACGCACCCTCGCAGGAGAGGCTTTATCGATTGTTTGCAGTTTTTCCGATAGCAGTGCCAACTTATTGGCAGCACTCATCTTTATTCCTCCGTTCCGTATGTGAAATCGTGGGTTGCCAGGCGGCCGTCGGTTTTAACGCGGGGGCTTGCCTGAGTTGCCCTACAGCAATTAAAACCATTGGCCAAATTTGCCGAAAAGCAGAAAAAATACTAACTATTCCGTCTTCATCCTTTTCGCGACTCGACAAAAAATTAACGAAATGGTTTTTGCGTAATCAAGTAAATTATACACGCTTTACAATATGATAACAAGTTCTTTTGTTACGATTTGCCGCAATTTTTACAAGAATGTAGCGCTTCGGCAATCGGTAAGTCCTTATTAATGTCTTGCTTAACAAAATTTAGCTTTTTCAGCAAATCTATATGGTTAGCCTGTGAAAAATTGGCCGATTCTATACCTCGAAGTTCGGCATAGTTTAAACCGCTGCGCGTGAGGATATCCGCTAAGTATTCATCCTCGGGGATATACAGCACCTTTACAACGCCCGCCTCGACGGCAAAGATGCCGAAGCCGATCTGCTCGCCGCGCTCGGTCGCCAGATAAGCGACAATCGACGGGGTATAGTCTATCCCCGCCTGTGCGCACAGGCTTTGGTTTATCTTGCGGTTGCTGCTGGGGAGAAATTCTATCATTTAAGAGATATTCCTTTCTGCACTTTAAAATATGCCCTTGGGCCCTAGGGCCAAAGAGCATATCGGATTATCTTCCCGGTTTATTGGCGCGCGAAAACCTGTCGCCCGTCTTTTTGAGCTGCTCTTCACGCTGCAGGTTTTTTGTCGCCATCGCCTTGAGCGCCGAAATCTCGGCGCCGGTAAGCTCGCGGTACTGGCCGGGTTTGAGCATCGAGAGCTTCACGGGGCCTATCATGGTGCGGCGCAGGCGCTTTACCGTAAGCCCAACCGCCTCGCACATCTTGCGTATCTGGCGGTTGCGCCCCTCGCGGATAACCATCTCCATGACCGTGCGGCCTTCCTCTTTTGTAATTACCTTGACGTTTGCGGGGAGGGTGCGTCTGCCGTCGATAACCACGCCCTCGGTGAGGGCGACCAGCTGCTCCTCCGTTACGGCGGTTGCCACCGTCACGCGGTACACCTTGGATACCTGATGGCTCGGGTGCATCATCATGTTGGCAAACTCCCCGTCGTTGGTGAGCAGTAGCAGGCCCTCCGAAAGCTTGTCGAGCCTGCCCACGGGGTAAACCCTAACGGGGATGTCGGCGGTCAAATCCGCCACCGATTTACGGTCGAGCTCATCGCTTAACGTTGTCACATAACCGCGCGGTTTATACATGGCGTAGTAAACCTTGCGCCCCTCCACGGGTGCGGCAACCCGCTCGCCGTCTAAGGTAATCACGTCCCGCGCAGGGTTTACCTTCATACCGATGACCGCCGGGTGGCCGTTCACCTTCACCCTGCCCGCGAGGATATATTCCTCCGCCTTGCGGCGTGAGGCCACCCCCATCTCCGAGAGCGCCTTTTGTATTCTTTCTGTAGCCTGAGATGCCATTGTAAGCCCCATTCCGCCGGTTCACACCGGCAAGTTTAAGTTCATTTATAGAAGGCAGGCCATTTACCGGCGCTTCGCCGGTAAACGAACCCGCAGCCTTTCAGTCTAATCAAACCAGCCCTTAACGGTTTCCCACAGCGAAGGAATATGCTTATAGGTAATATCCTCCCCCGCGAACAGCGGTACCCGCTGTACCACCGTGCCGTTTGCCGTATACTCAAGACTGCCCACCTCGTTGCCCTTTTTGATAGGGGCAAACATGAAGGGCGGGGTTTTCACCCGCCGGGTGAGGGTTTTTAAGTCATCCTCGGTAAGCGCCGCAGAAGCCTCCTGCTTTGCCGTTACGTTCAGCGTCTTCTTTTCTCCGCCCACCACGGGCACGGTGATGTCCTTTACATCCGTATCGAGCTTCACACTTTTATAGCGTGCAAAGCCGTAATCAAAAAGGTTCGCGTGGTCGCGCCAGTCGTCCGGGTCGTTGAGGGTCACGCAGATAAGCCGCACCCCGTTACGTTCCGCCGCCGAAACAAGGCAGCGGCGCGCATCGTCGGTAAACCCGGTCTTTACGCCAATGCAGCCCTCGTACTCCTGCAGCAGCCGGTTGTGGTTGGTCAACCATCGGGTGTAGGGCGGGTTGCCGAAGCTCACCTTGGCGCTGCTCTGCTTGCAGATATTTATAAACTCGGGGTTTTTAAAGGCGTTCGACGTGAGCAGCGCAAGGTCGTACGCGCTGGAGTAATGCCCCTTGGCATCCAGCCCCGAGGGGTTTTCGTAATGGGTATCGTTTAGCCCAAGCTGCTTGGCGCGCTCGTTCATGCGCTTGACAAAGGTGTCTCGGTCGCCGCCGAGCTTTACCGCCGCGGCATTGGCGGCATCGTTGCCCGAGGGCAGCAGCATCCCGTAAGCAAGCGCGTGCATGGTGACAATGTCGCCCTCGGTAAGCCCCATGGTGGAGCCCTCTACCTTGATGGCGGTACTGTCTACCACAAACGCCTCGTCGAGGTCGGGCGCTTCAAGCGCCAGCATCGCCGACATAATCTTGGTGGTGCTCGCCATGGGCAGGCGCTCATGCTCGTTGTGGGCAAAAATCACCCGCATGGAGCTTGCGTCCACCAGCACGGCGGCCTTTGCGGAAATCTCCGGTATCTCTTGTTCGGGCGCTATCTGCGGGTTAAACGCCATAACCGCCGCAAGCATAACAGCCGCCACATTTTTTAACATGCACTACTCCAGCCTTTCCACTATCGGTTAGCTTAAACAGTAGGAGTATATGCATGTAGGTGGGCTCTCATTCAGCAGCGGCACAAAACGGCACGGCTTAATTAAATTCTAAATCAATTACTCGCTTTGCGGGATGCCCGAAACCGCCTCGTCGGCACTCTTTTTATCTTTATCGTCTTTATCCTTTTTGCCCGCGAACTGCTCGGCAATGCCGGAAATCTTATCGATAACCTCGGGTACCATGTTAATGGCGCGGTCTACCGAATTGTTCTTTTCCACCAGCTGTATCATGCGCACATTGCCACCGCTCACCACCAAAAACGCCACCGGCGTAACCGAAATTCCGGCGCCCCCGCCGCCGCCGAAGTGGTCGCGCTCGGGGTTTTTGCCCCCAAAGTCCGAGCCGCCGGAGGCAAAGCCCATGTGCACCTTGGAAACGGGAATGATGACCGCGCCGTCCGGGGTTGTAATGGGGTCACCGATTACCGTGTTGCCGTCAACCATGTCTTTAATCTTCTGAATGGTGGTGTCCATCAACCCTTTGATCGGATGCTCATTCATCTTACTTTCATATCCTTTCCTGATCGATTCATACCCAAAGCATCAAACATGCCGACGCAAAGGCATAAACCCTATTAAAAGCGGTACCGCTAACGCCTCATTGCGCCTGCTTGACGGTTTTCTTAACATTCTTGCCGATAAGCTTCTTAAATACCAGCAGCGAGATCAGCTTCCAGCCGAATGTAAGGGATGCCCGAAGCGCTGCCGCAGGCGTGATACCGATGGTGATTCTAAAATAGGTTTGGCTTTTTTCTCCATAATAATCGGGTGTTATGAGAATATCGGGGTCGCTTACCTGAAAGAAGTTTATTAAAAAGGCATAACACCCATACACATAGGCGTTTACGCGGCCTACCTCTACGGCGGTTTCCGCGGGGTTGTCGCCCACGGTCTTCATATAGAATGCGATATCGGTGAGTTTAACCCTCTTGAGGATGTGGCGAAGCGACGTATGAAGCGATTCGAGGATATCCCTTATCATCCGGATGGTTTCAGGCAGGGTTCGCCTTTCGGGCTCCTTTTTTGCGGTAGGCGGCTTCGCCTTTGCCGCCTCGCGCTGCTCCTTCTTAAGCTTTTTTTGCTCGCGCTTGGCAGCCCGCTTCGGGTCGGCGGGAAGGAGGCGGTAGCGCAAAAAGGCATAACGCGCCGTGACATAAAGCGTACCCTCTTTATACTCGATGAGCGCCTGCACGGGGATGAAAAGGATAACCAAAATAAGCGCGACAATCGCGCCGAATATGATCCATCCCGTCACATCTTTGCCTCCCTCGTATGAGCGTTTACTCCTCCAATACCGCCGCAAGCTCGGTTTGCAGCGTATCCTCCTGCACCTCGGCACCCTCATCCGGCTGCGGCACACCGTCGTGCGAGATGGGGGGCAGGCCTTCGAGCGATTCCAGCCCAAAGCACCGTAAAAAGTTGGGCGTAGTGCGGTAAGAGAGCGGGCGCCCCGGTAAATCCAGCCTGCCTGCCTCCTCGATAAGCGCCTTGGCAACAAGGTTTGTCATAACGCCCGAGCTGTCTACCCCGCGCACCTGCTCCACAAAGCTTTTGGTCACGGGCTGGTTGTAGGCCACGATAGCCAGAACCTCCATCGCCGCCTGCGAAAGCTGTACGTTTCGGCTTGCGTCCAGTGCCTTTTGAATAAAAGGCCCGTACTGCGGGCGGGTGCAAAGCTGATAGGCCGTACCGAGCGTTAACACCATAAACGCGGTACCCTCCAAACGGTCGCCGAGCGAGTAAATCACACGTTCAAGGTCTTTTGGGGGTATTTCAAGCGCCTCGCAAAGCTTGTCTTGCTCCACCGCGTCACCGCTTGCAAACAGCACTGCCTCTACCCGGTTTTCAAGCTCTCTGATATCCATATGTCACTCCCGAAACCATCAAAAAATATCCCTGCTCACACAAGGGTAAGGGTCTTTTGCGCGTCTTCGTCGGCGGGGGTCTCCTCCTGCTGTTTGCCTGTGTTGACAAACCGGACCTCCTGGCAGTTGTCGTCTACCATCACGCGGCCGGACTTCACAAGCTCCAGCACCGCCAGAAAGGTGGCGACCAATTCGCTGCGGTCGTCCGCTTCCTCGAAGAGCGAGCGGAAGCGCACGTTGGTCTGCTTATACAGCCTGCGCATCACATAGATGATCTTGGAGGCCACCGACACCACCCTGCGCTGCACAATGCCCGAAAAGGCCGAGACCGGCGGCGGCAGGCGGCGCAGGCTTTTGCCCGAAACACCCGCATAGGCCTTTACCAGCTCCCGCACATCGTGGGTAAAGCGATAGGTTTCGTCGATCTCGATCACGGCGGGCTTTGCTGCAAATACGGCGCTGCCCACATAGTCCCCTGCAAGCTCCGCTGCCACATGCTTGATCATAGCGTATTCCAGCAGCTGGCCCGTCAGCTCCTGCTTTAGCTGCTCGCCCTCTTCGTGGCGGGGCAGCAGCATCGCCGATTTGATGTGCACCAGCCTTGCGGCCATCTCTAAAAATTCGCTCGCTATCTCCATATCCTCGCGGCGCATCATCGAGATATACTCGGAATACTGCGTAACCAGCTCAAAGATAGAGATGTCGTAGATGTTGAGCTTGTGCTTGGAGATGAGATATAACAGCAGGTCGAGCGGGCCCTCGAAGCTTTCGAGCTTAAACGAGATTTTTTCCATGCTCAAGCATTCCTCCTTCGCCGTAGTGGGAGGGGCGGCCCCTAGCTAATCAGCCCCGCAAGCATATTAATAGGAAAAGTGAGGAAATCGAGCAGGCGATACACCAAGTTGTTCACCACATTTAAGGGGCGGGAAAGAATCCCTGTAAAAAGCAGCAGAAATACCGCAAGCATGATGAAGCGTTCGTACTTCATAACGGTGTAGTATGCCCTGTCGGGTAAAAACAGCCCCGCGATGCGCGAGCCGTCGAGCGGCGGGATGGGTAAAAGATTGAATACACCCAGCGATATGCTGATAAAGGTGAGGATATCAAAAATCCGAACAAGATAATACCCTACCTCTGATTCGCCGCCGAAAACGAACAGGATAACCTTGGCTATAATCATATAGACAAGCGCCAGCAGAATGTTGGAGATAGGCCCTGCGGCCGCGACAATAGCCATGACGCGCTTGGGGTTTTTAAACGCGCCCGGGTTTACCGGCACGGGTTTTGCCCAGCCAAAGCCCGTAAAAATCAGGCAGACGGTGCCGATCAGGTCGAGATGATGAAGCGGGTTGATCGTCAGCCTGCCCATCTGGCGCGGTGTGGTGTCGCCAAGCTTATCGGCGATAAAGGCGTGAGCAAACTCATGTATGGGCAGTATGGCCACAACCGCTAAAAGCTGTATCGCTGTCTGCAAAAGGCGGCCGGAAGAAAAGTCAAGCAAAAAATAACCCCCATTGGTTGTATATTAAAAAAGATTTAATCACTATTTACCATAAATTTATTATAGATTGTAAACGGGTAAAACACAAGGGTCTTCATATTTTGTTTAGGGCTTCAAAATAATTTGTTTAAAAAGCTTGATTTTCTGAAAATTATTTGATAATATATTTCTGTTGACTTTTCGTAGGATTGTAAAGGAGGTGCTGCACCATGGCAAAATGCGATATCTGCGGAAAAGGTGTTACTTTTGGTATAAAGGTTTCCCACTCACATAGACGCTCCAACAGAACTTGGAAGCCCAATATCAAGCGCGTAAAGGCAATTGTAAACGGTACTCCCTGCCACATCTATGCATGCTCCCGTTGCCTGCGCTCAAACAAGGTTACCCGCGCGGTTTAATCGACGGTGGGTTTACCTGTTATATTTCAGTAAAATGCTACCCGTTTTGGCGGGTAGTTTTTTATTATCTAAAGGAGACGCTGAAAATTCCGCCTTTTGGTAGGATTCTTCACCGTTTTATTCCCTTCTATGCGCTTCGTAGTCTTCCAGCACCAGGGTATCGTCGCCCGCTTTGTACAGTGCCTTGAGCGGCATGGGCTTCTCGCTGAACTGGTTGGATACGTCTGCATAGCCCTCGTGGCCCAAAACCCTGAAAAAGCCCCCAGTTTCGGCAAAGGCGGGCGTTGTATAGCTTCTGCCGTCTATAAGCAGCGCACAGCCGCTGCACAGGGCAAGGCCGGTGTTCTCGCTGCCGAGCATGGCGAGGGCAAAACCCTGCTGGCGTTCTTCCATCTCATACCCCAGGCAGAGCAGGCCATTGGCAAGGCCAAGCCCCTGTGCGGTGATGACGATGGGGGTCTCGGTGCCAAGACCGATCACAGCGTCGATATACCCGCCCTCAAACAGGAATACGGCCCCGGTGCCTTCCCCGGCCACCGGTATTCCCCGCCTAAATGCGGCGCTGATGCGCTCGCCGACGCCCGTTTTTTTTATGCGGTTGATGGCGCTGAAATTGGGCCCGCCGCCTATAAAGATAAGCTGGGCCTTCTCAAACAGGGCATCCAGCTCCACCTTCTCGGGCTCCGAGCCCGCGAGCGGCAGCACGTCGACGGTACAGCCCAGATGATTTTTATACAGGGCGGTAAAGGTGTGGATATAGCCCTCGTTATCGTTACTGCACAGCGGAATCAGCAGTACCCTCGGGCTTTTAGTCCCTGTCATGGCGGCAACCCGCGCGTGCATATCTATGGAGTAGGGCTGAGCAAAGGCGTTAAGCCCCAGTGCGGCAAGTTTTCCCATAATCATCTTCAACCCTTTCCAGTTTGTTTTTATCATTGTATACCCTTTGCCCCGTTTAGGCAATAGGGCGAATCCCTGTGTACCATCGATGAAAAAAGGGAGGTGGAAACGTGACGGTTAAGAATAAAAAACGGCTGATACAGCGGCTGACGAACGTTGCCATTGCGGTGGTGCTGCTGGCGATACTCGCGGCGGTGCTGCTGCCGCCCTTTCTGCGGGAACAGAATGATGTGCTCGTCACCGACCGGTTCGAGATTTTAAGCCCAAAGCTGCCCGCCTCGTTTGACGGCTACACCCTTGCGCTGATTACCGACCTGCACAGCAAGGAGTTCGGCGCCGATAACATACAGCTGCAAAACGCGGTGGAGGATGCCGCACCCGACGCGGTGCTGATAGACGGCGATACCTTAAAGGGCGGCGACAAAACCGATACCGGGCAGGTATTTTTGGCACTTTGTAAAAAACTATCCGCGAAATACCCTGTGTATATGGTTTATGGCAACCATGAGCAGCGCCGATACGACCTTTCGAACATCAAATTCACCTATCAGCGCGCCGTGGAGGCTGCGGGCGCACGGGTGATTGCGGGGGAAAAGGTACCCCTTACCATCGGGGAGGACTCCATTAACCTGTACGGCCTGAACCTGCCGTACATATTCTATATGCCCGCTAAGGGGCAGAGCTTTTTACGCTCGCTCTTTCCCACCCCTGAGCGGTATTTTAAAGAGGATATACAGAAAGTTTTAGGAGCACCCGAACAGGGCCGCTTTACGATTCTGCTGACCCATAACCCCGGCAAATTCGCGGCCTATGCAGACTGGGGGGCCGACCTTGTACTCGCCGGGCATGAGCACGGCGGCATTATTCGCCTGCCCCTTTACGGCGGGCTGCTGACGCGCTATGCCTCCGCTACCGACATGGTTCGTTACGACGCGGGGCTGTTTGAAAAGGGCGGCTCCCGCATGATCGTCAGCCGCGGCCTCGGCGGCGCTACGGTACCCTACCGTATCTTCAACCAGCCGGAGCTGGTGGTGATCACCCTAAAAGCCGAATAACCGCCACACGGGGCGCCGATCTTGCTCGGCACCCCGTGTTTTGTATTAGACCAGTATTCAGCTATTTCACACCAATCCGCATACGGTAGCAGAAGTCTATCGGGAAAACCGCGTCTTTGAAGGCGGACGCAACGGCTGCTTTAAACTCCTCTAACTGTTGTGCAATCTCCTCGGGGATGTGTTTGAGCACCGCCTGCAGCCCGCCCTGGCTCAGGGCAAGGCCAAGCAGGCGCGCGGCATCGCACTGTTCACGGTTTGCAAACACCAGCTCGCGTGCGTAACGGAAGTAGCCGCTGTTCTTGATATTACTCAGGTGCTCATTTTTATTAAAGCGTACAAAGCTCTCTTTAATAACGGGGTGGCTGCGCTCCAGTTCGTGCACCCGCTCTATGAGCCTTTGGTAAGCAAGCTCCGCCGCGACGCCGCACACCGGCGGCCAGTCGTTATCCACCGTGGCGAACACCCCGCCGGGCTTTAGGATGCGGTCGACCTCTTTCAAGGTATCCTGCGGGTTCATCCAGTGAAACGACTGCGAGCATACCACCGCATCGGCAGTAGCCGCCTCAAGCCCCGTATCGTGCGAGAAGGCCTTGATAAAGGTAACCGTCTCGCTTTCCCGTTTACATGCGGCCACGAGCATATCCTCGCTTGCGTCGATGCCAATGACCCTTGCGCAGCGGCCCTGCCACGCGAGGGTGGAAAGCCCCGTGCCGCAGCCTAAGTCTACCACCGTGCCGGGCCGCGCGCCCAAGTAGCGTTCAATCACCTCGGGCACAAAGGCGGGCATGGCGGGGCGCGCCGCGTCGTAGGTCTGTGCAAACCCTTTAAAACGGTCGGCGTTTAACTGATAGCTTGGGTTCATATCGTTTACCTCTCAGGCGTTCTTGCTGGTTATTTGATCTCAAAGGCCTCTATCCAACGGTCGGCGATCAGCGCATGGCCGATGGGGGTGGGGTGTACACCGTCTACGGTATAGTGGAGCGGGCCCTCGCCGGACCGTTTCATCTCCTCCTCAAAGGCCTGCTGCAAATCGATAAACCGGGTGCCGTATTCCGCTGCCAGCTTTCTTACCACCGCTCGCTTCGGGTCGAGGTCGTCATGCCACAGCTGTTTATCGGGGGTATCCTCCAGCACATAGGGCGCAAGCAGAATCAGCTTGGTTTGCCTGCGCACCTCCAAAACCTCGTCCAGTAGCTCGCGGTAGTTCTCCTCAAACCGTTCCACCGGGCTTGCAACGCCCATATCGAACAACCGCCAGGTATCGTTAATGCCGATATAGATGGAAACAACGGTGGGAAACGGGTAAAGCTCGGTGCAGTCGCGCTTAAACCGGCGCTTCATATCCGAAAGGCGGTTGCCCGAAACCCCGCGGTTCATGCACTGAATATTGTGGTCGGGCAACAAGGCGCCAAGCTTCTGGCTCACCGCGAGCGGGTAGCCTTCCCCCAAGCTGTTTAAGCGGAAATAGCTCCTGCCGGTATCGGTGATGCTGTCGCCCTGAAAAAGAATAATCTCGTTTTTATCAAAATCGTATTGCACGTTAACCTTCCATCCCTTCCCGCCTTAACAACGGCCATTAATAATGTACTAGGCCAAAGCCGTATATATTCCGTTCTAGCGGATGGTAAACGCCGCGCCGTAGCTTGGGTGCCACACGGCCTTCTCGCCGCTTAAGGGGGAGGAACCCTCCCAAAAGCCGGTTTCGCTGTTCCATACCCAGTCGCCTTCCATGCTGGGGTAGAGGTCGGCAGGCTCGGGTTTACCAGCGTAGCCCGACTTCCATATCTTCGTGTGGCTGCCGGGGTAGGTAAACTGCCCCGTTTTAGGGGTACGAACGACGGGCGCCGGCAGCCCGCTCTCGATAACAACTGCCGCCTTTTCATAGAGATAGCTTGTATCTTCTATGCGCTCCTGCTGTTGCTGCAAAAACTCAGGCGCGGCCTTTTGGTCATCAACACTCTTTAACAGCTCGGTTATCCTTTGGCCGCCCAGCATCTCCTCCACAAAACTACGGTAGGTTGGGTCGGTAAGCACATGCAGGGTCTTGGTTTCGTTGTCCATCATCAGGTTTACCCCGAACAATACATGCAGCGCCTCGAGCGATACACTTAACCGCCCCTGATCGTCGGCAAGCAAAGGGGTAACCTCTTCGAGCTTCCCCGTAAAGGAATTATACGCCGTGACCTTCCGGTTGGGCGTAATGTCCTTTGCCTCAAATACGGGGCTTAGCCCCATCTCGTTCAAGGCCTTGGTATACAGGGCAGCCGCCGCCTTTTCAAGGTTATAGTAATCGAGCATCGGCGCTACACCGCCGTCGGACGGCTTACGCGGCAGGGTGAGCGATTTTACATCCAGCAAGAAACCGTTATCCCCGTTAAAATAGAGCGTCAGGATGTCGTTATCCACCACCGGTACATACCGCTCGCTGCGTATCATCACAACATCCTCGGCATTCTCAAATGCCGCTTTCGCATCGTCAAGCGTTGCCATACCAAACACCGAAAGGGGGATGTTCAGGGTGGTGCTGTCCAGCGTTTCGGCGGCAAAGCTTACGTTTAAAATAATGTTGTTGTAGCTGACCGAATTAGTATTCACCGGGGTAAAAGCCCCGGTATCCTCAAAGGATATCAGCACGCCGCTTTCGTCATACAGCTGTTTACCGCTTAAGCCCAGCGCGTCGTGCATCAGGCTGTAATCATACAGCGGGTTGCCGGGGTCTTCAAGGTTTTTAGTCTCTTCGCTGTCCTTTACATACACCACACTGCCGCCGGAAAAGATAAACCTGCCTTTCTCATCCTCGTAAAGCGTATGCCCGGTGGGCAGAATAACGTTGGTCGACGTCACCTTGTTATCGCTGATATACCCCACCTGAAAGTTAAAAAGCTCGCGGTAGTTTTGGGCGGCATAATTTAAGAGTATCTCGCGCTGCGCCTCGTTCACCGCGCCCACCGCCGGGTAAAGCGCGATTTCTTTGAGCACCGGCGCCGAGGAAGATGCCTCGCTGGAGGACAGCGTCGTGCTGTCGCTCAGCGACGGCTGTCTTCCGAAAGCCGACATGCCGATGATATTCTCCGCCAGCCTGCAACCGCCGAGCAGGCATAAAAGCACCGTAACCAGCGCTATAACGCAGAGTATGATTTTATAATAAAATTTCATCCAGTACCTCCATTGATTATTGAAGTCAACCCTGTTGGTTGACTGACACACACCGGTTCATAGCGGAAAACCGCATGAATCCAGGCAGACTAGATTTCTGGCACCCATTTTAACAACAAGAGTGCATTTTTGCAAGCGTTTCCCCCATCTTTATGAAATGTGGGTAAAAAACGTGCAAATTATTCGGAATTTTCTGCCAACAATCACGAGGTTTTCATGGAACGGCATCCGCACATTGGAATTTACTTGCGCACCATACTATGGTAAAATAAAGATTAAAGCACTCAATCTTCAAAAATATAGGACATGGTTTCGCTTCTCCATAAAGCTTTTATCGTCGAAAGGAGGCTTTTTAAAATGCTGAAACGACTATTGTGTACCCTGCTGGCGGCTGCCTGCATAACACTGCCGCTCAGCGGGTGTACGCTGTTTAAATTCGGGAAGGTATTCGACAGCACCGCTCTTACCACCGCGACCTTTGCCGCCGACAGCGCGAGCGTGGTGGTAACCGATACCGAAACCCTGCGCAGCCTGGCCGATATTGTAAACAGCGGGCGGGAGGTAGCGGTAGATACCTTAAACGTCTCCCCCGCTTTGATGAAGGTCCGGGCTACGGATAACAGCGGCGGCGTGCAGGCTATGAGTATCTATGATTTTACCAAGGAAGGCAACTACGCCTATGTGCTCACACAAAGCGGCAGTTATTATGAGGTAGACCGGCGGGCGCTTTTTTCGCTGCTTTCGGGCGAGGAATTTGACACGCTGTATACAAAACGCAGCCTTCCAACCGCCACCATTTCAGCGGAAGGGAGGCTGGGCGAGCTTTTGCCAAGCGAGGCGATATGGAACTACAAACGTCTGGACGGCAACTTTTACGACGCGCCCTCCCCTGAACCTGCGGAGCCTTACAAATATGTCATAACCACCCCCGCTTCGCCCGTTATTACCTTCTCTTTCACGCCCACCACGGCGACGATAGCGATTAAGCATAACGGCAAGGATGTCTTTTCCGGCAGCCCGGAGGAGCTTTCGAGCTTTAAGATGTCCTCCAGCGGGCGGTATGAATATGAGGTAAGCGCGCAGTGGAGCGAGGCCTCGCTGGGTGATACCCGCGGCAGCGCGCTCTACCGTTTTTGCATCGATTACGACCCGGCAGCCAGCTTTGAGATAAGTGCGACGACCATCGACCCCGGCGAAGCCCTTGTTATCTATGCGAGGGGGCTTGAGGGCAAGGATATTACCGTAACCTCCCCGTTTAAATTTGAGCCGCAGTTCTTTGACTACGACGGTATGCGCGTCTGCATCTTCCCGCTCAGCTATTTAAATAAGATTGATACCTACGTGCTGGAATTAAGCGCCGACGCCGCCTATGCGAAGTATGAAATTACCTTAAACGATAAGAAATTTGAGGTTCAGGAGCTTACCGTGGATGAAGAAACCACCGGCAGCACCATTGAAAACGACGACGCAAACGCAGAATTTGACAAGATCATACAGCCGCTTAAAGCCGTTCGTGACGACAAAAAGTATTTTGAAGGCAAGTTTATACGTCCGGTAGCGGGAGAAATCACCACCCAGTTTGGATCCATCCGCACCGTAAACGGCACTATCTCGGAGCGGCACAGCGGCATAGACATCGCGGCGAAGCGCGGCACCAAGGTAAAGGCCGCAGGTGCCGGACGCATCCTGTATGCGGGCAAGCTCCAGCTTACCGGCAACACGGTGCTCATCGAGCACGGCTTCGGGCTGAAAACATGGTACTACCACATGGATTCCTTAAATGTGAAGGCCGACGATATGGTAAAACAGGGCGACATCATCGGCACGGTAGGTTCCACCGGCTTTTCCACCGGCCCGCACCTGCATTTCGGCATGTCGGTGAACGGGGTGTTCATCAATCCAGATACCGCAATCGACCACGCGCTGATTGATTAGCTTCACGAAAAGTGCAGTTTACAAGGGACTACACAGGGTAACGGTCTGACGGGCGATGTATTGCCCGTCAGATTTTCCATGTAATGTTCATGACATGACTGGATTGATGTGGTAGAACGGATTTATTATAGGTTCACAATGGCAGTATGTGGCGAACGTAGAAATTTTATATTTTGTGCGTAGCGCAACTTTGAATTGGCAGAAAGCAAACATTAGGGGATAAAAGTTAAAGCGTCCATCCGTTAAAATTTAATGTATACTTCAAAACGTGAGGTAAAGAAATCGTGACAGACAAAAAAATCATCGTACAATTTACGGTTCTGACATTTTGCATAGCCTATCTCGTGTCAGGTGCTTTGATTGCTCTTGGGCAATTCGGATTTTCGGTTCACTCTACGGTTCAAGAATCGTTACAGAGCTTAGGAATGAATATTCCTTTTGCAATCTACATTTTGTCGCCCGCTATTGCTTCATATATCATTCTGAAGAAAAACAACAAACTAGCAGATTTTAAGGAATGGTTGAAAACTGTTTTTTACGCCAAAAATAACATCTCTCTTTATTTGTTCGTTGTTGCAGGGCTTGCGCTGTATTTTTTGATACATCTTGCAGTTTCAGGCCGCACCGAAATGGTGCAACCATTTTATATGTTTTTCCTTGCCCTGCCCGGCAATCTTATTATCGGTGGCTTGGAGGAAGCTGGCTGGAGTTACATATTGCAGCCTGGGCTTAACAAAAAATTGGGTTTTGTTTTATCTTCCGTTTCTTTTGGAGTCATTTGGCTTTTGTGGCATGTTCCTCTCTTCTTTATTCCAGGGACGGGCCAATATGAGGGCCTCATTGACTTTTGGATGTTTGCAGTTCAACTCATTTCGTTTCGGTTTTTATACGGGGCAATCTACAAAATATCAGGCAAAGGCCGTGTGTTTATGTGCGTATTATGCCACACCATGTATAATGCGGCAAGCTCCGTCTTTGGCACCATGACTATGACTTGGGCGGGAACAATTGCCGCAAATGCTGTGATTGTTCTTGTTTCAATTGTAACCGTTGTGATATACGACAAAAAGAACAGGCGAATAGTATAAGCGTTATCTTCAATCACCCTATACTAATAGGTGGAGGGGCTTTGTCCCCCTTTGGATTCCCCTACGGCAAAACAGGCTGTATACTCCCTCTGCGGGAGCTTACAGCCCTTTTGTTGTCAGCAGCCCGTTTCACGGTCTGCATGTAGTTCCTTGTAAACTGACCTAAAGCACAGTACAAATACAAAGGGCCGTGAACGATCATGGTTCGCGGCCCTTTTGTTTTATCAACTTATGAGGTTTTTCCCTACTCCACCAGCTTACTATCGGGGTTCTTCACGGGTGGCTTAGGCGCATCGTCGGGCTTTTCACCCTCGCGCAGCAGCCGCGCCATAACCACGAGGCGGCCGGTGCCGTCATTGCCGTACTTCACCGAGCAGGTGGAAAGGGTGAGTATCTTATCGGCAGTAGTCACCTCAACATCGTAGTCATACAGCGAGCCTTCCTTGGCCTTTTCAAGCAGGCGCTCAAACTGGGTGTCGCTCGGCTCGGTTTGGATGTAGTGAAACGAGGTCTTGGTATAAAACACCGCAAACACGCGCCATACAAGGTCCTGCTGGGCGGTGGTAAAATAGATGTTGGGCGTCTTTTCGGCAAAGGCGGGGTCGGCAAACTTAAACAACTGTGAAAAGCGCTTGCCGTCGGGGCTGTCCTTTAAGTCGCTGTGCCCGTAGATGATGGTGTTGCGTCCAAACTCCTGCGCGGTGCCGATAGGGCTGTCGCAGTCCACAAAATAGCAGCCGTATACGCTGTCGTTACGCTGTTCGTCACGCCGGATATAAAAGCTGTTGTCAAACGCCTGCAGCACGCTGTTGTTGATGTCGGTAGACGGGATATAAAGCCAGCCCACGGTGTCTTTGTTCTTTTCAGCAGCCTTCTTTACATCGCTTAAAAAGCTGTTTTCGGTACCGCTGCTCTCCTCGCTTGACTGAGGCTTGGTAAAAAGCGGCGCGTCGTTGCTGTCCTGCGAAACGGTCTGCACCGTGTCGGTGTAAAACATCGAACAGGAGCAGAGGCCCAGCAGCAGGGCCGTGGCTGCGGCAAGTTTCAGGAACGCTTTTGTCTTGCGGTACGACATGGCTTATCCTCTCTGCAACTCTTGGTCAAAAGCGGTATCGGGGTTGATCTTATCGGCATCGTTCACCGAAATATTCACTTCACCCGATTTGTCCACGGAATTTCGGAGAATCTTCGGGGCAAGGATGTAGGTAGAGAAATGATCCACCTTAAACGCGACGGTGCCGCGGGAATTGGTGGTCACCTTGCCGTAATACTCGTTGCGATCCATCTCGGGGTTGTAATAGTGCAGGTAGAGCGTCTTACTCTTGTACTTGGCGCCGAGGTCCACCATCAGCGTGGCCTTGCCGGGCAGGGCGCCATGGTGCTTAAAGTAGAGTGTCACCAGATCAATGCCGGAATCGCTGCCCAACAGGGCGCGGATATCGAATTCATCCGGCGAGGTAAAGCTCATGGCAAGGTTATAGGTTTCGGCAAAGGGGACGACGGTGCTGATGTCGGAGCCCTTAAAGGCCAGCGAATAATCGATGCCCTGGAAGATGATCGTGGTGTCGGGGTGTTTGGCGAGCTCGGTAAACACTTTGGACGAAACGGTGGCGTATTTGGTTATATCTACATAAATGGTCTTGGACTTTTTAAAATCGATCTGGTCGGGGGTAATGGGCTTGAGGGTGCCCTGCTGGCCGCTTACACCGCGGTTGACATTAAGGCTGTAGCTCTTCTTGGTTTTGCCGTCGTCGGCGGTTACCTCAATGGTAAACTTGTTGGCGCCCGACTTGATGGCCTCGGAGAAATTGCCCTCGTAGTCGCCGATGTATTTCGAGCCCATCTTGACCGCTACCTTTGCGCGCTTGTCTTCGGGCACCGGGAAGATATCGATGTAATCCACATCATTTTCCACAGGCACATTGTAGGTGGTAATAGAGCTCTTAAAATCCGGCGCCATATCGCCCTCATTTACCTTCAGGCTCTTAAGGTCGGCGTTCTTGCCCTTTACGCGCAGGTCGTCGTTGGTAATGGTAACGGTATAGGTGCGTTTGGTCACCTTATCCTCCGCCGTAACCACCACCGTAACCGTCGTCACCTCGCTGAGGCGTATATTGCCGCTGGCGTTGCCGCTCTTTACGGGGATATTGTTAACGGTAATGGTTGCCCCGCTGTAGGTGGCGGTAGGCGTCGCAGTCACCGACGTGGTGGAACCGGTGGCGATGGCTGTGTACCTCTGGTTGGTGGGCGAGAACACCGGCGTAATCGCAAGTGAACTTACCGTGAGGTTTGAAAGGGAGGCGTCACTGCTGGGCAGCTGGCGCTTGACGGTGAGGCGGTAGGTTGAGATATCCACCCCGTTCTCGGCGGTAACCGTCACGATAATCGGCATGGTGACATTGACGTCCAAATCGATGCGATAGCCCTTACCGGCCTCAACCGGCTGCTGGTTTATCTCTACGGTGGCGAATTTACTTTCGGCAACCGGGTAGACGGTAACAAACCTTACGGGGTTGTCCACCAGTACGGTATCGTAGGTTTCGGTATACTTGCTGAAACCGAAATCAATGCTCTGCGTGGTGTGGTCTTTGATATCCAGAGAGGCGAGCAACGAATCGGAGTCGGGCGGCAGGCGCGTAATCTGCAGCTGGTACACAGTTTGGGTAATACCGTCCTCCGCCGTTACCGTGATGGTGACCAGCAGCGTATCGGTATCAACCGTGATATATTTATTCGGGTCAAAGAGGTCTAAGTCGTCCTGCGGCTCGGGAGTGATGGCAACCGTTGCCTTCTGATGGGTAGTGGGGGTCTCCAGCGTAATACGCTTGATGTTAAAGGGCAGGCTCATCTTATAGGTTTTTACCCCCGGGTCAAAGTTATGGTTGTCGGGGGAATTTGCCTGCGTGTATTCATGTGCGTTGCCTTCATCGTCTTTCACCACCAAGCCGGAGAGCGATGCATCATCGCTGGGGGGAAGGCGCTCGACGTTTATCTTATAAATACTCTGCGTAAGGTCCTCGGCGGTAACAACAATCTCAAAATTGTAACGGATGATGCTCGGGTCGCTTATAGCGAACGCATCGCTCTTATTCCCCGAGCGCATGGTGCCCACCTCGTCTCCATTGAGACGGACGGTGATATCGGAAGATGCCTTCAAGCTGTTTTTGGACGCTCTGAAACGCAGCGACTGCACCCAGTTGCCCACGAACAGGTTGTACTCCTTTGTCTGCGGGTTAAAGGAGAGTGCACGGGTAACGCTGTCGCCTGTTGCGTCAATCTCAAATACCTCTAAGCTGCTGAGCGTTGAGTCTTTATCCGGAGACGAGTCTACCACCTGCAGGTTGAATTTAATCTCATTCACCTTCATGCTGCCGCTGCTGGTGGTAACAAAATACTCCGCCGTAATGGTTGTAACACCCACCTGGAGGGGAACAAACTGCAGGCCGATCGGTTCTTCCACCAGTTCGTCGCCGCTCGGGTTTTCAAGCCTGCCCTTCCACGCGTAGGTGTCGGTATAGCTGCCGATGGTTGTGCCTTGTTTTTTAGCCTCGGCGATGTTTTTATTGGAAGAATCAATCGTTACATAGTCGGCCCGGCCGCCCTTTTTGCCCATGAGCAGATGAATAAACAGGGGGTTATACGAGCCCGGCTGCTGGTGAAAGCCCGGAACCGACCCTTCCTTATAGATATCCAGCACATTGGTCGCCTGAATGGGCACTGTCTCGAGCGGGTCTTCCGTCTTCACAATTTGGATAGACGGCGAGGTACCGCTGCCCTTTACGACCAAGCGCAGGTTACAGTCGGCAGACACCTTATCTTCTTCGAGCGCGCCGGACGGCAGATAAGAGATGGTCGCGGTCAAAACGCCCTCGACATCATCCTCCTGCCGCTTGACGCGAACATTATTGATCTGAGAAAAGAGGGGCACGTTGATGGTAACCGCATTTTTGCCCGATTCGTCCTTGGGCGTCCACTTCCATTCAAAATCTACGGTAACCCCATAGACCTCGGCGCGCTTGGCAACCGTAAAGTCGCTGGTGATGAAGTTGAGGTCGTCAAAACCGGTAAGCTGGATGTAGGGGGTTCTTTGGTTCGGGTCCTGCATGGCCTGCTTTACGTCGTCAACCAGCTGCTGCTTGGTTTTGATAACCAGAATAATGCTGTCTGATTTCTGCGTGGCGAAGGTGATCCTGAAGCGGCTGTTTTTGGTAATTTCATGGTCAGTAATCAGCTGTATGGTGAGCCTTGCCGAGGTAGCGGTGTGGCTGAAGCCCACCGTGTAGGTAAATTTGCCGTCTGCCGTCGGTGTGGGCTTGGAGGAGGATACCATGTTAAAGTCTTTGAAAACGCCGATGGATGCGTCAGACGCGGAATCGGTAGAGATCTCAAACTTTGGGGACCCGTCGGGGGCAAGATCGGTTACCTTCAGCGAAACGAAGCTATCCTGTTTAATAAGGTTATTTCTATCGCTTGTTACCTTAGCCACATAGTTAAAGTAGGTATCTTCTTCACCGTCTTCGCCGGCAACACAGTAAGATTCCTGCGCGTCACCGATTGCGTTGAGGGTGTAGAAATCACCCATGACGGAGTATACGCCGCTGGCGCCCGGCACCGCGTTTAAGGTGTCGTTACTCTCATTGATTGTGCAGACCGTGCCTGGCTCTACGATTGCATTGCTGCTGTCGCGGATGATGAGCTGGCTCAAATAATAGCCCGCCGGCGCGGAATTAACAAGCTTCACACCTCTGCCCTCTACGATGATAGCCTGCGAGGTGTCGCCCGTCTTATTAAATTTCAGCCACTTATTCCCGGTTTCAGCCGAAAAAACGGGGATATATGTAATGAATAGCGTCAGTGTTAAAAATAATGTGATGAGCCTGAGAGGAAGCTTTCTCATCCCGTTTTACCTCCGTATTGTAAGGCGTTTTAAACGCTGTAAACCCTTTATTACTTTTTATAAGAGACAAAAGCAGAAGAATCGTTTTCAACTTATTTATCGGATAAACCCCAAAAAACTTTATTATACTTTAGCTTTATACACTCAATTACATTATAGCATAACAATACAAAAAATAGTATTACATTATACTATATTTACCCTTCCATCCCTTTTTATAATCGATAATGGTATATAAATCGCTTAGGAATGACGTTATCATGGCAAAAACAGCAGTTGTTTACAATATGGTGCTATATTATTAGAACTTTGTCTGGTATAGTAGCTCTATATATAACAACGAAAGAATATCGAAACTGCATTGGGGAGGTTTTTGTAGTGAAAGCTGCTTCGTTGCTGCTTGTGCTGACAATGCTCTTGGGCATCTTTTCTGGCTGTCAAAAAGCAGGTAAGCCTTATACCCATATACCGGATTTTGAGCTTGCAAGCGATGCAGCTTTTTTGGTGGATATGAACACAAACGACATCATCTTTGAAAAAAACGCCGATAAACTGATGTTCCCCTCGGCGCTCACACAGATGCTGACCGCAGTAATCGCGCTGGAAGAAACGCAGGATGTAAATGAAGAGATAACGATACCGGAAGATTTTGTGGCAGAACAGAACGAAGCCGGTTTGCCTCTCTCCGGGGCCGCCCCGGGGGAGGTATATACCATGCAGGACCTTCTGCATTGCGTGATTATGGGCACCGATAACAACGCCGCGACCCTGATTGCCCAGACGGCGGGCGGCGGCGATATCAACAACTTTATCTCCCGGCTGAATGAGCGGTCAAAGGAGCTTGGAACCAAATCCACCAACTTCGTAAACCCCACCGGGGTGCATGACACCCATAATTACACCACGGCGCGCGATGTCGCCGCCTTTGCTGCGGCCGCGTCGAAAAACGCGAGCTATCTTGAGATTGCCCAAAAAACGGATTACACGATTACGGGGCGTGCCGACCAGGATGCGCGCACGGTGACCAACAACGATAGAATCCTTTCCGAAACAGATGGCTTTCCGGCCGGTATCGTTGGCCTCAAATACAGCGCCAGTGAAGAAAATGGCTTAAACCTTGTATGTACTCTGGAACAAAACGGCCTGCGTCTGATGACGGTATTGATGGGCGCTCCCTACTCGGCGGAAGGCAGTGCCGTATACGACGACGCTAAAAAGCTGCTGACGTGGGCATCTGCTACCTGCGTGCTGGCCACCCCTCCCGAAAAGGACGGGCCTATCGTATCAGTGGGAGTATCGGGTAATTTTAATGCAAAAGAGCTTGCCTTAAGGCCGGAGAAGAAGCTGGAGGAGCTGCTGCCCAAGGGGGCTGCGTTGCAGGACATCCAGCTGCTCTGCCGCATACCCGCCGGTATCTCTGAGCCGGTACGCAAAGGGGATACAGTGGGCAGTGCAGACATCATCTATAACCAGCAAAAGACGAACTCCGTCAATCTTCTGGCGGCGGCTTCCGTTAATGAAGGCGGGAAGAACAATATCATCGTTAATATCCTGATTACTACGGGTATTGTTCTACTCTCACTTTTTGTACTGCTTTTGATTATCCGTCAGATAAACCTCATACGCTACCGCAAAAAACGTAAGCGGGCGCTGGAGCAGCGCCGCAAGCAGTTGCGCCGCGATCTCGAGCAGAACGCCTCCCCCCGCCCGCCGATGAGACGGTAAAAACACAAAGCGAAAGCGGCTGTACCTATGACTTTATGGTCTTGTGGTACAGCCGTTTTTCATGTTGGGCGTATGATACCTGAAATATGACGACTTGTCTCGTGAAAAGGAAATTTCGTTTCTGCCTTAGTGTTTCATTGTGGAAATAAACATAGCTAACGGCTGACTGTTAAATAGTTTTGTGCGTTTTTAATTTTCCTTTTCCCTGTTGTAAATTAACTTTAAACTTTTTATGGATTCGTTTGATATGGGGAAAAATCTGCTATATAATTAGATAATCATTTATCATTTATTGCCAATAATTGTATCTCTATTCAACATACTTAGAAAGTGGGGACCTCTTCCATATGGCACTTGACAAAAAGGTTAAAAAAAGAATCCGCTTGATTGTTATTTTGTCGGTTATTGTGTTATTAATCGGCGGGTCAGTCGTGTACGACATGTTCTTTATGGATAAGACCATACACATTACGGCTACTACGATTGCGAAGGCTGATATCGAACAGTTTGTTTCACTTTCTGGGACTGTGAAGGCCGCAAACAGCGAGACATATTTTGCGCCAGCGCAGGTGACGGTGAATAAGCTGAACATCAAAAAAGGTGACATTGTAAAGGCCGGTGATCTCCTGGCCGAATTCGACGTGGATGATCTGAAGAACTCCTATAGTCAGGCAGCGCTGCAATATGCTAACGCGAAACTTGCCTATGACGACGCTGTTCGGAGTAATCAGGAAAACGAAGATGTCGTTGAGCTTAAAAATAAGCAGATTCAGTGGGCTGAAGACGATATTGACGGTTTAAATGAGCTGGATACCGAGGACGCAAAAGAAATTGCCGAACTAAAAGAAGATATTATGGACTATAAACAGGATAGATCCAAGGCAATGAATACGATAATCAGCGAAGAGAAGGTTGAGCAGCTAAAAAACAGCATGAACCTCAGTGGAATCTCCGTAAGCTCCAGTAGAAAATATCTTGACGAGGGTAATTCGGGGATTACAGCCGGTATATCGGGGGTTGTCACTGAGCTTACTCTGGCGGAGGGCGGGGTCGCTTCCCCTGCCGCAGCGGGTATCGTCATCGAATCGCTCGAAAACCCGGTGGTATCCTTCTCGCTCGGCAAATATGACATCAACTCGGTAAAGGTAGGCCAGCCTGTAACCATCCAGATTGGCAACACCGAATACCCCGGAAAGGTTTCTAAAATTGACGCCACCACCACTCTGGAAGGCACCTCGACGGTTGTAAAGGCAGAGGCATCCTTTGACACCGCGCCTGATAATGTGGTGCTTGGGCTTGAGGCCGATCTTTCCATACTGGTTGCACACAAGCCGCAGGTACTGACAGTACCCATCGAGGCGCTTAAAACTGATCGCGACGGCACCTATTGCCTTGTGATAGAAAACGGCATCTCCAAAAAGGCTTATGTGGAGCTTGGCAGCAGTTCCGAAACCCATACGGAGGTAATCTCCGGCCTTAAAGAGGGCGATGTAGTAGCCACGATTACGCCCAGCACCTTTACCGAAGGCATGACGGTAACGGTAGACCAACTGGTCTGAGCCATGTCTTTCATAGTGAGGTGTAAAGCTTGAATCTGATAGATAACATAAAGATGGCGCTCAAAAGCATTGCCTCGAATAAAACGCGTTCTTTTCTTACCATGCTGGGCATCGTTATCGGTATCGCTTCGGTAATTATGATTATCTCGGCAGGCGGAGGCGCTCAGAACCGCTTGATTGGCGAGGTGGCTCAACTCGGTAAGGCAGCCGCGTCGGTATCGGTAGACAGTAAGAAGGCCACACAGAGCGACTACATGACATTCGAAGACCTTGATGCGATAAAGCGCAGTATTCCCTACTTAACCGCCGTAACACCGGTGCTGCAGACGATGGGCAGCATAGAGGGGCGCACCGAGGACCTTGACGCTGTGTTTATCTGCGGCACCGAGCAGCTGCCAACGCTGGCCGGTTTAACGCTGCTCAGCGGCAGAAACTATACCCAAAGCGAATATCAGGAAGCCCGCAACGTATGCGTTATTGACGAAAACACCGCAAGAAAGCTGTTTGGCAATGTGGATGTAACAGGGCTTACGGTAAACACCTCCATTTGGCGTCACAACGCCGCGTTAAAGATTGTTGGTGTAGCAAAGTCCAGCGTCTTCGGCGGAGATGTAGCTCAGCTGTATGTACCCTATTCCACCCTGATAGCCATGACCGGGGAAAGCCCGGATATCAGCAGCATCTATGTGCTGGCCGAAAAGGACGAGCAGGTTGACGGCATGCGTACCGCGGTAGTCAGCATATTGGAACGCCGCCATAACAACAGCGGCGAGGAGGTTTATACCTCTGAGAATATGAACAAGTACGTCGACCAAATCAGCACCATTATGAACCTGTTCCAGACCTTTGTGGCAGCGGTGGCCGCCATTTCGCTGCTGGTAGGCGGCATCGGCGTAATGAATATCATGCTGGTGGCCGTTACCGAACGAACCCGCGAGATCGGTATCCGAAAATCGTTGGGTGCCCGCACAGGGGTTATTATGTTTCAGTTTTTAACCGAGTCCGCGATCCTTACCCTGATCGGCGGTGCCGCGGGTGTTGTGCTGGGCACTTTGGGGGCATTCTTGGTATGTACACCGCTTGGCGTAACGCCGGTACTTACCCCTGCTTCGGTTCTGTTTTCGATGCTGTTCTCCTGCTCGGTGGGTATCTTCTTCGGCATCTACCCCGCCAGAAAGGCGGCAAGGCTCAGCCCTATTGAGGCGCTGCGGCACGAATAAGCAGATTTACTGTGGTACTTTTATAACTGAATATCATTCCATACAGGGCCTACGCAGTTGTTTGTGTAGGCTCTTTTAATTGAATAGGTATGGGAGAAATCGGTTTGAAAACGCATGTTTTCGGCTTGCATTTACGTCAAAAATCGTATATAATATATGAGTTCCTTGCCGGTGTGATGGAATGGCAGACGTGACGGACTCAAAATCCGTTGGTAGCGATACCGTGTGGGTTCGAGTCCCACCACCGGCACCAAAGACGCCTCACTTTTAATTAAGTGAGGCGCCTCTTATATTCACGCTAAATAACTAGGCCGTTTTTGCCTTTTTTCTATCTACCTCTCTTTCAAAATAGTAAACAACATCACCGCTTTGACATAAAGAAAAGGCCACCTTAAAGGTGACCTTTACAGTATCTTGGAAAACATCGACTCGTTCGACATAGGAATCTATGAACCTTTTTATCTGTGGGAAATTCTTCTGCTCTACAAGGGTTTTAAAGTTGCTAAAGTAACTGCGCACCATCTCTTCCGTAACTACTACGTTGATTTTCTCATATTCCAAACGCTTAAGCATACTGGTTACTGTACTTATCTCCGCCTCAATCTCTTTAATTTTGTCGTTAAAAAGATTACTGTAGCCAGTTTTCGCGATGGCTTCAATTAGATTCTGCTTGCTCTTTTCTAATTCAGCCAAACGCCTTTTATACTTCTCTGTATCATCGTTTGGATTGGAGTTCGCTTTAGCTATATACCTGTTCAGTTCCTGAGTTAATTGCGGAATAATATCATCATTCAATAGATATCGCTGCAATAACGATAGTACGTGCCCCTCGAGGTTCTGGCTTTTTATCTCTCTATTATCGCAGGCCAATGCGTGATGGCGATAACTGCAGCGGTAGGAAGTGAATTTGGGGCGATCTGGAGCTGGGTATCTTGAATTACCTTCCATCCTATGTCCGCACTTACCGCAATACACGAGCCCCGATAATAGGTATAGCTCTTTCGCGTGGCATCTACCGCCAGCGCTCTTGTTATTATTATTTAAACGCTTTTGTACGCGCTGCCACAGTTCAGGACTAATTATCGGAGGAATTGCATTCTCTACCCGTATTATCTCACTCTCCGGCTTTTTCTTTCTGCTGCTTCTGGAACCGTCCGGTTTTCGCTTCTGAGCTTTATTATAGGTATATGTACCCATGTAGCACTCTTTTCTAAAAATGTCGTATATAGAATTCTTTCCAAATGGATTGCCTCTTTTGGTTAAATATCCCATAGTGTTGAGCTGATGTATTATCTCGGCATATGTGTAGCCTTCGTCGTACAGTTTGAAAATCGATATTACTGCTTCGGCTTCATGTGGCTCAATCTGATAATGCCCGCTTTCATCAATACGATAGCCAAGCGGAGGGGTACCACCACAGAATTCTGCTGCTCCAGCTTTCAGCTTTAACCCTTTCATTACTTCATTTGAAAGGTTATCTAAATAAAAGCTGTTAATTGCAGATATTACAGATTTTAACAGATTGCCTGAGGGGGAATCGTCGAGTCGCTCCATGACTGAAACTAGGTCGACATCATGCATCTTGAGTTCTTTCGAATAAACCGCAAAGTCAGCTTGGCTACGCGAGAAGCGGTCAAGCTTATGTACCAAAACAGCAGAAACAGCACCTGATTTTATGTCTTGCATCATCTGCATAAATTGTGGTCTGCGTTCAGCCGTTTTACCTGATATGGCCCTATCCACGTACCAGCCGACTATATTAAAGCCAAAATCGCGAGCGTAGATTTTAATAGCATTTTTTTGCCCTTCAATTGAGGTTTCGTTTTGGTGTGAAGAACTAAAGCGGCAGTATCCGTAAGCATTAATCATTATTATTAAACATCCTTTCAAAGTTTGATATATTCAAAAATATAATATAAATTTTAATCATGTTTAGTTTTAATTTCACTTGTAACAATCATCTGGTGGAATATCTGCACCATTGGAAAAAGGAATAAAGATAGGCTATCACCGTTCTGTTCTTCGATCTCCTGTATGGCAGATGAGTCATGAGTTTTCTTTATATCGCAACGTTTTATACTAACGGTCATTTTTTCAATCAAGTCAACACTTCCTTAAACCTTTATCTATACCCCCAAAGGCCACCAAGCCTTTGGGGGAAAACTGTCTATGAAAAATCTGCTTTATTTGCCGCCGTTGCCGCCAATGTCGCTCAATTAACCAAGGATTAAACCATCATCACATGCCGCGTTACGAATTTCGACTATTCTGTTACCGCCAACCTGCTGTGAGATGGCAATATTTTGACGTTCAAGCTCAGCCCTAGCATAGCCTATCTGTCTAGACAGAGCGCTGGCGCTAGCCGGAAACTCCAATTGGCTAAAACCTTTTTGTTTTGCAATGGGCTGCAACTGGTTACGAAGGTCGGTCATCGTACCAGACCATGTAGTCTGGTAACTCATAAACGAAACCAAGCATTCGACTATTACAGGTAGACGTTCTTCCTGCTCGGCCAGCTTTTTGTTCGCTGCGTAGGCTTGAGCAAATTTTTCTCCTAAGCCTGCGCCAATGCTCTCTGCGATAGCATAACCGTAGGTAAGAAAGTCTGCCATTCTGCTTTTTACCGCTATTTCCGAGTTGCCGAGAAATGCAAGCGCTTTGTGCAATACGTCGAATATAGAGCCCAATATCTGCGGCATGGCTTCTTTGAGTGATAAAGTATACTGAGCCTCGGTGAGTATTTCATCGTCCGGTATACGTTTAAGCTCAATTAAGATAGAACGGTCAAGTAGATCCTTCGCCACTGCCACAACTTCAATACCGTTAAGGCAAACACAACCCTTTAAGCAGACTTCCGTCAAGTCGTTTGTCGTATAGTACTGCCTTAATGGCTCAGAGCCTCCGGTTGAAACTGAGCAGAGCAGGTCTGAAAGCCACTGTTTTAATACCTGAAGGTTGTCGAACCCGATGAAATAACGATTGGACAAGGCAGCTATCATGTTGCGCCTATCAGGGCTTTTTGTGAGCCTGTTGTTCCTGTTTGGGTCTACTATAGTACCGATAGTCTCCATTGTGGTAGATTTAGCACTGCCTGCGCTACCGTAAAGCACTAATATAGGGTGATTTATGTCGCATACGAAGCATGTTATTATGTAAACCATTAACAATACCCACTCGTCATCTTTTTGCACTCTAAAAAAGGGGTGAAGAAGGTTAGGAAGATGCTCTGCTTTGCTGCTTAAATTGGGCAATGTCTGAGCAATTGAAGGCCTAAAACAGACCCAGTAATTTGAATTATCGAGAAGTTCAACACCGGCGGGCGTAATCTTTACCACTTTCTTTGCAGTTCCACCAATGTTGTAGTAAAGTGTTGCCCCGCTCTGCCCTACCCGTGCAAAATATGGCCGCTCCTCGACATCGTCCGCAAATGTCAACGATTCCACATAGTCTGCCACCCTTTTGATATCAATAGGGTGTAACGTGGTCCTATCCGTCATTAGAAAGAGTCTTCTAAGCCAACGCTCCAACCCATTGCCCGGAATGTCGATGATATCCTTATTTAAGCCTGTAGTAGTAATAGCATGTCGGTTTCCGTTCTGGTCTTGAAACAGGGTCAAGTTTTTTATTGCCGTGTTCAAAAGCTTGTCCGAACGGATGCCTTTTTCAAATAAATTCATCGTCTTTTCCCTCCTTAGTAACCGGCAGGGCTGTGTGCCCCGCCGGTATTAGTGCGAACTATTTTATAATTCTAAAATCTGTGATTTGACTGTAGGTTCTGCCTGACGCAGCTACCTTGTTTACAACGGTAAAGCGTACTTTCGCGCCGATTAACACGTTGGAGACAATCCTATACCCCTGCTGCTTAAGCTGCAGCATGCAGCTTCCAAATGCTGTATTGGAATTTAGTGGGATAGGCTGCGTCGTCACAAATATGTCACCGTTTTGCTGTAGTAATGATAACAGCAACTTGGGCATCCCATTTCTATCATTGAAGGATTTAAATCCCTCAATGGCTGAAATATAATTGCCGTCCGGCACTGTATATGTGGTTTGAGCAATTGGGATTTCTTGCTCATCTTCGAGCAGCTGGTCATCTTCGTCGAAGTCGTCATCGCTTTCTGCCACGGCAGCCTCGTCGTAATCATCATTGGGGCTAGAATTATTCTGCTGAGAATTATCGGGGATCTGGGAGAGTTTTCTAATCATTTGGCATTACGCCCTTTCGTTAAATATTGTAATGAGTGTTAGCTTTTTCGGTTGCAACCATTCAGAAGCGTTTCTCTTACTGCTGTAATAGTATCATAAGCTATATATTCGTGCTGAGTTGTTGTCCGTCGGCAACGCTTGTCGCCCGATATGAAAAATTCCCAACTTGGCTTACTTATCAGCACAAGTCGAGAATCTTTTTTTATTTTTACTATGTCGCTTTTTTCTTCTGATTAACACTTTAAACCGGTTAGCAACTGTGCGTTTTTGGCGTACATATAAGCCACCCGTTAAGAATCAATCTTATCATTTTATGTCGTTTTCCTTTTAGTTAATATTTTAAACCGTTTAGTAACTGTGCGTATTTCCAACCCGCTAAAACGAAGTTTATTGCCCGGATCATCGTCTATACGATTATGATTTTTTAGCTCCATATAATCTATGCCATCGGTAATATCCTTAATAAATTGAACTTCATTTATATCGCTAAAATCAAAAGCCACTTTGGGAATGAGCAAGAATGATACATGCGACGAAGCGGTCGATAATAAACTTTCGGCATATAATTGCTGTATTGCCAGCCTATTTTGTTTGGAATCCCGCATAACCACTAAATTTTTTTGTGTTCTCCGTAATGTTTTTTCTGTAAAACTTTTTAAAAGCTTATATATATCACAGCTCATTAAGCGTATCTCATTTGTTTGTATGGCATTTTTAAATAATTTTGATTGACCTTTATGATAAAGCTTACATACAAATCCGTAGTATCGAATATACTTTTTGGCTGCATTCTTATTGGCTGTCAGTCTTAAAAGTTTAGTTCCAGGTTCTTTTCTTCTTGGAGATGCTAATCTCTTATTCTTATCCGTTCTACCTAAAAAGATTAAGCCCATTAGCGCTAATGCTTTTTGTCTTTCCTCTTTATATTCTCGGATTATATTAGAAACATAATTTACGTTCATATGTTTCCAATCGGAAAAATCATCGGCGTATTGAAGCCTTGCCGAGCGTAATACTTTTGGTAAGGTTAAAGGACTGATATCCTGCTGATATGTTTGCTTAATATATACACTTAATGTAAACCCATCCCATAATGAGTATGGTAGGCCATATGTTAGAGGATTATTGGCCATTGCCTCAACTAAGCTATTCAAGAGATCATTAGTGAGCTTTGTCGGCTTATATTTTGTTGCTTTTAGAGCATCCAAGCCATTTTGAGAATAATCCTTTATCCACCGCTGAACGGTTCTTTGAGAGATATAGCATTCTTCGGCTAATTGCTTGGTACTGGAACCTTTGTAGTATTCAATGAGTACTCTCAGCTTATCTCTTGTCTCCTGATTTAAGTTACTGTGTTTGGAAAACCGCGTAAGCTTAGAAAGAGCTTTTCTAGAATCAATTGTCATCGTATACCCCCCTTAGTCTTAATGATTATACAGCTTATTTATAGGGACATACAATGACAATGACTAGATTTAACTTAAAATAAAAAAAATTAGGCCGGAACAAACGCTTCGGCCAAAAAGAACTATCGCTTTCTGTTTAACTTCAAAACTGCTGTTATCAGACTGATAGCTAAAGCAATCCCCTTGGCCAATACTTCAGCCGCCTTACATGCTTTATATGTGACATGGTCTTAAAAAAATTATCCCGGATGCTCTTTTTAGAAAGCATCCGGGTTTATGATTCAATATTTTATTCGTATATGACCTGATAAACCGCCGTCTGGTTTTGTTTTTGAGCAATCATAAAATCTCTGTCAGTGGCTCGAACGATCTCTATGTATCCCAGTGACGGTGAAATGAGATATTCTCCTTTTGTGTTAATAATACCAGTACCACCATTTTGCTGTACTCCAGCAGTACCATCAGAAAACGAATACACCATTGTAAACTGAGGCTTGATGACTACCTTCTCGTGAAAATCCATGTAACCGTATGCTCCGTTTTTGGTGAATGCAATCAAATCATTATCACCCCCAAAAAGCATCGCTGAGTATTGTGGCTTCACCGCCCATTTCCCGGCTTTATCCATCAGCCCATATTTACCGTTGCTTGCCTGAACATTTGCATAGCCTTTAGAAAATTCTATATATTCATCGTAGACAGGCTGAAGAACAACGTTATCACCAACAGTGACAATACCATAAAGGTTCCTGTAGCGTCCCCCCTGCTCTTGTTTCATGGCAGCATATACACCGTTTTCACCATCCCCCATGATACCATCCCAAACAGGCGAAATTACGAATTGCCCCTGTTTATTGATCACGCCCCACTTATCTTTTACCCTAACAGCGGCATACCCATTGTGAAAGGAATATGCCTGATCAAACTGACAGGGAATGACCAATCTGCCTTGAGTATTTACGAAACCACTTTTCCCATCCTTTGTAACGATAGCATACCCCTCATAGAATGGTTCAGCTCTATCCCAATTCAATGGTATTTTAATTCTTCCCTGAAGATCGACAAAGCCATATTTACCTTCCACATAGCTATACTCCGTTTCCTTGGAGCCTACCGCCACTAATGCCAGGCCCTCCTGGAATTGACCAAAGGAATCATACTGAAATGGAATCACGGTCTTTCCGGTTGTATCCACCCCGCCGTATTTTCCGTTTTTACTAACGACCGCAATCCCATTCTGAAATGCCAGTGCAGAGTCATATTGCGGCTTTATAACATCGTTAAAATCGCTGTCCACATAGCCAAATCGATGGTTTTTATCCTCAATTACGAACATGCCGCTAGAATAATCATGGATTTTTACACCCGCAACTGATTCACAGATAAGCTCGGTACGGATGGGAATCTTCTTCTGAAAATCCGCTGCTTGTAGGGGGATATTCCCAACGGATAGGATGACAATACCGGCAATGGCTGCAGTGATGATTTTTTTAAACTTCATAGATGACGTCCTCCTTATGCTGTTTTTATCATTTTACCAGTACGATTGTTTCTATACAATATTAACAAAATAAGTTCTCTGTTTCCGACAGATAATACGGGGTGCCCGTACTATTTCATACATTTCTATCATTTCATGGCGATATTTGCGGCATGTGAAAATGCTTCCAAGATATAGATTACCGTATATTCTTCAATCGGGTAATCGCTGTAATCAAACTAATCGCCAGAGTAATCCCCTTCGCAAACAACTCCACTGCTTTACCGGCTATTAGAAAATCAATCATGTTGCATTCCTGTCAAAGTAATAAGCGCAATAGGCAATACCAAGCGTTAATACAAAACCGGCTATGAATATTAGAAACTCCATCAATATTACTCCTTTCAAAATATCAGCTCACAGTCGCGACAAGCGACTATGGACTTTTTAGTTATTGTGGCTTCTGATTTGGGTTATTGTTATCATTCGGGTTCTGCGGCTGGTTTTTCTTTTTCTTGCGGGCTATTAACCATACAATTAAAAAGAAAATAGCGATTGGGAAAGCAAGGTTCCCGAGAAACTCTAAAATTAAAAACATTACTATCGCTCCGGCAACCAAGCACCCCCAGAACAGCCCCCAAACCGCGCCGCAGCCAAAGTAATAGATTTCAAAGAGCTGATTAATCAGCCAGTAAAAGAACAATCCAACCGGTAACCCTAATATTAAGCATAATAATGCGTATAAGTCCTGCAATGTATTTTCCTCCTGTCATTTCAGTAACGTAGCCAAGTCTACTTTTAATGCTGCCGCTATCTTTTGAAGTACCCTAACCGAGCCGTTATAGCGTCCCTTCTCCATGTCACATAGGTACGACGGTGATATCTCTACAAGCTGAGCCAACTGTTTTTGAGATAGATGCTGTTGCTGCCTGATATTTCTTATCGTTTTACCCGTATTCATTCGTCACCACCCCTGTCGTTTCTTCCTTATCCGACCACATTATACGTTAATACAGAATACATCACAAGATTACCAATGCATATTCTACGTTATTACGAACCATGTACGGTATATTCGTATTATCATTGCAGTTTACACAAGAATGATTCTCTGCTATACTGGTTAGGAATACGAATATACCGTATTTTGTGGAGGAATGTACGTTGACTGTAGGGCCAAGGATTAAAGCGTTACGCAAACAGCGAAAACTAACCTTAAAAGCGCTGGGGCAGCTGACGGAGCTATCCCCTTCCTTTCTCTGTGATGTAGAGCAGGAGCGTACCAAGCCGTCACTAAAGGGGCTGGAAACCATTGCAGAGGCATTGGGAACCTCTGTGGCCTATCTCATGGGCGAAGAGGAATACTCCGAGAAAACGCCGGTGTGGATATTGGAGCTATTAAGAACGCTCTCTGCATCCCAAGACGGCAGCAACATCCTACGGTTACTTGCCGATATGGATACCTGGAGTGAATCGGATAAGCAGGAACTCATTCAGTACTTAAAAATCAAACAGCTGTTGCGTAACAATAAAGAATCGGGAGCATAGAAAACCGTCAAGGTTTCTTTTGCTCCCGCTCTTCTTTTTCAGGGTATTCAAAGGGTATCAGATTCCATTTTAGCCTCACGGTAGCCCCTAAGGGATGAAAGCCATGTTTGCCCGAACCGTCGGCAATTTCATATAGCTTATCCTTGAATGGCTCTAACAGCTTTAAAACCTCCTGTATTCGATTATCCACCGCTTTCTGTGTCTGTCCCTTACCCCATGCCAAAATAACCTTATCGGCCTTCTGGCAGCTCTTAAGTATCCACTCATTGTTTTCTGAGTCGTTTTTGAATGGGTCTGCATCGAGTTTTGAATAGAGATTCAAAATCTCAACCGAGCCATAGCCTAACTGATAGCAGTTGTTCACGACATACAGACTGGTGACATCCATGGCTACCTCGTTTGCTCGGGAGGATGGGGATATCATAATAATACTGGCGGAGGGTTTGGCATTGTCCCATGACTTCTTAATACTGTAGCGGTGTGTTTTTTCATCGTTGTACAGGGCCTCGGTGCGGATGACACTTTTCTCGTTCATTGTGTAATACTCCTTTTATTTACTGTAAGGGTTAATATTCGTCTGCAAACAGCATGGTGGAATGGGTTTTGTCGTCGATGCAGAATATCTTGCAGCTGGTGGGCCGTGTGCTGGCTATGGTTACCGTTCTCTGATATGGCGGTACCTCCTGAGCATGTACAATCTGTTGATAGGTTGTACCGTCAGGATTGCTGCCTGCGGAGAGGGTGAAGATCTGCAGGTAGTCCAGTTGCTGGGTTTGCCCAAGTTTATCGATGAGATTCCAGAGGGTAATCTGGAGACCCAAGGGCAGTTGCTCGGAGATACCTTTGGTCATATAGCGGGGATTGTCAAACATGGGTTTAAAGCTCCTTTTCTATTGCGTTGATTTGCTTTAAGTTTAAGATACCGGCTGGGATATAAAAGTCGCTGCATACCTCGTTGTTAGTGAGGTATGCAGCGACATAGATGATGGTTTTGTGTACTTTGAACTTCATGACCAGCTCGAAGGTTTTGCCTTCGATTTCGGTATAGGATTCTACGATGTTGATAGCTCCGTACTCTTTCAAAGAGAACTGTTCCATGGGTAGGCTTTCGTCTGCACAAAACAGACTGTACAGCTGTTTGAAACGAGCGATAATGAGCAAGTTAACATCTGAGTTAATGTGCTCTTGGGCTGCTGCTATATCCTGCCATGTGGTAATGGTTAGCATGGTTTCTCCTTTCGCATAGAAAAACAGAGATGCTTCCGGTTAAGGAGACATCTCCGTTTTGTTGTTCGTGCATATTTATAGAGTTTAAGACTGTCAGATGAAAATATAGTTTTTCCTCCCCTTCTAATTATTCAAGATTATGATATATCTTTATAATTTAGTAAGATGCGGTTAACAGCTAATGGGTTGTAATGTAAGGAATATTGTTGATTTTTGGCATATGCAGAGCTATACTTATTATTGTAACAGTGACTATTTATAGAAATGTGATTTACACACGTCATAGCAATTACGCGAAGCTAGATTTTTCTAGGATACTTAAAATAATACGAAGTTCCCGCTACCCTATTTTTAGTAACATTATACCCATTCGCCGAACGGTAGCTTAGTACATAATGTATAGTCATCCCTGGCACTATATCATGCAAAGAATGACTATTAGTACCTTTCGTATATAAAAGAATTTTCTTGTAACTTGGAGCGTATTGAGTGCTTAACAAGAGGCTGGCTGACAATTGCTCGGATGCGTGTAAACGAAGTGAAGTTACGTCGTTCATAGTCCACTTATAATAATGATCACAATCTTCTAACCATTACAATCTGATCAGATTCATGTGCTGTTATAGTGCCAACGAGAGATTGGTATTATTGGTAAACGAAGTGTTTAATATAATAGTCAAAGTGCAATTAGGAAGGGGCGACTAACTTGAAAGATTCAGATAAGCGAATTCAGTTTATAGCAGATTATATATCTGCTTATGAAGAAAAGATTAAGTTGCTTAATATTAACGGACTTTTTGATTCTGCTAAACTGTTTGAATTATTTGCCATTGAAGTAGGGGGCTTATATTGGGATCTACAGCTTAGTAATTTGAATGTTGATACATACACTTACCCATGCGTTGATTTAATCTCGGCTGATAATAAAACATATATACAAGTAAGTACCGTGAAAGACATTCCTTCTAAGATAAAAACAACACTTGAACATATTAGAGATTCAAAGCAAGTAGAAATGCATACACTTACGAATGTAAAATTCATGGTACTTAACAATGATAGTGTGGACAAGGTAAAGGACTATGTAGGAAAAGACCAAATAGGGTGTATTTCATTCATTAAAGCAAATGACTTAGTTACTACGAGGGATATTCTTCAGAAAGCAACAACCAATTTGAGCTTTCAAATTTCTTTATATGAACTACTAAAAAAAGAATCCGAGAGCATTAAAGATAATTCTAGTATTTTTAAGGAAGCTGTTGAGAACAGCAAAAGCGTTGGATTAGGTAATATAGATTGTAGAATTAATAATGAATACGAAATAGATAAAAGTGAATTTGTTTCTAAGATAAAAACAGAAAACCACAAGAATATATCTATTCAAGGAGGGGCTGGTAGCGGCAAGTCTGTTCTTTGCAAGAAGCTTGTTGAAAACGAAACGAATCTCGTTTATGCAAGAGCTGAACGGTTTCGTGAAGAAACTGACATAAACAAGATTTGGGGATTTAATATTAAGCAAACACTTGAATGCTTAAATGGCAAGCCTATTGTGTTTTTTATCGATTCTCTAGAATTCATTGCCGACATTCCTACGAAGCTAGATTTGCTGTATGTTCTTTATGAATGTGCTAAGGATTACTCAACAGTAAAAATAATCACCTCGTGCCGAACAAGTGATAAAAATGCCTTCATAAAAATGGAAGGCATTTATTCAATTATATCTTATGAAGTGCCGGAATTAACGGTAAAAGAACAATTGGCGATTGCTAATAAATATTTTATTATTAAAAAAATGTTAGATATGAACTCTTATGCGGAACTTCTTAAATCACCATTTTATATAAATTTAATAATTTCAAAAGTCGCGGATATCGAAAATATTTCTGATGAGAATGAATTAAGAGAACATATATGGCAACATATAATATGTTTGAATGACAGTAACATTAAAAATGTTATTGAATCTATAGTTTTTACTAGAGCAAAGAGTTTTTTACTCGGTGCAGCAAGCACGAATTACGACAGTGAAATAATTGAAAAACTAATATCAGAAGGTGTTCTGGTAAATAACGGTACAACAGTTAGGTTAAAGTATGACATTTTTGAAGACATTTGCTTTGAGCAGCAATTTGATAACGAGTTTAATAAATGCAGAGGTAATTATGATGCTTTCTTTAAAGAAATTGAATCCTTTGGCAGATGTATTTATCGGCGTTATCAAATTTGGATTTCAAACAAATTGTTTGCAAAGAAGAATCGTGATAAGTTTTTGTTCGAATTAGTTTTTTCTAATAAAATGCCGCAAAATTGGAAAAATCAAACTAAAATTGGTCTTGTGAAATCAAGATTTTGTGGACAGTTCTTTAGTGAGTATGGGCTAACTTTAATTAAGAACGGGACTCTTAATGACTTTATTAAAACGACAAACTTATTTGCATTTGAAATTTTGAATGACTATTCAAAATTGTTTTCATGTATTCAATTGCGTCCAAGTGGAGAAGGTAGACAAAATTTAATACATTTAATTACAGAGAACAAATTGTACGAAAAAAGTGAAGTACTAAAATTAGATTTAGAAAAACTTTGCACAGATTATTCAAAGATACAGAATAAGGAAAATAATACAGCTGCCGAAGCTTGCCTCATCTTAGAGTTTTTTGTTGAAAAATACATAGCTGAAACCGACGCTAAAAATTACTACAAAATAGTCAAAACTTTAAACAGATTACTTTCACCTATCTATCAGATGGTGGAGTATTCCAATGTATGGATTAAAGGTTTCTGGACTAAAATGGCTTCTTACTATAAGAGTGAAGATAGAAATAAGGAACGACTGGCAGCTGAAATAATCGAAGATACTATAAAATTCAAACATACAAAATTAGCAAAATATTTACCAGTAGAATTATGTAGTCTGGCAGAAACATTCTGGACATATTCACCTAAAAGAGAAAATAGTGATAACCACTATGGTATAAATAGAAGAGAAAGAGACGGTCTATCTTATAAATATGGTTTAAGTGAAAATGCAGATAAATATGAACGTAGTGCAAGTCTAAATGAAGTTATAGATAACAATTTCTTTTTTGTTTTATTCAGAAAAAGCTTTTGGATAGGTTTATATTGGACCATTAATTTTGTTAACAAAGCAGTTTTGAGTTTTGCAGAAAAATATCAAGATATGCCTACTTATGAAATCAAATTTATCAATGAGGATGTGAAAAGAAGTTATCTTGGATATGTGGATATGTGGTTAGTAACTACTCAAGAGTATAAAATGCCAATGATTATTAGTGACTTGCTATATTGTCTGAAAGAAGAGTTACGCTATACAGTAAAAAACGATTTGGTGGTAAATAATGATACAACTGAATTTATTGAAGGTGTTGCAAAATGCATATACGAAAAATCCAATAATATAGCATTACTAACGATTATTGCAGATATAGGAATTGAGTTTCGAAAAAAAATACCTGGTTTGGCCTTAAATTTAGCAACCAATATTGAGATAGTTCTTCATGATTTAGCAAGAATCTCTTTATTGAAAAAAGATCCTTTTAATGCAATGCTTGAAAAGCAAATTTTAATGACTATGGGAGTCCCCTTTTTACCTCCTGATAGATACAATAAAGAAGATGCTAATCAATATGATTTGCAATCATATGTTACTGATTGTCAGGTTGAAAGCGAAGATATAATAATAAAGTGTCATAAGGTTTTAGATTATCTGTATTCAATTATTCCTAATGATAAAGAGAACGCAACAGCCAATTTGCAAATACAAAAGATGGATTTAAGAACTGCACAAGCTATAAAAGTGGACGATAACACAATAGCATTGATCCCAACAATTACGGGTGAAGCAGAAAAAGTAACTACTGAAAGTAAAAGAAAACGACAGCCAGATAATGCAATACAATCCTTAATAATAGATTGCAATAAGAAAATCAGCAAAGATAATTTCAAATTAAAAGATTGTCTTGAGGCAATTGAACAACTGTTAGAAATAAGAACTAGTTGTATAATGCCGGGAATCTACGATAAGTTTCTTTTTGACTTAGTTTCTTTTGCCCTTAACGATCCATTACTTGATAACAATATAAGGGCAAGATTTTGCAAAATGTGGATTGACGGAGTAAGAAGATATTTTCAGATGGGATCATTGGTTTTTGAATACAGGCTTATCTTAACACTCTTTAAACAAATAGAAACTGATGTTTGTGACGAAATAAAAAAACAAATTAAACAATTGATTGTCGATTTAATATTATTTAAGGGCGAACATGGAATAGTTGATGAATTAGCTCGTAACGCTAAAAGGTATTTATTTACCAATGAGCAACTTGCTAGAGCCGTATTCAATACAATTGTTAAATTAGCTGAAGACGAAATGAATCATCAAAAATTCAATGCAGAATACATTAAAAAGAATAAGCAAAATGAAGATTTTCAGTTTTCTCCGAATGCGCAACCGAAGCTGTTTGGTGTTGATTTTTTAATTGAAAAGGATATGAAAAAGAAATACCAAGATAAAGAAAGCGAAATAATCACAGAGTATCTATTCAACAATACAGAACTTGATTTATCGAATTTTGAAATGGATAATTATGATATTACGACCGTTTGTTATGCCATTAATTGTGGTTTGCCTTTAGATGATGTTTTTGCTGGGATTGTTAAAAAATTCTTGAAAGCTTCGATTGACATATGGAAAGCAGATGAGGAAACGCGTAACTCTCATGATATTCTTGGCATACGTCCTCTTTACGAAGTTATGGAATTTTTCCAAAGAGAACTTTTTAAAAATGAGAGGCAGACATCAATTGTCTTAAATATCCTCTTTACAGATGTTGATTTTTCAAAATTCACTCATGAAACGATTGGGTTTTATCTTGATGTATTTGGATCACTACTCGCAGAGTATTTTGACTCACATAGCGATAAAGCCAGACGGGCTAAGTGTGTAGAAATTGTTCGTTCATTAGAAGATAAGATTATAGCAATAAAAGAAGAAAATGTCAGGGAGGAATTGTATAAATCTCTGACGCTATCTATTACAAGTTATGGTGGCGCCGGGGATTGGAGCGAATTTCCATCTGAATACTCATATCAAGACAAGCAAATTTTGAATGAGCTTTTTAGCAAATATGGTGGATATCATCTAAAAGAAATGATATCCACAATTAACAAACTTCACTTAGATAAATTATTGCCAGAGATACTTTTATCTGTGAGAGATGCATTCAAAAATATTCTGAGAGCAGATACAGATAAGGTGAGAAAAGAAGAATTCACTGAAATAGTAAGTGAGAAAAAAGTTACTATTCTGACAATGATAACAAAAGCTTATTTGGATTTCGGTGTCCCAATAAAACAAGATGACGATTTAACAAAGGCATTTGAAGACATCTTGGAGATGCTTGTGGAAATTAACTACGAAGAAGCGGCAACAATCTTAGATGAATTTAGAGTTCACTAAATATTGTTTTTAAACAGCGGATTATATAAAAATCTTTATGTAGCATTTAACAAAAAGGTATGATAATCAATCAATGAATTGAGGAGGATTATAATGAAAAATATAAAAATTAGTAATTATATAAGAGCTAGGCTCGGAGATATTGACGCATATATCTTTTTGATGCGAGTAAAAGATTTACTTCCTATTTATTACGTAGCGGTTAGGGGTAGAGATGATGTACCTGGAGCGGTGCAGAGGGTGCTCAGTAAACGTAGAATAAATTCCATTAAAGATTTTATTCTAGATGGAAATATGTTTTTTAACACGTTCATTCTTAATTGGGTTGATGAAAATTATCCTCTATTAACTGAGCAAGACCAATTATTACTTCCTCAAGTCCCAGCCGGTGCTCAAGTAATTGACGGGCAACACCGTTTAGAAGGGTTGAAACAAGCATATGAAGTAGACAAAGCTGTTGGCGAACAAAAAGTTATTATATTGCTCACCCAAAACCTTACTACGCCAGATGCTGCTCGTATATTTCTTAATATCAATACCGAGCAAAAACCTGTCCCCAATAGTTTAGTGTACGATTTATTTGGCGAAGTTAAAGATAAGAATTATTATATTGTGAGAGCGACTGACATTGCGACGATGCTTCACGAAGATCCAAAATCTCCATACTATCAATGCGTTAAACTGCCGGGGGCAGCTCAAGGTATTGGAAGAGTTGACTTATCTACAGTTGTAACTGCACTTAAACAGTTTACTACTGAAAAAGGGATTTTTTTTGAATACAATTTAAAAGACTTTGAATCCCAATACAAAGTAGTATGTAATTTCTTTAATGTTATTCGGTCTTATTATGATAAAGAAGGCAACTGGTTAAAATCCGGTAATCCTTTTATGGCCAACGCGGGATGTTATGCTGGTATTGAATTCTTATGTAGAGACCTTGTTCCTAAATGCGCGGAGAGAAAATCCTTTGAGGAGTCTGTTATAAAATTACTGGTACCATTGGACCAAACTGACTTGCTCATGAGGGATGAATTAAAAAACAAACAAGGCAAAGAGCAACGTAATATTGTATACCAATATTTGAAATCTGCAATGCTTAAGGATGTGCCTACTCAAAATGAGTATAAATTTTAATCGGAATCATGCCCAATCAATATATGAGCAAATTATTGATGTGACGGATCCCTCAGAATTAACTAACAAGAAAGAGATTTTTAAAACACATACGCTATCAATAAATGACGTGACTTCTTTACGCGAAGCATTAAATGTAGATGCTGTAGATTTTTTTTATAATGGTGTTCTTAGTTTCTCGGAAGGAATAGATTCAATTTTTCACAAGAGATTCTCATGGGCAACGGTTAAATTATATTATTCAGTGTATTATCTCATCCGTGCTTCACTAGCGGCCAGAGGAATCGCAATGATACGATGTAACAGCATGTTCAGACTTTCTGTCCGTCCAGGACAACAACCGTTTGGTACTAATGCAAAAAAATATAATACTACTCACGAAGGTACAATTAGTCACTATCGAGATTTATTTTCCTTATCTGATCAACTTTTATCTAATAATATTGGGACAATTGATGCCTACCAATGGATTATGGAAGCTAGAGAAATTGTAAATTATAGAAATTCATCGTTTGAAGAACCAGATTGCTTGGAGATATGGGATTTGTTTTCTGAATGCGTTGATAATGGTTCGTTTGTTCAATTACTTAAACAATTGGAGGAAGATGCTTACATTATGTGCTTTCAAGAAGAATATGCTATTGTTGCAATCCCAATTAAACGTATGCAACAAACCATAAATGATCTGGCTGATTCTGGATTATTAAGTAAGCTACCGAAAGACAAGGAGACTTTTGCAAGAATAGTAATTGGCTATGATAATCGAGAATTATCAATCCTGCGACAAATATTCTGCTGATTTATGGGCTTTTGGGGATAGAAAATGTAACACGAGATAAAAATGGGGTGAGACGCGTGAAGCTTGAAGATCTGTATTATGCAATTCCGGAACAGCCGATAGACGAAAAAAATTTTGATATCGAAAAATGGCGTCGAGAAACTCCTATGGATTATCTTAAAGCAATGTATATTATGAATATGGCGGATGGAATAGCTAAGGATGTGATATTTAAAGAAATCTATAAGATCACTCGCTTGTATATTCCAGATGTAGTATATAAATATTATTCATTGACGGACGATAAAAAACTGAACAGCCAGAAATTTCAGACATTAATAAAAAGTAAAGTATTTTTGTCTGATGTAAAAGATTTTAATGACCCTTTTGATGGAAAAGGTTACTACTATGATGCAAATCAACTAAAAAAATTTGACAGGTTAGCATCCAGCGATGGAAAGCTAATCGATGATTTCACTTCATTTATAAAAGCAACAGCGTTTACATCAAACGGTGTTCATTCAATGCCTATGTGGGCGCACTATTCTAATAATCATACGGGTTTTTGTGTTTCGTATAATATGAAACATAATATGGTGTTATCAAGTTGTACATATCCCATACAGTACACTGATCAACGTGTTGATATAACTAGTTTAATGAAACAACAGGCTAATATGCTTACCAGCGAAATAGAAAAACAATCTGTGGTTGGTAATAAAAAGATAATGATTAATGACTTGTCCATGGTTTATATGACTTTGCTGTTATGTAATTTAAAGCATGTCTCTTGGAGCTATGAGAATGAATTTAGATGCACAACAGGCGCCATAGCAGAAGGAATGCCATATATTGACGCAAATCCAAAAGAAATCTTCATTGGCATGAAATGTTCTCCAAAACATTCTAAACAACTGACTGAAATTGCTGCAACTTTAAATATTCCGGTACATAGAATGGCATTTAATGAGTGCTCGGCTGAATTTGACTTGACTACTAATAATTGACTCAATATTATACGCAGAAAGAAAATGCCGAAGTGGACACCGCTAGCTATAATAAGCATATTATTTTGTTGGAGCAAATGGTTTGTGAGTTTCGCATTATGGTACGTCCAGTACTCTTGAAGACGTCCGATTAACTTCCCATTATGTTTACACCCCTATGAGAAAGAAACTGTCTTGTAATTTACTTAATCCTAATGACATGGAGAATCGTATGCTGCTATATAGAAAGTTACTAGACATGAGCGAGGATTGGCTAAAGTATGCTATCCGGCTTAATCTTTTACATGAAAGCAAAGATAATTTAATTGAGCAAAAGAATCAAATTCTAGGTTGTGAAATGATACAATCGTACTTACGTGATATTACTGATTTTCATAGCACTCTCGTAAGCAATCACAAAAATCCTGATTTGCCTATACACAAGCTTAATTTCCTATTGGATATTGGATTGGATTCTACTGTTCCAGAAATCCAAATCGCACTGGATGAAATTATGAAACATCAGGACAATAATGGAGTCTACCAATCGATTATTAATATTCCAAAACACTTCGGGGGCAGTGGAGAAGATATGTTTAGTTGGTGCTTATGCGATGCACCTTTACTGCTCCTTGCTCTTGTTAAAGCCGGCGTTGACTATGATAAACATATAAAAGCTGGCATTGATTATCTCATATCCTTTTATACAGTTAACGGATTCCCTTGTAAAGTATCGTCTGAGCTTGGAAAGTTTAGAGGTCCGGGAAAAAAAGAGGACCGCTGCCCATACGCAACACTAATAATGGCAAAATTGTTATCCTATATTCCCCAATGCCAAGGCAGCGATATTGCCGAGGGCACTGCCAACACCTTGCTCTCCTTATGGGAAAGCAGTTTGGAAAAGCATCCATATATGTTCTATATGGGAACGGATTTCCGCAAATTGAAAGCACCAGCCATATGGTATGATATTGTAAGTGTGACAGAAGTACTGAGTAGATATGAAAGCGTTAGAAATGACAGTCGATTCAAAGAAATGCTTTCACTCATTCGAAACAAACAAGATAAAAATGGCTTTTTTATCCCGGAGGCGGTATATCTAAAATATAAAGGCTTGGATTTTGGTCAAAAGAAAACCCCCTCACCTTATCTAACATATTTGTGCTTAAGGATATTTGAGCAGGCAAAATATGAGCAAACTGAATAACTCGAAGCATTCTCGGAACTTCCCATTATGGTAAGCCCAGCGCGCATAAAAACGCCCACTGAACTTCCTATAATGTTTAAAGTAATAATCGAGCCAGCGTTAGTGTTCGTTGATTGGAGAGGATGATATGAAACTACAATGGAATGAAATAACTGCAGAGGATGTATACGAAGCTATACGAATTTATGACCAAAGCTCAGATAATCCTCCGCCGGCTCGTAACACTTTTCTCGAAGTTAACGGGAAAAGTTATCCAGCAAAGCACATCCGAGCAATTGCATATCAGGTTGCTTATGGAACTATTGCCCCTAAATCCGAATTTGCAGGTGGCGCTGAAACCGTTCGCTTTTTCGAAAGGCTCGGCTTCACTGTAGAATATACACCACGATTGCAACAAACTTTGGTTCCCTTGCGTATGCAAACAAATATTGAGTCATCCACTGAGGTTGTGTCACAAAATGCTGTTACGAAGACAAAGCCTGAAGTCTACTCCATCGCAAAGATTACTAGCAAGGAAGTTGTTGAACAAAAGAATGCACTGCAACTTGTGCTTAACAAGCGGTTTTGTGGTGACATTGTCTCTGAGAAAACATTTGATTGGCTTGTTACCCCATACGACAGCAACACTTACACCTATCTTGTAGATGCGCTTCATGAATTTCGCGGTAGAACAGATTTTCAAAAGCCCGGTTATAAGTTACGGTGCGATTTTGTTTGTGAAAGCCAGAAGCTGATCTTTGAATATGATGAACGGCAGCACTTCACACTTGCAAGGAAAGCTGCCCTCGAAAGTTATCCGCAAAATTTGCCTTTATACTTTGACAAGCAAAGATGGTGTACTGCCTGTGAGACTATCAATGCAAGAGATAATAATCCCCTAAGTAGAGACGAAACTCGTGCGTATTATGACAGTATTCGAGATATACAAAGTGCGAAAAACGGCTATAGACTCATTCGCATCATGCATGGTTCGTATAATTGGGAAAGCAAGCAAGCCCTTCAGTACATAGATGAATTGCTAAACTACAACGCTTGCGTAGAAAATACGAAAGGTAGTAGTTTTACGGAATCGAACCAGAAAGTAGACAAAGGATGTGATGAGAATTCCGTCATAGTTGTCACAGCAACGCTACAATCAGAGAGTAAAAATAGACATGATAATAAAGCTCGAATGAAAACCTTAAAGAAGGTTTTATTGGAGTATGCAAATAGCGACATTATTTTGTTTCCCGCCGGATTCTTCTATTACAAGAAATTTAGCGAGTGTTTGATAATGGAGGCCGTTAACGAGGTCTCAGAATTTTTGAGAGCGCAATCATCAAACGCAGTTGTTTGTCTAGGTATCGACTGTGATAGCAGCAAGGATCAGCTTGCAGTTGCTATTCAACATACAGGGTTACTTTCAATTGGTCGGAAGTTTTACCCCACTGAAGACGAAAAATTCACTGTTAATGTTACAGATACTTTCGACAGTGAAGAAATGGGATACAAACGTATTTTTGAAAAGTGCGGAAAGAAGTTATATTTGGCAGTATGTTATGATGTTTTTGGCATTCGTCATCAGAAAATAATTAACCCCGGTGTTGATGTGATACTGACTTTGGTACACCGCTTTTGTCCCCGCGGTGACGGCCCATCTGGCGAGGTTGATTTTGCTCGAAAAGGGTTCGCGGGTGCGTCTGTACAATGGAATTGTCCAGTGTTTGGAACGGCTGTGTTTTTTGACCGTCAGATACCAGACCATTGGCCGACCGGCGTACTATGGCAAGGAGACGGAAAGAGTGTTAAGAATTTTAAGTACACTGACAATAGATTACACTCAGATAATAATCGTGCGTTTCAAGGCTGTGATGAATATGTCATGTGCTATCAATATCACATATAATTATTCAATAAGTTAAATAGTGATGTTGATACCGTTAAAAATAATAAGAGAGGAAAATATTTATGAATTGTTGGATTGCACAGTTAAAGCCCTTTAGCACTGAGAATAGACAGCGTGATAGTATTGAAATATTTCAAAAGAACAGTATTTCTAAAAACATATGTGGAATGGGCTGGAACTTGCCGGATATTATTGAGTATACAGAAGCTGAGCTTAAGCTATCAGACTATAAAGATAAATATAAGAATGATTATAGTTCTTACATTAGAGAGAGTAATCCCAAATGGTCTTCTCGTCATTTTACAACTGCATTAAATGCCTATCAGAATATGCGAGTCGGCGATTATATTTTAACTAGATTGTTTAAATCTAATGAATGTTATATTGGTAAGGTTACTAAAGAGGCTTATTATAATAATTATTTAGATTTTGAAGAGTCAGGAAACTACTCTTGGATTGTAAATGTCCAATGGAAAGCAATCGGCCATTTTTCAAATATCCCCAATTCTTTGCGCGGAATTATGCAGGGTAGAATGAATACCATTAAGTGTATACCCACAGAAGCTCCTCAAAATGAACTGATTAGAAATTTATTTAATGACAGCATAAATAAAGTCGGTATAAATGCTGCTAATTTTCACTTAGCGATAGACCCATTAGATTTAGAAGATTTAGTTGCTTTATATATTGCATACAATAACCCTGGATTTAATCTATTACCTTCGAGTTGCAAAATCAGTGAACCCGAGGTGGAGTATAAACTTGTCTGCGGTAGTAAACGAATAACATGTCAAGTTAAGAGCAATAAAGAAATTGATGTTTCAGCCTATATTAGCCTGTGTACTCAATATGATCGTATATATTTGTTTTCAGGTAAAGGATATGACAACGCTTTCAACCTTCCCCAAAACTTATTTCTTATTAATAAGACTGATTTGTTCGAAGTCTTGCTAAATGACTTTAATCAGAAAGGATACTTCTATGATATTTTAAAGGATTATTTCATTTGTACAAATCATTAAATTAGATTCATAGATTATAGAAGCAAGCATCATGTTTTATAAATGGAGGACAAGTCTCTCATTGCAATTTTTAGAATTATCGCTGATCAATATAGCAAAATAGGGAGTCTAAATCATTTTAGATGTTTATTGGGAGGTTCACATGGATTTGATAGAAAGGAAATTCAATGATGATATGCAGCAAATCTACATACGTGCAAAAATAGAATTGAAATATAATGCAACTAGGTTTATGCGGCTGGTAAGTGAGAAAGGCGGCTTACAAGCGGCAAAGCAGCTCATTGCAAAAGATGGTGGCACATATGGATTTGAAATACTGTGGGAAAATAAAAGATTAGATTTATCTATTGAAGCACATGTGTTGAAACCCGAATATCGCACACTATTTAGCGATGAAGAAAAAGATATATGCCGCAGACGATTAGAAGAATTTGGATATGTAATTTAAACATTAAATGAACTCATCACAACATGATTTCCCATTATGGTACGTCCAAGGGCCATTCTTTTTTGCACCCGGCTGACTCATGCGTTGCCGACGCATGATGTGAGACTCACACGAGAACTTGTGAATGTTCGTTGTAATCAGGGTGGTTTCATGCTATAATTTGTATTAATTAGCCGAATGAGGCACATTGTGGACACTTCATTAAAAACTATAGAACTGTTGGTTGAGTTTGATAAGAAGATGAGCAAAGCCGAGCTTCGGAAAGTCTCTGGTCGTGTTTCCAAACACCATAATTAAGCTGCACCGTAAAGAGCCGGTTATGATGAATGTTTTGGATAAGATATACGAAATACTTGGGCCTAACTATGGTGATGTTATGGACTATCTGTCGGATAAAGAAAGAAGCGATAAATCGTGATCGATAAAAAACAGATGACCGAAGAAGATATCAAGCTCCAGTTCATTACTCCGGCAATCACCGCAAAATGGAACCTTACACGTATTACGATGGAAACCAAAATCACGGACGGCAAAATTAATCTCAAAGGCAATGTTGTATTCCGTGAAAAGCCGAAAAAAGCAGATTACGTTCTTTACATCAACACGAATAACCCGATTGCCATCGTCGAAGCCAAGGACAATAAGCATACGGTATCCTATGGCTTGCAGCAGGCTATGACCTATGCCAAGATGCTCGATGTGCCTTTTGCATACAGTTCCAACGGTGATGCGTTTTATGAGCATGACTTTCTGACCGGACAGGAACGGCAGATTACCTTGTCTGAGTTCCCTTCCCCCGATGAATTGATTGCCCGGTATCAGGCAGGCAAGGATATGAATGACAAGGAAAAACAAATCATCGGCCAGCCCTACTATACAAGCCAGACCACATACGCGCCGCGCTATTATCAGCGCAACGCTGTTAACCGCACTGTGGATGCAATCGCCAAGGGACAGCAGCGGCTTCTTCTTGTTATGGCAACCGGCACCGGCAAGACATATACCGCTTTTCAAATTGTATATCGTCTGCTGAAAAGTGGCATGAAGAAAAAAGTCCTATATCTTGCCGACAGGAACATCCTTGTCGATCAGTCGATTCAGCAGGATTTCGCACCACTGGAAAAGACGATTCATAAAATTAATTTTGCCAAGGATGACCCTGTTACCATCACTTCCCACGAGGTCTATTTCTCGCTGTATCAGCAACTTGCAGGAAATGATGATGACGATGACGATGCCCCAGAAGATGATTCCGTCATGCGCTTCACGTCCCTGTTCCAGAAGGACTTCTTCGATCTCATCATCGTGGATGAGTGTCATCGTGGGTCTGCGAAGAAGGACAGCAACTGGCGTAAGATTCTTGATTATTTCTCCTCGGCCACGCAGATCGGTATGACTGCTACGCCGAAGGAAACTAAATATATCTCCAACATCGATTATTTTGGAGAGCCGATTTATATCTACAGTCTCCGTGAAGGTATCGAGGATGGTTTCCTTGCCCCGTTCAAAGTCATCAATATCCGTACCAATATCGGTGAGGGTTGGCGTCCGTACAAAGGACAACTTGATAAGAACGGTCATGAGATTGAAGACCGCATCTACACTAATAGTGATTTCGATTACAACATTATACTGGAAGACCGTACATACGAGGTTGCCAAGGAAATCACAGAATACTTAAAAAGTACGGATAGAATGCAGAAAACTATTGTGTTCTGCGCTACCGAGGATCACGCCGAGCGGATGAGAATCGCGCTGGTCAACCTCAACTCCGATATGGTTCAGCAGAATCCGGATTATGTGGTTCGCATAACAGGCAGTGATGTGTATGGCAAGAGCAAACTCGATTATTTTATCTCCGTTTCTGCTCCGTACCCTGTGATTGCGACTACATCGAAACTACTCTCCACTGGTGCGGATTGCAAGATGACTAAGCTGATTGTCCTCGACCAGATGATTGGCTCTATGACTGAGTTCAAGCAGATTATCGGTCGCGGTACCCGGCTCCGTGAGAAGCAAGGCAAAACGCACTTTATGGTCATGGATTTCCGCAACGTGACGCGCCTGTTTGCTGACCCTGACTGGGACGGCCCCATTGAGCAGGATGATGATTACGGCAATGGCGGCACTAAGCCTGTCGGCCCCGGCCCCGCAACACCTCTCGGCTCGGGGCAAGATTCCAAGGACAAGCCTATCGTTGATGAACACGGCTGTACGGTTAAGGTAATCGGCAAGACCGTTTCTGTTTATGACGTGGGCGGCAAGCTGCTCCGGCAGGAAAGCATTGTGGACTATACCAAGTCCAACATTCTCGGCACATACGCTTCTCTTGATAATTTCATCCGTCAGTGGTCTACCGAGGAGAAGAAAGAAAGCATCCGTAATTTGCTCTTGGAGCGCGGCATCGATTTAGAAAGCATGAAAGCTGACCAGAGTATGTCCGATGTGGACGATTTTGATTTCATGTGCCATGTTGCGTTTAACCAGAAACCTCTGACGCGGCGTGAACGCGCCAATAGCGTGAAAAAACGTGATTTCTTGAGCAAGTACAAGGGTGTGGCTCGTGATATTCTGGAAGCGCTTCTGGATAAGTACATGAACACTGGCATTTATGAGATTGAGAAAACAGAAATTTTGAAGCTTGACCCGTTCCAAAAATTCGGCAAGCCTTCAAAGATTGCACAGTTCTTCGGTGGAAAAACCGGATATCTGCAAGCAATCAAAGAATTAGAAGAAGAACTTTATAAGGTAGGTTAATCCAATGAGCAGCTTATCAAATTTTGTAAAAAGAATCCGCGACATCATGCGCAACGACGCTGGTATCAACGGTGACGCACAGCGTATCGAACAGATCGCGTGGATGTTATTTTTGAAAGTATATGACGCCAAGGAACAGGACTGGAACATGGACGAGGACGACTATCAGTCTATTATCCCGGAAGATTGCCGTTGGAGCAACTGGGCCGTGGATAACAAGAGCGGCAACGCCATGACAGGTGATACGCTGCTCAACTTTGTCAACAATTCTCTGTTTCCTACGCTCAAGGGTTTGAATGTCACGCCGGATACGCCCATCAAGAAGACCATTGTTAAAACTACCTTTGAAGATGCCAACAACTATATGAAGGACGGTGTTCTGCTCCGTCAGGTCATCAATGTCATTGATGAGTTGGATTTAAGCGACTATGAGGAAAGCCATGCCTTCGGCGAAATCTATGAATCCATCCTCCGGGAATTGCAGAGCGCCGGTTCTGCCGGTGAGTTTTACACGCCCCGTGCGGTCACGGAATTCATGGCAAAGATGATTCAGCCGAAAATTGGTGAGAAGATGGCGGACTTTGCCTGCGGCACCGGCGGCTTCATCACCAGCTGGATAAAGGAACTGGCTCCATTGATCATAACCACGGATAACCAGACTGAATATGATAATTCCATCTATGGCATCGAGAAGAAGCAGTTCCCGTATATGCTTTGTATCACGAATATGCTGCTTCACGGTCTGGACGTACCGAAAATCTATCATGACAACTCTCTACTGCGTGATGTACTGGATTACACGGAAGACGATCAATTTGACGTCATCTTGATGAATCCTCCGTACGGCGGCAGCGAAAAAGCAGAGGTTAAGAACCATTTTCCGTCAGACCTTGCCAGCAGCGAAACGGCAGACCTCTTCATGTCCGTCATTATGTACCGCTTGAAGAAAAACGGTCGTGTGGCTGTCATTCTCCCGGACGGTTTTCTGTTTGGCACTGATAATGCAAAGGTAGCCATCAAGAAGAAGCTGCTTTCCGAATTTAATCTGCACACTATTATCCGTATGCCGGGCAGCGTGTTTTCACCCTATACCTCCATCACCACGAACATCCTGTTCTTTGACCGCACAAAGCTGACCACGGAGACATGGTTCTATCGTCTGGATATGCCGGAGGGTTATAAGCACTTCTCCAAGACGAAGCCTATGAAAGTGGAGCATTTTGCCCCGGTCATCGAATGGTGGGATAACCGACAGGAGCTCAATGTTGACGGCTTTGACAAGTCGAACAAGTTCACTGTTCAGCAGCTTTCCGAGGTACTGGGCTACAACCTCGACCAGTGCGGTTATCCCCACGAGGAGGAGGAAATCCTTGACCCGATGGACTTGATTCAGCGGTATGAGGAGGAGCGGGCCTCTCTGAATGCCGAGATCGACCGTGTGCTTGCCGACATCACCGTAATTCTTGGGGGTGCGAAGCAATGACCCCACAGGAATTGAAAAACAGTATTCTGCTACTTGCTGTTCAGGGCAAGCTGGTGGAACAGCGCCCGGAGGAAGGAAGCGCGGAGGTACTGCATCTGCAGATTCAGGCTGAAAAGCAGAAGCTCATCAAAGCGGGAAAGCTCAAAAAAGAAAAGTCTCTGCCAGATATTGCAGAGGATGAAATACCATTTGATATTCCAGACAGTTGGAAATTCGTGAGGTTTGGCGAGATAAGCCAACTCTTGGATGGAGCAAAACTGGATGGCCCCTCATATCCATATTTGGAGGCTAAATACTTACGAGGAAAAGCAGAAGCCACATATTTGAACAGCGGGAAATTAATCACCAAAGGAACGAGAGCCATTCTTGTTGATGGTGAAAACTCCGGCGAAGTTTTTGATATTCAAGAAGACGGATATATGGGCAGCACATTCAAAGTCCTCTTTATTACTGGTGTGCTATTTTCTCGCTATGTGCTATATTTTCTGCTGTTTCACAAAACCGATTACCGAAACAATAAAAAGGGTTCGGCAATTCCGCACTTAAACAAAGACCTGTTCTTCAACATGCCGTTTCCAATCCCGCCTCTTGCAGAGCAGAAGCGCATTGTTGCCAAAATCGAAGAACTGCTGCCGTACATTGACCGCTATGAAAAGGCGTGGAGCAAGCTGGAGGACTTCAACAAGCGTTTTCCAACCGATATGCAGAAATCCATCCTACAGATGGCTATTCAAGGCAAGTTGGTCGAGCAGCGTCTTGAGGAAGGTACAGGTGAGGAACTGTATCAGCAGATCCAGGCCGAGAAGCAGCGTCTCATTAAGGCGGGGACCATAAAAAAAGAAAAGCCCCTGCCGGAAATCACAGAGGATGAAAAGCCGTTTGATATTCCCGAGAGCTGGAGATGGGCTAGACTACCTGAAATTGGAGAATTAAGTCGTGGTCGCTCTCAGCATCGTCCGCGCAATGATTCAAGCTTATATATAAACGGTACGGTTCCGATGATTCAAACAGGCGATGTCGCAAGAGCAAACGGATATATCACTGACTGGTCTGTAATGTACAATGAGGCCGGCATTGCTCAAAGCAGAATCTGGAAAGAGGGAACCATATGCTTAACTATTGCCGCAAATATTGGCGATGTTGCAATTTTAAAATTTGATGCTTGTTTTCCCGACAGTGTGGTTGGATTCAATGCATACAATCCTGTGGTGTCAAATAAATATTTCATGTATGGCTTGAGGTGCTATAAAAACATATTGGATACTATGTCCCGCTCAACGGCGCAAAAAAATATAAACATTGATATTTTGTCTAAAATTGCATTCCCCCTCCCACCCCTTGCCGAGCAAAAGCGTATTGTTGCAAAACTGGAAGAAATGCTGCCTTTGTGTGAAAAGTTGAAATGAGGTGAGAAAATGCCTCAACAAAGCAATATGTTTGAATTGCTTAGAAACAAAAGCATACTGGCAATTCTCGATGGTGATGTAGACTTTGGCGAAATAGAGATGATTGATTCAAAGGGAAATATAAAAATCTCTATGCCGTATCTGAGCGGCCCCGTTCTTTGCGATATATCCAGCAGGTTCGGATTGCCTGTTACATACGGCTGGAATGGGGGTACTCAGAGCAGATGGGCGTATCTTGATGATTTACTTGTGTACTGCATTGAAAATCATCGAGAGTCAGACTTGCTGAGTTTCTTGTTTTCAAAAGGACAATTTGTCGATAAACTCAAAGGACACACACCTGAAGTAATAGAGTCTGCATACACCAAGATCGTTGAAACTGTCGTTGGTCAGATCAACGGCTCTTTATATTTTGGAGGCAATGAATTAGTAAGTGTCGGCGATCGGTTCGTAATAAAGAAGATCGGCGTACCTGTGAAGGTTGCCGCACCCGCAATCAAAACGATTGACCGCGACTATATAGTAAAGTTATCCGAACGGGCAATGCAGGATGTCATTGAAGGGAATTACGATAGCGCCATTACCAAATCCAGAACCTTGCTGGAAGAGGTATTTTGCTATGTGATTGAAAAGAAGGGCGAAACGCCATCTGAGAATGGCGATATCGGCAAGCTCTACAATCATGTCAAGCAGCTTTATAATATGCATCAGGACAAAGACATCGACAAGCGCATCAATGGATTGCTTTCCGGCCTTGAAAAGATTCTTTCCGCTATTGCTGAAATGAGAAACAAGGGTAGCGACTCCCACGGTGTTGGAGCTAAGCGCATAAACATCGCAGAGCATCATGCCCGGTTGTTTGTAAATTCAGCTATGACGATGGCAGATTTCGTTTTGGCTGTGGGAGATCGAAGTGTAGATTAACGTTAACAACCTGAGTCTATAGGAGGAAATATTATGGCTCAAACGTATACTGCATTGGTAGTGCAGACTAAAAAAGCCCACATACGCTGATAATTATGGCGTTTGTTGGCTTTTTGGATTTAGTCCATAAGGCGTTACGCGTCCACATAAGAATCGGCTAGTTCCCAATCAGGGTGGCTGTTGAAGTGAAAACTATTTGCTAGACTTCTAATATGCCTTTGAACTTCCTATTATGGTACCTAGAGCGTTTTTAAAACCGCCCGCTGAACTTCGCATTATGTTTACCACATACCAAATATTTAATGTCTGATAAGCTGAACTTGATTTATATTTTGTGGAGGGATATAATATGAGCTTTAATGTGCCAGCATTACTATTTGCGATAATTTGCAGTCTAATATCACTTGTCATTGCAGGGATAGCCGCAAACAAAAATAGTAAAGAATGGCTTGCAAGCCTAAACCACCCCGACAATTCGTTCTTGTCAAAGGTGATGCCTATTCTTGGGTTCGTTTTTTACATTTCTTTTGGCTATGTTTTATACCATCTGTTTGTCAGTAAGAATATTGTGTTAATTATATTAGTGGCTGCCGTTATACAGCTAAATGGGATAGCCGCATTTTTGCTTTATAAAACTAGAAATCTGAAATTGTTTCTCGTTATTTGTCTTCTAATCCCTATTCTTTTAACAGTAATAATTTTCGCTTTAGTGCAATCAAACTGGACGTTAGCAATAATTCCCACAGCATATCTGTTGTGGCTAATATATGATTTTTCTTATTTTTATCGCCTTATGAAATTGAACAAGTAGCGTTTCAGAATGGGCAGTATAAGCAAACCAAGTAACTGGGAGCATTTTTTGGAACTTCCCATTATGGTATCCTAGTATTCATTAAAAAGGCCTGCTGAACTTCGTATAATGTTTATAATGCCAAGCTCAGAGCCCCCTCTGAACTTCGCATAAAAGCCATTAGAACAATTTGAACTACTATGCTAACCTTTGTATATTTCAGCCATTTGCATCATTTGCGGCAAATGCGCTATTATTTCAAAACTTTTTTCAGTAAATACCTGATTCAGTAGATTTACCATCGACTCAATTATTTCTATTTATACTATTACACAGTAGAATTATACTCATAGTAATTATTCTACTATGAGGCTACACTCAAGTCCGTACCACCGGCACCAAAGACGCCTCACTTTCAATTAAGTGAGGCGTCTCTTATATCCACGCTAAATCATCAAGCAGCACACTTGACCCCCAAAAGCCTTTGGTATATGATGGTTTCATATGGCAAAAATCGTCACCTATACATTGCAAACTGGGGGAATTCAAATGGTTCGCATGAAAAGGCTATTTCTATTGATCTTCATACTCTTGTCACTAGTCGCCTGTTCCGACCGGAACAATATAGAATCAAATAGCAGCTTTGGTAAGCAGGAAAGTACCCTTGCTCCTGTATCGAATGTCCAAAACGCCCTACCTTCCGACGCGAATTCATCCGACAGTATCGCACAACAGTCCAACAAAGATACTGTATCTGGTAACGATGACAATGTATTTTCTGGGGTGGACGTTCTTGATAAAGTATTTATTGATAATCGATTAAATATGGTTTTAACTGCGGACGGAGAACTGTATAGTTTATTTGGCACCCCTGAAAACATAAAGTATAAATTGGTGAATACGGGTGTTAAGAAGCTGAATGTGCAGATGACAAGCGACCTGGTGCCCATATATCAAACGCTTGATAATAGATACTATGGCTATGACGCTAATTTGGATTGGATAGAATATCAACAAACGTTCGAAAGGCCCTACAAGCTGTTAGGTAATAACATGGTTTTAAATGAAAGGGACTCCGAAGCCTACAGGGTAAACTGGTCGCCGGAGTACACTGTATCGGAAGCAGACATGGATGATTATTTTTCGGGCTCCGCCGCCGACGCTGTGGATCTGACAGCCTATGTGAACGGGGAAAAAGGATATTACGTCATATCGCTTTCCGAATTTAAGCTTCTGGCCATGGATAACAGTTTTACGGGCACTCATCAAGATATAGACTATGATGTTTTAAAATTCTATGCCGGTGCAGAGGAGCGGATAGGCGGCAACGGATATGGACTGTGGTATGTTACCGTCGGCGGAACATTTCATCATTTTTCAGGGCTGGAATGGAACCTGAATGATGTTGTATATCATACTCAATATGATGGTGTAATAGATTTTTGGCAGGTGTCCAACGCTGAAGCGGTATTACAATTTGAAGACGGGCTCTATAAATATCGACAAAATCAACATACTAAGCCGCTGGAAAAGCTTGATATTGCCATACCCACTGAGGGGATTTCCCGCATAGTACCCATATGGAATATTATAAAAGATGACGGTGGTGAAGTCCCAAATCCTTATGGCTATATATCAGAGCAGTACTATCTATTGATTGACAAGAACGGGAAATTGGTTCGTTGATTGCAGACAGCCCCGGACGGTCACTGACGGTTCCGGGGCTGTTTTATATTAACTAGGCGCTTTTTGCCTTTTTTCTATCTACCTCTTTTTCAAAACAGTAAACAATATCACCGCTTTGACATAAAGAAAAGGCCACCTTAAAGGTGACCTTTACAGTATCTTCGAATACATCGACTCGCTCAACATAGGAGTCTATGAATCTTTTTATCTGTGGGAAATTCTTTTGCTCAACAAGGGTTTCGAGCATACCAAAGTGCTATGGGGGGCCCCATCATCGGGGATAAGTTTATCCGATTTAAAAAATTGGAACCTGCACCAATACCCTCGCTGGCCTCTGCTAACACATGCGGTTATTCCATCAGTGTCTCAACCACTGTGCACAGGTCGGTAACCTCACCGACATTACCCGGAAAAATAATGTAAGGCATGCCCGGAAATTTGCTTTCCTCCCCCGTCATCCAAACGGGAATTCCGGGCCTAATCTGCCCCATAACAAGCGCACACTTTACCTTCAGCGCTTTGGTGCCCACATCACTCGAGGTGATTCCCCCTTTTGCAATGATGAAATTCGGTCTGGTATTCAATCTTCCTATAATGCTTGTCACCGCATTTGAAATTTTTACGGAAACCTCCAGTTGTTTGTCTTTATCGGCATCCGGCAGGTCAAGTCTATCGCGTCTGGTATATACCGCGACAGTAACCCCGCTTTTAATCTTGCTTTCGGCTACCGCCACAACCCGTTTTACTTCACTCTCAAGGCCACCGTCCTGCAGCACAAGATGCTGGTTAAACTCAATAAATTCTATCGGATATCGGCAGTCATGGAGCTTCTCAAGCTGCATCGTCGTTTTATTTACATGAGAACCAATCAGAATAATGCCGCCGTTGCTGTTACCCTTTAGCACCAGTTCACTTTTTTCAAGAAGAGGCTTGTCAGAAACGCCGCCCAATACCTTTGTTACCGCAGCGGCACTTCTAAACATGAATTCTTTACCTCGGTTCAGTGCTCTTAGCAAAGCCACTACAAATGTTTTTACATCGCTATAATCTACAGCGTTTACGATAATCTTATTAAAGCCTTTTGTATCTACCAGCTGCTGTTCTATTCCCTTATAATCCGCAGCCCGCAAGCTCTCAAGAGAGATATAAACCATATTGTCTGCTTTGTAGTCACCTTTTGTCTTTTCCTCGCACCAATCTCCCAGGTGTGATGAGGCATACCCGAACGTTTTATCCTTTGCAAATTCCGTCATACCCGCGGGAACCAGCGTACCGCCTTCTTTAACATAATGAACGTTATCTATGGTAAACCGGCCGCCTTCTTTAAAAAACGGGAAGATAATTTCGCCGTCATATCTTTTATCGGTATACTGTTCAATCTCACGCTTTAATATCTGCGTTTCAAGCGGATAATGCCCTCGAAGGGTGGAATCACTGCGGCTAATAACTATAAAATCTTTACCCGTAGCCTTTGAGGCAGCAGCGATGTTCTTAGCCATTTTAATATGTTCTTTGGTGGTTTCCGCAGCCGTAAAGCCACGCGAATTGGTAAGCACAAAAAACATGCTGTTCTGCTCTTCGAAGCCTTTTATCAAGGTCTCCTCCTCCCAGTCGGTGTAAACATGAATCCCATGAACAGTCTGCACACCTGTGGGGTCGTCGTCAAGCACTACTATTTTTTTGTTAAGCTGCGAAAGCTCTTTCTTCAATAGGGCATCAATTTCCCCACTGTCAGGCAAACTGAATGTCTGGAGTATATTAGCATCTATTATTTTAACATCATTCACAATATTATCTCCTTTTTTAAGTAAAATAAATTTCACGATAAACCTACTGACAAAAACAGCTCCCTTGTGTTAACAGGAGCTGTTTTGATTTAATTAAGGTTCGATCCGACCTTATTCCGCGGCCATCGGCTTTTTTACCTCGATATCTGCAACCGACTCGAAGTATTTGACAATGGCGCTATGATCCTCATTGAAAAGCCCACGCACCTTGAGCGACTGCATGATTTCGAAGAGCTGAGCCGTAAGCGGAAGCGGTACATCCAGTTCATGTGCGGTGGAAAGCACATTCTTAATGTCTTTGTGGTTAATGGCTATCTTCCCGCCGGGCCGAAAGTTGCGGTTCAGTATCATGGGTAACTTAGCGTCAAGCACCGTACTGCCGGCAAGCCCTGTTCGTATGGCCAGATACACCTTCTCGGGGTCGGCACCTGCCTTCGTTGCCAATACGAATGCCTCTGAAACCGCCGCTATGGTCATATTTACAATAATTTGGTTGGCAAGTTTTGTAACAGAGCCACTTCCGTTGCCGCCGATAAGCAGCGCCGATGAACCCATGATATTAAAATATGGAAGAATCTTCTCAAAACTCTCAGAGCTTCCGCCCGCCATAAAGGCCAAAGTGCCGTCAATGGCTTTGGGCTCTCCTCCGCTTACGGGGGCATCGATGAATCCTACGCTCAGTTTAGCAAGCCTTTCGGCACAGTAGACCGATTCTGCCGGGGTAACTGAACTTAAATCCGCAACTGTGCTGCCGGGCTTTATCGTTGTAGCAATCCCCTTTTCACCAAACAATACGTCTTTAACAATTGTGCCATTGGGAAGGATCGTAAAGATGACCTCGCATTCCTTACCAATCTCCGCGAGAGTTGAGGCTTTCGCGCCCCGCTGCTCAAGAGCGGCTACCGCCTCCTTGCTTACGTCGTAAACCAGTAGACTACAGCCGCCTTTTATCAGGTTTTCGGCCATCGGCCTGCCCATGATCCCCAGCCCGACGAATCCTACCTTTTTCATAGTTAACCTCTTTTGCATTTTACTTTTATGTATCACTACCGACTATTTTAGACATCTATAAAGCATAAACAGATTACGCGTTGTTTAAACACTCGAGCTGTTCGGGTGTAAGCACAATGGACAGCGCCTTAAGATTCTCTGAAACCTGCTCTGGCGTATCGCCTGAGATTAGGGGGATAATCTCTGCCTTCTGTGCACGCATCCACGCTAAAACCAGCTGATTTAAAGACACCCCTCCAATTTCATCCGCGACCTTTTTTAATGCCTCAAGCCTTTTTAGGTTATAGCTTCCATTACACAGCTCTGGAATTGAGCGCGTCGTATCCATATAAAAGCCCTGCAGAAGCGGAGAGTAAGCCAAGAGGGGAATATCCCTATCGCAGGCAAAATCCATAATGTCATCGCCAATGTCTATATGAAAACGGTCAAGCGTCCGCGGTACCGGCCTTAGATAGGTAAAGCGATCCTGCAGGCAGCAAAACTTTATAAAACCCTTTTGTTCGCAAATATTACTCGCATCGGCAAAACGCCACGGCGTATAATTGCTTGCACCCAAATAGCGGATTTTACCTTCTTTATGCAGCCGGTCAAAGGCCTCCATCGATTCCTCAAGCGGGGTGACACGATCATCCGTATGAGCATAGTAAAGGTCGATATAGTCTGTTTGCATAAGTTTGAGACTGATTTCGCAGTTTTCGATAATCTGCTGGTACTTTAGGCCCTTGCCCACACCCTTTTTATCAAAGCCCACCTTTGTGGCAAGAAAAACCTTGGAACGTTTTCCGCTTGCTTTAAACCATCTGCCCAGAAAAGCTTCACTTTCGGTTCCGTTGCAGCCATCAATCCAGTGAGCGTAATTGTTCGCGGTGTCTATAAAGGTTCCTCCGCAATCTATGTATTGATCGATGATCGCGCCGGAGACCTCATCACCCAGCTTGCTTCCCATATACATCGTTCCGAGTGAAAACTCGCTTACCCTTTCACCGGTATGCCCGAGTTTTACCTGTTTCATTGAATCACTTTCTTTCGTATATCATTCTTTATTTCACTGCACCTAAAGTTAACCCGCTCACCATGTATTTAGACATACTCATATACATCACCAACACGGGCAGTGTCGCGACAATGGAACCCGCCATTAACGGCCCCCATGCGTACACATCGGCAACCACCATGTCGGAAAGTGCAAGTGTCAGGGTTTTTAGCTCGGATTTTGAGATAACAACAAGCGCATACATATACTCGCTCCAGCAAAGCGTAAAGGCGAAGGTGGCGGTAGCGGCAATGCCGGGTGCCGCAAGTGGAAATACAATCTGAAACATCGACCGCAGCCGACCGCACCCATCGATTTCGGCCGCCTCCTCCATTGCGAGAGGAATTGATCTAAAATAGGAGGTAAGCATCCACGTGGCGTAGGGAATCGTAAAGGTGGGATAAATAACGATTAGGCCCCAAAGCGAATCTTTAAGCCCCAAATAGGTTACCAGTACATAAAGGGGAATAAATAAGATTGACCTTGGCATGAGATATGAATATAGAATCCCGTTGTTTAACATGTGCTTTTTGCGAAAGTTAAGCCGTGCAAACGCATACCCGGCGAGCGAGCTTAAGAAGATTGAGCCTACCGTTACAATCAGCGAAACAAAAATGCTGTTGAACAGGCTATTAAGATATCCCCGTTTAAAGATCAAGTCGTAATAAGAATCCATCGTAGGTGAGGGAGGCCAAAGCGAAGGGGTCATGGAGTAGATTTCCATCTGTGTTTTAAGGGAGGTGTTCAGTGTCCAATATACAGGGAAAAGTGACAATACTACCAGGAATATCAGAAGAATCACAACAAAAGGGTTAAAGCTTCGTTTCGAATTGTTTTTTGCTGTCGCTTTCATGGGTCCAGACCTCCTTTCTTCAGTTTACCTCGGCCTTTTTAAAGCGGTTTGTTACAAGGGTAATCAGAATAATTAAAAATGGCATTGCAATCATAGAGGAGGAAATCGCTTTTGAAATGTCCAGATTCATAAAACCAACGGTGTATCCGTAGGTAGAAAGAATCTGAGTTGAATTACCCGGTCCTCCTCCTGTAAGCAGCCATACAATTTCGAAATCATTAAAAGTCCAGATTGTCGTTATCAGCGTTGACAAAACAATGACTTCCTTAATCATTGGAAGTGTAATAGAGAAATAGCATCTGATTACACCCGCGCCATCTATTTTTGCCGCCTCGTAATAGTCGCCGGAAATAGCCTGAAGCCCGGCAAGAATGGATATTCCGATAAAGGGCGCGCCTCGCCAAATGTTTGCAATGATAATGGAGAGCATGGCCAGTTTAGAGTCGTAAAGCCATGGTACCGGCTGGTTCACGAGGCCAACCTGCTGAAGCAGAAAATTAAAGAGGCCACCGACATCTGAATACATCCATTTCCATGTTAGTGCAGAAACCAGTGTGGGAATTGTCCACGGAATAAATAAAAGAACACGCGAGACATTCTTCAGGGGTATTTTAGTGTTAAGTACCAGCGCTATAATCATCCCTAAAACGAACTTACCCGCTACAGCAGCGACAGTATAGTAAATAGTATTAAAGACAGATTTCCTAAAAATCTTGTCGGATACTAACTCTATGAAGTTCGACAAGCCAACAAAATCAGCGTTGGAGCCAATTGATTTGCTTGTAAAACTGGTCCAGGCGGCCCATATAAACGGAACGAGCATGAATACCAGCAGATATAGTATCACAGGCGCTATCAGACAGTATCCGAACAATTCTGTTCTTTGCGCTCTTGTCCATCTTTGAACAAACGATTTTTTCATTATTAGATCCATGTCCTTCCTTTTGGGTTTTATGCCCCGGGTTGGCTGCTCCCTCTTGCTGCGCAGGAAGGCGGCCGCAAACTTTTCAGAAGGACATAAAGCCAATTTGAAAAAAGTATCGTTACCGCCATTGGGGCAGGAGGGCTTTTAGTCTACAGATAGTTTTTCAAAGTTATAATAATTAAACCTAAGATACTCTCTTGAATACTTTTTGAAAGATTGATTTTCCGGAGAACCGGAAAATCAATCTTTTGTGGCTACTTACGGTTTACTACTTATTATAGACAGCTTCAATCTCTTTTTGCAGTTCATCTGCAGCGGCCTGAGGGGTTACTTTATTTACAACAATATTCTCAATGGTCTTGTTGAGAAGCTTGAGGTTAAAAAGCTCGCCCGCTTTAGGGGTATACTCACCGGGATAGCCGATGAAGCAAAGGCCAGACATCGAATCGATAAACGGTTTGGTGAGCTCAGTCTGCCATGCAGGATCTTCCTTGGATTTTTCATATACGGGCACGATAGACGGCATCTCTACATCCATCCACGATTTGTACCAGTCATACTCGTATACGTAGGCAATTAACTGCTTGGCAAGGTCCGGCTGCTTGGTTGTATTGAAAATGCCGAGGTACGAGCCCGCACTTGGCGTAAAGAAGCCTTCGGAGCCACTGGGGATAGGCGCAATACCCGTTTTTTCATATAGCTCAGGATTATCTTTTTTGATAGCGGCAAGCAGTGTTCCCGCATTGAAAACCATAGCAACCTGTCCGCTTAAGTAAGCCTTGTTATTTGCGGCATCGTCCCAGTTTACGGAGGACGGAGGAGTAGAATTGTCATTAAGGAATATGGAAGAGATGTAATCAAGCGCCGCTACGGTTTTGGGGCTGTTTGCAATAATGGTTTTGCTATCTTCGGCCACCAAAGCGCCGCCCTGGCCCCAAAGGGTTACCTGATTGAGCCACTCTGCATCGGAATTGGTAGAGCCGAGGCCGATACCTGCGCCATAAATGCCCTTGGACGCATCGGTTAACTTCTTTGCCATCTCACGGAATTCATCCCATGTTTTTGGCGGTTCGCTGTAGCCCGCTGCCTCGAGCAGATCTTTTCTATAATGCAGAGCTACGGAATAGAATTTTTGAGGAACGGCATAAGTCTTGCCGCCAAAAACAGCAGGTTTTACAAGCGAATCGATGATGTCACCGTTTTTCGCTTCAATGTCGCCAACGAGATCGGTTACATCCAGTAAGAGGTCCTGCGCATAAAATTGGCCAGCCTCTTGGTACTGGAAGAACGACACATCCGGCAGGGTTTTCGCCTCAATGGCGGATGTCCACATGGGATATAACTTTTCATAAGGTACGAGTTCTACCGTTACATTCACATTATTTTTCTCGCCAAATTCTTTAACTCTAGCTTCGATCATGCTGTTGGTGGTTTCGTTAACTTCTTTTTTAAGCCATACGGTTAACGAAGGCTTCTCTGTGCTCTGTGGTTCTTGTGACACCGCCGCGCTTGAAGGTTCGGTTGAGGAAGTTGATGAGTTCTGAGCCGCACAAGATGCTAATAGTGTGAGAGACATGGTTGCTGCTAGAAACAGTGCAATAATCTTTTTCATGTTTAATCCTCCACTTTATTCTTTAGCTTGGTTATGACTTTATCCAAACAATCATCTCGCCCGATGTCCGGTTAAGACGACTGTAAAATGGTATGGCCGTCAAAGCCATCTTCTGTTCTCCGTTTTCCTGTTCACGATATAACTGCTGCTGTGGCCAATCCTGCGTTGTACGTTGATACCCTGTCATCGTAAGTGCTACAATACCGCCAAGCAGATCAGGGGAATAAACCTCTTGTATCACGTCTGTGGTTAACGTGATGTCTTCTAAGTTTTTGCCATTGTCCGTTTCTTCAAAACAATATACGATAGGCCCCCTTTCTAAAGCAATTCTACCGCAATCGGCGGTAACCTCCGGTCTCGCTTCTATTCTACGCACGTGCATGTCCAACAAAAGCTCAACCACATCGGTCGGATTCCATTCCCTGGTGATACACAAAAATCCATCTTTTAGAATATATTCTTCATAGAGCATACCGTTAATCTTAATTTGATATTTTTTGCTCCAGGATGCTAGCCTTAACTGTAAGGTAAAGGTGCAAGGCTTTGCCGGAGCTACGGCGATATTAATGCTTGGTTCCCATGGGTAGTTGCTCTGCTGTGAAACCGTAACCTTTGTATCATTAAGCGTCACGTCGGTACTGCTGTTGATAAAGAGGTTTACAATCAACGAAGACTGGTTGTGAATATAGATGTAACCGCTTAGCGACATCATCAGGCGGGCAAGATTCGGAGGGCAGCATGCAACCTCAAACCATTTCTGCCGCATGAGCGTAATGTGGGAACGGTCCTCATTCATATTCTGATAGGCCGCCGGATGCGCCGAAAGCGGATTTGCATAGTAAAACCGGTCACCACTAAGTGAGACGCCTCCCAAAATGTTGTTATACAGGCAACGCTCCATCACGTCGCCGTATTCACCGTGCGGTGAAGTCAACATCATCCTGTAGGTAAACATGAAAAGCCCTATGGATGCGCAGGTTTCATTGTATGCCATGCTGTTCGGCAGATTATAATCATACGTAAAGCGTTCACCACTGGGATTGGGGCCAATGCCCCCCGTAACATACATCTGCCTTTGCACCACGTTATCCCAAAGGGTTTTACATGCGTGGTGTAAGGAAGCATCATCAGTATACGTCGCCACGTCAGCCATGCCGGAATAAAGGTACATCGCGCGAACCGCATGGCCTACAGCACGAGTTTGTTCCCTAACAGGCATATGTGCCTGATAATAAGCATACATACCCTGCATGTCGAATCGATATTTTCTGTTTTCTTCCGGCTCACCGCGTTGCTCACATTCCTTTTCAAAAAACGAAGGAGATGTTCCGCGCTCATCCACGAAGAATTTACTTAATGTGAGGTATTTTTGTTGTCCCGTGGTTTTATAGAGTTTTACGAGGGCAAGCTCTATTTCGGGGTGCCCGTCATAGCCCCGGATTTGGCCTTCACCGCTGCCAAACAGCGTACATAATAGGTCTGCATAGCGGCTTACAATATCAAGCAGTTTTGTTTTACCCGTCACCTGATGATAGGCGACCGCGCCCTCGATCATATGTCCAAGACAATAAAGCTCATGCATTCTCTTAAGGTAGGTAAAGCGCTGCCCCGGTTCTACAACCGTGTAGTAGATATTAAAATATCCGTCTTCCTGCTGCGCTTTTTCAATAGAATCAACGATTTTGTCCACCTTTTCAATTAAACTCTCGTCCCAGCACAGCGCCAGACTGTAGGAGGCCGCTTCTATCCATTTGGCGATATCCGAGTCCCAAAAGAAGTGGGGTTGGTACGGGTCTCCAGGCTTCCAATCGCATTCTAATGCGGAAATTCTCCCTGTTTTCAAGCATTGTTCATATTCTATTGGGAGGGTAACCTGAAGTATTCTTCGTTGAATCTCTTCCCAAAATCCTTCGGTAATATTCGTATCCTTCCAAATTATTTCATTGTACCCGGTTGTTTGTTTTTTTCCATTTGGCACAGTGCTTCCTCCTTGGAACAACCCTTGTATAATGCATATTTTATTAGTTCCTATACATAATACCTAAATTATTGATTATTCCCGTAATTTATAGTACAATATTAACATACCGCACGAGTATTGTAAGTAAAGAAATAAATATAAAAGGTGGACAAAACTCACTATGCAGTATCTTTCCTTTCCGATTAACCTGCCGATCTCATATGTTTCGTGCGGGAACTTGGTGTTTGACAATCCATGGATCCATAGCGAACGTGTTATTGATACGTATGAAGTCATTCTTGGCATTGAAGGTGAGGTTTATATACAGCAGGATGATTTGCAGTACGTTGTTAAGCCCGGCAGTATGCTGATTATTCTTCCAAACCACCCACACAAGGGCTACAAACCGTCCAGCGGTAAAATATCATTTTACTGGGTACATTTTAAGCTGAGAGATGCCACTGTTTTAGACCATGCCGCTGCAGAAAGCATAATAGCTATCATGAGCGCAAACCCATATTCGCGCTTTTCACAGCAGGGCATATTACCAATATTCGACAATGTAAAGCTGGACAGCAAATTGGACATTCTGTTCCACCAGTTGCTTCACACGCGCAAAACTCCTTATTATACATCGCTTGCGGCAGATTTTATCCTGACAAATATCCTGATTCAGCTTACACAGAATGTTCTGACAGATTACACGATGCAATATAGCAGCAATGAAAGCAGCCAATCTTTTGAATCCATTATTGAATGGATTCGCTTAAATTACAATAAAGGCATCTCCACCATGGAGGTTGCGGAGAAATTTCATTATAATCCCAACTATTTTTCTAAACTATTCAGAAGCAAAACCGGTATGCATCTTGTAGAATATCTCAATACATTAAGCGTTTCCAATGCTAAAACCATGCTGTATCAAACGAATTTTTCTATCAAGGAAATTGCCTATGCGGTAGGGTTCGACGATGAAAAATACTTTATGAAGGTCTTTAAAAGAATTGAAGGCATTACACCCACTAATTATCGCAACGCTTTTTACCGCACATATTTAAACGAGAAATAGAGAGTGCTGCCGCAAATTAGCGGCAGCACTTTTTTAATCGTGCGTACTCTCGGATATTGAAGTGATTTTAAACCACTAATTTTTAAGGGTTAACACCTAAAAAATTCATTATATTATTTTTCCTAAACTTATTGTAGTATAGGGCTAGAAATACCGCCGTCGACGTAAGACTTTATAATAAATAGAAAGGAAGGCAAAAGTCTATGGACACTCTATTTTCAGACGATCATGGGCGTCTGACACGCACGCTGTACGGTGAAAAGCTGCGCATTGAGCCTTGGGGGGAAAACAGCCTGCGCGTTAGAGCCACCCGAGAGAGCACATTTTCCGGCAAAGACTGGGCGCTGATTCCCCTGCCTGCCGCCTCATGTACGATTGATATCACCCCCGAAAAGGCAATTATCCGTAACGGTAAGCTGACTGCGGAGGTATTGCAAAACGGCAAGCTTTCGTTTTTTAACCAGCACGGGGACCTGCTTTTGGAGGAGTATGTCAGAAACCGCGAAAACCTCTATGAATACTGCAGCCCGCTGAACATCCCTGCGCGGGAGCTTAAGCCGATGCTTGGCGGCTGGCAGCTTACCGCCCGTTTTGAGGCGCGGGATGATGAGCGCATCTTTGGCATGGGGCAGTACCAGCACGGTTACCTCAACCAGAAGGGCTGCACGCTGGAGCTGGCACAGCGCAACACGCAGGCCTCGGTACCGTTTGCGCTTTCAAGCTTAGGCTATGGGTTCTTATGGAACAACCCCGCCGTAGGCACCGCCACCTTTGGCAAGAACAAAACCGAGTGGTTTACACAGTATACCGGTGAACTGGACTACTGGTTAACCGCGGGTGACACCCCCGCCGAAATTGTGCATAGCTATGCAAACGCAACGGGTAAGCCGCCCATGATGCCCGATTATGGCATGGGCTTCTGGCAGTGCAAGCTGCGCTACCAAACACAGCAAGAGCTACTGGAGGTGGCACGCGAGCACAAACGCAGAGGGCTTCCTATGGACGTAATTGTAATCGATTTCTTCCATTGGACCAACCACGGCGACTGGAAGTTTGACCCCAATTATTGGCCTGACCCCGAAGCAATGGTAAAGGAACTGCGCGAGCTCGGCATTGAGCTGATGGTTTCGGTATGGCCCACCGTGGCAAAGGATAGCGAAAACTATACCGAGATGAGCCGGAATAATCTGTTGGTGAAAACCGATCGCGGGCAATCCACCAATATGGAGTTCTTGGGCAACAACGTCTTTTTTGACGCCACCAACCCCAATGCACGTGATTTCATATGGAAAAAGGTAAAGAAAAACTACTACGATAAGGGGGTTAAAATCTTCTGGCTGGATGAGGCCGAGCCCGAATACGGCCCGTATGATTTTGACATCTACCGTTATCACCTCGGCCCGGCGCTCACCGTAAGCAACCTTTACCCCTCCATGTATGCCAAAGCGTTTTACGATGGTATGACGGCGGCAGGGCAGCAAGATGTCGTGAATCTTGTGCGCTGCGCATGGGCGGGCAGCCAGCGTTACGGCGCACTGGTGTGGTCTGGCGATGTGGATTCGAGCTTTCGCGGCCTGCGCGAGCAGTTTACGGCCGGCCTGAATATGGGGCTCTCTGGCATTCCGTGGTGGACAACCGATATCGGCGGCTTTCTGGGTGGCAACCCGGACGATCCGGAATTCAGGGAGTGTATTATCCGCTGGTTCGAGTACGGCGCGTTCTGCCCGGTATTCCGCCTACATGGGGAACGCCTGCCGCACAAGGAGCCATTGGGTACCGTGGGGGGTGGCCGGTTCTTTAGCGGTGCCGCCAACGAGGTTTGGAGTTACGGTGATGAGGCTTATGAAATCTTTAAAAAATACATGCTCCTGCGTGAGCAGCTTCGCCCCTATATCGCTGAGCAGATGCGGGCGACGCATGAGAACGGCGGCCCGGTGATCCGCCCGCTGTTTTACGATTTCCCCAACGACGCAGCTACGTGGGAGGTAAGCGACGAGTACATGTTCGGCCCAAGCCTGTTGGTTGCGCCCGTAATGGAGGAAAACAAGCGTGAACGTTCGGTTTATCTGCCCGCAAGCGCAGTATGGAAGAATACCCACACCGGCAAGACCTACGAAGGCGGACAAACGATTGTGTGCGAGGCGCCGCTTGATGTAATACCCATCTTTATAAAGGATGGCGCAGATGTTGATTTCACTCTTTAATCATTTTAAAAGGAGTAATTTCCATGGCCTATAAGCATTTTGGGGCAGCCGTGTACTGCCCTGTAGGCAACCTTATTGACATCAAGGATATAGACGCGTTCGCGGCAAGATTCGCGTTTATTGAGAAGCATGTGAAGGTATCAAAGGTTTACCTCGAAACCTACCGCAGCGGTGCCTATATTGAACGGGAACAGCTTGAGCGGATTATAGCGTTCTTCCACAGCCGCGGAATTGAAACCTCCGGCGGCATCACGACCGATACCGTTGAAAACGGCGAGGGCGGCTTTTATCCGTTGTGCTATACCAACCCGGAAACGCGCAGGATGCTCACCGAGGTGGTTGAGTTTACCGCGAGCTTGTTTGATGAGATTATCCTTGACGATTTCTACTTTACCAACTGCAAATGTGAGCACTGTATTAAAGCGCGGGGAGAACGCTCCTGGGCCGACTTTCGTCTGGCGCTACTCAAGGAGATTTCTGAAAATGTAATTGTTGGCCCAGCCAAGCGTGTAAACCCCAAGGTAAAGATGATTATTAAATACCCCAACTGGTACGAGCATTATCAGGAATGCGGCTATAATCTGGAGGATGAACCGAAGATCTTTGATAAAATCTACACCGGTACCGAAACCCGCAACCCCACCTATACCCAGCAGCACCTACCGAAGTATTTAAGCTACTTTAACCAGCGCTATCTGGAAAACGTTGCGCCCGGGCGCAACGGCGGCGGCTGGTTCGACCCGTACGAATGCACCTATAACCTAACCTCCTATGCCGAGCAGGCCTATCTTACGCTGCTGGCCAGGGCAAAGGAGGCAACGCTCTTCAGTCTTGGTTCTCTGCTGGAATCGCACTTTTCATTATTTATACCGGTGGCGGGTCAGGTATTTGAGGAAATGGACACCCTGCTCGAAAAGCTGGGCAGCCCCATAGGCACCGCTTGTTACCTGCCCTACCACGGCCATGGGGAGGATTATCTGCACAACTATATCGGTATGCTGGGTATTCCTCTGGAGCCAACACCGGATTACCCTGAACGTGCTAAAACAATCTTTTTAACCGAGAATGCCGCCAAAGACAAAAGTATTATTGAAAAGGTTCAAAAAAGCCTGCTGAACGGTTCGGTAGTGGTTGTAACCTCCGGTTTTGTGCGGGCTACTCAGCAGGATTTTTATAGGATAGCTAACATTCATCATACCGGGCGCAAAGCCAGTGTAAGCCGTTTTGCCTACTCCAACGACGGCGGGGTGTGTTTCGGCGGCTGTGTAACAGGCGATGCCCCCATGCTGATTCCCCAACTGGAGTACCCCACCAACGATACATGGGAACTGGTAGGCGCATTCGGGGAGGATAATAGCTTTCCGATTCTGGTGAAAACCACCTATGGCAGCGGGCGGCTCTATGTACTCACCATCCCCGACGACTACGGCAATCTTTATAACCTGCCGCGCGCGGTGCTTAGGATTATCCGGGAGACGGTTGCCGGTGACAGCCGTGTAATTCTGGACGCGCCGTCTAAGGTGGCGATGTTTATGTACGATAACAACACCTTTGTACTGCGCAGCTTCCAGCCTTACTACGACAGTGCATCCATCACCGTAAAGGGTGTGTCCGCCGTACTGGAGAATATCATTACCGGTGATAAGCTTTACGGCAATACCATTTCCGGCAATACCGTGTTTGATATACGGCTAGCTCCGGGGTCAAACCTGCCGCTGCGCATATGCGTAGAATAGAATAGCGAAAATGCTGTACACCGGCCGACGGTTGTACAGCATTTTTTGATTAATGACTGCTTCCTTTCGTTAACATGCTGGAATTCTCTGTTTTCCTGTTGGCTTTCACACTATTAAATTAGACTTTACTGATCAAATCGCTAATTTTTACAGTCAATCATGTGTAATTATTAGTGTATAAATCATGTCCAAATTAAGTTAATATATTTATTAAATTAAACAATAAGTTTGCTCTTACACGCAGTTGTTTTGGGCACAAATACATCATGCTCAAAGTTCACCAATATACATTCTTAGATTTGGGGGCATAAACATGAAGACTTTGGCGGATTCTCCGGGAAGAATCGTTCATGAATTCAAAACACCAAAGAAAAGGCTGAAGCCCGGATTAAAATTGTTTCTGATGGTTTTGCCGTTTCTTGTTTTGGTATTTATATTTTCGTATTTCCCGCTTTACGGCTGGATATATGCGTTTTTTGATTACAGGCCGCCGCTGAAGCTTTCGCAATGCGAATTTGTCGGTTTTAAATGGTTTACCACTTTATTCCGAACTCCTACGCAGATTAAGCAGCTGCTGCAGGTTCTTCTGAACACCTTTGCAATTAGCGGGCTTGGTATCCTTGCTTCATTTTTACCGGTCATGTTCGCCATCTTTTTAACCGAATCACGATCAAAAAGGTTTAAAAACGTGGTTCAAACCTTAACCACCATACCGAACTTCATCAGTTGGGTTTTGGTTTATTCCATTGCCTATTCGCTTTTCTGCAATTCCGGCATGGCCAACAGTTTGATGCAGTCCCTAGGGATAATTGATAATCCCATCAAGTTTTTGGACAGCGACAATTTTACCTGGATTAAGATGTGCCTATGGAGCCTGTGGAAGTTCACTGGGTGGAACGCGATTATGTACTTAGCGGCTATCTCAGGCATTGACCCGGAGCTTTACGAGGCCGCCAGGGTTGACGGCGCAGGGCGATTCAGGTTGATGTGGTACATCACTATCCCCGGTCTGACGCCCACCTTCTTCGTACTGCTGATGCTTTCCATCGCGAACTTTCTTAACAATGGTCTTGATCAGTATTATGTATTCCAAAACTCGTTTAACAAGGAACATATTCAGGTGCTGGACCTTTATGTATATAATATCGGTATGAGCGGTTCAAATGCCTATTCGCTCGCAACCGTTATCAGTATGATGAAGAGTATTGTCAGCGTAACACTGCTTCTGTTTGCCAACAGGCTATCCAAAGCGGTACGCGGCGAAACGATTATTTAAGCCTTAAGGAAAGGAGCGATATCTATGTCTTTAGACATTGTACATAACAAGAATAAGATAAAAAGAACGCCGGGTGATATCATCTTTTCGATTATCAACTATACCGTGTTCATTCTACTGGCAATCATCTGCATCTACCCGTTTTACTATCTGATCATCAATACCATTAGCGCGAATGACATGAGTGCCAAGGGTCTGATTAATTTTTACCCACAGCAAATTCATTTCAAGAATTACATAGATGTTTTAAAGTTAAAAGGCCTTCCGAATGCCGCATTGATATCCGTAGCCAGAACTGTCATAGGGACGGTCTGCACCGTACTGGCTTCCGCTTTTCTCGGTTTTATGTTCACGCAGCAAAAGATGTGGGGACGTAAATTCTGGTACCGGTTTTTAATAATCACCATGTACTTTAATGCCGGGCTGATCCCCGTGTTCATAACCTATATCAATCTCGGCTTGAGGAATAATTTTTTAGTGTATATCATCCCGTTAATCGTACAGCCCTTCTTTATTATTCTCGCAAAGACCTATGTTGAATCTATTCCTCCGGCATTGCAGGAGGCGGCGGAGATTGACGGTGCAGGAACCCTGACCATCTTCTTTAAGATTATTCTGCGGGTTTCGACGCCCATACTGGCCACTATTGCCATTTTCGCGGCGGTAAACCAGTGGAATGCCTTTCAGGATGTTCTGTTGTATATCACCAAGGATGAGCTTCAGCCGCTGCAATTTACACTGTATAAGTATATTAACCAGGCCAATTCCCTTGCCCAGTTAATCAGGAACAGCCCCGGCTTAAGCGGCGCAGAGATTGCGGGGCTCGCCACCCGTCAAAACCCAACTTCTGTTCGTATGACCGTTTCGGTCATCGTTGTACTGCCTATCCTATTTATCTACCCGATCTTCCAAAGATACTTTGTAAAAGGCGTTATGATCGGTTCCGTAAAAGGATAGTATTGTAGTTATTCAGAAGCGGCTTTGCTTCTGTGATATAACTAAAATCATAAGGAGGAATATTGAAATGAGAAAAACTTCGTTAAAACTCTTATCCTGTCTGCTCGTGATTGCCATAATCGGTATGCTGGCAGCCGGGTGCGCCTCTACACCCGTGGCGCCCTCATCCGCGGCAACATCTGAAGCTACCTCTGAAGTGGCATCTTCCGGTACCGCAGCAAAAACCTACGACGAGTTTTTAACTATTGATGTATTCGACAATAAGGCAAACTACCAAGGTATTCAGCCCGGGTGGTATGCGAAGGTTGTTAAAGACAAGTTCAACATGGAGCTGAACATTATAGCCCCAAACGTGGCGGGCGGCAACGATACCCTTTTCCAGACCCGTTCCGCTGCCGGTGAGCTTGGCGACCTTATTATGATCGGTTCAGAAGGCGGCAGGTTGGCCGACTGCGTAAAGGCCGACCTTATGTACGACATCACCGATATGGTGAGCAAGAGCCAAAACCTGATCAATTATCAGGCAGCTATCGATAATATCAAGAGCATGATCAGTTCGGATAAGGTTTACGCGATCCCCTCTGAGTGTTCTTTAAGTTCACCGTTAGAGGCCACCGACGGCAATGATCCTACATTCGGTGTATATCTGCGCTGGGATTATTATAGCGAGCTTGGTTGCCCTGAGATAAATACATTTGAGGATGTTCTGCCTGTTCTCAAGCAGATGCAGGATAAGCATCCCACCAGTGATTCCGGCCAAAAAGCTTACGCAGTTTCAATGTTTAAAGATTGGGACGGCAATACGATGTGCTTAGGGAAGAACCCCGCTGCCTTGTATGGGTACGATCTGGATCAATCGTACTTTACGCTGATCAACCCCGATGGAAAGTCCCAGTATGTTCTGGAAGACAACTCTCTCTACTACAGAGGCTTAAAGTTCTTCTTCCAGGCAAATCAGCTGGGTATTCTGGACCCCGATTCCTCTACCCAGAATTATGATACCTTCGACGCGAAGTACAGGGATGGCGGCGTTTTCTTCGATTTGTGGCCTTGGCATTGTCAGGGAGCTTATAATACACAGGAAAACAAGGCTGCCGGCAAGGGCTTTATGTATGTTCCCGTTAAGGACGTTACCATTCTGGGCAGAGGGTGCAATACGCTAGGCAATAACTATATCATCGGAGTTGGCAGCAAGGCGGAAGACCCCCAGAGGATGGTTGACTTTATCGACTGGTTGTATTCACCCGAAGGCATTATGTACGCTTCTGCGCAGACCAACAGCACCTGCGGACCCGAAGGCTTGACCTGGGAGATGAAGGACAACGAACCCGCTCTTACCGATTTTGGCAAGAAGGTATTCTCCGGCGACGACAAGGCTGAGATGCCTGCCGAATGGGGCGGCGGCACCTATAAGGACGGTATGTCTCAGTTAAACTACACATCCGTAGTCAACAAGGATATCAACCCTGTAAATAACGCTCCCTATAACTTCATGCTGTGGAGTTCTTACCTGAAGGATAACACCACACCGCTTGATAAATCTTGGCAGGATAAGATGCAAACGCTGACCACTATGGAATACATTAAATCGAATAATCAATTTGTTGTTGCTGCCAACAATGGATGGATTATTCCTCAGGTTCCTACGGACGTTGACGCTATCAGAACCCAGTGTGCACAAATCATTCGCGACGAATCCTGGAAGATGGTATTTGCGAAGGATGAGGCCGAATTCAATGTGCTCTATAAGGGCATGCAGGAAACCGTTAAGGGCCTTGGCGTGGAGCAGGTTCTTAATTGGGAAAAGACAAACATTGTAGAGCCATTGGCAGCACGCTATGAAAAAGCAAAAACCGGTAAATAAAGAATCGAATACGTAATACCTGCTTTGTGAAAAGGAGTCGGCAACTGGAAACGCCCAGTTGCCGACTCCTTCTTATACTTATTGAATAAAATCACTTTTTAAATTCCCGCCTTTGGCGGGGAGCAATAATGCTGAAGGGGATTTTATCCCCAAAAACAAGGCGTACTGTAACATAATCGTTTGCAGCACGCCTTTGTTTTCTTATGGCATACTCCTTCTGACAAGAGGAGTAAGACTAACTGTGCTCACGAATCAATACAGCGGCCCGTATGCCGTACACGCGCGGTAGTCGGCGCTTTCCAAGCCCTGCGTACCGAAAGCGGCCCATGCGTGAGGCCGGAAGATTCGCGCGCGGGAAACATTGTGCATGGAAACAGGAATGCGAAGCATGCTCGCCAGTGTGATAAGATCCGCACCGACATGCCCGTAGGTGAAAGAGCCGTGGTTGGCGCCCCAGTTAGCCATTACGCTGTAAACATCGGTAAAAGCACCCTCACCCGTGAGGTTTGGCACAAACCATGTGGTGGGCCAGGTTTTATCGGTTCGGTCATCCAGCATACGGTGCATCTCGTCAGGCAGCGTAACGGTATAGCCTTCCGCCAGCTGCAAAACAGGGCCCAGGCCCTTTATGATATTTACCCGAATAAGTGTTACAGGCATCTGTACCAGTGTTTTAAAATGGGAGGAATACCCGCCGCCCCTGAAATAGCCCAGATTAGCGGGGCACCAGTCGGTGGCTGCAAGCATCGCCTGAACGTCACCATCGGTAACCTTCCACCACGGTTTTATGGAAGGGCAGCCGCTTTCATCCGTTGCCGCGCCGGTAGCGTCGAGTGCGGCAGCACCGGAGTTAATCAGGTGTATAAAGCCGTTTTTTGCACGCCCCTCCGGACGATGCCCGGTAACGCGTTCAACGGCTTCCGGGCTCCAGTAGGTTCTTACGTCGGCAAATACGCTTGCGGTGGAGGTAAGCAGCTTCCCGAATAGCATGGCTACACCGTTCAGGCTGTCGTTTTCGGTGGCGAGAACCACAGGCTCTCTCGTACCGTTCCAATCAAAGCTTGAATTCAGGATTGCTTCGGAAAAATCGCCGTTGGGTTTGTAATCCGTCCACATGCGCTGGCCTTGAAAGCCGCCGAACGCGGCGTTTCTGCCAAGGGCCTCCTCATAACGGCCAATCTCCGCAAGCTTGGGGTTTCCGCACAGGATATCCCGAATAATAAGCGTCATCTTCACGCAGAACTGCCAGTCCGCTTCCTTCTCAGCATCTGTTTTGGGGTACGTGTTAATATCCATACCCATGGGGCAGTTGGCTTTTACCCACGCAAGTGCCTTCTCGTACTCAGACTGATCATATATCTGAAGGTCTATACGGCGCAGGAGCTCGGTCATATCCACCCATTCGGCGCGAACGCCAAGGTAGCGCTGCAGAAAGTCCGCGTCACAATAGGAACCCGCGATACCCATTGAAACGCCACCAATACCCACATAGGCCTTATTGCGCATCTCACCCACCGCAGCAGCGCACCGCGCAAAGCGAAGAATTTTTTGGGCAACATCCACAGTGATGGAGCGGTCATCCTTATCCTGCACATCATGCCCGTAAATAGAGAAAGCGGGTAACCCGCGTTGGGCATGGGCCGCCATGGCTGCGGCCAGATACACCGCGCCGGGGCGCTCCGTACCGTTGAAGCCCCATACCGCCTTCACAGTAAGCGGGTCGAGGTCCATCGTTTCGCTGCCATAACACCAGCAGGGGGTTACCGTAAGAGTGGCACAAACCCTTTGGGCGGCAAAAAACTCCGCACAGTGCGCGGCTTCTGCTCCACCTCCAATCGTGCAGGGGGAAACCACGCATTCCAGCGGAGTTCCGTCGGTATAGGTAAGGTTGCTTTCAATGAGCCGCTTTGCCGCATCGGCCATAGCAATGGTTTGCTCCTCCAGCCCCTCGCGTATACCGCCCCATCTTCCGTCAATGGTTGGACGAATGCCTATTCTGGCGTGTTTCAACACCAATCTTCCCTTCTTATAAATATAGTACGATTAAGCTAAAGAGGTAACCTTCTTAAACCGCTCATAATGTTTGTCCCATACCTCAGGCTGTTCGGGCAGGCAGGTAAGTACCTTCTGTGAACGCGCAATCACCCTGCGCGCCTCACTGATGCCTTCGATACAACCGTTCGCCACAAACTGCACGGCGGCATTACCAAGAGCCGTTGCGTCAAAGGGGCCGGTAACCACCCGGGCATTGCAGGCATCGGCAGACATGGCGCAAAGCAGCTTATCCCTTGCCCCTCCGCCGATCAGATAAATCTGGGGATACTGCTTCCCGGTGCAGGCGCTGATCTGCTCCGCCGCATAACGGTACTTAAAGGCCAGACTTTCGTAGATACAGCGCACTACCTCACCGGCAGTTTCGGGAACATGCTGGTTTGTCCGCTCGCAGTAGGCCCGAATACGTCCGGGGATATTACCCGCACGTACGAACTCCGGCGCGTCAGGGTCAATAAAGCAAGCAAAGGGCTTTACTTCAAGCGCGAGCATCTCCAGCTCTGAAAAACTATACTCCCTGCCATGGCGTGACCAGTGGCGGCGGCTCTCCTGCAGCAGCCAAAGCCCGATAATATTCTTTAAAAAAGTGGTTTTGCCGCCATAGGTACTCTCGTTTGTAATGTTGTACCTTTCGGAAAGCTCGTTGATAATAGGCGCCGGGGATTCGGTGCCCAGCAACGACCATGTGCCGCAGCTGATGAAAAGAAATTCGTCGTCCGGTGCGGGAACCGCCGTTACAGCGGACTGTGTGTCGTGCGAGCAAACGGCAATCACCTTTGCCGCCGGGCAGTCCAACTCCTCGCACAGGAGTGGCGAGAGGGTACCGATAACCGTTCCCGGCGGCACAATTTCCCCGAACAGGCGCTTCGGGAGCCCCAGTTTATCAATAACCTCATACGCCCAGCTTCCTTCTACGGCGTTAAACAGCTGAGTGGTAGAGCTGATAGACCGCTCGCTTATGGCACAGCCGGTTAAAAAGTAATGAAACAGGTCGGGCATCATCAGCAGCTTATCGGCCCGACTGAGCAGCTCCGGCCGGCTTTTAGCCAGCGAAAGCAGCTGAAAGGCGGTGTTTATCTCCATAAACTGGTTACCGGTGGTATTATAAAACCGCTCTTTCGGTATCAGCTTAAAGGCCTCTTCCACCATCCCCGCGGTGCGGTTATCGCGGTAGTGCACCGGGTTTTCGAGCAGACGGCCGTCCTTATCCAGCAGGCCGAAATCAACCCCCCAGGTATCTACTGCAAGGCTTTCAAACCCGCCGGCAAGCTGAGCCTTAATAATACCGTTTTTAACCTCATGCATTAGCCGCAGGATATCCCAGTAAAGAGTACCGTTTATTAACACCGGGTCATTTGAAAACCGGTGAATCTCCTCAAGCGTAATCTCTTTGCCGTCGTAGGAGGCAAGCACCACCCTGCCGCCCGAAGCTCCCAAGTCGAAGGCTAAAACACGTCCGGCATTTGCGCTCATCAATCGTCACCCTTCTTCACTGATCGATTTTGGGGTATTTTTTATAGCCCGGATGCCTGCCCGTTACCTTGTAACCCGTCCGCATAGCACATAACCGGTCTATATTCGGGCGGGTAATCTCCCTGGCTCCTCCCAGCAGGCGGGCGGTAAGGTTGACTTTAGCCCAAAGCTCCAAGGTTTCCATGCGATAATAAGCGGTAATTAAATCGCTGCCAACCGTTAGGGCACCGTGATTTGCCAAAAGCAGCGCATCGTGGTCGGGCAGATAGGGCGTAATCGCCTTGGGAACCTCATCGGTAGACGGTGTGCCGTAAGGGGTGACCGGAACCGAGCCGATTGCTATGACAGATTCGATCATGGTATATTCATCCATATGGACATGTGCTACGGCATAACCGGTTGCGGTTGGGGGGTGGGCATGTACAACCGCCCCTACATCCTCCCGCTCTTTATAGCAGCACAGATGCATCTTCACCTCAGAGGAGGGAGCCAGCCCTGCCGCGCCCTCGATAACCTCGCCGAGGGTGTTGATTCTTACAAGACTTTCGGGGGTGATAAAGCTCTTGCTGATTCCGGTGGGGGTTACCCAGAAGGTGCCGTCCCCCATAGAAACCGACACATTGCCGTCGTTGGCGGCCACCCACCCCAGCTGCCACATACGGTGGCAGATTTCACAGATTTGTTCTTTGATTTCACAACTATTCATAGCGCAGGAATATCTCCTTAAAGCAAATATTCTTAATTTGCTATAGCTTCATGGATAAATAAACCGTGGCAATCGGTTCGCGCCGCACAGTTCCTTGATAATGCACCACAAGAGCGGCATTTTCAAGCGGCGCGGAAAGGGAAAGCGTCACGTCACTGCCCGAACGCTTTGCCTCGGCAATCACGACGATATTGCCGCTAAGATCGGGGATACGGCACAACGCGGTCTGGTCGTCGCAGGGCTCATACAAGTGGAGTTCCACACCAGCCGCATAATCGTAATCCGGTTTCTGGCTGTTGCTGCCGACAGGCAGCAGGGTATTTTCCTGAACATAGAGCGGCAGCGAGAAATAGTCGTACCGCTCTTTATGCCAGCGGCCACCTTCACGAATCTCGCCGGAAAGCAGATGGGTCCAGCGCCCCGCGGGCAGATAGTAGTCAACCACACCGTCTTCGCTGAAAACAGGCGCAACCAGCAGGCTATCACCCAGCATATACTGGCGGTCAAGATAATCGGCGGCACGGTCTTCGGGGAATTCAAACGCCATCGGGCGCATGACGGGAACCCCTTCCTCGTGTGCAGCCACCGACATGCCGTACAGATAAGGCATCAAACGGCATTTCAGCTCGACAAAGCGGCGCACCACCTCGCTGGCCTCATCGTCGAACAGCCACGGCACGCGGTAGCTGGTGGAACCGTGCAGGCGGCTGTGGGTGGAGAGCAGGCCAAAGGCGGCCCAGCGCTTGTATACATCAGGCGAAGCGGTTTGCTCAAACCCCGCCATATCATGGCTCCAGAACGAGAAGCCCGACATCGCAAACGAAAGCCCGCCGCGCAGGGTTTCGGCCATGGAAAGGTAACTGGCGCTGCAGTCTCCGCCCCAATGCACGGGAAACTTCTGGCAGCCTGCCGTAGCGGAGCGCGCAAACAGCACCGCTTCGCCGGTTTTAGCCTGCAAAGCCTCAAATACGCACATGTTGTACAGGTAGGTGTAGTAGTTGTGCATGGAGTTCGGGTCTGAGCCGTCAAAGTATTTTACGTCTGTGGGTATCCGCTCGCCGAAATCGGTTTTAAAGCAGTCAACGCCCATATCCACAAGCGCCGTCAGCTTGCCGGCAAACCACGTGCAGGCATCGGGATTTGTGAAATCAACAAGCCCCATACCGGGCTGCCACTGGTCGAGCTGCCGCACCCCTTTGCCGTCGGCGCGCATCAGCAGGTAGCCCTGACGGGCGGCTTCGGCAAAAAGCGGGGACCTCTGTGCGATATAAGGGTTAATCCACACGTCTATCTTAAGCCCCTTCTGCTTATACCGTGCAAGCATGCCCTTTGGGTCCGGGAAGGTACGGGGGTCCCACGCGAAATCGCACCAGTTGAATTCACGCATCCAAAAGCAGTCAAAGTGGAATACATGAAGCGGGATATGCCGGTCGGCCATCCCTTGAATAAATGACGTCACGGTTTCTTCGTCATAGTTTGTGGTAAAAGAGGTGGAAAGCCACAGCCCGAACGACCAAGCAGGCGGAAGGGCGGGCCTGCCGGTAAGCGCCGTATAGCGCCGCAGCACCTCGCGCGGAGTGGGGCCGTAGACAAAGTAATAGCGGAGCTCCTCACCAAAAACCGAGAAGCCGACGTTCTCTACCTTTTCGCTGCCGATCTCAAACGAAACGTTATCGGTATGGTCAACCAAAACGCCGTAACCGTGGTTGGTCATATAAAACGGTACGCATTTATACGAGACAGGCGAGGAGGTCCCCCCATCCTCGTTCCAGGTATCAAGCTGCTGACCGTTCTTAACAAACGCGGTAAAACGCTCGCCGAACCCGTAAACGCATTCGCCTACGCCCAGCGAAAGCTCACTCATCATATAGGGCCTCTTTACATCCCTCAGGTAGCTGTCGCCGGGGCTCATGGAGGAGTCCTCACGCCGCGCCTCCATATAGCCAAGGCCGCGCCAGCCGCTGGAGGTCAGTACCCTTCCGTCGGACTCGAAGCGGTAGCCCCATTTTTCTTTATTCACACGCACGCTCAGCCTGCCAGCCGTCATCACCGCTTCGGCTTCGGTTATGTTCACCGTAAAAGGAACGGGGTTCTCGTTTTTTTCAAACCGGGGCTCCTGCTTGCTGTACCCTTCGTGGTGGAAGGCGCGTACCTTTATCACACCCTCGGCGGGCGCCGTGAACTCGACGGTTATCATGGGAGTACTTAAGGTGTCTCCCCTGTGGTGGATTACACGGCAGGGCGCATACACGCGCATGCCCTCACTGAAGGCTTCGATATCGTAGGCCTGCTCCGCGTAATGCTGCGCCACATCCTCACGCAGGCACCAATAGCCTTCTGTAAATTTCATGATTACCCCTCCTTAATATGTCTATGGCTGAATTGCATTAATAGATGCGCGATTGAGATTGCGCCGAGTACGGACGGTTATAACCTCTTCACTGTCCGCTCTTTGCGGCTTACAATACGGGGGATTAATCTTCGCGCCTTAAAACAAAGGTTTTAGCACTACGGTTCTGATGTAAAGAGTATTATTTTCAATCATTATAATGGTGCTTTTCCAACCTGTCTACCATAGAAACTAGACAGGTTTAACCTTAATAATTTAACATTCGGTTTTACATTACTAAAAAATTCATGTCCGGAATACCTGAGAATTAGGGGCCGATCAAGACATAAGCTGTCGTTAGACGGTGTAATTTTGCCTTTTAAATTTTGTCGTACCGAGTGAACTATCCTCTGAAAACTGGTATAAATCTTTTTTCAAGTTTATTGTGCACAACAACGAAATGACTGAATTATAACAAAAAATAGAAGTGTCTGATTGAATTGATTTTGTTGCTATGCTACAATAGCGCTGAAAATAGTCTGTACGTGTCTGGAGGAAACCTCTATGATAAACAGCACTAAGGTACAGAAGATTCTGTATGGCGGCGACTACAATCCAGAACAGTGGCCTGAAGAGTTTTGGCAAGAGGATATGCGGCTTTTAAAACTCGCGCACATCGATATTGTAACCTTAAACGTTTTCAGTTGGGCTAGTCTACAGCCTAACGAAGCTACCTACGACTTTTCCAGGCTTGACCGGATTATGGAGCTTGTAAAACAAAACGGACTAAAGGTGTGCCTTGCCACCTCCACAGCCGCGCACCCTGCCTGGATGGCTAAAAAGTACCCGGAAATTCTGCGCACCGAGTTTAACGGCATAAAGCGTAAATTCGGCGGCAGGCATAACTCCTGCCCCAACAGCCCGATTTACCACAAGTATTCCGTTTTGCTCGCACGCAAGCTGGCCGAGCGTTACCGGTATTACGATAATATCGTTGCGTGGCATATCTCCAACGAATACGGCGGTGCATGCTACTGCGAAAACTGCGCGAAGGCCTTTCGCGTATGGCTTAAAGAGAAATATAAAACCATCGATGCCCTGAACGAGGCATGGTGCACCGGCTTTTGGAGCCACACCTTCTACGACTGGGATGAAATTGTTCCCGCTAACCTGTTAAGCGAGCATTTTGACTTCTGCGGGCAGGACCGCACTACCTTTCAGGGCATTTCGCTTGATTACGCGCGTTTTAACTCCGACAGCATGATGGATTGCTACCGTTTGGAGTACGACGCGGTAAAGGCCATCATGCCCGATATTCCGGTGACAACCAACTTTATGGGCTTTTACAAGCCGCTGGACTATCAGCGCTGGAGCAGGTACCTTGACTTTGCCGCGTGGGATAACTACCCCGGCCCCAACGACCCGCCCGCGCGTGTTGCCATGAGCCACGACGTCATCCGGGGGCTAAAGGGCGGTATGCCGTTTGCGCTGATGGAGCAAACCCCCAGCGTAACCAACTGGCAGCCGTACAACGCCCTGAAACGCCCGGGGGTGATGCGGCTTTTAAGCTATCAGGCGGTAGCGCATGGCTCCGATACGGTAATGTTCTTTCAGATGCGCCGCAGTGTCGGCGCCTGCGAAAAATACCACGGTGCAGTGATTGACCATGTGGGCAGCGAGAATACACGGGTGTTCCGCGAGATTTCTGCCTTGGGCGCAGAGCTTGAAAAGCTGGGCGGTATCACCCTTGGCAGCCGGTGTGATGCAAAGGCGGCGCTGCTGTTTGACTGGAACAACTGGTGGGCAGTAGAATACTCCGCGGGCCCGAGCTGCGAGCTAAAATACCTGAATGAATTCTACCGTTTTTATGAGGCGCTTCACAGGCTGAACATCACGGTTGACATTATCGGCACGGAGGATGCACTTTCTGATTATGAGCTTGTGATTGCCCCTGTGCTTTACATGGTGAAGCCGGATTATGATACCAAGCTAAAGGACTATGTGAAAGCGGGCGGTACCTTCATAACTACCTTTTTCAGCGGATATGTAGATGAAAACGACCACGTGGATATCGGCGGTTATCCCGGTAGGCTCCGCGAGCTGCTGGGTATATGGGTGGAGGAAACCGATGTGCTCCCCAAAGGCAAGGATAACGGTTTTCAATACCGCGGCAATGATTACCCTGCCGGCCTGCTGTGCGACCTGCTGCATTCCGAAGGGGCCGAAGTACTGGCCGCCTACCGCTCAGATTTTTACGCCGGAATGCCCGTGCTTACAATGAACCGCTATGGCGCGGGTGAGGCCTATTACATAGCCACTGCTTCATCGGAGGCATTTTATAAAGACTTTTTTGGTACGCTCTGTGCCGAAAAAGGAATTCACCCGGTACTCACCACACCGGACGGCGTTGAAGCCACGCGGCGTGCGGGCAACGGGAGGGAATTTACCTTTCTGCTTAATCACTCCGACACAATAAAGGAAATCCTGCTAGATAAGGCATATACCGACTTGTTAAGCGGGAAAGCCTATCAGCCCGGCAGCTTGATTACCCTTTCTGCCAAGGATGTGGCCATTCTGGGCTGACTCCGAAGCTATTTTACGATGGAAAGGTAGAATGCCATGATAACCGAGATTATAAACCTCAGCCTTGATTATGCCTCCATGGGCCTTGAAAACGGCGGTTACAGCCCACGGCTGCAAACCTACATAACCGATAACTCTCCCGAGATGCGTCCGGAGCGCCTGCGCCCCGCGGTGGTAATCTGCCCCGGCGGCGGCTACGAAATGACCTCCGACCGCGAGGCAGAGCCAATCGCCCTGCAGTTTGCGGCAAATGGGTTTCAGGCGTTTGTGCTGCGCTACAGCGTAAAGCCCGCCGTTTTCCCAACAGCGCTGGCCGAGCTGGCGTATACGGTGGGTTTCATACGTGACAACGCTAAAAAATGGCATGTTGATGCCGATAAGATTATTATAGCGGGTTTTTCCGCCGGCGGGCATCTTGCGGCCAGCTTAGGTGTATTCTGGAATGAGCCGTTCCTTTCTAAGCTCCTTCATACAGAAAGCGCACACATAAGGCCGAGCGGCCTGCTGCTTTCCTACCCCGTTATCACCTCCGGGGAGTTCGCACACCGCGGCTCGTTTAGCTGTCTGCTTGGCAGCCGTTATGACGAACTGCTGGAATACGTTTCGCTGGAAAACCGCGTAAACGCACTTACGCCGCCTACCTTCCTTTGGCATACATGGGAGGATGATTGTGTTCCCTGCGAGAATTCTTTGCTGTTTGCGCAGGCCCTTAAGCGTAGCGGAGTTTGTCTGGAGCTGCATATCTATCCCCACGGTGGGCATGGCCTTGCTTTGGCTAACGAGGAGACCGCCTGCGAAAACGGCTACGGCGTTGAAACGGACTGTCAAACCTGGGTGCCGATGGCCATACGCTGGGCTAAATCGCTGTAATATAATTCCATAGGATATAACTTGACGAAAGGCTTAGGACAAACCGATGACTTACGCGGAATATTTAAAACAGATTGACACAGTCATTGAGAACGGCAGTTATAAGGATAATTGGGATTCCTTAAGCCGCCATAAAACGCCCGAATGGTTTTCTGCCGCCCGCTTCGGTATTTTCATCCATTGGGGGCTTTATTCAGTGCCGGGCTACGATAACGAATGGTATTCCCGCAACATGTACATCAAGGGTATGAAGCCGTTCGATTACCATATAAAAACCTATGGCCCGCAGAAAGAGTTTGGGTATAAGGATTTCATTCCGCTGTTTAAAGCGGAGCGGTTCAACCCTGCCGAGTGGGCAAGGCTCTTCCGCGAGGCGGGCGCCGGTTATGTCTACCCTGTGGCGGAGCACCACGACGGCTTTCAGATGTACAAAAGCGAGCTTTCGCACTATAACGCCTATGAAATTGGCCCGCAGCGTGACCTGCTGGGAGAGTTGAAGCTGGCCATAGAGCAGGAAGGGCTACAGTTCTGCACCTCTTCACACCGCGCGGAGCATTGGTTTTTTATGGGCCACGGCAAGGAATTTGACAGTGACATCAAGGAGCCGCTTAAAAGGGGCGACTTTTACTGGCCCGCTATGCCCGAGCCCGATAACTTTGCCATAGACAGCCCAAGCCCCTCGCAGGAGTTTTTAGAGGACTGGCTGGTGCGCACCTGCGAGATTATTGACCGCTACCACCCAAGAGGGCTGTATTTTGACTGGTGGATTCAGCATGTTACCTTTAAGCCCTACCTTAAAAAGCTGGTTGCTTATTACTATAACCGTGCCGAGCTGTGGGGGCAGGAGGTAATCATCAACTACAAGCACGACGCCATGATGTTTGGTACCGGTATTGTGGAGATTGAGCGCGGCAAGCTGGCTTCCCCCACCCCCTACGCTTGGCAGACGGGTACCTCGGTGGCGCGCAACTCCTGGTGCTACACGGTAAGCAACGACTATAAGCCGGTACACGAAATCCTCTGTGATCTGGCCGACGTAGTAAGCAAAAACGGTAACCTGCTGCTGAATATCGGCCCGAAGGGCGACGGCTCCATCCCGCCCGAGGATGAGCATATCTTAAAAGAGATTGGTAAATGGATGGGGGTTAACGGTGAGGCGATACATGGCACCAAGCCTTGGCGCCGCTTTGGGGAAGGCCCGACTGAGGTTTTGGAGGGCATGTTTACCGAGGGAAACGCCGCCCCGTTTACCTCTCAGGACATTCGTTTTACGGTAAAGGGCTCCTGCCTGTATGCCATTGCACTGAAATGCCCCGAGAACGGCTGCATTCTGATAAAATCGCTGGCCGACAAACCCGAGCAGGAACACCCGTTGTTCCACGGGGTAATTCAGGATGTTACAATATTGGGGGTTGAGGAAAAACCGCGGTGGCAGCGCAGCAGCGAGGGCCTGACGGTTACCGCCAAAACGCTTAAGAGCGACTACCCCATTGTATATAAGATTCAGCTCGATTGAACCCGGCAATCTGCGTTATTTCATCCTATAATGAATTCAGGTGAAACGGGTGGCTATTTTCGGTAAGATCAAAGGGCTGTTAAACAGCCTGAAAATCAGCAAACAGCTTTATATGGTCTATTTTTTGGCAGGGCTTCTGCCAATACTGATCGTTGGATCTTACCTGATTATCAACACCCGGTACACGCTGCTGGAACACCATTATTCACAGGCAGCAGCCGACAACCTTAGGGTGCGTAATGTAATGCTTGACGTTACCATCACGCTCACCAAGATAACCGACGATATTTTTTCCGATAACCAGCTGCAGCAGATTCTCAAAGGCCACTACCCTACACTGGAAGACTCCTATTCCGCATGCCGCGCTTATACAAAAATCAACTACTATACCGTAAACTATACCGAAATTTCCAGCATGAAGCTATATGTAAATAACAACTCGGTCTATGATTACGGCCCGTTTGTACGCACAACGGAAGAAATACGCAGCCAGGAGTGGTATCAGCGTGCCGCGAACAGCGTTGGCAGCTATCTGTGGATGACGGTGGAGCAGAAGGGCCGGTACGGCACCGTAAGCTCCGAGCTCATGCTGGTTCGCAAAATACCCGTATTCGGAACCAATCAGTTTATGGTTTTGGTGATTGGTGTGAACCCCAATTTCTTAAAATCCCGGATTGACACAAGCCCGCTGAAAACAGAGATATCGATTAATGATAACCCCATATTCTATACCGCCACTCGCAGCAACAACGGGAAGATGCCCGATATAACCATCGACTATAAATCCGAGCACTTCCGGTATTCCGGCATCGACAACTACAACGGCAAAAACGAGCTGCTCCAGATATCAACGCTTACGCCAATCGGCAGCCACGATAATATCTATATTATCACCATTGATGATGAAGCCCTGCCTTCCTCAAACAGCATAACGTTTATCTGCATTGCAATCGTTGCATTCAGCTTGCTTGTAACCGTTGGAATGGTGGCCATATTCTCTAAAACCTTCAGTTCACGCATTAATGTTCTGCGCAGGGAGATGCACAAGGTAAGCTGTGGCGATTTTAATATTATTGACGATTTTAACGGCAATGATGAGCTGGTGGAGCTGTTTACCGACCTGAAATCGATGATTGAAAGCATTAAGCAGATGGATGCGGAGATTTATAATGCTCATATCGCCCAGCAAAAACTCATCAATCACCAGCAGGAAATCCAGTTTGAAATGCTCGCAAGCCAGATTAACCCGCATTTTTTGTATAATACCCTCGAAACTATCCGCATGAAGGCACATAGCGCGGGGGATAAAGAGGTTGCCAACGCAATCAAGCTGCTGGGAAAGTCGATGCGCCATGTGCTTGAAAAGGGTGGCAGGCCCACGTCGTTGAGCTCTGAGCTTGAGTATATCAGCATCTATCTGGAGATTCAAAAGCTGCGGTTTAATAACCGGTTGGACTATGAAATTGTGGTGGATGAAGAGATTAACACCGAAAAGTATTTGATTCTTCCGTTATTGCTTCAGCCCATTGTTGAGAATGCGATTATTCACGGTCTGGAGAATAAGATCAGCGGCGGATTTATCCGAATTAACATCTTCCGCGAGCAGGAGCGGCTGCTGGTTTCGGTTTCTGATAACGGCGTTGGTATGCAGCCTCAGGAGCTGGAAGACTTACTAAAACACATGAGGGGAGAACGCGGCTCCGAAGCCGGCAGTATCGGGCTTTATAATATCTACCAACGTATTAACCTTTTTTACGGGGAGCCGTATGGCATAGAGATAACCAGTGAGCCGGATAAGGGCACCTGTGTTACGGCTGTTCTGCCCTACAGCCATGACACTATGGATACAGAAAAAGGAAAGGAGCTTATTCCATGAAGGTTTTAATTGCCGACGACGAACCGATTGTGCGGGAAGGTTTAAGGTCTATCATCGAATGGGATAAGCTTGGCTTTACCGTCTGCGGCGAGGCTGAGACCGGCACCGAATGCCTGCAGAAGATGCTTTCCCTTTCACCTGAACTGGTTTTGCTGGATATTAAAATGCCGATGATGCACGGGCTTGATGTAGCCGAACAGGCCAAAAAGCAGAACTTCCGCGGGCGGATTATTATCATAAGCGGATATTCAGATTTTAAATATGCACAATCGGCTATCCGGTTTGGCGTGAACTATTATCTGTTAAAACCGATAGATGAGGATGAACTTGAAAACGCCGTTAAGAATATCCGCAAGGATATTGAGCTTGAACAGCAGAACACTGTGGACGTGAACCGTTACATTGAACGTGCCCGTGATGTGGTATTGGCCGAAATATTGGAAGGAAAGGCTGATGAGGGAGAGAAGGAGCTGCCCCAGAAAGCAGACAGGTATTTTCGCATCGGTTTTTCTTCCGATAGCTACCGCGTCATCGCCGCCGAGAGCGAGGACTACGATCAGGAAAATATAATAGAGGCTTTATTCCCGTTTTCCTGCACCGACAAGGAGCAGATAGAGCTGCTTAAACTGCACGACCGCAGCATCTGCCTGTTGAAAGGCAGACGGGTGATTCATGCGGAGGAAGAAATGGTTCGCGATATCAACCGCCGTTTTGCCCAGTTTCACCGTCAAGGGATATTTGCCGCGCACGGAAGAGTTGTAACCACTCCGCAAGACCTGTATCTGTCTTATCAGGACGCTCTACAGCTTATGCGGCGGCGTTTTTTTTATCCCGCCGGTATCTGCTTTGCGCAGCAGCCGGATACCGCTCCGGAGGAGTTTTCGCGTGATTCGGTAAGCGATATTGATACCGAGCAATACATAGAACGCATACTGTCGTTGATAGAAACCTGCAATAACGACCGTGCGGCGGAGTTGATCCGTTCCCTCTGCGCCAGGCTTTGCGTTATGAAGGTTCAGCCCGCTGATATTAAAAGCCTGTTATCCAGTATTTTGATACAGCTCAAGCACGGTATACTCGCAAACTACCGGCAGTTAAGTACCTCGTTTGAAAGCGATACGGCACTGATTTCGGCTATCCGTTCCACTACCAGACTCTATGAGATTGAAGATTACCTTAAGCTGAAGGTGGAGGGTGCCATTACAGCCATCGGGAACTTTTCACGAGACCATGTGATCGATAAGGTGATTCATTATATCAACAAAAACTATGATAAGAACCTCAAGCTTGAAACGCTGGCGGAGCTGTTCTGCTATAACAGCGCTTATCTCGGCAAGGTTTTTAAAAGTAATGTAGGTGAAAGCTTTAACTCCTATCTGGATCGGGTGCGGATATCAAACGCGAAAGAAATGCTCAAGCAGGACAGATATAAGGTATATGAAATTTCAGAGCGTATAGGCTATAACAACATTGATTACTTCTATAAGAAATTTAAAAAGTATGTGGGAGAAAGCCCGACAGAATACCGCAAGGAATTAGGCCTTACTGTAGATTCAGAAGACTGATATTAATTTGTTTTATTATAAAAGTAATGTTACTCTACGTTACATTTTATAGGTTTATTACGTAAATTTAACTTTCTTTATTGTGCGTTTAACGTTCTTGAAATACCTTGACTTCCCATTATGTTTAAGATGTAAGCCCAGAGAATCCTTCGAATTTCGCATAAGAACCACATACTAACCTTAGTTGGGATCTCGCAAGAGATATCCTTAAATCCTAGTATTCCATGTCCATCTCCGGACTGGGTTATCGCAATTTTTAAAAAGTAATAAAACCATAAACGAATGTTACGAATTGAGTATATGATTGGAGAAAATTATGAATCAAAACATGAGAATAGAGAGAACGAAAGTAATAAAGCTTATTCTGCGTTTTGTCGCAATTACATATTTAGTCAGCGGTGTTGGTTATTATATATGGTTTCATAATATTGAAGCAGCTGCATTGCTTCCTATTCTTGCTCCATTTGTAGCGTATCTTGCAGTAAAACGCTTTTTGGACAAGCATGACAGAATAGGTTATAAAGAAATATCAGCAAAGGGAATTCTGACAGGAATGTTAATACCAATCGTATATATTTCGATTGCATTGCTTTTGAGTAGCGTTTTTAAATCGGCATCCTTTAACGGTAATCTTCCGGATGGTAAAACAGTAATATTATTATTTGTTCAGTGGATATTTGCTGGATTCTGTGAGGAGGCCGGATGGAGAGGATTTTTGCTGCCAATGCTCAAAAAGATCATGAAAACGGAAATTGCCTGTATCGTATGCGGACTGATCTGGGGAATCTGGCATATTCCAATGATTGTTCAGGGAATGATGGTAACACAGCATTCTCTATTGTTGGCAGTGCTATTATTTATCGTAGAAACCATTTTTATTACATTTATTATGGGAAGTATAAGCGAGTGTAACATAGGAAGAAGTATCTGGACCTATGTTTCTTTTCATGCATTTCATAATATTGTATTACAAATTACTTTATCAATGCTTTCAGAAAAGGAAAAATTACTGATGGATGACGGAGGATATCTGCTGGTAGCGTTGATTGGTATTGCAGCAGCAATTTCATGGAAGTTTGTAAAAAATAATAAATTAGAAAAATTAACATAGGTGAATTAAAAATTGCAGCTTTCCTTAGTGTCGCTGTGTTTTTACTGCTTTTCAATTCATGCCGTAATTCAGAAGCTTCAAAGGTTGTACTAAGAGAACAGGAAAATATACAAGTATCCAATTTGGAAAATGCGGCAATTACATTTGGGGATCAGGTTGTATCTGCCCAATATGTGCCATCGAAGGCCAAAATATTGAGCCTTACGGACCCTCGTGAAAATGTATGGAAAAATGCTAAAGTCAAATCATTAAGCGGTTGTACTTCCCATTATGGTACATCGGGCGTTCTTGAAAACCCCTGTTGAACTTCACATAATGTTTATAACTTTGAGTCGAAGATGCTCACAAATGCACACCTAACCTAAGATAATTTAAATAAGAAACATTAGAATAATTTGAACCATTATACTAACCTTCGTATATAATAACCATTTGCATCATTTGCGACCGGCACCAATTGAAATCCCTGCAATCTCAACGGGTTGCAGGGATTTATCTGCGTTATCCAATTTTGATAAAACCGCTTCAAACTAGCCCCAAATAGTTGAATAGGCGTAATTCGCGGCGGGGCGCTTTTTCATTTACTGGGTATCAGCTCGATCTTTACACCGTCGACCGTAAGCACTGTACCGCTCGGAAAAGAAACGTTTTTATACGCCTTTTCGTACATGTCATCCTGCTGAGTACCCATAATTGCGTTTATTCCGCCCTCAAAAGCATTATCCGAGGTTACATTTCCGCCGCCCTCTACTGCTACAACATCATATACGCCCTCGGGGAAGTCCTCTCCTGCAACAAAATTTCCATTGCCTAACGGGATAGTTTCGGTGTTGGGCTGTTCTCTTATTGATAACGGAGATCCAGATGCCTTGTCACTGGATATCCTGATTTTTACGCCGGAAACGGATAGTACCTCGCCCTCAGGCAGGTCTATATTAGAGTATAATTGTTCATACATATCACCTTTATCCTCGGTACCTAAAATGGCATTGATTCCACCAGAAAAGGCATTGCTTGATATCACATTGCCTCCTCCGGAAATCGCTTCAATATCATATTTGCCTGCGGGAAAATCAACGCCCGCAGTATAATATCCGCTCGTTAGTTCTGCGGTATAGTTTATAGCGGCCTCGGTTGGGGGGGCCTCACTTTCTGGTAACTCGACAGCGCCGTCCTCTTCAGATTCAACGGACGGGATGTCCTGTGTAATTTCTGCCGATGCCTCAGTTGAACTTGTGTCTGTGAGCAACGCCGGGATTAGGAAGCACGACGATAGCATACCTGCAAGTGCGCATGCCAAGAGCACAAATAATACTTTTTTCATTATACCTTCTCCTTGGTTTGATATATTCTAAGCCCTGCTGTGCAGAGGCCTATTGACTATAGCACTAATTATATATTCTTAACTGTCCGATAAACAGGACACTTATATAAGTTGTTGCCCTACACAATATAATTTTAACCTTGGGAAGAGAGTAGTGCCCAATCATTACCTCGCCCTTAGTCATTGGTAACATCGTTGCGAGTATTTTGATGAGACTTGTTTTCCCGGCACCATTCTCTCCTACCAGCCCTAGAATACCGGGCTTGATAATAAGATTGATATTATCCAGTGCCATGTCAGTATTTCGTGAGTATTTTTTGCAGAGATTTGTTATATGTATTTCCAGCATACTTGTCCATCCTCATTAAAATACTCATAAGTCTTAATATTAAAGAGAATTAGTAAAGGTTTCAATGCATAGTTTTTACCATTATTTTATTCGACTTAAAATCAATAATTTTACTTTATTATAATAACATATTTTGTTAATGTCAAATATTATCTAAATTTCAAAATTATTATCTAATTATACTATTTATTTGCCTTATATTTTATAATCGGAAAGATTTTTCATATACTTTACTTAATACACATTGACAACTCTCGATTTGTAATATACAATTATCATATCGATAACATTCGATGTGAGGTGAATAATTTGGAATCCAAGCATGAGGAAACCGCAAAAATCTTTAAGGCATTATGCGACCCCAACCGGCTGATGATTATTGAGATGCTGCAAAACGGCGAAAAATGCGCCTGCCAGCTGCTGGATGACTTAAATATCGGACAATCAACACTATCCTATCACATGAAAAGCCTGTGCGAATCCGGGGCAGTGAATTGCCGCCGCGAGGGGAAATGGATGTACTACTCGCTTAACAAGAAGGGGTGCGGGGCAGCGTATAACTTACTGACAGGAATCATGGAAGCACCTGACCAAAGTAATGTTGATGAAAAATACATCTGCGAATAGGCAGAAAGGAGAACATGCCATGCGGATTATTATTATAGGAGCCGTTGCCGCCGGAACCTCCGCCGCCGCCAAGGCGAGGAGAAACAGCGAGGATGCACAAATCGTCATTTATGAAAAGGACAGCTTTATCTCCTACTCCGGCTGCGGTATGCCCTACTATATCGGCGGAGAGGTTGAAAGTGCGGATGAACTGACCCCACGCGATCCCGCGTTCTTTAAAAGTAAGTATAATGTGGACATTTTCACCCTGCACGAAGTGCTTGCTATCTCGCCTGATACGAAAAGCATTACTGTTAAAAACCTGACCACGGGAGACCTATTCACCGACCATTATGATAAGCTGGTGATTGCCACCGGGGCCAGAGCGACCCTGCCGCCTATAAAGGGCGCGGACGGCCGGCATGTTTTCACGCTGCGCAACATAGGCGATATGAACCGCATAAAAGCCTTTATCGATGCGAACCATCCTCGGTCGGCAGCTATTATCGGTACCGGGTTCATCGGCCTTGAGGTATGTGAAAACCTGAAAAAGCTGGGCATGGAAGTGTCTCTGCTTGAGAAGCTGCCGCAGGTCACGCCGGGGCTAGACAGCGACATGGCGGTGTATGTGGAAGATCACATCAAAAAGAACGGTGTCTCCGTGCTGACGGGCGTTTCCATCGCTGAAATAGCTATAAGCAATGTGGTTTTGTCGGACGGTAAAGAAATAAAGGCAGATATGGTGCTTGTGTCCACCGGCGTGCGTCCCAACACGGAGTTAGCTGCGGCGGTGGGAATCGAGTTTGGTGTTGCCGGAGCTATCCGTGTGGATACAAAGATGCAGACCAACCTGCCGGATATTTACGCCTGCGGCGACTGCATCGAACAGTTTCATGTGGTAACGGGAAATCCAATCTATCGGCCTTTAGGCTCCACCGCCAACAAAACCGGCCGGATCGCCGGCGACAGTATGACGGGCGGCGATTTGGAATTTAAGGGTGTTCTCGGCACGGGAATCTTTAGGATTTTTGATCTGACGGTAGCGCAAACCGGCCTTTCCGAACGAGAAGCGTCGGAACAAGGCTTCGATGTGGTGGTATGCCACAATATTAAACCCAACAAACCGGAATATATGGGCGGCAAGGAAATGGTCATCAAGGGAATCGCTGACAAGGAAAGCGGCAGGCTTTTGGGCGCGCAGATTGTCGGGTTTGAGGGCGTGGATAAGAGGATCGATATATTCGCAACGGCAATCACCTTCAAAGCAAAGGTCGAAGACCTCTTTCATCTTGATCTGGCCTATGCCCCGCCGTTTTCAACGACGAAAGACCCGGTGATGTACACCGGCATGATACTGGATAACGCCATTCACAGAGGCAGAGCACTGTTAACCGCGCAGGCGCTGGACGCGCTCACGCACTCCGGTGAGGAATATGCGCTGATTGACGCAAGAGCGGTTGCACAATATGAGAAGAACCATATTGAGTCTGCAAAGAGCATTCCCCATGCTGACTTAAGGGCAGCTGCGGAGAAGTTAAATAAGGACGTCGTGGCGATTACCTATTGCAATAAAGGCGTTACCGGAAATGCAGCCCAGAACATTCTGCTGGGCAAGGGATTTAAGAAAGTATACAATCTATCCGGCGGGCAGAAGCAGTATGGTAAAACGCACAATAAAAAATAGGACAGAACTTTCCTATAACATACGAGAAGCAGATATCAGGAAACTGAAAAAGTTTTGAATATTGTAACAAATAGTTTTCGCGGGCATATCTATGAGTATATGCTCATTCATGCATAAAGGAATGATAGGATATGGTGGATATTTTTAAGGCATTGTCTGAAGAAAGCAGGCTGCGGATAATATCTCTGCTGCTGAATGGCGAGCTATGCGTTTGTGAGATCGAGGCCTGCCTGAAAATGACGCAATCCAACGCTTCGCGGCACTTGACAGCATTGAAGAAGTGCGGAATTCTGGAGAGCTACAAAAACGCACAATGGACATACTACAGGGTAAACGACGGCTTTATTCAGGCAAACAAAGAGCTGTGGGAATATCTCAAGCACAGGCTTAAAGAGCTTCCCTCCTATCTTTCGGACATCGAAACATATCAGAAATGTAAGGCACAGGAGTTGTGTAGTTGTAATAATAAACCCCACTAAAGGAGAGTGTTTACAATGGGCAAGGAAAAAACACAGGGCATAGGTTTTTTTGAAAAGTATTTGACAATATGGGTACTTCTCTGCATGGCAGCCGGTATTCTGATTGGGAAATTCCTGCCGGGTATTCCTGCAGTTTTGGAGAAATTTCAATATGCAGGTCAAAATCTCCCTATCGCTGTCCTCATTTGGATTATGATTTATCCTATGATGATGAAGATTGATTTTCAATCCATCAAGAATGTCGGAAAACACCCTTCGGGCATCTTCATATCCAGTGGCAGCAGTTGGGTCATCAAGCCTTTCCTCATGTTCGGGCTGGCGACCTTGTTTTTCAAGGTCATCTTCCAAGCTTTCATTCCAGCGGACTTGGCGCAGGATTTCGTGACAGGTGCCGTATTATTGGGGACTGCCCCTTGCACGGCGATGGTGTTCGTGTGGAGCAACCTCACAAAGGGCGACCCGGCGCATACGCTTGTGCAGGTTTCGGTCAATGACATGCTAATTCTCGTGTTGTTTGTGCCTTTGGTGCAGTTGCTGCTTGGCGTGAACGACGTGCATATCCCGTGGGATACCCTTGTCTTTTCCGTCATCCTATTCGTCGTTGTTCCGCTGGCGGGCGGCGCGCTCACGCGCTTCCTGATGATTAGAAAAAAAGGTGAACAGTATTTTGATGAAAAGTTCGTTCCCAAGTTTGACGGTATCACGACCTTGGGGCTGCTTCTCACTTTGGTCATCATCTTTTCTTTCCAAGGAGATATTATTTTAGAGCAGCCCATATACGTTTTAATAATTGCAGTTCCGCTGATTCTACAAAATGTGATTTCCGCCAATTTCACTTATCTGTTATGCAGATGGACGAAGCAGCCTCACAATATAGCAGCGCCGGCTTCCCTGATTGCGGCCTCCGACTTTTTTGAATTGTCGGTAGCGGTTGCGATTGCTCTTTTCGGCCCCAATTCTCCGGTCGTGCTTGCTTGCACCGTAGGCGTTCTCACTGAGGTTCCTGTCATGCTGTTGCTTGTCAGATTCATTAATAAAACACAAGGGTGGTTTCCGAAGAAAAATGAAGCTTGAAGTTAGAGATCAATTGCTTTGAAAGGACTGGTGACCACTATGAAAACACTGACGATTGATTTTCTGTATCTGGACTTGAATACCTGTGACCGCTGTATGGCGACCGATGGCACCTTGCATGAGGCCCTTGCGGAGCTTTCCGGCGTACTGGATGCGCTGGGGTATACGGTGAAAGTTAACAAAGTTAATATCATCACAAGAGAGCTTGCGGAACAATACCGCTTTTTAAGCTCACCAACCATTCGAGTGAACGGCCTCGACATTTGCGGCAATGTTAAGGAAAACAACTGTTGCAGTTGCGGCAAAATCTGCGGCGATGATGTGGATTGCCGGACATTTACCTATGAAGAGGAAACCTACGAACAGCCGCCAAAGGCGATGCTGATGGACGGTATTCTACGGGCGATTTACGGGCAGCTCCCGCAGGACGAAAATTCCTACACAATGCCCGATAACCTGAAACGCTTCTTCACGGGGATCGATTCTCAAATAAATTCAATGAAAGAAGGTATCTCTATGAGAAAAATGTCTATTTATGAGCCCGCCATGTGCTGTGAAACAGGGCTTTGCGGAGTAAGTATTGACCCGGAACTGCTCAGAATTTCGACGCTTCTTAGTACATTAAAGAAAAACGGTATTGTAGTGCAACGGTATAATCTCTCAAACGCACCGCAGGAATTTGTTAACAATAAAGCTGTAAACGAACTGATCAATATCAAGGGCGTGGATGAACTGCCCGCCATCGTTGTGGATGGAGAAATCATCATAACAGGCAGATATCCTACCAATGAAGAGTTTACAAGCCTACTGAATATTCCCGCAGGCATATTGGATAAGGAACCGAAAGCAGTAAAGGTAAAACCAAAGAAAATCGGAGGCTGCGGCTGCTCTGGCGGAAATTGCGGCTGATGGTATCAGGCAGCCTATAAAAGGGCTTATCTCTCACTGCATTCGATTTCTCAAGAGATATGCCCTTACCATTTAAACATAGAACAGAGGTACCCATATGGAGAATTTTAACCCGCAAGTAATTACGCTTACCAAATATCTGTTTTTTACAGGGAAAGGCGGTGTAGGCAAAACCTCCGCCGCTTGCGCCACAGCCGTTACCCTTGCGGACACCGGGAAAAAGGTGCTATTGATCAGTACCGACCCCGCTTCAAACCTGCAGGACGTTTTTCATACCGAGCTTACGAATAAGGGTACCGCCATTATAGAGGTACCCGGGCTTGTTGTATCCAATCTTGACCCTATCCAAGCGGCGGCTGAATACAGAGAAAGCGTCATCGCACCCTTTCGCGGCAAGCTGCCCGATGTGGTGATAAAAAACATGGAGGAACAGCTCTCCGGTTCCTGTACCGTTGAGATTGCCGCTTTCAATGAATTCTCAAATTTTATTACCGACGAAAGTATCCAGCAAGAATATGACCACATCATCTTTGATACCGCGCCCACAGGCCATACCCTGCGTATGCTTCAATTACCCTCAGCCTGGAGTAATTTTATCAGCGAAAGCACGCACGGTGCTTCCTGCCTTGGGCAGCTGGCAGGCCTTGAAAGCAAAAAAGCAATATACAAAAAGGCCGTGGAAACATTATCGAACGGTACTATGACCACCCTCATTCTTGTTTCCCGTCCCGAATTGGTTCCTTTGAAAGAAGCGGAAAGAGCGTCCACGGAGCTTGCCGGTCTGGGGGTAAAGAATCAGATATTGGTGATAAACGGTATTCTGGCTGCTTATGACGACAGTGTTTCCGATGATCTGTATCAAATGCAGCAAAAGGCGCTTACAGAGATGCCAAAGGGGCTGCAAAGACTGAAAACCTATCAGATACCGCTCAGGGCATACAATATTACGGGAATAGAAAATGTGCGGGCACTGCTCACTTCCGATCATCACACCCTCCGGGATGAGAAGATACACGCACAAACGATTTTGCAGCTCCAAGATGTTTTAGAGGATCTATATAAGACGAATAAAAAGGTCATTTTTACGATGGGTAAAGGCGGCGTTGGTAAAACAACCATTGCGGCGGCGATTGCTTTGGGGTTATCCGCGAAAGGGAGAAAGGTGCATCTTGCCACGACCGACCCTGCCGCTCATTTGAAGTTTGTCATCAACGAGGATAGCGGTATCAGCATGAGCCATATCGACGAGCACGCGGAGCTGCAAAAATATCAGGAAGAAGTGCTCGCCAAGGCACGTGAAACCATGTCTGAGGATGACATCGCTTATGTAGAGGAGGATTTACGCTCCCCCTGTACGCAGGAAATCGCCGTATTCAGGGCGTTTGCACAGATTGTTGAAAAGGCGGAAGATGAGGTTGTTGTCATTGATACCGCGCCGACGGGGCATACATTGCTGCTGTTGGATTCCACTCAAAGCTATCACCGGGAGGTACAGCGTACGCAGGGCGATATTCCCGAGCCGGTGAAAAAGCTACTACCAAGGCTGCGCAATGCGGACGAAACCGAGGTTATCATCATCACGCTTGCGGAAGCTACGCCGGTTTACGAAGCGATGCGCCTTGAGGAAGACTTAAAACGTGCGGGAATTGCTGCAAAGTGGTGGGTAATCAACGCTTCCCTGTATCAAACCGGTACGACAAACCGGCTGCTGGCCGTGAAGGCGAGCAATGAAATTGAGTGGATCAATAAAGTGGATGACCATACGAATGGGCATTTTGCCGTTATCGGCTGGACGGCGAACGGCCTTCGGCTGCCATAATTCGTTGGATTTATATACGTTGTGCATTCAGTTTGGTAACTTTTGCTTGATGGTTCTGAATCTTCAGCAAGGCGCTTAATCGAAATGCCGTGGTTTCCATGAGCGAGGCCTTAAAGGCGGGAGCGGAGTAACTTCGCAAAATATGAAGTAATAGTACTCCGAACAAGAAAATGCGCAGTTCAAACGGTTTGCTTGAACTGTGCATTTTTATCTTTCAGCCGAACAAACGGCAAGAAGACCCAGCCCTTGCGGTTTAAAGCTTTTACTTTACCCGTATTCATGGTATAGTAAACTTATATTGGCATCACTCTCTTCGTAAGGAGAAACCATCATGAAAGAAAATAAATACGACGATGAAAAATTCTTTGAGGCATACAGCCGCTTCCCCCGCTCGGTGGAAGGGCTGAGCGCGGCGGGCGAGTGGCATGAGCTGCAAAGAATGCTGCCCGATTTTCAGGGAAAACGGGTTTTGGATATCGGTTGCGGCTTTGGCTGGCATTGTTTATACGCTGCGGAGCACGGCGCAAAGGATGTTGTGGGAACCGATATATCGGAAAAGATGCTGACCGTGGCCCGAGAAAAGAACACTTATCCGAATGTGGCGTTTAAGCGCATCGCCATGGAGGATATCGACTTCCCTGCCGGTTCCTTTGACGTGGTTATCAGCTCGCTGGCCTTTCATTACACCCCTGACTTTGGGGCGGTGTGCAAAAAGGTTCATCACTGCCTCTCTGTAAGCGGCGACTTTGTTTTTTCTGTGGAGCACCCGGTATTTACGGCCTATGGCACACAAGATTGGATTTACGACGATCAGCATAACCGCACATTCTGGCCTGTGGACAACTACTTTTCAGAGGGCAGACGCAATACAGTGTTCCTCGGTGAAGCAGTGGTGAAGTACCATAAAACGCTCACCACCTATCTCAACACACTGTTGCGGGAAGGGTTTGCGATAACCGGTATCGTGGAGCCACAGCCGGCAGGGCATTTGCTTGATAGCGTACCGGGTATGCGCGATGAGCTGCGCCGCCCGATGATGCTGCTTGTATCTGCAAAAAAGATAAATCCTTAGTAGATTGAGAGCGTGCGAAATACGCAAGGTTCGGCAAGCTTCGCATCAGGGTTAAACCATTAAATAAGATTTAAATGCCGGCCGTGCGCAGAGGGAAGGACATATGGTTTTAGAGACAAAAAGACTGATTTTAAGAGAGATGACACAGGGCGATTTTCCGTCACTCTGTAAGATTCTGCAGGATGATGAGGTCATGTATGCCTATGAGGGCGCATTCAGCCAGGCCGAGGTTCAGGGATGGCTGAACAAGCAGCTAGACCGCTATAAAGAATATGGATTCGGTTTATGGGCGGTTGTTTTGAAGGAAACAGGCCAAATGATCGGGCAGTGCGGATTGACGCTGCAGGAGTACAACGGCGGCAATGTTTTGGAGGTAGGCTATCTCTTTAATAAAGCATATTGGCATCACGGGTACGCGAGCGAGGCGGCCATCGCCTGTAAGGAATACGCTTTTGATAAACTGAATGCGGATGAGGTGTATTCCATTATCCGGGATACCAACATCCCGTCGCAGAATGTGGCCAAACGAAACGGCATGGTCTGCGTTGATACGTTTATTAAGCATTACCGGGGTGTGGATATGCCTCATTTTCTGCTTGCGGTTAAGCGCAAATGATAAACGTACAATCCAGAGAACCTCCCAAGTATTAGCGCTATATTACGAGTATGTGAGTGGTGAACAGCATGGAACTGGACTTAAGGGATTTAGAAGCGCGTCATGCGCATGATTTACTCACCGGCAGCATCATACCACGCCCAATCGCCTGGGTATCTACCTTAAGCGCAAATGGCGAGACGAATTTAGCACCCTTCAGCTTTTTTACGGGGGTATCCTGGCAGCCGCCTGTTTTGGCCTTTTCTGTGGTGAACCGAAGCGACGGGTCTAAAAAGGATACGGTAATCAACATTGAAGAGACGAAGGAATTTGTGATTCACATTGTATCAACAGACCTGCTGCACGCGATGGAGTGCTCAGCCGGGCCTATCCCCTATGGTGAAGACCTCACTTATATAAAGGGGATCACGTTGGTTCCCTCTAAAACGGTACGGCCAAAAAGGGTTGAGGAAGCGAGGGTTTCCTTTGAATGTGTTTTAGACCGCATTGTAACCGTCAGTGAAGGGGCAAATGCGGGCAATCTTATTATCGGGCGGGTTTTGCTGCTCCACGCAAAGGACGGGATGGTGAATAACGGGCGTGAAGTGGATTGGTCTCACCTTGATGTGTTAGGCCGATTAAGCGGTAACCGGTATTGTACTACGCAATCTGTTATTGAAAGTGAAACCCATTGACCTGACTATAATCTATAAAGCTTGAAGGCTAAAATAACATATCCTTTTAATGCGCAGTGCAGAGGCCTTTCTGAACTGCACATAAGCTTATATTGAATATTTAAAGGGCGGTATCTTAAAAATACCGCCCTTTGAAATAAAGATGATAAAAATCCTGCGGGATACCTAAGCATTCGTCACGAGTTCTCTAATCTGTTTTTCAACCTCAGCGTTCTCTGCAACGCGTGCAGTTTTAATGAAGGATAACCTTGATAACGCAGTACCAACCTGCTCCTTGATTTGGCGTACGCTTGCCTGCGAATCATGGATGCGGGAAAGAACGGACCAATCGGCAATCAGGCCGTCAAAGAAGTAATCGGCAAAACGCAAGAAGCCGTCAATGTTGATGTTATTCATCTGCGTGTTGATATGAACATCCGCAAGCTCATTTCTAAACCGGCTCAACAGCACCTGCAGGTACTCGGCTCCGGACTGGGCCTCGTCCAATTTCGAATGCTTTGCCAAGTCGGATACCAGCCCGCCGCCAAACAGGTCCCATGTTCCCCAGCCCTCGGCGCTGCTGAGATTCTTTTCGATATTTTCAATCTGCATCATGGCAGCGTTCCCTGCCGAAATGGCCTCGTCCACCTCTTTAAGCTGGCTGACGGCCTCGCCGCGCTGCCGCTCCAACGTGCAGAGCTGTTCGGCATAGGCGGGGGTGGCTAAAAGCAGTTCCTGTAATTGAGCAAAGACCTGATCATACTGTTTGGAACAACCTGAAAGTGCAGTTCTCTCCCGCAATAGTTTTTCTATGCGCATTTTGCAGTCGTCAAGCTGGTAAACGACCGCATCATATTTTAACCGTGCAGCATACGCTTCCTGTTGTTCCTTATCCATCTGTACATCTTTTTTGCCCAAAATAGTATAAAAAACTGAGGTAGCAGTCGTTTTTTCAAGGCGCTGTACATCCGCTTCTTCCTTGGAAAGCGCGATTTTTAGCTCGTGCTCACGCTGGGCTAGTTCCGCTTCTTCCTTTTTCAGGTTCAGAAGCATGTTGTCAATTTTCTTCATACGCTCCAGCTGAGCGGAAAGGTCGGCAAGCTTTGCGCGTAATTCTTCAATCATATGTAAGTCTCCCTTTTATGGCATGCACACCAGACATATTATTTAATTATTATAACACAACAAAGTATAACATAAAAGGAGGATCCGTCCAGATCCTCCTCCATGCAAATAAAAGCAGCTATAGCTTCATCAGATATATAAAATGGTTCGCCTCGCGCAAGAGATGGTCTGTATACAGCGCGGGCATAATGGCTTTTACCTTACACTCAATCAAACCGCGTGTGGTATTGGCCTTAAAATCGCTGATTGCCTGCGTCTGCGGCAAGGGGGCATCCTCCGACGGGTTCATCGCCAAGGCGGATAACCGCCCGCTTTGCAGGAGTGTATCGAATATATTGGCAAATTGATTGGCCTCGTTTAAATACTGGGTTTCGGTCGGGTCAAACATGCCCCGCATAGATTTCGCGTGGTCCGACATATTGCTGGCCCAGAAGGACCTGTAATCCTGCTCGATGCGGTCATCCTTGTTTTGTAAACGGGTTAAAACCTCTATGTATTTTCTGGCCTCTTTTAAAATATGTTCCAGGTCCGCGGTGTATAAGAAGGTGAAAATCCGGCATGCCGTCTGCTTGCTCAGCAGGTCGGCTTTATACTGCGCAAACGAGTTGGTTAACGCCAGGGCATTCTGGTTGAGCGTCGAGACATCCTGCTCTTTTTTTGCCGTAAAGGTCGTACCGGGGCCATAAGGGGCGACATCATACGTCATGCGGGTGAGGTTCGTGTCAATCTTGAGGCCGGTAAACTGCGTAACGAGGCGCTCGGCTTCTTCGGTAAAGCGCGTATAATACTGTGCCGCCTGCAGCGCGTCGCGGGTAACATAGCCATTGGCTTGCTCGATGGCGCTCGACAGCAGCTTTTCATACTGCTGCATAAAAGAGTCTGCCTGAGCCGCCAGCTGTTTTTCTTTCGGCGTAAACGAGCCTTCGATAAAAATCGCGTGCTCTTTCATAATCCTTAACCAGAACAGGTTATACTCCAGTGATATGATAACATACTGCTCTCTTGATAGCATACTATTACTCCTTATTCATAGGATGATACATTATATGAATATGGGACGGAACGGTGTTTGCAATTGGGGTAAAAGCGACAACACTGAAAAACGCGAATTGTAGGATACCATCCCACGGGGATATATTCAATTATTATTGTGATGCAGGGGGCTGTTTTGTCAATATCCTGCATCTTACCGCCCCATACTGCAACTTGCATGAAATACTATTGCGAACGGGGTACAAAAAGATTATTCTCCTTACAGAAACATAATTGTAAGGAGTAATTTTATGTTAGCATTGATTGTTTTAGCGGTTTTACTGTCGGTTCAGGTCGGTCTCTTAATTGAGAACCTTGTAAGCAAATCCTTTCACAAAGGCCACGGGTATATCGCCGGGTTCGCCTTAGTCTCTTTACTGATTGTACTGATGGTCTGCAACGTGATTGAACCGAGCTTTCGCTGGGGTATGCTTTTACTGGTGCTGCTGATACAGGCCGCTGTCGGCATCGTCTTTTTTATAAGAAAGCATAAAGAAGAGAGGCCCTATAAAGCCTTCAAGGCAATTCTTTGTTGCTTAGGCAAATGCATATTACTTATTTTCGCGATATTGCCTGCAATAATCTTTCCCCAGTACAAACTGCCTGAGACTACCGGACAGTACCCCGTTGATACCGTAAGCTACACCTTAACCGACACCAGCCGTATGGAACTGTATGATAATAGTAAAGAAAACAGGCGGGTAACGATTCAGTTCTGGTACCCAAAGACGCAGGAGGAAAATCAAGCACGCTTGCCGCTCGTTATCTTCTCCCACGGTGCTTTCGGGTTCAGGGGAAGCAACTACTCAACCTTCGCAGACCTTGCGAGCAACGGCTATGTCGTATGCAGCATCGACCACACCTACCATTCATTCTTTACCAAACAGGCAGATGGCAAAACGGTATTGGTAAACCCCCAATTTATGAACGATGTACTCATGGTGCAAAACGGGCAGTGCGATGCCAAAACAGGTTATGACCTGTCGCAATCGTGGCTGAAAACCCGCAAGGGGGATATGGATTTTGTATTGGATACGATTCTGAAAAACGCAAAAAGTGAAAGCTCCGGTTCGGTTTACCGGCTGATTGATACCGATAAAATCGGCTTGATGGGCCACTCGCTTGGCGGGGCAACCGCTGCGGCAATCGGCAGAGAGCGGCCAGAGGTGGATGCCGTGGTTGTGCTTGACGGCACCATGTTCGGTGAAGTGACCGACTTTGTAAACGGCAAGGAGGTGCTAAACAGTACGCCTTACCCGGTACCGCTTTTAAATATTTATAACGAAGATCATTATAAAGAGGGGTTGGCGAATGCGGGCGTTTATGCTAACATGGTAGCGAGTGCAAATGCTTTGGATGCCCGTCAAACCGTTTTCAAAGGCGCGGGGCATTTAAACTTTACCGACCTTCCGCTGTTCTCTCCTACCCTCGCTAAGATGCTGGGAACGGGCACAATCGACAGCCGTTATTGTATTGAAACCATGAACCGTATTGTACGGGAATATTTCGGCTACTATTTGAAAGGTGAAGGGGCACTGAATCTTTCAAAGGAATATTGAGGTATCGATGAAGGTTAACGTTGAAATAATCGACAAGGCACAGGAAGAATTGGCGCTGATACAATGCCATGAGCTCAATAAGGATGTAGCGGAGATTGCGGACTTTATAAAGTCCAAGGATACCACCCTGCTCGGCTACGAGAACGAACGCATCCGCACCATTGCGCTTGATGACATCTATTATATCGAGGCGGTTGACAACAGGGTTTTCGCCTACCTTGAAAAGGATGTTTATGAGCTTAAGTACAAGCTGTATGAGCTTGAAGCGCTGTACAAGGGCAGAAGGTTCTTTCGCTGTGCGAAGTCCGTCATCGTGAACCTGATGAAGATTGACTGTATTAAGCCCGCACTCAACGGGCGTTTTATTGCAAAGCTGAAAAACAGCGAAGAGGTTATCATTTCACGGCAATATGTCCCGCTGCTAAAACAAAGCTTAACCGGAGGGATGGTATGAAGCTCTCGGAATTTCTCAGAAAGAGTCTGCTGGCTTATTTGATTAGTGTGACCTGTATTACGGCTGCAACGGGGATTATCGGGCTTGTCTATGAGCCTCAAAAAAGGTTTGGGTATGAGGCGTTTTTTTCGCCGATCATTATCGGCGCAGTCGCTATTCTGCCCTCCTTGGTGACGTTCTCAAGAAAAGAACTATCCCTCAAACAGATGCTGATAAGAAAAGTGCTGCAATTATGTGTGTTGGAGGCGCTGCTAATCACCTTCGGGCATATTACGGGCATATTAAAAAGCAATATATACCTGCCGTTTGCAGCTGCGGTGCTGATCATCTTTATTTTGGTGCACATCGTTTCCTGGGTGATAGACAGCAAAAAAGCACAGGAGCTTACCGAGCATCTGAAGGCTTATCAGCAACTGTAGCATGCCGGTTACACCTGTATCCCCCTGCTGCCTGCCCGGTAGCCTTCATCCCCCGTTTCAGCTGATATCATTTTCCTTCATGCACGTGCATAAGAATAACCATGAACGTGAAACGGAGGAAAGCAGGATGAACAATGAGACAATGCCTAAACGGTATTCCATGCTGCTGAACATTGCGGCATGGGGCGCTGTCTGGGGCATTTTCGAAGCGACCGTGGGGTATCTGGTGCATCTTCTGCCCTTTAATATCGGATGGTTCATTTGGTACCCCGTCGCGTGTTTCTTTATGGCCAACGTTTACCGCAAAACAAAAAACGTATGGTCAGTTGTGATGGTGGGGATGCTGTGCGCGTTAATTAAAATGCTCAATCTGCTGTTGCCGGGCAGGATAGACAGGGTGCTCAACCCGGTCCTCTCTATTGTCTTTGAGGCGCTGACTATGGCGACGGTCATCTTTGCGGTAAACCGTTTCTTTGGCAATCAAAAAAATCTGCCCGTAAAAGCCGCCGCTGCTTTGGTCATGAATACGGGCTGGCGCCTTCTGTATATCCTATACCTGCTCTTCCTGGTGCCAAGCTGGATACGGGAGGTATCGGTAATCAGTGGCATGGACCAGTTCATCCCGTTTTTCATCACGCAAAATCTGATCACCGGTTTTGTGTTATCTATGGGTTACCAATTTAAGCCGCTCATCTTCAGGCCGGTTGAGGCCTTGGAACAAAAAATCTCCTCCGTTTGCACAAAGATTTCGACACCTATGATGAAGGACGTTAAAGCCGGTGCCGTCGTGCTGATGCTGGGTGCAGACGTTGTTCTTGAACTTGTACTATAACCATCGGGTGCCATATTAGAATTAGCACGCAACAGATTAAAAACTCCGCCCTGATAACGGGCGGAGTTTTTTTCATGGCAGCTATTTAAGATAAAATTTGAACCTTTGCGGTGCGCGCAACCTGCGTGTTGTCGGTTGTTCTGTCGGAAAGCTCGCAAACCGGATTCGACTGTGCTTCCGCGCGGTAGTCCACATTGAACCGCTGCTGGTGCATCGCCACCGCGTTATGGCTGGCGACGGCGTTCACGTCATGGTTTACGCGGCCCTGATAAAAGAAGAACTCGTGATCATTCGGCAGCTCGGTAACGGGCATATACTGCTCGCGGTTGGCGGTAAGCTCGATCTGCTGCGCGAGAATCTGGCGGACATAGTCGCGGGTATCGTGGAACTGCAGTAGCTTGGGGAAGTAGCCGCCGGGTATCACCTGCTGCCAGTCCTTGCCCTCGTATTGCTTCAGCAGCTCTGCCGCCTTGTGCAGATGCGCAATCTCCTGCTGCAGGTGCATCTCCCAGACGGTTTTTACGTTTGCGTCCAGCTCATCCTCATAAAACGAATCATAGAGATAGCACTCCATATATTCATGCAGCAGCAGGTTTTCAAGCCATGTGGCCTTTGGGTCTAACAGCGACCCGTAATGGCTCACGTGCTGCTCCTCGATCATGGCAATCTCCAGATAAAGCTGGCGGCCCAGATCATTGTAATAGGTGTTGCCGATATTCATGTAGAAATTCATGGTCTGCTGCTCGCCAGAGGTGATGATCAGCGTATTGAGCTTGGTGCGGATATCCGCCGTTTTAAAGTCCACCGGGTTCTTCACCGACTCAAACGGGAAGCGGTGCTCCGCGATGGTGGGGCGCCCCGGCGTGATATCCACATAGCTTTTCACCAGCTGCTGCGCCGGAATCTGCGAGTCTAAATCCAGCAGGTTGGAATAGCGGTAAAGATGGTCGAAGTCCTCCAAAAGGGCAAAGTCCAAAGCCTGCTTCACATACGCATTCGGCTCGTTCTGTGCAAGCCATGCGGTCAGGTCCACCGCCACATGCTCATAGCCGATGGTTGTCTCGAGCGCTGTTTCATCCAGCGGCTTGAGCCAATTGATGTGCTTTTGCTGCAACTGTTCAACCTGGCGGGACAGTGCCAGCTCCCTGCGCAGGTCGTTGTTCTGGCAGTTACGGTGAAACTGGTGCTTAAACAGGGCGGATTCTACCTCTATGCCGTTCATCAAAATAATGCGTATCTTTGTGTACGGGTCAACGGTTTGCTTATTGTAGGGCGTTGGGTAGGCGGTGGCCCAGTCCATAATGCCGTCTTCCATCTTTATCGGCTTTTGTTCAAACGGATTCATTTCCTGTCTCCTTTATATTTTGTTATCTATTCTTAAACCCAGTGTTAAAAATATACCTATCTGTATAATAAAAAAAGGAAGGGGAAAAATTGAATAATATAAAGGAAGTGGGGGTGCGTCTGCTTGAATACGGCAATCGGGAAAAGCATCAAGCGTAAGGAAGCCTGGGACAAGGTGACGGGGAAGGCAAAGTATGCGGATGACTTACCGGTCGTGGATACCTTCGCCGCCCGGTTGCTTACCAGTACCTGCGCGCACGCCCGCATTCTGAGTATGGATACGTCAAAGGCAATGGTTGTAAAGGGCGTTAAAGCGGTTTTGACCGGTACCGATTGCAAAGAACGGTTCGGCCCCTTGGTGCTGGACCGCCCCGCGCTGGCCTTGGACGTTGTGCGCTACGCGGGAGAGCCTGTCGCGATGGTGGTAGCCCAGGATGAGCCCACGGCAGAGCAAGCGGTAAGGCTTATACAGGTGGAGTATGAGCCGCTGCCGGTCATCCTCACCCCGACTCAGGCGCTGGCCGAAGGCGCGTTTTTGATTCACAGCCCGACAAACGGGTATAAGAAGGTGATGACAGATGTTTATCCGGAGGCGGGAAGCAATGTCGCCAGCCGTTACCGCATACGAAAAGGAGATGCTGCGCAAGCCTTTGCCCGCTGTGATGTCGTTGAACAACGGCGCTTTTTTTTACCGCCTTCGGGCCATCTTGCGATGGAGGTGCGCACCGCCCGCGCGGAAATCTCGGCGGACGGCACCGTGCTGATTACGACCGCGTCGCAGTCCCCTTACGCCGTGCGCAATCAGCTTTCCGAGGCCTTTCTGATACCGGCGGGCCGGATACAGGTGCGGGTGCCGTTTGTAGGGGGCGGGTTTGGCGGAAAGGCCCCGGTAATGCTTGAAATATTAGCCTTTCTGGCCTCCCGCAGCATAGGCGGTAGGGCCGTGCGGCTTACAATCCCACGCGAGCAGGATATGGCCGCCGCGCCCTGCCGTCTGGGGCTGGAAGCGGACATCAAGATCGGTGCGAGCAAGGACGGCATCCTTCAGGCCGCGGAAATGACCTATTGGCTGGACTGCGGCGCTTATACGGACATTGCCCCGCATATGGCCAAAGCGATTGCGGTGGACTGCACCGGCCCGTACCATATAGAAAACCTCTCCTGCGACGCGCTGTGCGTATATACCAACCACACCTACGCAACCTCCTACCGAAGCTTTGCGCATGAATCCTACACCTTCTGTGTGGAGCGTATGCTGGACATGCTGGCGCGCAGATGTGCGCTCGACCCGCTGGAATTCCGCCTTAAGAACGCGATACACCCGGGCAGCCTGACACCCTCTCAGGTCGCATGCTCGTTAAGCCTCACGGGAGACCTGACACAGTGCTTAAACAAGGTAAAGCAGCTCGCGCAATGGGACGGTGGAAAAGCTGTTTTAATCAAACAGGATACCGTGCGCGCCAAGGGGGTATCCTGCTTCTGGAAGGTCGAGAACCCGCCCACCGACGCAATATCGGGTGCGCTTATCACCTTTAACCCCGATGGGAGCGTCAACCTAATAACCGGCGTGGTGGAGATGGGCTGCGGCGGGCAGACCCATCTTGCGCAGATGCTTGCCGAAAAGCTGAAAATCGACCCGGAGCAGGTTCACGTTGTGATGGCGGTGGATACCCGTATCGCGCCCGAGCATTGGAAAACGGTGGCCAGCCTTACCGAATATATGGCGGGGCACGCCGTGGTGCGCGCCGCCGACGATCTGCTAAACCAGCTGCGGAGTAACGGCGCGGAAGCATTTGGCTGCCCCGCCGATGAGATCGAGATTGCCTACGGGCGGCTGTATTCAAAAAAGAATCCCGAACGCTTCATCGCGTTTAAAGACATCGTACAGGGGTATCAGGCGCCGGACGGGTCGTCTATCGGCGAGCCGGTGCTGGGGCGCGGCGGGTTCATGCTCAAGGGATTAAGCCTATTAAACCCGCAGACCGGCCAAGGCAAACCCGGGCCAGAATGGACCCTGGGGGCGCAGGTGGTGGAGATTGAGGCCGACCTTAAAACCTACACCTACCGCATCCTCACCGCTTCTACGGTAATCGACGTGGGCAGTGTGATCAACCCCGATTCCATGCGTTCGATGGTAGCCGGCGGGATGGCAATGGGGGTCAGCATGGCCAGCCGGGAGGCTTACGTTTACGACGGCGACGGTATTCTGCAAACCCCTAACCTGCGCACCTACAAGCTGATGCACATCGGTCAGGAGCCAGATTATCGGGTGGATTTTGTGGAAACACCCGAGGACAGTTCCCCCTACGGCGTACGCAGCTTCGCCGAGCATGGCATCATCGGCATACCGGCAGCGCTCGGGAATGCGCTCTCGGCGGCATTCGGCAAGGAATATCTTTTTTTACCGCTTACGCCGGAAAGGATTTGGCGCGCGTCAAGGGAGGATAAGCCATGATTCCATTTGACTTTTCCTACTGCCGCCCGGATTCTTTAAAAGAAGCGGCCGATGCATATGCCCAGCTCAGTGTCGAAGGAAAAAGTGCGGTCTATTACGGCGGGGGCAGCGAGATCATCACCCTGTCCCGCGCGGGCAGCATCCGGCCGGACGCGGTTATCGATATCAAGCATATCCCCGAATGCGGCGTGTTGACGATTGACGGCGAGGCGCTGCATATCGGCGCCGCGTGCACGCTCAATCAGGTGAAGGAATCCAAGCTGTTCCCCCTGCTGGGGCTTGCCTGCGGGCGTATCGCCGACCACACCAACCAATGCCGCATCACGCTGGGGGGGAACCTGTGCGGAACCATCCTCTACCGGGAAACGAGCCTACCACTGTTGCTGGCGGACGCTTCTTTGACGCTATACGGCCCGGAGGGAGAGCGCACTCTGGCCTTTCAAAGCGTATTTGCGGGGCGGATGCAGTTAAAGCCGGGGGAACTCATCGTGCAGGTACACGTTCCCGACTGGGCGTTGCACGCCCGCCACGCGCACATCAAACGAACGACGAATGAAAAGATCGACTACCCGCTGGTAAACGTTACCGCCCTGTGGAAGGATAATTTGCTGCGCGCGGCCTTTAGCGGCATCTGCCCGTATCCCTTTCGCAGCGGGCAGATCGAAGCGGTTTTAAACGACCGCGCGGTGCCCTGCCGTGAGCGCGCGGAAAGGGCGGCCGGCCTGCTGCCCGAGCCGCCGTACGGCGACGCGGAAGGCTCGGGGGAATACAGAAGTTTTGTACTCAAAAACACCCTATGTGCGCTACTGGAGGATTGGGAAAATGGTACGGTATGACGGCAAATCTGTGATTTCATTCAATGTAAACGGCGAAACGTATGAACTGGCGGTGCGCCCCTCCGACCTGCTATTGGATGTGATGCGGGAACAACTGGGGCTTACCGGCGCCAAGGCCGGCTGCAGAAACGGCGACTGCGGCACCTGCACGGTGATGGTGGACGGCTGGCCCGTAAAGTCCTGCCTGATGCTGGCGGTGGAAGCGCAGGGGCATACGATTGTGACGGTGGAAGGCCTTGGCGGCACATCGGCAGTACAAAAGGCATTTGTGGACGCAAACGCCTTTCAGTGCGGGTATTGCACCGCGGGGTTTCTGATGGTATGCCATGCGCTGAAAACACAGTTCCCGATTATGCCGGATGAGATTGTGATAGAGGAATGGCTGCAATCCAACCTCTGCCGCTGCACCGGCTATAATGAGATCCGCCAGGCGGTGCATTTGATGTATGGGGTGGGATGTTGATACTGCGTTGAGTGCGTATCTACCGCTTTACGCCCTATTTTATCGATAACGACGAGATGGGCAAGATGTACGGCACCAACGAGAACATAACGGTTGAGAATGTCAGCCGATACGTCGCGTTCGAGCAGTGCTGAAATGCAACTGTTAAGTTCTTTTATCTGCCTCGTTTTCTCGCACGGCAGATAATCTGCAATCATTTTTAGGCTTGCGTATCCGCAGGCCTTTTTTGTTTTGGTAAGAGTGTACCACTTTATTAAAATTTCTGTAAAAACAGTATTGCATTGTCTATGCCGATATGCTATTATGAAGCTACCGAACGGTAGGTAGCAAGGAGGGAATATCCATTGACAAGGCAGCTTATCTTACAATCAGCGCTTGAGCTATTCACCAGCAAGGGCTACGAGGGCACCAGCATGGACGACATCGCAAAGGCGGTCGGCATCCGAAAGGCCTCGCTCTACTCTCATTTTAGCGGCAAAGAAAGCATCTTCTCCGCCATCTTTGAGGATATCCTTGCGGAATATACCGCGTATGTCGATGAGCTTACGGCAGTGAACGATGAGGGGGATGTTCTGGCGCAGCTAAAAAGCATCTTTACGCAGTTTATACTCTACTGCCATAACAACTTAAAGATGTACTTCTGGGACCGTTATTTTTATTATCCGCCTGAATTCTTAAAAGACTACATCTGCGCAAAGACCCTTGAAACGCAGGATGCCTTTCTGGCAGGCATCTGTGCCCTGCTCGAGAAGGGCACTCAATTGGGTGCGGTGAAAGCGCAACCAGTGCGCGATCTGGCACTCTCCTATTACTACCTGATGATCGGTTTATCCATGTCTGTTAAGCTTTATGATACGGCAGCGCTTCACGAGGATATCGAGCGGTCGCTAAACGGCCTAATGCAGGGCATCGCAGGCTCCGTGCAAAGAAAGGGGTAAATACCATGCAGAAAAGAAAACTTGGCAAAAGCGGTATTGAGGTAAGCCCGATGGGGTTTGGCTGCTGGGCGATCGGCGGGCCGTTTCGGCTGTTCGGCCTGCCCGACGGCTGGGGCGAGATTAACGACAATGAATCGATTCGGGCCATCCACCGGGCGTTTGATTTGGGGGTAAACTTCTTCGATACGGCGGACGCCTACGGCATCGGGCACAGCGAGGAGGTGCTGGGCGAAGCGGTAAGAGGAATGCGCGACAAAGTGATAATCGCCACCAAGGGTGGTTATGTTTACGACACGCAGGAGCGCAATCTGGTGGGCGAAGACACCTCACCGCAATACATCCGCAAGGCGCTCGAGGCCTCCCTTACGCGCCTTAAAACCGATTACGTAGACCTTTACCAAATCCACAACGGAGCCATACCCGAGCAGAACATCGAGCCGCTCTTTCATGAGCTGAACAAGCTAAGAGCGGAGGGCAAGCTGCGCACCTACGGGTGGAGCACCTTTGGGGCGGAGCATGTACAGGCGTTTATCCGCAAGACGAGCGGCACCGTGATTCAGAGCAAGGAGAACCTGTTCAGCTACGATCAGGAGCTGGTGAAGCTGTGCGAGGAGAACAACCTTGCGAGCATTAACAACGGGCCGCTTGCCATGGGCTTTTTGTCGGGCAAATTCAGCGCGGATACGCGGTTCTCGCCCGAGGATGTGCGCGGCGCCACCCATGAATGGACCGAATACTTCGAAGACGGCAGGCCGAAGCAGGAGTTTCTCGCAAAGCTTGACGGCGTGAAGGAGATTCTGCGCAGCAACGGGCGCACCGTCGCGCAAGGCGCTTTGGCCTGGCTGTGGGCAAAGAGCGGGAACAACATCCCCATCCCGGGCTTTAAGACCATCAAACAAGCCGAAGAAAACGCGGCGGCGATGGCGTTCGGCCCCTTAAGCGGCGAACAGGTCGCCCAGATAGAGGTCCTGCTGCACTGAACATCGGATAGTATTACATCTCAAAAAAGGACAGCCGCGCCGAGGGCGGCTGTCCTTTTTTGTAGTACGGCGGCCATCGGTATACCCACAAAGGAAATTTTTCCTTTTAAAAAGTGAAGATTTGGTGTAACATAAATAGTATTATAGAGTGTTCTGTTATTCTTTTATCACGGAGAAGTTTATGTATAAAATCATGCTGATAGAGGACGACGCCACCATCACCGAGGTGCTGGAGCGTCACCTGCAAAAATGGGGTTACCTTATAAATACCGTTGAGGATTTCGGCAGTATCCTGGAGCAGTTTGAGGCGCTGCAGCCGGATTTGGTGCTGATGGATATCTCCCTGCCCTTTTATAACGGCTACCACTGGTGCAGCGAGATACGCAAGGTAAGCCAGACGCCGATTATCTTTATCTCCTCCGCCAATGACGATATGAACCTGGTGATGTCGATCAACCTCGGCGCGGACGATTTCGTGGCCAAGCCCTTTAACCTCGACGTGGTGATTGCGAAGGTGCAGGCCATACTGCGGCGCACCTACTGCTTCGGCGGCGACATGAATGTGCTCAAATTCGGCGGGGTTACCCTAAGCCTCGGCGACGCGGCCTTAACCTTTGAAAACGAGCGGCTGGAGCTGACCAAGAACGAATTAAAGATCATGCAGCTGCTGCTCGAGGGCAGGGGCAACACCGTGGCGAGGGACACCATCATCGAAAAGCTGTGGGAAACCGAGAGCTTTATCGACGAGAACACCCTCACGGTAAACATCGCCCGCCTACGCAAAAAGCTGGAGAGTGTCGGCCTGCCAGACCTCATTGTCACCAAAAAAGGCGTCGGGTATCAGGTGCAGGCCACGCAGCAATACTAGGGGCTATCTGAAAACTCCAAATTCTTGTCTGTTTCAAAAGCGTGTCTTTAAATTAAGCTTTGTGTTTCTTAACATAAACTTCTTGAAGACACGCTCTGCACAAGGCATCTTCTGCATCAAAAATGCTCGGAATACATCAAGTATTCAGACATACACAGTATGTCGGTGCTTCTTTGATTTGAATCTGCTCTTTTGTAGCGAAATATCCTGCGACTTTCCGTTTTCAGAAACGCCCTAATTTCACCGTGTAGGGGACAAGCGCTATGATTGTAAAAGAGCTGAAAATACTGTTTGCCTACCTCAGAAGCCACTGGAAGGTGCTGCTGCTGTTTATCCTGCTGCTCGGCACGATGTTTATGGTGTACGGGTTATACGCGCTGCCGTGGGGGCCGGTTATTTACACCTCCATCCTCGTCATCGCGGCGGCGATACTGTTTGGCGCGCTGAGCTTTCGCGTCTTTCGCAAAAGGATTTTACAGCTTGATATCCTCAAAAAGCAGGCCGCACAGCATCTGGGGGAGCTCCCCGAGCCAAGCGGGCTATTAGAGGAGCGTTATCAGGAAATAGTAAAGCTGGTGGAGGTGCGCAGCTTAAACGTGGAGGAAGCGGCGCGGCAGAACGCGGCAGACACGACCCGTTACTACACCCTGTGGTCGCACCAAATCAAAACGCCCCTCGCCGCCATCCGCCTGCTGCTGCAGGAGAAAACCCTGGATTACCGGGCGCTTGAACAGGAGCTGTTTAAAACCGAGCAGTATGTGGAGATGGTGCTGCAATACCAGCGACTGAACACGGATAAGCGCGACCTCGTGCTGCAGCAATATGCCCTTGACACGCTCGTAAAGCAGGCGCTGAAAAGGGTCTCTACCCTCTTTATCCACAAGCGAATCAGCGTACAGCTCGAACCGATTGACTGCTCGGTTATCACCGACGAGAAGTGGCTTACGTTTGTGATCGAGCAGCTTTTAACCAACGCCGTAAAATACACCCCGCCGGAGGGCACAGTCACCATTCGCCCCGCGCAGGACGCCGCGGAGACGCTTATCATCGAGGATACCGGCATCGGCATCCGGCCCGAGGACCTGCCGCGCGTATTCGAGTGGGGCTATACAGGCTACAACGGCAGGCTGGATAAACGCTCCACGGGCATCGGCCTAAGCCTGTGCAAGCAGGTGATGGAGCTGCTGGGGCACGGCATTGCCATCACCTCCGCCGTCGGCAGGGGTACGACGGTAACACTCGACCTTTCGCGGGACAGATTTGATGTGGAATAGCCGCACCGTCCGCCTTACAAAGATGTAAGGTACAGAAAAAGAAATGTAAGCTGATTCGATGGCTGTACGTTTCTTTTTTTCTTATACTTGATATTGTTCACAGATATATCATACAGGAGGTAGTTCCATGTCGCTTTTAGAGGTAAAGCATTTAAAAAAGATATACACCACCCGCTTCGGCGGCAATCAGGTGCAGGCGCTCTCGGATGTAAACTTCACGGTTGAAGAGGGCGAGTATGTGGCCATCATGGGCGAATCGGGCTCGGGCAAAACCACGCTGCTCAACATTCTGGCGGCGCTGGATAAGCCCACAAACGGCGAGGTGCTGTTAAACGGCAAGAGCACCACCCACATCCCCGACGGCCAGATGTCCGCCTTTCGCCGTAACAACCTCGGCTTTGTGTTTCAGGATTTTAACCTGCTCGACACCTTTACGCTCAAGGATAACATCTTTCTGCCGCTGGTGCTCTCACACAGCAGCTATAACGAAATGAGCAGGCGCCTCGCCCCCATTGCGGATAAGCTACACATCGCCGACCTGCTGGAGAAGTACCCCTACGAGGTTTCGGGTGGGCAGAAGCAGCGGGTCGCCGTCGCCCGTGCGCTGATTACCGACCCGCAGCTGGTGCTGGCGGACGAACCGACCGGCTCGCTGGACTCCAAGGCTACCGACGGGCTGCTGCGCGTGTTTGAGGAGATCAACAAAGAGGGGCAGACCATCCTCATGGTTACCCACAGCACCCGCGCCGCGAGCCACTCGGGCCGTGTGCTGTTCATCAAGGACGGCGTTGTGTTCCACCAGCTTTATAAGGGCTCGATGAACAACGAGGAGATGTACCAGAAAATCTCCGATACCCTTACCGTGCTCACGACGGGAGGGAAGGTTTATGAATAAGTTCTTTTACTCCCGCATGGCGGTAAGCAACATTCGAAAGAACAAGAACATCTACCTGCCCTACCTGCTGGCGGGCACCTTGATTGTCGCGCTGTTTTATATCCTAAGCTCCATCACCACCATGGTGCAGCAAAGTCCGATGGAGGGCGGCAGCACCATGTCCGTCATATTGCTGATGAGTACTGTAATCTGCGGCTTTTTCGCGCTCAATATCCTGTTTTACATCAACAGCTTTATCATCAAGCGCCGCAAGAAGGAGTTTGGGCTGTACAGCATTCTGGGTATGGAAAAACGCCATATCTCGATTGTGATGTTCTGGGAGGTCATCATCACCGGCATGGTGAGCGTGGTCTGCGGCATCGTGGGCGGGGCACTTTTAAGCCAGCTGCTGTTTTTGCTGCTATTAAAGATTATCAAGCTGCCCGCGGCGCTCACCTTTCAAATCCCGCTCTCCTCGGTGGTGACCACCGCCGTGCTGTTTGGGGTAGGGTTTGCCGCCACACTGGTCTATGATGTCATCAGCATCATGCGCACCGACCCAATTGCCCTCCTGCACAGCGCCAAGCAGGGCGAAAAAGAGCCCAAGGCGCGCTGGCTGCTCACGCTGTTCGGCCTGCTGGCACTGGGCGGCGGCTATCTGCTTTCGTGGACGGTCCGCACCCCCTCCGAGGCGGTCGCGGTGTTTCTGCTTGCGGTGCTGCTGGTGATTATCGGCACCTACTGCCTGTTTATCTCGGGCAGCATCGTACTGCTAAAGTTCTTGCGCAAAAACAAAAAGTACTACTACAAGCCCAAAAACTTCATCTCGGTCTCGGGCATGATCTACCGCATGAAGCAGAACGCCGCCGGGCTTGCGACCATCTGCATCCTCTCCACCAGCGTGCTGGTCACCCTCTCCTCCACCGTCTGCCTGTTTATCGGCGAGGAGGATATCCTGCGCGTACGGTTTGATCGTCAGGTACACGCGAACTGCATCGCCGATACGCAGAGCGCGCAGCTGATGCAGGGGGTGGCCGAGGCCCACGCGCAGGATCACGGGTTTACGGTGGTAAACGATATAGGCTACTACAGCTTCAGCTTCCCCGGTTACCGCAGCGGCGACCGCTTTGATATGATCGACCAGTACGGCAACCAATCCTTCTTTGTGGAGGTTCTTGCTTTAGAGGATTACAACCGCATCACGGGTCTTGCCAAGACGCTCAAAGAAGGCGAGGCGCTGGTGTGCGCGGGTGAAAACCCGCTCGGGGACGATACCATTACCCTCGGTGAGAAGGCCTATCAGGTGAAGGGCAGCTTTCCAAGGCCGGACTACCTTGGCTCCCTGACCGCCGGCGATGAGTTTCTGGTGGTGCTACCTAAGCTTGACGATTTAACAAGCCTGCGCGATACCTACAACTCGGTGAATGATGACGACCATCACCGCAGCCTGTGGTATGATTTAGAATACGACGTATCGGGCGACGGTAACCTTTCAGAATTCTACGGTACGATGCGCGACGCCTATACGGCGAAGGTGGAGCATATCAGCATCGTCGATAATATCGACAGTGCGCGCACCGATTTTTATCAGCTTTACGGCAGTTTGATGTTCGTGGGCATCTTCTTTGTGATGCTTTTCTTGATTGCCACGGTGCTGATCATCTACTACAAACAGGTGACCGAGGGCTACGACGACCACGACCGTTTTCAGATCATGCAGAAGGTGGGCTTAAGCGACAAAGAGGTGCGCAGCACCATCCAAAAGCAGGTGCTGCTGGTGTTCTTTCTGCCGCTGGGCACGGCGGTATTGCATATCGTGGTGGCGTTCCGCGTGCTGTGCAAGCTGCTGCTGGTGTTTAACATGACCAACACCCTGCTGTTTTTGCTCTGTACCTTTGGCGCGGCGCTGGCGTTCGCCGTACTGTATTTCGTTGTATACCAGCTTACCGCGCGCACCTACTACCGCATTGTTCAGGCGAAGGCATAATTTAAGAGCAGCTTTGGTTTTACGCAAAGCTGCTCTTTCTTTTTAGGGTAACCGGTTCGTTATCATCCTACACCTTCTTATTGTGTGAAGGTCAAGAGGGTTATTTTATTTTTGTATGATTAATTTCTTACGGTATATAATCGATGGCTGCTTTACGGGCCTGACTATGCTGCAGCCTGCGCTCAATGTTGTAAAGTCTGCCGTTTTTTAAAAAGTGCGCGCCGGTCTGCTTAAAGTGAAAGGCCACATGCCGCTCCATACACTGGCGGCGCAGCTCCAACACCCACGCGTAGTCGCACACCCGCGCGTCGCTGCCCGACTCGCCGCCCACCACCACCTCGCTCACCCACGGGCCGAGGTAGGGCGAAAGGTCGATGCGCTCGAGCAGCGGCTCGCAGATGATGCTTTTGCGGCGGATGGGCGCCGCCTGAAAGATCGGCAGGCGGTAATCCGCGCGGTCTTGATTCTCGACCGTACAGCAAATCTCTACGTTTTCATAGCCCGCGCCCCAGTCGTCGGGCAGGCAGGCGTCAAGGCGGTCGATGCGCTTGGTGACAAACAAAAACGCAAGGTCGCTCCTTGCCCGCATCATCTGCCACGCCTCTGGGCGCCACGGGTCGGCATCCGCGAGCAGAAAGTCGGAGGTAAAGCAGGTGTACACCAGCTCGCCGGAAGGGATTTTATACCCGCCCGCGCGGTTTTTGCGTATGGGCAGGTTAAAGTCGCCCGTTTTGGCCACCGCCGAAGCATCCTTGCCGTGGTGCTCGTCCATGCGGTAGACATAACAGTGCGCACACCCCGCGCTGAGCTTATGGCAGCCGTGCCACGGGTTCCATACAACCGACAATGCCCTGCCTCCTTTGCCGTATTTTACAATACGATTATACCACAAAAAACAAGTACGGGGATACACCCCGTCCGAGCGTGTTGAAAAATCGACATGCTCCATAAGGGGGACCTCATGTGAAACCAAACGCCCCTGTCGCCGTGATTTCGGTAACAGGGGCGGAAAAAGTTAAAATGGATGATATGCAGGGATACCGCATCAGATGAACAGCGACATATCCGATTCCTCGGCGTTGGCCAGCATGGCGGCGGCACCGCCGAGCTTTACGCCGTCGATCAGCTCCTCGGGCTTAATGCCCATCACATCCATACTCATGGAGCAGGCGACAAGCTCCACGCCGTTCTGCTGCGAGGCCTTAATCAGGTCCTCAAGGCTGTCGATATTCTTGTTCTTCATCACGCCGCGTATCATCTTAGCACCCATGCCGCCCATGTTCATCTTGGAGAGCGACAGCTTCTTAGCGCCGCGCGGCATCATCATGCCGAACATGCGGCTCATGAAGTCCTTCTTCACCGGCACCCGCTCAGGCCTGCGCAGGATGTTTAAGCCCCAGAAGGTAAAGAACATCGATACCTTGCGCCCCATCGAGGCGGCGGCGTTGGCGATGATAAACGAGGCGATGGCCTTATCGAGGTCGCCCGAAAAGACGATGATGTTTTTGTTGTCGCCGCCGTTTGCGGCGGCTGCGCAGGCACCCGAGCCGCCCTTCTTCACCACGGCGGTAGCGACCCCCTTCTCGGACGAAACGCCGCCGAAGGTGTTGCCGGTGCGGCGGCACCACGCCTCCACATCCGAGGCAAAGGCCGGGTCGGTGGTTTTGATCTCGATCACGTCGCCGTCCGCGGCGTTCTTCACGGCCTCACTGAGCTTCATCACGGGGCCGGGGCACTGCAGGCCGCACGCGTTGATTTGTACGGTGGAAGCGGCAATCGGCACCATGGTTTCGCTGTTAAGCTTCACATCCATCTTTAAGGGCGCGTGCTGCTTACCCAGAATGCTGTTGTATAGCCGGTAGCCGCCCGAGAGGTTGTAGCAGTCAAAGCCCAGCTGGGAAAGGATGCGGCAGGCCACGTAGCCGCGCAGCCCCACCTGACAGGTGGCGTATACAGGCTTATTTTTATCGAGCTCGCCGAGACGCTCGCGCAGCTCATCCAGCGGGATGTTGATAAACCCGTCGATATGCCCGTTCTCATACTCAGGCACCGTACGTACATCTAAGAGGGTAACGCTGCCGTCGCGCGGGAGGGTGGCGACGTCATGCCAGTGCACCGCCTTTACCTTCCCGGTAAGGATGTTTTCCGCCACGAAGCCCGCCATGTTCACGGGGTCTTTGGCCGACGAGAAGGGCGGCGCGTAGGCAAGCTCCAGCTTGGTGAGGTCGAACACCGTCAGCCCCGCGCGCATGGCGGTAGCGATGACGTCGATGCGCTTATCCACGCCGTCGTAGCCCACGATCTGCGCACCTAAAATCCTGCCGGTAGGCTTCTCGAACAACAGCTTCACCGACATGTTCACGGCGCCCGGATAGTAGGAGGCGTGGGAGGCGGAGTAGGTAAAGGACTTCTCGTAGCTGATCCCCTCGGCCTTGGCTTTCGCCTCGGTGATGCCGGTGGTGGCGACAGTCAGGTCGAAGCATTTGAGGATGCCGGTGCCCTGCGTACCGCCGTAGTGGCTCTCGATGCCGCAGATGTTATCCGCCGCGATGCGCCCCTGCTTGTTGGCGGGGCCGGCCAGCGGGATGTAGCCCTTGGTGCCGGTTACAAGGTCGGTAATCTCCACCGCGTCGCCCACGGCGTAGATGTTTTCGTCCGAGGTGCGCATCCGTTCATCCACGACGATGGCGCCGCGCGGGTTCACCGCAAGCCCCGCCTCCTTGGCAAGGATACTCTCGGGGCGGACACCTACCGAAAGCACCACCATGTCGGCGGTGAGCGTATCGTTGCCAAGCGTCACGCGCAGGGTCTCCCCTTCGGGCGCGATGGCCTTGACGCCATCTTTTAATATCAGCCTTACGCCCTTTTCGCGGATATGGTTGTGTACATCGCAGGCCATGTCGTAATCGAGCGGCGCTATCACGTGGTCGGCAAACTCGACGATGGTCACCTTCAGCCCCGCGTGCGCGAGGTTTTCCGCCATCTCCACGCCGATGTAGCCGCCGCCCACCACCACGGCGGTTTTGGGCTTTGTTTGCTCGATATAGTCCTTGATGCGGTAGGTATCGGGGATATTGCGCAGCGTAAACACCTTTGCGTTGTCGGCGCCCTCGATCGGGGGCTTCACCGGCTCGGCGCCGGGCGAAAGGATGAGCTTATCGTAGCTTTCGCTGTATACTTCGCCGGTTTTAAGGTTTTTCACCGTGACAGTCTTTGCAGTGCGGTTTATCGCCGTCACCTCGGCGTTTACGCGCACATCCACGTGAAAGCGCGCGTGAAAGGACGCGGGTGTTTGCAGCGTAAGCGCCGATTTCTCGGTGATCTCGCCGCCGATATAGTACGGCAGGCCGCAGTTAGCAAACGAGATGTACTCCCCCCGCTCAAACATCACAATCTCGGCGTGTTCATCCAGCCTGCGCAGCCTTGCCGCAGCCGAGGCACCACCTGCCACACCACCAACAATAAGTATCTTACTCATCGTAAAACCCTGCCTTCCATTTGTTAAATACGTAACGAATGAACTTTCTTTGGTATTATTGTAGCGCAAACGAGGCGATCTATCTGTGACAAAGTTACAGTTGGTTTGTGTTATGTATAAGAGAATAGCTCGCAAGCAAAGCAAGCTAAAAAAGAATACCCTGATGAGTTAAATACAGTTCTTGGTTAAATTATCGTAAAGTCAATTGACTTAATCTGGGGATGCAGTTATTCTTTATTTGCAATCTTGCAAGTAAAAAGGCGGTGGATGTATTGTATAAATTATTAAAAATAGGCCATTTAATATTGATTTTCCTTACCTTTTGTTTTTTTACAGCTATTATATATTGTAACAATTATTATTTCTATAATATATTTCATATCGACCTGATTTTACCTTCGGCGGTTATCATCATAACAATTTGTATTATCAATACTTTCAAATCATCTTCCAATAACAAAACAATAATAAAAAGCATCTGTATCTTGTTATTACTTATAATTATCACTTTTAGCTTAATCCTATTGTTTAAACCGAAGTATAGTGTAAATTCAGCTATCGATGCTATCAATAGAAATTCCGAAATTACATCAATTAAACGGGACGGTACAATAAATATTTTACCTCGTCCTAATATCTTTATATCAAATGGTTATGTTTTTTCAGGTATTCTGGAATCACAAAGGGTAACTATTATTTTCAATCCGATAACCGGAGAATATGATGTACGAAAAGGATAATTTCAAATAAGAGGATACCCCTGTATAATAACACATTAAGCTTTGCTGAATTTTAAACTTAGCAAAGCTTTTTTATTGAAAAGAAAAATTACAACCTACTTCAAGTTACCAAACCGCATTTAGCTCGGGCATAACCCGTGGTTTTCACTGAAAAGCAGAAGAGCTTGCAAACCGTTAGGTTTACAAGCTCTTCTTGGTGCGGCAAACGGGACTTGAACCCGTACGCCAAAGGCACACGCCCCTCAAACGTGCCTGTCTGCCAGTTCCAGCACTGCCGCACATCGCGAGATTTATTATATCATTAAGATTGCAGATAAGTCAATAGCAAGTTTCGATATTTCTCGAATTTTTTTAAATGCCGTTCTTAAGGCTTTCTAGTGCCTGCGGCTGCCCCCTACCGGGCTTTCCGCAAGCACCCGTAACCCTCTGCGATTTAAGAGTCGGCCTTGATGCCCGCCGAAACAAGGTTGGCCTCATGCTCCTCCCAGGTGGCGGCATAGTAGTATTTTTTATTCTTATCCGTCACAAAGAAGAGGTAATCGCTCTCGGCGGGGGAAAGTGCCGCATGAATGGCGCTTAGGCCCGGGTTGCAGATGGCGCCCGCGGGCAGCGCCTTGCACTTGTAGGTATTGTAATAGCTGTTGTAGCGGTTGATATCGCCGGTGATAAAGGGCTTGATGGCACCCTCCACGTAGGTGATGGTAACGTCGCACTCCAGACGCATGCCCTCGTCTAAGCGATTGTGCAGCACCGAGGAGATGAGCGGCATCGGATCGTCGCCAAATGCCTCCTTCTGGATGATGGACGCCATGGTGATGATCTCGTCCGCGGTATAGCCGCTCTGCTCGATCTGCGCGCGGATATCCGCGCCAATCTTTTCCTCGGTATGGGCAAGAATCTTGCGGATGATGGCGTCCGGCGTGTCGTCGGTATAGATTTCGTAGGTATCGGGGAACAAAAGCCCCTCCAGCTTAAAGCAGCGGTTGGGGTTCTCGGGCTGAGCCGCCACCAGCGAAAATTCGCTGAAATCGCCGTTCTGGCTTGCGGCAATAAACTCGTCGGCGGTGCAGATGCCCTTCTCCTCCAGCATCATCCCGATGCGCGCGAGGGTATAGCCTTCGGGGATGGTGATGGCAACGGTTAAAGGTGGCTGCTCGGAAGAAGCCTGCACCTCGGAAGAACCAATTTCCGGCGCCTGGCTTGCAGCGGTATCGTCACTGCTCGCAGCCGCGGGCGCGGACACCGCAGACGAACTCTCCGCAGCACTACTCTCCGGGCCGGATTCTGTGGCGGTATCGCCACCGCAGGAGGTAAGCATCAGCGCGGCGGCAAAGAGTACCGCAGCCGTTTTGATTATTTTCACGCTCATATACGCGCACCCCGCTTGATACAGCCCACAGACTTTCCGGCTTGTCGCCGCCGTTCTATTGAGCCGCCAAAATTCAGGAATAGAATCCAATCAAAAATTCATAAAATGATAGAATACGACATAATGCATTTATTATACCATAGTTTCATTGAGAAGTATACGACAACAAACCTATTTTTACTAATTAGAAAATTTTTCACATTTTTTTCGTACCGATACATAAAATCGCCCGCGAGGATGTCGGTTTGCAAGCTTTTATGGTATAATAAGCGCATTATAGGCTGAACTAGCACGGAAACTATTTTCGCGCTTATTTATATACTTTATGTCCACCAGTCTCGCCCCTGCGGGGCAACCGGCAAAAGCTGAAAAAGCGGCAACGGTTCTGTAGGTTGTTCTTGGCCTTCGGGGCCCTAAAAATATGCATGAGGGGATGACAGCGATGTCTATTGAAAAGGTGAGGTCCTACCTGAGCCGTTACGGCAAGGAGGGCGAGGTTATTGAGTTTGAGGTTTCGAGCGCGACGGTAGCGCTGGCGGCAGAAGCGCTGGGGGTAATTCCCGCGCGCATCGCAAAAACCATCTCGTTTGCAAACGCAGACGGGTGCATTCTGATTGTCGCGGCGGGCGACGCAAAGATAGATAGCAGTAAATATAAGGCCTGCTTCGGCCTAAAGGCCACCATGCTCACGCCAGACGAGGCGCTGCGGCTTACCGGTCACGCGGTGGGCGGCGTCTGCCCGTTCGCCATAGAAAACCCGCAGGTTGCGGTGTACACCGATGTTTCGCTCAAGCGGTTTGATACCGTCTACCCTGCCGCCGGCAGCAGCAACTCGGCGGTAAAGCTCAGCTGTGACGAGCTGTTCACCCTCTCCGGCAGCCTCGGTTGGGTGGACGTCTGCAAAGGCTGGCAGGAGCAGGCGTAGCTTCGGTTCCATACAAAAAGCCGCAGGGAACAGCAAACGTTCCCTGCGGCTTTAATATATTTATATGAATCTATGTAAGGCTATGGCGCTGGCGGTAGTCGGCGAGCAGCAGGTCTACCATCCTGCCGTAGCTGTGAACACCGTCGCTTTGGTTGTTGGCCTTGAGGTAGGTGTTGTTGATGGAGGTGGAAACCTGGCTCACCGCACCCTCGTAGTTGTGCCAGTAGCTGTTGTAGGCGGCGTAATCCCGCTTGATGCCCTCGGAGAGCTGGTTGTACAGCTCGTCGCAGGACGCGGGGTCGGTTTTGCTCAGCGAGTCGAGCGCAAACGACAGCGCGTTCAGCGTACCGGAATAGATGAAATACGAGTTGGAGGAATCACGGCAGGCGATGTAGGCGATAAAGTTGGCCTCGTCCTCCCGCATAAAGCCGCGCAGGTGCGCAAGCTCGTGGCACATGGTGGCGGGGATGGAATAGTCGGGGATGTCCACATTCACATTCGCCTCAAAGGTAAAGGGCGAGTAGACACCGGTGACATTGGTAAAGGACATCAGCTTTGAAAAAAACACCGGCTTTGGGGTAGAATACAGTCCGCGCATGAAGGGGTATTCCTTGGTGATACTCTTCATCGCCTTTACAGCGTTTTCGGCGGTTTGCAGGTCGGTGGTGGGCAACTGGGCGACGCCGTTTTCGTCGGTGGCGACAAACTGAGACTGTGCGTTGGCATCGTTTACAAGCTCCGTGCACAGGGCCTTTAACTCCTCTGTGGAGGATTCGCGCACCGTAAGCCCCGCCGTCTGCGCGAAGGGCGCCCGGTAGTAGTTTAACCCGCAGGCAAACACAAAAACGGCGTACAGTATCGAGGCAAACACCGCAACGTTGGCCACATATGTATAGATGATATACCCGCGCCGGTCTTTATCCTTTACGGCATGGTACACCGTGCGTACGGTAGCAATGATAAACACGAGGATGCCCACAATTAGCAGTAGCTCGGCCAGAGAGAAGGGAAACAAGCCGGAAAGCGAGGTAAACGCAGGGCTCAGAATGGCATAAAAGCCCGTGGAGAAGTATTTCTCCACCAAGTCCGGGTATCGCGAAGCAAAAATCACCGTGACCAGCGATGCCGGCAGCAGCAGAAGCAAAAAGAGTCTCTTTAAACCGTATCTCGGCATAAGGGTGCCTCCTCATTCAATGGCAGTCTGCGAACGGGGTTTGCGGCGTCTTTCTCTATTCTACTCTATTTCTCACGGAAAAAGCTATCCTGCAAATATGACAAAAACTTTGGCGTAGATTTGGCGCTACTGAGCGTCTAAACCCGCAGTATCACTTGATTTTTTGGTCTATCGCGGCACACAGCGACTCAAACGCCCGTACCCCCCACAAAACCGCCCCCAGCAGGACAGCCGTCAGCGCCGCCGCGCTTAGATGCACGAGGCTGACGGGCGATACCATCACCGCGCCCGCAAGGCCACCCCACAATATGGCCCCCAAGGCCGAGAGCAGCGTAAAGATCGAGGCGAGGCTGAAAAACATGTTTCTTCCCGCAGCGTGCATAATACTTTCGCTGCGAAAGCCGGTGGCCAAAAAGGGCTGTGCACATAAAAGTACTAAGAAAAACATCGCGGCGCCCACCGCGCGCGACGGCTCCTGCAGGTCGGTGATAAACAGCCTGCTGCCTACCATATAGGCGCCCACAGCCGCCCCGGCGGCTGCAAGGCCCTTGATTGCACAGAAGAACAGCCCCATGGCAGAGAACAGCCTGCGCTGCAAAGCATGTGCCGCAAGGTGCGGCTCCTCTTGCACAGGCGGCTGTGCCCCCAGCGCCAGCGCAAAGGGCAAAACGGCTATAAGCCCTATAAACAGCACCTGCCGCAGCACAGCCGCGGCATCAAGCCCCAGCCAAACGGCGGCAGCCACAGCCGCAGCCTGCGCAAAGCAGGCTGCGGCGAGGTAACGCGCCGGTTTCTTTAGGTCTTTAAGCAGGATGCGACTCTCGCGCACGGCGTTTGCCGCTGCCGATAAGCCGCTCTGGGCAAGAACCACGTCTGCGGCGGGCAGCACCGCGGCATTGGCGTTCGCGGCAACACAGCAGGCGGTATCGGCGGCCTCAAGGGCGGGCAGGTCGTCCAAGCTGCCCCCGATGGCAAGCACCGTATGCCCCTTCTTTTGCCATGCCTTGACCACCCGCGCCTTGTCATAGGCGCTAATGCCTGAATAAACGGTGATGGTACCCACCACCGCCGAAAGCTCATCGTCGGTGAAAGACGCGATGTCGGCGCCCGAGAGCACCTGATGCTCGTTTTGCACGATTTCCAACCGCGCGGCGACGGAATAAGCGGTCTCGGCGTCGTCGCCGGTGAGCAGCACCGGCTTGACATCCATAGCCGCAAAGTCGCGCACCGCGGCCAAGGCGTCCGCCCGTAGCGGGTCGGTCATCCCGATAAGCCCCGCAAGGGTAAGGCCCTGCTCCAGCTCCTCGGAGCGGGGGTGCAGGGGCACCGTGTCAAGCTGCCGGTACGCTACGGCAACCACGCGGAGCTGCTCGCCGCACATCGCCTGAAAAACCTGTGCCGCCTCCTCCCGCATCACCCCTTCGGTACAACGGGAAATCATCGCGTAATAGGTGCCCTTTACCACGGCAATGGGTACGCCGTCCACCATATGTATTGTAGTCATCAGCCCTCGGCCCGAGGTAAAGGGAAGCTCCGCCGCAAGCGGGTAGCTTTCAATCAAGCGCTGCTTTTTCAGTCCGTTGCGCATCGCGGCGTCTAAAATCGCCGCCTCGGCGGGGTTTTGGTGTATCTGTCCTTCCGCCTCCTTGCAGCACATCGCCGCCAGCTTAAGCAGCGCGAGCGTATGCGCGGGGACCTTGGCGCTTAAGGGGAGCGGCTTGCCGCCCGCCCACAGCCGTTTTACCTCCATCACCCCCTGCGTGAGGGTGCCCGTCATGCCGGTGCAGAGCACCGTAGTGCGGGCAAGCGTTTGGGCCGCTGCGGTGTTTTTTACCGCCGCGTGGCTCTTCGCAAGGCGGCCGGTGCCTAACTGCAGCGCAAGCGCCGTGGCGGCGGGCAGTGCTAAGGGCAGCGAGACGATTGCCGCCGCCTCAAGGGCGGTAAAAAGCTCCGCCATAGCGCGATGGGAAAGTAACGCGCCCGCAATCACCCCCGCAAAGGCCAGCAGCGCGGCGACCGAGGCGATAACCCCCGCCTTGGAGGTCAGTTTCCACGCCGCCGAGGGCCCATACAGGGTGTTCGGTGCCGTGGTGCAAGCGGCCAGCTCGGTGTTCATGCCGGTGGCGGTGACGATTGCCCTGCCGCTGCCCTCGGTCACCACACCGCCCATATGTACCATGTTCACCCGCTCGGGGAGCGGGGTAGCTTCCTCCAGCAGGTCGGCACGCTTGAAGATGGGGGTACTCTTCCCCGTAAGGGCGGCTTCGTCGCACACCAGCCCTTCGCAGACCGTAAGCCGCGCGTCGGCGGGTACCCTTTCGCCCGCGCAGAGCAGGATGACATCCCCCGGCACCAGCGCGGCGGCAGGCAGGGTGACGGTCTGCCCATCCCGCACCGCGCGGGCGCCGGGGGTAAGCAGCTTTTGAAAGCGCGCAAGAGGGCGCCGGGCGCAGAAATCGGTAAATGCCCCAAGCAGGATATTTACCATGGCTGCGCCGCCGGTGACGCAGGCGGCGCCCACCGAGCCGACGCCGAAGCCCGCGAGCACCACCGAACCCGCGAACACGATAACGGTGCTCACCGTTAAAACATTTTTAAGCTGCAGCCTGACACACGTAAGATACTCCGAAAGCCAAGGCGCTTGAGCGGCATTCTCGCCGTATTTCTGCAAAAGCACCCCGTAGCGGGTGTTTGAGAGCCCCTGCTGCTCGTCTGTGCCATAGATACTGCATATCCGTTCTACCGCAGCGCTGTGCCCTTTCATGCATTGACCAAGCCTTTCCCAATAAATCGCGCAAACCCAAGGAGAAATACAGGCAAGCGCATATACAAAATAAACTTTTATGAGTGGAAAAGTTTACAACCATCAAAAAATCAGCTATAATAATTGAGAATTTTAGGTGTAGCGGTTCACCCGCCGCAGGAGGGAAAATCGGGGCATACTAGCCCTATAGATTTTACCTTAAGTATATCGTTTTACGAGCCGTTATGCAAGTAATGTCGGATTGGAGCTTGTGCTGTTATGGATGTACTGAAGCTGTATGAAAAGTGGAAGAGCGTACCGCTCTCCGACCCTGATTTAACGCAGGAACTTACCCGTATTGAAGGAAATTCCGCCGAGATTTCCGATAGGTTTTACCGCGAGCTGGAGTTCGGCACCGGCGGCATCCGCGGTGTACTGGGCGCCGGCACCAACCGCATGAACATTTATACCATCGGCAGGGCCACACAGGGCCTTGCCAACTATCTGAATAAAAAACAAAAAGATGCTAAAGCGGCCATCGCTTACGATTCGCGCAATAAGTCCGACCTGTTTGCGCGCCATGCCGCAAGCGTGCTTGCGGCAAACGGCATTAAGGTGCACCTCTACCCCGCCCTCGCGCCCACCCCCATGCTGTCGTTTGCGGTGAGAGAGTTTAAATGTGATACGGGCATTATCGTCACCGCCTCGCACAACCCCGCCAAGTATAACGGCTACAAGGTGTATGACTCGCTGGGCTGCCAGATCGGCCCCGAGATTGCCGACATCGTGTATGAGGAGATCGGGCGCGTAGACTATTTTTCGGGCGTTAAAACCACCGACTTTGACGAGGCGATAAAATCAGGCATGATTTCGTTTATCGGCCCCGAGGTTTACGAGGCCTACTACCGCTGTGTATTAAAGCAGCAAATCAACCCCGGCCTGTGCGAAAACGCCGGTTTAAAGCTGGTATATACCCCCCTTAACGGCGCGGGCAATGTGCCCGTGCGCGAGGTGCTTAAGCGCATCGGCATCAGCGACGTCACCGTGGTGCCTGAGCAGGAGAAGCCCGACGGCAACTTCACCACCTGCCCCTACCCGAACCCCGAGATGAAGGAGGCGCTCACCCTTGGCCTTAAGCTGTGTGAGCAGCTGGGCGCCGACCTGCTGCTGGCGACCGACCCCGACAGCGACCGCGTGGGCATCGCCGTAAAAGGGCCAAACGGCCTTGAGCTGTTTTCGGGCAACGAGGTAGGCGTACTGCTGCTCGATTACATCTGCCGCTGCCGCACCGCAAACGGCACCATGCCCGAGCGTCCCGTGGCGGTAAAGACGATTGTATCCACCGAGCTTACCACGAGAATATGCGAGAAATACGGCGTTGAACTGCGTAACGTGCTCACCGGCTTTAAGTTTATCGGCGAGCAGATCGGCCTCTTGGAGGCGGACGGCGAGCAAGACCGCTATATCTTCGGCTACGAGGAGAGCTACGGCTACCTTGCGGGCAGCTATGTGCGCGACAAGGACGGCGTCGTTGCCTCGATGCTGGTGTGCGAGATGGCGGCCTACTACAAAACCAAGGGTATGTCGCTCATCGACGCGCGCGACGCGCTGTACGCCGAGTACGGCCGGTATGTAAACGTGATTACCAACTTCCAGTGTGAGGGCGAAAGCGGCATGGCGCGCATGAATACCATCATGAGCACCCTGCGTGATAACCCCCCCGCCGAGGTAAACGGCGCCAAGGTGGTGCGGATTGCCGACTACTTAAGAAGCGTTGACCGCGACCTGAAGGCGGGTACCATGCTTGAAATTCATCTGCCCAAATCCAACGTGCTCTCTTATGCGCTTGCCGACGGCAGCTCGTTTATCGTACGCCCGTCGGGCACCGAGCCGAAGATAAAGGTTTACTACACCAACACGGGCGACGACCTTGCCAAGGCCGAAGCGAGCAGCCGCGCGCTGCAGGCCGAGGTGACCAAGCTGCTGGGCTTTTAAAACAACCCCATAGTTCATTAAAGCGAACAGTCCTCATCAAGAGGTACTGTTCGCTTTTTGTGTTTTGCACCTAACTGCGGCTGTATCGGGGGATTTATTCCCGAACTGTCCTATTTCCCTGCCCCCTGAAAAGCCATAATTTCATGTTACGTAAAAATAGAAATTCTTTGTCCTTTTTCTTGACAAATGAGCATATGCACATTATACTTTGTTTTGTGCATATGCTCATTATTTTTCGGAGGTGCGAGATGCCAAGAGGGGTGAAATGCCGTAGGGTGTGCTCATTGCCGGAAAACCGTTTGTTTACCCCCGGTAAGCCCTGCCATGAAACGGTGCTGCTGACGGTGGAGGAGCTGGAGGCGGTGCGGCTGTGCGATTTGGAGGGGCTAGAGCAGGACGAGGCGGCTAGAAGCATGAACGTGTCGCGCGCAACCTTTCAACGAACGCTGTATCTCGCCCGAAAAAAGATTGCCGAGGCGCTCTGCACCGGCAAGGCGATTGAAATCGGCGGCGGGAATTACGAGCTCGCGCAACACCGATGCGGCTGCCGCGCGGGATGCAGGCACTGCCGGTTTGAAAAAACGACGGAGACTACGGAGTGATGGTATGGAAGATAAATCGGTGATAGCGGAAGAACTGTTTCGGCAGGGCTACAACTGCAGCCAAGCGGTGGTCGCAGCCTTTTCGGAGGAGCTTGGCATAGACCGTGAAACGGCGCTGAGACTTTCCTCCTCCTTCGGCGGCGGTATGGGCCGGCTGCGTGAGGTGTGCGGCGCGGTGTCCGGCATGTTTATGGTGGCCGGGCTTCGATACGGGTACAGCGACCCGAAAGACAGTGCGGCAAAGGCGGAGCATTACAGTCGTATTCAAGCGCTCGCGCAGCGTTTTAAAGAAGAAAACGGCTCGATCGTCTGCCGGGAGCTGCTGGGGCTAAAAAGCGGGCCGGACAGCCCTGTTCCGGAACAACGAACGCAAGGCTATTATAAAAAGCGGCCGTGTGCGGAGCTAGTAAAACGCGCCGCCGCAATTATACAAGAATATTGGGAGGAACAAGAGAAATGAAAATCGCGGTTACAACAGAAGGAAATCAGGTTTTTCAGCATTTTGGCCAGAGCAAGGCCTTTACTGTTTTCACCGCCGAGAATGGATCCGTTAAGGAGAAGTCGGTGATTGACGCAAGCGAAAGCGGCCACGCCGCGCTGGCGGGGTTTTTAAAGGGCGCGGGTGTGAATGTCGTGATTTGCGGCGGCATCGGCGATGGCGCCAAGAAGATGCTCGCCTCCGCCGGCATCGAGCTGATCTCGGGCGTGGAAGGCAGTATCGCGGAGGCGGTAAACGCCTATCTTGCAGGTGCGTTAAGCGACATGGGCGGGAACTGCGGCCATGAGCACCACGGCGAGGGCCACACATGCAGCTGTGAAAACCACCGCGGCTAAGGCAATACCGCTGCGTTTAAGAATAGAATCTATTCGAATACTCCGTGATGTGAGGGCTTTTCATTTTTCAAGTACACCGAAATACTACTGGTGTTGTCACAGGTGGCGAGCAGGATGCTTTCAATATTCTTAATGCCCTGCTCCTCCAGCTTGTTTTTGAGCCACCGCTCGTTTTTGCCGATACCCTGCAGGTTATTCGGCATCACCTTGCCGTCGATGACAACATTGGTCACCAGCCCCTCCTCGGCGGGGGTGAGGTTCATGTCGTTCGGCGTCACCGGACGGTGTGCGACCTTGGGTAGGATGCTCAGCTCGCCGTTGGTTTCAAGGACGGCGTAATGAATATCCGCCACATTGTAGTAGCCCTTCGCGCGGCAGAGGGCGAGCATGTCGTTGATGTCGTAGTGAATGCGCTTCATATTCTCTTTAATGATCTTGCCGTCGTCGATGATGAGGGTGGGGGTGCCCGTAAAAAAGCGCCGCGCCATAATCGATTTGCTGGTGATAATAGATAGCAGAAGGTCCAGCAGCGCATAGATACACATCGCCGATATAGGGTAAAATACCGGTATGCCGTCGTCGATGGCAAGTACCGCGGCGATAGAGCCGATCGAGATACCCACCACATAATCAAAGAAGGTCATCTGTGAAATCTGTTTTGCGCCCATCAGCTTTGCAAGCAGCAGTAAAAGCGAAAAAGAGATAAAAGCCCTTAAAAGAACCGGAAAAATCTCAGAAAACGAATTCATGGCATCGCCTCCGCAACATTTGAAGTGTTATATTAAATTCGAACGGTATAGGCGCCTTTTGGCTGCCGAATAGCCGTTTAATTTGTCTCCTTCAACAATGCTAGACATTGCCGAAGAAATCATATTACCCCATAGTGTTTGCAGAAGACGCGAAGAATATAACAAGGCCCAGTACAGACGGTGTACCGGGCCTTGTTTCGTGAAATTTTGTTTTTAAAAAAGATAGGATTATTTTTCGGGGATTCTCTCCTCTAGGGTGACCTTTACCGTATCCCCGGGCTGCTTGCCGATTTTGGCGCGTATATCCTTGCGAAGACCGAGAATGTGGCAGGGTGTTTGCATCCTCACGAGGCTCCCCGCGTACGGCTCGCCGTCGAAGGTGGCATTTACGGGTACCCTTCCCTTGCCAAACTCCTTTTTGACGTCAAAGGGAATCTCCACATAGGCGCCGTCAATGTCCGGCACCTTCTTAATCTCCGCCTCGAATTCATAACGCTTGCCCATCGCAGTCCCCTTTCGCTTTTCTTTAGTTTATGCCAAAATCAAAATTTTATCGCTATCGCGACTTATAGGGGGTAGACTGTATCCGCTCTTCAAAGATAAACTCTTTCTTTTTCTTGGGCAGGTGGTCGAACATCCCCGTAAAGTCAAAGGTGGCGAAGTAGTCGGCGGGGGTTTCGGCGCGGCGGATGATCTCGGTGGTGCCGTCTTCTTTGAGCAGCACCTCGGCGGAGCGCAGCTTGCCGTTGTAGTTGTAACCCATCGAGAAGCCGTGGGCGCCTGTATCATGGATGTAGATCAGGTCGCCCTTTTCGATCTTGGGCAGCATGCGGTCGATAGCAAACTTATCGTTGTTCTCGCACAGGCCGCCCGTCACGTCGTATTTATGGTCGCAGGGCTCGTTCTCCTTGCCCATGACGGTGATGTGGTGGTAAGCGCCGTACATGGCGGGGCGCATGAGGTTTGCCGCGCAGGCATCCAAGCCGATATACTCCTTGTAGGTGTGCTTTTCATGGATGGCGGTCGCCACCAGCGCGCCGTTCGGTGCGAGCATAAACCTGCCAAGCTCGGTGAAGATGCGCACATCTCCCATTCCGGCGGGCACCAGCACCTCCTCAAAGGCCTTGCGCACGCCCTCGCCGATGACAAAGATATCGTTCTGCGGCTGGCCTGGGCGGTAGGCGATGCCCACACCGCCCGAAAGGTTGATAAACGCGATGTGCGCGCCCGTTTCGCGGTGCAGCTCCACCGCCGTCTCGAACAATATCTTCGCAAGCGCGGGGTAGTAGTCGTTCTCGGTTGTATTGCTGGCCAAAAAGGCATGCAGGCCAAAGGTTTTAACGCCCTTTGCCATTAGCCGCTGAAAACCTTGGGTAAGCTGCGCGCGCGTAAAGCCGTATTTGGCCTCGCCGGGGGTGTCCATAATCTCGTTGTTGAGGGTAAACGACCCGCCGGGGTTGTAGCGGCAGCAGATGGTCTCGGGGATGCCCGCCACTTCCTCCAGAAAATCGATATGGGTGATATCGTCGAGGTTGATGATGGCGCCAAGCTCCTTCGCGAGCACATAATCCTCACGCGGGGTCACATTGGAGGAAAACATGATCTCCTCCCGCTGAAAGCCCACGGCGTCGGAGAGCATCAGCTCGGTGAGCGAGGAGCAGTCCACCCCGCAGCCCTCCTCGTGCAGTATCTTTAAAATCGCGGGGTTGGGCGTGGCCTTCACGGCAAAATACTCTTTAAAGCCCTTGTTCCACGAAAAAGCGCGGTAGAGGTCGCGCGCTGTCTGGCGGATGCCTTTTTCGTCGTAGAGATGAAACGGGGTGGGGTATTTTGCGGTAATCTCGGTGAGCCTTTGCTTATCGATAAACGGTTTTTTCATTCCTTTAATCAGCCTTTCCGCGGGTTTACCGTCTGGGGGGTAGCCCAAAAGGCAGACCCTTATTTCAAAAATGTAAGACAAATGCACAAAGCCTTAGGCGGGGCCGTGCTCCAACGGCATTTTCCGGGGATATGAAATTCAATCTTCAGGTTCTTCATGCCTGTTGCCGTCCTCTCACATTTTTATTATCGATGATGGCTGTTGGCCGCAGGGGTCCTTACTTATCCTATGAAAAGTTATTGTACTCTGACAAAGCTTTTAAATTCCGTGCCCTGAAAGGTAAGCTCCCCCATATCCCCCTGCACCAGATAACCGATGACGTTATCGGGGATTAAAAACTCCATGCGGTCGCCGCTTTTCACCTCAAAGGTGGCGTAATAACGCGTATAAGCACTGGAGCTGCCCGACATACCCGTAGCCGCATCACCGGAGCTCGTCGAGTGGTGCACGTCAGTGCGGGTGGACACGATCTTCGCCGAAACGGAGAGTACCGGCTGCGCATGGTTGTAGCGACTCTGCTTAGCATTCTTCACAATCGTGTAGATAATAAGCCCGATCACTAAAGCAAACACGGCAAATACAATAATCAGCATCAGCACGAAAAAGATGCTGAAGCCGCCAATTCCTCTATCTATCATCATTCTGTGTCTTCCTCCTTTTGTCCGATAGCCAAGGTATAGATCTCGCTGCGTTTAAAGCCTGTCTGCTTTGCCGCACGTTTGGCGGCCTCCGAGGGCGGTACGCCGTCCTGCATGAGCTGCCGGGCCATGGCGACGGCATCTTCAAGGGTAGTCTCGGTCTGTGGAGGCTTTGCAGCGCCCTCGATGATGAGCACAAACTCGCCTCTCGGCGGGTTTTGCGCGTAATACTCCGCGGCCTCGCTTAAGGTGGTGCGCCGAACCTCCTCATATACCTTGGTAAGCTCGCGCGCAAGGGCTATTTTGCGGTCACCGAAGGCGGCGAGCATATCGTTTAGGGTAGCGGGCAGCTTGTGCGGCGCCTCGTAGAAGATCAATGTGCGCGGGTTGGTTTTAACCTCTTCCAAATGCTCAAACCTTGCCTTTTTGGAGGTGCTTAAAAAGCCCTCGAACGAAAAGCGGGAGGTGACAAGCCCCGACACCGCAAGCGCCGATATCGCCGCCGAAGGGCCGGGCACCACTGCCACCGGGATACCTTGCTCGGCGCAGAGGCGCACCAAGTCCTCACCGGGGTCGGAGATGCAGGGCATGCCCGCATCGGTCACGACAGCGCAGCTTTCGCCCGCCAAGATGCGGTTTACAATCAGCTCGCCGCGCTCGCGCAGGTTGTGCTCGTAGTAGCTGATCATGGGCTTTTTGATATCAAAATGGTTTAATAGCTTTAATGTGACGCGCGTATCCTCCGCCGCAATAAAGTCCACCGTGCGCAGCGTCTCCAGCGCACGCGGCGATATATCCGAAAGGTTGCCGATGGGCGTACCCACCACAAACAGCTTCATGGCGTTCTCCTTTTACGCTTGTTGGGTGCCCTGCCGGTGCTCTTTTATCGGCAGGTTATGCTCCTTGCCGTAATAGGCGAGCATCTCTTTGGAAAAACCGCCCTCGCCCTCGATGTAAAACGGCTCGTCCACCTGCAAAAACGGCTTGGCGCCCTTTTTGCCCTCCACCAGAAACAGCCACGGGGCCGTATGGGGGCGCTGCTGCACAAAACGCAGCCGTTTGGGCTCGATGCCATAGCGGCGCATGGCCTCCAGCACGTCGCACAGCCGCTCGGGGCGCTGGCAGAGGCAGAGCCTGCCGCCGAACTTCAGCAGCTTTGCCGCGGCGCTTACCACGTCGCCGATAGTGCACATCAGCTCGTGGCGCGCAATCTTATCGCTGGCCGTTTCGCTGATAATGCCGGTATCCGCCGCCTTGTAGGGCGGGTTGCAGGTAACAAGGTCAAACGCCCCTTGGGGCAGGGCATCCTTTAAATCCCTCAGGTCCGCGAGTACGGGGATGACCACCCCCCGCAGGCCGCTGCGCTCGGCCGAGGCGGTTGCCTGCTCGATGGCCTGCTCTTGTATATCCACCGCATAGATGGTCTTGGGCTTATGCTTTTTGCACCAGATAAACGGGATGATGCCGCAGCCGGTGCCAAGGTCGCACACCATATCCTTGCGGCGCGGGTTCGCAAAGCCCGCCAGCAGAAACGCGTCGGTGCCGAATTTGTGCTCGTCGCTTACAAATACCTGTATCTCGTCGCTGAGACGTTCAGCGCTAAAGCGGTCGCTCAAAGGTTATTTCTCCCTTAACTATACTTATGTTTTATAGTAACATGTTTTTGTTGGGCGGTCAATTTAAATTCAAACCATATACTATTTTTGTAAAGCATGACAATAAGTTAGCCGCTGCTACCGAAATTTACGGCCAATGTTTACACCCCATATCATAGACACCTCACCGCCACAGTAATCTGCCAAGAGAAATTTGGACGTTGAGGAAATGCAAAAAATAAAGCGGATACCTAAACGGTATCCGCTTTATATGTAATTTTGAGATTATTCCTTCGGAGCGGGTGCACTCACGGGGCAAACCCCTGCGCAAGCACCACAATCAATGCAAGCACTCTCGTCAATTACAAACTTTGTGTCGCCGGCCGAGATGGCGGAAACGGGGCATTCAGCTTCGCAAGCGCCGCAGCTGATGCAATCGTCGGAAATATGATAAGCCATAAAAAACACCTCCTTGTAGTATGGTTTTATTGTATCACAACCGAGCAAAAATGCAATAGTATTCTGTTCTTTTACATTTTACCTGCTTGTTCGCGTTTTTTCGAAAAATCCAATCTTTGCCTTGATAGATACCGAAGGATTTGCCTCTACAACAGTAAGGTGGACGAGGCCACAATCATCGCGATTTCCTCCTCCGACAAGCCCTCTTTCAGCTCTTCGCCGCAAACCGGGCATTCCTTTTGGTCGGTGTCGTATTCCTTTTTACACTGTTCACAGTATTTCATGTTAAGATCCATGCCCTTTCTTTTGGGCCTTACGCCCAAAAGAAAGGGCATAAAACCAAATTTAAAAAGTACCGGTGCCGCATAGCGGCAGGAAGGGCTTTGCCCTGACAGGCAGTTTTTCGAGGGTTGAAAGATTTTCTTTCAACCTAACCTCCTATATGACGTTCATACAAAACCGTTGCTTGGACACAGTCAATAGCCTCTATCCTTATTATATCCATTAATCAACCGGTAAGCAAATCATCTTAGAACTATTCCGCTGCGGCAAGCTCGCCCTCGTCCATCAGCGCGGTGCCCGGGTAGTAGTGCGCGAGGATTTCCTCGTAGGTGCTGCCCTGCCGAGCCATGTAGTCGGCGCCGTACTGGCTCATCCCCACGCCGTGCCCGTAGCCGAGGGTGGTAAAGGTGAAGGCCTTGTTTGCGTAGCTTACCGTAAAGTTGGCCGAGCGCAGCGTAAATAACGCTCTGGCATCTTGCCCCGTCATGGTAACGTCCCCTGCCGTCAGCTCGGTGACGGTACCCGACTCGGTGTGGTCTTTCACGGCAAACCACTTTGTTTTGTCGGTGGGCAGCTTGATGTCTACATACTTTTCGGTGAGCAGCCGCTGCACCTCGTCCGCCGCAAGCTCGGTTTCCACCTCGTAGTTCTTGGCGAGGGTGTCGCCGAAGCTCTCCACCGGCACAAGGTAGGGTGCACCGTCCTTCCACACGGTTGTGGCGTCCTCCGTTTTGCCGGCGGACATCGAGTGGTACGCCGCCACGATCGGCTGGCTGTCGTACACCAGTACCTTCTCCAGTACCTCGTCGCACGCCTCGGTGATCTTGCCCCAGTAGACGTCAAAGGTTTCGCCGAAGCGCTCGCGTGCACTTTCCTCGGTCATATACCCCAGCAGTTTGGATGGGTCGGCGCTGAAATCGGCGCCCTTAAGGGTCTCGTCCTGCTCTACCTGCTGGTTGAGCCTTCTGCGCAGCGCGTAGGTGTGGGCGGCGACCGCCTGAGCCTTGAGGGCCTCGACGCTGAAGGAGGCGGGCATCTCCGCCGTCACCGCGCCGATGATGTAGTCACGGCGCGAAACCGTCTCCACCTCGCCGGTGGTGAGGTTGAGTATCTTAAACTCGTCCACTACCTGAGCGCTGGTCGGCGGGGCGGTACTTTCGGTATCCGAGCTGCCGGGCGCAGAGCTTTGCCCGCCCAGAAGCTCGGCCAGCTTTTGCTGTGCATCGGCGTTCGGGTCTATCATCGCGGGGTCTGCCGGGGCAGAGGAGGTGCCTACTTGGTCGTCCTCGGGGGCGCTTGCGGTTTTAAAGGGGTTTAGCAGCTCTATATCGCCACCCATGGCCAGCAGTGGGATGAGGATGAGCGCCAGCAGCAACAGCAGCGCAAGCGCGAGACTTTCTTTCATTTTATTTTCATTCCTTTCCATTTATGGTTAGGCGCTAGGCAATACCGCGACATTATTGCTGTTCTCTGTGGTAGGGCGAACGCGCCTGATTTGAAGGAGAAAAATGAACATTATGCAAACAGGCTCTTGTAAGGTTGACAACCATTTGTTTGCGGAGTAGAATAGTATTATATTTCGGCTTTGATTCCGTGCTTAAAGTCGGGCTTTACGCGGGTAGCCTTGGCAGATTTACAGCGTTGCATTTGTCACAGTTCCTGTTAAAAATGCAGGAACTGTACGAAATCTCTGCATTTTGCAAACTGGTTCACAGTGGTTATCTTTTTGGAAGAATCATTATTACTGGGTATGGAGGGAAGCGATATGAATCTTGCCCTAAACACCGGCCTCACCATGGGCCAGGAGCAGGAGAAGGCCATTAAATTACTATGCGAGGAGTACATAAAGTATAACAGCATCGACGCGTCGCTCTACGATAAATTTAGCGTCAAACGCGGCCTGCGCAACCCGGACGGCACCGGCGTTGTGGCGGGGCTTACCCATATCTGCAACGTACACGGCTATGTGATAAGCGAGGGTGAGCGCATGCCGATCGACGGCGAGCTCATCTATCGCGGCATCAATATAAAGGAGCTGGTTGACGGCTGTAAGCAGGAGAACCGCTTCGGCTACGAAGAGGCGGTATGGCTTTTGCTGTTCGGCAGCCTGCCCACCAAGGCGCAGCTGGAGGGGTTTCAGCGCACGCTCTGCCTTTTCAGGGAGATGCCCGCGGGGTTTGTGGACGATATCATCATCAAGGCACCGTCGCCGAACATCATGAACAAGCTCGCGCGCTCGGTGCTCGCCCTTTATTCCTACGACGACAAAGCGGACGACACCAGCCTCGAAAACACAATGCGCCAGTGCATTGAGCTGATTGCGCGCCTGCCCAGTATCATGGTGAGCGCCTATCAGGTGAAAAAGCGTGCGTACGACAACGAGAGCATGGTCTTACACCCCTGTTTACCAGAGCACAGCACCGCGGAGAACATCCTTTCCACCATCCGCGCAGACCGTGAGTTCACCGATGAAGAAGCCAAGCTCTTAGACCTTATGCTCCTGCTGCACGCCGAACACGGCGGCGGCAACAACTCCTCGTTTACCTGCCGCGTGCTTACCTCCTCGGGCACCGACTGCTACGCGGCCATTGCCTCGGCGATCTGCTCGCTCAAAGGCCCGAAGCACGGCGGAGCCAACAACAAGGTAATGCAGATGCTCGATTATATTAAAACAAATGTCGCGCACTGGACCAACGAGATGGAGGTGGCCGACTACCTACGCAAGATTCTGCGCAAGGAGGCGGGCGACCGCTCGGGGCTTATTTACGGCATCGGGCACGCTATCTACACCATGAGCGACCCGCGCGCCGTTATCTTAAAGGAAAACGCCATGCAGCTTGCTAAGGGCAGCGAGTTTGAGGCGGAGTTTAAGCTGCTCGAGTTGATCGAGCGCCTTGCCCCCGAGGTATTCTACCAGCACAAGGGCGACAGCAAGATGGTGTGCGCCAATGTGGACTTCTACTCCGGCCTGGTGTACAAGATGCTGGGCATACCGCCCGAGCTGTACACCCCGCTCTTTGCCGTTGCACGAATCGGCGGCTGGTGCGCGCACCGCATCGAGGAGCTGACCACCTGCAACCGCATCATGCGCCCCGCCTACAAGGCCATCGCGCAGGAGCGCTCTTATGTACCGCTGAGTAAGCGGTAAAATGTCGTTAAAGGTCGCCTACTGGCGACCTTTTTTTGTTTGAAATTCCCACTAAACTATGGTATGATAATCACTACGATACCAAAGAACATCACAAAAATTTAAATTTTAATACGCTGAATCGTATTCAAATCATTTTGTGGAAGTAAGTTAAATATGTTTGGGAGATGGTGCATTTGAAGTATCGTTTTGTATGCGGTGTTGCGGTAGCCTCCGCTGCTGCTCTGGTGGCGTTGCGTCTGTGGCAGTATCTATGGATTATTGATGTTTCTACGGGTTTCTTTACCCGTTTTAGCCCGACCATCCCCGTGATGTACGGGATAATGGGCGCTGTTTTTGTGATTTCTGGCGCTGCCGCCTTTGCGGACAAGACCTTTTTAATCGATCTGCCTTCCCTGCCCCCGCGTGCCAGAGTCCTTGGGCTTGTGCTGCTGCTAGCGGGCGCCGCGAACCTGTTTTCGTCGGCCTTCAGCACGCCGGACGCCTTTTTAAACGCCTCGCGCGACGCTAAAACGATGATCGCCGTCATCCTCGGCTTCGCCGCCTCCGCCGTGCTGCTCTATTACGGCGTGCGGCTTATCACGGGCCACAGCCTTTCGGCCAGCGGGCACGTACTGCCGCTGCTGCCCATGGCTTGGGCGACGGTGCGCCTGCTCATCACCTTTATGCACAACGCCACCGTGCTGCCCATCAGCGAGAACCTGCTTACCCTGCTCTCGCTCGTGGCGATGGCGATCTACTTCTTATACTTCGCCTTTGCCGTGGCGGGCACCGAAACCAAGCTTTCGCGCCGCTGCTTCTTCATCTTCGGCATTACCGGCTTTGTGCTGATTGCCGCCAACACGCTGGGGATGCTCACGGCCGCCTCCGCCCACGCCTTTTACGAGCTTGAGCCGGGCTGGTACATCACCCGCATTGCTGACCTGCTTACCGCCGCCGTGATGCTGAGCACCGCGCTCTATACCGCCTTTGCACGCAAAGCCTCCCCCGCCGCACAGGAAGAGGCCGCACAATGAGGGCATTCCCCGATTTTATGAAAAGCCCGCTTAACCGCATACCCGCCTCGGCGCAGAACACCAAAGACATCGAGGGCTATTACTTTACGGGTGCCGACGGCAGCCAGATGGCCTTCTGGACCTGTTCTGCGGACAGGGTGTCGCAGGAGCACACACATGGTTTTGACGAATACATGATCTGCGTGAGCGGCCGGTATACGGCTATCATAAACGGAGAGGAAATCGTCCTAAACCCCGGCGACGAGCTGTTTATCCCGAAAGGGATGCTCCAGGGTGGTAGATGTATTGCAGGTACGCGCACAATTCACTGCTTTGGGGGAAAACGCATTGCGAAACAGGTTTGATATTTTGAAGATATGCTGAAACAATAACAGGCGCCATCCGCGGATTGTCTCCGTACGGATGGCGCCTGTTTTTTAGCTGTATTGTTAGGTCAATTGTATTAAACTATATTGGCTAACGAATCAAGGTGAAATGTTGATAATTGCTTTCCAACTTCTCGATAGCTTGGTACCTTATTATTTAGTGCCGAAGATTCGGTCGCCCGCGTCGCCCAAGCCGGGAATGATGTAGCCGTGGTCGTTTAAGCGCTCATCCAGCGAAGCGCAGTAAACCTGCACGTCGGGGTGGGCCTTGGTAAGCGCCTTCAAGCCCTCGGGTGCCCCGATGATGCACATGAATTTGATGTTGATAGCGCCGCGCGCCTTGATGAGCTTGATGGCGTCCACCGCCGAACCGCCAGTGGCAAGCATCGGATCGAGCACGATTACCTCGCGCTCCTCGATATCGCCGGGCAGCTTGCAGTAATACTCTACGGGCTCAAGGGTCTGCGGGTCGCGGTAAAGGCCGATATGCCCCACCTTCGCGGCGGGAACCAGCTTGAGCACGCCGTCTACCATGCCAAGGCCGGCACGCAGAATCGGTACGAACGCAACCTTTCTGCCTGTGATAACCTTTGTGCGCGCCACCGCAACGGGGGTTTCAATCTCTACCTCTTTAAGGGGCAGATCGCGGGTGGCCTCGTAGCACATCAACATTGCGATCTCGGAGACAAGCTCGCGAAACTCCTTTGAGCCGGTATTCTTATCTCTTAACAGCGAGATCTTGTGCTGAATAAGCGGGTGATCCATAATAAAGGGTTTTAGTTCCATACCTAATACTTCCTTTCAGCCGAAGCTAATTATTCATACATCAAGGGGGCCTGCCTGCTTTTGCAGCAGTTCACGCTCCGCCTGCGGCAGGCGCAGGTATACCGGCGCGAGTTTTTCTGCCGAAACCGCCGCTTCGGGTGCGGCACTGAGTATTTTATGCGCCAGCATGCATACGCTGGCGGCACTTTGGTTTACAAGATGCTCCGGCGCCACAAATACATTGGGAATACTCGTATTTATATTATTATAACACAAATACGCCCCGTCTCCAACAAAAAAAATAGGCATATTAAATTGTGAAAGATAACGGCTCAGCTCTTCTATCTGCATTGCACTGTCGTCGGTAAGCCGTATCAGGTTCCCACGATTTGCGTGAAAGGCGGCGGTGTATACCTGATTGCAGCGCGCGTCCATCACCGCGCATACGATGCCCTCGAAGCCCCGCAGATTATACGCGAGCGCCTCGAGGGTGGAAACCCCCACGCACGGCCTTTGAAGCGCCATCGCCATGCCCTTGACCGCCGCTATGCCGATGCGCAGCCCCGTAAACGACCCCGGGCCGTGCGAGACCGCAAACACATCCACTTCTTGAAGTGAAATGTGCGCGTTCTCCAGCATCGACTGCACCATGGGCATGATGGTCTGGCTGTGCGTGAGCTTGGTGTTCACCGTCGCCTCGCTGAGCAGCTGTGTTTCGTCGCATACGGCGGCGGATGCGGCCTTTGCCGACGTATCGATACCCAGTATTCTCATGACTCTTGTTCCCCGTCCTCTATAACGATCTCGCGCTCCTCGTCCGAAACGCGACGAATGGTTATCCTTTTATACCCCTTGGGCAGCGCGTCCGCGATGTTCTCGCTCCACTCCACCGCAATCACCGCGCCGGTGCCGAGATAATCGAAAAAGCCGGTGGAGTACAGGTCCTCAAACGAGGTAACGCGGTACATATCAAAGTGGTAGAGCGGCACCGCGCCCTCGTATTCGTGCACCAGCGCAAAGGTGGGGCTGAGCACCTCGCCCTTAACCCCAAGGCCGCGCGCAAGCCCGCGCGTAAAGGCCGTTTTGCCCATGCCAAGACCGCCGAAGAACGCCAGCACGTCGTTTGGCTTTACACGCTTCGCGTAGGCCTCGGCGATGGCCTCGGTCTCCTGCACGCTGTGTGATAGATAACGCTCCACGCGTCCACCTCTTTTGATAAGTATCTTCTTGTCAGCCTGTTCTGATTAAAACAGGCCGGTGATATTGCCGTTGTCGTCCACATCGATCGTGCAGGCCGCCGGAACCTTGGGCAGGCCCGGCATCGTCATGATGTCGCCCATAATCACCACGATAAAGCCCGCGCCTGCGGAAAGCCGTATCTCGCGCACCGAAAGCTCAAAGCCGGTGGGGCGGCAGAGCAGGTTCGGGTTATCCGAAAGCGAGTACTGCGTTTTGGCGATGCAGATGCGCAGGTGCGACTTGCCCAGCGCCTCGATGTCGCGGATGGCCTTTTCGGCGGCGCTGCTGTAGTTTACACCCTTGGCGCCGTAGATGTTCCTGGCAATCGCTTCGATCTTTGCCTTTACCGGGAGCGCTTCTTCGTAAAGCGGCGCGTAATGGTTGGGCTTTTCACACGCCTCGCACACCTTCTGCGCCAACTCCAGCGCCCCGTCGCCGCCCTTGGCGAATACCTCGGAGAGCGCGAACTCGGCGCCCATGGCAAGGCAGGCGTCTTTAAGCATATCCAGCTCTGCGTCGGTATCGCTGCCGAAACGGTTGATGGCAACTACCACCGGCACGCCGTATTTCTTCATGTTCTCCACATGCGCACGCAGGTTTTCCATGCCCGCGGCAAGCGCTGTAAGGTTCTCTTCCCCCGTCTGTGCCTTAGGTACACCGCCGTTATATTTAAGCGCCCTCGCCGTCGCCACAATCACGATAGCCGCGGGGGTAAGGCCCGCCGTGGGGCACTTGATGTCCAGGAATTTCTCCGCCCCAAGGTCGGAGCCGAAGCCCGCCTCGGTGATGCAATAGTCGGCAAGCTTAAGCCCTAAGCGGGTGGCGCGCACCGAATTGCACCCGTGCGCGATGTTCGCGAACGGCCCGCCGTGCATCAGCGCGGGGGTATTCTCCAGCGTCTGTACAAGGTTGGGCTTTAAAGCGTCCTTGAGCAGGGCGGCCATCGCGCCCGAAACCTTCAGGTCTCTGCAGTAAACCGGGGTGTTGGTATAAGTATAGGCAACCAGAATATCGCCTAAGCGGCGTTTCAGGTCGGCAAGGTCTAAAGCCAGGCACAAAATCGCCATCACTTCGCTGGCGACGGTGATGCTGAAGCCATCCTCGCGCGGCACGCCGTTGAGCTTGCCGCCAAGGCCGACGATAATGTCACGCAGCGCGCGGTCGTTCATATCCATCACGCGCTTAAACAGGATGCGCCTAGGGTCGATGCCAAGGGCGTTTCCCTGCTGCAGATGGTTGTCGATTACCGCGCAGAGCAGGTTGTTTGCCGCGGTGATGGCGTGCATATCGCCCGTAAAGTGCAGGTTGATGTCCTCCATCGGTACCACCTGTGCGTAGCCGCCGCCCGCGGCCCCGCCCTTTACGCCGAACACCGGCCCCAGCGAGGGCTCGCGCAGCGCCACGATGGCGTTTTTGCCGATCTTGCGCATCGCCTGCCCGATACCGATGGTGGTGGTGGTTTTGCCCTCGCCCGCGGGGGTGGGGTTGATGGCGGTCACCAGCACCAGCTTGCCGTCCTTTTTATTACTGAGGCGTTCGTATACGCCGTCCTCAATCTTTGCCTTGAAACGCCCGTAAGGGATAAGCTCTTTCTCACCAATACCAATCTGCCGGGCAATCTCGGTGATAGGGAGCATCTTACAGCCCTGTGCAATTTCAATGTCTGTCAGCATTGCGGCACCTCCAAATATGGTTTGTCGTATCGTTAACCTAGCGGAAACGATTTATATAATAAGCGCAACAGAACAATCCTTTTACCTTATAAGCCCTATAATGCGCTTATTATACCACATCTGCACGCCTCATTAAAGCAGAAGTTATGCGTTGCAGGGAATTTTATGCAAGCCGCTCACCAAATCACCTAATTGTTAAATTATTTCCTTCAGCGTCTATACTGCTTGTAAAAGGGCAGAAACCATACTATAATGAGGTTACTGCCGATGATATTCGGTTTGCAATTCGGATTATGACGCCGTCATTGGGCGGAGTGAGGCTACGCATGAACAGGGTTCTTTCAAGTATCTTAAATTACATAAAAACCACGGACAAGCTGCTTTTTCTGCTGACGCTCGCCACCACCGGCTATGGCCTGTTGATATTGTGGGGCGTGCTGGATGCGTTTGACAGCGGCCGGCGTGGGCTTTATATTCAGATGGCCGGTGCGGGGCTCGGGCTTATCTGCGCCATCATCCTCTCGAAGTTTGACTATAAGTTTCTCGGCAAGCTGTGGAAGCTGCATGTGCCGCTTGCGTATGCGCTGGTGTTTATTACCTTCATTGTCGGTTACGGGCGTGCGGGGGCGGATGACATCAACTGGATTGCGCTGCCGGGCGGCGCCAGCCTGCAGCCCTCGGAGTTTTTGAAGATTTCGTTTATCCTGTCGTTTGCCTACCACATTGATCAGGTTAAAGACCGTTTAAACGCGCCGCTTACTCTGCTGCCGCTCTGCCTACACGGCGCGGTGCCCATACTGATTATCCATTTTCAGGGTGACGACGGCACGGCGGTGGTGTTCCTGTTTATCTTCGTGGCGATGCTCTTTTCGGCTGGGCTTTCCATGCGCTATATCGCGGCTGCCGCGGGGCTTGCGCTGGTCTCCCTGCCGCTGATGTGGAATTTCGTGCTTAACAACGACCAAAAGCAGCGTTTCCAAGCGGTGTTTACACCGGGTATAGACCCGCTGGGCATTGAGTACCAGCAGAACTCGGGGCTTATCTCCATCGGTTCGGGGCAGCTTTCGGGCACCGGCATCTTCAGCCCGCACCGTTTTGTGGATGAGATTCAAAACGACTTCATCTTCGCCTTTATCGGCGAATCGCTCGGGCTGATGGGCTGTGTCGCAGCGCTTGTGCTCATCTTCGCGATTGCCTCCAAGATATTGTTTATCTCGCGCATGTCGAAGGATACCTTGGGCTTTTCCATCTGCGTGGGTATCTTCACCATGATCTCGGTGCAAACCATCATCAATGTGGGCATGTGCTTAAAGCTTCTGCCGGTTATCGGTATTACGCTCCCCTTTTTCTCCAAGGGCGGTTCGTCGGTACTCTCGCTCTACCTTGCCGTCGGGCTTGCGTTGAGCGTCTACATGCACAACAACGACTCACTGTTCTTAGATAAGAATTACTAGCGTTGGATAAGTGCCATCGTATAAAAATGAAGTGCAGTCACTTGGTTTGAAAGCCGAATGACTGCACTCTTTTTATATATGAACGTTGCAGGCTATTTTGCTAAGTTGATTACGACAACCTTGTGCCTGCTCATCGCCTCGATGCTGTAGCGGATACCCTGCGTACCCATGCCGGAGGACTTTACCCCTAAAAACGGGAAGTGGTCGGGGCCGCGCTCGGTTTTGTTGTTGATGTGCACGGTGCCCACCTCAAGGTTGCTAGCGATAGTAAACGCCGCGTCGATATTCTTGGTAAACACCGAAGCCTGCAGGCCGTACTCCGAGCGGTTTGCGATGCTTACGCCCTCCTCGGCATCCTGAATGCGGATAATCGGTAGCACCGGCCCGAACGGCTCCTCCCATGCCAGACGCATATCGGTGGTCACCTCATCAAACAGCGTGGGGTAGATGAGATTGCCCTCGCGTCGGTTGCCCGCCAAGAGCTTGGCGCCTTTGGCAAGCGCGTCGTCGATCAGCTCCTGCACATAGTCGGCCGCTTTGTTGTTAATAAGCGGCGTAATCTGAACCTTTTCGCTGGGTTTGCCGACCTTCAGCGCCTCCACCCGCTCCTTGATGCGCTTTACCAGCTCATCGGCGACTGTTTTTACCACCAGCACCCGCTTTACCGCGGTGCAGCGCTGGCCCGAATAGCTGTACGCGCCCGCCACAATGTCCTTGGCGGCCTCGTCGAGGTTGGCGTCCTCCAGAATAATGGCGGCATCCTTCCCGCCAAGCTCCATCAGCATGGGCACCATCCCCGCGATCTTCGCGATGTTCTTGCCCACAGCGGTACTTCCCGTAAAGCTGATAAAATCCACCATCGGGTGGGTGACGAGATAATCGCCGATTTCGGAGCCCTGCCCCGTCACGACGTTGAGCACGCCGGCGGGCAGCCCGGCCGCCTGAAAGACATATGCAAGGCAGAGCGCGCTGATGGCGCCCGAGGTGGGCGGCTTAAGCACCACGCTGTTGCCCGCAACCAGCGCGGGGGCAATCTTGGAGGCCGAGAGGTTTACAGGGTAGTTAAACGGCGAGATGGCAAGCACCACCCCGAGCGGCACCCTTGTAACCACCGAAAAGCGCTCCTTTTTAAAGCCGGGGAAGTTATCGGCGCCTACCGTTTCGCCCTCAAGATGTTTGCCCTCGTCGGCGGTAAAGCGTATAAAATCAGCCGTCCGTTTTACTTCGGACACGGCGGAGTCAATGTCCTTGGCAATCTCATTGGATAAGATACCCGCAAGCTCGTCGGTGTGCTCCTCCAGCAGGTCCGCCGCACGGTGCAGAATCTCCGCCCTGCGGTTGATCGGGGTTTGCGCCCATTCCTTCTGCGCCGCCTTGGCGTTTTCAAAGACCTTATCCACCTCTTCTTTTGAAAGCGCCTGTATCTTCCCCACCAGCGCGCCGTCCGCGGGCGCATAAACCGAAATAGGCGGGTTATGGGTACCCTCGTACCACTCCCCGTTAAACAGGTAGCGGTATACGCCGCCCTGAGCGATTGTTTCAAACATCTAAGCCTACCCCTTTCTATCGCTGAATATAAGTAATCCAGCCTGATAGTATACCGAATTTGTATATTTAATATCCTAGCACGCTATTGGGGTGCTGTCAATAACTTTTTAATTAAATGTCGATGTGTAAAACCTGCCCATTGACAGGATATAATGATTATTCTGCCCGAAATATGCCATAAAATTTAACGTGAAAAGGTAAAATGAAGCCAGATACCACAAAGGAGCCTCCGCAGCCTTGCACGGAGCGCTCCTTTATACGTTGATCTTACTTTTTATATGTAACAATAACCTTTTTGGACATACTTTTCCCAAGCCAATAAAAGAAATTACCGAACGCCCGCTTGTGAATGGGCATCGGCACCTTGGGCGAATAAGGCTCGCCGAGCAGCCCGCTCTCTTCCCAATAAGCGCCGTCATAGCTTTCATACCGCGTTCCCGGCAGATAGGTACGGCTCATACCGCGAAATAGATTATACGGTATCAACGCCGATAACGCGGGGGAATGCAGCTTCTTGCTGACAAGATCGGCGTAAAACCTTTCTGTAACCATAGCGCATTTTTTCCGCTGCTTTTCTGTCGGCTGATAGTCGTTCCAGCTGATGGAGGCAATCGGCAGTTGATAGCATCGGTTAAAGCCCCATCCGATGACCGCGCCCGCCATATACTTTGTCGCGTTTTTTACCCCGACCGCACCGGTGGTGGAGACAACCAGCGCAATCTTATCAAAGTACCTCGGGCGGTGCATCAAGAAGCAGAAATGGTCAATCAGGTTCTTCATCAGTGCGGGCATCTGCATATTATAGGTGGGCGCCGTAAAGATCACACCGTCGGATTCTTCGATCTTTGCCATAATAACCTCTGTAATCTCGTGATGTGGACAGTATTCATGCCCTTTGCGGAAGCAGAGGCTGCACCCTGCGCAAAACGGCAGGTTTAAATTCTTCAGATGAACCTCTTCAAATATGATGTCTAGACTGTGGCTTTTCAGGTTCTCTTTGACCATCTCCGTAAGCTTCCACGTGTTACCCTTGCGGGAGCTTCCATTAATAATCAGGCATTTCATCACACACACCCCTTCATTAACGCTTCTACGGCCAAATCGATGAACTGATCCCGCTCTGGTTTCTGGTTAAAATCGTACCCCCAAAGCTCTTTGCTTAGGTCTTTCCGCAAAAACGCGGCCTGTAGTATGGATACCAGCTCAAACATCAGGATTTTTTTAGTGCTCTCCGAAAGCTCTGTTCCCTGAAGGGAGTTCATAAAGCCCTGCACTGTTTTCATGGTATTATCAATAGCCTGCGGCTTATGGTAATCCCCTAAAATAGAGATTTTAGATACCGAGGGGTTCTCTATTAAAAAATCAGCAACCGCTTTGGCCACGCCTTTTAACCTCTCTACACAGCTTAAGTTCTCATTTTGGGGCGGCTTAAACTGGACAATGACATTTGCAATGATTTTTTGAACACAAATCTCTATTAGATTTTCTTTAGTCTGAAAGTGATAATTAATAAGCCCTACCCCGACCTGTACCCTCTCGGCAATGGCTCGTGTTGTAATCTCGTCTACGTTTCCGTTGCTTGCAGCAATAAGCTCTGTAGTGGCGACGATAATCCTATTTTTAATGTCATCTGGTTTTTTCATTTTAGCTCCTATCGAACGCTGAATTGAACACGGTTTTGAACATTGATCAAATATAGTATAATATTGTCCGACAGCTTTTTCAATAGCTTTATGAATTATCATTGATAAAAATTTAAAATACCCGCCAGCGTAGCTCATGGGTGTCCTCGTGTGCGTTGAATGGATTTTTGCTTATAAAAAAGGCGCTTCGCATAAAATACGGAGCGCCCTTTGTTATACCAGAATAATGTCGGAGCCGCCGCCCGTGATGCATCGGCCTCCCTCGGGGGTAACCACATAGGTATCCTCCACCCCGACCATGCCGACACCCGCAATACCCTTCTTGGGTTCGAGCGCGAGCAACATATTTTCTGCAAGCGGGATATCAAAACCTTTTGCAATGACGGGCATTTCATCGATGTGCAGCCCGATGCCGTGGCCTAGAAACTTTACCCGACGGCTGCCAAAGCCCATGAAGTTTTGTTTAAAATCCTCCGGCAGCCCTTGCATCGTATCTTGGTAGAGCGCGGACGCAGCGGCGCCGGGCAATAGCCGCTCGGCCAGCCGTTTTTGCACCTCCATGCAGGCCCGATGTGCCTTCACCGTACCCTCGGCAGGCCTGCCGCCGAACTGGTATACCTGTGTTTTATCGCTGTGATAGCCGTTTACTGCAAACGCGATGTCCACAAACACAAGGTCTCCTTTTTTAAGGGTACGCTGTCTGCTGCCGCCGAGCGGCGCCGCGGGGCAGAGGCCGCGGGCTCCGCCCGGGCCGTCGAAGCTGGTGGGGTAAAGCGAGTTTTCACCAAAGCCCAGTTGCCCTACCACCATCTCGGTTTGAAACATGGCAAAGCGGCTGATGCCCTGATACCCATAGCGTATCATCTGCTCGTAGAGCGCGCCCACCAAATCGGCCTCGCTCATCCCCTCTTTTAACAGCGCGGGCACGACGTTTGTAAGCAGCTCGTGGTGGCGTTTGCCCGAATACTCCGCCCACGCAAGCTCGTAGGGCGATTTTACCGCGCGCACAAACAGCAGGGTTCTGTCGAGCGAACCGATGCTGTCAATCGTAAAGTGCTTTTTCAGCCGCTCGAGTATCCCGATAGTGGCAACCTCGGTTTCGAGGTAGGTGCTGCCGCAGGCCGCCCCCGCAATCGCGGCGGCGTCGCGGTAGCTCTCCATGGCGTAGAGATCGGCGAGGGGAGATTCCTCCCTAGCACGTTCCAAACTTCTGCGCACGAAGTAATAGGCCTTGCCACCCCGTTGAATCATGAGTAGGCCATCCTGCATGGTACCCGTAAAATAGTACTGGTTTACCTTGCTGACGATGAGCGCGGTATCCCAATCCGGGTGCTCGGCATCCATCGCCTTGCAAAATGCGGCAAGGCGGTTTTCAAGCTCTGTTTTTGTAGGGTTTTGCTCCATTCCGGCCTCCGTACAACTGCTGTATTTACCGTTAGTATACCGCAAACTGGCAAGGCTGGCAACCTTTCTGCAAAAAGCGTGGAAAGGTTTGCAATCGCTTATGGTGTGTGCTATGCTTTTGATAATATTTGCAAGCGATTTAACACAAGTCGGCTCAATATTATTGAAAGGATTGACACTATGGGCGATTTTAAAAACAGCACGCTGATGTTCGTGCTTGGCAGCTTCGTCGCAGTCTTCGTCATCGCGCAATCGGTCTTTTTTCTCGTAAGGTCGGTAGCGCGAAGCAAAGCGCTGGGGATAACGGGTGCTACCGTAAAAAAGACCATCATCTCCTCCGCTATCTTTTCCATTACCCCCTCAATCTCTATCCTGCTTGCACTCATTACCCTTTCTAAAGCGCTTGGTGTGGCGCTGCCGTGGATACGCTTAAGTGTAATCGGTGCCGTTACATACGAGCTGCCTGCGGCGGAGGCTGCGGCAAACGCCTTCGGGCTTTCGATTACCGGCGACATTACCGATATCCGGGTGTTTGCGGCTATCATCTGGGTAATGACCAGCGGCTGCATTACCCCACTCATTATCGTCCCACTCTTTTTAAAAAAGCTGCGCGGCGGGCTGAACTCGATGAAAAAACGCGACGAAAAATGGGGCGACATCTTTATGGCCGCACTGTTTTTAGGCATGATTTCGGCCTTCCTCGGCATGGGTATTTCAAACGGTATCCTTTCGGTGCTTACCCTGATAAGCTCCGCGGTGATTATGGCGGTATGCGGCCTGCTGGTTAAAAAGTGCGGCGCCGAGTGGCTTAAAAACTACGCCCTGCCGTTTAGCATGATCGGTGCCATGGCGCTGGCGATACTGTTTAACCGAATGGTTTAAGGAGGGGCGGACATGAAAAGAAGCTATGAAGAATCCACACACCTATGGGGCCGAACCTGGATGGTTGCCGCCTTGGTGGTGATGTTCAGCGTACCGGTACTGTTTTGCCTGGTGAATAATATATGGCCCGACCCGGTAAAGGTTCTGCAGGGCTTGCTTGGCGTCGCCCCGATTTTCTGGACGGTGTGCGCCATCGAGGTATTTACCTACGCCCCCATGCTTGGCAACGCGGGCACCTATCTGGGGTTTGTTACCGGCAACGTAACCAACCTGAAGGTACCCTGCGCGCTCTCCGCCATGGAGGCCGCGGACGTAAAGCCCGGCAGCGAGGAGGGCGAGGTGATCTCCACCATCGCCATCGCTACCTCATCAATCATCACCACGCTGATTATTGTAGCGGGTGTGGTTTTGCTCATCCCGCTTACCCCGCTTTTGGAGACCCCCGCGTTAAAGCCCGCGTTTGACAACATCCTTCCGGCGCTCTTCGGCGGGCTGGGCGTGGTGTATATTTCTAAAAACATCAAGATCGCGCTGACGCCCATGATCGCCATGATCGCGCTGTTTATCTTTGTGCCGTCCCTTTCAAGCTCGGTGGGCATACTGGTTCCGGTAGCGGCGCTGCTCTCCATCGGAGCCGCAAGGATATTGTACAAGAAAAATCTGTTATAATAAAGAAGGACTGAACGATGAGTAACAGTCGGGCTGTAGAATCGCTCGCTAGGATGATTACCTTTAAAACCGTCTCGGTAAGAAACGAGCCGGACGCAAACCGCGCGGAGTTTACCGCCTTTCGCGACTACCTGCGGCAGCGCTACCCGAACGTGTTTAAAAGCTGTACATACGAAGAAATCGGCAACAGCGGTATATTATTGACCTTAAAGGGCAAAAGCAGCGGCGCCCCCTCCGCCCTGATGGCGCACTACGATGTGGTGGAAACAGGCGGGGCATGGCAGGAACCGCCCTTTGACGGCGTGATCAAAGACGGGGTATTGTGGGGCCGCGGCACGATTGATACCAAGGTGACCCTCTGCGGCGTTCTGGAGGGGGCCGAGGCTCTGCTGGGCGAGGGATTTGTACCCCGAAACGACCTCTACCTTGCCTTTTCGGGGGACGAGGAAATCATGGGCTCTTCGGCGCCCGCGATTGTGGACGCGCTGAATCAGCGGGGCATCCGCCTAAGCTTTGTGCTGGACGAGGGCGGCGCCATTGTGTCAAACATCTTCCCCGGCGTCACCAAAAACTGCGCCGTTATCGGCATTGCCGAGAAGGGTATGGCTGACCTGATGCTGACGGCGACCTCCAAAGCGGGGCACGCCTCTTCCCCGCCCAAGGTTACCGCCATCGGCGCGGTGGCAAATGCCGTGTGTCGTGTGGAGGCGCACCCCTTTAAGCAGCGCCTGACTGCCCCGGTGCGCAGCATGCTCGCGTATCTGGGCAAAAGCTCTACAAACGGTGCCTCAAAATTTGTCTTTACCAACCTGTGGCTCACGGCACCCTTGGTAAAGCTTATCTGTAAGGTAAGCGGCGGCGAGCTTGCCGCCATGACAAGGACGACCTGCGCTTTTACCATGTCCCGCGGCAGCAGGCAGACCAACGTACTGCCTAAAACGGCGTCGGCCACCGCCAATTTCAGAATTTTGCAGGGCGAAACGGTGGAAAGCACCATCGGCCGCATTCAAAAGCTTGCGGGTAAGGGCATTGAGGTAACCAAGGTATGTGCCAACGAGCCGTCGAAAATCTCCAAGATGGATGAGCGGTATGACCTGCTGGCACAAACCATCAGCGAAAGCTGGCAGGATACGCTGGTTACCCCCTACCTGATGATGGCCTGCTCGGATTCACGGCACTTCTGCCGCATCTCCGATAACGTGTACCGTTTTACCCCCCTGCGGCTTTCGAAGGAGGACCGCGCCGCCATCCACGCCGAGAACGAGCGCATAGAGCTTAAAAAGATCGACGAGTGCGCGGCGTTTTATGAAAAGCTGATTAAAAAGTTATAGTTTAGACGCACAAAGGAGCCGTACGCGATAACCGCGCACGGCTCCTTTGCCAATACAGGAAGCAACTATTCAAAATAGATTCGTTATCTTGCGTTCGGGTTGGTGGATTGCCTGACGATCAGCTCGTGCGGCAGGGTGACAAACTCGGTTGGGGAGTTGACATCCTCCAGCTTTTTAAGCATCATCCGCATGGCGGTAGCGCCCATCTCATACCTTGGCTGCGAAATGGTGGTGATGGTGGGGGTATAAAACTCGGTGACGCTGGTGTTGTCAAAGCCCACCACGACAATGTCGTCGGGCACTTTATAGCCCATGTCGTACAGCTTTCGTATCGTCCCCACGGCCATGCCGTCCGAGATACAGAAGATGGCGGTAGGCGGGTTTTGCAGGTGCATCAGCGTTTCGCAGGCCGTCATTGCCTTTTTCGAGTTGTAATCGGCGTGTACAATATAGTCTTCATAAACCGGGATGCCGTGCTCGGTAAGGGCGCGCTTGTAGCCGTTGGTGCGGTCGATGGAGGTAAGATGGGTGGTACCCGCGGCCATCAGGCCCACCCGCGTGTGCCCGCAGGCGATGATATGGCATACCGCGTCGTAGGCGGCCTTTTCGTTATCGATAATCACGCGCGAGGCGTTTACACCGTTTTTATATTCACAGCACTGCACAATCGGGTAGGACGCGGCAATCTCGTTTAAGCGTACCTCGCTTAGCATGGTGGAAAAAAGGATAATACCGTCTACCATCCGCGTAAACAACAGCTTAAAATAGTTCTCCTCCGCCATGGCTTCCCCGTGTGTGGAGCCTGCCATCACGCTGTAGCTGTTGGCGTTGGCAACGTCCTCTATCCCCATCATGATGCCGGAATAAAACTGGTTGGAAAGCGAGGGCAAGAGCACCAGAATCTTTTTGCTGCTGCTCATGCGCAGGCTGCGCCCCAGATAGTTCGGCGTATAGTTGAGGGTTTTCATCGCACTGATGATAGCCTCGTAGTTTTCGGGCGAAACGTTCTTGTTTTTATTCAGCACGCGTGAGGCAGTTGCAACCGAGACCCCCGCAAGCTTTGCCACATCCTTTAAGGTAGCCATTGAGTTCCCCTCCGAGCGGCAATATTGAAATCGTTTACAACTATGCTGTTATTTTACCATGCTTTTCTGTGAATATCAACAGAAATCTGCAAAAGAATTTTTGCGTTGTCGCATATATACAAATACAATCCGGCATATTTCGGCACTATTACCGCGAGCATTTTCAGAATTTGCCTTGAAATTTACCGGTTAATATGCTACTATATTAGTAGCCGATTGAGAGAATCGGTTCTTTATTAACTTTTTATGTAATCGTTTTCATCTTCCGTTTTGTTAATTTCCGTACGTGGTGATGAAAAGTTTAGAGTAAGGTTTATCGGGCATAGCAAGATATCGGGGAACAGGTAATATCTGCGTTAAAAAAGCCACTACATATTGAAATTGTTATCTTTTGTGGTTATTATAGAAGAAAGGGTCGTTTTAGCCAGGCAGCGATATTGCGCTGCCATCGCGGAGCTTTCCTCAAATTTTTGTACGATGGACTTTATTAAAGGAGTAACACGCCCATGAACAGGTTTAGGGTAGCCATAATCGGGTGCGGGGATATCTTCCCCATGCACGCCGTACCGATTAATGATCTGGATTGCTGCGAGTTGGTTGCGGTTTGCGACATAAAGCCTGAGCTTGCGCAGCAGCGCGCCCGCGAACTGAACTGCCGCGCGTACGCCGACTACCGCCAGATGATCGAAATAGAGCAGCCGGATGTGGTACATATCTGCACCCCGAATTTCGAGCACGTACCCATGGCTATTTTTGCCGCACAGCACGGCGCGCATATGCTGTGTGAAAAGCCGATGGCCATTGAATATGCCGACGCGGTGGAGATGGTACAGGCCGCGAAGGACAACGCGGTGACGCTCGGCGTTATCTTTCAAAACCGCTACAACCCCGGCTCGGTACTTATTAAAAGCGCGCTGGACAGCGGGATGCTCGGGAAGATTTACGCCGGTAAGCTTTCGGTAATCCAAAACCGCCCCGACGACTACTACCAAAAGAGCGACTGGAAGGGCACGTGGGAGCAGGAGGGCGGCGGCGTGCTCATCGACCAAGCCATTCACGCCATGGACTTGATGCGCTGGTTTGTGGGCGACGACATCGAGTATGTGGACGCCTCTATTGCAAACCGTGCGCACAGCCAAATTGAGGTGGAGGACTCCGCCGAAGGGGTAATAAAGTATAAAAGCGGCATTATTACCGCGTTTTTTGCCATCAACTACTACACCTGCGACACACCGGTTGAGCTGGAGCTGCACTGCCAAAAGGGTACGGCAAAGCTTGTGGGCGAAAAGGGCACCATCAGCTTTAACGACGGTCGAACCCTTACCGCCGATAAAAACCCAAGCGAGACCTTTCATTACGGCGAGCAGAAGCAGTATTGGGGCGTAAGCCACGTAAAGCAGATCGAAAACTTCTACGGCACCCTAAAAAACAACGCGCAGCCGGATATTACGGGCGCGGAGGCGCTGAAGACCCAAAAGATAATCTGCGGCATCTACGACAGCGGCAAGCTGGGCAAACGCATTTTGTTTTGACAACAACAACCCTTTTTCATAACTCAATCCTCCTAGAGAAAGAGCGGCTAATGGCCGCTCTTTCTCGTTTTTTCGACAAAATCTGAGCTTTTCGGTTGTTAAACTATTGACGATATTATCATGGGAGGACTATAATAAAACGAGTTAATTAATTAAGGCAAACATGTTGAGTGGATGAGTTTAAACAGGTACAACGAACCATTATAACAAGGGACGCAGGGACGAAAGGATGTTGACTATGACAAAATTCAAGGCGCCGCAATTGGGGCTGAAAGGTAAGCTCACGATGTTTGTGGGGCTGCTGTTGGTTGTTACCGTAGCCGTACTGTCCACAGTAGCCTATGTAAATCTGGACGCGGCATACGACACTGCAATCGCTGATAAAATGGAGGAGTATGACGCGGAGATTAAGACCGCCGTAGTGAGCATGGTAAGTATGCTTAACGTAAACTACAAGCGCTTTCAGGACGGTGAGATTACCGAGGCAGAGGCCCTTGCAAACGCCGAAAAGCTGGTGCGCGATACACGGTATAACGGAGAAGACAGTTATTTCTGGGCCGATATGGCCGACGGCAAATGCGCCGTACACATGAACCCCGAATATGAAGGCACCATGCGCTATGACGCACAGGACCTGCAGGGTACCTATTACATACGCAACCTGATTACCGCGGGCGATAAACCGGAGGGCGCGTTCACCGAATTTTACTTCACCAAGCCGGGTGAGGATGGTTCCTTTAAAAAGCGCGCGTTTACATTAAAGTTTGAGCCGTACGGCTGGTATATCAGCACCGGCAATTATTATGACGATATCGATGCCGCGATACAGGCCCAGGTAGGGCAGAAGGTGCAGGCGGAGGGGATACTGGTGGTATCCAGCCTCGTTATTGCGGTTTTGGGCCTGATTCTGATGCGGTTGTGGGCAAGAAGAATCTCTAACCCCATTACGGCGGTTTCAAAACGTCTTTCCCTGCTCGCAGAGGGCGATATCCAAAGCCCGTCGGTATCGGTTATTAACGCTCGGGATGAAACCGGAATGCTTACGCAAGCGACTGATCAGCTGATTGCAAGCATGCGCGGCATGATCGGCGACATTGCCCAAAACCTGCAGAGCGTGGCGCAGGGCGACATGACACAGCTGACAGACTACGATTACATCGGGGATTTTTCGCCTATTAAGGCTTCTCTGACAGAGATCCATTCATCTTTAAACAGAACGCTTAACATTATCGAAAGCTCCGCCGAACAGGTAAGAGCGGGGGCCGCGCAGGTTTCGCTGGGCGCGCAGACCTTGGCTTCCGGCTCCTCCGAGCAGGCCGGCGCGGTTGAGGAGCTGTCCTCCAGCGTTTCGCATGTATCGGACACCGCCAACAAGAACGCGGAGAATGCCACCGACGCGGCGGAGCACGCGCAGCAGGCGGCGCTGCACATCGAGGAATCCAACGCGCAGATGGGCCGTATGCTTGAGGCGATGGAGAGAATCAGCGCCTCCTCCGGCAAAATTAACGAGATTACCGATATGATTGAATCCATCGCGTTCCAGACCAACATCCTTGCGCTAAACGCGGCCATCGAGGCGGCGCGCGCGGGTAACGCAGGCAAAGGCTTTGCGGTAGTGGCCGACGAGGTGCGCAACCTCGCCGCAAAATCCTCAGAGGCAGTGCAGCAGGCACAGGCTCTCGTTTCCACCTCCATGGAGGCGGTTACCGACGGCGCGCAGATTACCAAAGAGATGGCGGATATGATCTCCTCCAGCCTGCGCGAAACCGAGCTAATTAAAACAACGGTACTTAAAATTAACGATGCCTCCACCACACAGGCGCAGGCGATCGAGCAGATCACGCAGGGCGTGGAGCAGATCTCGATTGTGGTGCAGTCCAACGCCGCAACCGCCGAGCAAAGCTCTGCCTCCAGCGAGGAGCTTTCGGCGCAGGCAACGGTATTGTATCAGGAGCTTGCAAAGTTTAAGCTCACCCAGGAATAATCAAGCAACAAGCACCTTATCCGTTTATGCTGCCCCGTCTTTTTCCGGGGCAGCATAGAATTATGACACAGGCAACGTTTTAAAAAGTTGTATAAAAAGCCTTAAAAGTGTTGACTGCGGTTTAAAGATGTGATATTATAATCTTCGTCATAATTGGAGAGGTGTCCGAGCGGTTTATGGAGCTGGTCTTGAAAACCAGTGATTCGAAAGAACCAAGGGTTCGAATCCCTTCCTCTCCGCCATACGCGTAAAAGCTTAGGGCGGGGCGATGAGGGCTTTGCCCTGAGTATATATAAATTTTATTTTCACCAAATGGAGAAGTACTCAAGTGGTGAAGAGGCTCCCCTGCTAAGGGAGTAGGCCGGGTAACTGGCGCGAGGGTTCAAATCCCTCCTTCTCCGCCAAAGGCTCAGAAACCCTTGATATATAAGGGAATCTGAGCCTTTTTGTATCCTTTAACACGTTATAGAAATCTATCTGTCCGCTTCTGTTGCTACAGGGGCGTTTTTTATTTCGCTAGCTTTTTAAATATGACTTTGACCGTTTTATTTTTTCGGTAGTCCACGCTGATTGATCGCGTTTAGAGAAACGTTACGGCCTAAATCAGCCGCCTTAGATATGAAGAGTATATGCATTTCACATTTTCTCAAGTATAAATAACTGAGCATACCCTTTTTTTATACATGCGATGGGTTTAAAGCCAAGTTCAGAAAGGTCAGTAAACAAATCCTTTGAATCAGAAAAATACCCGACAGCATTTATGTGCATTAAAATTTTATTAATTACCTTTCTAAAAATGGTAAAAAAATTCGGATCGGCAATGTACAGTCTTCCGCCATTTTTTAATATTCTTGCCGCTTCTCGAGCAAAGCCCTTGCGATTTTCAAAATGGTGGTATGCCATACAAGCTGTTAATACATCAAAGCTATCATCCAAAAAAGGTAAACAATCACTTTTTGAAATCTGTATTTTCATATCAGGGCATTTCTTTTTTGCAATAGCCACCATATTTTTTTCTACATCTATACCGTAGCCATTAATTTTTTCTTTTTGTGATAATCTTTTGAGGAGTTCCCCTGTTCCGCATCCGACATCAAGGACTTCCGCATATGGCTTCAAATCAATATTGTTAAGTAAGAGAGTGTAAAATTTTTGTGAAAACCTGCCTTCATAACTATCATCATAAACATATGCGCGCCCGCCGAATGCGAAGTCGAATTTTTTGCTGTGCATAGTTGCCTCCCGATTATAAAGTTTGTTGACAAAACATCCGAATAAATGTACACTTTATTTGCTAACGAATATTTTGTTCTGTAAATATTGTATGTTTTATTAGCACAGCATACAAGGGTCATTATTCTGATATTGTTCATTTCCGAACATTATCAGAATATCGTACCGGAAATAGATGAGGTTGCAGATTTATGACAGAAGAAAAAACAGACAGGCGTTTCAATAAAACTGAAAATGCCATTAATAGTGCTTTTATAGAACTGATTCGAACAAAAAGATATGATAAAATTACCGTTCAGAACATTCTAGATAAAGCTGATATTGGACGTACAACTTTTTATAGTCATTATCAAACAAAAGATGAGCTTTTAAGTGCTGTTATTTCGAATATTATGGAGTCATTGACAGCTGTATCGATAGATGAAGAGCCAATCATTCCTGTAGCGCAAGTTTTAGAACACATAAAGGAAAACCAATCAGCAATAAAAAGTTTGCTTACTTCCGATAACGCAGATTTGATTTCAAATCATATAAAAGGATATTGGTCCGAAAAATTGGCAGGTAAATTTTACAGTGAAGCAGAGAAACGAAAAATACCTATAAATCTTTACGTTAACCATATTATCACTTCTTTCATAGGGTTGACGCGATGGTGGTTAAACAATGATATGCCGGAAACCCCCAGACAGATGGAGGAATATTGGATTAGGCTGGTGACTCCTTGCTTTTAAAATGCTGCATCTTAATTGAGCAAATGAGGCACTCAAAAATGAAGCAAAAGGACTTGAACCCTCGAGGTTGTAGTTCTTTTGCTTTTATAACTCTTTTGATATACTATATTCAGACTATTTAAACACGACATTGCAGATAAACAGGAATTTGAAGCATAATATTGGGCCGAGAATATGACGGAGGGTTTATATGATTGATATGGATAAATTTTCTCTGACAAAACACGATGACGAATTACTTGACATCATAAAACCCGTAAAACAGTATTCGGGAGGTCGTCAAATTCCAATTTCCCCGCTGAAATTATAAAACGAAAATGAACACTGGAATCTATATTCACCTAACTTGCCAAATAGCCATGAGAAAAACTCGCTTAACGGCGAGTTTTTCTCATGGCTATTTTCATTTATATGACGTTTATGTGAAGCCAAATTACTATATATCAAACTCATTATATATGTCTGTGTTGCATTTTACACGTTATGCAATACGAAAAGTACATGAAATTTTATTATAAATGAAAAACAGCTGGAGCACTTAGCTCCAGCTGTTTCATTACGCTATATGCTTAATGGGTTATGGCAAAATCCTAATACGAAAGTCAGGATTTTTTTACGAAATATAGGCCGGCAGCAAGCACCGCCAATATAACCATCCCAACCACAGGACTATGCTTATATGCGCCAGTGTCGGGAATCGCCGGCCTAACAGCCGGAGTCTCTTCTTCGACCATTTCCTCATCGTTTGAATCGTCTTCGTCTTCGTTTGGAGAACTATCTGATCCGCTACTCAATGTATAGGAAATCGCATACACCGAGAACCGATCGGTTTCTGCTGTGATGGTATTATCATCATCATCTAAATCCGTTAGAATTTCGGATGATATCTCCCCTGAATCCGGGTCCTGATGAGCACGGATCACCTTGAAGGGGCCTTTCCCCAGCAAATCTGCCGGCACAGGAATTACCAATCTGATTTTATCAGTGATGGAATGGATTGGTGAATTCGACTCGATTGCATCACCATTTTTAATGATCTTAAATAAATTGGCATCTAAATATAGGCCTATTCTTTCATTATTTGAAAGAGCATTGGCCACGCTTTGCGTTACATTCTGCGAGGGATTTTCGTCGCCTTCAACAGTTAGCTTGAATTCAACTGTTTTGCCGCCATCCAACTGAGTTAGGTCCTCTGGCACAAGTTCATCCCAAAGGTCCTCTAGCCCTCCTGCAGTCACTGCAGGGATATTGGGAGCAACCTCGACCACGGTAGACTTTTTACCGAAGGGAATGATAACCGTCTGTTCAGTTTCTGCCGCCGAAACGGTGAGTAATTTCGTGGTTACAATCCCGTCGTTATCAATAATCAGGTTAAAGGACCCGTATGGAATATTTGTCAGTTCAAAGGAGCCGTCAGAGTTTGTCGTGAAAGGCCCGGCAACCAGCGTATCCCCTTTCTTTATGGTCACAGAAGCGTCCGGAACAGGATTACCGGTGGTGTCATACTTTACCGTTCCCCTGACAATGGAGGAGGCGATTTTGTATTCAAATTGGGCAACTTCGCTTGAAGCTTCATTCTTAATGGCAATTGCCTTAATCGTTGTCGTTTCACTCACCGGAATCGGGCCGGTGTACGGGGTGCTGGAAGACGTAGGTTCTGTCCCATCCAGGGTATAATAAATGGTAGCGCCCGTCGTGGGAGAGCTCAAGGTAACGTCCTGCGGTGATGTATAAGTACCCGGAAGCGGGGACGCCTGCGGCTTTCCGACCTCACCGGGCAATACAATCGTACTTTCCGTACCGAGCATATATACGACTGTAAAATCCATACTTTCGCCTGCTTTAATTGTACGGTCGGTCCAGGAGAAAACCATCGCGCTATCCGCGCCCTGTTCATATGTCCACCCATTGGAAAAAGCGTTTTCTGTATAAAATTGAGTGTCCCAGTTGCCTACCCCCATAGCGTCCACACTTGTTATTTCGGGGAATTCCTCTGTGGGTTTACCCAAAAAAACATATCTCAATGCTTCCCGGTTCTCCTCGAGCGGCCCCGTCTCTTCCCCTTCAAGCATCGTAAATCCAACGCCATCATTCAGCATGGTGATGACTGCCCCGTCATCATTCGCTATTTGTACGTCGGCGCCCGACCCCAAAGAAAAGGTCTGCGATTCATCGGAATGATTCGTCACCGTGAATGTCACATCGATCGCTTGATTCTGGCCTGCCACAAATTCCGGGTGCACCTGAACGCCCAAGATGGCATCGGAGGGATTGTCGGCGGGTCCACTAGACGTCAAATATTTTTCAGTATCTTTTTGCATGTTATCGAAGTTATAAGCATCTCCGGTACCGAGCTTTAAACGGACATAGTATCCACCGTCACCATATGTTGTAGATTTATCCTCACCGTTGACAATAGCTCTAATATCATACGCGTGAGGGAATGATTCTCCGGCAGATCTTCCGGTTGGTGGCACGTACCATTTTAAGACGTCGTTTTGTCCGCTTTCAGCCATTACAGGCATGGAAACCATGATACTTAGAATTAATATGATTGCTAATGCGAGAGAGATTTTTTTAGTCATACTTAGTCCCCTTTAGTACGTTGTAGTTTTGTTATGTCTTTTACGTAAAAATCGGTCTTGCATTATACTTTTCTTATTATTCCTCCCATCAATAATATTTTGGTACATGCTTTTTCACTTAATTTTCTTGATTTCTCCTTTTCCTCAAACATCTTCAACACCAGGGAATCTCAACTAAGAATTTTAAAGAATATAAGGAAATAATAGTTTTTATATTACTATACCAACCAAGGAATATCAATGGTCGGCAAGGAGAAATTAATATAATTTTGTCGAAAATGATCGATAGCGAGCAGGAGGAGGGAGGCCTGTTGGAAATAAGTATAATAACAAGAAATTCCTTGCTTATTTGGCCTTTCACTCTATCGCTGGAGGAATTGTAATCTTATATCATTAATTCATGTATAAAGCTCACCCTTGCGTCAGCCTGTTTTTATGTTATGATAAAGGAAAGATGAGGAGGGTGTATATTGAAGAAACTGCTGCTGATTTTAGTGCTCGTTTTCACTATGTTACTAGGCTCCTGCAGCGCTCAAAATAAAGATACCTACGATGTCACTTTTCAAAACAGAACCTTTACGGTGAACACGATAAACAAGACGATTACCTATGAGGGGCAAGCCTACAGATATGAGGTAAACGGATCAACCGTTACGATAACCTACCCCGATAACTCCGAATATTGGTGGACACAGCAAAAAAACGGCGGCCATGGCGGGTGGAGCGATAATTACGATGAGAATGAATACATACCTGGCCCCGACTTGATTGCGGTCTTAACCTCCGAAACCCCGTCGAATAAAAGCCAGAAGAATTACTTTTTAATTGTATTGTTCATCGCTTTGGGCCTTTGGAATGTGGTTTCACCCTATACGTCATGGTACTTAAGCCACGGCTGGAAATACAAGAACGCCGAGCCTTCAGAGGCCGTACTGATCGTCTCGCGAATCGCTGGCGGGATTTTAGTGTTGGCTGGCGTGATTCTGATTTTCATTTGATAACTGTTGTTGCACCATTGCGAATTCTTTTACAGGCGCCGTTGAATAGATGCGATAGATAACGGGAGGGGAACTGGTATGGCCGAAAAATATTGCGCATTCCTGCGGGGAGTGAATGTCAATGGTATCAATATCAAGATGGACGTCTTAAAGGCGGCGTTTATCGATATGGGATTTCAGAATGTTAAAACGATACTGGCCACAGGAAATGTTATCTTTTCTGATGTAAAGGAACATAACCCTGGGCAGGACATCAAGGCTACTATAGAAAATGCGTTAAGCAGTCATTTCGGCTATGACGCCCATATCTTCATCCGCAGTAACACGCAAATTCAAGCGATTCTATGTGCCGCCCGCACAATAACCGTGCCGGACAAGTGCCACCATTACTGCCTGCTTTGCGACGATACACGGTTGCCTTTGGAATTAAAGGAACTGTTTGATTCCATGCCTCATATGCCGCAGGAGCAATTCATTGCACACGAGGTAGGGGCGTTCTGGATTGTTCCCAAAGGCTCTACACTGAGCTCCGATTTCGGCGCCAAGATATTGGGGAGCAAAAAATACAAGAGCCTGCTTACCTCAAGAAACATAAACACCATGGAGAAAATCTATAAGGCCATGATGGATTAGTATCCAGTATTTATCAGATGAATATAAGCCGATCCTACATACTATCTGGCTTGGCTTATACAAAAAAACTGCCGCAGAATTAAACTGCGGCAGTTTTTCATTAAATCAAGATGTAATCTACAGCACGGTAACCAGCTCATACTCCTGGCTGCCCAGCCCTACCTTCTCGAGTGCCTCAAGCTGGATATAGGGGTTCTTGCCGTGAAGCTGCTGGAAGAGGTGCCCCTCGCCCGAAAGCTCCATCCCCTTGGGTATACCTACGGGGATTAAATCCTCTATCTTGATGGCGTCAAGGCAGGCCCGCTCGATGGCTACAATGTCGTCACCCGCCATAATGCCGATATCCGGCACCAGCGAAGGCGTGGTCATACCCCAACAGTCGCAGAGGGCGGTAATCGAGGTGAGCACATTAATGTAGTACACATTGCCGGGCTCAAAGGTATCGAGCACGGTCTTGGTGCAGATCGCCATGCCCATCTGGAAGTCGGCGTAATCGTGGGAATCCAGTGCAATCGCATGGGTGGGGCACACCTTGATGCAATGCTGGCACATAGTGCAGTGATGATAGTTTACCGTATAAACGCCGTTCTTGCCCTTTTCGCTGAAGCTGTTGGCATGATGGTTACAGGCCGTAACACACTTTTCGCAGTGGGTGCATTTGTCTTTATCCCACACCAAACCGCCCTCCAAGGCGTGTATCTGGTGGCGGGTGCGGTCGGTTACACAGCCCATGGCGATGTTCTTGCAGGCACCGCCAAAGCCGCAGGAGCCATGGCCCTTCACATGTGAAAAATCGATCATCATGTCGGCATCGTGAATCAGGCCGGCTACATCCACATGCTTGAAGGTTTTAAAGTCAACATCCTTTGTATAGTAGTATTTACCGAGATGCCCGCAGTCATCAAGTACCGGGCAGCCGAGGTTATTCTCGGTGTAGCCGCGCTGTTCGGGGTGACGGCTGTAAACATAGTGGTCGGTAATAAAACAGTCCCCGCCGTTATCTTTGATAAAGTCAACCAGCTTGCGCACAAAAATAGGCGGAATGGTGGAGTACGAGACGCCGTCCCCTACGTGCATCTTAATAGCGACCGTTTTACCCTTCACCTTTTGTGCTAGGCCGGTTTTTACGAGCATACGCGAAAACTTCTCCGGCAGGGTTTGTGTAGCTTCATATCTGGAATAAGCCATGGGGGAAAACAGAATCTTTGCAGGCATAATAGACCTCCTAAGCGTTTGAGTACAAATGCATTGTATACCAAGCTTATGTATATATCAAGTTATTTCTGTACATTTGCTCTACTAATAAAGCTGGGGAGGCAAAGTTTACACGCTCTTGTATGACTCTTTACAATGCAAATAAATTATCGCCTAAACCAAAAAAGCAGTAACAGGATTGCTATTCAAGAATACAGTATTATTGGGGAGGTGAAGGTAACGGATACAAGAGAATTATTCGCAAGGCTTATCAAATGTGAGGCGGGGGGTGAAGGAGAAAGCGGTATGCGAGCCGTAGCAACCGTGGTAATGAACCGCGTGCGGGTAGACTACGGGGAGTATCACAGGGTATGTGAGGGCGACCTGCGCAGAGTAATAGAGCAGCCCGGCCAGTTTTCCTGTATGAAAACGGTACTGGGCGGCCAGGATAACCCGCAGAATGTCTGGGCGTTATCCCCGGAGCCGATCCATTTTCAGGTTGCCGACTGGGCAATCCAAGGCGCAATACATTCCGGCGCCGGAGCAGATTCGCTGTGGTATATGAACCCTTTTAGCCCGAGATGTCCCGATCCATTTCCTTATAACGGAACCGGCTATTGGTTCACAAGAATTAACCAGCATTGTTTTTTTAACCCTACGGCAAAATATGCACAAACATAATTACAGATAAGGTGGCTTGATGAATGAACAGCAACATTAATTGGTCCGACAACCGGGTGCTGACCTCAGGGCTAGCTCAGCAGGCTGTCTATACCCCCTCGTATCGGCGCCGCACGCCGGATACAGATATGGTGACTACCCCCATGGATTCCATCGGCATGATGCCGGGCGACCAGCAGGGCCCACCCCCTGCAACCGGTAGAGATTATATCCCCGGGTACCTTACGAGCCTCATTGGCAAGAATGTACGGGCTGAGTTCTTGCTCGGCGGCAGTGTGTATACAGACAGAACCGGCATTGTACGTGAGGTTGGCGTGAACTACTTTGTGCTTGAAGAGCTGGTCTCCCACGCCCTTATCATGTGTGACCTGTATTCCGTTAAATTCGTCACAACCGTTTAGGAACCTTTAAATAGGTTACGGCACTATCACAAGGCCCGTAATCGTACATATCAAAAAATACCGCCGGTGATACCACCCCGCCCACCGAGCTTCAGGACGGATGAATACGTTTACCGCTAAACATTAGCCACCGCATACAACCACACTAAAGCGTGTTTGCATGGATGGCTATTTTTTTGTTACAATGCTGATTCTTCTGAGTATTGTATTCCCTTTCCAAATGAAATTTAGTATAATTTGTATTACTACACTTATTTTATGAGGTGAAGCTATGCCACTGGTGAGGATTGAAGTTTTAAAAGGGCACTCGGAGGGGTACAAAAAAACGTTTTTGCGGGTAATACATAAAGCGTTAATGGATACCTTGAGCATACCGGATAACGACCGCTACCAGCGCCTGTATGAAATCGCGCCGGAGTATTTTGAGCACAGCGACAAATCGGACAAGTTTGCGATTATCGAGCTGACACTCTTCCCCGGCAGATCGAAAGAGATGAAAAGAAACGTGATTAAAGAGATCATACACCGGCTGGGCGAGGAACTTGGGCTTGCCCCAGACGATATCTTTATTATCATCAACGAGCCGGAGCTGGATAATTGGGGGCTGCATGGGGAGCAAGCGAGCGAGCTAAGGCTCAATTATAAGGCCACTTAAATAGTTTCATATCATTGATATACAAGATAAGAGAGCCATTTGTAAGCGCCAAACAGATAGAAAACAGTTTTTCTATCTGGATGCCGCAAATGTGCTCTCTTTTTTAATAAGACGTTCACTTAAGTAAGTACAAGAACCCTACCGGATTTGAAATTGCGTAATAACCCCGCGGGCCGTCTCATCCGCCATTTTGAGTGCCTGCTGCTGGATCGCATCGTACTGGGCGATGCTTGTGGCATATTGCCCGTTTAATAGCTGCAGGGCTTCATCCTCCGTCAGTTTTAGGTGCTCATACAGCATTGACTGCCAGGTTCTTGCATCCCAGTTCGGGTTGATGCTGCTTAAAAACTCGGCAATATCGTCGGCGTTTGCATACGATTTGATGTGCTGCTGCTGAGCCATGACCATATCCCCTGCCTTAACGACATTCTTTATTGCCTCAAAAACACCCGAATGCTATAATAAGCAAAGATGTAAAAACCTCGGCCGGCGGCAGCCGGCGGAACGGAGCTTTGTATGACGGATTGCAGCTTACCATTTTCCCCTGCGGATATTCTAGTTCCTCACGTCGAGGAACCCCAAAAATGGAGTGTCGTAGCCTGTGACCAGTATACCTCACAGCCGGATTACTGGCAGCAGGCCGCCGCGTATGTTGGCGATGCTCCTTCAACACTTCACCTGGTGTTCCCCGAAATCTACCTGCACAATGCGGACTTTGAGACGCGCATCGAGCAGACCAACGCGAGCATGCATCAATACTTAAAGGATAATATTTGGGATGAATATACCGATAGTTATTTTTATATCGAACGCAGGGTGACAAACGGCAAGGTGCGCCGAGGCCTGATCGGCAAGGTGGACCTGCTGCAGTACGACTACAACAAGGGCTCGGAGAGCCTTATCCGCGCGACCGAGGGCACGGTGCTCGAGCGCATCCCCCCGCGCGTCAGGATTCGTGAAAACGCGCCGCTGGAGCTGCCGCATGTCATGCTGCTGATTGACGACGAGGCAGACGCGGTCATCGGTACGGTTGCCGCACAGAAAGGTAGCTTTGAGAAAATATACGACTTTGACCTGATGCAGGGCGGCGGGAACATCAAGGGCTGGCGTGTTTCAAAGGCTGCCACCGCTGGGGTTGCCGCTGCACTCAAGACCCTCGAAGGCCAGACGACGTTTGACAAGAAGTATGGCGTAACCGGCAAAAAGGTGCTGCAGTTCGCGGTGGGCGACGGCAACCACTCGCTCGCCACCGCCAAGGAGTGCTATAACAAGCTGGCCGCCACACTCCCGCCCGAGGAGGTACTCACCCACCCCGCTCGGTACGCGCTGGTGGAGCTTGTAAACCTTCATGACCCGTCGCTGGAGTTTGAGGCCATCCACCGCGTGGTGTTCGGCATAAACCCCGCGCACCTGCTAGATGAGCTATTTCAGCGCTACGACTGCGCATACGACAACGGCGAGGGACAGGCCTTTAACTATGTAACCAAGGACGGTGAGGGCACCATCACGGTAAAGAACCCCGCCAGCACCCTTGCCATAGGCACCCTGCAGCTGTTTTTGGACGATTACCTCTCGCGCTTTGGCGGGAAGATCGACTATATCCACGGCCGGGACGTTACTGAGACGCTTGCCCGTGAGCCGGGTAATATTGGCTTTATACTGCCCGCCATGGAGAAGCCCGACCTGTTTAAAACCGTTATTCTCGACGGCGCCCTACCCCGCAAGACCTTCTCGATGGGCGAGGCCTGCGAAAAGCGGTTTTATCTCGAGGCCAGAAGGATACGGTAGCCATGCGTACGTATAAGACCTCCGAGGTGGCGGCTATTGTCGGGCTGCACCCCAATTCCGTCCGGCTGTATGAGGAATGGGGGTTTATCCCAAAACCCGAAAGGAAAGCAAACGGGTACCGCATATATACCGACGTGCATGTGGAGCAGATTCAGCTTGCCAGAACAGCGCTGAAATGCGAAATCGTGCAGGGCGGGATACGCAAACGGGCCATTAACATTATTTTCACCTCGGCTGCAAGGGATTACGACCAGGCGATAAACCAGACGAAGGCATATATCCGCGCCATTGCCGACGCGACGAGACGCGCGGAAGAAGCCTTGGATATTGTTAATCATATCATTGCAGAACCGAACCAATCTCTAAAACCCATGCAGCTTACCCGCAAGCAAACCGCCGTTTTGCTCGGCGTAACCATCGACACGCTGCGCAACTGGGAGCTGAACGGGCTTTTTGCGGTAAAAAGAAAAGCGAACGGGTATCGCGTTTACAACGAGGCGGATATTCAGCGGCTGAAGATTATCTATGCGCTCAGAGCTGCCAACTATTCGCTGACGGCGATACTGCGGATGCTCGGCGACCTCGCCTCCTCCCAAAATCTTGACCTCAAAAACAGCATCGACGTGCCGAAAGAGACGGAGCATATTATATCCGCCTGCGACAGGCTGCTGACCTCCTTAAAGGAAGTCGCGCAGAATGCCCAGTGTATCCTGAATAAGCTTTATGAGATGAAAAGCAAATTTAATTAACCCTACACTCTGACACCAGACTTTTGTTTGGTGTTATAATTTTGCCCGTAAACAAAAAAGGAGGAAAAACCCATGGAAAAAGTGCTGACCATTGAAAACCTATGCAAAACCTACGGGCAAAAAACAGCGGTGCACAACCTGAACCTTTCGGTCCAAAAAGGCGAAATCTTTGGCCTGCTTGGGGCAAACGGCGCCGGAAAAAGCACGACGATTGAATGTGCGCTGGGCACAAAAAGGGTTGACTGCGGAAGGGTACGCATCTTGGGTATGGACCCAAAGGCAAGCCGCAAACGGCTTTTTGAGCGGGTCGGGGTTCAGTTTCAGGAACCGCGGTATCAGGAAAAGATTACGGTGATAGAGCTATGCGAGGAAACGCAATCGCTCTACAAGAGCCCTGCCGTTTATGCCGACCTGCTTAAAAGCTTCGGGCTGGCGGATAAAGGCAGGCAGCCGGTGAGCGAGCTTTCGGGCGGTGAATGCCAGCGCCTGTTTGTGGTGCTCGCGTTAATTCCAAACCCTGAGCTGGTGTTTTTAGACGAGCTTACCACTGGGCTGGACACCAAGGCGCGCAGGGATGTGTGGCGGTACCTTGAGCAGCTTAAAGCCGGGGGCCTAACCATCTTCTTAACCTCACACTACATGGATGAGGTGGAGACGCTGTGCGACCGGATTATGATTCTTAAAAACGGCGAGAGCATCTTCTGCGGCACCGTCGCCGAGGCGGTTGCCCAAAGCCCCTATGACAAATTGGAGGACGCGTACCTGTGGTTTACGGGAGAGGAGGAAAAACAGCATGAAAGCATTTAGCACGCTGCTTAAAACGGAGTTTAAACTATCTGTTCGTGACATGAATATGGTGATCTTTGCGGTCGGTTTTCCTATCGTCGTTGCGGTTATATTGGGGATTGTATACGGCGGTAAGCCTGCTTTTGAGGGTGCGGGGTATACCTTTTTAGCGCAATCCTTTGGGGCGGTGGTGTCTATCGCCATCTGCGCGGCGGGTGTGATGGGGCTTCCTTTGGTCCTCTCGGACTACCGGCACAAAAAGATTCTAAAACGGTTTAAGGTAACACCCGTAAGCCCCGTATTGCTTCTGCTGGTGCAGGTAGCGGTGAACTTTATCTACTCTGTTATCTCACTGATACTTGTCTATCTTGTATCTTTACTGTTTTACGGTTTTAAGCTGAACGGCTCGCTGCTTCCCTTTTTAGGCGCCTACCTGCTGGTAGTGGTTTCTATCTACAGCTTAGGGCTCTTGGTAGCGGCGGTTTCCCCTAATACTAAAACCTCAAACCTGCTGTGCACCATCTTGTACTTCCCTATGCTGATATTCTCGGGCGCTACCCTGCCCTATGAAATCATGCCAAAGGTCATGCAAAGGGTGGCAGACTTTATGCCGCTGACGCAGGGTATTAAACTGTTAAAAGGGACCTCGCTTGGGTTGCCGCTCGATAACATCTTAATACCGATCGTAGTAATGATAGCCATTTCAATCATTTGTATTGGCATAGCGATCCGTTTCTTTAAATGGGAATAAAAGATGTGCTGCAGCGCCCCGAAAGCATTTGCTTTTGGGGCGTTTCCTTACATTCCTTTTTCTTGATATAATAACCCCATTATGCTATGATGATTGTAATAAAACCCATGTTTAGCCACCAAAAATGTGGGTGATGGCAGGCAGCCTGACGATCCTTATACAGATTGGATATGCAGTTTATGAAACAATACCGCCTTTATCTATACATTAAAATTATCACCCTTATCCGCGCGTGCTATGGCAAGTATAACAGCTTTCGTGTATCAAGGCTTGCCATGCATAAGATTACCGAGGCCTATCCGTTTGTCCGGCGGGCGCAGCCGTTCGGCACCGTAAATTCTTAACCTAGTATCATATACAAAAAGGAGAATTTACAATGAACGTTAGCATTACACATGTGGCGGTATATGCCACCGATCTTGAAAAGACAAGGGACTATTATATGAAGTACTTCGGTGGAACGTGCAACGCGCTTTATAAAAACGCGAAGGGCTTCTCCAGCTACTTTATTACCTTTGAAAGCGGCGCTCGACTTGAGATTATGCATCATATGGAGCTTGAGCAGCGTCCGGTGACCGATAAAGTAAACGGCTGGAGCCACGTAGCCTTTTCGGCGGGAGACAGAGAGACGGTGTTAGCGCTAACCGAGCAGATTATGGCGGACGGGTATGAACTGTACAGCCCGCCGCGCCAGACCGGCGACGGCTATTTTGAGAGCTGCGTGGCAGACCCGGACGGAAACCGGGTGGAAATCACGGAATAACGCGAAAACCACAGCGCAGGCAAAGGGCCCGGCAATGTATCCGGATAGGTTATCTCCGCATATCGGACAGATGAAAGCACAGTGAGGTTCATACCGAACCTTTCACGCTAAAAACATGACGTAAATAGGAGAAAAAGATGAAAGAGAACAGGCTGGCGTACCCCATACGGTCGATATTGCTTATTTACTGCACCTGCTTTGTGTTCAGGGCGATTGAATACATGTTCATTCGCACAGACCAAAGCCTCTTCGGCGAAGCGTTTATACATAAGCTGATCGGCATTCTCATCCTTGCGTTGGCGATAAGATATTTCGCCTTTAGGTGGCCGGAGGTAGGCTTGACGGTAAGGGACGCCTGGAAAAAGGTACTGTACGGCCTGCTGCTCGGCTTATCCGTCTTCTTTGTTGCTTACGGGACAGAGTTCTTGATACAGCACTTTGCGGGAAACGCCCCCTCTTTGCAGGTGTATGTAACCAGCTATGCCATTGACGGCAATCAGGGCAAGCAGCTGGGCCTGTTGTTTTTCGTCTTCTGCATTGTCGGTAATATCATTAATGTTGCCATGGAGGAAGGCGTCTTTCGCGGGCTGTTTGTCAAGCTGATGGAAACGAGGCATTCCTTCTTAAAGGCCATGATTCTATCCTCAGTTCTTTTTGGCTTCTGGCACATCGCGGCGCCGGTGCGCAGCCTGCTGGACGGAGACATCAGCGCTGCCGGGGCTGCGATCTCTATTCTGTCGCTTGTTCTTGCATCGGGAATTACCGGCGCAAAGTTCTGCCTGCTGACCAAAATCACCGGCTCGCTCTGGATGGCGATGGCCGACCATTTTGTCAACAATACCATCGTCAACATGCTGCATATTGTAACGGCCTCCGGTGCGGATGAGCTGCAGGTCGTGCGTATCTCCATCGCGCAGGCGGTATCCTTTATTGTGGTGCTTGTCCTCTTTTTAAAAAGCGGCGCGCGCCGCAAGGCTACCTTCCGCGGCTTTGAAGAACGAGTTGCCGCTCAATAAACCTTCCCCTACAGGACTGGGTAACACTTGATTATCACTCCCCTATTGGGTATTGTCTTTACAAAACACAACGACGCCCCGAAAGATAAACTCTCGGGGCGTCATTTTTTTATATATGTTCGGTTTTTATAAGCTCATGCCAAGCTCGATGGCTTTCAAGTTACTTTCCAGCAGCTGTGCCTTCTTGGGCGGAACGCATTTTTCAAGCGACTTCTTAACGGAATCCATCGAGGCGAAGCCCGTTTCTTTTAAAATCTTGCCGAGGACAATCATGTTGGCAAGGCCGTGAAAGCCCTTTTCGTCGGCAAGCGCGGTCGCTTCGATATAATAGGCGGAGACATCGGTTCTGTCAGTCTTCTTGCTGATGAGCGTGCTGTCTACCACCACAACACCGCCCTTTTCAACGCTGCCGATAAACTTATCGTAGGAAGGGGCGTTCATAACGCCAAGCACATTGGGGTTTACCACCAGCGGGGAGCCGATGGGTTCATCCGAGATGCAGATGCTGCAGTTGGCGGTGCCACCGCGCATCTCCGGCCCATAGGAAGGCAGCCACGAAATCTCCTTGCCCTCGATAAGCCCTGCGTAGGCCATCACCTTGCCCGCGAACAGGATGCCCTGCCCGCCGAAGCCCGCAAGAATAGTATTCTGTGTATTCATATTACAGCGTGCCCTCCTCGGTTTTGTCTTTGTATACGCCCAGAGGGTAGTAGGGTATCATGTTGCCGCGCAGCCACTCGAACGCGTCTTCGGGAGAAAGCCCCCAGTTGGTGGGGCAGGTGGAGAGCACCTCTACAATCGAGAAGCCCTTCTTGTCAATCTGCGCCTGAAAAGCCTTCTTAATGGCCTTTTTGGCGTTCTTGACATTGGGTACATTGTCTACCGAAACACGCTCGGCGTATACTACGCCGTCAAGGGTGGAAAGCATCTCACAGATGCGGATGGGATGCCCCGCGGTGGACACATCGCGCCCGTAGGGGGTGGTCTGCGTCACCTGATTCGGCAGTGTGGTGGGCGCCATCTGCCCGCCGGTCATACCATAGATGGCGTTATTGATAAAGATAATGGTGATGTTCTCGCCGCGTGTCGCGGAGTGCACCGTTTCGGCGGTGCCGATGGCGGCAAGGTCGCCGTCGCCCTGATAGGTGAATACCACATTCTCAGGGATTGCCCTCTTTAAACCGGTCGCCACTGCGGGCGCTCTGCCGTGCGGTGCCTGCACCATATCGCAGGAGAAATAGTCGTAAGCCATAACGGCGCAGCCTACCGGCGCAACGCCGACCGTCTTGCCCTCAATGCCCAGCTCGTCGATTACCTCGGCCACCAGGCGGTGAATGATGCCGTGCGTGCAGCCGGGGCAGTAATGAAACGGCGCATCGGTAAGCGCGTGGGGCTTTTGAAATACGATTGCCATTACTGTACACCTCCCAGCTTCTTAATCTGTTCGAGCACCTCTGCGGGGGTGGGGATTACGCCGCCCGTGCGGCCAAAGAAGGACACGGGCTTTTTGCCGTTTACGGCAAGGCGCACGTCGTCCACCATCTGACCCATGCTCATTTCTACGCACAAGAACTTTTCTACCTTCTCAGCAGCCGCCGCAATCTCCTTTACGGGGAACGGCCAGAGCGTGATGGGGCGGATGCAACCGACCTTAATGCCCTGCGCGCGCGCGGACTTCACCGCGCTCTTGACGATTCTGGAGGTAGCGCCGTATGCCACCACGGCATACTCGGCGTCGTCCATCATATAATTCTCCACCTGCACCTCATTGGCCTTCACGATGTCGTAGCGCTCAAAGCGCTCTACGACATGGCGCTCGAGGTCAGGGGCCTGCAAATACAGGGAGTTTACAACGTTATGGGGGCGCTCACCCTTGTGCCCATTGGTCGCCCAAGGCTTCTCTACCTTCGCGGCCGTAGCGCGCTCGGGGAACTCCACCGGCTCCATCATCTGGCCCAGCATACCGTCCGCCAGAATCATCGCGGGTATACGGTATTGGTCGGCCTTATCAAACGCCGTAAAGAGCAGGGTTACCATCTCCTGCACGGTGGAAGGTGCGTATACCAGCAGCTGAAAATCGCCGTGGCCAAGCGCCTTGGTGGCCTGCCAGTAGTCGGCCTGTGAGGGCTGAATGCCGCCGAGGCCGGGGCCGCCGCGCTGCACGTTGATGATCACGCAGGGAAGGTCGGAGCCCGCTATGTAGGAAACGCCCTCCGACTTTAAGCTTATACCCGGTGAGGAAGACGACGTCATGGCTCTTACGCCTGCCGCCGCCGCACCCAGCACCATATTAATGGCTGCAACCTCCGACTCTGCTTGCAGGAAGGTGCCTCCGATCTTGGGCATTCTTTTGGACATATAGGCCGAAAGCTCGGTCTGCGGTGTAATGGGGTAGCCGAAGAAGTGGCGGCAGCCTGCCTGAATAGCGGCCTCTGCCAGCGCTTCGTTGCCCTTCATAAGTACTCTCTCGCTCAAGTTGAACCCTACCTTTCCACTATTATTGCAACGTCGGGGCACATTGTGGCGCACATTGCACAGCCAATACACTTTTCCATCTCGGTAACCTGCGCGGGGTGGTAGCCTTTTACGTTGATATGCTCTTCCGAAAGCTTTATTATCTTCTTCGGGCAACTCAGCACACATAAGCCGCAGCCTTTGCAGATATTCTCGTTTACCGTAATCTTACCCATTCCTGCACCTCCATACTATAATTTTTGCAATGTCTATATCTTAGTCCCAGACATTTTTAACGTATATATCAATGGGATAGATGTTTTCTATATTGGTCAGTTCTTCGGCTACCGGGCGAACCGCCGCGGTGCAGATAAGCGGAAGCTTTAATGTCTCGCTAACCTCGCGTGCGAAAGCGGCAGACTTCCTAATGTCCGCTGCCGTGGTGCCTCTCGCAAGGTTCGAGTTATTTACTACCCCCGTCGCCTTTAAACGTGATGCCGCCTCGATGTCGTATAAAAGCGCGCTTGCTTCCTCCGCAGTACGGGTCAGGTAGCGATAGCGGTTGATGACATACAGCATGCTGTAGCTCACCTTTTCAAAATGGGTGCGGAACATGCCAAGCGCCACCGCGCCCGCATCGTCGCCGCCCACATCGAAGATGACAAAACCGCTTTGCTGCGTGAACACCGAGAACACCTCTGCCGAGAGCACGGGGATGTCCAGATTGGAGTTTGCAAAGGGCGGAGCGATAAGCTTGATACCCAGTTCTTCAAACTGCGCCCTAAAATCGGCCGTGCGGAAGTAGGGGTTGACGATATCAAGGTCCACCACCGTCACCGCTTCGCCCTGCCTGCGCAGGTCGACAGCCAAGTTCACGGCAAGGTTCGTTTTGCCGCTGCCGTAATGGCCGGTAACGATGATATAACGCGATAATCCGAGCATTTTTTCTCCTGCCTTTCGCCCCTGAAAAGCTCCCAGCAAGCGCAATTACAATACGCCAAACTGGCCAGCCTTATTATTATAACACCATCAAACGCTTTAATCAACCAAAGCGTTTTGCAAAAGTATACTAACTGTTTGGCCTGCCGGGGACAATTTAAACACTATTGCACAAAAATATGGCATTTTATCCTGCGTTTGCAGCATATTTACCAGCGACTAACGCGAACAAATGTGCACATAGCTGTTGAAGATGCTACTATAGAATGTTATAATATTTTCAAAGTATCATCCCATTTAGTGCGACGCTGCTGTTAGCGGTATTACCGTAAAGCCTTGCCCAATGAGCGGTCACCTTTATTTTTAGCCGCTTTGAGGGCGCTTTTTAAATTATTAACAACTGCCTCTTTTGCATATGCAAGGCAGGCCGGAAAGGCATGGGGGAACTATTTATGACCGTTGCGGATATTATCAAGCTGCTAGACGCCACCGTCATCTGCGGGGAAGAACATACGCAAAGAGAGGTACATAACGCGTGCGGGTCGGACATGATGAGTGATGTACTGGCGTATGTGAAAGACCAGTCGGTGCTGCTCACCGGGCTTGTAAACCCTCAGGTGGTGCGTACCGCCGACATGATGGATATGGTTTGCGTGGTATTTGTACGCGGCAAAGAGCCGGACGCTTCCATCATTGAGCTTGCCAATGAACGCCATATCGTGCTGCTCAAGACCAACCACCGCATGTTCACCGCCTGCGGCGTCCTCTACGCTCATGGGTTAAGCGGAGGAACGGATTGATGGCTGAGATAATTAATTTAACCTATGATGTACCCGGAGATGATTTTACCCGCGCGGGTGAGGCCTCGAGCAACATGAAGAAGCTGTTAAAAAAGCTTGGCGTAAACCCAGACGCCATTCGCCGTGCGGCGATTGCCATGTATGAGGGCGAGATTAACATGGTCATCCACGCGGACGGCGGCGTGATAGACGTAAAGGTATGCGAGGAAAAGATTTTAATGGTGCTTAAAGACACCGGCCCCGGCATACCCGATATTGAGCTTGCCATGACCGAAGGCTACTCCACCGCGCCCGACAATGTGCGCACACTGGGGTTCGGCGCGGGCATGGGGCTGCCAAACATGAAAAAATACACGGACGAAATGAGGATAAAAAGCACCGTGGGGGTTGGTACGACAGTGACCATGGTGGTGAACCTGTAAAGGCCGCCTGACTTCATTTTTTGCCCGTTTCGGAGGGAAGCAACTTGTCTGAGAAATTCTTTCATTCCGTAACACTGGATGCCGATAAATGTCAAGGCTGCACACATTGTATCAAGCGGTGCCCTACCGAGGCCATCCGCGTACGTGACGGCAAGGCGTATATCATCTCTGATCGTTGCATCGATTGTGGTGAATGTATTCGTGTCTGCCCGCACCACGCCAAAAAGCCGGAGTATGACAGCCTTGATGTTTTAGAAAGCAAAAAATATAAGGTTGCCCTGCCCGCCCCTGCCCTTTACGGGCAGTTTAACCATCTGGACGACGTGGATATCATCCTTTCCGGCCTTTTGAAGATGGGCTTTGACGACGTATTCGAGGTTTCGCGCGCCGCCGAGATCATCTCCGACGCGACAAGGCGGCTGATGGAGCAGGGCAAGCTTAAGAAGCCTGTCATCAGCTCGGCGTGCCCGACGGTGGTAAGGCTTATTCGGGTGCGCTTCCCCGAGCTGCTCGATAACCTGCTTCAGTTAAGCGCCCCCATAGAGCTTGCCGCCAAGATGGCGCGCGAGGAGGCCGTACAAAAGACGGGCCTTAAGCCTGAGGATATCGGCATTATCTTCATCTCCCCCTGCCCAGCGAAGGTAACCGCCGTGAAGATGCCGTTTGGGGTGTATAAGAGCGAGGTAGACGCCGTGGTTGCCATCAAGGACGTTTATACCCACCTGCTGCCTTACATGAAGGAAGTGGCGGAGTCACCCGAAGCGCTGAGCACCTCCGGCCGGATGGGCATCAGTTGGGCCTCGAGCGGTGGAGAGGCCTCCGCTATGCTCAACGAAAACTATCTGGCTGCCGACGGCATTGAAAACGTGATCGCCGTGCTAGAGGCACTCGAGGATGAGAAGTTCTCCGACCTCGACTTCATAGAGCTAAACTCCTGCCCCGCCGGATGCGTGGGCGGCGTGCTGACGGTGGAAAACCCCTATGTAGCCCGCACCCGCTTAAAGCGCCTGCGCAAGTATCTGCCTGTTTCCTGCAACCGCCTGACCGACGACGTTGCCGGTAAGATAGAATGGGAGCGCAAAATAGAGTACGCGCCGGTGATGGAGCTTGCGAGCAATGTCACCGATGCGCTGCACATGCTAAACGAGCTAGAGCGCATCGCCGCCACCTTCCCGGGCATCGACTGCGGCTCCTGCGGCGCACCCACCTGCCGCGCCCTTGCTGAGGACATCGTAAGGGGCAAGGCCACCGACAGCCTGTGCATCTACCGCCTGCGCGAGCGCATGCAAACCCTCACCGACGAGCTTTCGCAGCTCGAGGAAAGGCTCGAACCGAATAATTGATAGGCGTCAATATACTTATCCAACCCCTTGGAGGTAGATCTGTGACTGTTAAAGAACTTGCGGAAAAAACGGGGTTTTCACTCCTCACCGGTAAAGACAGTCTTGAAAACACCGCGCAACATATCTATACCTGCGACCTTTTAAGCCTTGTGATGGGGCGCGCGCAGCAAAACGATGTATGGATTACCGTAATGGGCAACGTAAACTCCATTGCCGTCGCGGTGCTGGCCGACGTCGCCTGCATCATTCTGGCGGAGGGCATGACGCTGGACGCCGAGGCGACCAAAAAGGCTGCCGAGCAGGATGTGGCGGTGCTGTTAAGCCCGCTCGCGGTTTACGAAACCGCGCAGCGCGTGGCGCAGTACCTGTAGGGATGATGATTACACCTGCTGCGGCCTGACGGCGTTCTGTTATGGCTTCTACAAATAGGCTCTATACCTTCAGTTTGTAAGGTGTAAAACCGGAAAGGTACAGTCATGAACATGGAACGACTGGCTTACGACCTGCACATTCACTCCTGCCTATCCCCTTGCGGGGATAACGAGAGCACCCCGAACAACATTCTGAACATGGCACGACTAAATGGGCTGGACGTGATTGCGCTTACCGACCACAACTCGTGCAAGAACTGCCCCGCGATTATCGAGGCGCGCGACCGCATGGAACTACCCATTCTCGTGCTGCCGGGCATGGAGCTGTGCACCGCCGAGGAGATTCACATGGTGTGCCTGTTCGATACCCTCGAAAAGGCGATGCGGTTTGACGAGTATGTATCTGCTAAAACGATGCCGGTTCTCAACCGCCCCGAAAAATTCGGCGAGCAGCGCATCTTAAACAGCATGGACGAACCAATCGGGGTGGAACCCCGCCTGCTGGTAACCGCCGCGGATATCCCAGTGACCGGGGTGGAGGCGCTCATGCGGCAGTTTGGCGGGGTCGCCTTCCCCGCTCATATCGATAGGCCCTCTTATTCCATCCTCTCCGCCCTCGGCGAGATTCCGCCGGAGTGTAACTTTCAAACCGCCGAGGTGCACGACCTCTCCAGCTACCCCGCCCTTGCATCCGCCCATCCCGCTATCGGAAGAATGCGCATTATTACAAACTCCGACGCGCATTATCTGTGGGACATCTCGGAGGGCGAGCAGCACATGTCCGTTTCGCAGCGCACCCCACAGGCCATACTGGATTATTTACAGTCGAACCAGAGCTAGGCTGTGCAAAACATATGTTTGCATTTGCCGCCTTTTTATGCTATGATAAGGGCAGGAAAAACTGCCCTGTATAACACACGAATAAAATCCACCCGAAATGAGGAATGCGGAAAGTGAGAACCGTATCTGTTACCGCGCTAAGGGTTTATGAGTATATCGTAGAGCGCGCCGCCGACGGCATCCCCCCTTCGGTGCGCGAAATCTGCACCGAGCTTGATATAAAATCGACCTCCACCGTACACAAATACCTGAAAGAGCTGGAATCCGCGGGGTACATCGAGCGTGAGTACAATCAAAACCGCTCGATTAAAATTAACACCGAAAAGGTGCTGCAGGTGCCAATCCTCGGCAATGTGGCCGCGGGTACCCCTATTCTGGCGGTTGAGAACATAGAGGGCTACCTGCCTTTTCGCGCCAAGGGCTATCGCTCGGGCGACCTGTTTGCGCTTAATGTGCGCGGCGAGAGCATGACCGATTGCGGCATCCTTGATGGTGATATTGTCGTTGCCCGTAAAACCACCTATGCCGAAAACGGCGAGATCGTCGTTGCGCTGGTGGAGGATTCCGCTACCGTGAAGCGTTTTTTTAAAGAGAAAGGCCATTTCCGCCTTCAGCCAGAAAATGACCGCATGGAACCGATTATCGTAAACGAGGTTGCCATCCTTGGGCGGGTGATTGCGAACATACGGCTGTACGAATAAAATTCTACATGAGGTGAGCGACTGTCTCTTGCTCACACCGGCACTCAAACAATAAACACTGCGCGGCTTTTGCTGCGCAGGTTTTGTTTATCCGACCCAAGAACAATGACACAGTGGGCAAAAGGAGGGTTCGCAGATGTTTAAGATCGGTGAGTTTTCCAAATTAACAAAAGTGTCCATCCGAATGTTAAGGTATTACGATGAAATGGGGTTGCTAAAGCCTGCCCAAATCGATAAATTTACGAATTACAGATTATATACTGCAAATCAAATTCCTGTACTTAATAGAATCGTATTCTTACGGGATTTAGGGTTTAACGTTTCCGAGATTGCGGTAACGATTAAACAATGGGATGATGAATTTGTTATAACTCAACTCGACAAAAAGCGTCTGGAAATTGAGAGCGCCATATGGGCCGAACAAGATAAGTTAGCCAAAATTGAATCGGCGAAAAAGGACATTCGGCGGGAAAGAATCACGACAAACTATAATGTTTCCATCAAATCTATTCCCAGCTATCAGGTATTCTCCCTAAGAAGAATTGTTCGTGATTATTATGCCGAGGAGCAATTGTGGAAAGAGATGTCGGCCTTCGCCGCAGAAAATCATCTTGCCATTTCAAACGATACCTTTACCATCTACCACGATACGGATTACAGGGAAAAGGATGTTGATATTGAAATTTGCGCGCCCGTGGCCAAAATGGGAAGGGATGCAAGCGGTTTTACATATCGCAACACCGAGCCTGTACCGGTTATGGCATGTACGATGGTATACGGGCCTTTTGAAAACATTGCGGGGGCCTATCTTTCCTTGGCAAACTGGTTACAGGAGCACAGTCAATATTCAATGAGCGGGCAGAGCAGGCAGATTGTCCACCGTGGGCCTTGGAATGAGGAAAGCCCCGATAAATATTTAACCGAAATACAAATCCCCTTAGAAAAGTATAACGAAAGCGTTTTGCGGTCTATTTGATGCAAAACGCTTTTTTCACTATTGACTCTCACATGATGTGAGGGTCTACACTGAATGTACGGACAAAATAAATCTTTACGGAGGAATACGCTATGCAAAATTTACAAGTAAGCCCCATCGGTAAAATCAACGTAAATGAGAACGGGATGTACATTGAACTTGACCCAAAGTATATTCCGGCCTTGCAGGCATTGGATGGATTCAGCCATATCAACGTTATCTGGTGGTTCAGCGACTGCGATAATAAGGAAATGAGGAATATTCTCGAGGCGCCTCAGCCATACAAAAAAGCGCCATCCATTATGGGCATATTCGCCACAAGGTCGCCTGTTCGTCCTAACCCTATTGCATTAACCGCTGTGCAGATTATCAACGTCGACTATACCAAAGGCGTCATTCAAATTGCATATATTGATGCTAACGACGGAACTCCCGTGCTTGACATAAAGCCGTATACACCAAGCCTTGACAGGGTGGAAACACCCGACGTACCGAAATGGTGTAGCCACTGGCCCAAAAGCTTAGAAGGATCAGCTAATTTTGATTGGAGCAACGAGTTCAATTTTTAGTATGCAGTATCGGTCATTGATAAAAGACGAAGAAATCCATCTTATCCTTATACGCCAGTCAGAAGACGGCGTAACGATGGTTACACCATATATCATAAACAACGCTTATGCTAAATCGAAGCCGGTTACTGTTGCAACCGGCTTTTCGCTTGCTGTATATAGATTGACAATTCTTATTGACATTCTAACAGTTGTTAGATATAATCAATCTAACAACTGTTAGAGAAGCGTCAGCGCCTTTTCTGCAAAATGGAGCCACCTCGGCTGCGCAAAGGAGACATATGGAGCGAAACACAAAACAGGATATAAAAGAAGCAGCGCTCACCCTTTTTTCACAAAGAGGGTACAGCGCCATCTCGATTCGGGATATCTGCAAGGTTGTTGGAATAAAAGAAAGTACCATCTATTATCACTTCACCAATAAGCAGGACATCTTTAACGTACTGCTGCGAGAATTTGAAGAGAGTACCCAAGCGATACAGCAACAGTTTAATCACGAGTTCAGTAAGATGTCGGTGCTGGAAGAACAGGCCTTTATTACGGTCGGGCTTTCATTTTTAAAGGATTACCTGCTAAATGAACGGATTTTGCGTTTTATCCGTATACTTATGATTGAGCAGTGCGTCAATGCTGAGGCCGCAAGCTTATATCATGATGTCCTTTTTGACGCGCCGCTTAGGCAGAATGCTATGGTGTTTAGTAAGCTAATGCAGATGGGGCTCTTTCATCAGGCGGATGCTGCTTACCTAGCCATGGAGTACTATGCGCCTATCTTCCTTATCTTCCAGCGGTACTTTGCCTGTGGCGAGGTTACGGCAGAAAAACGGCTGGCCGCAGACGGGCAATTGACTGTTCATCTTCAGAGCTTTTATGAAAAATTCCATATAGCGCAATAAAATGACAGAAGGGATGAGACTATGAAGGTTTATAAGAGCAAAAAGGCCAAGCAAAGGATTATAGAAACCTACGACCGTCTGCTTACCCTATGGGATGTTGCCGTAAAAGAAACGGATATTTCCACCACCTACGGAACCACGCATATTATCGAGTGCGGAAAAGACGGTGCTCCGCCCTTGGTGCTGTTCCACGGTGTGGGAGACGATTCCGCATTGATGTGGATTTTTAACGCCAAGGCGCTGGCAGAGTACTTTCATCTTTATGCAGTCGATACGATAGGCGGGCCGGGAAAAAGCCGCCCCAACGAAAAATACGACAAAAGCTTTGATGAAATCAAGTGGCTGGACGAGGTGTTTGACACGCTAAAGCTTAAGCAGGTGTATCTGGCGGGTGTTTCCAACGGGGCCTACATGACCCAGCATTATGGAATTATGCGCCCCGACAGGGTAACAAAAATGATCTGTATGTCCGGCTCCGCTGTCGCTTCCGGGGATAGCAAAAGCCCATTAAGACGCATGTTGAAGGTATTTCTGCCCGAGGCACTTTTCCCCACCAATAAAAATGTCGTAAGGCTTATCAAGAAGCTTACCGGTAAAAACTATCGAAAGTTTACGGAGAATCCAGACATCATGGAGCACTACACCCAGATGATCCGTGGGTTTAACAATATGGCAATGACCTATCACAAAATCGACTCCTTCAGCGAGGAACAGGTGCTTTCCATGCAAGGTAAGGCCTTATTCTTGTGCGGCGAAGCGGATCCGCTGGGGGATATGGAAACGGTAAAAGCTATTCTGACGAAATATCATTTGGATTATCGCTTCTTCCCCGAGGCGGGGCATGGCGTCAACCATGAATTATCTGAAGAAATCAATAAAATTATGATAGAATATTTAAGCGAAGGCTCAAAAGCAGACTCAACCGCTGCGCTCCTTTAACAGGCCTGATAGCAGAAGCACCGTATCTTTTGTGATACGGTGCTTCTTTTGTGTGTATCAATTCAGACTGCCTGATCCTCAATCTGCGCCGTGTAAAGGCGGTAGTAGTCGCCCTTCCTTGCCATCAGCTCGCTATGGCTGCCGCACTCGGTAATGGTGCCGCCGTTTACGTACATAATGCGGTCGCAGCTTTTGATGGTGGAAAGGCGGTGAGCAATAATGAACGAGGTGCGCCCTTTGAGCAGGGTTTGCAGCCCTCGCTGCACCAAAAGCTCGGTTTTGGTGTCTATGGCCGAGGTGGCCTCGTCCAGTATCAGAATCTTCGGGTCGGCTATCAGGGTGCGCGCAAACGAAACCAGCTGCTTCTGCCCCTGCGAAAGGCTGGAGCCGCCCTCCGACATGATCGTGTCGTAGCCCTCGGGCATCTCTTCAATAAAACCGTCGGCATTCACCGCTTTGCAGGCGGCGCGCACCTCCTCAAGGGTGGCGTCCAGCTTGCCGTAGCGGATGTTGTCGATGATTGGCCCCGCGAAGATAAAGCTATCCTGCAGCATGATGCCCATCTGGCTGCGGAGTGAGTGCAGGGTTACCTGCGAGATGTCCTGCCCGTCGATGAGTACCCTGCCTTCGGTGACGTTGTAAAAGCGGCTGATAAGGTTGACGATGGTCGTTTTACCGGCGCCTGTGGGGCCGACGAGCGCAATGCTCTCGCCCGGCTTCACCTCAAACGACACACCGCCCAGCACCGTTGTCTGCTCGTCGTACCCGAATACCACGTTATCAAAGGTAACGGCACCCTGAATGGGCGGCAGGGTTGCGGCATTGGGTACGTTTTGAATCTCCACCGGCTCATCGATCGTTTCGAAGATGCGTTCCAGATAGGCGATGGTATTGACAAAGTTGTTGTATATTTGCGAAAGGTTGTTGATAGGCTGCCAAAAACGCCATGAGTAGCTCGCCATGGATGCAAGCGCGCCGATGGTTACCGAAGGAAAGGTATAAAGCACCCCGACGATGTAGATGGCGCAAAAGATGCTCTGCCCGATAATCTCGGCGGCGCACCACGTCACGTTGGAGGAGTAGATGGCCGACATCCAGCGCTTCTTGGACTGTCGGCAAAGCCCCATGAAGTTTTTCTTGTTCTGCACCTCACGGTTGAATATCTGGGTCACCTTGATGCCGTTGATGCTCTCGCTCGCATAGGCGTTTAAATTGGAGTTTTTATTTGAGAACGACTGCCACGCCCGCCGCTGGATGGGCGCCACAAACATCATCACTGTCGCGAAGATCGGCAGCCCCGCCAGGATGATGACCGAAAGGCGCGGGCTTGCCAGAAACATAAAGAGGGTGATGAACACAAGGTTGAACAGCTCCAGAACAAAGTTGATGATGCCGTTTGAGAGCATATCCGACACGCTGTTTACATACTGCACCACGCGCACCAGTATCTTGCCGTGCGGGCGGGAGTCGTAGTAGTTAAACGAAAGCTCCTGCAGGTGGGTAAACAGGTCGGAGCGGATGTCGTAGATGATATCCTGCCCTACCTTCGCCATCAGCCGCTGGCGGATGGTGGTGAAGATGATGCTGCCTATGATGGTAACGAGCAGTGCCGCCGCAAGCAGCAGAATCTCTCGCATGTCTTTGTTTGGGATGGAAACGTCGATGGCCCGCTGCAGCAGAAGCGGCCCGCACAGGAGCAGGATGGTGGAAAGGGCGCTTAAAAACAGGGCCAGCACCATCACCCTTGCGTGCTTTTTTATGTATACGGCGCTGCGCTTGAGCTGTGTAAAATTAAATGGGGTTTCAAGCGTTTCGTCAATGTCGAATTTATTCCTCGCCATACGTATAATGATGCCTTTCCGGCTTTATGTCTAAGGGCATGAAGCCTGTGATTGATTATAGAAAAGGATGCTACAAGAAGGCTTATTATCGAAATTCATTTACACGGCATCCGTCGTCATGCTGTTTTGAAGGGCAAATATCTCGCTGTAATAGCCGCCTTGAGCGAGCAGCTGCTCGTGGGTGCCCGTCTCGGCGATCTTGCCGTCTTTTAAGATAATGATCTTATCAGCGTTCTTTACCGAGCTGATGCGCTGCGCGATGATAAACTTGGTGCAGGGGTAATCGAGCTGCGCAAGCTGCTCCTGAATATACTTTTCGGTTTCAAGGTCTACCGCCGAGGTGGTATCATCCAGAATTAAAATCCTCGGCTTGATTGCCAAGGCCCTTGCCAGCGCGATGCGCTGCCGCTGCCCGCCGGAAAGGCCGACGCCGCGCTCGCCCACGATGGTGTCGTAGCCCTCAGGCATCTTTTGGATAAACCCGTCGGCATCCGCCATTACCGCCATGCGTTTGATCTCCCCATCGGGCATATCGAGGTTGCCGTAGGAGATATTGCCCTCAATCGTATCCGAGAACAGGAACACATCCTGCGTCGCCATGCCGATATTACGGCGCAGCCCCTGCAGGTTATATTCCCGCACATCCGCGCCATCTACCAGCACACTGCCGCTTTTTACATCGTAAAAGCGCGCGATAAGGTTTATAAGAGAGGTTTTGCCCACGCCCGTTTCGCCCATGATGGCAACCGTCTCGCCCGGGGAAGCATGGAAGCTCACGTGACTGAGCACCTTTTGCTTGCCAAACGAGAAGCAGACATCCTTAAACTCCACCTCGCCCTTCAGCGGCGCTTTCGGCTCGATGCAGTTTTTGCGGCTGACGATTAGCGGCCGTGAGTAGAAAAGCTCGATGACCTTGTTCGCCGAGGCGAAGAAGCGCTCGATATCATTTAAAAGCATCCCAAGCTGGCGCATCGGATCGGATAACGCCCATACCAGCGCGACAAACGACACCAGCTCGCCGTAGCTGAGGTTCCCGTTGATGACGAGCGCACCGCCCACCAGAATAACGATGATGTTAAACGACTGCGAGATAAACTCAAGCCCAGGCCAAAACTTAAGCCAGGTATAGGAGGCCTTGAGGTTTGCCTTGCGGAAATCCTCGTTTCTCTGGTTAAACTTGCTAATCTCAAAATCCTCGCGCGCAAACGCCTTAATCACACGGTTGCCCTCGATGTTCTCCTGCGCAAAGGCATTCAGCCCCGAGAGCTTCTCACGCAGCTGCATATACATGGGGCGAACGCGCTTTGAAAACAGATAGCGTATTAAAAACACCAGCGGCGAAAGAACAACAAGCGCCAAGGTAAAGGTTGCGTTGACGGTAAGCAGGTAGATCACCGTAGACACCAGTATCAAAATCGAACTGAATATCTGGCGGATGACATAGGCCGTAAAGTGGCGGACCATATCAAGGTCACCGGTTAAACGCGTCATCAAGTCGCCGGTGCGGTACTGGCCATAAAAGCTTAAATCCTGCTCCTGCAGGGTGTCATACAGCCTGTCGCGTATCGTGATGAGCATCCCCTGCGAGGCCTCATCCATGATAACGGCCGTCGTGTAGATAAGCCCCATACGCGTAAAGTGAATAATGAGCATAAGCATCAGGGCTGGCACGAAGGTGTCCATCCGTTCATGCTTGGTTAAGCAGGTATCGACGATGTAGCCGGTAATCATCGGGTTTACGAATACCGCCGAAGAAGCGATGAGTTGAAAGATCATACCCAATATAAACTGCCATCGATGGCCCTTCAGATTATGCCATACCCATTTAAACTGAAACACCTCTGCACCCCCGTTGCTGAAACTGCCGTGACAAAGAACTGCCAGAATGCACACGGCTCGTGTAATCGTTTTAACGTACCTTTTCGTATTATAGCGAAACTACGAAAAATTGAAAGAGGCAAATTGAATATTTTTAAACAAAACTAAAAAATCGTGATTGTGCTGTAATTTTCACACTCAGATATAGGCATTACCAACATAAGCCTCTTGATTTCATCCTAAAATATAGCGTCACATCCTCAAAACGCCAAAGAAGCAAACAGCCCCGGGACATTATTCTCCCGGGGCTTCCATTTTTTTATGCATGATTGTGCAAACCGTTACTTTTCCAGTCGTCTGCCAGTATGGCGTATTCATAGGTATCACACCATATTGGGTTCCCCTGTTCGTCGCACTTAAAATAGAGATTTTGGCGCAGATGCCCTTCCCGCCTAAAGTTCAGCCGCTCTAATAGCCGCCATGAACGGCTGTTTAACGGGTTGCACATAGCCACCACACGGCGCGCCCGAAGAAACACAAATGCATGGCTTAGGATCGCGCGACAGGCTTCAGCGGCATAGCCGTACCCCTGAAAATACGCGCTCAATACATACCCAAGCTCCCAAGTTTGAAACTCGGCAGGCTCCTGCTCTTTAAAGTATACATTGCCAATCAGCTTACCGTTTTCTTTTAAGCATACCGCTAAAAACTCCGGCAGTGAAGCACGCCGCACCGCTTCCTTCCTGCTTTGCTTTTCGGTAAATATACTGTAAGGCTCGTACCGCACAACCTCCGGTTGCGAAAGGTATTCATGCAGGTCCTGCCAATCACTCTCATCAAACGGCCTAAGCAGTAACCTGTCCGTCTCAACTGTCAAATTCACATCTCCCATTTTCAAACTGTCTTGGTCTAGCCAATCTTTTCTGTAATGGCCTCTTTTTTCTTCCGGCGCTTACAGTAGGGCAGCGGGCGCTTTGGGTTTTGGCGATGGAAGGCCAAACAGGCCTCGCAGTTTCCATGCCGCTCGCAGCTTTTCTTGACACAGGTGCAGCGCTCTTTTCCGTTCTCGAGCACGGCTATCAACTCCTTCGGGTGTTATGGTAGGCTGAAGGTCAAATCACGAACCCGCCGTTTGGGCTGAGTACCTGCCCCGTGATAAACCCTGCCTGCGGTGAAACCAGAAACGACACCGCCGCCGCAACATCGCTGGGGCTGCCGATGATACCAAGCGGGGTTTCTTCGCGCAACGCGGCGAGCGTCTGCTCGTCAAGGGCTTTATTCATCTCGGTTTCTATTACACCCGGCGCTATACAGTTCACCCGTATCCCCGAGGGGCCAAGCTCCTTGGCAAGAGCCTTGGTAAGGCCGATAGCCCCCGCCTTGACGGCGGAATAGTGCACCTCACACGAAGCGCCGGTAATGCCCCAGATTGACGAGATATTCACAATGCTGCCCGCTTTTTGGTGGATCATATGCGGCAGCACCGCCTGCGAACAATAGAACATCCCGCTTAGGTTTATGGCTAGCATGCGGTTCCAGTCCTCCGCGGTAATGTCGGTGAACAGCTTCTGCTGCGCAATGCCAGCGTTGTTGACGAGGACATCCACCCCGCCAAAATCCTTATGAATCTCGCTTACCATGCCATCCACCTGCGCCTTGTCCGCAATATCCGCGCAAAAGGCCTTGGCACGGCCGCCGTTTTGCAAGATAGCCTCCACCACCTCCTGCGCGCGCTGCGCGCTGTGCAGGTAGTTTACCGCAACGGCAAAACCGTCCGCGGCAAGCCGCCTTGCAATCGCGGCACCGATGCCCCGTGAAGCGCCTGTGACGAGAGCCGTTTTATTCATCGGCCTTTACCCCCCTTGCATAATACTAATCCAATAAGAAATATTACGTAAAAATTCTTCACAAAAGGCATAAACTTAACCTTTTGCTCGAATTTTTTCTATATTTCTAATTGAAATAAGTATGCGCACTGAATACGACTAAAAATGACAAAGGGCAGACACTCGGCCTGCCCCAAAAAAGCTGCTGTTATAGCTGACGGATTAAAAAGTTCATGTAGCTTGCAAAGTGTGAGAACACAATACCCGGTTCCTGAAGGTCCGGGCACCAGCGCTTTACCCATTCCAGCGACACAAAACCGTCGTAGCCGTTATCCTGCAGTATCTTGAGCGTGTCAAAGATCGGGACGTCGCCGTACCCCATCATGCGGTATACAACCTTGCCCTCCGACATTACCGAATCCTTCACATGGATGTAACGTACCCACTTCCCTATCTGGGCGTAGGTTTCGGCAGGCGTCTCGCCAAAGTAACGGTAGGGGTGGTGAATGTCCCACAATACACCCTTGTTGGTGCTTTGGATGCCCTCCAGGAACGTCTTCATCGCCTTGGAGGAAGCAAGCGGGCCGTTGGTTTCGATAAGCGGCGTAACCCCTCTTCCCTCACCGTAAACGCATAACTCCTCGTAGGCCAAGCGTGCGGTTTCAAAATCCGCATCCTCGGTGGGGTGCGGCACGGGGGTAATCATCACGCGGATATACTGGGTGCCCAGCCGCTGCGCAAGGTTTACATAACTTTTTGCCTCGGCGACGGCATCCTCAACCTTCGTCTTGTTGCCCAGCACGGCGCCGGTAGCAAGCAGCGAAATCTGCATATTGGCCTTGTAAAACTTCTGGATGGTCGCGTCGATATTCTCGCTGATAAACGGCTTTGCCTGAGGCGCAAACATCTCACTGCCGATGCCGCGAATCTCTATACCATGAAGCCCCAAGTCCTTTGCCGTGGAGAAGATCTCCTCAAACGGCCATCCGGGGCAGCCTAAGGTTGAAAAAGCCAGCTTCATAGGTTAAACCCTCTTCTCTACGTTTCTTGAGTCAACCCGGCGTCATTGACCGGTAACCTCTTTTCTCAAATAGGGCTGATATCTGTCATTATTAATGTTGTTGCTGCGCAAACCAATCCGCCCAGTATTCATCCGGAGATTTTCCGCCATAGACATCATCGTCTTCGCCGGTGGTGGTTCCACCGTTCATGCTGCCTTGGCTTACGATCAGCATAATCTCGCCCGGCAGTCTGGTGACACGCACCACATTCCCGGCGGGAATATTGTCGTCATACATTTGAACGACCTGATACTTGATCTTCGCGTCTGTAAGCGCCTTCTCGGCATCGGCCTGCGCCATACCGACAATGTCCTCTGGGATAGGCGCGGGACCCTTGCTCACCTTAACGGCCACATTGACACGCTCGCTGACCGGTGTGTTGGGGAGCGGATTCTGGTCGAAGATAACGCCGGCGGGATACTCCTCGTTGTACTCCTCGGTCTCGGTTACAATGTAATACTTCTCATATTCTTCTTTATTATTCTTAACGGTATCAAGGTAGCTGCCCACAAAATTGGGCAGGATAAAAGGCTCGTTCGCATTGGTATCTTCACTGACTACCTCGACGTTGCTGCCCGTCTGCGTATTGTCTTTGGCAAAAACCAGCAGGCTTTTATCGATCTCGCTGAGTATAACAAACATCAGCGTAAGCAGGATGGTGGTGGTAATCAGCATGGAACTAAACATGTAGATGAAGTTCCGCTTGCGCGCCTTCCACTTGGAAACCGATTTCTTCTTGGCCGGTGACGGCTGCTGCTCCTGATACATGTTTTCACCTCGTTTATCACTGTTCTGGGGGTTCTCTTCAACTGCTGCCAAAGGCTGTGTAAGCAACACGGTAAATTCTCCGATGGTTTGGGGGCGCTCCTTCGGCTCAAGCGACATCGCACGCTTAAGCGCATGAGAAACATTCGCCGGAATATCCGATACAAGCTCGATGGCGGGTTTAAGGGTATCCTGCGCCAAACGCGCGGGCGCTTCAGGTGGAACTACTCCGGTGAGCATGGTGTAAACAACCGCTGCCGCCGAGTAAACGTCCGTCCATGTGCCCTGCCAGCCGGTAAGGCTATAAAGCTCGGGCGGCGAATAGCCCGCAAACAGCTCGGCTGTAAGCTCGCACTTTGCGGTGCGCGCCGCGGGGATGGCAAACCCAGCCAGCCTCAGTACGCCGTTTTCGCCCACTAAAATGGTCTCGGTACTAATACCGCGATGGACAAGCCCTGCCGCGTGCATGGCCTCCACCGCCGCGAGAACAGGCGCAAGCCTGCCGGTAATCACATCGGCCGAAAACGCGCCGCTGTTCTCTTTAAGAAACGAGGAGAGGGTGGTTTCGGCTACAAACTCGTAAACCGCGTAAGCGGTGTTATTCCGTTCAAAGAAATCCACAATCGGGAGCAGCCCCGTGTATGTATACAGCTTTTGCAGCTGCCTGCACAGATCGCAAAAATCAGAGAGCAGCGCCTTGTATTGGGTTTCTTTACCCTTCAGGGTTAGTACATTCTCGCCGCCACGCTCACGCACGGCAAGCGAATCGGGCATGTATTCGCGAATAAATACCTTGCGGTTTTGGCTAAAGTCGTATCCCAGATAGGTGGCGCCTTCGCCGTTATAGGAAATCAGCCTACCGGCGATAAAGCGCTCGGATAAACATGTACCGGGCTTTAAATAGAGCGCATGGTGAGGTGCTTTACTGTTAAAGCCACAGCTTTCGCACACATCCGTATCGCTTGGCTTTTCACACATGCAGCCCATGCACAGCTTACTGTCGGGGGAATTCATGCAAAACTTCACCTGCCTGCCGCCAAAAACTGTTGCTGCTCAATGATGCAATACTAAAATCCCGCAACCGGTTTTTTAACAGTTCTCTCAATGAATATACTTCATTATAGCCTATTCTGAAAAAAATTTCTACTGTCCCGAGGAATTTTTGGTATTGGACGGTTCGGTAAAGTTTGGGGCAGTCTTTACCCAATTTATGCTGTTTCAATATTGGCGGCGTCCTGCAGGCCGAGGTGCTCTACCGCCCACTCGCGCATCTTAAACTTCTGTATCTTGCCGCTTGCCGTCATGGGGAAGGAATCCATAAACGCCACATAGCTGGGCACCTTGTGGCGCGCCATCGAGGCGGACACACAGGCCTTAACCTCCTCCTCCGTGAGAGTAGCACCCTCGCGCAGGACGATGCAGGCCATAACCTCCTCGCCGTACTTTTGGGAGGGGACGCCGATCACCTGCACATCCTTTACCGACGGATGGGTGTATAAGAACTCCTCAATCTCCTTGGGGTAGATGTTCTCGCCGCCGCGGATGATCATATCCTTTAAGCGCCCGGTAATCTTGTAGTAGCCGTGCTCATCCACCTGTGCGAGGTCGCCGGTGTGCAGCCAGCCGTCTCTATCGATGGCGGCGGCGGTGGCCTCCTCCATCTTGTAGTAGCCCTTCATGATATTATAGCCGCGCGCGCAGAACTCGCCGGGCTGGTGCGGGCCGAGGGTCTCGCCCGTCTCGGGGTCTACAATCTTGGCCTCCATAAACGGCAGCACCCTGCCTACCGTCGCAACGCGCACCTCGATACTGTCGTCGGTGGTGGTCTGGGTGCAAACCGGCGAGGCCTCCGTCTGGCCGTAGGCGATGGTGATCTCGGTCATATTCATCTCGTCCACCACCTGCTGCATCACCTTAATGGGGCAGGGCGAGCCCGCCATAATGCCGGTGCGCAGGTGTGAAAACTTAAACTGCTTAAAGTCGGGGTGCTCGAGCATGGCAATGAACATGGTGGGCACGCCGTGCACCGCCGTGCACTCCTCGTTCTGAATCGCGGACATAACGGGAATGGGGCTGAAATGATCCACCGGCACCATCGCGGTGGCGTGCGTGATGCAGGCCATGATGCCGAGCACCAGCCCAAAGCAGTGGAAGAACGGTACCGGGATACACAGCTTATCATCCTTGGTAAACTTCATGCAGTCGCCGATGCTCTTGCCGTCGTTGATGATGTTGTAATGGGTGAGCATTACCCCTTTGGGGAAGCCTGTGGTACCCGAGGTATACTGCATGTTCACCACGTCGTGAAAATTAATGGTCCGCACAATGGCCTGAAACGCCTCTTCGCTGATGTCGGCGCTCCTGGTGTAGAGCTCTTTAAAGTTGTACATACCCGCTGGGGTATCGTTACCCGCGTAAACAATCGACTTTAAATAGGGCAGCATCGGGTGTGTAAGCGCTCCGGGCTCAGAACGCTTAAGCTCGGGGCAAAGCTCGTTTATGATATCCACATAGCTGCTGCCCTTGATGCCGTGCGTCATCACAAGGCACTTGCTGTCGGACTGCCGGAGCAGGTATTCGAGCTCAAACACCTTGTAGTTGGTGTTTACGGTTACGAGTACCGCGCCGATCTTGGCGGTGGCAAACAAGGTGAGCATCCATTCGGGGGTGTTGGTGGCCCAGATGGCCACATGGTCGCCCTTGCCGATACCGATGGCCATAAAGCCCTTCGCGAGCTGCTCCGCCTCCTCGTCAAGCTGCTTCCACGTTCTTTGAAAATCTCTGTCGGTGTATTTGACGGCAAGGCGGTCGGGGTAGTTCTTACCAAGGTCTTTTAACAGGTTGCCCAAGGTGATTTCAATTAACTGATGCATGATAAGTCCCTCCATAAATCTTTGATAGTTACCACTTGCCTATAAACCGATATGTGAAAGGAACAATACCAGGGTAATAAAAAATGCTTTCGCCTCACACACAGACGCAAAACGACTGCATGGAGACGAAAGCATAATACTTCCGTGGTACCACTCCGATTGATGTGCAAAGCACACCCGCTTATAACGTGTCGTAGAAAAATATCCAAAAACACGCCTTCCTGTTAACGGTGGAAATCCGTTCACACCTACTTGCCGAATCCCGGCGTTCAGTTGACCGCTCAAGGGCGAGTTCATTTACAAAGCAAGTACCGCATCACAGCAACCGCGGCTCTCTGAAACACGCTTACGTCAACTACTGCTCCCCGTCATAGCGTTAGGCAATATGTATAATATTAAGTTAAAGATAGCAGATGAAAGGGGAATTGTCAATTGTTTTTTGGCATTTAAACTCATCCTGCATCATCACCATTCTTCTCTTGCGTTTCATCATCGTTTGCTTTTTCGGCGTTTTTATTATCCGAAGTGGAGGCGCAAGCGGAGCGCTGCGCGGCGATAATGGCTAAATTATCACCGATGGCGCTAAAAAATCCGCTTAAAATGTTTATGTCGTCCAGATCAAACTCTTTGGACAACGTTATCGCAATCGTTGAGGCGATCAAGACAAGTCTTTCGCCCGAAATGCATTTAAGCTGGGACATAGGCGCACCACCTCAAGCTATTATATGAGTAGTCTAAATCAAGGTATTCAAGCCAAAACAAATTAAGAACATACTGCCTACAGGTGCAGAGTTTGTAGAAGGTGGCCATAGATTGTGGTATCGGCGGTTCATAATTATTTCACTTGTAATTAAGGGGCTTTTATATTATAATATGTAAGCAAGTTGCACAGCAGTATAAAGCAGGACATGGACATACGTTCTGACATACGGGTGTGCGGGTCCTGTGCGACAAAGCGCCGTGAACCATGTCAGGCGGGGAACCGAGCAGCATTAAGCGGATGTCTTTGTGTGCCGCAGGGTTGCCTGCATATCCGTATGTGAGAGCGTACGTCCTTTTTTTGCCCAAACGGTGGCATACGCTGTGTTTTGCACAGCACAGAGGGGGATGTTTTGTAAGATGTATAAAGCGCTTTACAGGACATGGCGGCCCAAAACCTTTGAAGATGTTGTGGGGCAGGAGCATATTACCGCCACCTTAAAAAATGAAGTTCAGCAAGGCAGGGTGGCGCATTCGTATCTGTTCACCGGTTCGCGGGGAACGGGTAAAACGACCTGCTCAAAGATCCTTGCAAAAGCGGTGAACTGCCTGCATCCCGTGGACGGCGACCCCTGCGGGGAGTGCGAGCTCTGCCTCGGCATCGAGGACGGCTCGGTAACCGATGTGGTGGAGATAGACGCCGCCAGCAACAACGGCATCGACGATGTGCGTGCCCTGCGCGAGGAGGCCGTTTTTACACCCGTAAGCGCGAAGTACCGCGTTTATATCATCGACGAAACCCACATGCTTTCCATCGCGGCGTTTAACGCGCTGTTAAAGATTATGGAGGAACCGCCCGAACACGTGCTGTTCATCCTGGCAACCACCGAGGTACACAAGGTACCCGCGACGATTCTTTCGCGCTGCCAGCGGTTTGACTTTAAGCGCATCGACGCGGGCGTTATTAAAAACCGCCTGCTTGCCATCGCACGGGGCGAACAGATTGCCTTGAACGAAGACGCCGCGGAGCTGATTGCGCGCCTTGCCGACGGCGGTATGCGCGACGCAATCTCGCTGCTCGACCAGTGCGCCACCGCTGCCGAGGTAATTGATGTCGCCACGGTGAGCCACCTCGCGGCGCTTGCCGATACAGAGTATCTGTACGAGCTTGCCGAGGTCATTCTTACCAAGGACGGCGCGAAGGCGCTGGAGCTGATTGAACAGCTTAACACCGAATCGGTGGATTTCGCCCGGCTTTTGGGCGAGATGATCACCCTCTTTAGGAACCTGATGGTGGCAAAGGGTGCGAAGAACCCCGAAAGCCTGATTATCTGCACGTCGGACGAGCTTGACCGCATCAAGGATATCGCGAAACGCTGCCCGATGGAGCTTATCCTGCACGCGCTCACGGTGCTGGGCGACGCGCTTAACAGTATGGGCAAGACCCACTCCAAGCGTCTTGCCGCCGAGATGTGCCTGATGCGCCTGACCAACCCCGAGCTGGATACCGGCTATGACGCACTGCTTAGGCGCCTCTCCGAGCTGGAAGCGCGCGTTTCCTCCGGCTTTGTACCGCAGCAAATTCCCGAAGCGGCACATAAGGCCGTAAAAGCCCATTCAAGGCCGCTGGAACAGGAACCTCTCCCCTCCCCTATCGCACCGCATGAGGTGCTGGAGGTGGAGGAAAAGCTTAAGTGCTGGAACGACGTGCTGGAGCACCTTGCAGTGGTAAACCCCGCATTGCACGGCACGCTGGTAAACTCGGTGGCCTATGTCAAGGGCGACCTGCTGCTCATCGACGCGCCCGACACCATGTTTGCCGATATGATGCGTAAGAATGAATACGCCAAGAACAGCCTGCGCGACGCGGTCTCACTAAAAACCGGCAAGGTGTACCGGCTTGGCCCCGTGAAGAAGAATACCGAGGTAAAGGAAACGGGCGCCCTGCTTGCGCAGCTGGAACAAGCCGCAAAGCAGGCCGGCATTGAGATTAACTGATTGGTTTTCTATTATTAAAATATAAAATGCTATGTACCAATATAGGAGGACAACCGATGAAATCGAGATTACCACAGGGCATGGGCGGCGGCGCTCAGAATATGAGCGGCATGATCAAACAGGCCCAGAAGATGCAGGAAGAGATGGCGAAGGCCAACGAGCAGATCGAACAGATGGAGTTTTCCTCCACGGTTGGCGGCGGTGCTATTGAGATTGTAATGTCCGGTAAGAAAGAGGTAAAATCCCTCACCATCAAGCCGGAGGTGGTAGACCCTGAGGATATCGAGATGCTGCAGGACCTGCTGATTGCCGCATATAATGAGGTGATCAAAAAGGTGGAGGAGACCTCCTCCGAAACGATGAGCAAGATTACCGGCGGGTTGAGCATACCCGGTTTACTGTAATAATCCCGATGGCCAAAGGGATATTGCCGCAGCCGCTAGTTCGGCTGATTGAGCAGTTTGAGCGGCTGCCGGGCATTGGACGAAAAAGCGCTCAGAAGCTCGCGTTTTATGTACTGAACCTGTCAACGGAGCAGGCACAGGCGTTTGCCGCTGCCATTACCGACGCGCAGGCGAAGATACACAACTGCAGCATCTGCCAAAACCTTACCGATGGCGAGGTTTGTGCGGTGTGCGGCGACGATACGCGCGATAAAGCCACCATCTGCGTGGTGGAGGACACCCGCTATGTGGTTGCCATTGAGCGTACCAAGGAGTATAATGGCCTATACCATGTACTGCATGGGCTTATCTCGCCGATGGACGGTATCGGCCCCGACGAGATCTACTTAAAAGAGCTGTTAGAGCGCGTGAAGGCGGGCGGCGTGAAGGAGATTATCGTCGCCACCAACGCCAACGTCGAGGGAGAGGCCACCGCCATGTATATCTCGCGGCTGTTAAAGCCGCTGGGGGTAAAGGTGTCGCGGCTCGCCTACGGCATCCCGGTGGGCGGAGATTTAGAGTATGCCGACGAGGTGACACTCTACCGGGCCATCGAGGGCCGAAACGAGCTTTAAGAACCCCTAAAATTTATAGCCTTTGAATCTAGGATTTTTGTAACGTGAAGGGAGGTGCCCGTGGTTGGCAAAGGCAGAAACCAAAACCATCTCAACCAACAAGAAGGCGTTCCACGATTATTTTGTGGACGAAGCGTTTGAAGCGGGCATCGAGCTTTGCGGCACCGAGGTAAAGGCCATCCGCGCAGGCGGGGTGAACCTGAAGGACAGCTGGTGCGATATTCAGGACGGCGAGGTTTTCATCCGCGGCATGCACATCAGCCCCTACGAGCACGGCAACATCTTTAACCGCGACCCCATGCGGGTGCGCAAGCTGCTGATGCACAAGCGCGAGATTTTGAAGCTGTTTGGGCTAATCAAACAGCAGAGTTTTACGCTGGTGCCGCTGTCGCTCTACTTTAAGGGCTCCCGCGTAAAGGTGCAGGTGGGGCTTTGCCGAGGCAAAAAGCTGTTTGACAAACGCGACGATATGGCAAAACGCGCTGCCCAGCGCGACATCGAGCGTGCATTCAAAGGCAACGAACGGGCATAATAGGTTGTACAGGCAAATTAAATATATATGGGGGCGTAAAGGTTTCGACGGGGATTTTGCACCATGATAAGCGAGTAGAGTTTGCTGGACACTCTTTAAACGCCGGTACTTTAAATTAAACGCTAACAATAATAAATTAGCTTTAGCAGCTTAATTTAAGCTGCTCGTTCGACTAGGCAGTACCACGGGCTTAACTCGGGCGTCATTTAGTGGTGAACGTCTCGTAAGCTTTTCTCGGCTTACCGGATGTATTAGGGAATACTGAAACGCGCAGCCTGCTTTTCGGCGGCGCGCAGAGGGAATGTTAAAGGGAAAGCTGCACTCGGAGAAGTTCATGGGAATAGGTTTTCGGACGCGGGTTCAACTCCCGCCGCCTCCACCACATCATCAACATCAATTGATACAATAAACCCCGGCTCAAAACGAGCCGGGGTTTATTGTATATATGGCTGAAAAGCCTTGAGTTACAGGGCTTTTTAGGTTTATTAAGCCTTCTATTGTTTTGTCGATTAGTTTAATTTCCGGGTAGCTTCTGTCATTTTCAGACTTTTAGCGGGCAGAGTAAATACGGATTTGAAACCGGCCAGAGGAAACGTTCAAAAGTTCAATCGTTAGCAAATAAGCGCAGAAAACTTGGTTTTCTTGCCTTTTTATGATAATATATGAATGTGATCATATTCCAGATTATTCGCAAAAATTACACAACTTATAATGAAGCATCTTTATCCGTGTGATAAAACGCGGCAATAATACTTAAATATTGTAAGGAGAGACCGTTATGGTTCAGCAACTATCATTCACCTCCGTCATCGAAAGCGCGGCAAAACTCCCGCTTGTCCACATCGACCGAGAAGAGTTTCTGACCAAGAACCTCAGCAAGCTGTGTACTCAAACGCAGTTGCAAAAGGCTATCGTTGAGGGGACGCTTCATGCCGACATTCCGATTGCAACATTGGATAGTCTGGCAAACGCCGTGATTAATGCAGAAACCATCAAGGTAACCGCCATATCAACAGCGGCAGGCATACCGGGCGGGTTCGCCATGGCTGCTACTATCCCGGCTGACTTGGCGCAATTCTACGGATTTGTAATCCGTACTGCGCAAGAACTGGCATACATATACGGTTGGGACGAGATATTTGCCGAATCGTCTGAGCTTGACGTGGGCACGGAGTCTCAACTCATTTTGTTTATCGGTGTGATGTCCGGTGTAGGAGCCGCCAACAAGGTCGTGACCAAGTTGTTCGGTGAAACGGCAATGAGGGCTGTTGCAAAAAAGGTTGCCGCCAAAGCACTTACTAAAACGTGGTATTATCCAATTGTCAAAAAAATCGCGGCAATGTTAGGGCAAAAAATAGTAAAGTCAACATTTGCCAAGGGCGTTTCAAAAGCTGTACCTATACTTGGCGGAGCTATCTCTGGCGGTCTCACACTGGCAACGTTTAAGCCGATGGCACACAGGCTCCAGAAGCATCTCTCAACAATGGCTCATATGTCGCCGGAAGAGTTTGCCGAATACGACGCTGCTATTGTCGTTGATGCAGAAGACTCAGACACAGATGGCGAGATTGTTGAAGTAGTGATTGAGGAGGCTGCGACAAACTGTTGGGTGTGTACTTGTGGTGCGGAGAATAAAGGTAAATTCTGCTCTGAGTGTGGCAAAGCAAAGCCCGCCGGGATACCGCAATATAAATGTGATAAGTGCGGTTGGGAACCGGATGATGAGACTCACCCACCAAAGTTCTGTCCGGAATGTGGCGACCCATTTGATGATGGTGACATAGTATTGGTATGGCACGAAAAGTAACAATCATCGCCATTATGGAAAGACCACGCCGATTCGAATGGCGATTTTTCCCCCCGGTAAAGGTAAATTTGAATTGTATCAATCTCGTACTCTTTAGGTACATCATCAACATCAGTTGATACAATAAACCCCGGCTCAAAACGAGCCGGGGTTTATTGCGTATATAGCTGAAAAGCCTTGATTTACAGGGCTTTTTAGGCTTATTAAACCTTTTACCCTTCTTCTGCTCAATTTACTCCCCTTTTACCGGATGATTAGTGGCATGTCAATACCCCTGTCCCCATGGCATAAATAGAATAGTCTCATAACAGGTTAAGGTTAAAATAAACTTGAACTATATACTCGGTTATATTTTCTGTTAACACACAAATCAAAATCTTTTTTCTTTAAGTCATAGACAATGGACCAGATGGTAGAGCCGTCTTGCGATACATCTTGCAGTATATCCATTGCGGAGGCTTTCGTTATTGTATTATGTGTATCCGTCAGCTTTTTCTCAGCAAGATTGTACCTGTCCTTACCACGGCCAGCATTGTCATATCCGCTTAAGACATAATTGGTTGATACCTGCCAAGGCTGATCATTTTTAATTACATTCATTTTTCCTTCAACATACTCTACAATTACTGATTTTCCTGAACTGTCTGAAATCATATAATGAATGGGCACCATTTTCTGAAAATAAATATTGTACTTGCTTATCAGAGAAACAGCTTCGTCAACATTTGCGGCGTAATCCAAAACCAGTCTGACCACCCCAAGAGAGCTGATTGTTTTTTTATCTGTATCGCTTGCCGACTCAGCGATAGGTAATGACATTACGCCTATGGCTACACCACATTCATTTACACCGTCGAGAGGGATATATGGAACTGAAAGCAAATGTTTATTATTGTTGACGTCATCCCCTGAAAACGGGATATTACTGATGCCTATGTAGTAGAGATCTACCATTGAAACTGATGAATAAGCTCCCTTTGGACTAGTGTAAACAAGGGTACAAGGGTGACTATACCAATCAAAATTTCTTCCGAATAAAACCTCATCCTTCTGGTTTTTAACTGTAAAGATGGTACAACCAAATATGTCATTACCACTGGTAATATTTGTGTGTGGATTCAGACCAATAGAATCAAGGAAATCATATAGTTCCAGATCATCTGTTACGCCTTTTTTCAGAAATTCATCAAATTTATATTCACCAGTATATTTTATTTTATATGCAGAAACTTCATTCAGCTTTTCAATTGAGAATTCTTTAAAGTTATTCTTATCCTGTTTTGCAGAGGTTATTAAGTAAGTAGGTAAAATTGCTAAAATGATTATGCCTGCAAGTATAATAAATTTTTTGCTTTTAAGCCTGTGCAATGTTTTCATAATTGTCTCTCCAATCAAATTTTAATCCGATTTTAGGATTTATACCGGCAGGCAGGTCAATATTTAAGATCATTATTCGTAATTGTACTTTCCTCAAATGTTGCAAGCAATTGTTTTAAAAGATTAATGGATGCTTGAAGTGTAACTGAATAATATCTTTCTTTTCCTTTTTGCTCTACTTGCAGTAATTTGCTGTCCAAAAGGAGTTTAAGATGATGTGATACGGCCGGCCTGGATAGAGACAAATTCCGCGTGATCTCATTAACTGTAAGTGGTTTATCATACAGCAGTATTAAAATATTCTGCCTGTGCATGTCGCCTAAAGCTAAAAACATCGGTGTGCACTCTTTTAGTAACCTCATTCTCTCTACACTCATTTAATTCACTCCAATTTATTTATTAAGTTTAAAAGTTTAAACTTATAAACATATAATACAATATAATTCCTGCATTTGCAAACATTAATTATAAACATTTTTTAATGAGTGACTGCTTTATATGACATGCTGTTGTCATGATCTCCGTTGCAAAATAGATGTGTCTTACAAACGATGTCTATTATTTTAGAGGTGTAACATGAAAGAGGTTTTGCTTTTTATAACCGATGAATTTGCTGATTGGGAGGCCGCACATGTTTGTTCCGAATTAAATAAGCCCGGCACGCATTATTCTACAAAAACAGTTTCTATTGATAAATTGCCAAAAAGATCTATGGGTGGACTAACTGTGATACCCGACTGATTACGGACGTTTTACAAAAAGAGGATATCCCTGCAATTCTAATAATTATTGGCGGAAACAGTTGGAGAGAAGGACGAAATCAGCGAGCGATAGAACTCGTTGACAGATATGTAAAAGAGGGAACCCCTATTGCGGCTATCTGCGATGGAGTTACATTTATCGCTAACTACGGCTACCTTGATCGCATCAAGCACACCGGGAATACGGTCGAGTATCTTAAAATTGGCCTCCTAATTATAAAGGGGAGGATTATTTTATTGAAGCCCAGTCAGTGTCAGACGATAATTTTATAACTGCCAACGGAACGGCTTGTTTAGAGTTTAGAAGGGATATTTTAGCAAAGCTAAACTTATTCGATGATGAAGAATGGTACAGGTTTTGGAAAGAAGGGTTCTACAAACAATGAGCTCAGACTGTGTTCGCTTCTGTTACCAAGTTATAAAATGAGCTCCGTTACCCATTCACGCAGGGTTTTCGTTTCTGTACTCACCCCAACAATCAAAATACCGGATCAAAACAATAAGCCACACAGGTACACTGCATGGCTTATGCTTTATCTTATAACTTCCTTTTATCAAGAAATGCTGATAGGAACGCCGTTTACCTCCACGCCTTCGTCTACACGGATTAAAATATACTTCTCACCGTTGATAATTCGGGTTTCAACCAGATCACTGCGCTCGGGATTTACCCGGATGGTGACATCGGGTGTGCGAACCTCGAATTGCTTTGTATCCACAATGTTGCGTGGGCTGATCTTAGTATCGGCGCCAAACTCGGAATCGTATTGTTCTTCAAATGCCGCCGCACGCTCTTCCGAAACGCCGCAGGACTCCAGAACCTCTTTTACGGTGTTCTTGGAAATCATCAGCGGCTCTTCCTCTTTGTTGGCCTTATGTTCTTCAATCATCTCGGACAACTGTGTGTGAACCATCTGCACTACGTCAAAGCTGCAGTCCTCAGCTACGGTATCGCTCAGAATAGCCCCAAAAATCTCTTTCTGTGCAGCGGCGGGCATCGGTATGCCGGTTTTAAACACCGCGTCCACAAATTCCTGATGATTCTCCGCAATGTCACGGGTATAATACACCGCGTTATAAATGTTGGCGCTTCGGTCATCAAACGCCGGGAACATGAACCCCAGCTCGGGGGCCGATACAGCCCAATCCGCCGTAATATTGCGGAATCTGTTTTCGTAAGCATAGTAACCAAGCGCAGGCTTTGTCAGCTTTACGGGGCATACACTGCATAGATAGTACGAAAATACCTCCGACGCATCATCCTGCTTTTCACCGTCTTTTGTATAAAAGGGAACATCGTAGGTGTCATATGCCAAGAGGATAAGATAATTGCCCTCCATTTTTACGGCTTGAATGATACGTCCGTAGAATTCCTGCACGGCGGCGTCGTCATTCAAGGATGAGTTTTTAAGGGCCATGAGCAGCTTATGTTCCTCGCCCGCGTGAACCTGCTGCGTCTCAAACTCAATATCAATCAGGTTCTTCCCGATTGTACCGGACAGCGTCTTTTTCAAAATTGTCAAAAGCTCCTCGGCTTCCTCCTGAGCCATTAACCCAAGGGACTGGCTGAACTCAGAGACGATTTCCTTTTTGTCATTCACATAGCAACCGCGAATGCGTGCGATGTTGTTCTTATCCGGTTTAAACCGGCGGCGGATTTCCGCGATTTCTTTTTCGTTCATAATATCCTCATTTAATATGTAGTTTTGAAAGTGGTATTTATTATTATAGTATGAAACAGTGCATTTGTCATCTTCATTGAAACTATCTATCGCCGCGGTTCATTTCGTTGCGTTTAAGTCTTTAGCTTAAGATATCGAATTCAATAATCTGGAAACTACAAGAATTCACTTGACAACTTACTAGGAAAGAGGCATAATATTATATGCTATCTTATGCAGGTGTAGTTTAGTGGTAAAACATCAGCTTCCCAAGCTGAGGTTGTGGGTTCGATTCCCATCACCTGCTCCAAAAAAGGCTGCATGATTAAGCCATCCGTTGACGGATGGCTTTTTCGTTACCAAATATTAGGATAGAAATACTCGCGAGGCCTTTTATTCCATCGAAGTATGCCAGGATAGGATTATTGTTGATGAATACCAGACCGCTCTGAATAGGGCGGTCTTTTTGCTATCTCTTTACTGTGAGCCACACCACGTCCAGTGTAAGCGGCTTTACAACCCTCCAATTCGGTGTGCGCTTGGCGAAACACGCCAAGTCGCAAAACGGCATAGTATGTAAGGCACAGGCCTCGCCGTATGTTTAAAAATAAAGGAGGATTATTTATGTTCTTTTCTTGTTTTCACGATTGTTGGCGATTTCCCTGCTGCAACTTTTGTAACTGCTGCTTTTTTAACCCCTGTTTTTGTTTTTGCTGTGATTTTTGCAACAATATTCTTTAAACTCAAGCCTACCCATTAGGGTAGGCTATTAGTTCGCTTCAGGTACAGCCGAAATCTACATGAAACACATCCAATGCGTATTATTGTGCTTTCCGCTTCTGCGACCAAACAACGGTCTGTGCAAATTGCAGCCAAAACCTCCTTGAGTGGTATCTGAACTGCATACCGCTTAAAGAGACAAGCGCCCCGTAATCGTCCAGAACGCGCAGACACTGCTCCAGCAGTTTTATGAAAACACACCGTCCGAGAGGTTTCGCGGGCGGTGTGTTTTTTGTGATAGTTTTCGTTTTCAGGGGCATTCTATAGGAAAGGTGATACAATTAGGCTTTATGTGTTTATGGACATAAGGCCGGAAAGGCTGGTAAGAAAAATGACCTACGTAAGCCCCAAGGTAAAAAGTCAATTCGAAACCCTACCCGAGGAACTAAAAGCGGCCATCCTGCAGCGAGACGAAAAGATTAACACGCTTTCCGATCTGATGAAGGTGCTGGAACAGATTATAGACGAGGACGAAGAGCGGTTTTATAATTTCGATACCGTTGCTTCCGCCACCGACTGTACAGGGCTTATCCCTACCCCGCCCCTGTCGGATGACGAAGCCGAATCCTATGCCCAGCTTTATAAGATTCATCAGCCGGATAACGAGGTGAATAACGGCCTGCGCGAGGTTTCGGGCACAGCTTATGACGCTCAAAATGGCAACCCTTAAACCTACAGCACATATGAACGATAGCTGCCGTGTGTTTTGCCGCGGCAGCTATTTTTTATAAAGATTAACAGCATGCATCTATTTTAAGGATTTTTGGCACTTATTAACTGATACCATGATTGGAGATGAGAAGTTGAACCAGAACAAAGGATTTTATAAGCGGTTAATCGTTTTGCTGGTGGCAGCGGTGTGCCTGGCTATGTTTGCATCGTGCAATAAGCCCGCCGCCGTGCAAAGCTCAAGTGAAATCTCATCCGCATCGGCTTCGCAGCCGGCAGAACCGGGCCTGCCGGACTATCTGAGCAAGCTCACGGGCATTGATATGGGCACTGCGGCGGCCGAGGCCAGTATCACACGGGAGGATCTCGGTATAACGGTACCACTTGCGCCGTATCAGGTAAGTGGATATGCGCAAGCGATTCTGGATATGAATCTGCAGCCGCTGAAGCCGGACGCCGAGCCGCTGAGTGTGCCCAAGCCCTTTACGCTGCACCTTACCTTTGGGGCGCGGGAGGATACCTTTGCCTTCACTCCCAAAAAAATCACCGTAAACGGCGTGGATTATACCCCCATGAACCCGGACTCGCTGGAAGCGCTCTATGCCGAGGATTCGGAGAAGGGATTGCTTACCGAGGAGCTGTATTATCTGCGTGACGAAATGGGTTTCACCGCGCAGGAAGTAATTAGGCTTGAGCTTACACAAACCTTCCAAACAGTAACGAAGCTTATGATCACAAATAAAGAGACCATCGCGGCGCTGGTGGATGCCTTAGGGGACTTTGTCGTGCGCAAGCCCAAAGCACAGGAGGATATTTTCCCGGATACGGGAGGTCTCTATACCTTAACCGCCACGCTCGCGGATAATACAACATGGACATATATCGGTAATCTATCTCAAACCCAAAAGAGCGGCGACGAGGCAATGAACCATGTTGTACTTGCCGACGACTTTGAAGCGGTGTTCGGGTTAATAAACGATTTTCCAAAACTACCAAGGCTAGAGGCGGTAATCGGTGATATACAGCCACAGATCTATCAAATCGCCTTTGATTATGAGAATAATCAAAAGACTACAGAACAACCGACACCCGAGGACATGCTTTTTGCTACCGACCCGGTAATAATGCCCGGGCAGGATCCAGCCTGTCAATTAACATTTCCCGATATTGACGGGCAACCTGTGACACCACAAAAGATTACGGCGACCGTCTATCGTGAAACAGATCAAAACCATACCCTTGATGCCGGTACCCCGCTTGCAGTAGGCAATAACAGCGTATCGCTGCCCAATGCCGAGGGGAAGTACTATCTTACCATCTTGGCGGAGTATCCGCAGGGCTGGGTAAAATCGATGTTCGAGTACCGTGTTACGTCACTGCCGTGGTATTTTGACGACATCGAATACGGCAACAGCGAAAATAATGTAACCATCATCCGTGACGATACGCAGATTAGCATCCTAGGCGGGCAAAACCGAAAGTACGTTGAATTTATACAGTCCTTGCGGTTAGCGCCCGCGCAAGGTACGACTAAACAGGAGCTGCCGGTCATAAAGCCCTTTACACTCAGCTTTACTTATGATATACAAACCGATAGATTCAACTTTACCCCCCAAGGAATCACCTATAACGGTGCGGCTTTTGTGACGCCCGACCCGCAGGCCGTCGCCAGACTTTATGAAGCCATTACCGCCGAGAATATCGACAGCGAGATTATCAACCATCAACTCCGAGGTTTTTTAAGCAAGGAAGTCGCACGGCTTACCGATCTATTCCCCATTCACACAGCCGATATAAAGAAGCTTATTGTTACCGATGAACGGCCGGACGAATATACCAGCTATGATGTCACCGGTGAGCTTGCCTCCATCACCCCGGAATGCTTCAGTAATATCGTGCTCGCGAAGGATTTGCGGCAGGACGACTATTACTTCCCCCGCCGATTTTTCACCTCTTTTGCTATCACGATGAAGGATGGAACGGTTTATGAGATTGGGGAAAAGCTGCTTATAAACGGTAAGGACAGCGGCTGGTATACCGTTTGCAGCGAATCCACCGCCGCTAAGGCACTCATGGATAATGCCAAGGGCGAGACCCTAGCGCGTGAACAACGCCTGCCCGGTGGCTATAGTATCGACGAAGACGGCAACATAACATTTTCGTGACCGCATCAGCCTTCTCTGAAGCCTGAGGATATTATTAAACATGACAAAGGCCACGAACCCTAAACGGATTCGTGGCCTTCCTATGCGCCTTGCAAAGAGGCTTAATTTTTAAGCTGCGACTAAACCTGTAAGCCGAGTTCTGTATTTAACTACGATCTGTCTTGGCCCTTCGTTGCCGTAAGGGCTCCAGCCACCTAGTCGGGAATGCCGGGCAGGCTTAGCTCCCATTTTGGTGTTGCTCCGAATAGGGTTTGCAGGGCCGCGCAGTCTCCTGCGCGCCGGTGAGCTCTTACCTCGCCTTTCCACCCTTACCAAATGTTCCGCTTCGCGAAACATGTTTTGGCGGTATATCTCTGTTGCACTTTCCCTAGAGTTGCCTCCGGCGGCCGTTAGCCGCTATTCTGCCCTGTGGAGCTCGGACTTTCCTCACAACGAATGCCGTGAAGCATCCGCCGCGCCGCAGTCTGGTTTACTCGCATCCGTTATTATACGGTGAAATGGCGCATTTGTCAAATAAAAAAGAGGTTAAGGGAATATTTACATCAAACGATTTTCGCACAGCCGCTTATAAGTATGGTTTTTGTATATTTTGGGATTTAAACTAATCTCAGATAAAATTCTCTACTTGTGCCCGCGCTTAGTCCAGCCCCAGATGACGCCCAAGCTCATGCAGCGAATTATCCTTGCTGATGGCGATGATTTTATCGCCCGCAAGCAGCGCGGTGCTGCCGCGCGGTATGATAATCTGGTCGTTTCGCGAGATGGAAACAATCACCGAGTCCTCGGGCATATGAAGCTCCATCAGGGTTTTGCCGCTGTACTTGAAATTGGTGGGCAGCGTAATCTCGGAAAGTGAGGTCTCGCCGCGGTTTAAGGACATCAGCTTCTTGATGCAGGCGGTATCCACCTCGCGTTCTAAGAGACGCGCGATATTGTCGGTACTGCTGATAGGGATATCGACGCCCAGCTTTTTCATAATCGCCGCATTTTTGGGGTTGTTTACACGGGCTACCGTACGCTTGATGTTAAACACGCGCTTGCCCAACTCACAGGCCACCAGATTATCCTCGTCCTGCCCGGTTACGCAGATAAGCGCGTCGGCCTCCTCCGCGCCAACCTCCTCCAGCGCCTTGATGGTGGTACCGTCGCCGCAGATGATGGGGATATCGAGGTCGTTGGCAATCTTATGGCACAAATCACGGCTAAGCTCAATAATCCTGGGCTCGTGCCCGTGCTCTATCAGGGTTTTTGCAAGGTAAAAACCTACCTTGCCGCCGCCCACTACAATTACAATCATTTTATATTTCCTCCGAACATGGTTTCATATTAATCAATGGCCGAAGCATAAACAAGCTTGTCGGTACTCAGCAGTACATACTTGCCGTTGCTCGAAAGGGTGAGCGAACGGTTTTCATGCATCACCGCAAACAGCAGCTCGTCGGCGTCCTTCTCGATCGCGTCAACCGTTTTACCGACATAGCCCTTGGGCACGGGTACGGTAGAGTAGGAGAAGGTAGAAGAACCGATGGTCTGCGGCTTGCTGACAGCGTTGCCGAGCAGCGCCGACTTTACCGCGTTCACCGTAAGATTGGTGGAGCAAACGGTGCTGATGCCAAAGCTCGCGAAAATCTCCTCACGTGCGGGGTCGTAGATACGGGTAAGCACAATGGGAACGTGGAACAGCTCCTTGGCAATCTGGCATACCATGATGTTCACGTTATCGTCCGGCGTAACCGCCGCAATGGCATCGCAGGATTCAATACCCGCGTTTTTGAGCACATCCTCGTCAATCGGGATACCCGAAACGGTATAGCCGTCAAAATCGTTGTCCAGTGCCTCAAAGTTGCGCGCGTCCTTATCCACCACCGAAACGGTGTGGCCCTCGGCACAAAGGATGCTGGCAAGACGCGAACCAACCTTTCTGCACCCAACTATTAATATATTCATTGTAAGTCCTCCAAAAACAGTATTTACGCATTCCTATATCGATAGAACGACATAGCTTAAATAAAATCCCCAAAAACAAAATGATAGTAGTATTATAGTACACTTTCTAAAATAAGCAAGAGGGAATGTGTAAAACCAGTAAAAGTCCACAGAAAGCAACAGCCGGGGTTTCCCCCGGCTGTTGGCCCCATGTACGTTTACTGTTTGGTTGTATACTCTTCAAGGCAGAGATTGTGCGACGTCATATACTCCGCGTTTTCCTTACCTACATAACGATAGTGCCACGGCTCGTAGGTGATGCCCGTAATATCCTGCTTATCCTTCGGGTAGCGCAGCACAAAGCCGTATTCGACGCAGTGCGTGATAAGCCAGTTAAACTCTTTGGTTTGGTCAAAGGTATCGTCTAAATCCCCATGCTTCTGGTACCAGTTCGGCGCTACAATGTCGGTGGCCAGACCGGTATGGTGCTCGCTGGTGCCCGGAATCGCCACCCATTTCGCCGCTTCATTCTTGGCGTCCTCTTCGCTGTAGCCTTGGTTTACATACTCGGCTACCTTATTGTTATATAAGGTCTCCTGCTTGGATACCTTTCGGTAGGCGGAGATAACGCTCAACTCAAACCCATCCTTCTTTGCCGCTTCCAGCATGTCTTGCAGCGCGCCGACCGCCCGAGAATCAAAATCGTAGGTACTTCCCGAAATCTCGGCAAGGTCTACCTGAAAATCCTTTGGCAGCGGATGCTCGCGGTTGACAAGCAGAAGTCTCCAATCGTCGCTTGCGTTCACAGGCAAATCCCCCTCAGAGTTGCTTTGTTCGCTGCTGATTGCCGGTTCTTCCGACCGTAATGCATCCGAGCTGTCGATTGCACCGCTCGAAGGTGACGCATCGCTTACCGCGGAAGAGGCATCCTCCGGTATATCGGAGGAGGTCTCCCCTTCGCCGCCCAGCATCCCGTAGGAGCAGGACGACAACAGCAGCGCCGCAATCAGCGCTATGGTTAACATCTTAACATATTTCATTTACGATAACTTCCTTTAATATAATAACTATATGGCGGCTTAGCCGAAAAAATACCCCAATAAAATGAGCGCAACAATAACCGCAAGGGTTAGTATGATAATCCGCCAAACCGGCTGATTGTTTCGATTATTCCAAAACGAATTAAAATCCATGCTGTTCTCCCCCATATAGTGCCTTGCACTCATTATAATTCATTCAACAATCGGTTGCAAATATAAAAATATTTTTTAAGAAAGCCATAATAACCCTTGACAGGCCAATTTTTTTGATGTATTATAAGCCTGTAATCAATAATAATTATCAATATTAAAAAGTGGTGGTACATGTGAAGCATACCAAACAAAAAGCAATGATTTATAACGCGGTAGTGCAGCACCGCTGCCACCCAACGGCAGATTATATCTATAATCTGTTAAAGCCCGAAAACCCGAACCTAAGCCTTGCCACCGTTTACCGCAACCTGAACACCTTCGCGGAGGAAGGGCGTATTTTAAAGCTGCGCATGCCTAACGGCAGCGACCGTTTTGACGGCACCCTGAGGCCGCATTACCATATGGTGTGCGAGCACTGTGGCGAGGTGTCGGACATCGACTTAAGCGAGCTGGAGCACTTAACCGAGGACATTCAGGCGCGGAGCGGTTTTTCTGTCTCTTATTTTAATCTTGTCATATATGGCGTATGCAAAAACTGCAATACCGCCATTGTATAAAATTTATTGATGAAAGAGGTAGTAACATGAAAGAGTTAAAGGGCACCAAAACAGAGAAGAACCTGATGACCGCGTTTGCCGGAGAATCACAGGCCAGAAACAAGTATACATACTACGCTTCTCAGGCAAAGAAAGAGGGCTACGAGCAGATTGCAGAGCTGTTCACCGCCACCGCCAACAACGAGAAGGAGCATGCGAAAATCTGGTTTAAGCTGCTGCACAACGGCGTAGCCGATACCGCCACCAACCTAAAGGATGCCGCCGCGGGCGAAAACTATGAGTGGACCGATATGTACGCAAACTTCGCCAAGGAAGCGCGCGAAGAGGGCTTCGACCGTATCGCCTTCCTGTTCGAGGGTGTTGCGAAGATTGAGAAGGAACACGAGGAGCGTTATCTTGCCCTTTTAAACAATGTAGAAACCGGCACTGTATTTGCCAAGGACGAAGAAGTTTGCTGGATTTGCTTAAACTGCGGCCATGTTTACTACGGCAAGAATGCGCCTGAGAAATGCCCCATCTGCGACCACCCGAAGGCTTACTTTGAGAAGCGCGCACAGAACTATTAATCCTCCACCGCTATATATACCGCCCGCCTTTTGGCGGGCGGCCAAGGGATCAAAACTAAATTACCGAAAATTCCTGTGCTAAGGCGGGCAGCGATTGCTGCCCGCTTTTTTTGTTATGTCCGGCGGGGGATGCTGCAGTTTTATACGGTTTACAATCCTGTTTAAAGTCGTACAATTAAAGCTGATGTTTACACAGATAAAATATTTTTATTTTCTCCGCACATTGAAGGAGCCTAAATCGTTAAGTAGTTTGAGAGGAGGTTTTGAGGTGCCGGTCGATATTCAAGAACAATACGATAAAATCTATCGATATTGTTATTATAAGGTCGGCAATTCCCCTTTGGCGGAAGACCTGACCCAAGAAACCTTTCTCAAATACTTTACGCAGAGTTCATACATAGAACATGGCAAGCAGCTTGCCTATCTCTATACCATCGCGAGAAACTTGTGTATGGATGCTTTTCGCAAAAAGCATCCGGAAGAACTAACCGATGAATTGCCGGAGGCGGACGGTATGCAACAGCTGGAGCTTCAGATTACCATGCGGCAGGCACTGAAAACGCTGCCGGAGCAGGAACAGGAGCTGTTGCTGTTAAGGTATGTAAACGGGCTTTCCGTCGGTGAAATTGCCGCGGTTATGGGTATCTCCCGCTTTGCGGTCTATCGTAGGACAAGCTCTACACTGGCGCTCCTGAAAGCATCGCTCAGAGAGGAGGATTTTCTGTGAATAAAAGGTTCAAACGCGCTTTGCAGACATCCTTTGCTGCACCGCAGCCCATGGACAAAGAGCGGTTTTTAAAAACACTGCGCTTTCCAAAAATCAGTTGTCGGAAATTTTTGCTCAGTCAGTTTTGCTACATCCGTAAGCGGGTGTGGGTAGCCTCCGCCTTAATTGTTTTGCTTGGCTGGGCCATTGCCTTTTTTCCGTCCTCTACGATTGATTGGCATACGGAGGCGGGAAAGATATGGAGTATCTCTGCCGTCCTGCCGTTGCTGGCCATGCTGACGACCACGGAGCTTTACCGTTCTTGCTTTCACCGCATGGCGGAGCTGGAAACGGCCTGCCGGTTTAGCTTGCCACAGATTATTATGTCACGAATAGCCGTTTTGGGCAGCGGGAATTTCATAATCCTGACGCTGCTTTTGATCTTTATGAGCCGTATATCTGCTTACAGTATGCTGCAGGTTATTACTTATTTGATGGTGCCGTATCTCATTACCTGCGGTGTTTGCCTCTGGATACTCAACCATGTGCGCGGACGTGAAAACATGTACTGCTGCGCCGCCGCAGTCGGCCTTATCTGCGTAACAAATATTATTTTTAGCAGCACCGTGCAGTATCTCTACTCAAACGCATACCTAAGCTGCTGGCTGCTGCTGTTTGTATCCAGCGCCCTGCTCATCGGCATTCAGATGTGCAATCTGCTTAAACAAACGGAGGATAGAACATGGAACTTATTCTTGACCGAGTGACAAAACACTATGGCAGTAAAATCGCCTGCGACCGCATTTCTTTGACCCTTCATCGGGGTGTATACGGCCTCTTGGGTGCAAACGGCACCGGCAAAACCACCCTGATGCGTATCATGTGCGGTGTGCTTACCCCCACATCCGGAACTGTCGCTTATGATGGCATTGATGTGAGCCAGGAGGATTACCGCGATGCGCTGGGTTACCTGCCGCAGGAGTTTGGCTACTACCCGGAGTTCTCGGCGCTGGATTTTATGCTTTACATCGCCACGCTCAAAGGGCTGTCAAAGGCTCGGGCAAAGGAAAAAGCTTGGGAGCTACTGGAGCTTGTCTCGCTTGAAAAGGAGGCAAAAAAGAAGATCAAAACCTTCTCGGGCGGCATGAAACAACGGCTTGGCATCGCGCAGTCGATGCTGAACGACCCGAAAATATTGATTTTGGACGAACCCACCGCCGGCCTTGACCCAAAGGAACGGGTGCGCTTTCGCAATCTGATCTCCCGCCTCGGCGCGGAACGTATCGTACTCCTTTCCACCCATATCGTTTCGGATGTAGAGCACATCGCCGATACCATCCTGATGATGAAAGACGGGCAGCTTATCCATCAAGGGGCGCTTGAAGAAATTATCCGGGCGATAGAGGGGAAGGTTTGGGAGTGCGTTGTACCGCAGACATCGGCAGACGTACTGTGCGAAAAGTACCCTGTCATCAATCTGCGGCAGGAGGGCAAAGAGGTATTTCTGCGTCTGATATGCGAGGAAAAGCCCTGCGATTCAGCGCTAACCGTACAAGCAACTTTGGAGGATCTTTATTTATACTATTTCAGTGAGGTAAACGAACAATGAGCGACTTCTGGAGTTTGGTACGCTATGAGTATAAGAAGATACTGCATAAAAAAAGCGTTTTTATTGTCTTGGTGCTGGCCGTTATCGTTACGGTCGCGAGCGACTGGGGTACGCTGTTCGGCAATTCCTATGTCGAGGGCGTGGTGTTTGAATCCCATTACGATGCCATAGTCAAGGATCGAGCCTATGCCCGCTCCCTTGCCGGGCGAGAAATTGACACACAGCTGATTCTGGAGGCAGCGCAGGCCTACGCAAAAATCCCGGAAGCAGACCGTTATATTGATCTGCCGGAGTACCAAACCTTCGCGCGGCGGTACAGTGAAATCTATAATATCAGCCGCGCGGTGTACCATACAGACGCTCGCCAGTTTAATATGGTGGATTTTCAAGCGCTGAGTGATGAGCGGGCGGAACAGTTTTACGCCGCCCGCCGCGATAAGCAGGCAGAGGCTGTAGAAGCTACGGCAATGAGCGACAAGGCCAAAGAAAAGGTACTTGCACTGGACGCGCAGATTAAAACGCCCTTTACCTTTTCTTATACAGATGGCTACACACGATTTTTCACCCTCATGTATACCATTGGCCTGATGGCGGCATTTGTGATGGCAATCTGCATCTCGCCGCTCTTTGCAGGGGAGTATACATCCGGAGCCGATCAACTCATCCTTGCGTCCAAGCACGGAAAGCACAGGCTCATACAGGCCAAACTGTTCACTGGCTTTTCGATGTCCGCCGCCATATGCCTTATTCTTACCCTGCTAAGCTACATTCTTTCCATGCTTACTTTTGGCTTTGACGGGGGAAACGCCCCATTACAGCTCTATTACCCCATGTCGCCTTACCCGCTGACCATGGGGCAAACGGCATTCCTGCTCGCTGTCTGCGCCTTTTTTGCCTGCCTGATGACAACGGCGATCACGATGCTTTTATCTGCAATATTTAAATCCTCTTTTGGTGTCATTATACTAATCAGCTTACTGCTCATTGTCCCGATGTTTATTACAGTGACCTACGAGCATATAGTGCTGTTTAATCTGTTCCACCTCCTGCCGACGAATATGATGGAGTTCGGGCCCGTGACCAGCCCTATCCAATATGAATTATTCGGTCTGGTTGTTCACCCCTACATATTTCTGCCGCTGTTTGCAATCATGATGTCTATTCTGCTTACACCGTTTGCATACCGCTCTTTCAAACATCATCAGGCCGCTTAGTATTTATACTGCCTTTAAGGCAGATACGTCACCAGTGCTTATGGCCGCTCGCCTATCCGGCGAGCGGTATTTTTATGCCACTCCCCTGACTTCTTCCTTTTACGGATTATTTCTGCCTGCTTAGTAAAAAAATTTATGGCAAGGCGGTTGACAAACTCAGTTAGCAATGGTAAACTATCAACAAAGAGTTAGTTTTGGCTAACCAAAAAACGCAACCATTGGCAAGAGATGAGGAGGAGTAGATATGCCGCTTTCCATGGCTGCCATCGGCAGCGCAAACCAGATTAAGCATATTTCCGGCAAAGACGAAACCAAGCGCTTTTTAGGGACCCTTGGTTTTGTAGAGGGCGAGCACGTCACCGTTGTTTCGCAGCTTGCGGGCAACCTGATTGTGAACATTAAAGGCGCGCGGGTAGCCATCAACAAAGGGATGGCCGGAAGAATTATGGTGTAAGCCGCCGCTCTGATATACCGCTTTTTGATTACACCGATAACATAATGTAAGGAGGATCACCCATGAAAACCACCGAGGCAGCAACCACCGTAACGGCTATAAGAACATTAAAGGATGTTCCGTGCGGAGAAACCGTAACGGTTGTTAAGCTAGACGGCGACGGCACCATTAAGCGCAGGATTATGGATATGGGCATTACCAAAGGCACAGCGGTGCTTGTGCGCAAGGTGGCGCCGTTCGGCGACCCGATTGAGGTAAGCGTAAGGGGCTACGAGCTTTCCATTCGCAAAAGCGAGGCGGAAAAGATACTTGTAAGTTAGCAGAGGTACGGTTAAGGCTTCTGCATTTTTTAAGCCCGACGGTTAGCATTCGCTAATTCATGGGCAGAAGACATGTGTTCGGCGTAACGGAAAGGAAGGATGAACAATGCCAATAAAAATAGCCCTTGCGGGCAACCCCAACTGCGGTAAAACCACCATGTTCAACCAGCTTACCGGCAGCTCACAGTATGTGGGCAACTGGCCGGGTGTAACGGTAGAAAAGAAGGAAGGCAAGCTTAAAGGCCACAAGGACGTGACCGTCGTGGACCTGCCGGGTATCTACTCTCTTTCTCCCTACACTTTGGAAGAGGTAGTAACCCGAAACTTCTTGATAGGTGAGCATCCGGATGTGATTATCAATCTGGTGGATGCCACAAACCTGGAGCGCAACCTCTACCTCACCACCCAGCTGCTGGAGGTGGGCATCCCCGTGGTGATTGCGCTGAACATGATGGATGTGGTACATAAAACGGGTGATAAGATTGACATCGCAGGCCTTGCGCAGCAGCTCGGCTGCGATATTATCGAAACCTCGGCACTCAAGGGCAGCGGGCTGCAGGAAGCGGCGCAGAAGGCCATCAGCCTTGCAAGGGCTCATGCGGCGGCCACCCCGAGGCACACCTTCAGCAAGGCGGTGGAACAGGCTGTCGCGGTAATTGAGGATGCCGTAGCCGGCGCCGTTAAGGCGGAGCATCTGCGCTTCTTTGCCGTTAAGTTCTTTGAGCGTGACAAGAACGCGCTGGAACAGGTTACGCTTACCGCCGTTACCAAGGAGAAGATCGAGGCCGCCACCGCTGTCTGCGAAGAGGCGCTGGACGACGACGCCGAGAGCATTATCACCAACGAACGCTACCTGTATATTACGAAGCTGATACAGTCCTGCTACCGCAAAAAGGTATCGGGGCTTTCCACCTCTGATAAGATCGACCGCATTGTCACCAACCGCTGGCTGGCACTGCCCATCTTCGCGGTGATTATGTGGTTTGTATACTTTATATCGGTAACCACCGTGGGCACACTGGTTACCGACTGGACCAACGATACCCTGTTCGGCGAGATTATCGCGGGCAATGTCTCCGCGTGGCTGGAGGCCGCAAACACCGCCCCGTGGCTTTCAAGCCTAATTCTGGACGGCATCATCGGCGGCGTGGGCGCGGTGCTGGGCTTTGTGCCGCAGCTGCTCATCCTGTTTGCATTTCTCGCCGTGCTGGAAGACTGCGGCTATATGGCGCGTATCGCGTTTATTATGGATAGAATCTTCCGCAAGTTCGGTCTCTCGGGCAAATCGTTCATTCCGATTATGATCGGCACCGGCTGCGGCGTACCGGGCATCATGGCCTCGCGTACCATCGAAAACGAAAAAGACCGCCGCATGACCATCATGGTGACCACCTTTATCCCCTGCAGTGCCAAGCTGCCTATTATCGCGCTCATTGCGGGTGCCTTGTTCCCAAGCTCGGCGTGGGTGGGCTGGGCATCCTACTTCATCGGCCTTGTCGCCATCGTCATCTCGGGTATATTCCTTAAAAGCACCAAGCTGTTCGCGGGTGAACCGGCCCCCTTTGTGATGGAGCTTCCCGCTTACCACCTACCGAATGTCAAGGGCGTGCTTATTCATATGTGGGATAGATCGAAGCACTTTATCACCAAGGCCGGTACGGTTATCTTCATCTCCTGCGCGATTATATGGTTTTTAAGCTCCTTCAACTGGCGGATGCAGATGGTCGATACCCCCGACAGCATACTGGCCGTATTGGGCAACTTTATCGCCCCCGTGTTCGCCCCGCTCGGTTTCGGCAACTGGCAGGCTGCGGTAGCCGCCATCACGGGTTTAGTGGCTAAGGAAAATGTCGTGGGTACCTTCGGCGTACTGTCTGGCATTGCCGAGGCTGCCGAGGATAACCCCGAGCTGCTCGCGAGCATGGCTGGGATGTTTACACAGGTAAGCGGCTTTGCCTTCTTGGTGTTTAACCTTCTCTGCGCCCCCTGCTTCGCCGCCATCGGCGCCATTCGCCGCGAGATGGGCAGCGCGAAATGGACACTGATCACCGTAGGCTACCAGACGCTGCTCGCCTACATTGCGGCGCTTTTGATCAACCAGCTCGGCAGCGCCCTGCTTTACGGTACCAACGTGGTCTCCGCCGTCATCCTTGCGGTTGTTGTCGCCGCGCTGCTCGCGTCGGCAATCATCTCCGCGGCCCGCAAGGGTTCGCGCAGGTCGGTACCACAACATTAATTTTGCTAACTTCAAATGCCATAAATCTTTCCGAGCCGTGAGGCTGAAAGCCACAGCTTATACAAACGGCCTCACGGATCAGAATGTACTCCTCTACACCAGCAAGAGGGCGGCGGTAAGCAGATTACCGCCGCCCTCTTGCGTTGTTTAATCTATAGGATATTGTACGACCCCGCCTGAGCTCAGGCTCTTTGGCACGTCGATCACCCGTTGGTTCTCGCTGCCGCGAAAGCGGAGTGTTAAGTCGCGCTTTTCAAGCTCAAAACGGCCGTCTATCAGCAGGTTTGTCTGCTCCAGCAGCTGCCGGACGCTTGGGTCACCGCTTTGCAGCAGTTCCTCAAAGGTATAGCCGGTGTAGGTGATTACATCCAGCCTGGTCTGCGCGTGGATACGCGCCGCCAGTGCCGCCAAGGGGGCGGGCTGGCAAAAAGGCTCCCCGCCGCTGAAGGTGACGCCCTTCAGCAGCGGGTTGTGGCCTATCTGCTCAAAGATATCGGCGATATCCATCAGCGTGCCGCCGTCAAACGGGTGTGTTTGCGGGTTATGGCAACCGGGGCAGGCATGCGGGCAGCCCTGTACAAAAACCACATAGCGTATACCGGGGCCGTCGGTGACCGACTCCTCTATAATACCCGAGACCCGCAGCTTAGATTCCATGCTTTACCCTATCCTTTTCCTCCGCGCGCTTGGCGTTGTTCCAGCGGTCGATGGTGCCCACCAGATAGCCGGTGATGCGGCGGATACGCTCAAAGTCCGGCCCGCCGTCGCCCTCTCTGCGGTGGCACTTGGGGCACTCGTTATCGATGATGCCGTTGTAGCCGCACACGGGGTCACGGTCTACCGGATGGTTCACCGAGCCGTAACCGATGCCCGCCTCCTTCATGCAGCGTATCACCGTTTCAAAGGCCTCGAGGTTCTTGGAGGTATCGCCGTCCATCTCCACATAGCTGATATGTCCGGCGTTGGTAAGGGTGTGGTAGGGCGCCTCAATGCTGATCTTCTCAAAGGCGCGGATGGGGTAGTACACCGGCACGTGGAAGGAGTTGGTGTAGTAGTCCCTGTCGGTAATGCCGGGCAGCTCGCCGTACTGCTTGCGGTCGATGCGCAAAAAGCGTCCGCTTAAGCCCTCTGCCGGGGTGGCAAGCAGGGTGAAGTTTAAGCCGGTCTTCTGCGCCTCCTCATCCATGCGCTTACGCATATAGGAGATGATCTCAAGGCCGAGCTTCTGGCTCTCCTTGCTCTCGCCGTGGTGCTTACCGGTGAGCGCCACCAGCGTTTCGGCAAGGCCGATAAAGCCCATGCTGAGCGTGCCGTGCTTGAGCACGTCGGCAATGCTGTCGTCCCGCCCAAGCTTTTCGGAATCGATCCACACGCCCTGGCCCATTAAGAACGGGTAGTTGCGCCCCCTCTTGGAGCACTGTATCTTAAAGCGGTGTAATAGCTGCTGGATGACAAGATCGATGCGTTTATTGAGCAGCTCATAAAAACGGTTGATATCGCCGTGCGCCTCGATGCCGATGCGCGGCAGGTTGATGGAGGTAAAGCTTAGATTGCCTCTGCCGCAGGTCACCTCACGCTCTTTGTCGTGCACGTTGCCCATCACGCGGGTGCGGCAGCCCATGTAGGCCACCTCGGTGTTATAGTCGCCCTCTTTATAGTACTGCAGGTTAAACGGGGCGTCCAAAAAGCTGAAGTTCGGGAACAGGCGCTTGGCGGAACAGTGGATGGCGAGCTTGAACAGGTCGTAGTTCGGGTCGCCCTCGTTGTAGTTGATGCCCTCTTTTACCTTGAAAATCTGTACCGGGAAGATGGGGGTTTCGCCCTCGCCCAAGCCCGCCTCGGTGGCAAGCAGCAGGTTCATGATTACCATGCGCCCCTCAGGGGAGGTGTCGGTGCCGTAGTTTACGGAGCTAAAGGGCACCTGCGCGCCCGCGCGGGAGTTCATGGTATTGAGGTTGTGTATAAACGCCTCCATCGCCTGATAGGTGGCACGCTGGGTGTTTGCCTGCGCGGAATCAAACGCGTAGCGGTGCAGCTTATGCGCTTCGTCGGCGTCCAGCTCGCCCAGCAGCCCTACAAAGGGGCTGTGCGGCAGATAGCCGGCCAGTGCCTGTTCGCAGGCCGCGGCGCTGTGCAGTGAAACCTGCTCGCCGATATGTTCTTTTAAATCCTGTACCAGCATATCGCTTTCTTCACCCGAAACGGCAAAGCGTACGCGCAGGTAGTCGCTAACCGACCTGAAATAGTTGCGCCTAAAGGTTTTTGCAACGCCCAGCGCCATGGCGTAGTCGAAGTTCGGCACGCTCTGCCCGCCGTGCATCTCGTTCTGGTTGGCCTGAATGGCGATGCAGGCTAGCGCCGAGTAGCTCTGGATGTCGTTGGGCTCACGCAGGTTGCCGTGGCCGGTGGAAAAGCCGCCCTGAAACAGCTTGATAAGGTCTATCTGGCAGCAGGTTTCGGTGAGCATATAGAAATCCTTGTCGTGGATATGGATGTCGCCGTTGATGTGTGCGGCGGCAATCTCCTTGGGCAGGATATAGTTATCGATAAAGTATTTGGCGCCCTCCGAGCCGTACTTGAGCATGGTGCCCATGGCGGTGTCGGCGTCGATGTTGGCGTTTTCACGCTTGATGTCGGCATCCTTGGCATAGGCGAAGGTAAGCTCCTTGTATATATCCATTAAATCGCCTTCAGACTGGCGAATCTTCGCATGCTCGGCGCGGTAGAGGATGTAAGCCTTCGCGGTTTTGGAAAAGCCCGAGGCAATGAGGATCTCCTCCACCTTGTCCTGAATCTGCTCCACCGTAGGTATCTGTGCTTCGGGCAGCGCGGCAACCACCTGCGCGGTAAGCGCGTCCAGCGCGGCATCGCCCATTACTTCGCCGTCCACACTGTGGTTGGCCTTGCTGATGGCGTTACGAATTTTGATGCTGTTAAACGGTACAATCTCTCCGCTGCGTTTTTTGATGGTGTCGGTCAATGTTCTGATCATTTTGTCTCCTCTTCTCTCGAGGGCTTTCTGAAAACCATGGGCGGGAATCAAGGGTTTTCAGCGTGCCCTTATATAATTTGCCCGCTCACATTTGCCAAAAAGCAGTGCATAACGTAAGCGGGGCAGTATAAACAAATGACTGCTTGTTTTTAATAACAAGGCGGATAGGATGTGAGTAAAAAAGTACACCGCTCAGGTGTACAGATCAAGCTCTTTGTGTACCTTTAAAGTACACATTTATAATACATCATGTTGTTAGAAAAGTCAATAAGAAATCAAAATAAATACAAGATATTGTGTTCTTGCTTTTGAAACCGTTTCCATTTGGACAGGTAGGCTATTTAGTGGCTGTTACACAGACACATCCGCCGCGCTCTTGTACTTTCACCGACCGAAAGCCTGTCTCATACAGCAGCCCGGAGAGCGACGCATTGGTATTGTACGCGGCCATGTGATAGCTTATCTTGTAAAGCTCCGACAATAGTAGCAGCCGCCCGCCCTTTTGCAGCACACGAAACGCCTCGCGAAGCCCCTGCGGCAGATTGGGCCAGAAGTAGTGGGTGCGGATAGCTGTAATACAGGTAAAAAGGTTGTCCTCAAACGGCAGCGCGCAGACGTCGGCCTGCCAGATGTTCACCCTGCCCGCGCGCATACCGCTTTTGTTCTTACTTTTAGTGAGGCGCACCGCGTCCTCGGAGTAATCGACACCGAAAACCTTCGCCTGCGGGAAGGCCTTTGACAGCGTGCGAACCGTCTTCCCTCCCCCGCAGCCGATATCAAGGATTGTTGCGGTACTGTCAGCCGTATTTATTTGGCTTACAGCCCAACCCGTAAGGCCGGTATCCATCAGGTTCATAAAGCCGATCATTACACCGCCCAAAAGCCCTTTAGGCCTGCGGCACTGTTCTACCAGTCTTTCTGTAAGTGTCATTGTCACACCCCTATTGCGATATATATAGTCTGTCGAGCCGCGGTTACCCCAGCGCCACATCCAGTACCATCATCACCAAAAAGCCGAGCATCACGCCGAGGGTGCCGGTGTTGGAATGCTCGCCGAGGTGCGCCTCGGGGATGAGCTCCTCCACCACCACATATACCATCGCGCCCGCGGCAAAGGCGAGCAGCCACGGCATAAGCGGCGTAATGCTGCCCGCGATGAGCACCGTGAGGATGCCGAATATCGGCTCCACAATACCTGAAAGCGCGCCGTACAGAAACGCCCTGCCGTTTTTAAGCCCCTCTTTTTTCAGCGGCAGCGATACAGCCGCCCCCTCGGGGAAGTTCTGCAGCCCGATACCCAGCGCAAGCGCCGCCGCCGAGGCGAGCGACACCGACGATACCTCTCCTCCGCCCGCGAGCGCGAACGCAAGGCCCACCGCCATCCCCTCGGGGATGTTGTGCAGCGTTACGGCAAATACCAGCAGTGTCGTGCGCTTTAAAGAGGACGAAACACCCTCCGTCGTATTGCTTTCGGGGTGCAGGTGCGGCAGCAGGCGGTCGAGTAGCAGCAAGAAGGCGCCGCCAAGGATAAAGCCGCCCGCGGCGGGGATAAAGCCGATAAGCCCCTGCTCCTCGGCCATTTCAATAGAGGGAATTAACAGCGACCACACCGAGGCCGCGATCATCACCCCGGCCGCGAAGCCCAAAAACATCTTTTGAACCTTCGGGTTCATCTCACCCCGGAACAAAAACACCACCGTGGCGCCCAAAGCGGTAGCGAAAAAGGTAAAGCCCGTGCCAAGCGCGGCAAGCGCGACGGGGTGTAAACCGGCAATTGAGGCAAACATACAAATCCCTCCCAATAGCTAAAAGTTAGCAAAACGTTAAACAAATAATTTGCCTTGTATATGTATAACTATGTCATGTGCGCTGTCAAAAGTCAACCGCGTTTTCGGTACAGGTTGACAGCCGTAAAGGCAAGATTTACAATAGTATAAGACTGTGATAAAGTCACCGTTTCACGGACAAGCTTATGATAGAATGGTGTCATTCAAAATTACAGCGAAAGATGAGTTGAAAACATTTTTCATCTCAGGGCGCCGCGTGCCTGAAAGTGCCGCGCCGGAAAGGAATGAATAAAATTGGCTGCATTAACCTTTACAAAAGACAACTTTAACGATGAGGTTTTAAACGCCGATAAAACCGTACTGATCGACTTCTGGGCCCCCTGGTGCGGCCCCTGCCGCATGGTTTCGCCCATTGTGGAAGAGCTCAGCGACGAGGTGCAAGGCTCCGTGAAGGTGGGTAAGATCAACGTGGACGAACAGCCCGAGCTTGCGCAGCAGTTTGGCGTGATGAGTATCCCCACGCTGGTGGTGCTAAAAAACGGCAAGGTGGTAAACAGCGCGGTCGGTACCAGAAGCAAGTCGGCCATCCTGGAGATGTTAGAGGAGTAATCCTTACCAAATAATCGACGAACCCCCGTGTGCCTTTCCACACGGGGGTTCATCTTTATACAGAAGGTTATGAAATAATCAAAATTTAGAACGCGGCAGTTTGCGCGTCAATCACCAGCGTGGTGAGGGAGCTTGCGGGCAGCAGCACCTTAAGCACCTTGCCATGCAGGCGGAAGAATACCTCGCAGTCTCTCTCGTTTTTGTTCAGCACCACGGTTACCAGCTCACCGTTTGGGTTCTTCGCGGCGGTAACCTCCACCTCAGAGGAATACTGGGTGGTAGCGATGCGTACGGCACCCGCCTGAATGTAGCGGCTGAAATGCTCGATATAGTAAAACGACAGGTTCTTTCTCACGGTGCCGCTCTTGGTGTCGCAGATAATCGGCGCGTCGCAGAGGTTGCCCACATGGTTGGGGCCGCCCGTTTCGTCAAGCACGATGTTCCAGTCCATAAAGGTGTTCATGCCGCCGTTGAAGTTGCCGATCATGTCGTGGGCGTACATCTGCGCGTTGCGCAGCTGGTTTTCGCCGTCAAAACGGCTGTATTCCACGCAGCCCTCCGAGAACATGAGCTTTTTACCGGGGAAGAAGCGGCGCACAAGGCTTAAACCGTCGAAATGGTCGCCGCTGTACCAGTGAAAGCTCACGCCCGCCGCCATATGCTCGGTCTCTTTGTCCAGCATAGCGAGGGTACGGTCGAAAATGCGCTCCTTGTTGTGGTCCCAGATGAAGATCTCAACGTCCGAGAGCCCTTCCGCCTGCAGCGTGGGGTAAAGGTGGTCGCGCAGATACTCCTTCTCCTCCTCAGGGGTGAAGGTGCAGCTGTCCCACGTCTGGGTGGCGTTCGGCTCGTTCTGCACCGACAGCATCTTTGCGTTAATGCCGCGCGCGCGGTATTCCTTGATATAGCGGCACTCGTATTTCGCCCACTGGGCGTAGTATTCCTTTTTAAGCTTTCCGCCGCCGTTTTTGCTGCCGTTGGTTTTCATAAATGCGGGGGGCGACCACGGGGTAAGCATTACCGGCAGGGCGTGGCCCGCGGCATCGTAGGCCTTATGCAAAAAGGGCAGAATATTCTGCTCGTCGCGTTTTAGGTCAAAGGTTTTAAACTCGGTGTCGTTCTCGTCAGTTACCGCCGAGTAGTTGCCCAAGGAGAAATCGCAGCTGTCGATATGGCTGCGGATAAAGCGGTAGCCAATGCCGTTGGGCCCAAAGTAACCCTGCATAATCTCATCCGCCGTATTCGCGGGCATGCGCTGCAGCACATTACCCACCGACTCGGTGATAGCGCCGCCAAAGCCCTCGATGGTCTGGTACTCCGCCTGCGGGAAAAGGTTGATTACAAAGTTCTCCTGATTGTTGGTGTCGTTTAAAAACTCGGACTCGGTCTGGGTAAACGCTCTGGTCTTGTTTTCATATCGGGTGGTATAGATTTTTGCAGGCATGGTCATTCCTTCTTTCTACTCATGATTATTCGTCGTCCGGAGGGGCAACCGACGCTTCGATAACAAGCTCCGGCTCTATAAGCCGCCTGGTGCTTTTTTTTGAACCTTCTATTCGGCCAAGCAGGGTTTCACCGAGCATCCGGCCTATTTCAAACACCGGCTGGCGCACAGTGGTGATGCGCGGGTTGGAGAGCAGATGGTGCCCCAGCCCGTCGAACCCCGCCACCGAAAGCTGCTGCGGCACCCGCAGCCCCGCCTCGGTAACGGCGCGCACCACGCCCAGCGCAAGGGTATCGCTCGCGCAAAAAATCGCCGTGGGTAGGCTCTGCCCCTTTAAAATAAGCTTTGCGGCGTCGTAGCCGCCCTGTACGCTGTTCTCGGCGTATAACACCATCTGGTCGTCATAGGTCAGCTCCCGCTCAAGGATCGCCTCGCGAAAGCCCGCCAGACGGTCGGCCGCGTAGTCCTTCTCCTCGGTGGAGTTGATCATCATAATCTTAGTATGCCCCTGACGAAGCAGGTAGCCCGTCATCTCTTTGGCACCGGCGAAGTTATCGGTATCAATCCAGTCCAGCTCGGGGATGTCGGTGTGCCCAAACAATATAAGCGGGCGGCCGTGCGATGCCGCGTAGCGGTACATCTCCTCGATCTCGTCCTTGAGCAGGCCGGTGGCGATATAGCCGTCGCAGGCGTGCTCCACCTCTCGGCTGCGCAGGATCAAGAACGAATACATCCGGCTGCTGAGCGCCTCGCTGACGCCCGCGATAAACTGCATGAAAAAGGGGTTGCTTAAATCAATGCCCTGTGGGATATAGATATCTGCCGTGCCCAGACGCCCCGATACCAGTGCCTTGGCGGCGGGATTTGGGGTATAGCCGAGCTTCTTCATTGCCTCTTCAATCTTGCCGCGCGTACGCGGCTTTACCTTGTCGGAGCCGTTTACCACCCGTGATACGGTGATAACCGAAACCCCCGCTTCGGCGGCGATTTCTTTGAGCGTTACGATACGGCTCACCCCCTATGGCAAAATGATAACGTTAACATTTTTTCTCTTAGCATTATTATATTCACCATGTATGGGAAATACAATAGCAAAATCAACGAAAAATTTCGGAAATATTTATCCAATTCTTCGATCCTGTTCCCGCGTATGGGTAAACAAAAAGCCTTTGTGCGATGCCCCTTTACAAGGTATAGCACAAAGGCTCTTATGATAATATAAACGCATAGCAGCCGACAAACTTTAAGGGCGCCATAGGCATTGCCTGAGGTCGATGCAGCCGTTGTCCTGAAAAGGTACGCCTTCCGCCTCCAGCAGGGCGCGCTGGTTGCCCTTGCCGCCAAAGGCGTAATCGGGGGCTACGGTACCCCGCGCGTTTACCACCCGATGGCAGGGCAGGCCGAGAAACTCCGGCGCGCGCCGCATGGCCTCGCCCACCGCGCGTGCCGCGAAGGGGCTGCCGAGCAGCATGGCCAGCTGCCCGTAGGTAGCAACCTTGCCTGTGGGTATCCGCTCCACCAGAGCGTACACCCTATCGTAAAAGCTGCTCATCGGTGACTCCCCTCTATTCTTCGAATGGGCTGCTGAACATGCGTATCTCTGCGTGTTTGAACTATCCTACCGAATACGCGCATTTCCGGTCGCATCATCTACCGCAGCCTTTGCTACGGCCCGGGGGGCCGTCGGCACAGCTCACCTTATACGAGCATTTCCCGTTTCTTTAGCGTCATCTGCTACAGCTTTGGCTACGGCCTCTGCTACCTTCTTATCCAAGGCGCTGGGGATGATATGCTCCGCCGAAAGCTCCGCTTCCGGCACCAGTGCCGCCAGCGCGTAGGCCGCGCGGCGCTTCATGCTCTCGGTAATCCCCTTGGCACGCACGGCGAGCGCCCCTTTAAAGATACCCGGGAATACCAGCACGTTGTTGATCTGGTTGGGGAAATCGGAACGCCCGGTGCCCACTACCATGGCGCCGCCGCGCTTGGCCTCATCTGGCATAATCTCGGGCGTGGGGTTTGCCATGGCGAGCACGATGCCCTTGTTCATGGTGGATACCATCTCGGCGGTCACCAGCCCCGGGCGCGAAACACCGATAAACACATCGGCGTCCTTCATCGCGTCCGCCAGCAGGCCTTTTTCGTGGTTTAGGTTGCTCACCTTGGAGATCTCCTGCTGCCAAGGGTTCAGGTTGTCGTCCCCCTCGCAGATGATGCCGCCAATATCGCACATCACGATGTTGCCAAAGCCCATACCGATGAGCAGGCTGCCGATGGCGATGCCCGCCGCGCCCGCGCCGTTGATGACGATCTTGAGCTTGCCCATCGTCTTGCCCGTCACCTTGATGGCGTTGAGTAGCGCCGCCGCCACCACGATGGCGGTGCCGTGCTGGTCGTCGTGGAAAACGGGGATGTCGCACAGCTCCTTTAACCTGCGCTCCACCTCAAAGCAGCGGGGTGCGGCAATGTCCTCAAGGTTGATGCCGCCGAAGCTCTTGGAGATCAGATAGATGGTCTCCACCAGCTTGTCCACATCCTTGGTGTCTATACACAAGGGGAACGCGTCTACCCCGCCAAACTCCTTAAAGAGGGCGCACTTGCCCTCCATCACGGGCATGCCCGCCGCGGGGCCGATGTCACCTAAGCCCAGCACCGCCGTGCCGTCGGTGATAACCGCCACCAGGTTGTTGCGGCGGGTAAGCTCAAACGACTTCTCGTAATCCGCCGCAATCGCGCGGCAGGGCTCGGCCACCCCGGGGGTGTAGAGCAGCGAAAGGTCCTCACGCGTGGTGATAGGCTTGCGCGAGATGACCTCAATCTTGCCGCGCAGCTCATAATGTAAATTCAGCGACTGTTTGTTAATATCCAATGCTACAACTTCCTTTATCTATATTATTTATATTACACCATAAACGCAAAGCGTTTATGGTGTAATTGCGCATGGGGGCGGAAGCGAACGAAGCGAGCGAATCGCCCTGCGCATAAACCGGTGTAATATCTGCTATTGCAGATATTACACCATTTCTTCTGGATGGAACACCGCATCGAACTGCTCGGGGGTTAAAAAGTTAAGCTTCACGGCGGCCTCTTTGAGGGAGATATTCTTGGCAAAGGCGGTCTTGGCGGTTTTGGCCGCGTTGTCATAACCGATGGTCGGGCTGATGGCGGTGACGAGCATCAATGAATTGTTTAAGTTATGCGCCATCTTCTCGCGGTTTGCCACAATGCCGCTCACGCAGTGCACGCGGAACGACTCCATGCTGTCCGCAAGCAGGCGCACCGACTGCAAAAAGTTTGTGATGCACACCGGCATGAATACATTGAGCTGGAAGTTGCCCTGTGAGGCACTCATCCCCACCGCCACATCGTTTGCCATCACCTGCACCGCCACCATGGTTACGGCCTCGCACTGGGTGGGGTTTACCTTGCCCGGCATAATCGAGCTGCCCGGCTCGTTCTCGGGGATGAATATCTCCCCCAGGCCGCAGCGCGGGCCGCTTGCAAGCCAGCGGATATCGTTTGAAATCTTCATGAGGTTTGCCGCAAGCGCCTTGAGCGCCCCGTGCGTAAAGGTGAGGGCGTCCTTGGCGGTAAGGGCGTGGAACTTATTTGGGGCGGTTACAAATTCTTTGTTGGTAAGCATCGACACCTGCCGCGCAGCCTCCTCGGCAAAGCCCTTGGGGGCATTGAGCCCCGTGCCCACCGCCGTGCCGCCCAGCGCCAGCTCGCGAAGGGGCCCGAGTGAGGAAGAAATCATATCGCACGCGTTTTCAAGCATCCCGCGCCAGCCACTGATCTCCTGCGCAAAGGTGATGGGGGTAGCGTCCTGCAGATGCGTTCTGCCGCTCTTGATAACATCCCGGTTTTCCTCCTCCAGCCGCTTAAACTCGGCAATCAGCCGCTCAAGCGAGGGGATGAGCGCATCCTCTATCTCCACTACCGCCGCGATGTGCATGGCGGTTGGGAAGGTGTCGTTGGAGCTTTGCGACATGTTCACGTCGTCGTTGGGGTGCAGCAGCTTTTTGCCGTGCAGCTCGTTTGCGCGGTTTGCAATCACCTCGTTTAGGTTCATGTTTGACTGTGTACCGCTGCCCGTCTGCCACACCGCGAGCGGAAAGTGGCCCGCGAGCCTGCCCTCGGTTATCTCGTCGCACACCCGCACAATCAGCGCGCAGCGTTCATCACTCAGCTTGCCGAGTTTGTTGTTCGCGAGCGCCGCCGCCTTTTTCAGCACGGCAAACGCGCTGATAATCTCCGTGGGCATCTTCTCGGTGCCTATTTTAAAGTTCTCTAGGCTTCGCTGGGTCTGCGCCCCCCAATACCGGTCTGCGGGTACCTGTATCTCACCCATCGAGTCGCGCTCTGTGCGGTAATCCATTTCTTCATCCAACCCTTTCAAATCATTCTCTCACTATATACACAGAATTCTTTTCGCATTTAAGCCTAAAATCATCTTTATTTCTTGCTCGGTAAGCGGCAGCGTTTTTAGGGTGTCTATTTCATTCTTTGCGTTGCTCCAAGGAGAATCAGACGCAAACAGGATTTTATCCGCCCCATGCTCTTTTACGATGCGCAAGAATTGCTCATGAGGGAAAAAGTCAAAGCCCATCGAGGTATCAAGATAGATCTTTTTTCCTACTAAGTATTTTTCAACATCATCCCATTGAGCGTGTCCTCCCAAATGGGCCGCTATGATGGTGCCGCCCTGCATAGCATCCGCTATCTTGGCGAATTGCCTTGGGCTGCTCTTATACGGAGCAGAGAATCCCGGATTAGACCCCGCGTGATGCAGGATAATAAGCCCTTTGCTCAGCGCGTAATCATAGATTTTTAGCATCGGCTTGTCATCAATATTAAAATTCTGATATTCCGCATGAAACTTGAGCCCTTTGAGCCCTAACCCGACAACATAATCAATATCTCTTTTATAATCATCGGTGTGCGGATAGATTCCGCCAAAGGAGATAAGCCGGTCAGAACAGATGCTGCTTGCCCATTCATCAGTTTTGAGCATTTGAGACTGCTTTGTTATTACAGGCTGAACGACAGAAACATCGATGCCCCACTCATCCATATTTTTAAGTAAACCGGCTCTTGTGGCATCGGTTACGGGGTCAAAGATACGGTCGATGCCCGATAAAAGCGTGGAAAGAGCCTTATGCGCCAACTCGTCCGGAAAAATATGCGTATGGAAATCTATGATCATGAGCTCACTTCCCACTACCCTGAATACCATAGGGTGATTGGCAATCCTGCCTTATCCGTTTCTCGTATATTAACTCGGCTGCCCGTTTAAGCGGATACCTGATTATATAATGTAATAAAACTCCTGACAAGGATAATCAAAAACCGTGATGAGCTCACCGGCGGTAAAGCCGATATGTTCATACAATCTTCTCGCCGCTTTTCCCATTTCGTCACCTTCCCGATAGGTCACAACAAAGATGCGGCTGCCCTTCGGGAACAGGGTAAACATATATTGTATTAAAGCTTTCGCGATGCCATTTTTGCGGTACTGCGGGTGAACCGCCAGAAATTCAAGCTCCTTGGTATCTCTAGAAAACAGCAAAGCGCCTGTTACGGTTTCACCGTCTTTTATGACCAATGCGTTCTCATCAATAACCCTTTTTAACAGAATTGCCCGATACTCGTCCAAATCCAAGCCCGGGAAATTGTCCTTTACAAGCATTAGCAATTCAAGCCAGCTATCCACATCTTTATTTTTGGCAATCTCTACTAACATTCTAATGCCTCCAAATGTACTGCTTACCGCTGGTTGTTTTTCTAACCCCAGTGCCTTGGCCGGGTGAGCAAAAGCGGCAGCTTGGTGTCACTATTCCCTTGGGCGGCGTTTATCTGCGACTGGTTTAAGAAGATACTGTCTAAAAGGTCTGCCCCACGCAGGTTTGCATCCCGCAGGTCGGCGCCGAGGAAGTCGGCCCCGCACAAATCCATATTTTCGAGATTGGCGGCAATCAGGCAGGCACCGCGCAGCTCGGCATAACGGAGGTCTTTCTTCCGCAGGTCCTTACCAAGGTAATCCCGCCGCTCGCGATTATTGCTTTTGGTATCTATCTGAATCTTGCGGCTAAGGCTCAATTCGCCTCTTACAAGACCGCTTGCCTCTTTGAGCAGGGTGCCAACCTTTGCGCGGTGCGCGGAAAGGTCAAAGGCTAGCAGCGCCTGCGGCGAAAGAATCGTCGCCTGCTCGGTTGCGTGCAGCGCCTGTGTAAGCCTTTCCTTCATGGGAGCCGCCGCCTTGTAGCTAAGCGCCAAGGTCAGGTACCAGCAGATCTCCTGCAGCTGGTACATCACCAAATACACATCACACAGCTCGTCGTCAGGTATAGCATCCTCCCGCCAGCTTCGCCCTTTGTAGGTAACCTGCGAAACCTGCTGCCCCGCGCCGAAGCATTCGTACGCCACACAGCCTTTGCAGCCCTTCGCGGTGAGCTTATCGTGAATGGCACAGCGAAAATCCTCGCGCAGATGGCTGCAGGGCATTCCCGCGCTTTTATCGGCGGGGAAGCCGTCCTGCTTGGAAAAATACAACGTCAGGCAGCAAAGGCCGAAGCAGTTGGAGCAGTCCGGCTGAAGGTGGCGAAGACTCGGCGGTGTGAGGTTCTCTTGCGTTAACAGCGACATCGATTAATCTCCCAACAACGCGGCCGTATTGCCGCAAAGTGCTATCTGGCTGGCTTAGGGGCGAGCCTCAGGCGTATCAGGCTCTTTACGTCGTCCAAAACCACAGGCTCGGTCACACTCAGCATCAGCCAGCGCTGGCCCATGGCGGACGCGGTATTTCGGTAGAGGCTTTGGGTGTACTCACAGCAGGCCGGCAACAACAGCTCGGCCTCCTGTACCTCTTTCTCGCCTATCACCACGAGCGCGATAAAGAACCCTTCCATTGGGTAAAGCGTGCACAGCGCCCGCCCGCTCTTTTGATACTTTATGTTCCATCCCCGCTGCATCGAGCATCGGCTGTAGGTGAGTTTCGGTTGAACGTGGTAGGTATCTTGCAGATAGGCATTGATCCGTTGCCAAAGGGCACTGCCGATGAACGCCTCGACATCCTCGAAGGACGGCGGGCTATTTTCATCATATAGCTTTTCCCACTCCATAGGCTTACACCTCCGTAATACTTTCAGCTGCGTTTGCTTGGGCACGCTCATACAGGTAGCCTCTGCCCTTTTTGCCGATACGTGCAATAGTACCTACGCTGCACAGAACATTCACCGCCGCCTGTGATGCCTTGGGCGATAGCCGCGCTACCTTGGCGAAATCCTTGGTGGTAAAGGCTGCGGGCAGCTGCTCTGGCAGCAGCAGGGCGTAATCGGCAGGGCTGTTGAGGATAACCTCCCCCACCGGCTCGATCGGGATACGGTCGCAGCGGGAGGAGCCGCGCTTTTTGTTGTGGCTCCAGCCGTTTAGGTAGCGGTATTCCTCCAAGTTCAGTAGTACCAGACACAGCCGCAGCCGCGGGTGGGTAAGCAGGGATTTTATTTTATACAGCTCGTAAAATACCTCGCAGGGTGTTCCGCGCTTGGGCGAGCGCCGCCTGGTGGTTACCTCGCCCGTTAACGGGTCTACCCAGATCAGCCATTTGGTCACGGCTATGGGGTATACGACCGTTACATCCTGCTGTGCGAGAAAGAACTCGAGCTTGCCTTTAAGCTTATCAAACTGCCGCGTCTGCACCTCGATGATACCCGTTTCGTTTATAATATCCGCGACATAGCCTCCCAGCTTCACCTCGTGCTTGGCGGTATCCGGCTCAAAATACTGCTTTAAAACGGCGTGCAGGGTCTTCTCGCCCAAGGTGCCGATGCCCCTGCTCTTGGCGGGGTCGGGCACGGCGTTCATAACAGCCTCACAAGCCTTTCGGAATTGCAGTTCGTCCATATCAACACTTTCTATCGCGGATAAAATTATTGTATTAGTGTTTCATCAAAGAAGGAGGTTACCCGCTGCTCGTATTCGGCGGGGTCTTTTGCGTACGCCCCCGTGTGCCCTACACCGTCCACCACCCACAGCTGCGAGCGGCCGCCGGCGGCCTGCTCAAACAGCGCGCCGTACTCACTTTCCCTCTCAACATTACCCGCCGCGATGAATAAAAACGACGTTTCTTTCGCCTGCGCGATGGAGTCTATAAGCTTTACGGGCGGTTTCACCCCGCCAAACAGCTGTGCCGCGCCGAACATCAAACGGGTGGTAAAGCTGCGGACAATCGGCCTTCTGGAAGGCAGCGCAAGGTAATCGCCTAAGGTACGGTAGGTTGCGCCGTCACTGATTACCGCCTTTAACTGCGGGTACTGCGAGGCTGCGCCCAGCAGCACCTCGCCGCCCAGCGATACACCCAGCCCGCCGATGGCCTTGGTGCTCTCCTGCTTTTGCAAAAAGTCTACCGCAGCGCCCACGTCCTCGGTACCGCCCCAGTTGTAGGCGTTAACCCCGTCGCCGCCGCTTGACATGTGCCCGCGCATATCAAACGCAAGCACGCCATAGCCATTCTTCGCAAGCATCTGCGCAAGGGAACGAACCGATTCGCGTGAACCGCCCGACCCGTGAAGCAGGATAATCGACGCGCCGTTCTGGGCGGGCAGATACCACGCCGCAAGCGCAACCGTATCGGCGGTTTGCAGGGTCACCTCGGTAAACCCCTCGGGGGCGCTGCCCACCTGCCTCGCACTGCGCAGGGTGGTGAAAAAGCCCATCCCCACGGGCATTAATACGTATACCCCTATTACCGCCGCCAAAACAACGATTAAAATAATCTTGAGCAACCGAAACTTGCGTGTCTTACCACTCATGCTGTCACCTATCCCTTAAGAAGCAATACCTTCATTATACTTTTTCGGGTTTTTACTGTCAAATACTGCCCTGAATTCCTTATACTTATTACAATTAGAAATATAGAAAAAATTCGAGCAAGAGGTCGAATTTATGCCTTTTGTGAAGAATTTTTACGTGATATTTCTTATTGGAATTAGTATTGTTTACCCGGCCGGACAGTACAAAGGGCGGGCACCTTGGCCCGCCCGAAAGGTTTTGTATTAGATATTCTGCCGGTTCTTCCGCCTGCGCCTTAAAACGTTGAGCACAATCGAAAACACGATCGCAACGACCAGTAGCACGGGGATAAACCAGCGGTTGCTGGAGGTGTTGGTGCTTAAAATCTCCGTCCACATGCCGTCGATGGTAGCGTTGGCCTCATCCGAAAGGTTAATGAAGCTCTCGGTTTTATCCATTATCTCCTCCGGCGGGTAGGCGATGGGGTTGTTTTTAATCTCGTCGTCTAAGCTGTCGTAGGCCTCCTGCTGCGGGGTGGAATAGCCGATATACTCGCAGTTTGCCGCGGCGACGTCGGTCTCGCACATAAAGTTGATGTATAGCTCGGCGGCCTCTTTGTTCTGCGCGCCCTTGGGGATGCACATCGCGTCCACAAAGCGGTTGGTGCCCTCCTGCGGTACCGCCCACGCAAGGTCGGGGTTGGTGTCTATCATCGTAATGGCGTCGCCCGCGTAGTAGGGGGCTAAAGCGGCCTCGCCGCCCTGCATCTTGTCAAAGATTTCGTCCATGACATACGCCTGCACCAGCGCCTTCTGCTCCTTCAGCTCGTCGCACGCCTCGCGAAGCTGTGCAGGGTCCTCGGTATTGAGCGAGTAACCGAGGCGCATGAGCGAGATGCCGAACGCGTCGCGCGAGTTGGAGAACATTAAAATCTGCCCGAGGTAACGCGCGTCCCACAGGATATCCCAGCTGTTGACGTTCTCATCCACCATCGTGGTGTTATAGATGATGCCCACGGTGCCCCACATGTAGGGCACGGAGTAGCGGTTCTCAGGGTCGTAGTTCGGTTTTTTGAAGTTATCCATTATCAAGGAGAAGTTGGGAATATTGTTATAATCAAGCGGCAGCAGCATATCTTCCTTCATCATACGGCTTACCATATAATCCGACGGGATGATGACATCGTAGCCCGAGCCGCCGCTTTTTAATTTGGCGTACAGCTCCTCGTTGGAGGCAAAGGTGGAATACTGCACCTTGATGCCGGTGCGCTCCTGAAAGGCGCTGTTGATATCGAGCGAATCGTCCGAGCCGTCGGAGAGATACTCACCCCAGTTATAAACGTTGATGGTGACATTCTGCCCCTGAAAGCGGTCGTACAGCTCGCTTTCGCCAATCAGTTCATCCTCGGCGGCCAGCGGGGTAGCACAGATGAGCAGCGCAGCGGCGAGGGCGGCGGCAAAGGCCAAAGGCTTTTTCATATCCTTTCCGCCTCCTTCTTCATGCGCTTGCGATAGATGTTGGAGTCCTTGATATTCATGATGATCAGGATGGCGAGCACAATTAAAAAGATAATGGCCGAAAGGGCGTTGATCTCGGGGCTTACCTTCTTGCGCGTCATCGAGAAGATGGTAATCGGCAGGGTCTGCGACGATGGGCCGCTGGTGAAGTAGCTGATAACGAAGTCGTCGATGGAATAGGTAAACGCCATCAAAAAGCCGGTGATCACACCGGGCATGATCTCGGGCATCACCACGCGGAAGAAGGCCTTGAGCGGATCGCAGCCGAGGTCCTGCGCGGCATCATATAGATGGCTGTCCATCTGACGGATCTTGGGGATAACGTTTAAGATCACATAGGGCACGTTAAAGGTGATGTGCGCGAGAATCAGCGTGGTATAGCCGAGCCGGATACCCGCGAACACAAACAGCAGCATGAGCGAGACGCCGGTAACGATCTCGGGGTTGATAACCGGCAGGTAGGTAACGTTGATTACCGCCGCGCGCATATTCTTGTGCATAGCATGGATGCCGACAGCCGCCGCGGTGCCGATGACGGTAGCCGCCACCGAGGAAACCGTCGCCACCAGCAGGGTATTTAAAAGAGAGGAGATAATCGTTTCGTTGTGGAACAGCCTTACATACCAGTCAAGGGTAAAGCCTGTCCAGACATTGCGGCTTTTGGACGCATTAAAGGAGAATATAATCAGCACCGCGATGGGCGCATACAAAAACAGATAAACAAGCCCCACATAGATACGGGACAAGGTTTTGGACAATTTTATCACCGTGCCTTTCCATGGGCGGTAAGCATCCTGCCCCCGCCGACGCATTTTAGAAGATGGGCGCTACGAAAAGCCGATTGCTAAAGAATCATGCTCTCCATATCCTCTTCGCTGTTGTCGAACTGGTTCATGACACTGATGCACACCAGAATAATCACCATGAGCACCAGCGAGATGGCGGAGCCGAGGTGCGGGTTATAGGCGTTACCTAAGAACTGCAGGTCGATAAGGTCGCCGATCAGCAGATTACCGCCGCCGCCGAGCATTCTGGAGATTATAAAGGTACTCACCGAAGGCACGAACACCATCGTAATGCCGGTGGTAATGCCCGGTATGGTTAGGGGCACCACCACGCGCGAAAAAACGCTCATGGTGTTGGCGCCCAAATCCTGCGCCGCCTCAATCACGCGCTTGTCGATCTTGGTCATTACCGAGTAGAGGGGCAGAATCATAAACGGCAGGTAGTTGTATACCATGCCGAGCACCACCGCCCCGGGGGTGTTAATCAGCTCAAACGGCCCGAGGCCGAACAGCCCGAAGAAGCGGTTGATAAGCCCGTTCTTCTCTAAAATGGTCATCCACGCATAGGTGCGCAGCAAAAAGTTCATCCACATGGGCAGCATGATGAGCATAATCATCAGGTTCTGCCCGGCGGTTTCATAGCGCGAGATGATAAACGAAAGCGGGTAGCCGATTACAAAGCAGATGACCGTGGCAATGGCCGAAAGCCACAGCGAGCGCATGAGCACTGCGGTGTAGTCGCCTACGCGCATAAGGTTTTCGAGGGTGAATCGGTTGTTTGCGTCGGTAAACGCGAACAGCACCACCAAGCCGAGGGGGATGATGATAAACAGCACCGCCCACAGCAGGTAAGGTACGGAGGGGAGCTTCGATTTCATTGCGCCGCCTCCATCTTTCTCATGATATGAATGTCCTCCGGCGCGATATTCATTCCAATCATACTGCCGGGCTGCTCACACTGGGTGGAGTGAATCATCCATTTGTAGCCGCACGCGCTGACAATCATCTCGTAGTGCACGCCCTTGAAGATTACCGACTCCACAATGCCGGAGAGCATGCCCGCAATCTGCGGCACTACCTTGATATCCTCTGGGCGGATAACCACCTCTACGCGCTCGTTGCGCTCAAAGCCCCTGTCCACACAGGTAAAGGTATTGCCCGCAAACTCCACGAGGAAGTCTTTATCCATAATGCCGTCTAAGATGTTGCTCTCACCGATAAAGTCGGCCACGAAGGCGTTCTTCGGCTCGTTGTAGATATCCTGCGGCGTGCCGATCTGCTGGATGACACCGTTGTTCATAACCACAACGGTGTCGGACATGGTGAGTGCCTCTTCCTGATCGTGCGTTACATATATAAAGGTAATATTCAGGCTCTTTTGGATACGCTTGAGCTCTATCTGCATCTCTTTGCGCAGCTTAAGGTCGAGCGCGCCGAGCGGCTCGTCTAGTAGCAGCACGCGGGGATGGTTTACCAGCGCGCGCGCAATGGCTACGCGCTGCTGCTGCCCGCCCGAAAGGTTCTTGACATTGCGCAGCTCAAACCCCTTAAGGTTTACAAGCTCCAGCATCTCGTACACGCGGCTACGAATCTCCTTTTGGGGCAGGCGCTGTATCTTCAGGCCAAAAGCGACGTTCTCGTAAACATTCAGGTGCGGGAACAGCGCATAGCGCTGAAACACCGTGTTTACGTGGCGTTTGTACGCCGGCAGGCCGTTGATAAGCTGTTCGTCGAAGTAGAGGTCGCCCGAGCTCTGGGTTACAAACCCACCGATAATGCGCAATGTGGTAGTTTTGCCGCAGCCGGAAGGCCCGAGCAGTGTGACAAACTCCTTGTCGTGGATATCGAGGTTTATCCCCTTGAGCACCTTTTCCCCGTCAAACTCTACAACAATATCCTTGAGCCTGACAATTACGTTACTATCCATTTGTTGCATCCCCCTTTGCGGATTTAGGCCGCGGGCATGGTGGTCGCCTGCCCTACGCGCCCACAGTGTCTTTTGAAACCGCTACCCCGCAAAAGGCTTTTTGCCGAAAACATCCGGCTTTTAGCGGAACATACGACACCGTTTATACATTGCGGCAATGAAAGATTTTTGCCGCATGTAGAGAAAATTACCCGTGCGGAAACCCCGCACTTTCACATAACCCCGGCAGCCCTTTTGCGCGGCTGCCGCCGCCGTTTACACTTATTTCAATTAGAAATATAGAAAAAATTCGAGCCAAAGGCTCCATTTACGCCTTTTGTGAAGAATTTTTACGTTATATTTCTTATTGGAATTAGTATTACATACCCGCCAAAACCGGCAGGCACAGTTACGACCCCCGACAAGCGGGAGCCGTTAGATTACGTTGTAATTTTTAGCACTACCTCGCCTGCACAAGCGGGGAACTCCGCCTATGCCCGGCTGTTTTAAGATGCAAAAAAACAACATTTAAAATATAAACACAATTCTAAGAATTGTCAATGTTTTTAATCTAAAATTTTGATATTTTTTTGAATAATCCTTTATTTTTTAGATTTTCACGCTCTAATTTTAATAAATGCTCTGAAATCCTCCTGTTCCCTCACGTATTCTTTAAAATCCTAACATCTTGTTTCCGAATAGACGGATTTGTTTCTTAACGCAGAAATGTATTTTTATTACAATAATTGATACTTAAAAACTCTATAAACGGTACGAAATCACTAATCCGCGATACATCATGCCGATTCTGATTTTTTATTATTTTTTCTTGCTTTTTTGAAACGGTTATGATAGAATATACTTCGTTGACTGGGTGTGGCGCAGATGGTAGCGCGCTACCTTGGGGTGGTAGAGGCCGTGGGTTCAAATCCCGCCACTCAGACCAATAATATTTTAATTGCGAAAAAAGCCTGAGAAATCAGGCTTTTTTTGTGTTATAACGAGAGAAGGATATGGGGTCACACACCCTGCTTGTAAGCATAAAAAGCACAAACACACGAGTTATATTTTTCAGCATAAATTTACATGATGAAAAAGCCTATTGTAATTAATACTAGTTAAAAAAATAATCGCAGCAAACTGTATCGATTTCTACTTTCTCATTTCAGGAATGTTGATTATTTCACAAGCTCGATATTCTGATATATACTCGTATAACAGTTGGTTGCTGTTTTCACCTGCGATTGCGCCGCTGTTTCTGTAGTCATAAATTGACATGATAATGACGGGGGCGTATAATCAATTTAGTTGAATTTTTCTCATAAAGAGTTTTTGCTTAGTGTCTTCAAGCAGACAAAATCAGACTATTGAGAAGAAGGTAAAGCAATGATATTAACACAGCATGACTTTTCTCAAGAGAATTGTACCTGCGGTAAAAATCACATTACCATCATTCAAAAGATCGTGATAGAACCCGGATGCTTACCAAATTTAGATAGGTATTTAAAGGAGCTCGGGTATACAGCGCAAGTAACCGCCGTTTACGACAGCAACACCTATCATGCCAGCGGGTTGAGGCGGCCTGTTACAAGTCGCGAGATTATATTGCCGGCTGAAGGCCTTCACGCCGATGAGCACGGCGTTGAACTGCTGATGAACCGGCTGTCCAATCCTCAGCTGCTGGTTGCAATAGGCAGTGGTACAATACACGATATTGTCCGGTACTGCGCCGCTCAATTAAAGATTCCTTATGTTTCCGCTCCAACCGCCGCTACGGTAGACGGCTTTGCCTCGAGTGTGGCGGCGATGACGTTAAATGGATTTAAACGAACCATCATTGTTCAGGCGCCTGTGCTGGTACTGGCTGATTTGGATGTCATATCCTCCGCCCCGCGATATCTGGCTGCTTCGGGTGTCGGAGATATACTCGGAAAATTCATCTGTCTTGCCGATTGGGAGATTGCGCACGCGTTAACGGGGGAGTACTACTGTAATTATATCGCTTCGCTCACCCGCAAGGCTGCAGAGCAGGTCTTGATTGGCGCTGAAAAGCTGGCTGTACGGGATATCGGCGCATACGAAAACCTGATGTATGGGCTCATCCTTTCGGGGGTTGCCATGCAGCTTGCCGGGAACTCGCGCCCCGCTTCGGGCGCCGAGCACCATATCTCACATCTGCTGGAGATGGGAGTGCTGCAGCGCTGTGATTCCATGCATGGGGAAAAGGTAGGTGTCGCCACCCTGCTGTGCGCAGAGATCTACCATAAGCTTGCGCAGACAGAAGATATAAACGACAAGCTTCTACCATATGAGCCGATCGATGAGCCGTGGATTACAGAGCGGTTTGGCCGTCTGGCTTCCGAGATACTTGCCGAAAACCGGCCCGATTGTCTGCAGGTCGTTTCGCCGCAGCAGCTAAAACAGAATTGGAGCCGCATTCGGGGTATTCTGCGTGCGGTACCTTCCCCGCAGCAGCTTGGTGATATAGTAAAAAAGCTTGAGGGTAAGGCCAGCTTTGAAGACATAGGCGTAGATACTAAGCTTCTGCCAAAGTTGATCGCCTTATCGCCCTATGTCAGGAACCGCTTAACCATGATGCGCATTTTAAGGATGATGAAAACCGATAACCTGTTTTAAGACAATAACAGTCTTCCGCTAAAAGCTACCGCGGAAGACTGTTTCTTGAATCTGTCTACTGAAGTTATTAAACCAAAGAACGCCCCTGCAGACGTAGGGGCGTTCTTTGGTTGAAAAGAGGAGGATGACAATAACAAACGTTAATCGCGCTTGTTTTTACGCATTGTAAGAAGGCTTTGAAGTACAATAAAGAAGGCCAGAAGGGACGCGATGATGATCTTCGACCACCAGGAGGAAAGATTGCCCTGAAAAGATACGAAGGTCTCGATGATGGCTTTAATCAGTACGCCGAACAGGGTGCCGAATACATTGCCCACACCGCCGGTTAACGGCGTACCGCCAATCACTGTCGCGGCAATGGCATCCATTTCAAAGTCCTTGGCAAGCTCCACAAAGGCGCCGGTCGTATTGAGGCAGAACGCAATCCCACCGAGGGTGGCCAGAAAGCCGTTGATGATGTATACAATAAATTTCGTACGCTTTACATTAAGTCCCATCAGCATGGCAGACTGCTCACTGCCCCCCACGGCATAGATGGAACGGCCAAACTTGGTATACCGCAGCATTAAAAAAACCGCCACCAGAACCACCAGCGCAAGGATAACGGTCGGATAAACGTAAGGATAGATCATCACACCTCTTTTGTTCAGTGCACCGCCAAAGGGCAGGTAGATCTTTTGGTGCGCGATTGAAAGGAAGGTGTCATTGGTAATGGTGATCATCTCAAGGCTGATGACCGCCGTCAGACCGCGCGCAAAGAACATACCGGCAAGCGTTACAATAAACGGCTGCAGCTGCAGATAAGAAATCAGCCATCCCTGAACCGCACCGAATGCAATGCCAAACAACAGAACAATCCCTATTGCCGGCAGCGCTCCAATCTGCCACTTTTCCATCATGGCGGCGAGCATCATGCAGGTAACAGCGACCACCGAGCCCACGGAAATATCAATCCCGCCGATGATGAGCACCATAGTCATTCCTACGGCGGTGATGACCAAGCCCGCATTACTGATAAGCAGATTTAACAGTACCTGTAGATTGCCAAAGTTTTTTTCGCGGTAGGCGATTAGCCCTCCTATGTACATTAAAACGAAGAGAACAATCGTTACAAAAAGCAAAAAGTTATGGCCCAATAGGATGTCTTTCGCACGATTTACAGACTTTACCGTATGAGGCCTGCGCGGAGCCGTTGCCACTTTGCTCATTCAGTTCGCCTCCTTTGCGGGCTTAGCCGGCGACAGGTTGGAACGAACCCATTTGATTAATGCGGGGGATTGTAATGCAACAATAATTACGACTACAACGGCCTTATACAGAGGCAGCTGGTCTGCCGAAACATGCATCGCGTAAAGGGTAGTTGTAAGTGCCTGAATGGTAATAGCGCCGATAACGCTACCCATCAGCGTAAATTTGCCGCCCGTCAGGCTGTTACCGCCAATCGCAACCGCAAGAATAGCGTCCAGTTCCGTATATTTTCCCACATTGTTCGCATCGATAGACGCTGTACGCGAAACCGAGATCAAACCGGCGCAAGCGGCGCAAATGCCGCAGAAAACATACGTTAAAAACATAATCAGCCTTGAATTGAGCCCTACAAGGCGGCTTGCCTTACGGTTGATACCAATGGCCTGAATATACATGCCAAACGCGGTTTTTTTAAGAATAAGCCATGTTACCAGCACCACAAATACCGCGACGAAACAGGGTGTCGGAATCGGTACGCCCGGCAGGAAGGAGCCGAGGTATTCAAATTGCGGCGGCTTCACATAGAGAATAAAGCTGCCGGTTACAAGTTGGGCGATACCGCGGCCGGCCGTAAGCAGTATCAGGGTCGCCACCATGGGCTGAACCTTCATGTAGGAAACCAAAAATCCATTGGCGGCCCCGCAAACCACCCCGATCAACAGGGCTAACAATACACTTAAATAGTAGGGCATCTGATAGGTTTCGCCGGTGCCAAGTGCCGCCACACATACCGCACCCGCAAGTGCGCTGACGGCACCTACGGAGATGTCCGTTCCGCCCGAGGATGCAACCACCAACGTCATGCCCACCGCCATAATGACAAGCCCGCTCGCACGGTTGATGATATCGATGATAAAGCCATACAATACGCCGTTTTGTACGGTTATCTGAAAGAAGGAGGGCGTTTGAATCAGGTTGACGATGAGTACCAACGCAAGACAGAGCAACGGCAGAAACAATCGAAAGTTCGTAACACGTTTGACTGCTGAAGAAAGTGTGCTCATTCCACGCACCCCCCCGCTATCGCTTTCATAATACTATCCTGAGTGATACTTACTCCACTGAGCTCGCCGATCTTTACACAGTCGCGCATGATAATCATGCGGTTACAGGTGCGCAGCATCTCTTCGATTTCTGATGAAATAAACATCACGGTTTTCCCCTGCCCGGAAAGGTCTACCATCAGCTTTTGAATCTCCGCCTTGGTGCCCACATCTATCCCACGGGTTGGTTCATCCAAAATCAAAAAATCAGGGTCGGTCAGCAGCCAGCGCGCAAGGATAACCTTCTGCTGGTTACCGCCGCTAAGCTGTTTTATCGGGGTTTCACGGTCTGAGGTTTTAATCTTTAAAATATCGATATACCGGTCGGTAAACTCCTCCTGCTCCTTGCGGCTTAGTTGCTTATAGGCACCTTTCCGTGCCTGCAGGGCCAGAATAATATTCTCGCGCACCGAAAGATCGGAGATGACGCCTTCTTCTTTTCGGTTTTCAGGTAAGAATGCCATACCGGCTTTCATGGCGTCAAGCGGCGTATGTATGCTCAGCGGCTTACCCTTTACCTTGAGCCTGCCGCCCTTTGCCACATCCGCGCCGTATATTGCGCGGGCAAGCTCGCTGCGCCCCGACCCAAGCAGGCCGGAAAGCCCGATGACATCGCCTTTGTTTATCGTCAGATCAAAGGGCTTGATTTTACCTGCGCTGCTTAAGGCTTCCGCTTCTATTACCACCTCGGCGGCATCGTTATCGATAGTTGCGTTTTCCCGCTTTACCTCGGCCAAATCGTCGAAGTCCTTTCCGAGCATCTTTGCCACAAGCTGCAGGCGGGGTAGCGATTCTACATCGTATTCCCCGACCAGCTCGCCGTTTCGAAGCACCGTAATGTGGTCGCATACCTCGTATACCTGCTCGATAAAGTGGGTGACAAAGATAATGCCGATGCCGCTCTTACTGAGCTTTCGCATGATATCAAAAAGCTTTGCCACCTCGGAATCGTCAAGGCTGGAGGTCGGCTCGTCGAGGATGAGCACGCGGGAGGATATGTTTACCGCTCTTGCTATCGCCACCATCTGTTGGATGGCGACCGAGTAGTTATCCAGGTTAAGCGTGACGTCAATGTCGATATCCAGCTCCGCAAAGACCTCCGCAGCCTTTTTGTTCATCGTTTTCCAGTCTATCGTTCCAAACTTCTTCGGCTCTCTGCCTAAGAAGAGGTTTTCCGCAACCGAAAGGTTCGGGCAGAGATTTATCTCCTGATACACGGTGCTGATGCCGTTTTGCTGTGCTTCCTGAGGCGAACGGTTGATAATCGGCCGGGGAATACCGTGAATACGTATTTCGCCCGATTCAAAATCCTCGGCGCCGGTAAGCACCTTGATTAACGTAGATTTGCCTGCACCGTTTTCGCCCATCAACGCATGGATTTCACCTTTTCTGAGTGTAAAGTCAACGTTATTGAGTGCACATACGCCGGGAAAATGCTTGCTGATTCGGCGCATAGTTAAGATTTCGCTGCCGGAGACCAATCTGCTCACCCCTTTTAAAAGTGCCGCCGGAGAACCATCTGTAGTCTGGCTCTCCGGCGGTTCTGTAGCTGTGCAGTATATTCTATTTGTTCTTTGTCTGCGTCACGGCTTAATAAGCACGGGAAGGCAACGTCTTTTCGGCATCCGCCGCATAGAAGGTACCTTCTTCTACATACGCGATCTTATCAACCGACTGACCACCCTCAAGTGCCTCGATGATTCCTGCAACACGGGGGCCGTGCAGCGGATTGCACTCAACATCAACGTCGATGTCTCCGGCGATCATGGCTTCAAAGGCGGCCTTTACGGCGTCAAACGAAACGATGGTGATATCGCCCTTGGGCCCGCAGGTCTTGCCGGCAGCCTTAATGGCCTTGATAGCGCCGAACGCCATGTTGTCATTTTCAACGATGACCACGTCAATATCGGGGTAAGACTTGAGGAAGGACTCCATTACCTCTTGACCCTTTTCCTGCGTGAAGTCGCCGGACTGCTTATCGAGCATCTTCCAGTTGCTGTGCGCCGTCATCTTCTCCGCAAAGCCGTCGGTGCGGCCGATTTGGGCGGAAGAACCCATGGTGCCCTGCAGGGTAACAATATTCAGGTCTTTCGTATCGTCAACGCCCTTTGCTTTCAGCGCGCTTTCAAGCGCGGTAACGGCGTCGTAGCCTTCCTGCTTAAAGTTTGAACCAACCCAAGCGGTAAAGAGGCTGTCATCGTTGGTCTCAATCATACGGTCAACAATAACAACGGGTATACCGGCGTCTTTGGCCTCTCCTAAAACCGTATCCCATCCGGCCTCGGTGTTGGGAGCAAGCACTATGTAATCAACGTCTTTTTGAATAAAGTCGCGAATAGCAGTAATCTGCTTGTCGGTTTTCTGCTGGGCATCAACCATCTCAAATTTGTAGCCGTTTGCTTCGGTAAAGGTCTCCTGCATAGACTTGGTGTTGGCCATGCGCCAGTCGGACTCGGCGCCTACCTGAACAAAACCTACATAGATTAATTTATCGGCATCAGCCGCGGGCTGATCAGCGGAAGGGGCATCTGTTACAGAGGGAGTATCCGCCGCGGAAGGGGCTGCCGGCGCGCTGGAGCATGCTGCCAAACCGGCCAGCATTAAAGCGGCCATAGCAATTGCGGTTATTCTCTTCATGAGCTTCATTTCAGTTTAACCTCCAATTATTATTTATAAACCCCCGTATCTCTCAGGTTTACAACTAGATTATAAATAAATGGAAATAATTGTTCAATGCACATTCTTTTGCAGTTGTTATATTTTTTTACCCAATTTTTAAGGCGGTATAGTATTTTTAGGTGCGGTGTAATTTTTTTACGCTTTCATACTTTGAAAAGGTATTAAAACCTTTACCCATGTTCCCCTGCCATAAATACTGGTGATGGTAATGCCGTATTTATCGCCGAATTTCAGCTTAATTCGTTCATTGACATTAAACAGCCCATAGGAGTCATGCTTTAGCTTGATGGATGAGGCGCCCCGGTTTTTGAGCTGAGCCATGACCTCGGAAAGACGCTCGGCAGTCATTCCTATGCCGTTATCCTCAACGGTAATGGCTACATCGTCGCCGAGTGTTTGGGCGTATATGCGGATGATTCCCTTGCCCCTGCGGTTTTTAATACCATGGTAAAGGGCGTTTTCCACCAGCGGCTGCAGCGTAATCTTGGGCAGAACGGCACTCATCACCCGTTCTGAAATATCGATTTCATAATCGAGGATGTCCTGATACCGCACCTGTTGTATCTGCAGATAGCTGCGCACATGCTTTTCTTCCTCTCTAAGCGTAAACATGCCGTTACCGTGGTTGAGCGACGTGCGAAAAAAGTCCGATAACGAGCCCACCATCTCCACGACCTTACCCTGTTTGCCGGACTCGGCGAGCCAGATAATCGTATCCAGCGTGTTATAAAGAAAATGGGGGTTAATCTGAGCCTGCAAAAGCTCCAGCTCTGCCGCCCGCAGGTTTGCCTGATCGGTTTTTACCGCAAGCAGCAGGTTATCAATCTTTTCAATCATGATATTCAGCGATTCCCCCAGCTGCTTGACCTCCGCCCCATGCAAAACATTGGCGCGCACCGAAAGGTCGCCTTTTGCCACCTGATTGGTCACATCGTTTAAGTGGTGAATCGGTTTTGCGATGCTATTTGGGATACGAACCGACAGATATAAGGCAGCCGCTACCAAAAGTGCAAACACAATTAAGCCCAAAAGGGTGATGCCGCCAAGGCTGCTTGAAACCTGCGCGCGCACGGTCTCCATCCCCTTGGTTTCATAGTAGGTGTATTCAAGCACCGTCGACTGAACCAATTCGGTAACAAGCTGCACATAGTTTTCCCATATGTCGATATTATCGTCGTAGTGCCCGCCGACCCGTTTGTTTTCCTCGATGCGCATCACATACTCTTCGAGGTTGCCGAGCAGTTTCATAATACTTTCCGCGCGGCGCTTATTCTCCGGCAGACGCGTATTTTGAATAAGGCTGGTGGTAATCTCACGGGATGCTTCAATATAGCTGTAGGGGTCCTCCTTTTCAAAGGTTGAATGCCCCGCGATCAGCAGATATATTTTGTAATCGAATTCTTCTTTAAATTTAATACTGAAACGCCCTGCCTCGGAGGCGTTGGCGATGATATGATCATAGATTTGGTTAAACCTGTAGACGTTTATGAACAGGACGGCGAATAAGCAAAACAGTGGTACAATAATCAGAATGAGTGAAAGCTGTATCTTCTTGTTCAGCTTTAGGTTCCCGAAATAATCCTTGATCTTATGTAGAAAATAATGCTTCATAGCCCCGCCTCCCGCCAAAGCTGTAATTACTGAACATTACTTAGAAGCGCGATACTGCATGGGTGAACAGCTGTACAATTTCTTAAACAGGTACGAAAAGTAGTGCGGGTCTTTGTAACCCACGTTCAGCCCGATTTCAGAGCAGCGGAGATCGGAGCACTTCAGCAGCTCCTTCGCTTTACCCATGCGCAGGTCGGTCAGATAGCGTATAAAGCTTTGTCCGGTTTCCCGGCTGAAGACGGAGCTGAAATGGCTTGGGCTGATGTTCACATATTCCGCTACCTCGTTAAGGGAAAGCTCATCGTTGGCATAATGGCCTCGGATATATTCCTTTGCCTGCTCGATGATGCGGTGATACCGTTTCGTGCGGAGCGTTTCTCGTCTTTTTAAGGCCTCAGTGAAGATATTTATCAGGTAGCTTTTTGCTTTTTGCAGGTCGTTTACAAGCTCAAGCATCTGTTCCTGGCCGGAAAACGGCTCCTCCAGCGGAACTTCCTCTGCTCCGATCTCTTTTAAAAAGGTGATTACCGTAATATAAATATCCATAAAAACATACTGCCGAAACAGCAGGGACCGTTCGCTCGCGTTGCCGATGCTATTTAAAAACTTCTCAACAAAGAAGGTAATTTCATTGATCTCTCCGCCACTTAAAAAATCCTTTACCTTCTTTAAATCCAGGCTCCCCAGTTCCTTCATATCCTGCCGGATATCCTCCGCATCCCGCTTGGGGGCCAGACATACCTCGCAACCGATGATATCGTTTCGTTCCAAGATAAAGCGCTGCGCAAAAACGCGCTGTGCGTTTTCAAAGGACTCCGGCAGTTTTGCCAGCCTGTCTACAGCCGAACCGATCCCACCGAAGTAGCGCACCTCGGGGTATTGTTCAAAAAGCGACTTTAATCTGGACAGATAATCTTTACGTACAACGTTAAGATGCTCCAAGGAATCTCCCTTAATAAGCAGCGCCCAGCCCTCAATGGCGCGGTCGAATAAAATGATATTATCGTCACAGGTATCGAGCCTGTTGAACTGCTCGGTAAGGGACAGCAGTTCGGCGGAAAAAGACTCGTCAAAGGAGGCCAGACTGTATTTGAGCAGCACAATCTGATAATATTTCGCGCTCAGTTTAAGCCCGAGCTCCCGGCCCATATCGAGAATTTTAAAGATGGAAAGCGAACCGGCAACCATCTCATTAAACAGTTTGAGCCTGTGGCTTTGCCCGTTTTCAGTCATCTCTTTTTTATAACGCTCGTAGTTCTCTCTTTCCTCCTGCTCACGCAGAATTTGTTTGCCTATGCGTTTTACAACGTCGATTAGTTCTGTACTGTTAATCGGCTTAAGCAGGTATTGCGTGACGCCAAGCCTTATCGCTTCCTGCGCGTAAGAAAACTCCTCGTGTCCGCTCAGGATGATAATCTTGCACTGCGGAAGTTCTTTTTTGATCATTCGGCTGAGTTCAAGCCCGTCCATAAAAGGCATGCGTATATCGGTGATGACAATGTCCGGCTTCTCGCTCTGAATAAGCGGCAGGGCAAGCTCCCCGTCCGCCGCCTCGCCGCAGAACTGAAATCCCTCACTCGCCCAGTGGATATTGTTTTTGATTCCTTCGCGAACGATAAATTCATCCTCAACAAAAAATATCTTTATCATAAGCAGGCCCTCCATTCTATCATCAGTATACAGATTATACCATTATTTGTCAAAAAATTTTTAGGCGAATCGCCGCATTAAATAGATGTCAACCAAAAAATGCAAACTGGAAAAGTGCTAAAAAAATATGACAGGATAAATTATACCTGCCATATTTTTGCGCAATTAAAGATGATTTCGTTTCTTTGAAAATGCTCACTATTCACTTGTTCAGTTTCCGTTTAGGATAATGCCCTGATGTTTAACCGATACGTTTATCCTGCCCGTAATAAGCGTTTTTGCCGTGCTTGCGCAGGTAATGCCTGTCTAAAAGCTCCTGCTGCATATGCGTATTCTCAGCGTTCATAGCCCGACTATGCCACGCCATCATTGCGATTTCCTCCAGCACCACCGCGTGGTATACCGCATCCTGTGCGTCTTTACCCCATACGAAGGGACCGTGGCTGTTCACGATCACCGCGGGCGTATCCATGACATGCGTCCCCTGTATCGTCTCAACAATCACATTTCCTGTTTCCTCTTCATACCCGCCATTAATCTCTGCGGGCGTCATGCGGCGGGTACAGGGAATATCGCTGTAGAAGTAGTCGGCGTGCGTTGTGCCAAGCGCGGGAATACTGAGCCCCGCCTGCGCCCATATGGTGGCCCAGCGGGAGTGCGTATGTACAATACCGCCTATTTCGGGGAACGCCTTATAGAGCACCAGATGTGTTGGGGTATCGGAGGACGGTTTCAGGCTGCCCTCCACCACCTCGCCTTTGAGGTTTACTACAACCATATCCTCCGGCTTCAGCAGGTCATATTCCACCCCTGAAGGCTTGATTACCATGAGCCCGCTTGCCTGATCAAGCGCCGAGACATTGCCCCACGTAAAGGTTACCAAATTATATTTCGGCAGCAGCAGGTTGGCCTGCCATACCTGCTGTTTCAGTTTTTCAAGCATTGTATCACCCTGCCTTTCCGGCGATCAAAATTTTATTACGCCTTCAGCTTCCATACCATATCGGAAAGCAGCAACTGCTGCTTCAGTGCATTGATATCGGTCTCCTTGCCGATATGTACGTACTCGATATCCATCATCTCTGCCCAATCGCGCATCTGTTCGGCGGTAACGTCGTAAGAGAAGGCCGTATGGTGCGCGCCGCCTGCGAGAATCCACGCTTCCGCGGAGAGCTTCAGGTTGGGCAGCGGCTTCCACATCACGCGCGCGACCGGCAGGTTCGGCATCTCATAGATCGGCTTTACCGCCTCGCAGTCATTCACAATCAGGCGCAGTCTGCCGCCCATGTCAATGAGCGATACGGCAATGGCGCTGCCCGCCTTACCCTCAAATACAAGCCTTGCGGGCGGATTTTTTCCGCCGATGCCAAGGGGGTGTACCTCAATCTTGGGCTTACCCGCCGCAACCGACGGGCAGATCTCCAGCATATGTGCGCCGAGTATCAGCTCGTTGCCGATGGTTAAGTCGTAGGTGTAGTCTTCCATCAGCGAGGTTCCGCCGCCTAAGCCGGTACCCATCATCTTGAGGATATGTACCATAGCAGCCGTCTTCCAGTCGCCCTCGGCGCCAAAACCGTAGCCGTCCTCCATCAGCCGCTGGCTGGCAAAGCCGGGCAGCTGCTCAAGGCCGTGAAGATCCTCAAAATTGGTGGTAAACGCCTGACAGCCGCTCTCACTTAACAGCCTGTGCATGGCAAGCTCCTCGCGCACCTGATATTTTACCGAAGCGATATCTTCGGTATTGAGGGTATAACGGGCAATGCAGTCGGCATAAACGGCCTCCACCTCTGCCTCGGGTATAGCGGCCATTGCCTGCGCAAGGTCGCCCACCGCGGTGGTATTCACCTGCCAGCCAAGCTTGATCTGTGCCTCCACCTTATCGCCCTCTGTAACAGCCACCTGACGCATGTTATCGCCAAAGCGCATGACTTTCAGGCTCTTGCTCACCGAGGCGCCCACGGCGGTGCGCATCCAACTGCCGATCTTTTCGTGCACGTCCGAGTCTTGCCAATAGCCCACAACAACCTTGCGGGCCAAACGCATACGCGCGCCTATAAAGCCATGCTCGCGGTCACCGTGCGCGGATTGATTCAGGTTCATAAAGTCCATGTCTATCTCAAGGTTGGGTATCTGGCGGTTAAATTGGGTATGCAGATGCAGAAACGGCTTTTGAAGGAGTGAAAGGCCGTTTATCCACATCTTTGAGGGCGAGAAGGTATGCATCCATGTGATGATGCCCGCACAGGCATTGTCATGGTTTGCTTCCCGAATGATATTGGTGATTTCATCCGGGGTGGTGAGCACCGATTTATAGACAACCGTACAGGGAATGTCACTGCTCGCGTTGAGCGCTTTGACAATGACCTCCGAATGCTCCGCTACCTGTTTTAAGGTTTCCTCCCCATACAAGTGCTGGCTGCCTGTAAGAAACCAAAATTCATAATGTTTTAAGCCGGACATAAAAATCCCTCCAATTTCAATGTTAAGTATCTATGTATCGCATATATCCATACTAGCGTTTCTTGATTGCTTTCAGTCTCTTCATGACATCGTTGACGCCCCGGCCGAAATAATCATGCAAGATGTTGTACTCGGCATAGAGCTGATCGTAAACCGCCTTGTTCTGGGGGATAGGCCGGTATACGACATCCTTGAGCTTGCCCATCACCTTCGCGCCCTCAAAGATCGTATGATAGCCGCCGCGTTCCCCGCCCGCGGCAACAGCGGCAAAGATGGCGGAGCCGAGCGCCGGCCCCTGCGCCGAACCGGCTATCTTAACCGGCATGCCCAGTACGTCGGCATAAATCTGCATCGTCATGGGGTCCTTCTGCGAGATGCCGCCGGAGGCATAGAACTCCTCAACCGGCACACCGTTTTCGCGGAAGGTTTCCACAATCTTTCGGGTACCGTACGCGGTGGCTTCAATCAGCGCGCGGTAGATTTCTTCGGGCTTGGTTTGCAGCGTCATGCCCACTATCATGCCCGTCAGGTCTACATCCACCAGTACCGAGCGGTTCCCGTTCCACCAGTCCAGCGCAACCAGGCCGCTTTCTCCCACAGCAAGCTGTTCGGCCTTCTGCCGCAGATACTGGTGAATGTTCAATCCCTCCGCCTTTGCCTCGTTAAAATAGGCGGCGGGCAGACAGTTTTCAATAAACCATGCAAAGTGGTCGCCTACACAGGACTGCCCGGCCTCGTAGCCGTAAAAGCCCGGATATACACCGTCTTCCACCACTCCACACATGCCCGGTACGGCTTTCTCCTCGGTACCCAGCAGGATATGGCAGGTGGAGGTGCCCATGATGGCAAGTATCTTGCCTGGGCCGTCAATGCCGACGGCGGGAACGGTGACATGTGCATCCACATTGCCAACCGCGACGGCCGTGCCGGGTTCAAGCCCGGTGAGTGCCGCGGCTGCTGTACTGATTTCACCGGCCTTGCACCCAAGCGGTGTAATCGGGCAGTTAAGCTTATCCTCCACCACATTTTCAAGCCGTGGGTCCAGCGCCTTAAAGAATTCCTTGCCCGGATATCCCTTGCGCTTGTGCCAGATCGCCTTGTAGCCCGCGGTACAGGAGTTGCGCGTCTGCACCCCGGTAAGCTGCCAGATCACCCAGTCGGCGGCCTCGATGAAATAATCCGCCGCCGCATAGACCTCGGGGGCTTCGTCAAGAACCTGCCACACCTTCGGGAACAGCCATTCTGAGGAGATTTTCCCGCCGTAACGTGAAAGCCAGTCCTTCCCCATTTGGGCAGCGGCATGGTTTAATTTATTTGCTTTATCCTGCGCGGCGTGGTGCTTCCACAGCTTGATGTAAGCGTGAGGGTTCGATTCAAACTCCGGAAGAAAGCATAATGGTGTACCGTCGGCCTTTACCGGAAGAACGGTGCAGGCGGTGAAATCGGTGCCGATACCGATAACATCCTTCGCCGAGACCCCTGCCAGCTTTAGTACCGCAGGGATCGTGTTTGCAAACACATCCAGGTAATCCCGCGGGTGCTGTAGCGCCCAGTCTGCGCCCAGCTTGGTACCGTCAGGAAGTGTTTTATCCATTACACTGTGCGGATAATCGAAAGTTGTACTGGCAACTTCGTCACCGCTTGCCACATTCACCAGCACCGCGCGTCCCGAGAGGGTGCCGAAGTCCACGCCGATTGTATATTTGGCCATCTAAAGACTCCCTTTCCGTTCATATTTATCAACAGTAAAGTTGTATGTACATCTTTTGATATCATCATAGTATACTTACGCAAAAAATGCAATGGGTATCACGAAAGTTAATAAAATAACGAGTACCCGATATTGCATGAATTTAAAACGCGCTTTCCATCAATATAGGAAAGCGCGTTTTCATCGATGTTTTATTATTATCTGTTAAACTCACGTACCGATTGCCGTTCGACAATGACTGGCTCAAACAGCTTGTCTGCTTTAAAGCGCCGGTCTTTGAGCATTGCCAGAATGCCCTGCGCGGCGGCTTCGCCAAGCTGCTCTTTGGGGTGTGCGACAGAGGTAAGCCCGACGTCCATGGCCGTGGCAAGGTTGGAATTATCAAAGCTGATGAGCGAAATTTGTTCCGGCACCGCTATGTCGGCGCGGCGCAGCATCTCCAAAAGCTTCACGGCAATCTGGTCGTTATAACATAAAAGGGCGGAACAGTTGTGAATACGCGAAAGAATATAGGCATCACTATCGCCGCCGAACAGACGCTCCACATCCTCGGTAGCATACCAGAGCACCGCATCATCGTTAAGCGCTGCGCCCTGTTCTTTCAGTGCGCCCGCGAAACCGGCGTAACGCAGATGCCCTTGAATATCGTCCGATTTAAAGATACCGCCGATTGTTTGATGCCCGCGCGAGAGCAGATATCTTGCCGCTTCCCGCCCGCCGCCCAGGTCATCCGGGGCTACGCATGCGATGCCCATCCCCGGGTAACTGCCGTTAATCATCAGGCAGGGGATGTTATTTTCGGAAAGCTTCGTGTAGAGCTCACGGTTTAAATTGGGCAAAGCGCTTTTGGTGGGCTCGACAATAAGGCCGTCCACCTCATCCTGCAGCATGTACAAAAGCGCCGTAGTCTCATTCTCCACCTTGTTGTTGGTAATGGAAAGGCGCATAGTGTAGCCGTTTTGGGAAAGTACACTCTCAATACCCCTGATGATGCTGGGAAAGATGTAATCGTCAAGGTAGGTGGTAATAACACCGATCGTTTTTGTGGGCGCATGAGGCGGTTCGGGCAGTGTGCGTATATAGGTTCCGCTGCCGCGCCTGCGTTCCACAAGCTTTTCATTCTCCAGAATGCCGATGGCCTGACGTACTGTCTGCCGGCTGATGTCGAACATGCGGGAAAGCTCGTTTTCCGAATAGAGCTTTTCACCCGGCTTTAAATCGCCGCACTCGATACGTTCCTTCACCCAATCGATAATCTTGCCATACTTGGACATCCCTTGCCGAGCCATCGCAATCATTCCTCACAGTGTTTTCACTCATATTACAATATAAAACGGCTGTTGTAAAGACAACCCGCAGCGAACAAGAATTAAAGAAAATGAAAGCGCGAACAGAAGGTGCGCCTCCCCGCGTTTAAAGGGAAGTACACCTTCCGTATCCTTACAGCATGTTAATGTTTTTACCAAATTCTCGCGTCAGGCAGATATCAATTCTTCATACCGGTCATGACAATGCCCTCCACAAAGTACCGCTGGCCGAACAGGTAAATCACGACACCGGGCAAGAACGACAGGCAGGTTGCGCACATAGTCTTCACCCAGTCCGCCTTTAAGCCGCTGCGGAACATGTTTAGGCCTATTGCGATTGTAAACTTATCCGGCGAATTGATATATACGGTCTGCTGAAGCAGGTCGTTCCAAAGGGTGATAAAAAGCAGCAGCGCCACAACAATCATGGCGGACTTGATGGCGGGTACAATAATCTTGAACAGAATGCGCATTGGACCCGCGCCGTCAATGGTCGCAGCTTCATCCATCTCGCGCGGAATCGTACAGATAAACTGGCGGATCAAAAAGATATTAAACGCTCCGCCGCCGCAGAAATAAGGGAGGATGATCGGCCAGTAGGTATCGGCAAGGCCCAGCCCCTTTGTCCACATGATGTACAGCGGAATAAGCGTAACCATCGACGGCAGCAGCATCGACCCGATACAAAGCGAAAAAATGAACTTTTTCCCCCTGAACCTAAGGCGTGCGAACGCGTACCCGCACAGTGTCGCTGTGATGGTTCCGGCAGCGACCGAGGGGACGATAATCAGCATGGTGTTGCCGAAGAACAGCCAGAATTTAAACGATTCCAAGGTGGCTGGATAGTTGGAAAAAAGCCACTGGCTCGGAAAAAAAGCAGGCGGCCACTCATACAGCTCGGCATTGGTCATCAGGCTGGAGCGTATAATCCACCAGATAGGCAGCATCACAACGACTGCAAAAATTGTAACCGCGAGAAAGCTTATAATATCCCCCGCTCTATTTCTCTTTAGGCTCTCATCCTCATGCAATTCTTTGTGCTTGGTAAAACCATATTTCATCACTTGTCACCTTCCTCGTAAAAAATCCAGCTTTTACTGGTTGTGAACAAGATTGCTGTAAAAATGGCGATGATGACAAAGAACACAAACGAAATGGAGCAGGCATAACCGATCTGGTTGCTTCTGAACGCGTACTTATACATCAGATACGTCATAAACATGGACGAATTCCCGGGGCCGCCGCTGGTCAGCGCCAGCGCGGGCGTTACGACCTGCATGTTGGTAATCAGGCTCATCAACAGATTATAAAAGATTATCGGCGACATACAGGGCAGCGTTACGTTGCAAAACCGTTGCCAACTGTTTGCACCGTCGATTTCAGCGGCTTCATGGTAAACGCGCGGAACATTCTGCAGTCCGGCGAGAAAAATCACAATCAGGTTGCCTGAGAGCCATACAGCAATAAGCGCCAGAGAAGGAACCACGGCGTTGGAATCGTTTAAAAACTGAACATTGTTAATATTCAACGTTTTTAAAATATAGTTAAACAGGCCGAAGTTGGTTTCATAAAGCCACGACCACCCGATATAAACGGCGGTCGCCGGCAGGATATAGGGCAGATAAAAGATTACACGGAAGAAACCGCGTGCGGGAATCCTTCGATTTAGCAGCATAGCGATAGCTAAGGAAAAAATCATGCCGCCGACCACGGCGAGAACAGAAAAATATACGGTTACTTTAATGGAATCCATAAAATACGGGTCGGCCGTAAATAGGCGGATATAGTTGTCGACGCCGTTAAATACTGGCGACGATAAACCCTTCCAGCTAAAGAAGCTTAGCGCAAATACGGCAACCAGCGGGATATATGTAATGAGCGACAAGCCCAAAAACGCTGGAATCAAACACAGGTATGCCGTCCGCGCCTCCTTACGCGCCATCGAGGAGTGTTTTCGTGGTCTGTTGTGATTATAGAGCTTTTTCATATGCATACCTCCGGCTAAATAGAGGAAAGGGCGCTCACCCGTAAACAGTATAACACGGTGGGCGCCCCATGTCTTTATGTTTAACCTGTTATTAATCAGCCATTCCCTTCAAAAGCCGCCTGCAGCGCAGTAAGGTTTTTGTCAATGGCGTCTTTCGCTGTGATTTTTCCGGTCCAAACATCGCCAAGGGTGGAGCCAAGAAGGGCATTGAAGTCCACGGTGTTGTTTACATAATACCAAGAAACTGATTTGGCGTACTGCTTAGCATAGTCAACGAGCACTCCCTTGGCATCTTCATAGGGAGGGAAGTTCGGGTTGTTAAGCCATTTCTTGGTTAATGTCTCATCGGTATAATAGGAGTCGAGCGTGGGCATCCAGATGCCGGTCGCAATCAGCCCATCCCAGTTGTTCTCTTCTTTCGCATACCACTTCAGCCATTCCATCGCCTCTGCCGGATGCTTGGTTTGGTTAAACACAACGTTCGGGCCGCCGGTGCAGACGGTAACCTTCTCCTTCATATACGGCAGAACCGCAACGCCGTAGTTTAAGCCGCCTTTGCGGGCCTCGGCCAGGCAAGTACCTATATTCCATGCGCCGTTTGTGGTCATCGCAACGGTACCCGCGATCAGCGAACGCTGTACGCCGTCATCGGAAAGCCCCGAAGAAAGCGGAGCAACATGGTCTTTCAAATATAGATCAGCAACCTTTTGAATGGCTTCGGTGGAAGCGGGGTCGCCGATTGCAAGGGCGCTGCCGTCTTTATTGTAGAAACCGCCGCCGTTGGAAAGGCACCAAGGCTCAAGCTGCCAGGTGAGATTTTCAACCATGCAGCCGTATTGGGTAATGTTATCCTTATCAAAATCCGCGTCGTTGGGGGTCTTTCCGTTCTTATCCAAGGTCAGCTTCTTCGCGGTTTGAACAAATTCGTCCCATGTCCAAGCCTTATCGGCTGCCGCGGGCGGATAGGCTACCCCCGCCTTATCAAACATATCTTTATTATAATAGAGCAAAAGAATCTCGTTGGCAGTGGAGTATGCAACCGTCTTTCCATTAAACTTAAACGCCAAACTGTCAAGCGGTTTGGGGTCGCCTTCAGCATACATGGTGGAGATGTCGTTGAGCATGCCTTGCGCCGCCCATTGGATAACGCCTGCTTCACTCATGATTGCCGTGTCCGGCAGCTGTCCCGCAGTCGCCATGGTATTGAGCTTCTCCATGTAAGTATCCCACGGAATTGGCATACACTCAACTTCAATGCGGTCTTGAGAAGCATTGAATTTGTCGGCGGTTGCCTGTGTGGTCTTGGCCTCTGTTTCGTTGCCCCACAGCGCGTAGGTTATCTTGACCTTCTCGGCTGGAGCAGCAGGCTGAGAGGACTCCGCCTCTTCCGACGGCGCTGCCGCCGGTGCGTTGGATGCGGGGGAAGCGCATGCTACGAGACCAATGACCATCATGATACCCAGTAGCAAAGCAACCAGTTTCTTGGTCAATTTCATTTCTCATTACTCCCTTTCATTTATTTATACAGCAACTGCAGCTGCGTATAAACTCTGTTGACTGAACCTTCCGTTTTTCGCCTGATAAGTATCGAATTTGCGGAGTAGTTACACGTTGCCAAAGAGAATGAGTGATTGCCGGGTTATTGCCGGAATCTCGCTAGTATTGCCGTATTGACTGACCTGTATAAGCTGTGTATGCAGGATTACAGGGAGGCTTTGAGCCATACGAGCATCTCTCCCGGGGTTCTGTTGCCCCATAATGCGTATGGAATAGCCTTTAAATGAACCGGCTCGGTGATAAATCCGCCCGAATTGCGGTATAGCTCGCCGTTCCAGCCCTTGGAGGACAGCTTTTGGCCGTCAAGCTCTATGGTATGTACACCCCATAAGAGATCCCGCTCATAAACCTCTTTAAGCTGTTGGGTGGGGTCAACAAAAACTGCGGCAAGGTTTTTAAAGTTATCGGCTTCTTCCAAACAGTAGATGATCGGCCCCTTTTGCAGGGCAACGCGCCCGGCGTCTGCCCGTACCTCGGGGTTGGCCATGACAAAATGTGCCTTAATACCAAAATGGAAGGCAATCTCGGTGATACCCTGCCAAGTCCGTTTAAAATACGCATAACCTTTTTGTATACGCGGTGAACATGCCTGGTGATTAACCGTAAAGGCCGGAGACTCCGCATAATCCGGTATTCTGATTGCCACCTCAAATTCGGTGCTGTTTTCAGCGGTCACGCGAAGGGTGCCCGTGCCGCCGTCGATCACGTCGGCATTTAGGTCGAGCTTCACCGTGCTGCCACCCAATACCAAGTCTGTGCTGTTGTTGATGAAGAGGTTTACATACACCGAATCGGCATCGGCGGAATAGATGTACTGCCCAAGGGACGCGAGGGTTCTCGCCACATTCGTCGGGCAGCAGGCGCATTTAAACCATTGCTGCCTGACAGGCTTTACATGCTCACGGGAGGTATATTCCATGCAGCTATCGGGCCAAACCTCCAACGGGTTTACGTAAAAGTAACGGTTACCCTCCAAGCTGATAGCGTCCAGCAGCGTGTTGTACAAGCTTCGCTCTACGATATCGTAGTACCTCGCGTCGCGGCTGAGGTTGCCCATGCGCTGCCCGAACATAATCAACCCGACGGCGGCGCAGGTTTCGGAGTAGTTACTGTCGTTGGGCAGGTCGTAGTCGCAGGTGAAGCGCTCCAGTATTCCGGAGGAGCCGATGCTTCCGGTAATGTACATGCGTTTTTCGGTAACACTTCGCCACAGGGCTTCACAAGCCTGCATGAGCCCGTCATCGTCATATTCTCCGGCAATATCGGCCATCGCGCTGTACATGTACACAGCACGTACCGCATGCCCCTCGGCGGTGGTTTGCTCTCGGGGCGGGAGGTGGCTTTGGGAATAGTGGGGGTCGTAGGGCATCAGCTCGGGGTAGATGCCTTTTCCGCCACGCTTTTCAATCTCCTCCAGAAAATAGTTGGGTGTACCGCCGCGGCGGTTGATAAAATAGCGGGCGGTGTCGAGATACCTTTGCACCTGTGTAACCCGGTACAGCTTTACCAGCGCAAGCTCAATCAACTGATGCCCGGGGTAGCCGTGTAGCTTGCCTTCTTCGTCGCCGAAGGTATCGCAGATTAAATCGGCGAACCGGCTTACGACCTTCAGCAGCCGATCCTTACCCGTGGCCTGATAGTAAGCGACGGCCGCCTCAATCAGGTGGCCCGCGGAATACAGCTCATGGCCTTCGGTAAGGTTGCTCCAGCGTTTATCCGGTTCCACTATCGTGTAGTATGTATTGATATACCCGTCGGGGCGCTGCGCCTTTTCGATGAGTTCAATCACCTGATCGGCCAGCTCTTCAAAGCGGCTGTTCGGGTGAGTGTTCAGCGTATAGGCCAGGGCCTCCAGCCACTTGTATACATCGGTATCCAAAAATATCGTGCCATGACGCTTGCCTTCTAATTCCCCCGCCGCGATGCGGAAGTTTTCAAGGCAATGGCTCTCTTCGGCGCCCTCTATTTTGTCGTTGAGAATATCCCACTGGTAAGGAACAACCACATTCGGAATCAGATTAATGTACCTACTCCATAAGGCATCACTGATGTGTACATGTTTGAGGTCAACGTGCTTCAATCGATCTTTCATGTTTGGTTCCCCCTATAGTTTTGGTGTTAATAGGTTTGTAAAACGTTTAATAATGTCGTTTTATATATTGTGTAAATTAAGCCGAATCCCGGTCACTGATATAAAGAATGGATATAACTTTATATGATTATCGACTTATTCTGTGCACTATTCTTGGGCGCATTATTTTCATCCGGCAGTCTTGTTAAATGTTTTCCCTACAATATTTTTATATCACGATAACTATTGTTTGTAAAAACTCATATTCCATTAAATTTTAAATTTATATCTCTAGTCCTCTTAATATCATCAAATATTATTAAATTACTTCAATTATCATTAAGTTATTCATGGTACAGTTTGTTAAACGTTTAATATAACTGCACGGACTCGCAAAATTGCAGCAATATCCCCGCTTAGGATTACTGATATTTACCGATAGTAACTAAAATATTGAAACCCGGCATAAAAACATTGCATGTTAAACGTTTATGTGCTATTTTAAAATAAAACAGAGTGGAGGGGTGATACAGGTGTCAACCATTCGTGAGATTGCGCGTCGGGCCGGGGTCTCGGTAGCTACAGTATCCAAGGTCTTAAACGGGAAGAACAGCGCGAGCGAGCAAACGGCACGTTTGATTATGGATATTGCCAAAGAACTTCAGTATACGCCCAATATCCACGCAAAGAATCTAAAAAGCGGGTCTTCCAAAACCCTTGGAATAATCACCGAGGATTTTACCGTATTTAATACACCCGATATTGTCGATGGCATTGATGACTACTGCTCAAAACATGGCTATAGCTATATATTGGGGAACCTTCGCCTTGATAAGCTGTTTGGCAGCGACCGCTATGATTCGCCGGAATGTACGCCCCTGTTTAATAAAATGGTGTCGGTTATGCTTTCAAGGCAGGTTGACGGCATTATCTATGTGGGCTGCCACAGCCACAACATTATGCCCCCGCTGGAGCACGATAAAATACCCTTTGTTTGTGCCTATTGCTTTAGCAACGATGAGAAAATCCCTTCTGTAATCTACGACGACCGAGCCGCCGCTTACGATGTGACCAAGCTTCTGATTAATAAAGGTCATGTCCGCATTGCCATGATTACAGGCAATACCTCCAGCAACCATACGCATAACCGCGTTCTGGGGTATCAGGAGGCCTTATTTGACGGCTCGATCCCGTACGACCCCCATCTTGTGGCCTATGGCGACTGGGGCAGAGACTGCGGGCATGCCCTGTGCGGGCAGCTCCTTACTCGCGGTGCCACAGCGATCTTTTGCCAAAACGACATTATGGCGATGGGCGTACTGGACTATTGCAATGAAAACGGCATTGCGGTTGGCAAAGAGCTTTCGCTGGTGGGCTTTGATAACCGGGAAATCTCCACCGTCTGCCGCCCGCAGCTGTCCACCGTCGCGCTGCCGTTGTTTGAGATCGGCATGTCGTCCGCCGAAATACTCATTAATCACCTTGAAGAAAAAGACAGGAACTTTTCCGAGCATGTCACCCTTAATTGCAACATCATCGAACGAGAATCCATTGCCGATATATCTAACCGCATGCCGCTTCTTTAATCGATAATCTTGTGAAATAAGGAGTTTTGTATGACCAACACAGCCTCGATAAAATTATGTAAAAATGACATCGTATCCCCCATTGATAACCGGATCTACGGCTCTTTCATCGAGCATTTCGGCAGGGCCGTTTATACGGGTATATTTGAGCCGGGGCATCCGACTGCCGATGACAATAGCTTTCGGCGTGATGTAATTGATTTAGTAAAACAGCTGAACATCCCCGTAATTCGTTACCCCGGCGGGAATTTTGTCTCCGGGTATGAGTGGGAGGACGGAGTGGGCCCGGTTGAGGAACGCCGCCCACGGCTCGACCTCGCTTGGTCTGCTTTGGAAAGCAACCGTTTTGGCCTGAACGAGTTCTACGAATGGTCAAGGCTTGTAAACGCACAGATGATGCTGGCGGTGAACCTTGGAACACGCGGGCCAAGGGATGCGCAAAACCTTGTGGAATACTGTAACTTCCCGGGTGGCTCTTATTACAGCAATCTAAGAAAAAAGCATGGCTACGAGAAGCCGCACGGTATAAAGCTATGGTGCCTTGGCAACGAAATGGACGGCCCGTGGCAGATCTGCACCAAAACCGCCGAGGAATATGGGCGAGTTGCCTGCGAAACCGCCAAACTGATGAAATGGGTCGACCCATCTATAGAATTAGTGGTATGCGGCAGTTCGGGACGGGGCATGCCTACCTTTGGCGTGTGGGAAGAAACGGTGCTTTCGCAAACCTATGAGCATGTGGATTATATTTCGTTACATACCTACTACGGCAATGAGGAGAACGACACCAAAACCTTTCTGGCGCGCGGTATGGAAATGGACCGCTTTATCAAGGAGGTTGCAAAAATCAGCGAAAAGGTTCGCATCAAAAAGGGCCTGGAGAAAAAGGTTTACCTTTCCTTCGATGAATGGAATGTTTGGTATCACTACCGCATTTCCGGCCAGAACCCGCCCAAGTGGACGGAAGCGCGCCCCATTGAGGAGGAGCTTTATAACGTCGAGGATGCTTTGCTCGTAGGCTCCATGCTGATTACCTTTATCAACAATGCCGACACAGTAAAGATAGCATGTCTCGCTCAGCTGGTAAATACCATCGCGCCCATTATGACGGAAAAAGAGGGTAAAGCGTGGACGCAGACCATCTTCTACCCTTTTATGTACACCTCGCTTTACGGACGCGGAACGGCGCTGCGCCAGCAGGTCGATTGCCCCACCTATACCTGCGGCGTGAGCGGTGAGATTCCGATGATAGACAGCGCCGCGGTTTATAACGAACAAAACCATGAGGTTGTACTGTTTATGGTAAACCGCAGCTTGGATACGGATATCTCCACCGAAATTTCTCTTGAGGGATTCGATATAGAAGGTGTTGTTCAGCACCTGGCCATCGATGGGTACGACCTAAAACAAACAAACGGCCCGGACGAGCAAACGGTGGTGCCTATCGAGAAGCATTCGGCCTCGCAATCGGGTGAAGGTATCTCGGTAAACCTTTCAAAAGCCTCCTGGAATATGATACGGATTAAGCTAAAATAGAAAGCGCCCAGTATAAAGAGTTGCTCTTTCATACCGTAATGCCATCCATTCAACCCCCGGCCTAGCCGGGGGTTGAATATACGACAAAGAAACCGTCTTCCACTTACGCGGAAGACGGTTTCTTACATATTATTATGCAAATATGAAGGTGAAGTACTTTTTTGTCGGCTGCACTATTTGATAAGTAGCACGACCAGTGGTTGAGGCCCCATAATAAAACGATTTATCACATTATTTCTAACTTTACAGGCTCACCCGTATTGAAGGATTGATCCGCCGCTAAGGTTACCGCCAGCGTTTTTATGGCATCCTCATAGGGGGAGCGAATGAGCTGTGCATTGTTGTAGCGTACTGCGTTTATAAAGGCCTGAACTGCATTGAAGTGAGACGGGAAACGTGCGGGCCGTTTCTCGGTGCGCGACTTGGTGATATAGCGTACCTCCTGCATCCAGTCGTACTCAACCACCACGTCACGGCAGAAAAGCTGCACGCCCACGCGCCCGCTTACGTTCTCACCCAAGAAGCAGCCGGTTTGCACCGTCGCCGCTACGCCGCTTTCAAATGTCATATTGGTGACAGAGGCCCCCTCAATATCGCAGCCGGGTACTTCATCAAGAAGGTGGGGAACGCTGTTGCTGTAAACTGTGCGAACCTCACCAAAGAAATAACGCAGAAGGTCGAAGATATGGGTGCTCTGTTCTACCAGCTGCCCTCCGGAACGTGCCTTTATCCGCCACCAGGGCGCACCGGGCATCGCGCCAAGCCATTGCCCCGAAGCGATAACGGCAGGATGCCCGGCCAGAAAGGCCTTCAGCTCCTCCATCGCGGGGCTGTACCGCTCGTGGTAACCGCAGGAACACAGAACCCCGGCGCGGCGGATCGCCTGCTCGATTTCATACGCGCGTTTGAGAGATAGAGCCACCGGCTTTTCTACGTAGAGATGTACGCCGCTTGCCGCAGCCAGCAGCTCGATGTCGCCATGGCTATCCGGCGGCACGCATACCAGCACCGCGTCGAGCTGTTTCTCCTGTAAAAACAGCTCATGGTAATCTGTGTACAGATTTGCCCAAGGCACCTTTGCGGTCGTCTCGGCCAGCTTCTGCACATTTGAGCTTACCAGCGCTGTCACGCGAACCTGCTCCATCTTCAGCAGATTATCAAGGTGAACGTTGCCAAACCACCCGCAGCCGATAATGCCTACCTGAACGACATCCATCCTTCACGCCCCTTTGCTGTAAAGCTGTTTGATATCATTGGGCGCGGGCGCATACCTCAACAAGCCTTTTTGCATCACGGGTAATACCCGCAAAGTCACCGTCAAGGATGCGCTGCAGGTTGCACAGGCTGCCGCCTGCGCCTACCCCTACCGCGCCATTTTGTATATACTGCGCGGCGTTTTCCGCATTGATGCCGCCTACCGCGATAAGCTTTGCGCTGCTAAGCGGGGCCAGTACCTCTTTAAAATACTTCGGGCCGAACGCCGAGGCCGGGAATACCTTTACATATCGGCTGCCACAGCGCAGGGCATATTCTATCTCGGTGGGGGTGAGCGCACCGGGGGTTATCACTACATTTCGCTTTTGGCAAAGCTCGATTACCTCGCGGTCAATGTTCGGGGTTACCAAAAACTCGGCTCCGGCCTGAAGTGCCGCCGTCGCCTGCGAAAAATTCAACACCGTGCCTGCGCCGATGTGCAACCGGCCCTCAAACCTACGGCGCATCTCGGTAATCTGACCTAGCGCGTCGGGGCTGTTTAGGGTAACCTCCGCAAGGCGTATGCCGCCCTGCACGAGCGCCTCCAGCAGCGGCGAGAGAAATTCAGCCGAAACGCCGCGCACAATGGCAATAACGCCGGTGCTCTGTAACGCTTGTTCTACCATCCTTTTCTACCTTGCCCTTCCGGCTTTATACCTATAAGGCACAAAGCTTATTCCTCGCCGCGCTTACTTACTGGCGGCCTCTTTGCCGATAATGTCCTGATATACGCGCGTAAGGCCCTTAATGCTCAGCTGTTCACTTTCATCAAAGCTTAAAAGCTCTATGTTACCGTTAAAGGCCGGCCCATAAGTATTAAGGCAAACCAAAAACGCCTTAGCGAACTGCCCGCGCCCGTAGAGCACGAGCTTATCCACTTTTTCACTCAGAAGCGGTTTAAATGCGCTGAGGTCGGATTGTATCAGAATACCATAGATGAACGAGAGCGTCTGTTCCCGTGTAAAGCCGCCGATGATCTGATTAATACGCGCCATAAACAGCGAGCGTGAAAAATTATGCTGTTGTGCGGCCTCGTAGCCCTTTTGAACATAGGCATCCACAATGTCGTACTGATCAATCTTACCGATGGAGCTTTTCAAAATCGTATGATTGGCGATGGCCCACAGCAGCTCGCCGCTGATGGTGGTAACATTTTGTGTAATGCTGCCGCCTTCGTATAATACAATCTTATTATGCGAGCCGAAATGTACAAACAGGATATTCTTCTGCTTATCCTCTGGGGCGATGGCACCGTAAATCTCGGTTTCCTCCCCGCGCAGCACGTCGCTGTCGCAGCCGCCCGGTGTGCCGAACTTAATGCCGGGCACAAAGTAGAAGGTAGCAAAGTCAGAGATATGCGGCAGCCGACACGGCTTAATTTCATCCGCCAACTGCGAAAGCGCTACGGGGGCCTGCAGGTGCGCAACCTCCAAAAGCCCGACGTTAGAGGTAATCATGCCCGCTGCCAGAATGGTTTCAATCCGGCAGTGGTGGGTAGTTTCCATATGTTCTATCGCCTCGCGTACCGCTTGCTCCAGCCGCTGGTTCTTTGCGCTGTCGTGCGTGTCGGAGGCACCGATTCTTTTGGTGATATAGTCGATAATCCGCGTTTCGTTGATAAGGGTGAACCGTGTGTTCGTCGTCCCGCCATCAATGATTAGAATATAGTTGCCCAAAGCAAGCCCACCTTTATCGTTTTTACCATTCCGCAACGGTTCCGTCCTCGTTGCGCCAAACGGGGTTCTTCCAATCGTGCCCCGCACGGCCCAGCTCCCGTATCTTGTCTTCGTCAACCTCTATGCCAAGCCCGGGTGCCTTTGGCAGCGAGACAGCGCCGTTTTCGTAATGGAATACCGACGCGTCCTTTAAATAGTCCAGCAGGTCGTTGCCCTTGTTGTAGTGAATGCCAAGGCTTTGTTCCTGTATGATGGCGTTGGGCGTGCAGGCGTCCATCTGCAGGCAGGAGGCCAGCGCAATCGGCCCCAGCGGGCAGTGCGGCGCTACCGCCATGTCGTACGCCTCCGCCATCGCCGAGATTTTGCGGCACTCAAGGATGCCCCCCGCGTGGGAAAGGTCCGGCTGGATGATGTTCACAACGCCCTGTTCAAAGATCTTTTTAAAATCCCAGCGCGTAAACAGCCGTTCGCCGGTGGCAATGGGGATGGTGGTGCAGGCCGCGATCTCGGCAAACGCCTCGTAGTTTTCGCTCAGCACCGGCTCCTCAATAAACATGGGGCGGAACTGCTCCAATTCCTTGGCAAGCACCTTTGCCATGGGCTTATGCACCCTACCGTGGAAGTCTATTGCGATGCCGAAATCCCGGCCGCACGCCTCGCGGATGGCAGCCACGCGCTCGAGTACCAAATCAAGCTTGCTGTTGCTGTCGAGGTAGTTCAGCTCCTCGGTGGCGTTCATCTTAATGGCGGTAAAGCCCAGCTTCTGCTGCGCTTTGGCTGCGGAGCCAACGTCCTGCGGGCGATCGCCGCCAATCCATGAGTAGACGCGGATATTGTCGCGGCAGGCGCCGCCCAGCAGTTCATATACCGGCACATTCAGGTATTTGCCCTTAATGTCCCACAGCGCCTGTTCAATGCCCGAGATGGCGGAGGACAGTATCGGCCCCCCGCGGTAAAAGCCCGCGCGGTAGAGCACCTGAAAGATGTCCTCGATACGCATCGGGTCGGCACCAATTAGGTAGCCGCTTAGTTCCTGTACGGCAGCCCGAACGGTTTCGGCTCTGCCCTCCACAACGGGCTCGCCCCAGCCGCAGATGCCCTCGTCGGTGCTTACCTTTAAAAACAGCCAGCGGGGCGGTACCTTAAAAAGCTCTAATGAGGTAATCTTCATGGTTCATTCCTCCCTAACCCTGCGCGCTTACATCCAGCACGCAGTCAAATACCGGCACCGCGTGAATATCGTTGATGGTAGCGTACTGGTCCTCATATACCGCAAAGCGTGCGGCCATCTCCGAGTCGCTCTTGATATAGCCGCCCTCGCGTTTGGGGGAAACGTAGAGGTAGATGCCCTTTTCAAGCACTTCCTTCTCGTAGGCCTTTAGGCCAAACTCCCAAACGGCGCCGTTGCAGAAGTTATCGTTGATCAGGTCGCCGTCGGTAAAGGCGTAGCCGATGTCGCCGAAGTAATCCACCTGCATGAGCACCTGCTTTACGTTTTCAAACGATTCCGGCGAAACGGTGATGGTGGCACGGGCGTTCTTGATTTTGGTGGAGGTGATGGGGCTACCGAGCACGGGACGTTTTAACTGCCCGTCGCTGGCCTTCTCTCTGGAGCTTGCGTCCTTCCACCGAATCTTCACCGCGTTCTTGCCAAAGACAACATCATAGAAGGCAAAGCCCGCCTTGGTTTCCTGAACAGTATAAGACTTGCCCGCTACACGGATGTCGCCCTTCGGCTGCGGGAAGATGCCGATGCGGCCTGTTTCGGCGCCGATGCTCTCAACGCGCAGGGTACCGCAGTCGTCCAGCAATGTAGCGTCGGATAAGATCGCCATGTCTTTACCGTTGTGCTTTACACGCCAGAAGCGCAGGCTGTCTTCACGGCTGAGTACACAGAAGGTCACCTTCTGCCCGGCGGCGTTAACCAGATTGGTTACCGAGGTATTGTCGGCAGGCAGGCTCACCAGCTTACAGCCGTCCTGTTCGGTAATGCCCGCGCGGCTATCGGTTGTAAGGGACTGAATGCTGCTTAGATCAATGCACAGCTCCGGCTTCATGCCCTGCGGCACATAGAAGAAGTAAACGGGGGTACCGTTCTCTTCAAGACGGGTGATCAGCTGAACACTGGCGTACTTTAGCCGTACACCGTCAAGGGTGAGGTTGAGCGGCAGGATGGCGCAGGTGTCCTTATCCAGCGAAAGGCCGCCGTTTTTCGGCACGCGGATGGCCTCGGTATCCAGCGTCACGTTCACCGCGAAATCTTTCTGGTCTTTGGTTTCGATGTGATCCTGATAGTTGTTGATAAATAAGAAGCCGTGGTCATGGTTAACTCTTACGCAGTAACGCAGAGTATCGGCGTCGTGCTGGTCCATCTCGATGGATTCCTTGGAAAGCACGGTTTTGGTGGCGCAGAAAAGCTCCTCAAAATCCTTATAAAAATAATGCTGAAGCTTCAGCCTCTTGTAAGAGGGGCGCAGTTGGCCGTACTCGCCCAATGCTGCCTGATAGTCGTACGAAATCTTGGGCAGGGCGCACTCGTTTAAGTAAGGTACGCGTTTGCCCTTGGGGTGCGAGCCGCCGTGGAACATATAGTAGCCTAAGAAGTTGCAGCCGCTCGCGGCCTTCACCTCCGCCATGGCCTCTACACTCTCATAGGGCAGCTGGAAGCGGTATTTGTAGTAGGACGCCATGCCGCCGCCCATCTCGCAGCAGGCAAAGGGCATATCCTCAGGGTTATACTCCGGGTCGAAGTTATAGTACTTGGGGGCGTGGTTGTTGTGAAAATCCTTGAAGATGAATTCGGTGGTGGCGGGATGTTCCTTAATGTCGCCGTAGAAGATCCACGGCCAAAAGGCGTAACCGCCCCAGAGGGGGAATACATCATCGGGCGGGGCGCAGGCGCCGCCCCATGCGGTGGCGCTGTAAAACGGGGTTTTGATACCCGCCTTGATGGCGAGCTCCTTGAGCAGGCGCATGTGTGAGGGGCCGTCGTTGCCGCCGGGAATCCACTCGTTGCTGTTTTCGGTGGTCGGCTCCCACGGCGCGGACGCATGCTCATACTCGTTTTCAATCTGTGTGCCGATGACGGTACCGCCATCCTTATACATAAGCCCCTGTACCTGCTTGCCGATCTCGTTAAAGAAGCGCTCGGTGTAGGCGACATACTCGGGGTCGTTGCTGCGGATATCGAAGGGGGTGGCATACAGCCAATCGGGGAAGCCGCCGTTGCGGCATTCGCCGTGCACAAACGGGCCGATGCGAAGAATAAGGAACATCCCGTGCTTTTTGCACAGGGTTGCAAACTTGCGCAGATTTTTACTGCCGCTCCAGTCAAACTTGCCTTTTTCCTCTTCGTGGTGTATCCAGAAGATGTAGGTGGCGATAATGTTTAAGCCGCCCATCTTCATCTTGATGATTTCATCCTCCCAAAAACGCTCCTCGATGCGTGAGAAATGCATCTCGCCGCACATGGCGTAAAAGGGCTTGCCGTTTATCTGCATGTAGTAGTTGGTAAAGTCGAGCACCTCACCCTGCGGGTTTTCCCCCGAAAAGGGTGTACGGGGAGGATAGATGGGGTTCTTGATGCCGGAGGCATCGATTCTGTATTCCATGAAACTGCTGTACCAGCCTTTCGTTATGATGTTTAAAGCGAACTATTTCGAAGAACCGAGTATACCCTGTACAAAGTGTTTTTGCATCGTCATAAACACCACCACGGTGGGCAATGTCGCGATCACTACCGCTACCATCAGCTTGCCGTAGTCGACATAATAAGCCGATGAAAGGGAAGAAACGAACAGGGTGAGCGTTTGGCTTTCCTTCGACTGTAAAGTAATCAGCGGCCAAAGGTAGTTGTTCCATTCCTTCATAAACGCGTAGATAAACGCGGCGGCAAAGGTGGATTTCATGGGCGGGATGGCGATTCTGAAGAAGATAAAAAGCTCACCCGCGCCGTCGATGCGCGCCGCCTCCATAATCTCGGTGGGAAACGACTTAAAGCTCTGGCGAAAGAAGAAGATTAAAAACGTATTGGAAAGGCTCGCCACGATGACGCTGAGCTTTGTATCAATAAGGCTGAAATCAAACATCAGGTTAAAGAGCGGGATCATAATCGCCGCAAACGGGATCATCATGGTGAGCAGAAACACGCTGAACAGCCTGTCCCTTACCTTGCTGCGATACTTTTCAAAGCCGTAACCTGCAAGCGAGCAGATGAAGATTACCAGAACGCATTGAATAACCGTGATGACTGCGGTATTGCCGAACGCCTGAAAGATGTTGTTGCCGTCTTCCAGCAGGCCTTTAATGTTGTTAAAAAACTCCGGCCCAAAGAGTAATGTTCCCTTGGTGATATTTGCGGAGGTATTGGTGGCGCCCACCACCATCCAATAAAACGGAAAGATGCACACGATAGAAGCGGTTATTAAAAACAGATGCTTGAGGGTCTTGCCGCAAGCACTGAGCACTTTTCGGTTTAATTCCATGCTTTAATCCTCCCCCGTGACTTTAAACTGTAGAAACGCAAGCAGCGCCACCATACCCACGATGACAAACGACATCGTCACAGAGTAACCAAAATTGGGCGAGAATACAAACGCGTTGTTGTAGATGTACTGCGACATGGTCATGGTCGAATCGGCAGGGCCGCCGCCGGTGAGGTTCATCGGCTCATCAAAGAGCTGCAGGGTACCGTTGGTGGTCATAATGGTGGTGAGCAGAATAATCGGTTTAAGCTGCGGGATGGTGATGCTGAAGAAGGTACGCACCGGGCCCGCGCCGTCAATCTTTGCGGCTTCGTAGGTTTCATAGGGGATGTTCTGCATCGCCGCGAGGTAGAACACCATGTTATAGCCTGTCCAACGCCAGGTCATCGCGATGATGATAACCGCCTTCGCCCAAAACGGGTCGTTTAGAAAGGCGATCGGCGCGTCAATAGCATTAAACGTGGTAAGCAGGTAGTTGATAATGCCGTTGTTGGCAAACATCATCTTAAACAGCACCGAATAAGCTACCAGCGAGGTTACACAGGGAATAAAGATAGCCGTGCGGTAGATGCTGCGAAAGCGCAGCCTGGGCGCATTAAGAATGCTCGCAAAGATCAGCGCCAGAATAAGCATGATGGGCCCTTGAATCAGCAAGAATTCAAAGGTTGTCTTAATAGTTTTTAAGAACATCTTGTCGCCAAACATACGCTGGATGTTCGTAAGCCCCGCAAAAACGTAGTCGCCCCCTTTAAGCACCTTAAAGGATAGGCTGACGGAGCCGATAACCGGGTAAAGCGTAAAGATGAGAAAGGCTATCATTGCAAAGGAAATAAACAGCCATCCGTACTTATCGTAATTTACTGCTTTCTTTTTCTTATTCATACCATCACCTCAAAAAGTTTGGATAGCCGCCCCTATTTAAAACCTTGTTGTAAAGCCTGCGCATTGCTGCGCAGGCTTTACACAATGAAAGGTAAATAACGGTTTGGCCTGGTTCCTTCGCATGTGTGGCTATTAAATGCTTAGGGACAATTAGCCGCCTATCTGGTTTTTCAGTTGTTCTTCGGCAGCCTTCAGAGCGGCATCGACATCGGTGGTGCCCTGCAGGTAGTTGAAGGTTGCAGCGTTTACCGCCGCGTTGGCTTCGGAAACATGCTCGCCGTAGTTTACAGCGGGGATCTTGGGCAGCCAGCTGGAGAAGTCGGCATATACCTTCTGGCCTGCAAAGAACTCGTCGGCGGTCTGGAATACATCGCCGGTCTGAGCGGGCAGCCAGGTGCACAGGGCGCCTTGGTCTACCAAAATCTTTGCATAGAAGTCCTTATCGCCCGCATAAACGGTCTTTAAGAAGTCTACGATGGGAGCCTTATCCTGGCCGTTGTCGATCACATACCAGCTGGAACCGCCGGTGTTGGAGGCGTTTGTCGCGCCCTCAACGTTTAAGCGGGGGGTGGGAGCGATGCCCCATTTGCCGGACTGGCTGGGCTCGGCCTTAACGGTGGAGATTCTCCATGCTGCGTTCACAACGGTTGCGGTGGTGCCGCCGTTAATAGCAGCCGCTACACCGGCGTCATCCTGTGACTCAAGCAATACGCCCGCGTCACGCATGCGCTTGGTAACCTCAAGGGATTCTTTCAGGGCTGCGTTGCCGGAGATATTTAAGCTGCCGTCGGCATTAAAGTACCACTTACCCGCCGACTGCATCATCAAACGGAAGAGCGAGGAATAGTTGGCGGCGCTTACAACGGTAAGAGCCGTGCCGGTTTTCTCTTTGACGGTCTTGCCGATATCGATAAACTGATCCCAAGTTATGTTCTGAAGGTCTGCCTTTTTGAAGCCGGCCTGCTCGAAGATGTCTCTTCTGTAGAACATGCCCGTAACGCCGGCATCAAACGGAACACCGTATTTTTTGCCGTCGTAGGTCATAACCTCAACCTTGTAGGGAGAAAACTCATCATAGTTGATGTCGTCGTTTAAGGGGTAGAAGTATTTGGCGTACGCGTTGAGGTACTGGCTGATGCTGTAATCCTCAATCAGGGTGATATCGGGCAGGCTCTTGCCGCCGGAGGCTAGCCCAGTCTGCAGCTTCTTATATACGTCTTCTTTAGAGTTGGGTACTACTTCGATCGTTACATTTGCATCGGGCTTTAGTTTTTTGTAATACTCGGCTGCGGTTTTCATAATTGCAACGTTGAATTTGTCGTCCCAAGCCCAAACGGTGATGGTTTTAGCCTCGGGAGCTGCGGAGGACACCGCTTCACTCTCACTGGGAGCAGCGCTTGAACTACTTTGAGCAGTGCCACAGGCAGACAGTAACATGGTACTTGTAATTAAACAAGCTGTCAGCAATGCCAATACCTTTTTCCTCATTGTTTAGCACAACCTTTCTCTGAATCCTTGTTCGTATTTACGAACGCTATTCGTAATTAGGATCACGTGCATATATTAGCATAAAAAGATCTGTAGGTCAATAGAAGTTTTAGCTATTTTTTATTATTCATGCGTAGTGAGGTGTAGCCTATTGACAATTTGTAGAAATACTGATAAGATAAAGAACACGGTTCGTATATACGAACCGTGACTGAGTATATTATTTTATTATAAAGGAAGCATCACTATGAATAGCTCCGAGCACCGTTCCACCGCCAGAGCACTGGATATTCTTCAACTGGTAGCGACATCTCAGGATGGGTATACCCTTTCCCAGATTGCCGAGGCCCTTGAGGCGCCCAAAAGCAGCCTGTTCCCCATCGTACATACGCTTCATGAGCGGCGTTTTTTAAGCTATGACGCCATAGGGCAGCGTTACCGTACCGGCTCCGCCGCTTTTCAGGTGGGTATGTCGTTTTTAAACCGCATCGACGCCTTAAAGCAGGTGGAAAAAGAGATGGATTCAATTGTGGAACAATGCTCGGAAACGGTGCATTTCGCGGTGCTCGACTGCGGAAATGTTGTGTACCTGCTTAAAAAGGATTCTCCGCAGGCCATCCGTATGACCTCCACCGTAGGGTTAAGCCTTCCGGCTTATGGTACAGGTATTGGCAAGGCCCTGCTTATTGACCACGATTTAGAGGAGCTACGGGCATTATACCCCAAGGGACTGCAGCCGCTTACCGAAAACACCATCACGGATATTGACAAGCTGTTTACGCAGCTAAAAGAATTCAGAAAAGACGATGTGTCTTATGAATATGAGGAATCAAACCTGCACCTGCGCTGTGTGGGGGTAGCGCTGCGTCAAAACGGGCATATCGTTGCCGGGCTTAGTGTTGCTGTACCAATCTTTCGCTGTGACGATGAAAAGATTGCTTATATCAGGGGCCTTTTGCTGGACGCCAAGCGCAGGCTCGAGCTGCTGTTTAGAGAGGTAAAGCTGGATTTTGCGCCGGAGACGTAAAGAGTAGAAGCTGAATAACAGGCGGACAAACAAGAATTGAATACTTAGCATTTAGCGCGGTATTGTTCAATCAGATGCTGAAATTCTGTATTGGAATGAAGAAACGCATATTTAGGATCGTTCTCAATCTCAGAAAGCAGTGCCGGCAGCATTTTTACGCCGAAGTTTTCCTGATTTCCTTTTATGGCAATATGGCGGTATAAAGTGGATTTTTTTATTTCCCATGGAATAAGCGTGGCTGCAAGTATAGATTTTAGAAGCGATATGCTGTCCTGGACATTTTCTTGGCCGACGGCAACCTGGAACGGCCCAACAAAGGGCCAATAGCCCCACAGATCAAACAGCTTGGAGGTCTCACGTGAAACCTCTGCCAGCCGGGAAGCGTCTTGATAGTTCCCTTCCTTCAGCGCAATGTCTGCCAGACTTATTAATAGGATTTGGATTTCATTGCTTTCTATCATCAATAATTTGCGTTCCAGAAGTTCTGCAGCTTCCGTCAGTTTCCCCTGTTTGATCCAAAGATTCGCCTGAAGTTGCCTCTTATCTATATCACTTCTTTCCGGCAGCAAATCCAGCATTTCTTGTGCTTTGTCATATTCCTCATGGCCCATGTATTTAGAGGCCAGCATGAAAGTTGCTTCATTTCGAATCTTACCATCATCACTTCTGGTAGCACGCTCATACAAGACCGTGATTGGACTGTTGTATTTTTCCTTATGCTCGTCGCTCATTCCAGACATCATCAAAGCGCCGTCCAGCAGTAGTGCGGTCGTATGGATCAACGAGCCGCAGCTTGGATATTCCTGTATTTTTTCGATAACCATTGTAAAGCCGCTCTCAAAACCGTTTTTACGGATCGTATCCATTACTTCCTTACAGAAGTGGCTGATTTCCTGTTCCGACAGCCCTTCGTTAAAGCACAGCAAAATGTTCAAATCCACTTTGAGCAGCCGAGCCAGCGCGGGCAACAAAGAAACATCGGGGTAGGTAGCTCCTTTTTCCCACTTGTTCACAGCAGGAGTGGAAACGCCGAGATACTCCGCAATTTGCTCTTGTGTTAATCCAATTTCTTTTCTTTTTTCTCGAATAATCATATTCATCGGCATTTTTATCATCCTCCAATCTGATATTAAGAAAGACCTTTCTTTAAGTACATTTTAACAGACTAACCCTAATTCAACAATTGACGGGTTGTTAAATAGAAGGATAAAAAATTAACCATAAGTTAATTTTAGAGAATAATGTACCACGACAGAAACAGACATAAATTTAAACCGTTGACAAATTTCAATCTATCGGTGAGATTATAGCACCCTCTTTGAACTACGCATGAAGTAATAGCGTCTGCTTGAACTCCGATTAGTCCAATATTCATTATTAGATGCGGCATTCTATTGTTCGGAATTGATAATAATGATATAATACGATGGTAGAGTCCTTAAATATTGTGGATAAAGTTCATAGGGAGAAATCAAAATTACTCGGCTTTTAGAATAAAGATAACCCGATTCTATATCAAAATTAAGCGGCAATATAGAAAGTCATCCGTATTGTAAAAAGAATAAGCCAAAAGGCAAATGATCTAAAGATGGAGACATAAAGCTGCGGGGTATAAGGTGTATGAAGTGCTAAAATAGTCTGGCGCCCGAAAGAAAAACAAATGCCTACCCTTTCGTAAAGGGAAGGCATTTAGTGTTTTATTACTATTATGGTTAGCTAAAGAAGAAGTGGTTGAAAATATGATAAATAGAAATTGAGTTTAGAATTTTTGAAACTTGAAATACCCAATATAGAAAAGCTAATCATTACCCAAATTTGCTTAATATATTATCTCAATAAAAACTTCCAGCAAAAAACTATCAGATACGAAATTTCTAATAATATGTAATAAATTTACTTTTAGACGGAGATATCATCATGAATATACTCATAGTGGACGATCAAAAATTATTGAGAGAAAGCCTTAAATATACTATTGAAAACAATAGCGACATTAAAGTTATCGGATGTGTCACAAATGGTGAAGAGGCATATGATTTCTGTCGTGAGCAAAAGCCAGATGTGATATTGATGGACATTTCCATGCCGGTATGTAATGGAACTGAAGCTGCAAAGATGATTAAATCAAAATATCCAGAAGTTAAAATACTTATACTTACAGCTTCCAGCAATGAATCTGATGTGTCTGATGCTCTGGCAAATGGTGCCGACGGGTATATACTGAAAGATATCGGAGCTGAAGAGCTGATTTTGTCAATAAAAAGCACGGCTGCAGGATTAGGGATTATTCACAGGGAAGTTTTAGGCTCGGTTTCCGTAATCAGAAACAGTATCGACAGAGAGCCTCAAAAAAATAGAGCGATAAAAGTTAATGGCATTGATACATCCATTTCCGAAAGAGAATTGAAAATTATTGAAATGATTGTAGATGGCAATGATAATAAGCAAATAGGCGCTGCTCTGTTTATAGCCGAAGGAACTGTAAAAAATATGATTACTGAAATTATTTCAAAACTTCAATTAAAAGATAGAACCCAACTGGCCGTGTTTGCAATAAAAAATAACATGGTATAATGTTATGGATTGTTAATGCTCACAGAAATATTTAGTAATTTCTGTTGTAGCTTCGTCAATCAGTTCGCATACAGCCATCACATAATAGTCGATATGATTAAAATCTTGATTTTTAAGTTTAAAATCAAGTTTTTTTGTAACTTCGTATAGTTTATGTGCTCGGTAATTGCTTGAAACTCCTTTTAAATTATGTACCGATTTTGAAAGCTCGGCAGTCATGTTCAAAAAAGAATACTTTCTGATTAATTCTTTTTCTTTTATTATTTCTTCAGTAAATACCAAATATAATTCTTTAAGTTTGTCGCTGTCTAAATAAAGTTCTTGTTCAAATGAAGTAATGTCAACAGCTTCTTGACTCATTATCCTGCCTCTTTATAACACCTAAAATATATAAAATTCTACCGCTTTTATATCAGATATTAAAGTGCAAGATGCATAATATTTTTATGCATCTTGCACTTTGTTTTTAATTTCATCCAATCCACTTCTTGATCATACTATCGAGAAGTGGAATAATTATTGGTTTGCTTATATAATCATTCATTCCTGAAGCTAAGCATTTATCCCTGTCTTCTTGCATTGCATTGGCGGTCATGGCAATAATCACCGTATCTTTGTTTAGTTTATGATTTCTGATATTTATTGAAGCCTGATAGCCATCCATGATAGGCATCTGGCAATCCATTAGAATGATATCATACTTCTTTTCCATACACATATGCACTGCCCGTTGCCCGCTTTCGGCTAATTCTACATTATCATATCCCAACTTTTTCAGAATAATAGTTGCAAGCTTTTGATTTGCCACAGTATCTTCTACGAGTAAAATTTCGATTTTTCCAAATTTGGACATTGGTTCGCCTCCTAACACATTCAATTCCTAACGTGTTTTTTATTATATATCATATTGGGATTAAATTCAGCATAAAAGGGTTGCAATGTGACAAAAGCATAATAATAGTTCTGCCAGCACTCGGTTTAGTGACCCGGGATACTTATAACATGCAGCCAATTAGCGTAAAGTTAATTTGTCAAAGGCAAACTTAAAGCACAAAGAAATCAGCCTTAAAAGAGAGATTTTATTTTTAAAGGAGAAATATACATGAAGAAAGTTTTAATTATTGACGACTCGGCATTTGCCAGGTTATCTCTAAAAACGATGCTTGAAAAAAATGGATATGAAGTAGTTGGTGAAGCTGGAGATGCATTAACAGGAGTAATGATGTATAAGAGGCTTAGGCCTGATGTTGTTACTATGGATATTACAATGCCGGATGTAGACGGAATTGAAGGACTTAAATTAATAAAAAAGCTGGACACGGATGCTAAAATAATTATGATTTCTGGCATGGGTCAGGAAGTAAAGGTTATGGAAGCAGTAAAGAATGGGGCATTGGCGTTCATTGTAAAACCGTTTAATGAGAACATAATATTGAAGTCTTTCACACAGACCTGTTTAGGATAATCACAGCAATATTATTGAGAAATCATCAGGTCGATAACTTAATTACTTTCCAATTGTTGTATTATTAAGAATGCAATTATCATTTTATAGAAAAAAGTTATGACTTTAGCATCTTATACAGTGACTTCCGGTACTTAAGGAATGCATAAAATTCAACTAGAATTAAATAAACAGGACATGAATAGGGAGACGTAAAAATGAAATGGTTTTATAATATCAAAATAGGCTCCAAACTGGTTATATCTTTTATAATTGTAGCTTTGATTGCGGGCATCGTAGGTGGGGTAGGAATATTTAATCTTAAAAAATCTGTTGATGATTTTTCCGATCTTTATGAAAATTACGGGAAAGCCTTGGGAGATATCGCAGATGCATCAATTTCATATCAGATGGTAAGGATCAATTTAAGAGACTTATTACTGGATAAGGGCTATAATGACAGAAACAAATACGTAAATAATGTAGAAAATTATGACAAGCAAATTCATGAAGATATAGCACAGTTTGAAAAATCCATTCAAACTGAAGATGGCAGGAAAACCATTAACGACCTAAAAGATGCACTAGACAGGTTTGATCCATATCAACAAAAAATAATTGAGTTGGCTCTTGCAGGCAATGAAGAACAAGGACTTGCCCTTCTCAGGGGAGAGACTGCCGTGGCTACTGCAACTGAAATCAATGATGAAATTGCCGAATTATTTAAATTGAAGGATGAAAAAGGAGCAGTAGTTTCAAACGATTTAACAAATAGCGCCAACAAAGCAATAAACACAATGATTATAATTGTTTTAGCAGGCGTGATTGTTGCTATGATACTGGGAATATGTATTTCTAAAATGATTAGTAACCCAATAAAAAAGCTGGTTGCAGTTGCAAATGAAATTGCTGATGGTGAGCTTAATGTAGAGGTTAATGTCGACTCAAAAGATGAAATAGGAATGTTATCTGCCGCTTTTGCAAAAATGGCGGATAATCTGAATGAGGTCATTGCAAATATTATTTCTGCATCCGAGCAGGTAGCATCAGGGTCAAATCAAATATCGGATTTAAGTGTGGCACTGGCACAGGGATCGACTGAACAGGCGAGTTCGGTAGAAGAACTGACTGCTTCACTTGAGGAAGTCTCTTCACAGACAAGAACAAATGCAGATAATGCAGGGCAAGCCAGTAAACTGTCCGAAGATGCAAGATCAAATGCAGTACATGGAAATATACAGATGGAGCAAATGATTAAAGCAATGGGGGAAATCAACGATTCTTCAAACAATATTTCAAAAATTATAAAGGTTATAGATGAAATTGCTTTCCAGACCAATATCCTTGCACTGAACGCAGCAGTTGAGGCTGCCAGAGCAGGACAACACGGAAAAGGATTTGCTGTTGTGGCAGAAGAGGTTAGAAATCTTGCGGTAAGATCAGCAAATGCTGCCAAAGAAACCACCACAATGATTGAAGAATCCATGAAGAAGGTTGAAGGTGGAACAAAGATTGCAAATGAGACTTCAACCGCACTTAATACCATTGTAGCTGCAGTAGAAAAGGCTGCAAATCTTGTAAGTAATATTGCAATCGCGTCGAATGAACAGGCCACGGCCATATCCCAAATCAATCAAGGAATTATGCAAGTATCGGAAGTGATACAAGCCAACTCTTCAACGTCTCAGGAAAGTGCTACAGCCAGCGAGGAACTTGCCGGTCAGGCAGTACTGCTGAAAGCACAGGTTGAAAAATTTAAACTGAAAAAAATTAATCCTACCAATGCTTATTTGGGATTGGAAGGAATCAATCCGGATGTTTTAAGGATGCCCAAAGAAATGAATGACAGAAGCAAGCAGGATTCAGGTAAGGTGTTAGTCGATGAGTATTCATCACCCAAAATAACAAAAATCGCATTAAGCGATAATGAATTTGGAAAGTATTAATTAAGTAAATTCGGATAAAAGAAGTGATTTCCTATGTAATTCACTTCTTTTATCTGCATTCATCAACATTCATCCTGTATATATGTATTAAAGATAGGAGTTAAGTTAGGAATAAACTTTTTTGGGAGAGATAAGCGGATGGTTGCGATAACTGAAAACGAATTTTGTCAATTATCTAATTATATTAGGAATAATTACGGGATTTATTTGAAGGAAGAGAAGAAGAAACTGTTTGCAGGCATGCTTCAGAATGTATTGTCTGAAAAAAACTTTAAAAATTTTTCGGATTATTATAAATACCTGATAACGGATAAAACCGGAAAAGCAGTTACTGCTTTACTGGATAGAATAACAATTAATTATACTTTCTTTATGCGAGAGGTTGATCATTTTTACTATTTTAGAGACAAGGTACTTCCGCTTCTGGTGACTGCGGTAAAGGAAAAAGATCTCCGAATATGGTCTGCTGCATGCTCTTCGGGCGAAGAAGCATACACCCTTGCAATGATTATAGATGAGTTTTTTGGCAGAGAAAAAAAGAACTGGGATACCAGGGTTTTGGCAACCGATATTTCCGAAAGGGTATTGAATGTTGCTAAAAATGGGATATACATCAAGGACAGGATAGATCCTCTTCCCGTTAATTGGAAATTAAACTATTTTTCACATTACAACGCTGAAAATGTAATCCTTAATGATAAAATCAAAAAGGAAGTAATATATAGAAAATTCAATCTTATGGAATCTGAATTCCCTTTCAAAAAAAAGTTCCATACAATATTCTGCAAAAATGTTATGCTTTATTTTGATCATCAGACGAATGAAGAATTGGTGAACAAACTATATGACCAGTTGGAAGACGGCGGCTATTTATTTATCGGCCATTCTGAATCATTAAATAGAGATAATAGTCGCTTTAAATATATTATGCCTTCAGTTTACCAAAAGCAATAAAATTATTTGGAGTGATTATATGGGCATAGATAGTAAAATTAGAGTCCTGATTGTGGATGATAATCATTTGTTCCATGAAGTGGTAGTCAGAGGTATATCCTCTGATCAATATATAGAAGTGGTGGCAAAAGCAAGCGATCCCTTTGAAGCAAGAGGTAAAATACTTGCTTATAAGCCGAACGTAATCATTTGCAATGTTGAAATGATTAAAATGAATGGGATTGAATACATGCGGAGGCTGCTGCAGTACCCTCTGCCGGTCATTGTTGTTAGTTCCGCCAAAATAGCAGTATTTGATTCTATGAGTATTGGTACTATAGATTTTATAAGTAAACCTGACGAAGGCTCGCCAAAGGCCATGGAAAGGTTTGTTGGTGAGATGATTACAAAAATAAAGCATCGGTATCAAAAAAACTCTATTAAATATTATTGATTCTCCTAAGCATTCAGAAAATATGAAGTCGCAAACATTCCGCCTGCTTTTTCTAAAATATTTGCCGAACGTTTGAATCAAAAGATGTTAAGAAAACATTTGATTTAGGATGCATGTTATAATACCAGTTAATACAGATAAATTAATGAGGTAAATTTAAAAATGGACAAAGATTCTCAGAAGAGTACGATGCCTTTATATCGATGGATTTGGAAGTCATATTTAAAAACAGCGCTAATCCCTTTGATTTTGGTGGAGATGGTATTTATAGGAATATACTTTACTGCCAATAGCTGGTCACAGCGCGAAATGGTGAATTATTTACGGGATCAAGTGCAAACTGAGATGCTGGAGATTGTAAATAAAGAATCTGATGTAATACATCAGCAGCTGTCAAGTATATCGAATGCTACTGAGATTTACCAAAGGCAAATGGGTGAAGCTCTGGCAGCCGATGCTATTTTGAGTGCTGAGGATACCTCCCGGCTTAAATATTCTCCGGATGGAGTATATTATACCGCAAGCGATTCCAAGGAAGGCGGTGCCGCTATATTTTACAGCGGATATGTACCAATAGGTGAAAAAGAGAGAGCAAAGACAGCCAAGGCATTAACCATGCAAAAACTGATGAAAAATATCCTGCAGTCACAGCCCCTTGCTGCCTCAATATACTTGAATACTTTTGATTCTCTGAACATTATATATCCGTACTTCGATGTATTGCCGCAGTATGCGCCAAAAATGAATATTCCTACCTACAACTTTTATTATGAAGCAGATTTGAAGCATAACCCGGAGCGTACGGTTAAATGGACAGATGTTTACCTTGATCCTGCGGGAAACGGCTGGATGGCTTCTGCTATCGCACCGGTCTACGACGGCAATTTTCTGGAAGGAGTTGTGGGTATAGATGTTACTGTAAGCACAATAGTCAAGCAGATTTTGAAATTGGAAATACCGTATGAAGGCTACGGAATATTGGTTAGTAAAGACGGAAATATTATGGCGTTGCCTGAAAAAGGCGAAGCTGATTGGGGACTTGATGAATTAACAGATCATCATTATGATGAAGCTATTATGCAAGATACTTTTAAACCCGATCAGTTTAATCTTTATAAAAGAGATGATATTAAAACATTTTACAAAGATGTAGCCGCCAACAAGATGGGGTTTTCCACCATCCGGGTAAACGGAAACCCTAAGGTAGTGTCTTGGGCTACTATAAGTGAAACGGGCTGGAAATTACTCATTATTGTTCCCGAAAAAAACATATATGAAAAAGTGGACAGATTGAGCCATAAGATGTTCCAAATAGGAACATTAATGATTGCAGGCCTTTTTCTGTTTTATTGCATATTCTTTTTTATATTGTCCAGAAAAGCAAAAAGGATGAGCTTAAATATATCTCGTCCTTTAACTGAAATAAACGGGATCGTTGAAAAGATAGGCGAAGGCCATTATTATCAGCAAGAGCCTGATATGAATGTAAAAGAGTTAAAGGATACTACGGCCAATCTGATAAAAATGGGCAGGCAGCTGGGCGAAGCAAACAGTGATTTAATGGATGCACAGGAAAAGCTGAGAAAGAGAGAATCAGATCTGAATGCTCTCGTAAACTCAATTGATGATGTCATAGTAACTGTTGACGAGAACGGCAGATTTTTAAATGCCTGGGCTAAGGAGCGGGATAATCTTTCAAATTCTTATTTAAACAGTTCCGCCAATACAATCGGCGATATTTTTGATATTGAAACCGCTTCTCTTTATCAGACTAAGATCAAGCAGATAATCGATACAGGCATATCTGATTGTGTAGAATATTCGGTTCAAACAAATAAAGGCTACAAATGGTTCCAGGCCAGAATATCGTTGGTAGACGACAAGGAAAGGACAGCAGTAGTTTCGGCGAGAGATATAACTCAACGTATAGAGATGGAAAAATCCATTATTCTAGCGAAAGAAGAGGCTGAAAAGGCAAACAAGGCAAAGTCACAGTTTCTATCCAATATGAGTCATGAGCTGAGAACACCTCTTAATGCAGTTCTAGGCTTTGCACAGGTTCTACAAATGGATACCGGCACTCCTTTGGATGAATTACAGAGTCAGAGTGTAAAGGAGATATTAAAGGCAGGCAATCATCTGCTGACATTAATAAATGAAGTGCTTGATTTGGCGAAGATAGAATCCGGAAAGCTTTCTCTTTCAATTGAGCCTGTACAAATTGTGCCGATGATTGAAGAAACGCTTACAATCATTAAGCCAATGGCTGAACAGTATGGAATACATATTAATCAATTTTTTGAAGAGTGCAACAAGGATTATATATTGGCAGATCGTACCCGTATCAAGCAAGTATTGATTAATCTGCTGTCAAATGCCATTAAATATAACAAAGAAAATGGACAAGTAACTTTTTATTGTGAAAAGAATATGGGCAGCATCAGAATAAATGTTTTAGATACAGGTATTGGAATAGAGGAATCTGAACTTAATAATATTTTTCAGCCGTTTCATCGCATCAGCAACTTAGACAGAGTCATTGAAGGAACCGGAATTGGCTTAACAGTAGCTAAACAGCTGATCGAACTAATGAACGGAAGCATTGGCGTAAACAGTCAGGTTGGGTCTGGAAGTCATTTCTGGATTGACCTTCCATGCTCCGAGATTATTACAGAAATATCCGGAGATCCGGTTAAACAGTTAGAGAATATAAATTTTGATGAAAACGACAATATATATAAGATCATATATGTTGAAGACAATCCTGCAAACCTGAAACTTGTTGAACGAATAATAGGCCATATACCAAATACAAAAATGATATCAGCAACTACAGGAGAACTGTGTGTGGATATGGCAAAAGCTCATAAACCAAATCTGATACTTTTGGACATTAATCTACCGGGCATAGATGGATTTGAAGTTCTGAGAAGGCTCAGGGAGAATGCCGAAACCGTAGATATTCCGGTAATGGCCGTAAGCGCCAATGCTATGCCCAGAGATATTGAGAAAGGAAAGGCGTGCGGTTTCATTGACTATATAACAAAGCCCATTGATGTACGAAATTTATTGGATAAAATCAAGCAAATATTGACTAAAGGCAATTGAGTAATTGTAAGTAAAAATTTAAGAAGTGATTAGGAAGGCCACTAAAAAGTGTTCGTTCTCTAATCAACGGAGAAAAGTCGTAGGTATAAATAGCTTATGGCTTTTCTTTCATAAAGGCGCTAATTCACCGACTGTTCAAGTTTTACGAACCTTTATGATAATACTAATAGTATTTAAAAGGGCTCTTGATAATGCAATAAACAGTGGTATTATTGATTAAAGCATATATGGAGGTTTTTTATTTTGAAAGAGAAGATAACTTTAACAAAAGAAAAAGAAACCCTTCTAGCAACTCTTTATGCAAGAGCTACAGAAAGTAAATCATCCAATCCAATAATTAAGGATGAGATGGCGGAACATGCCATTGATAATATTGATTATGATTTTAGAAAATTAAAGGTCGATGTTCTATCAATAGCAATGCGAGCAAAGCAATTTGATATTTGGACCAACGAATTTCTAAGCCAAAATCCAAAATCAATAGTTATTCAATTAGGGTGTGGTTTAGACAGTCGAATCTATAGAATTAATCCTTCATCCGATGTTTATTGGTATGATATTGACTTTCCTGAAGTAATAGATTTGCGCAAAAAGATATATCCAACAAGGTCGGGTTATGAAATGATCGGGTCCTCGCTTGAGAATTTGGATTGGATTAGCAGTTTGCCTAACAACATTCCTGTCTGGATCATTGCTGAAGGAGTAACAATGTATTTATCTCATGAAATAATGGAACCATTACTCAAGCGGTTTACGGAATATTTCCAGAATGGAGCAATTGCATTTGATGCAATTAGCAAGTCGGCTTTAGGCCTAGCCAACAAAAATCGAAGCATTAAGGCTACCGGCGCTACATTTGGCGGTTGGTATGTTGATAATCCTGACGATCTCAAAAAAGTAGCACCCAAACTAAATTTAGTATCTGAATCTGTTACACATAGATTACCTGGATATTCAAAGTTGCCAATCGGCACAAAAATACTTGTCAGGATATTTGACTATTTTCCATCGCTTAGAAGAATGAGCCGCATATTATATTTGAAATTTTAAGTATATCATTTATTAATGGCTGTCAAATCGCGGATGAAGTTATAAAATATCGCATGGAAAGCAAGCTTAAGCAAAGAGTCAATATCATGTATAAAAAAGAGCGACAACCATTGAAGTGTCGCCCGAAAAAAACCCTGTGTTTGTAAAAAAAACCGGCTTTAGCGGTATCGACGTACAAGAGCAAGTTTTGTGTAAATACTGCTTACCGATTGCCTGTAAGCATTGATATCCCTGTGTTTTTCCAAGTTCTACAATTACACTCAGGCCAAAAACGTTCTGACAGGAATTAAAAATCTTCCTGTCAGAACGTTTTTTTCTGATACTATTCTTATGTCTGTTATAATCGAAAACAGGCATTAATTATCCGGGAAAGCTGAATGATGCTCATTTAGTGTGATTTCAATCTGACTTAGCGTTTGGTACGGCAAGCGTATGTATCTTGTGCCGCGCATAGAAGAAGATGCCCACCTGACCAATTCCCGCCAACCCCCAGGTTACCGGATAACAGGCAAAAAGTATTGTCTCTGTAGGAAACCATTTAAATATTGTAGCCAGCCAAACAATTCGCAAGAGGCAAGCACCTACAAGCGTGCTAAGCATTGGCGATATGGAATAGCCCATACCGCGTGTCAAACCCGGATATACATTCATTATACCACAAGTAAAGTATGCAACCATCATGACATACAGGCGCTGAGTTCCAAGTTGAATGACCGCCTGATCTGGCGTGAAGATACCAAGCATTAGCCGTCCAAAAAGCAATACTGCACCCCCCAGCAGAAACCAGGTGGCGAATATCAAGACCGTACATACCTTTGCAATTTTATCAATCCGATCATATTTTCTGGCGCCCATGTTTTGTCCGGTAAAGGCAATGGCTGCGTTGTAATAGGCATTCATTGTTGTACCGACATAATTCTCGACATTGGATGCAGCTGAACTTGCCGCCACCATAGTGGTGCCGAAGGAATTCACCGCGGACTGAATCAGCACGTTGGAAATGGAAAATAGCAAGCCCTGCAAGCCTGCAGGCAGTCCGATCCTTATAATGGCCTTCATTTTATTTCTATCAATACGGAGTTCCCGTGGCATAAATCGTATGGCTCCGTCATGCCTGCTCAGGCAGATTAAAATAAGCGCCACCGAGAGGTACTCGGAGATGACCGTGGAAAATGCCACGCCTCCGATACTCATTTGAAGCACAATTACAAAGAACAGACTGAGTATTACGTGTAAAGTACCCGTAATAAAGAGATAGTACATCGGGCGGCGACTGTCACCCGCCGCGCGTAGGATAGCTGCAGCGAAGTTGTATACCATGGTGGCGGGCAGGCTGGTGAAGTAAATCCTCATATACAATACCGACTGGCTTAAAATGTTCTCCGGCGTCCCCATCAGGATCAACAAAGGCTTACAAAGCGACAGGCCCAAGATCATAACAACCAGCCCGGCAATAATGCTGATGGCAATGGAAGTGTGAACCGATCGGCTCACCTCCAACGGTTTGTCGGCACCCAAATCCTGCGCTACAACGACGCTTGTACCAACCGACAAGCCCATAAATAAGTTGACGATGAGATTAATAAGGGCACCGGTCGCGCCCACAGCGGCCAGTGCCTGACTGCCTGAAAAATGCCCCACAACCACCATATCCGTTGTATTGAACAGAAGCTGCAGAATATTCATTGCCATAATCGGCAGGGAAAAAATCAGTATTTTTCTGAACAGTGGACCGTTGCACATATCTATATCATGATTATTTGAGACCAAAAGAGCATACACTTCCATCGAATTTCATTATTAAATCTAAATTAGTTCTGTGTTGTAAATCATGCAAAAATGGATAATCCTGTATTTGTTAGTTCTGTTTTTTCGCTATGCTTCTTGAATTGATCTATTGGCTATCACATCCATTTTCTTTTTGATAGTTATCATAACACATTTACACGATTATTACAAACTTACCTGATTCCTAGCTGTACCAAATGATCTCGCAATTTTTAATGAAGTACTTTCACCTTACTAAATTATAAATAATATGCCAGAATAATATTGTTGCATAAGGCACCACACCTTGACGCTTCAATAAATCGATGTTATATTATCGATAATACAATATTGAATGGGTGGCTTCATCATGGAACATGAAAACAATCTACCGATCATCTCCGTGCAGGCTTTTCACAGACTGCCTTATTATCTGCAATATCTAAAGAAACTGCTGCAGGAGGGTATCACGGTTATTTCTGCTCCTGCGGTTGCTGCCCACTTTAACTTTACCGAGATACAGGTAAGAAAAGATTTTTCTGCCGTCAGTTCAACACACGGCAGACCCAAGCAAGGATTTGACATCAAGACCCTAATTGATGATATTGAGGATACACTCGGTTACCGAAACTCCAACGAAGCGGTGCTGGTGGGCGTGGGTTCATTGGGAAAAGCCCTTTTATCCTATGAGGGGTTTAAATACTACGGTTTAAAGATTGTCGCCGCTTTCGACAATGACGCAAGGCTTACCGGCACCACCTTTAACGGTAAAAAAATCATGTCTGCGGATAAAATCAGTGATTTATGCAGAAGAATGAAAATCAACATCGGTATTATCACGGTTCCGGCCGAGCAGGCGCAGGTAGTGTGCGACCAGCTGGTTGCGAGCGGCGTGCTCGCAATATGGAATTTTGCCCCCACGCATCTCTTGGTGCCAAATAACATATTGGTGCAGAACGAGAACATGGCAGCCTCGCTCGCGCTGCTCTCCAAGCATTTAAGAGAGCAGATAAACCGTGAATAATTCAGGAGGCATTATGAATACCTTATTCTTTAAATATGCTCTTGAAGTTGAGCGAACCCGTTCAATCACACAGGCTGCGGACAATCTGTTTATGGCGCAGCCCAATTTAAGCAAATCCATCAAGGAGATGGAGGATACTCTGGGCTTTCATGTTTTTGAAAGAACCTCAAAGGGCGTCATCCCCACTGAGAAGGGGCATCTATTTTTGGAATATGCCCGGTCTGTTGTCGCTCAGCTTGATAAGATTGACGCGCTGGCCGATGCCGCGGATGAAAATATCCAAAAGTTCAGCATCTCGATTCCCCGCGGCAGTTATATCTCAAAAGGCATCACCCGTTTTGTGTCTGAACTGGATGAAACAAAAGGCATCGATCTGAATATCCATGAAACAAACTCCATGCAGGCGATTAATAATCTGGTGGACGGTAAGTTTAATCTGGCTATCATCCGTTACCAAGTGGTGTACGAGCCCTATTTTAAGAGCTTTTTGCAGGAAAAGCGTTTAAGCGCCGATACGGTATGGGAGTTCGAATACCTTGCGCTGATGTCTAAATATCATAAGCTTGCGGCAAAATCGTCCCTGAGGCTGGATGACTTAAGCCAAAGCATCGAGATTGTACACGGCGATAACGTCGTCCCCTACCTTTCAGCGGAGAAAAACAGCAAAGACCCGCAAGCTGCGGTACCCAAAAAGCGGATTTATCTCTACGAAAGGGGTAACCAGTTCGAGCTGCTTTCCAATATTCACGAAACCTTCATGTGGGTATCCCCTATCCCGCAGGACATGCGGGAGAAATACGGCCTTATCCAACGCAAGTGCGTGTTTCAGGGAAATAAATATAAGGATATGTTGGTGTACCCCAAAGGCTACCGCTTTTCCGAGCTGGACAAAAAGTTTATCGATAAGCTTTATGAAGCGAAAAAAGAGGTAGCCTTGGCCGAATACCAATAGCATCCTGTTCTTTGAGCTAAGGTTTTCCATATCACGCTTTCGATATCGATAGGATTATATTGATATGGACGCTTTGTGCAGTAGTAACGCATTTTCAAGCTACATCAGAATACTTTTATCTAAAATTGTACATCGGCATATCGATAACGGAATATCGATATGCCGATTTTATATTACCCTTTTAAGCATAAGATTGATATAATATTAACAAATAAAGATGCTATTAAATTATCAGGAGGCTGTTGTTATGGCTAGATTTACTCTTCCCAGAGATCTTTATCACGGAAAAGGTTCTCTTGACGCACTGAAATCATTTGAGGGCAAAAAGGCAATCATCTGCATCGGCGGCAGCAGCATGAAGAAATTCGGCTTTTTAGATAAAGCTGTCGGCTATTTAAAAGAGGCCGGTATGGAAGTTGAGATATTTGAAGGCATTGAGCCCGACCCTTCCGTTGAAACGGTAATGAAAGGCGCGGATGCCATGCTGAAATTTGAGCCGGACTGGATTATCGCGATGGGCGGCGGCTCGCCTATCGACGCCGCGAAGGCCATGTGGATAAAGTATGAATACCCCGAGGTTACCTTTGAGGATATGTGCAAGGTGTTCGGCCTGCCCAAGCTGCGCAAAAAAGCGAAGTTCTGCGCTATCTCCTCCACCTCCGGCACTGCCACCGAGGTTACCGCCTTCTCGATTATCACCGACTACTCCAAAGGTATTAAATACCCGATTGCGGATTTTGAGATTACGCCCGACGTCGCCATTGTTGACCCCGATCTGGCCGAAACCATGCCCCAGAAGCTAGTTGCCCATACCGGTATGGACGCCATGACACACTCCGTGGAGGCGTATGTATCCACCGCGAACTGTGATTTTACAGACCCGTTGGCGCTCTACTCCATTAAGATGATTCAGAACGATCTGGTTGCCTCTTATAACGGCGATATGGCCAAGAGAGACAGCATGCACAACGCGCAGTGCCTTGCGGGCATGGCGTTCTCCAACGCGTTGCTGGGTATTGTGCACTCCATGGCACATAAAACAGGGGCCGCCTTCGCGGATTACGGCGCGCACATTATTCATGGCGCCGCCAATGCGATGTACCTGCCCAAGGTTATTGCCTTTAACGCTAAGAACGAGACCGCTGCCAAGCGTTATGCCGAGATTGCCGATATGATGGGCCTTGGCGGTTCCACCATAAAAGAAAAGGTTGGCCTGCTCATTGCATACCTCCGCGGCATGTGTGATGACTTAAACATCCCCCACTGCATCAAGAACTATGATGCGGACAGCTACCCTGCTGAGCAAGGCTTCGTCCCCGAAAGCGTATTCCTTATGAGACTGCCCGAGATTGCCAAGAACGCGATCGGCGACGCCTGCACGGGCTCCAACCCCCGCCAGCCCAGCCAGGAAGAGATGGAAAAGCTGCTCAAGTGCTGCTATTACGATACCGAGGTTGATTTTTAAGAAACTCACTTGCGGCTGCCGAAAGCGTAGATGCTCCGGCAGCCCCTTTTTAGGGGTATGCTGCCAGTTTGATATAAAGGGAGACTGAACGATGTACAAGATAGTTAAAAAGGTCCGCCTGAACCCCACGGTGACGCTGATGGAAATCTTAGCGCCCATGGTTGCAAGAAAGGCGGAGCCGGGGCAGTTTATTATACTGCGCGTGGATGAGAACGGGGAGCGTATTCCCCTTACCATAGCCGATTTTGACAGGCAGCGCGGCACTATCACCATCATATTTCAGGTGGTGGGCGCTTCAACAGAGCAGCTTAACCATTTAAACGAAGGCGATTCCCTTCAGGATTTTGTGGGGCCGCTCGGTAAAGCGACCGAAACCGAAGGCTTAAAAAAGGTGGCGATTGTAGGCGGCGGCGTAGGCTGCGCGATTGCCTACCCCGTGGCCAAAAAGCTGTTTGAAAGCGGCTGCGAGGTGCATTCGATTATCGGCTTTAGAAGCAAGGAGCTGGTGATTCTTGAAGATGAATTTAACAAGGCCAGCAGCAGGCTTGTGCGAATGAGCGACGACGGCAGCTGGGGTGAAAAAGGCCTTGTAACGAGCGCACTAAAGCAGCTTATTGAAAGCGGCGAGCAGTATGACCGTGTGATTACCATCGGGCCGCTTATCATGATGAAGTTTGTCTGCGAGCTTACCAAGGGATACGGGATTCACACCGTTGCCAGCATGAACCCCATTATGGTGGACGGCACCGGCATGTGCGGCGGGTGCCGCCTGACAGTAGGCGGAAAGACCAAGTTCGCCTGCGTAGACGGGCCGGAATTTGACGGCCATGAGGTCGACTTTGATTCCGCCATCAAGCGCGGCGCCACGTATAAGGCCTTTGAGCGCGAGGCCCACGAACATGTCTGCAATCTGTTTAAGATGGAGGTAAAGTAAGATGCCGAATATATCGCTGAAAAAGAATGAAATGCCTTCACAGGAGCCGGGTATCCGAAGCGCGAACTTTCTTGAGGTCGCGCTCGGGTACACCAAGGAGCAGGCCATAGACGAGGCCAACCGGTGCTTAAACTGTAAGCATAAGCCCTGTATAGGCGGCTGCCCCGTGCAGATCGATATCCCGGCGTTTATCGGTGAGGTTGCAAAGGGACATTTTGAAGAGGCCTATGAGATTATTGCAAAGTCCAGCTCCCTGCCCGCGGTGTGCGGCAGGGTTTGCCCGCAGGAGAGCCAGTGCGAGCAGAGATGCGTGCGCGGCATCAAGGGCGAGCCGGTAGCCATCGGCAGGCTGGAGCGCTTTGTGGCGGACTATCACAATGTAAGCAGTACGTCCAAGCCTGTAAAACCCGCTTTAAACGGGCATAAGGTTGCCGTTATCGGCTCCGGCCCCTCCGGCCTCGCCTGTGCGGGCGACCTTGCAAAGAAAGGCTATGATGTTACCGTTTTCGAGGCCCTACATCTCGCGGGCGGCGTACTGGTGTACGGCATACCGGAATTCCGTCTGCCGAAGGCGATTGTTCAAAAAGAGATCGACACCCTCAAGGACCTCGGCGTAAAGATTGAAACCAACACGGTTGTGGGCAAGACCATCTCCATCGACGAGCTGATGAGCGAGTACGGCTATGAGGCGGTATTCATCGGCTCCGGTGCGGGGCTGCCCAACTTTATGAATATTAAGGGTGAAAACCTAAACGGCGTTTATTCCGCCAACGAATTCCTCACCCGCGTAAACCTCATGAAGGCCTATCAACCCGACAGCGCTACCCCCATTCAAAAGGGCAAGAAGGTTGCCGTCGTGGGCGGCGGCAACGTGGCCATGGACGCCGCACGGTGCGCCAAAAGGCTCGGCGCGGAGGTTACAATCATCTACCGCCGCACCGAAAAGGAGCTGCCCGCACGTAAAGAAGAGGTAGAACACGCCAAAGAGGAAGGCATCAAGTTTATGTTCCTCACGAGCCCCCTCGAGATTTACGGCAACGCCGACGGATGGGTAAAAAGCATCCTTTGCCAGGAGATGAAGCTGGGCGAGCCCGATGCCTCCGGCAGGCAGAAGCCTGTTGCGGTAGAGGGCAGCGACTTCGAGGTGGAGCTAGACTGCGTCATCATGTCGATCGGCACCTCCCCCAACCCGCTGATCAAATCCACCACCGAAGGGCTGGATACCCAGAAGTGGGGCGGCATTATCGCCGACGAGGCTAGCGGCTTAACCTCGCGCAAGGGCGTATATGCCGGAGGTGACGCGGTTACAGGTGCCGCCACCGTTATTCTCGCGATGGGCGCGGGCAAGAATTCCGCCGCCGCAATCGACGATTTTTTAAGCGGGAAGGAATAACAAAATCGCCATTATCGCGGTCAAGGGCACCGAGGCACAGCAGACGGGCGACCGGCTTGTCCGCGCCGGTGCGAGCGCGATATGGAACTTCTCACCGATCAGGTTGACGGCAGCTATCTAAGGGCAAGGAGCAGGAGCGTGAGTTTTTAATGCACTGGATCGATGTCGTCGAGTACGAATAAAAATTGTAAGACCGCTTGTACAGGTAAGCAGTATTCAAACGGAGCGTTGCTCCATTGACGGAATACCCTTTTTTATAAAGGCGGTATGGCCCCATGGCCATACCGCCGAGAAAGGATGAATTGACCATGAAGATTACTGTATGTTTGGGGAGCTCCTGCCACTTAAAGGGGTCGCGTCAGGTTGTGGAACAGCTTCAGTACCTGATATCCGAAAACAACCTGAAGGATACCATTGAGCTTTCCGGTACCTTTTGCATGGGCCGGTGCCAGTCCGGCGTCAATGTTACCGTAGACGGCGGCATCTTTTCCGTATCACCCGAAACGGTAAGTGCCTTCTTTGAAAACGACGTACTGAGCCGTTTGAAGAAATAGTTTTGGAGGGAAGTTTTCATGTCGGAATGTCTGAGGCTTAAGAAATCCAACTGTAAAAACTGTTATAAGTGCATCCGACATTGCCCCGTAAAGTCTATTCGTTTTTCCGGCAACCAGGCTCACATCATAGGCGACGAATGCATCCTGTGCGGGCAGTGTTTTGTGGTATGCCCGCAAAACGCAAAGGAGATAGCGGACGGCACCGAGCTCGTTCAGGTGCTGCTCGACTCCGACAGCCCCGTTTATGCCAGCATCGCGCCGTCGTTTATCGCCTATTTCGGCGATGTAGGGTTTGGGGCGTTAACCGTGGCGCTGAAAAAGCTCGGTTTTGCGTCGGCGGAGGAAACCGCAATCGGCGCCACCTATGTAAAACGCGAGTACGAAAAGCAGCTTTTAAGCGGCAGCGAGGATATTATCATTTCGTCCTGCTGCCACTCGGTAAACCTGATGATCAGAAAGTATTACCCCGACCTGTTAAAGCACCTTGCGCCCGTGGTATCCCCGATGATCGCCCACAGCATGGATATTAAAAAGCGTCACCCCAATGCCAAAACCGTGTTTATCGGCCCCTGCCTTTCAAAAAAGGACGAGGCACAGGGCAGCGTCGTAGACGCCGTGCTTACCTTCGAGGAATTGTCCGCAATGTTTAACAAAGCGGGGATTACCCCCGAGCATGTGATGGACGCAAACGCCGAAAGCCGCGCAAGGCTGTTCCCGACGGCGGGCGGCATCTTAAAGACCATGGACCTGCCCGATAACGGCTACACCTACATGGCGGTGGACGGCACCGAGAACTGCAAGGAAGCGCTGGAGGACATCCGTTTTGGCAACTTAAAGAAATGCTTTATTGAGATGTCGGCCTGCGCGGGCAGCTGCATCGGCGGGCCGGTGATGGAAAAGTATAAAAATTCTCCCATCAGGCATTTTCAGGCTGTAAGTTCCTACGCGGGCAAGAAGGATTTTGACGTAGCACCCGCGGAGGAATTGGCATTTTTCAAGCAGCACACCTATATCGGAAACTCAACCGCAAAGCCCTCCGACGCGCAGATAAACGACATTTTGCGGCGGATGGGCAAGCTTAAGCCGGAGGATGAGCTCAACTGCGGCACCTGCGGCTATAATACCTGCCGCGAAAAGGCGGCGGCCGTCTTTCAGGGAAAGGCCGATATCAGCATGTGCCTGCCCTTTTTGATGGATAAAACCGAGCGCTTTTCCAACAACATCTTAAAAAATACACCCAACGGCATCCTCGTCATCAGCGAGGAGCTGGAAATCCAGCAGATTAACCGCTCGGCAATGAAGATGCTTAATATCAATACCGAGGCCGACGTGCTGGGCGAGCTGGTTGTGCGGATATTCGACCCGCTGCCCTTTATTGAAGTGCTTACAAACGGGAAAACGGTGGAGGATAAGAGGGATTACTACCCCGAATACAAAAGGTATCTGGAGCTGACCATTGTTCACGACATCACCTCCCATATCCTCATCGCGATCCTGCGTGACGTCACCGACCTGGAGGAAGCGCGCATTAAAAAGGACGAGATGGCCAAACAGACGATGGCGATAGCGGATATCGTCGTGGATAAGCAGATGCGCATCGTTCAGGAAATCGCGTCCTTGCTCGGCGAAACAGCGGCTGAAACCAAGATCGCGCTTACGAAGCTCAAGGAGACGATCTCTCATGAGTAAAACGAACAATCTGTGCACCGATATCGGGTACATGAGCTTAAACCACGTTGGGGAACAGCTTTGCGGCGACCATATCGAGGTGATGGAGCAGGAGGACGAGAACTCCACGGTGGTGGTGCTCGCGGACGGGCTGGGCAGCGGCGTGAAGGCGAATATCCTTTCCACCCTCACCTCCAAGATCATCTCCACCATGATGGCCTCGGGCCTTCGGCTGGAGGATGCGGTGGAAACCATCGCGGCCACGCTGCCGGTGTGCTCCGTGCGCCAGATCGCCTACTCCACCTTTACCATCATCCGCATCGTGAACAACGAGCATGCGGAGATTGTGCAGTACGATAACCCGCATGTCATTCTCTTAAGGGACGGTAAAAACTGCGAAATCCCCTCCACCATCCTCAAGATCGGCGATAAAACCATCTACCAGTCCAGCATTAAGCTCAAACAGGACGATGTGTTCATCGCGATGAGCGACGGGGTGGTGCACGCGGGGGTGGGCGGTGTATACAACTTCGGCTGGAGGCGTGAGGAGATCATCGGGTATATGGAGACCTTTTGGAACGTGGGCTTTACCGCCAAAACCCTCACCACCATACTGCTGGAGAAAACGCAAAAGCTATATGAGGATAAGCCCGGGGACGACGCTACCGTGTGCACCATACGCATCCGCACCCGCGAGCCGGTGAACCTGCTGCTGGGCCCCCCCTGCAACCGGGACGATTGCAGAAAGATGATGTCGCTGTTCTTTGCCAAGGAGGGCAAGCATATCGTCTGCGGCGGTACCACCTCGGGCCTTGCCGCCGAGTACCTAAAAAAGCCGCTTAAAACCAACCTGCTTTATTTAGACTCCGACATCCCCCCCACCGCGGAGATTGAAGGAGTTGACCTCGTAACGGAGGGCGTGATTACCGTAAACCGCGTGCTGGAATACGCGAAGAACTACTTAGACGACAATAAATCCTACGAGCAGTGGAGCTTTAAGCAGGACGGCGCTTCACAAATCGCCCGCATGCTGTTTGATGAAGCGACCGACATCAACTTTTTTGTGGGCAGAGCGATTAACCCCGCTCACCAGAACCCGCAGCTGCCCATCAACTTCAACATAAAAATGAAGCTGGTGGAGGAGCTTTCGGACTGTTTAAAAAGAATGGGGAAAAAGATTAAGGTCAATTACTTTTAAGAGACGACGGCACGCCTTTCAGCAATGCCGCGTTGCAATTTTCTAGGGCGTTTGGTACTTTGCAAGCGCAAACACCGGAAAGGATGGTCATAAAGTTGAACACGCATTTCGATTTTGATGCGGTAGACCGCATTATAGAAAAAAACGGCTGCAAGGCTCAGTCGATTATTGCCATATTGCAGGACATTCAGGAGCACTACCGCTATCTTCCGAAGGAGATCTTCCCCTACCTTGCCAAAAGGCTCTCGGTGGGTGAGGCGAGAATCTACAGCGTTGCCACCTTCTACGAGAACTTTTCTCTTGAGCCGAAGGGCAGATACGTTATTAAAGTGTGTGACGGTACGGCCTGCCACGTAAGGCGCTCTATACCCATTCTTGAAAGGCTCAGAAAAGAGCTAAACCTCTCCGAAAAAAAGACCACGACGGATGATCTGGGTTTTACGGTAGAAACGGTTTCCTGCCTCGGCGCCTGCGGCCTTGCCCCCGTTATCACGGTAAACGACAAGGTTTACCCCGCCATGACGCCGGATAAGGCTTCCGACTTGCTTAAAGAGCTGAGGGAGGAACATAAGAATGATAAAGCTGAATAACCAAAATGAGCTTGAGCAGCTAAGGTTAAGGTGCAAAAACTCCTTACAGCATGAACGTAAGCGTATCCTCGTATGCGCCGGCACCGGCTGCGTATCCAGCGGCTCGCTTGAAATTTTCGAAAGGCTTTCCCAACTGATGGACGACCGCAAGCTTCCCTACACGGTGGAGATTGCAAACGACCCGCACGACGACATTACCGGCATTAAGAAATGCGGCTGCCACGGGTTTTGCGAACTGGGCCCGCTGGTGCGCATCGAGCCGCAGGGCTGGCTTTATACCCGCGTAAAGCTCTCGGACTGTGAGGATATCATCGATAAAACGATTGTTAAGGGCGAACATCTGGAGCACCTTGCTTATAAAAAGGGAGAAAACGTCTACAGAAAGCAGGACGAAATCCCTTTTTATAAAAAGCAGACCCGAAAAGTTCTCGAGCACTGCGGGCAGATTTCCGCCACCTCCATCCGTGAATACCTTGCTTTTGACGGCTACAAGGCCTTTGAAAAGGCGCTGTTTGAGATGAGCGCCGACGATATTATCAATGAAATCACCGAGTCGAACCTGCGCGGCAGGGGCGGCGGTGGCTTCCCGGCGGGCAAGAAATGGTCGCAGGTAAAGCGGCAGAAAACAGAGCAGAAGTACATCGTGTGCAACGGCGACGAGGGCGACCCCGGCGCGTTTATGGACAGAAGCGTGATGGAAGGCGACCCCCACAGGATGCTGGAGGGCATGATGATCGCGGGCCTTGCCTGCGGCGCGAGCGAGGGCTACATATACGTGCGCGCGGAGTACCCCATGGCGGTTGAGCGCCTGCGCATGGCCATTCTGCAAGCCGAGGAATACGGCCTGCTGGGCGATAATATTCTGGGCACCGAGTTTTCCTTCCACCTGCACATCAACCGCGGCGCGGGCGCCTTTGTATGCGGCGAGGGCAGCGCGCTGACAGCCTCCATTGAGGGCAAGCGCGGTATGCCGCGCGTAAAGCCCCCCAGAACGGTGGAGCACGGGCTGTTTGATAAGCCCACGGTGCTCAACAATGTGGAGACCTTTGCCAACGTGCCGCTGATTATCGTAAACGGCGCCGCGTGGTATAAGGGCATCGGCCCCGAAAACAGCCCGGGCACCAAGGCGTTTGCGCTGACGGGCAATATCGAAAATACCGGCCTTATCGAGGTGCCCATGGGCACCACCCTGCGCGAGGTAATCTTTGATGTAGGCGGCGGCATGCGCGGCGGCGGGGAGTTTAAGGCGGTGCAGATCGGCGGCCCCTCGGGCGGCTGCCTGACCAAGGAACAGCTTGACCTGCCCTTAGACTTTGACTCGCTGAAAAAGGCGGGCGCGATGATCGGCTCCGGCGGCCTTGTGGTAATGGACGACAAGACCTGCATGGTGGAAGTGGCCCGGTTCTTTATGAATTTTACGCAGAACGAATCCTGCGGCAAATGCGTCCCCTGCCGAGAGGGCACCAAGCGGATGCTCGCTATCCTCGAACGCATCGTAGAGGGCAAGGGCGAAGACGGCGACATCGAGCTGCTATTGGAACTTGCGGACACCATCTCGGCTACTGCGCTCTGCGGGCTTGGCAAGTCGGCGGCTTCACCGGTGGTAAGCACCATCAAAAGCTTCAGGGACGAGTATGAGGCGCATATCTACGAAAAGCGCTGCCCCGCAAACTCCTGCTCAAAATTAAAGAAGTTCTCGATTAAGTCTGAGGCCTGCAAGGGCTGCTCCAAATGTGCAAAGGCCTGCCCTGTAAACGCTATCAGCGGCCAGATTAAATCCCCCTTCGTAATAGACCAGACCAAGTGCATCAAGTGCGGGGCCTGCCAGAGTACCTGCCCGTTCCATGCCATTGAGGAGGAATGACAATCATGGATAAAAGAGAATTTATGACGATAGACGGTATTCCCGTTGAAATAAACGGCGAAAAAAATCTGCTGGAGGTTATCCGCAAGGCGGGCATCAAGCTGCCTACCTTCTGCTACCATTCCGAGCTTTCGGTTTACGGCGCCTGCCGTATGTGCATGGTGGAAAACCAATGGGGCGGGCTGGACGCGGCGTGCTCCACGCCCCCCAGAGCCGGCATGGAGATTAAAACCTCCACCGAAAGGCTGCGCCGTTACCGCAAGAATATCTTGGAGCTGCTGCTCGCCAACCACTGCCGCGACTGCACCACCTGCCAAAACAACGGCAGCTGCAAGCTGCAGGATCTTGCCATGCGCTTTAACATCGAGGGCGTGCGCTTCCCCAACACCTCCCCCGAGCCGATTGTGGACGACTCGTCGCTCTGCATCACACGCGACGCAAGCAAGTGCATCCTCTGCGGCGACTGCGTGAGAATGTGCAACGAGGTTCAGAACGTGGGCGCCATCGATTTCGCCTTTCGCGGCAGCAAGATGACCATCAGCACCGCCTTCGGCAGGCCCATCAGCGAATCCTCCTGCGTGGGCTGCGGCCAGTGCGCGGCGGTATGCCCCACGGGCGCCATCGTGGTAAAGGATGACATCAAAATGGTTTGGAAGGCGCTGAGCGCCAAGGATACAAAGGTTACCGCCCAGATCGCCCCCGCCGTGAGGGTGGCGCTTGGCAAGGAGCTTGGCTTAAAAGAGGGCGACAACGCCATGGGCCAGATTGTCGCCGTGCTGCACAGAATGGGCTTTGACGAGGTTTACGACACCTCCACGGGCGCCGATTTGACCGTTTTGGAGGAATCGGAGGAATTTCTCAAGCGTCTTGAGAGTAATCCGAGCCTGCCGCTCTTTACCTCCTGCTGCCCTGCTTGGGTTCAGTACTGCGAAAAGAACTACCCCGAGCTGCTTGCAGGCGTTTCTTCCTGCAAGTCGCCCATGGAAATGTTTGCGGCAGTACTCAAAGAGCAGAACAAATCTTCCTCCAGAAGGATGTTTCATGTCGCCGTCATGCCCTGCACCGGCAAAAAATTCGAAGCGTCACGCGGCGAGTTTAAAACCGACGATATCCCCGACGTTGACGCGGTTATCACCACGCAGGAGCTTATCCGTATGATTAAGGAGTCCGGCATTATCTTTGATGAGCTGGAGCCCGAGGCGGTGGACATGCCCTTCGGCACCATGTCCGGCGCGGGCGTGATCTTTGGTGTGACGGGCGGTGTTACCGAGGCTGTGCTGCGCAGGCTTGCCAGCGATAAATCCAAAACCGGCCTTCTCTCCATTTCTTATCAGGGTGTGCGAGGCATGAACGGCGTGAAAGAGGCCGTGATCCCTTACGGCGACAAAGAAATCCGCATTGCGATTGTAAGCGGTTTGAATAACGCAAGCGAGCTGATTGCAAGAATCAAAGAGGGCAAGCATTACGATTTTGTGGAGGTAATGGCGTGCCCCGGCGGCTGCGTAAGCGGCGCGGGCCAGCCCTTTGCCTCATCGGAAGCAAAGGAAAGCAGAGGCCACGGCCTTTACTCGGCAGACCGCATGTGCAATATCAAGCGCTCGGAGGAAAACCCGCTGATGATGTCGCTTTATAACGATATCCTTAAGGGCAAGGTTCATGAGCTGCTGCATGTACAGTACCACACCCCTTCGGAGGAAGAATGATATGCGGGAATTAAACGTTTGTATCGGCAGTGCATGCCATATCAAAGGCTCCTACAATGTGATTCAAACCTTCCAGCAGCTTATTGAAGAATATCATCTTCATGATAAGCTTGAATTTAAAGCCACCTTCTGCATGAAGGAATGCCACAACGCAGGTGTCTGCGTTCGGTTTAACGGGGAAAAGAGTCCTATTCCGGCTGAAACCGCCAAGGAATACTTCGTTAAAACCATATTACCTTGCTTACACGTTTAAAATAAATAACCTCAACCGAATGAAGAGGACGCAGGCAATTTGGCCTGCGTCCTTTTCGCTGTATGGAAAGCTCCACGGCTTGGTATCAGATAGTCATATACCAAAATATGGCTAATTCTGAATAAGGGCCCGTGCAAAGAAGGTTGCGCTGAACTTTTCGATAGGCAACAGTGGCATACAGCGCGCCGTTTTTACCATTTTATTAAACAGTTTCTAAAAGCTTTTCTCGCAGGATGGTTCGGCCCAGCAGCAGCTCGCCTTTTGAAGTTTGGGACTGATATTCCAAAATCATGGTACAATCGGCGGATAGGCGCCGAAGAGCGTCAAATACCGGCCCCCAGGGAATACCGCCATGGAAGATGGGGGCGTGCTGGTCGGTTACGCCGTCGTTATCATGCACATGCAGGCCCCGAACCCGCTCGCCCAGCAAATCAAGCAGCGCCGGAATATCCCAGCCGTTCATATAGGCATGCCCGAGGTCTATTAAAGAATAAAAGTTTTTGTTGCTAAGAATCAACTCGGTGTAAAAGCCTAAGTCAGCCACAATATTTCCATAACGGGTAAACCCTACATTCTCTACCCACAACTCGCAGCCGTATCTTTGTGCCATTTCACACAATAGCTGCAGCCTTTCGGGGAGGATATCTTTTTTCCGCTGTAGGTCTTTCTTATTAATAGGGAGCGTGCTGTTGGTATGCAGCACTATGTAAGGGGAATTCACCTGTGCGGCCAGCTCAAGGCATTCCTCGTGGCGGTCTATGCTGTATTGATACAAAAGGCTCCCCTCGTCCGCCAGAATATCACAGTTTATGATCGGGCAGTGCACCCCTACCCGGCGATCTTGGATGAAATCGGCCATATATCGCCGGTAATACGCTCCGTTCGTAAAGGGTAGTGTGTCAAAGAACAGTTCAAGACCCGTCTCGGTATCGTGCTCCTGCCGGAGCACCTCCGAAAATTTTAAAACGTTTAATCCGTCAAACGCAAGCGTACTGATGCTAACCATACAAAGCTCCAAAAGCCGCGACAAATGAACAGGATGGAGTCACGGTTGCCGCACTTACCGGCGGGCAGCAAGCCGAATTATAGAAAAACCGTTTTGAAATATCGAAAGTATCCTTATTTTAGATGGTATTTTATCTTTAAATCACGTGTGTTTTTTGGTGCTATTTAATACCCGAATGGGCGAAGCTCTCGGCAAACTGTTGCTGGAAGATGAAGAACAGCACCAGCAGGGGGCACACCACAAGAAAGGTTGCGGCACAGACGTCGCTCCACTGCGAGCCGGTTTCGTAAGACATGGCAAAGATGGCAAGCCCCAAAGTAAGCGGGCGCTTTTCAACCGAATCGATCATGACAAGCGGCCAGAGGAAATTGTTCCACTGATAAGATGCGGATATCAGCCCAAACGCGATATAGGCGGGCTTTAGCAGCGGTACGTAAATCTGTAAAAGCATCCTTAACCGTTTGCAGCCGTCGATTTTTGCCGCCTCCTCCAGCTCATACGGAATCGTCTTGATGGTTTGCCGCATAAAGAAGGTGCCCATGGCGGAGGCGAAAAAGGGCAGCATAATGCCGATCTTGGAGTCGATCAGGTCAAGTTGCCCCATCAAACGGTAGTTGGGCATAATCAAAACATCGGGGGATATCATCAACTGCGTGATGAACAATACAAAGAGCAGCTTGCTGCCGAAGAAATCCAAGCGGCCAAAGGCATAGCCCGCGAGGGTAATTAACACAAACTGTACGGCGAGCGTGCCAAACACAACGGCAATGGTGTTGGCGTAATACAGTATAAAAGGGGCAGACTCCAATATCCTCTTAACATTCTCAAACGTCGGCCACGAGACAGCCAAAAGGTCGAGCGCGCGGTCTGACGGGATGAAGGCGGTTCGCAGCATCCATAAAAGAGGGATCAGACAGACGAGCGCGAAAAGATAGGTAACAATATAAAACGCGGCCTTTTTTGCCGACGCCGTTAGGCCGGCTGATGTGATTTTTTTGTATCCTTCCATAAAGACCTCCCGAAACGAAAGCGTAAAAGTAAATTTCAGACGATTAAAGGCCGTAAGCACATGCCAATGAAAATGGCGATGAAACCGCGCCGCCGGTATGGATATCAGCCATAATACGTCTTTTTATCCTGCACAAAGAACTGAACACAGGTGACAATAAGGAGCAGTATAATCAAAACCATCGTCATCGCGGAGGATTTGCCTACATCCCAGAAGTCGAAACCAACCTGAAAGATATAGTACAAAAGCATATTCGTAGAGTTGTTCGGCCCGCCCTTTGTCATGATATACAGGTGGTCTACCAGCTTGTAGGCGTTGGTAAGCGCAATAATGGTTACATAGATGGTCGTGGGCTTGAGCATCGGCCATGTGATATAACGGAAAGACTGAATAGGGCCGGTACCGTCTATTCTCGCAGCCTCGTAAAGCTCACGCGAGATGCCCTGCAAGCCGGATACGTAGAAAATCATTAAATAGCCCGCCTGCTTCCAGATAAGCATCACAATCAAGCCCCAGATGGCGGTATCGGGGTTGCCGAGGATACGCAGGGACGGGTCGAAATACCCGAGTAAACCATAGATGGGCGTATAGATAAATACCCAGATATTCGCTACCGCCACCATCGGCAGAATAGTAGGGTAAAAAAACGCCACACGCACAAAGCCTTTGCCCCTAAGCAGCTTATCGGCAGCGATCGCCATCCCCACCCCAAGCGCAATGCTGGTTGGAACCGTACAGAGGGCTACCAATAGATTGTTTAGAAAGCTTTTCATAAAAATAGTATCACTAAAAAGGTCTATGTAATTTTTAAGCCCGATAAAGCGTGGTACGCTGGTTGCAAGATCATCCTTAAACAGGCTGGCGTACAGGCTGCTAAGAATAGGGTAAAGTGTGAAGAGGCCAAGAAATATCATAGACGGCAAAAGGATACCCCATGCTAGTAAGGTTGTTTTCCACTTCTTGCGCAGGTCGCTATCCATCCGCTGCTGCCTTCCTTGCCTTGGAGAATTTTTTACCCCGCTGCCGTATTTTGTCGTTATATATGACTCCATATACTATAACTCCCATATTACAGCCGCTTATGACGGCTGATAGACTGCGGACAAAATAGTTATTAAGATGACTAGGGGCCAGAACGCTTTTGCCGTCAGCCTTACCTATCTGTTCTTATGTTATTAAAGCTCCCCCGGCAGAAAGCCATCTGCCGGGGGGATTGGATTAAGGCTTATCGGGGGCCACTGAATTCCAGCTTATTTGTACTGTGAAAGAACCTGATCCGCCTTCTGCTGAGCCTGATTCATAGCGTCGGCAGCGCTCATTTGGCCGGTCATAACCGCTTCAATCGCGGTGTTAAGGACATCCTGTACATTGCCCTGATCGTATACGGAAAACTCGGCGTAGCCATACTCGAGCTGATCTCTTGCGGTGATTGCTTGGGGGAAATCCTTGGTGTAGTTTTTGAGCAGCTCGGTTTCATAGGCCTCGGGGCGGGTGGCGACATAGCCGGTGTCGATAGACCACTGCGCCACGCGGTTAGGGTCGCCTGTCATCCAACGGATGAAGGTAAACGCCGCCTGTGTTTCTTCCTCGGGAACGCCCTTGAACAGGTAGAAGTTTCCACCTCCGGTGGGCGAGCCTCTGGATTCGTCGGCGGGAAGCATCGCGGTGCCGAAATCAAACTTAGCGTTCTTACGGATGTTGGTGAGGTTGCCGGTGGTGTGATAAATCATCGCGGCCTTCTGCTCGATAAAGTCGGTGGGGGTGGTAGACCATGCGCTGGTGCCGCTTGCCTGACTGCCGTCATCCGAAAGGCTCTTCCAGAACTCCAGCCCCTTGATGGTTTTGGGGTCGTTGAAATAAACCTCGGTTCCCTTGTCGTTCATCAGATTAAAGCCTTTCTGCTGCGTGCAGAAGGTCTGCAGCATCCAGTAAGCGTACCCGGCCTTGTCGGACGGTATCTGAATGCCGTAGCGTGTGGTAACACCGTTTTCTACCTTGGTCAGCTTCTTGGCATAGTCCCTGAGCTCTGCCCACGTGGCGGGAGGTGCGTCGGGATTCAGCCCAACCTCTTTGAAGGCATCCTTGTTGTAATAAAGCAGGATCGTGCTGCGCTGCCACGGAATACCGTATGTTTTTCCGCCGGTGCGGCTGTTCTGCATAAAGCCATCGTAGAAGCCGTTAAGCCATGCCTTATCCTCTTCGGTGGTGCAGAAGCTGTCGTAATCGTAGAGCACATCCATCGAGAGCAGCGAGTACAAATCGATGGAGAACATCAGCGCGATTGCGGGGGTGTTTCCGCCTTTAATGGCCGCCTGAACCTTTGTACGGGTTTCGGCGTAGGTGCCGGCATATACCGGATTCACCTTGATGTTGGGGTATTCCTGATGGAACTCGTCACACAGTTTACTGATGAGCGCGTCCGGCCCGCCGCCAACTGATACCGGGAAGTACATATCCATCTCAATGACCTTACCGCTATCTGTACCGGCGGCCGAGGGGGTGGGCTGCGGTGCTGCGGTGCCGCCCGCGCATGCGGTGAGCATGGTTACGCACAGCACTGCTGCGGCAATAAAACTTAAAACCTTCTTCATACATCTTCTCCTTTGCTTTCTGTCTCGGTCGGTCGTGAACTTACGAGAAACTTTTACTTAAAATATTTAATAAAATTTATTGAACATTTTAACAGATTTTCCCGTAAGCTTTGGTTTCTGACTTTAGAGTAGCACACCATCCGCACCAAAACAAGAAAAATGTATGTAAAGTCCTTTACCGCTTACACGTGACCCAAACATTTATTTTCAATAGACTATTAAAATATTTAATAAATATTTTGTAAATTCGTTTACTTTTTGTAGTACCTACGTTATAGTAAGTATAGCCATCAGGCAGTTTTCTGATAAAATATAGTAACTAAGGAGAAACATATGAAAGCACCCAAGCCGACGATTCGGGACGTAGCCTCTCTGGCTAAGGTTTCCCCGTCAACTGTATCCATGATCTTAAGCCAGAAAACGGGCGCATCTTTTTCTCCGCAAACCGTCAGTCAGGTTCTCCGTGCAGCCGAACAGCTCGGGTATGGCGGCTCCTATCGGCCGAATCATCCTGCGCTTCACAATACAATCGCCATCATCTGCCCCACTATAACAAATCCCTACTACTCCGACTTGATTCAATCCATTGAACAGGCAGCGAACGATAAAGGCTACCGAACGATTATCTACACCACCCACCGCGACCCGCAGCAGGAATCGCGCATTTTGGATATTTTGCAGGACATCCGTGTTACGGGGATTGTATTTACCATTCCGCCTCAAGTACCGCAGCAAGCGGTAGAAGTAAGCAAGAACATCCCCACCGTGGTGATCGGTGACCACACCGAGCTGATTAACCTGAACACCGTGGAGCTCAACAACTACATGGCCGGCTGCCTTATCGCCCACCATATGCTGGAGCTCGGGCACCGCAATATCGCTTTTATCTCCACCACGCTTGACGAATATAATACCGCCCGCACCCGCCGCTTAGACGGCCTGCAAGACACCTTCCGCAAAGAATGCCCCGAGGGTACGGTGCTGGTGAAATCACGGGATGTCACGCCCGAGGCCGATCTTCACCACCCGCATATCGAGCATACCGTGGGGTTTGAGCTTACCCAAGAGTGCCTTGGGGACACCCGCCTCACCGCCTTCGTGGCGGTTAACGATATGGTCGCCTACGGCGTGGCGGACGCCCTGCTTTCCGCGGGTTTTCGCATCCCGGAGGATTACAGCGTCTGCGGCTTTGATAACCTGCTTACCTCTCAGCTGCACACGGTGTCGCTTACCAGTGTCGAGCATCATATCGCCGACAAGGGGCACAGCGTATTTGAAATGCTGCGTGCAAAGATCGCCGACGATTCCGGTACCTCAGAAGTAATCACGCGGGTGGAGTACCAGCCCAAGCTGATTGTACGAAAATCCACCTCACCCGCACGACCTGTAAGCCTTTAATGTTTGGTTATAATCCATGTACATGTTACAGCTAAACATCCTTAGCCCGTAAACGGTTATACGACTATTGCTAAACGAAAGTCCTCTGGCAATGAAGCTTGTCAGAGGACTTTCATTATATCTTTTTTCTATATGGGAGATACTCAAGGAATCGCTTCGCTGCCAAGGGAAGAGCCTTTTTACTGCGCATCGCAACGCCAACGCTTCGGTAAGCCGGGACATCCAGTTCCTTCACGACGATACGGTAAGGGTTTCGCTGCAAGATGAGCTCCGGCAGGATGCTGATGCCCAAACCATTTTCAACCATAGACATAATGGCATAGTCGTCCCAAGTGGTAAAACGCACCTGCGGATGAAGATGGTTGCGCTCAAAGATGGCCGCTATTTCGGCTTTGGCGCCCTTTTCCAAGAGCATGAACGGGTAGTTTTCCAACTCCTGCACAGGGAATTTGTCGCAGTCGGCAAGAGGATGATCTTGAGGCAGAACGACAAGCAATCTGTCCCTTTCTTCAACGGAAATCGTTTCAAACGCGGTATTGGTGGGCAGCCTTAAAAATCCAAAGTCTACCCGGCCTTCGTGTATCCACGATTCAATCTCCGTATAGTCGCCCAGCAGCATTTCAAAATCGATTTTCGGATAGTCCAGCTGAAACCGCTTGATCATATTAGGCAGCCAGTGCGTTGCCACACTTGAGAAGGTTCCGATTCGGATAAATCCCGTCTGGCAATCATGCAGATCGTCTACCTGCGCCGCGAGCAATTCCTGCTCGTTGCAGACACGTTTAATCTGCGGAAATAATTTTAGTCCATCCGAGGTCAGCGTAACGCCGGATTTTCCACGCTCCAAAAGGGCAATGCCCCACTCCGTTTCAATATCGCCAATCATGCGGCTGATACCGGACTGCGTATAGTTTAAGGCTTCTGCGGCTTTCGTAAAGCTGCCGCACTCCACTGCCTTGACAAACGTCATATATTTTTGAACATTCATCTCAATCACCCATCTGATTCTATCATGCATTCCATGATAAACATTCGCTTTTATTATGGATAAGGACATGATATAGTATCGCTGTTTGAAAAGCAAGAGGTGTTTTTGAATTGAATGTGAAAAAGTCTTACTACATGTATCTTCTATCCTTGCTGATGTTTGGCATGAACGGCATTGTGGCAAGCTATATTGCCTTAAAAAGCTATGAGATTGTGTTTACCCGCACATTGATTGGCAGCCTATTTTTGATTGTGATTTTTGTTCTGACGCGGCAGAAGGTGAATCTGTTTAAGAATAAAAGAGACTCACTTTATTTGATCCTCTCCGGAGTTGCCATGGGTGCGAGCTGGATCTTCCTGTATGAGGCGTATCAGCGAATTGGCGTCGGTATTGCCTCTCTGGCATACTATTGCGGCCCGGTGATTGTGATGATTTTAGCGCCAATCCTGTTCCGTGAAAAGCTGACCTATGCAAAGATCATCGGTTTCCTTTTGGTACTTACCGGCATGGTGTGTGTGAACACGCAGGCCTGGAATGAGGGCAAGACTACATGGGGCTTGTTCTGCGGTATCATGTCCGCTGTAATGTTTGCGTTCATGGTGATCTTGAACAAGAAGGCCAAGAGCATTACCGGCATTGAAAACTCTATGTGGCAGGTACTAACCAGCTTTCTGACCGTTGCGGTGTTTGTCGGCATCAAGCAGGGATTGGTTATCCACATCGAATCGGGCAGCTGGATTCCAATCCTGATCCTCGGTATCTTCAATACGGGTATCGGCTGTTACTTTTATTTTTCTTCCATTGGGCACCTGCCGGTTCAGTCGGTAGCCATCTGCGGGTATCTTGAGCCTCTTTCAGCTGTCGTTTTCTCCGTGCTTTTTCTGCGAGAGAGCATGACCATGGTTCAGGTTATCGGCGCGGTACTGATTGTTGGCGGGGCAGCCTTTGGAGAACTGTTTTATTTGCATCGCACGAAAGTTAGAGCATAGGTTAAATTTAAAATACCACAATTTCGGCCCGCAGTATAAATTTACTGCGGGCTGTTTTAGTCATAAATTGACACTGTAATAGTGGAAGCATATAATGGTTTTAGTTAATTATGCCGAATATGGGGACTATGCTCGGATAGTTTAAACGCACGCAAAACTTCGTAGTCTTAACCTAATTATTGCATCAAGGAGTAAAGACATGAACAAGCTTTCAAAGCACATCTGGGCATCCTTTATCCTGATTGGCCTGGTGGGGCAGTTCGCGTGGACTATCGAAAATATGTACTTTAATGTTTTTCTCTACAACACCATCACCACCGACCCCGCCTACATCGCGGCGATGGTGGCGGCAAGTGCCGCCGTTGCAACGGTTACTACCCTTTTGATGGGGGCGCTTTCCGATAAACTCGGCAAACGCAAACTGTTTGTAAGCGGCGGATACATATTGTGGGGGCTTTCCACCATGGCATTTGGGTTCATCAGTGTAGAGAACCTATCAAAATGGTTCCCCGCCATGAATGCCGTCGCCGCTGCCGCAATGGCCGTAGTACTCATGGACTGTGTCATGACCTTCTTTGGCTCAACTGCCAACGATACTGCCTTTAATGCCTACGTGACCGATGTTACAAACGAAGAAAACCGCGGAAAGGCGGAATCGGTGCTTGCCGTTCTGCCGCTTATCTCTATGCTGATTATCTTCGGTGTATTCGACCCTATGACGCAGCAAGGGCGCTGGCGGGAGTTTTTTGCCATTTTTGGAGTAATGGTGACGCTCACAGGTACCCTCTCCATCTTTCTGCTGAAGGATAAAAGGCTGGAACGAAAAGAACCGGCAGGTGTTAAAAACCTGATTTACGGGTTTAAACCCGCCGTGATACGTGAAAACCCGATGCTCTATCTTTCGTTGTGCGCACTCGGCGTGTTTTCGATTGCCGTACAGGTCTTTTTCCCTTTCCTTATCATCTACATGCAGCATTATCTCAATATAGACGCCTATGCGATTGTGCTGGGGATCGTGCTGATCGTCGCTTCGATTGTGAGTGTCGTCGGTGGAAATTTCATTGACAGGATAGGAAAACTGAGGTTTGTGCTGCCAGCGATTGCCGCGATGTTCATAGGGCTCATCGGAATGTTCCTTGTGCGCACAGCCGTTACCGTGATTTTAGCGGGAAGCGTGATGATGTCCGGCTATATGCTGGTGATCGCGTCTCTTTCCGCCACCGTCCGCGATTATACCCCGCTGGATAAGGTCGGGCATTTTCAAGGTATTCGTATGATCTTTGCGGTACTGCTACCTATGATAATCGGCCCGTTTATCGGCACTGCCGTGATCAAAAACAGCGGCAGCACCTATGTGGAGCTCGGCATTGTCAAGAATGTGCCCACGCCGTCCATCTTCCTCGCTGCTGCTGCGGTGCTGTTGCTGGTAATCATCCCTATCATCCTGTTGAAACGGAGAGCGCGATATGAAGACAAGCTGGGGAGAAAATCTTGACAAAGAGAACATCTTAACAGAATACCCTCGCCCCCAGATGCGGCGGGACAGTTACATAAACTTAAACGGCGTGTGGGAGTATGCCATCACTGAAACCGAAGAGATGCCCTATCGATTCGACGGGGAGATTCTCGTCCCGTTTTCACCCGAATGCGAGCTGAGCGGTGTGATGCGTTCGCTTCTACCAACCCAAACGCTGTGGTATCGGCGCACCCTGCAGCTGCCCGAGGGGTTTAACACTGGGCGTGTGCTGCTGCATTTCGGCGCGGTCGATCAGGTTGCTACCGTCTTTGTAAACGGTGCCGAGGTCTGCTCGCACACCGGAGGCTATACTCCCTTTTATGCGGATATTACCGACTGCCTGAAGGAAGAGAACACTCTCCTCGTTCGGGTGCGGGATTACAGTGACACCTCCTACTATGCACGCGGTAAACAAAAAAGCAGGCGCGGCGGTATCTGGTACACGGCGCAGAGCGGCATCTGGCAGACCGTGTGGCTGGAGAGCGTACCGACAGAATATATCGACGCGCTGCGCATTACCCCGCTGTTTGACGAAAGCGCCGTCGAATTGACCGTCCTTTCCCAAGCCGACCAGACCTGCCGTGCACGGGTGGGTGATACGGAGGTATCCTTCGCATCCAATGAGCCGGTGAAGCTGCAGATACCGAAGTTCATCCCATGGGCGCCGGAACACCCGTATCTGTATGATCTCAGCGTCGCGATGGGGAAAGACTGCGTTCAAAGCTATTTTGGCATGCGCAAGTTCTCGGTGGGCGTCGATGAACATGGGACCAAGCGGCTGTTTTTAAACAACCGGCCGTATTTTCACAACGGCCTGCTGGATCAGGGTTACTACAGCGACGGGATGTATACCGCCCCCTCTGATGAGGCAATGGTCTTTGATATCCAAACCGCCAAGGCCATGGGGTTTAATATGCTCCGAAAGCACATTAAAATCGAGCCGCTGCGCTGGTATTACCATTGCGACCGGCTTGGCATGCTCGTTTGGCAGGATATGATCAATGGCGGCGGCCGCTACCGGCTGATGACCATTTCATCCCCCTTGGTGACCGGCGTTCATTTTAACGACCACCGCTACCGCTGGTTTGCACGGGAGAACGCACATGGGCGCGAGCAATATTACAATGAGCTAAGTGAGATGGTGAACCATCTGTACAACACCGTATCGCTTGCCATGTGGGTGCCCTTCAATGAGGGCTGGGGCCAGTTCGACGCAAAGAAAGCCGTACAATATATTCTGAGCATGGACACGACCCGTACAATCGACCACGCCAGCGGCTGGCACGATCAGGGCATCGGCGAGCTTCAAAGCCTGCATGTCTATTTTAAAAGGTATCGCTTTCGCCCGGACAAACTGGGCCGCGCGGTACTATTATCGGAATTCGGCGGCTACAATTGCCGCATAACAGGGCATAGCTTCAGCGAAAAAGATTTCGGCTACAAGCGCTTTGATACGCCGGAGGCGTTGCTCGGCGCTTTAAAGAATCTTTATGAAAACGAGATTTTACCAGCAAAGCTGAAAGGGCTTTGCGCCGCTGTTTATACCCAACTTACCGATGTGGAGGATGAATTAAACGGGCTGATTACCTATGACCGAAAGGTGGTCAAACTGCCGCCACAAAAGGTGCGGGAGATTCTGGAATAAAGATGTTATACATATAGTTGCTCTCCATAACGTGCCATATTGTGTATTATGAGACATATGGGGTGGTAGAGGCCGTGGGTTCAAATCCCGCCACTCAGGCCGATAGATATTCCAATTTGTGATATAACGATTCATTTCGAAATGAACAGGATATCAGTTACACACCCTGCACATATACACATGAAAAGTATAAGCCTTTAAAATTAAGAGTGGATAATGAACAACCGTAATCCTCACGGATAAAAGTGAGGATTATTTTTTACTGTAAACAGCTTAATCATGATTAATATTAGTCTTGTTTTTTACCATATGGACGCAATATACTATATCTGTATACAGTTATGTAAGCTTGTAACAGAGAGGCTGATCATTAAAGATGAAGATACTGGTTGCGGAAGACGATAAAACCATCGCGCAGGGCCTTGAATACTCCCTCACAAGTGAGGGGTATGAGGTCACGGTGTGCTATAACAAGGCGGAGGCAGTGGTCTCTATCGCCAAGCAGGGATACGACCTCTATCTTCTCGACCTAAACCTACCCGACGGCAGCGGGTATGAGCTCTGCCGCACGGTAAAAAACTCATTCAACGCCCCCGTGATCTTTCTTACAGCCTATGACGACGAGGTAAATGTGGTGATGGGTCTGGATATGGGGGCGGACGACTATATTACCAAGCCCTTTCGTATCCGCGAGCTTTTAAGCCGCATCAAGTCCGCGCTGCGCCATTACAATAAAACAGATACGCAAGGCGAGGTACTGACGGTTCAGAACATCACCGTGCATACGAAGCAAGCCAAGGTTTACCGCGACGGCAAGGAACTGCTCCTCACGGCAATGGAGTACCGGCTGCTGCTGATGTTCTTAAACCATCGCGGCCAGATACTAAGCCGCAACCAGCTGCTGGAATGCATCTGGGATGTCGACGGCGATTTCATCAACGACAACACGCTTACGGTGTATGTAAAGCGCCTGCGGGAAAAGCTGGAGGGCGTCGAGAAAACGGGGATCATCACCACGGTCCGCGGGCTCGGCTACCGCATGGAGGAATAGCATGCTGCGAAACAAGGAATTACAAGGCATTATACTGCTGGGCGTCCTTTTCGTTTTGGTCGGTACCATCTTGGGTACGCTGGTGGACTACCGGGCGGCGGTGCTGGTGTTTGTATGCACAGGTGCTGTTTTCGCGGTATTCTTCGCCTATACGCTCAGGCGCTACAGGGCCATAAAGCGGCTCTCTGAGTATCTTTCCTCCGTCTACATGGGGGAGCAAGTGATGGATATACGCGATAACCGCGAGGGCGAGTTAAGTATCCTAAAAAACGACCTTTACAAGGTAACCCTCACCCTCTCCGAGCAATCGGAGCTTTTAAAAAAGGACAAGCAATACTTAGCCGACACCCTCTCCAATATCTCACACCAGCTTAAAACACCCCTAACCTCGATGTTTGTAATGACCGACCTGCTCAACAAGCCCGACCTTCCGCAGGGTAAAAAAGAGGAGTTTTTAAAAAACATCACCAACCAGCTCAAACGGATAGAATGGCTGGTTTCTTCCCTTCTCAAACTCTCTAAAATCGACGCCAAGACCGTCGTTTTTAAAAAAGAGGAGGTGCCGGTTGCACAGCTTATTCAAAGAGCGCTGGAGCCGATTTGCATACCGATTGAGCTCAAAGGCCTTACCCTTACCGTCGGCTGCGAGCAGAATATCGCTGTTGTAACGGATATGAACTGGACAACGGAGGCGCTGTTAAACGTTCTGAAGAATTGCATGGAGCATACGCTGGAGGGCGGGCGGATAGACATCAGCTGCCGCAGCACGCCGCTGCATACCGAGCTGATGATTAAAGACAGCGGCGCAGGTATTGCCGCGGAGGACATATTGTATGTATTCGACCGCTTTTATAAGGGCAAAAACGCCGGTGCCGACAGTGTGGGCATCGGGCTTGCGATGGCCAAGACCATCTTAACCAGCCAAAACGCCGATATCTCGGTGCAGAGTGAACCGGGCAAAGGCGCACGATTCATCATCAAATTCTTTAAGTGACAATATTGTCATAAAGACAGTCACCATACTGTAATCTGCGGCAGGTATTCTTAAGATATGAAAAGGGGGATTCCGATGGAAATTCTAAAAGTTGAGAACCTGTCAAAGATCTACGGCAGCGGTCAAACCGCGGTCAAGGCGCTGGACAATATATCGTTTTCGGTAAACAAGGGGGATTTTGTCGCCATCGTGGGGCCGTCGGGCTCCGGCAAGTCTACCCTGCTGCACATTCTGGGCGGCGTCGACCTGCCAACATCCGGCAAGGTATTCGTCGACAATACCGACATCTACGCTATGGATGAAACGGCGCTGGCGATATTCAGGCGTCGCCAAATCGGGCTGATCTATCAGTTTTATAACCTCATCCCTGTTTTAAACGTGGAAGAGAACATCAAGCTGCCGCTTTTGCTCGACGGTCGCAGCATTAAAAATGAGGATTTTACAAGCATCGTAAACGCCATGGGGCTGCAAAACCGCTTAACGCACCTGCCCAATGAGCTCTCGGGCGGCCAGCAGCAGCGGGTATCCATCGGGCGGGCACTGATCACCAGCCCATCCATTGTGCTGGCGGACGAGCCTACCGGCAATCTGGACAGCCAGAACAGCGCAGAGATCATTGAGCTGTTAAAACAGCTGCACAAGACGCTCAAGCAGACCCTGATTATCATCACCCACGATGAAGGGATTGCGCTGCAGGCGGACCGTATCCTCTCTATTAAAGATGGAAGGATCGCTAGGGACGAGGTGATCCGCCGGTGAACATCGTCAGCAAACTCACTCTGCAATACTTAAAAAAGAACCGAAGCAGAACGCTGGTGACGATCATCGGCGTGGCGATTTCGGTGGCTATGGTTGCGGCTACCTTCTCCATCGGCAGCTCGTTTATGGACATGATGTACCGCAACGCCGCGGTGCAGTCAGGCGATTGGCACGCCGTCTTTATGGGCGTAAACGGCGTGGCAATCGATACGATTACGCACAACGAGCAGGTTCATGACAGCGTTGTAAGTAAGAGAATCGGGTTTGCAAAGCTGCCCGAATCGGCCCATGGCTCGAAAAGCTATTTATACATTGCCGCCAACTCGGGGTTTGAGCTTACGCCATTAAGGCTTACAGAAGGCCGCTTTCCGGCAACAGAGGATGAATTGATTATCTCTACTCAACTGCTGAAGAACTCGGGGCTCCCCTGGCATATAGGTGATACCGTTACCCTAAATTTAGGCACAAGGATGGCCGTACAGGACGGCGTTTTGGTACCTGTGGATGACCATACCTATTTCGGCGAAGAGGAGCAGTTTCAACAGTTGGAAGAGAAGACCTATACGATTACCGGTATCGCTGACGATCGGTATGAAGAGTATAGGTTTGCGGGCGCCTACCCTGTTTACAGCGGCCTCGACCTCGCACAAATCTCGCAGGACGAGAGCTACACGGTTCAAGTACGGTATGCACCGCTCAGCGCGAAGATCTATGATACCACCGCCGCCTTGGCAGAAGAAACATACTGTGATACTGTAGAGTTTAACAACCAGCTTCTGCTGTACGCGGGCGTTTCCAGCGATAAATACCTGCTCAACACACTGTTGATGGCGACGGTAATCGTCGGGCTTTTGATATCGGTCGGCTCGGTTTCGCTGATCTACAACGCGTTTGCCATATCGCTTTCTGAACGGATACGCACCTTGGGAATGCTGGCAAGCGTGGGTGCAACCAAGAAGCAAAAGCGGTTTTCTGTGTTTTTTGAAGCGCTCGCAATCGGTATCGTGGCCGTACCGCTTGGCCTGTTGGTGGGCTATGCCGGAATATCGATTACCTTCGGCTTGCTAAGCCCGCTGCTGATGAACGCGCTCGGCATTACAGCGCCGTTTCGGCTCGTCATCGCACCGACAGGTTTCGTGGGAACCATCCTCTTTTCCGTACTCATCCTGTATATCTCGGCGTGGATTCCCGCGCGGCGTGCCTCCGGCATCTCGCCGATTGACGCCATCCGGCAGTCAAAGGAGATTACGGTTCATAAGAAGGACGTCAAAACAGTAAAAAGCACGCGCCGGTTTCTGGGCTTTGAGGCGGAACTGGGCTTAAAAAGCCTAAAGCGTAATCGTCACCGCTATTACGCTACCCTGTTCTCGCTTATTATTAGCATCGTACTGTTTTTAACAGCATCCGCTTTTGCGTCCTTTTTAAAGGAGACCTTCAGTTCCGTACAAAACACCGTCCCATATGATCTGGCGGCTGATGTGTGGGCAGAAAACGGTGATGAGACTGCGCTTCAAAGCATGCTCAGCGACCTTAAGCAGGTACAAAATGCGGCTTCCGTTATAACTACCAGAACACTTTACTCGGTTGCGTCACTCGCTCCGGACATGGTAACGGGTGATATAACGAGCCGAGTGGACGCTCAAGACGGTATATACCCGACGTCGTTTAATATTGTCTCTTTGGACGATGCTTCTCTGCGTGATTACGCGCAGAAGGCAGGCATCTCTTTTGAAGCCCTTCAAGCGGAGCCTTGCGGGATACTGGTGAACCGTTTTACGCTCAAGGAGGATCATGTATTCACGGATATAGACCAATTGACCCTTACGCAGGGAGCGTCTATACCCTACAAGATAGGCCTTACGGAAACGGAAGAATTTAAGGGCGAGGTGAAGATTGCGGGTATAACGGATGTGATCCCTCCCTTTAGAGGAAGCTATCGCGAGTCTGTCCGCACCATCGACATGGTCGTATCCGAAAAAGCAATGCGGCAGCTGTTGCCGAAAGATGATAGCCACAAGGAAGCGTGGGACCCGAACATCAAGATGCTGTATACCACCGCCAATGCCGATGCCCTGCAGAATGAGATCGAGACGTTAAAAGACAAACATCCGGAGATGATGAAAAATATCTTTAACGTCGCGGCATCCAGACAGCACCAGCAGCAGATGACGCTTATTGTATCAACCTTCCTCTACGGCTTTGTCGCGCTGATTGGTATCATCTCGGTCGCCAATATTATCAATACCATCACCACCGGCCTTTCGCTGCGAACCAGAGAGTTTGCCATGCTTCGCTCGTTTGGGATGACGCCCGCAGGGTTTAAGCGCATGATACGGTTTGAAAGCCTGTTCTATGGTATCAAGGCATTGCTGTACGGCCTACCGCTCGGAGCGGTTGTCGCCAGCCTGATATATATGGTGCTACAGCGAAATTTTGCGTTAAACTTCGCTATCCCTTGGCCAAACATAGCGATTTGTATCCTCTTTGTCGCGTTGACGGTGGGAGGTACCATGCTTTATTCCGCAAAAAAGGCCAGAGGCAAGAGCATTGTGGAGACATTACAGAACGAGAATTTATAAATAGCCATATAACCTGTCGAGTTATTAATAGAGATTCTATAAGCACAAGCGTCCGGCACGAATCATGACCGGACGCTTGTGCTTTAATGTGGAACTGATAACTCATCGAGACTATCATAAAATACGGCCACACTATCCTTAGAAAATAGTGTGGCCACGTTTTATTGTGTAAAGATCGATAATAGCTCCGAAGGGGTTTTGCCCGTTTTCTTGACGAACTGATACAGTTCATCCATCTCTGCCTTTTCCTTAGACGCTAACAGTGATTTTTGCTGTGCATTCAGCTCTGTAATCTTTGTTTGGTAGTTTTGAATCTTCTGCTGAATCTCGGCAATTTGATCGTCGATACTCTTTGGTGTTCTTTTGATTCCTCGCGGCATATAAACCCCTCCTATTGTTTTCATGCCTCAATTATTGACGCCTGACTTAATAATATGCAGGAGCAAGGCGCCGCAATGCATAAATCACAAAGATGGTTCGTTAAGGTAAATGGCCACTAAAAGGTAAACTTCACAGGAACCGTGTATGTATCGATATTTGTAACGTTAATGAAATAAACTTGATATACAGGCTCTTATTATTACCACGTTACGCATGTCGTGGTATTCATTGACTATGGCATACCTCTTTTTCGTGCAAAACAACAGGTACACAAGATTATATAAATAAGAACAACATTGTCCATTCATTCGTTTTTTGCGCTGCATTATAATTTAAGCAGAATATAAGCCAAAGGGGTAACAAACGGATGAATTACGGCTATTTTGACAACGCAAACAGGGAGTATGTTATCAACAAGGTAAACACGCCGGTGCCATGGACGAACTACATCGGGGTAAACGACATGTGCGCCGTACTCAATCAAACAGCCGCGGGCTATGTGTTCTACAAGTCACCCCAATACCACCGTATCTCCCGCTTCCGCCCCAATGCCCCCGTCGACGGGCCGGGGCACTATGTTTATCTGCGCGACGACGATACGGGCGAGTACTGGAGCATCTCCTGGCTTCCGGTGGGCAAGCCGCTTACCGAGGCTACATACGAATGCCGTCACGGGCTATCCTACTCCAAATACAGCTGCGACTACAACGGCCTTGCGGCTAAGCAGACTGTTTTTATCCCCCTAAACGACGCGGTGGAGCTGTGGGACGTCTCCATTGCAAACAACACCGGCCGCCCCCGCCACCTGAGTGTATATTCCTATCTGGAGTTTTCCTTCCACCACATTGATATGGATAATCAGAACTTTCAGATGAGTCTGTATGCCTCCGGCTCGGATTATAAAGACGGTATCATCGAATACGACCTTTTTTATGAGGAGTTTGGCTACCAGTGGTTTGCCGCAAGCTTTGAGCCGGACGGCTTTGACTGCCTGCGCTCGGGCTTTTTAGGCCCCTACCGCGACGAGCGCAACCCCCTGGCGGTAGAATGCGGTATCTGCTCCGGCAGCTACGAAAAAACGGGCAACCACTGTGCGGCTTTACAAAAGAAGCTCATCTTAGAACCCGGCGAGGAAACACGCCTTGTGTTTATGCTGGGCGAGGGGCGCCGCGAGCAAGGCAGGAGCCTTAAAAAGAAGTATTCAAACCTTGCACAGGTAGACGAAGCCTTTGCGGCGCTTGCCCGTTTTTGGGACGTAAAGCTTGCGCAGCTTCAGGTGAAAACGCCCAACGAGGGGATGAACACCTCCTTAAATATCTGGAACCTGTATCAGGCGGAGATCAATATACTATTCTCGCGCTTTGCCTCGTTTATCGAGGTGGGCGGCAGAACAGGGCTGGGGTACCGCGATACGGCGCAGGATGCCATGACGGTTCCCCATTCCAACCCCCAAAAATGCCGCCAGCGCATTATCGAGCTGCTGCGCGGGCTTACCTCACAGGGCTATGGCCTGCACCTGTTCCAGCCCGAGTGGTTCGACCCCACCCTTCAGGGCAAACAGCAGGGCTTTAAGTCCCCCACCTTGATTCCCACCCCCAGCCGTGCTGAGATGGTGCATGGCATCAAGGACGCCTGCTCGGACGACGCACTTTGGCTGGTTACTTCCATCTGCGAGTATATCAAAGAAACCGGCGAGCTTTCGCTGCTGGACGAAACCGTTACCTACGCCGACGGCGGTGAGGACACCGTTTTTGAGCATATTCTTCGGATTCTCGATTTCTCCGACCGCGAGGTGGGCGCGACGGGCATCTGCAAGGGGCTTCGCGCCGACTGGAACGATTGCTTAAACCTCGGCGGCGGCGAAAGCGCCATGGTGTCTTTTCTGCACTACTGGGCGCTCACCCACTTTTTGTCGCTCGCGCGTTATACGGGCAGAACCGAGGCGCTGCCTAAATATGAGGCCATGCTTGCCAAGGTGAAGAAGGCCTGTGAAGACAACCTGTGGGATGGCAAATGGTACATACGCGGCATTACGGCCAGCGGCAGAAGAATCGGTACGCGGCAGGATAAGGAAGGCCGCGTACACATGGAATCCAACACCTGGGCGGTGTTCTCCGGCCTGGCAGACCGCGAGCGCGGCATCTCGGCGATGGACGCGGTAGACGAGTACCTCTATACCCCCTACGGCCTTATGCTCAATGCCCCCTCCTATACCGAGTGCGACGATGAAATCGGCTTTGTGACGCGCGTTTACCCCGGCGTAAAGGAAAACGGCGCCATCTTCAGCCACCCCAACCCCTGGGCGTGGTGCGCCGAAGCGATACTTGGGCGCGGGGAGAGGGCAATGAAGTTCTATAACGCCCTGCTGCCCGAAAACCAGAACGACCTGATTGAGGTACGCGAAGCGGAGCCGTACTCCTACTGCCAATTCGTCATGGGCAGAGACCATACGGCATTCGGGCGGGCAAGGCATCCGTTTATGACAGGCTCGGGCGGCTGGGCCTACTTTGCCGCCACCCGTTACCTGCTGGGCGTACGTCCCGACTACGATACGCTGATTATCGACCCGTGCATCCCCGCAGAGTGGAAGGAATTCGATGTAACGCGTATCTGGCGCGGGGCCACTTACGAGATTCACGTGGAAAACCCAAGCGGCGTAAGCAAGGGTGTAAAACAGGTGTTTTTAAACGGGGATGAATTAGCCGGTACTCCAGGCATCGGTGTCATCCCGCAGCAAAAAGACCGAATAGTAAACAAGGTTCGCGTCGTAATGGGATAGTGCGGCGCTCCGTTTACCGTACGAACGGTGGATTCTATGTACGGAGAAAAGCATGGTGATTAAAGATGATTGAGTTTGGAACAGGCGGCTGGCGGGCCGTTATCGGCGACGAATTTACCAAGGAGAACGTCCGCCAGCTAACCACCGCCATCGCCAAAAAGATGCAGCATGACGGTGTGACGGAGCACGGGTTTATCGTGGGCTACGACCGGCGCTTTCTCTCGGAGGAGGCGGCAAAATGGGCCTCGGAGGTCATGGCGGGGCAGGGTATTCTATGTCGGCTCATCAACCGGCAGGCCCCCACGCCGCTCGTGATGTTTTCGGTCATGCAGCTTGACCTGCCCTACGGCATGGCGGTTACCGCCAGCCACAACCCCGCCATATACAACGGCATTAAGGTGTTTATGAAGGGTGGCCGCGACGCCGATGAGGCGCTGACGGCGGAGCTTGAGCAGTATATTGTGTCCCTTACCCCCGACGATATCAAGGATGTCCCGTTTGAGGAGGGGATCCGTACCGGGCTGATTGAACTGATCGACCCGATGAACGACTACATCGACAGTATTATCAACTTGATCGATATGGATATCATCCGCGCCCGCAGGCTGAAGGTTGTGCTGGACCCCATGTACGGTGTCAGCAAAACGGCGCTGCAAACCATCCTGCTCACCGCGCGCTGTGATGTGGAGGTCATCCACGAACGGCACGACGCGCTGTTTGGCGGAAGATTGCCTGCTCCCAACCACAAAACACTGGCGGGCCTTATGACCTACGTTGAGGAAAAAGGGTGCGACATCGGCATCGCGACCGACGGCGACGCCGACCGGCTGGGTGTAATCGACGACAAGGCAAGGTTCTTGCACCCCAATACCATTCTGGTGCTGCTTTACTACTACCTGCTGAAGTTTAAGGGCTGGCGCGGCTGCGCGGTGCGCAACATCGCCACCACCCATCTGATAGACCGCATTGCGGAGGACTTCGGCGAGGTGTGTTATGAGGTGCCCGTCGGGTTTAAGTATATCTCCGCCAAAATGGCCGAGACCAACGCCATCATCGGCGGGGAGTCCTCGGGCGGGCTTACAGTGCGCGGGCATATCCTTGGCAAGGACGGCATCTATGCCGCCGCGCTGCTGGTGGAGATGATGGCCGCAACCGGGCTAAGCCTCTCGCAGCTTTATGACGAGATCACCCAAAGATACGGCACCTGCGAAATGGTGGAATCGGATTACCGCTTCTCTCTGGCGGATAAAGAGCGCATCATGGGGATTCTGTTCTCGGATAAGCTCTTGCCCGAGTTTGACTATGAGATTGAAAAGATTTCTTACCTAGACGGCTGCAAGGTCTACTTTAAAAACGCGGGCTGGATTATCGCCCGTTTCTCGGGTACCGAGCCGCTGCTGCGCATCTTCTGCGAGATGCCCACGCTCGATGAGGCGCGCAGGGTGAGTGAAACCCTCTCAAAATTTCTGAATGTATGATACTCCTTCATTTCACAGGGGCGGCGCACACACAGCCGCCCCTGTGAAATTTTATCATGGCACTGGATAATATGAAGAAAACCCTTGCGCAAGGTCATCTATCGAGGTATGCTAAAGAAAGTAATACTTGCTAAAAGATTGCTCTGTTTGTATCATATTTTGTTTATTTTGCCACGCGTTTCCTTTATTAATACACAGGAGATGGCCTGACGATGACATATCAAAAACATGAGCATACAAAAATATCGTTAAGATGGTGGCTGATCGTTATTATCGTGGCCTGCTGGATACTGCCCATCGCCATTGTTGGCGGCGCGATGAGCTCTTACATTACCAACAACATCAACCAGCAGGTCAGCGAGACCATCACCCTTTCGGGCGAAAACGCCGCCCGCCTTGCCTCGGGGCAGATTGACCTTGTCGTCTCCACCTCGCGCTATGCCTCGTACAACAACACCATCAAAGACGCCTATACGCAATACTTAAAAACACGCGACGAGCTGAGACTCTACGAGAGCGTATTCACCTTTTTGTCGGAGCAATACAAGTACGACGAAAAGCTGCTGTTTTGCGGGCTGTTCTTTTTAAGCAACCCCGACAATATCTATTATACATACAACGAGATCAACAACTCCACCTACAACAGCGTGCGCGACTACCGGCAGCAGGCGCACGAGGTGGCCAAACGCGCGTCCGAGACCCTAGGCACCGGTGTCGCCTTTGTCAATGTACAGGGCAGGGTTTATCTGGTGCGCAACCTGATCAACTCCGACTTTAAGCCTTACGGGGTTTTGGTGATGCAGTTAAACCTCGACAATATCTTTGCGGGTATGCACAGCATCGCGTGGGAAAACGCCGCAACGGTGTGGCTTAACAGCACCCCCGTCATTCTGGACGGCGAGCTGCTAAGCCCGGACGCCCTCAACATCACCTTTCCGCCCAACGGCCAAACCTTCCGCAGCACAGCGGGCGGCTCCTACCTGTACGGCAGCAAGCTCACACAGACCGCGCAATTATCCTACCTTATCTCAATCGACAACTCGGTGCTCATGGAGGAGATGAAACACTTCCAGAAGATACTGGTTTGGCTGGTGCTGTCGGTTTTGCCCTTTCTGGCAATCGTCGTCTACTTCTTCTCCCGCAACGTCACCCACCCCATCAACCGGCTGATTGCCGCGGCAAAGGAGATCGAGCGCGAGAACTACGGCATCACGGTAGACGAGCGCCTTTACAACGCCGAGTTTTCGTACCTTACCGAGGCGTTTAACAGCATGTCGTACAAGCTGCAGTATCAGTTTAACCGCATTTATAAAGAGGAGCTTGCGCTGCGCGACGCGCGCATTATGGCCCTGCAATCGCAGATAAACCCGCATTTTTTAAACAACACGCTGGAGATCATCAACTGGGAGGCGCGGCTTATCCATAGTGTGAAGATCACGCGTATGATAGAGGCCCTCTCCTCCATGCTGGGCGCCGCTACCGACCGCAAGGGCAAGCCCGTTGTGCATCTCTCCGAAGAGCTGATCTATGTCGATTCCTACCTGTATATCATCGGCGTGCGCTTCGGCAAGCGACTTACCGTAACCAAAGAGATTGACGCCTCGCTGCTCGACCTGTATGTCCCCCGCCTTATTATGCAGCCGATTATCGAAAACGCGGTGGAGCATGGGGTTGCACCGCAGCAAAAAGGCGAGATTATCATCCGTGTGTATAAAGAGGACGACAGCCTTATTCTGGAGGCGGAAAACTCCGGTACCCTTACCGAGGCGGACAAAGAGCGCATCGACCTGCTGTTATCGGATAGCTACGAGCCGTCCGGCGAAAGCTCCTCCAGCCTCGGCATACGCAACGTTCACCAGCGTCTGCGCATCATTTATGGCGAAAACAGCCGCCTTTCCGTAATTATTAATAAAGCGGGGCATACCGTTTTCAGAATAATTATCGCAATTGACCCATCAAAACAATAATATGCAACAAAAGGCAAGACTGTCCATTATGTTTTATTTGTGAAACTTGTATTATTGTTTTGTAAGGTGAAACACACCAGTAACTGTATTTCATCTAAATACAAGGAGGTTTGATTATGAAAAAAGCATTCGCATTTATTCTGGCAATTGCGTTGTTTGCAACCATGATGTCCGGCTGCCAGTCGGCCGCAACGCCCCCTGCCGCTGAGGAGCCCGCTCCTGCTTCTTCCGCAGCGCCTTCTGAAGCACCCGCCGCGCCGGTTACCATCTCCGTAGTTACCTCTTACGGCGGCGACGACGGCAACCGTGCAAACTATGAGGAAGCCTTTAAAGCCTACGAGGCTAAAACCGGCAATACCGTACAGGATGCTTCCGGTACCTCCAATGAAGAGTGGAAAGCCAGAGTAATGGCCGACTTTGAAACCGGCGCAGAGCCTGACGTACTCTTCTACTTCACCGGTGTGGATGCCAACAAGCTTATTGAAAACAAAAAGGTTGTAAGCATTGACGAGATCCGCAAGGTATATCCGGACTACGCTTCCAACATGAGAGACGAACTGCTTGTTCCCTCCCCTGTTGACAATGTAAAATACGCGATTCCCGTAAACGGCTACTGGGAAGGCCTTTTTGTAAACAAAAAGGTTCTGGAAGCTGCCGGTGTTACGGTGCCCGGTGCGGATTACACCTGGGATCAGTTCCTTGCCGACTGCGAAAAGATCAAGGCCGCGGGCTACACCCCCATCGCCGCTTCGCTGCAGGAGGTTCCGCACTACTGGTTTGAATTCTCTGTTTTCAACCACCGCACCTTAACAACCCACGCTGTTCTGCCCGCTGCTTCCACCGATGAAGCCGGTAAGGGCTGGGCTGCAGGCCTTACCGACATCAAGACCCTTTTCGAAAAAGGCTACTTCCCCGCCAATACCCTCACCGCAACCGACCCGGAGACCTTCCAGCTGATGGCTGACGACAAGGCCGCGTTTGCGATCGACGGCTCGTGGAAGATCGGCTGGTTCCAGCAGAACGCCACCGACATCAACAACTTCACCGTTACATATGTTCCCGGCGCAAACAGCCGCAAGGCAACCGAGATCATCGGCGGCTTCTCGATGGGCTACTACATCACCAAGAAGGCTTGGGACGACCCTGCGAAGCAGAAGGCCGCTGTAGACTTCGTAACCGCTATGACACTCGATGACGTTGTATCGAAGTTTGGCGCAACCTCTGTTACCGCTCTTAAGAACGGTGCCATTGCTCCGCAGGATGCGGACGCGCTGATGGTCGCTGCTATCGCAATGACCAAGGGCGCCAGCGGTATTGCCCCTGCCACAGAGGATGGCCTTCTCCCCAATTCCCGCGCTGCCTTGTTTGGCAATGTGAAGAACATCGTATCCGGCTCCATTACTGCCGAGGCGGCTATCGACGAGGCGCTTGCCATTAAGGACTAATCTTTTTAAAGTACACTAAGGGAATACGTTTATGCAAAAAGCCGGAGAGCGGCCAAATAGCTCTCCGGCTTTTTTGAAAAAGGGCGATGAGAATGAAATCAATAATTTATAAGAATAAAGCTCCCCTGCTTTTATTTCTAACCCCCGCCTTTGCGTTTATGGTGGTGTTTTTGTTCTACCCGTTTGTCATGAATATCTTTAATAGCTTTTCTACCATCACGGGGCTGGGCTCTGCGGCAAGCGGCTTAAACAGCCCGTGGTACGAAAACTATGTCAAGCTGTTCAGCGATTCTATCATGCACACGGTGCTGCTGAACACCACATTGCTGATGCTGTTTACGCTGGTGTTCCAGATCGGTATCGCGCTGCTGCTTGCGCTGCTGGTAGACAGCATTAAAAAGGGCGTACAGTTCTTCCGAACGGTCTACTTCTTCCCGATAGTCATCTCGGCCACCGCGCTTGGCCTTTTGTTTAACCTCATCTTTTTATATGACGGCGGTATGATCAACCAGATACTGCTCGGGCTTGGCCGGAAGGAGCTTATCGACTGGAAGGGCGAAAACCTCTACCTGTTTACCATGTCCTTCCCGGTAGTATGGCAGTACGTGGGCTTTTACTTCATTATCTTAACAACGGGGTTAAATAACATCCCCACCGACCTTTATGAGGCGTGCGAGATAGACGGCGCAAACCTACCCCAGCGTATACGCTACATCACCCTGCCGCTTTTACATAACACCTTAGGCACCTGCTTAACACTCGGTATCACCGGCGCTTTAAAGGTGTTCGACCTGCCGTGGGTGATGATGGGTGCCGGTATGCCGATGGATAAATCGTGGCTGCTGGGCACCTATATGTACAACCAGACCTTCCTGAGGGGCGACGTAGACTATGGCTCCACCATAGCGCTGCTCATCGTGGTACTTGGGGTTGTGCTCTCGCAGCTGTTTAATAAGTTTTATAAAGAAAAGAATTATTAAGGAGGGAAAGGAATGCGCACTGTTAAAACATCCAAGCACCCGTTACCCCGCACTGCTCACTTTTCGGTATCCAAGCTGTTTATCTACCTCTTCCTTTCGCTCTGGGCGGTTACCACCATCTACCCGTTTATATGGGTAATACTCAACTCTTTCCGCGTAAGAGGCAGAATTCGCACGGACTCGTTCTCCCTGCCGCTGGGGGATAACTTTACACTGGATAACTACTCACTTGCGTTTCAGCGCGTGGATATCTTCGGGGCATACCGCAACAGCATCGTTATCTCCACCGTCGTTACGCTGGTGGTGCTGCTACTGGCGGGCTTTGCCGCGTATGGCATGGCGCGTTATGTGTTTAAGGGCCGGAGGATACTGCATTCGCTGATCGTCGCGAGCATGATGTTCCCCGTATTCTCTACCATTATCCCCGTGTTCCGCATGATGTTTGAGTGGAAGATCGTCAACACCAACAGCCTTGCCCTGTCGCAGCTCAGCGTGATCCTGCCGCAGATAGCGGGCAACCTCTCGTTTTCCATCATTGTGTTGATGGGGTTTATCCACAGTCTGCCCATTGAGATGGAAGAGGCGGCTTACATGGAAGGCTACAACGTGTTCCAGATCTTTTTTAAGATTGTAGTGCCGATTATCAAGCCAAGCTTTGCGACGGTAGCCATCTTCACCTTTCTGTGGTCGTACAACGACCTGTTTACACAGATGTTTTTCCTGCGTTACCGAAACACCTATACCATTACGCGCCTGTTAAACGAGATTGTTTCGATAGCGGGAATAAACTACGGGCTGATGGCCTCCGCAGTGGTGCTTGTAATCTTCCCTGTATTAATTGTATACATCTTTATGCAGAAGTCGATCATCAAGGGGATGACCGCGGGCGCCATCAAGGAATAATCATTGATGAAGCCCCGCAAATCCCTTATCTTCCGCGAAAAACCACCTTTTTTGCCCGCACGGATGCTATAATAAATATCAGCAGTCTTTCCCCAACAATACAAAGCGTTTGTATGCCGGAGGGTGCGACTATGTATAAGGTGATACTCATTGACGACGAGGAACTGATTGTCGAAGGGCTTAAGAATGTCCTAGACTGGAAGCAGTTCGGCTGCGAGGTGGTTGCCACCGCTTATGACGCAAAGAGCGGTGCGCAGGCTATCCGCGAGCATAACCCCGACATCCTGTTTGTAGACATCATGATGCCCGGCATCGACGGGCTTACCATGCTTGCGGGGCTGAAGGGCGAGTTCCCCAGAATGCAGATTACGGTGCTTACCGGCTACCGCGATTTTGAGTATGCCAAGCGTGCGCTTAACCTCGGCGTCACCCGCTTTTTGTTAAAGCCCTCCAAGATGAACGAGCTGGAAGAAGCACTGCTTACCATGACCGAGAACCTTGCCAGCCATCCCGCTCCCCCTTTGCCCGCAGAGGTACCAAAGGAAGGGCAGGATGCCGTTGTGAACAACTTTATTGTGCGCAGCGCCGTCAAGTACATAGAGCAGCACTACGCCGAAAAGCTGACGCTTACCGAGGTGGCGGATAGAATCTTCGTCAGCCAGTGGTACTTAAGCAAGCTGTTAAACGGCTATCTCGGCACCAGCTTTTCCGACCTTTTAAACCAGACGCGCATTAACAGAGCCAAGCAGCTTTTAACCGACCCGTCGCTCAAGATTCACGAGATTTCGGAACTGCTTGGTTTCACCGACATTACACACTTTTCCAAGACGTTTAAAAAATACGAGCAGGTTTCACCAAACGAATACCGCAACACCGCCCCGAGCAGGGAGCGTTAACCTCCTAAACGACGCAGCGCTGCAAGCTACATGGTTCGCTTGATGGACCCCTCGCTTTGCCCGTTGAAAGGAACCATAGGTTATGAAGATCATTCAAGCGGCAGATTATGCCGATATGAGCCGAAAGGCAGCCAACATCCTCTCGGCGCAGATTATACTCTTCCCGCGCAGTGTGCTGGGGCTGGCCACCGGCGCCACCCCCCTTGGTATCTACCATCAGCTTATCGAATGGTACAGAAAGGGGGACGTAAATTTCTCCGAGGCCTACAGTGTAAACCTTGACGAATACTGCGCCCTTTCCCCCGACAATGAACAAAGTTACCATTACTATATGCGGCACAATTTCTTTGACCACATCAACCTGCCCGATGGGCATATCCATATCCCCGACGGAACGGCGGAGGATTACACCGCCGAATGCATGCGCTACGACAACCTGATTACAGCACTTGGCGGGATTGACCTGCAGCTGCTCGGGCTTGGGCACACCGGGCATATCGGCTTTAACGAGCCGGACGCCAGCTTTGGCAAGATGACGCACCGTGTGACGCTGGCCCAGAAGACCATCGATGCAAACGCCCGCTTTTTTAAGAACGCCGACGAGGTGCCCCGCTTTGCCATTACCTTAGGCATTCGCGCCATCATGCACGCAAAGAAGATACTGCTGGTGGCAAGCGGCACCGATAAAGGGGATATTTTGGAGCGTGCGCTGTTCGGGCCGATTACCCCCGCCGTACCCGCCTCCATCCTGCAATTGCACCCGGAGGTCGTGGTCGTGGCCGACAGCGCCGCGCTCAAGCCGTGCGTTGCAAAGCATCCCGAACAATTTGAGAGGTAGCGACCATGATACTGAAAAACGCGGAGCTTTTTGATGCCGATTTTAACCTGATACGCGCCGACCTTGCCACTTCTGGAAACAGGATTGCGCAGATTGCGCCGGACATTGCGGATGATGATGTGGTAAACCTTTCGGGCTGCATCCTGCTGCCGGGGTTTGTAGACATTCATATCCACGGCTGCGCAGGACACGACGCCTGCGACGCGACCCGCGACGCTTTGAGCGCCATGGCGGCGCATCTGGTGCGGCACGGCGTGACCGCCTTTTGCCCCACTACGATGACGATTGCCCCAGAGGCGCTAACAAAGGCCGTTAGGACGGTGCGGGGCTGCATCAGCGAGCCGCCGGAGGGTGCGTCGATTTTAGGTGTAAACCTGGAAGGGCCGTATATCAGTGTACATAAAAAGGGCGCACAGATGGCGGAGTATGTAAGAAAGCCGGACCTTGACCAGTTTATGCGTCTTTATGAGGCCTGTGGCGGCGGGATAAAGCTAGTGGATATCGCGCCCGAAACCGAAGACGCACATGCTTTTATAGAGGCTACAAGCAAGCTCTGCCGCGTGTCGCTCGCGCACTCCGAGGCTGATTACGACGAGGCGAAGGCCGCTTTTGACTGCGGCGTGCGCCACGCCACCCACCTATTCAACGCCATGACCGGCCTCACCCACCGGGCACCCGGTGCCGTGGGCGCGATACTGGACGACGAACGGGTTACGGCCGAACTGATCTGCGACGGGCAGCATATCCACCCCGCCGTGCTGCGCACGGCGTTTAAGGTGCTGGGTGACCGCGCCGTCGTGGTGAGCGACTCCATGCGCGCCGCCGGCCTACCGGACGGTGTTTCGGAGCTTGGCGGGCAGAAGGTGTATGTTAAAAACGGCACTGCGCGCCTCGCGGACGGCACCCTCGCAGGCTCAATCACCAACCTGCACGATGAACTGAAAAACCTAATTGCCTATGGTATACCGCTACGGCAGGCAGTGCGTTCCGTAACGATAAATCCGGCTGCCGCTGTGAACGCGGACGCCGAAATCGGCAGCCTTTGCGTGGGAAAACAGGCGGATATCGTCGCGCTTGATAGCCGTTTTGAGATAAAGATGGTCATCTGCCGCGGCGTTTGCGTTGTAAACAAGCTGTAGACCTACCCAAATACATTATTATTGAGGTGCAGTGATGTACTACAGGATTGGCATTGACATTGGAGGCACCACAACGAAGGTGGCTTTTATCTCCGAACAGGCGGAGATTGTATATAAAACCGGCATCCCCACGCGGTGTGATCTTGGGTACGAGCAGGTATTCGCCGACATCGCGCACTGCCTTGAAGCGGGCCTACAGACACTAAGCGCCTCAAAGGATGACATCCGCAGCATCGGTCTTGCCATACCGGGGCTTGTCAGCGAGGACGGCAGCGGAATTGTTTTTGCAAGCAACCTTGGGTTTTGGGATGTAGACGCGCAGGGCTGCTTACAACAGTACTTTGACGCCAGCCGCATCGCGCTGACAAACGACGCAAATGCCGCGGCGCTGGGTGAGCATCTTTTTGGCGCCGCAAAGGGCAGCCAAAGCTCGGTTACTATCACGATCGGAACCGGGGTCGGCTCGGGGATTATTATCGACGACCGCATTGTGACCGGGCGCTTTAATTCGGGCGCGGAGATCGGCCACACGATAGTGGACGCCAATGGCGAGCGGTGCCCCTGCGGGCAAAACGGATGCCTGGAGCTGTACGCCTCAGCCAGTGCCATCGTACGCCACGCGAAGCAGGAGATACAAAACGTCCCCGATTCACGGATGCTTTCACTCGTAAACGGAGACATCGACACATTAGACGCCAAAACGGTTTACGACGCATACCACAGCGGCGATCAAGCGGCCTGCAGGGTGATTGACCGATTTATAAAATATCTGGGTATCGGGGTCATCAACACCATTAACGCCCTGCAGCCCGAGGTAATCGTCATAGGCGGGGGCATCAGCGCCCAAAAAGAAAAGCTCACCGAGCCGTTAACGGGCTATGTAAAGGAGCATCTTCTCTTTGGGGAGAAGAACCTCAAAACCAAGATCGTCTATGCGCTTCTCGGCAATGATGCGGGCGTGATAGGCGCAGCGATGCTGTAGCGCATGACTTCTAACACTACCGCAGCTGGTGGTGTAGTGCAAAGGCTATGTATTACTATTGATGTGATCCTCAACAAACAGGGCACCTGCCACGTGACGTGTGGCAGGTGCCCTGCTGCTTACTGAGATTTTCGAGAATCCTTATCTACAGCTTTAAGGTCTCATTCATGCTGCCGGTTCTATACCCCTTCAAATCCAACGACACATAGGTAAACCCAATTTCTTTAAACCTTGCGTGGATTTTCTCACGAACCGACGGGTCCATGATGGCGCGGAAACCGGCTTCGTCGATTTCAATGCGCGCCAGATTGCCGTGATACCGCACCCGCACCTGATAAAACCCCATGTCCAGCAAAAACTGCTCCGCTTCGTCTATCATCCTTAGCCGCTGCGGGGTGATGCTTTCCCCGTACGGGAAGCGCGAGGAAAGGCAGGCGAAGGACTGCTTATTCCATGTGGGAAGCCCCAGTTCTTTAGAAAGCTGGCGAATCTCCGCTTTGGTAAGGCCCACCTCCCGAAGCGGGCTTTTAATGCCAAGCTCGGCAACCGCCATAAGCCCCGGACGGTAATCGCCGTTATCATCGATATTGGATGCCTCCGCGACCCACTGCATGCCTTTCTCTTCGGCAATGCATTTAATCTTTGTAAACAGCTCCGTTTTGCAGAGGTAGCAGCGGTTGGTGGGGTTAGAAGAAAAGCCCTCAATGCTCAGCTCCTCGGAGTCCACGACAAGATGCTCTATCTCGTGCTTTGCGGCAAAGGCGGAGGCCTCGTTTAACTCCCGCTTGGGGAAGCTCATAGACCGCGCGGTTACGGCGATTACCCCTGCGCCTAAGACGTCCTGCGCGGTTTTAAGCAGAAAGGTGGAATCCACGCCGCCGGAAAAGGCCACCGCAACGCTGCCGAGTTTTTTCAGGTTCTGTTTTAATGCTTCATATTTCTCATGTAAGTGATCCATGTTTTGCTCCTTCATCTTTGGATAGGTCGATATTGTATTTTAGTAATCCGTCTACTTTATGGCAGCCATGGCCTGCCAGTAAACCTGCGCAAACGGTACGCCGTGCTTTTCCGCCGCCTGTTTCACATCCTCATACTCCGGCTTTTCCTTCAGAATGCCGTCGCCCTCAGCGGCTTTTATACGGATGGGCCCGTAAGTGGTTTGAACCGTATAAAAGGAATAGCTCAGTATGTTCCTGCGGCAGGGCTTACAGCGTACCCCCAGTGTGGTCGTGTGTAAAAGCATCAGGCGTGAGATTTTGTCTTGATCCTCCGGCCTGCAGAGGCAGGTGAGCATCGTCGCGGGGCGGCTTTTCTTCATGGTGATCGGCGTTGTGAAGACGTCCAGCGCGCCGTTTTTAAACAGCAACTCGGACGCATACCCCATCGCCTCGGGCGTCATATCGTCGAGGTTGCAGCTAATCTCGATGATTTCATCCTGCCGAGGCCCGGCTTCGCCGAGGAACGCCCGCACGCAGTTGGCTGCTTCGAAGTCCTTTGTACCCATGCCGTAGCCAATTTTCACAATCGCCATCGGCTCCATATCGCCGAAACGCCGGACGAAATGCCTAAGCAGCGCCGCGCCGGTGGGGGTGCACAGCTCGCCCTTAATCTTGCCGCCATAGATGGGTACCCCTTTTAGTATCTGCGCCGTGGCGGGTGCGGGTACGGGCAGGATGCCGTGCGCGCAGCGGACAAAGCCGGAGCCCACATGCACGGGCGAGGCGGCGATGTCGTTAACATTCAGCAGGTGTATGAGCAGGCAGCAGCCTACTACATCCGCCACCGCGTCCATCGTACCGACCTCGTGAAAGTGAATCTGCTCAATGGGCTCGGCGTGAACCGCCGCCTCTGCCTCGCCGATCAGCCTGTAAACCGCGAGCGCGTTCTCTTTTACCGCCTCGGGCAGCTCCAGCGTTTCAATCATCCTGCATACATCCCCATAGGTCTGGTGCCCGGCAGGATGGGGGTGGGCATGTTGTTCATGGGAGTGGGAGTGCTCATGCGCTTGAAGGGTATCATAATGATGATGCGTATGGTTGATACTGCTTTCCGGCTCATCCACAAGTGTGACATCCTCCGCCCGCTCCTCCTCCCCATGCACCGACACATGGATGTGGCTACCCATAATCCCGCATTTTGTTGCCGAAACGCAGTCTATCCGCACACCGGGGAGGCCGAGGCTGTTCATCCTTTGCAGAAACGGCTCTTTTTCGGGCAGCAGTTCGAGCAGCGCCGCCATGAGCATATCGCCCGCTGCGCCCATGTTGCACTCCAGATAAAGCTTCATCACTTCGCCTCCCCGATATGGTTCATCAGGCTTGCCAGATAACCGGCCCCAAAGCCGTTGTCGATGTTCACGACGCTGATATTGCCCGAGCAGGAATTGAGCATCGAAAGCAGGGCGGAAAGGCCGCTAAAGTTTGCGCCGTAGCCGATGCTGGTGGGCACGGCAATCACAGGGGCGGATACCAGCCCGCCCACGACGGTGGCAAGCGCGCCCTCCATCCCCGCCACCGCGACAACCACCCGCGCGCTCATAAGCACATCCAGCTTAGAGAGCAGGCGGTGCAGGCCCGCGACGCCCACGTCATAAAGTCGCTCTACGCGGTTGCCCAGCGCTTCGGCGGTAACCGCCGCCTCCTCCGCCACAGGCAGGTCGCTGGTGCCGGCGGTGGCCACCACAATCACTCCGGAGGTATGTACCTCCTTCTTGCGCCCAAAGATACCGATGCGCGATACGGGGTCGTAGTCTATCGGTAGCTCCCGCTGCAGCTCCTCGGCCTTTTCGGGGGATAGGCGCGTAATAAGGATGTTTTGGTTCCCGCGCTCCTTCATGGCCAAGACGATGCCTGCTATCTGCTCGGCCGTCTTGCCTGCGCCGAAGATTACCTCTGGTATCCCATGCCTGAGCTCACGGTGATGGTCGATCTTGGCGTAGCCCAAATCCTCAAAGGGTTCCATTTTGAACTTCAAAAGGGCTTCCTGCGGCGTCGCCTCGCCCTTTTGCACCTGATTAAGCAAATCCAGTATCTGATCCTGTCGCATATTGGTCCTCCATTCATACGGGTAGGTAACCGCGGCGTACCCTTATCTGTCAGAAACACGCCGCTTCTATTGGGGATGGCTTGATATCAGAAGTTATGGATATGAAAATGGTGATGCCCGCCGTCCTCATGGCGGTGATAGTACTCATCCACCAGATTCACGCGCTTGAGCAGGTCGATGTCATCCAAGAGCTGCTCGGCCTTTAAGTCGGCGGCAATCGAATGCCCCTCGTCAAACAGGACGGCTCTTGTTGAAATCTCCTGCACCAGCCTTAGGTTGTGGGTGGAGGTGATAAGCGTCTTGCCCGCGGCGTTAAGCTGTATCAAAGACTCCGCCAGCCACCGCTCCGTTCTGGGGTCAAGGCCGTTCATCGGCTCGTCCAGTACGAGCACCTCCGGGTTGAGCGCCAAGACGCTTGCAATCGCCACCTTCTTTTTCTCTCCGCCGCTCAGGTGATAGGGCTGCCGGTGTTTAAAGTCCTGTATTTTTAACAGGTCTAGGCAGTCGTTTACCCGTGCCTGCACCGCGGCCTCGTCCATCCCCATCTGTCGGGGGCCGAAGGCGACCTCATCAAACACGTCGGCGCAGAAAAGCTGCGTGTCGGAGTGCTGAAACACAAACCCTATCCGCTGGTGAAACCGCTTGGAAAAGCCTGAGTCCTTGAGCTTTTTCTGGGTAATCTCCTCCCCGTCAAAGCGATAACTGCCGGTAACCTGCGAGATAATCCCGCTCAAAAGCTTCAGCAGGGTCGACTTGCCGCTGCCGTTTGGCCCGAGCAGCGACACCGCCTCCCCTTTGGCTATTTTCAGGCTGATATTATTTAAGGCGCAAGCCCCTTCGTAGGCATAGAACACATTTACAAGTTCAATCATTGTTAACCTCTGCTTAAGTAAATAAAGGCAAATACCAGGCCCGTATTTATCGCCAGATAGAGAAAATCGAAAAGCGTCAGCTTTAACTTAGTATAGACTCGGTATTCCCCTGTAAACCCCCGGCATTCCATGGCGGCGTGCATGTCCTCCGCCATCTCCCTCGATTTGATGAACAAGGTGCCCGCTACGCCGGATAGCGAGGTGTATTTGCCCGTGTTTCTGCCAACCGACCGCAGTTTTAAGGCATAGAGCATCTCAAGGGTAAACTCCCCGAGCATTACGATGTACTTGATGGTGATATCGAGCACAAAGATAAACAGGTCGGGCAGAAAAAAGCGCTTGAGCGCCCCGATGACGGCACCCCATCGGGTGGTATGGGAGAGGATGTTGACAGCCAGAATGGTCGCGAACACCTTGGCGGGTATCATCAGCAGACTGTAGCCGTTGCCGTAAAAAGCGGCAGGCAGTAAAACCAGAAAGGTGAAAAGGGTCATGAGAACGCTCACCCGTAAAACCTTTATCATCTCTTTTGTCGGCATCATACTAACTGTCAACAGCAGATAGGTAACAACAATAAATACAAAGGTAAAACTGCTTGAAAGCGAAAGTAACAGAACGAGCAGGAAGGTGCAGGCCACCTTCAGCAGCGCGTTTACAGCAAAACGCTGCGCCGTATAGCCGCTCTGCGCGCGAACCCTTGCAAGCAGGCGCAGCAGCGAGAGGATGGTTTTGTTGATAAAGCCGTCCTTGTCCGGCAAGGGGGCATAGTCTTCGTTTTGAAGCAGCCAGTCTGGCACCAATTTTATAAACTTCCTTTAACTCATTTTGAGCCATCCATTGGCTGAAGCGTTACATCCGTCTTATTCTTGATAAGGCTGCCGATAATTCTGAACAGGATGATCATGATCGCGACCCCGAACAGGGCGGACAGGATATACCCTACGGCGTCCGGCAGGCCGCTGACGGCATAGTCTGAAAACAACGCCTGAAAGCTAAAGCCGTTCGCCATCCCCCCCGGCACAAAGCCGAGCGGTTTACCGCCCGACACCACCGACTGGATTTCGTCAGCTCCCCACTCCCCCCATGCCGTACCGGCGGCCAAAAGCCCAAGCGGGGTAAGCAGGATAAGCGCCGCGAGCAGGCCGTAGACCGCTTTATTCTTTTGCTTGGCGCCCTCGTAGAGGGTACCGGGTGAAACCCGTTTGATAAAAGCAAAGATAAAGACGGTAAACAGCGCCTCCACCACACCGGCTACAAGAAGGTGCGGGATAAGCATCGCCGGAACGGACACCGACAGCGGATAAGGGCAATACAGCGCCTGCCCCGCCGCGTTAGTAAAGAGATACGGCTGAATGCCAAATTCGATTGCCGTACTCAAAGCTGCTAAATTGATGGCGAGATAGGAACCGAGCGCTATTCCGAGATACTCCCCTTTTTCCGATTTAGTAAGGGCCTTAACGAGCCGATAAACAAAATAGCCCGCAAACGGGAGTACAAACGCCATGTTAAAGCAGTTGGCCCCGAAGGCGAGAATCCCCCCGTCCCCGAAAAGCAATGCCTGCACCAACAGGGCAACCGTGACCGAGATGCACGCCGAGTAGGGCCCAAGCAGGATTGCCAGCAGTGTTCCGCCCACCGCGTGGCCGGTCGTACCCCCAGGCAGCGGCAGGTTAAACATCATCATTAAGAATGAAAAGGCGGCGCCGATGCCCAATAGCGGCATCTTAGCCTTGGATACCTCCTCCTTGACCTTTTTCACCGAAACAACCCATACGGGAATCATCGCCGCGCCCAAGGCCGCGCAGGTAGACGGGCTTAGATAATTGTCGGGGATATGCATGGATGACCGTCCTTTCACGCAAAAACAAAAATCCCGAGAAAGTACCGCTTCACACGGTGTCTTTCCCGGGTTCATCCCAAAGCATTGCTGTGTTTAAAAAGAAGTTGCCCAAAGCCTTCATGGCCTTATTGCCTTTAGACTATAACACAAATTTCCCGTCCTTGTCAACCTGCCGCACGCGGCGGGCAGTGGCCTCTATAAACCGTATGGGTTAAGCGGTAGAATGCTAAAACGCTGTATATAAAATCTGTGAAATACTTTTGCCACATTTCGACTAATTTACGCAAATATATTGTTTTCTTAACTTTATTTTACTATAATTAATGAAATTAACCGGGGCGGTCGGTTCGCTGATTGAAATGAAATAGATGCGATAAGTAAGGTGATTGACAAAATGGAAAAGATTCTTGTTGTTGACGATGTAGCAATCAACCGTAAAATCCTATGCGAAATCCTAAAGGACAGCTATGAGGTGTACGAGGCCTGCGACGGTGAAAGCGCGTTGGCGTTTGCCCATGAACATGCAAGCGAGCTTTCCATCATCTTGCTGGACATTCTGATGCCTAAATTCGATGGATATGAGGTACTCAAGGTACTTAAAAGTAACCGTGCGACACAACATATCCCTGTGATCCTCATCAGCTCGCTGGACTCGGAGGACGACGAAAGCCGTGGTCTGAAAGAGGGTGCAATCGATTACATCACCCGCCCCTTTAACGCGGAGATTGTCAGATGCCGCGTACACAACCATGTAGAATTGAAACAGTATCAGGATAGGCTGCAGGAGCTGGTGGACCAGCGGGCCAAAAAGATTCTGAAGATGCGCGAATCGGTGTTCGATGCCGTGACCTCCATTATCGAGTACCGTAATCTGGAGTCCGGCATGCACGTTAAAAGGCTTCGTCTTTATTGTGAGGCACAGCTCGACTTTTTGCTGGAGCACCGCATGTATACGCAGGAACTGGATTCTTCCAACGCCTCGCTTATCGCCCGGGCGTCGTCGCTGCACGATATCGGGAAGGTGAGCATCCCCGACCATATCCTTACAAAGCCCGGTAAGCTGACGGAGGCGGAGTTTGAGGTGATGAAAACCCACACCACCATCGGCAGCGATTTTATCGATTCGTTAAACAACACCGACGACGAGGAGTATATCCATTATTCACGCCAGATCTGCAGGCATCATCACGAACGGTGGGACGGTACCGGCTATCCCGACGCGCTTCGGGGCGAGGAGATTCCCATCGCGGCGAGGATCGTTTCGGTTGCGGACGTATACGACGCGCTGGTGAGCAGGCGCGTTTACAAGCCGGCTTTTTCACACGGCCAAGCGGTTGCCATCATGCTCGAGGGCAAAGGCACCCAGTTTGACCCAACCCTCTTGGATGCTTTTGAGCAGCTGGCCGATACGTTTAAAAGGATATCCGCCGCAAACTATGATTAATCGTTTACGTTATAAACCGACGCCCTACTTAACAACGGACAAAAAGAAGGTGTAAACGTGGATATAAAGCCGCAATCGCTCAAGAAGCTTGCCGACGCCTTTGAGGGGCTGTCTGGAGTGAATTACGAGGACGGAATCCGGCGGGTTTCGGGCAACGCAGACCTCTACACAGAACTGTTGCATCTCTTTTTTAACGACGACGGTATGGCAAAGCTCATATACGCGCTTGAAAACAACGATAAAGAGGGTGCGCGGCAAGAGGCGCACAGCCTAAAGGGTACCGCGGCAAACCTCGGCCTGACCTCCCTTTCAAAGCTCGCGGCGACCCTCTACAGTGCGCTTAGAGATTCGGACACCATCCCCGCACAGGCGATGGAACTGACACAAAATCTTAATGCAGAGTATCGGTTTACACAGACGATAGTGGATAGGTTGTGACAGGACAAGGAGGGCTTCCGTATGAAAAACTCCGCGGCAAAAACGATTCCGGCACCGAACAGCAAGCCGCTTCGGCCGATGTGGGAGGCGCTCAAGATCGCGCTTACCTATCTTATCCTCGGCTTGCTGTGGATTACCTTCTCCGACCGGCTTGCCGCCGCAATCACCGGTAATATAGACACCTACCGGCTGCTGGAATCCTATAAAGGGTATTTCTTTGTACTTGTCACCGCCGCGCTGGTGGTGCTGCTGGTGCACGGGCTGGTGGCACGCCTTAAATTGCATCAGGACCATCTTGATGAGCTGGTGGCACAGCGCACCGCGGCGCTGGAGCAGGCGATGCAGAAGCATCTGGAGGATGAGCAGGAGCTATTCCGTTCCCACCAGCTGTTTCAACAGGTGGTTGAAAACGCGCCTGTGGGCATCTACTGGAAGGGGCTTGACGGGCGGTATATCGGCTGCAACAAGCTGATGGCCGAAAGCCTGCGCACAACGGTTGATGAGCTGCTTGGCCAGACCAACCGCGCATTTATGTCGCCGGAGGACGCCGTTTTTTATACCCAACAGGACCGTGAGATGGTCGAGTGTGGTATTCCTAAGATACACATCCAGCAGATGCTCATCACGGGCACGGGCGAAAGGCGCATGTTCAACATCAACAAGGTTGTGTTATATACCTCCGCGCAGGAGCCCTATGCCATTCTCGGCGTGGTAGAGGACATCACCGAGCAGAAGCAGCAGGAGACAGAGCTTGTAAGGGCCAAGCACGACGCAAACGCGGCAAACCGCGCAAAAAGCGAGTTTCTTTCTCACATGAGCCACGAGATTCGCACCCCGCTCAATTCGATTATTGGGCTAACCCACATTGCGTCGGAATCGGACGACCTTGGCAGGATTAAGGAATATCTAGATCAGGTGAGCACCTCCTCTAGGCATCTGCTCAGCATCATCAACGACATCCTCGATCTCTCACGCATCGAGGCGGGCAAGATGTCTATCAGCAGCGTAGACTGCGACCTGATTACGTCGATTGAGGAGATTGTCGGCATCGTGCTGCCGCGCGCCGACGAAAAGCGGCAGACCCTCAACCTGTATATCGACAGCGAGCTGCCGCGCTATGTACAAAGCGACCCGGTGCGGGTGAAACAGGTGCTGATGAACCTGCTTACCAACGCGGTGAAGTTCACCCACGAGGAAGGGACGATCACCGTGCGCGCCCAGCAGATACGCACGCTTGAGAATCAGGTGCTGGTTCGCTTCTCGGTCGCCGACAACGGCATCGGCATCGAGGAGCAGGCGCTCAAGCGCATCTTCAGCCCCTTTGAACAGGCGGACAGTACCTCCACCCGCATCTACGAAGGAACGGGGCTCGGGCTTGCCATATCCAAAGAGATTGTCGAGCTCATGGGCGGCGAGATTGGTGTAGAGAGCAAGGCGGGCGCGGGAAGTACCTTTTTCTTTACCCTTCCCTTTCATATTACCGAGACAAAGCCCGCTTCTGTTGACATCTATTTTGAAAACCTGAAGGTTCTGGTGGTGGATGACGAACAGGAGACCTGTACCTATATGGAGTCGCTGCTGCATCAGTTCAAGGTCGCCGTAGAGGCGGTGCAATCGGGCGAACAGGCCGTCGCCAAGGTACGGCAGGCGGTAGACGAGGGAGAGCCCTTCCACGTGGTGTTTGTGGACTTGCGGATGCCGGGGATGAACGGGATAGAAACCGCGCGTCTTATCAAGGAGATCAGCGGTGAAAACACCATCGTGATCATGTTCTCGATGTATGAATGGAACGACATCGAGAGTCAGGCGCGGGATGCGGGCGTTTCGCTGTTTATGAGCAAGCCCATCTTCCCCTCCAAGCTGTTAAATACGCTCTACCAGATTACAAACGGGCCGATGACTAGAACCGCCCCTTCGGATATCGAAACGCAGGACATCTTCTTGGGCAAGCGGATACTGGTGGCGGAGGATATCCTCGTAAACCAGCTGATTATCCGAGAGATGCTCGCCAAAACCGGTGTAGTGATGGTACCCGCTTCAGACGGCCAGCAGGCGGTGGACCTTGTATGCGAACAGGATGAGGTCTTCGACGCGGTACTGATGGATATCCAGATGCCGGTGATGGACGGGCTGGAGGCCACCCGCAGGATACGCGCCTGTGCCAAGCCGGACGCCGCAAAAACGCCCATCATCGCCATGACGGCCAACGTGTTCAAAGAGGATATCGAAAAGGCTATGTCCACCGGTATGGACGCACATATCGGTAAGCCCATCGATGCCAAAGAGCTGATTGCGAAGCTCTATAAGATAATCTGCCCATAATTAGACCCACAGCTGAATCAAGAATGTACATATACAAAAAAATCGTCCCTTATCATCGTAAGGGGCGATTTTCTTATAGTTACTATGCTAGGAGAACCGTTTCCCCCGGCTGTACGGCAATCAGGCCGCTGTCGTTTCGATAATACAATGTCAGATGGGAAAGATTCTGTATCATACGCCCGTCGGCGTCTGTTACCGCACTTCGCAGCGCACAGATATACCGCTTGATCTCCATGTTGGTGGCGTACCATACATCCGCTCTGCCCCCAAGCTTCTCGCAAAGCTGCTCGATCAACTCCCAAGTGCCCTGCCGCTCAAACTCAAAGCTATGGCCCCAGATATAAAAGAGTGAAAGCTCCGCATAGGCGGGGCGGTTTAAAAACTTATCCGCCAGTTCCAACGCCTTGTTGTGGTGGCAGGAGGGGTGCCAGCGCAAAAAGTCCGTGGGGAGCTTAAAATCGCCTGTGGACTCTACCGTTCTTGAATACTCTATGCCGAGAGACTGCAAGGTATTGACTGCCTGATCGGAATAGATGCCATAGGGGTAGGACATACCGCAGACGGGGGAACCCACCAGCCGCTCGATCGCGCGGCGGTCCTCCCATACCTCGGCGGCGAGCTGCGCCTGATTGAGATGATTAAAATAGAGGTGCTGCACACCGTGGCAGGCCACCTCGTGACCGGCGTACAGCTGCGCTACTTCATCCGGCTTTACAAACTCCTCTTTGTCGGTTATAACGCCCAGCCTGCCGGAATTAAGATGAAAGGTCGCTTTAAGGTGATGCTCGTTAAGTATCCCCACCAGTCGCCGGTCATACACCTGACCGTCGTCGTAGCTTAAGGTGATGGCTTTTGTTTTTCCTTCCGGGAAACAAGGATGTAGCATGAAATTCCCTCCGATTCTAGTCTATTGAATAAAGCATCCGGTGAGGCCGGATTGAGATTCTATTCTTACTTCGGTGTGGGTATTCGCGGCGTGCAGGATACCCTGCATGATCTCCAGCACATGATACGCAAGCTTTCCGCTGGCCTTGTGCGGCTCGCCCGACAGGATGGCGGCTGCCATGTCGGCTACGCCGATACCCCGCATATTCTCGCTAAAGGCGTTTACGAGGGGTATCTCGCGAAAGGTGTTCTCCGCCGTACCGGCGTATAGAACAGGGCCGCCGAAGGTGTTCGGGTCCGGCGCAAGGATGGTTCCGGTCTCCCCGTACAGCTCAAGGTGTGGGAGGGTGGACGGGGCGGTATCAAAGGAGTAGATGACACTGGCCAAAGCGCCGCACGCAAAGCGCAGCGTCGCCATCACAAGGGTGTCGACCTCTATGGCAATCTTTTGCCCCGCGCGGTTCCCCTGAGGGATGACGCGGTACTCACCGCTTCTTCTGCCCATTGCGCTTACGGCAGTTACATCGCCGAAGAGATGAACAAGCGCCGTAAGGCTATACGGCCCCATGTCCATCACCGGCCCGCCGCCCTGCTGGTAAAAGAAGTCCGGGTTAGGGTGCCAGCGCTCGTTGCCCGCGCGCATCACATAGGCCGTTGCCGCAATGGGTTTGCCGATGCGGCCCGCATGCACTGCCTCAAAAACCGTTTGCAGTCCGGCGCCGAAAAAGGTATCGGGCGCGCAGCCCACCCGAAGCCCCGCCTTCTCAGCCTCTGCAAGCAGCGCCTTCCCCTCCGCACAGTTACCCGCAAGCGGCTTTTCGGTGTACAGGTGCTTGCCGTGCTTGAGTATTTCCATCCCTAGCGTAAAGTGTGTGCTTGGCGGGGTTAGAAGCAGGACGCAATCCACTTGGGATGAATTCAATAGCTCTTCTGCCTCCACCGCGCGAATACCCCATTTCTCCGCGGTTTTAACCGCGCCGGCATAGGTGCGGCTGGCACATTCGGTTACCGTCACCTCCGGAAAACGGGTGATGAGATTCTTGATGTAGATCTCGGAAATATCGCCGCAGCCGAGGATACCTACTTTCATAAAACTCCCCCCTTTTTCATAACCTGTTTCTTCTATAATACCTCAAAATAAAAAGCGATACAACACATCTTACCAGATACCATTACGCGATACACGGCCCATGTAAATGGAAACGAGGCTTCCGGGCTTTGTACATCCGTGGGCATTCCTGCCGCAGAGGACAAAGCACATGAAGCCTCGCTGAGGTGCGGTTTGATGGGGTCTACACTGCCCGTACGCTATGGCGCGGGTTTACTCAACATGAATGTCGGCGCAGACGGGGCGCTTGCCGGTAAGCTCCACACTGCGGATATCGGGCTGGCTGCCCCCCGCATAGAGGGTATACTGCCCAAACAGCGTCGTTCTCGTACCGTCTTCGAGTACGGTTTGAAAACTACTTTCGGGAATCTCAAAGCGGACGGTGCTGCTCTCTCCCGCTTTCAGGAACAGCCTCTTTACGCCGCACAACGCGTGGTTGGGCTGCTCGCCGATTCGGTCACGCACCGATGCGTTGCGCTCATCCCCGGCGTTTTTACAAACATGGTTTTGAAGGTAGAACTGCATAATCTCCGCACCATCGCGGTCGCCCTCGTTGGTTACGGTAATCTCTCCGCACACCGGGCTGCCCGCGGTAAAGGTACCCACCTTTAACCCGGTATACTTAAAGGAAGTATAGGATAGACCATACCCAAACGGATAAAGCGGTGCTTCGTTTAGATAGCGGTAGGTACGGCCGTGCATGCTGTAATCGTCATAGTCCGGCAGGGTGCCGTCGTGGTAGAAGGTGACGGGGAGCTTTCCGGAGGGGTTTGCATCGCCGAACAGCAGCTCGCCTAACGCACGCCCACCCTGCGCGCCGCTGTACCAGCACTCCAGCACAGCGGCACAGCGGTCTGCCGCGTCGCCGATATCCAGCGCGCTGCCGCTGTTAAGCACCAGCACAACCGGCTTGCCGGTAGAAAGCATCGTATCCAGCAGCAAACGCTGCGGCTCGGGCAAGAAAAGGTTCGGCTTATCGCCCGAGGCGTAGCTGTTGCCCGTATCGCCCTGCTCCCCTTCAATGGTTGCGTCTAAACCCAAACAGAGGATGATTACATCGCTTTGAGCTGCGCAGCCCTTTGCCTCGCTGATGCGATCGTTGGGCTGTGCGAGCGGCTCCACACGGTCTTTGAACAGGTGGCAGCCTACCGAATAGAAGATGCGGATATCCTTGCCTGCCGCCTCGCTGATACCCTCAAGATTGGTTATATACTCCGATGCGGTGCCACAATAGTTCCCCTCCAGTACGGTTCTGGAGTTCGCCGTCGGGCCGATCACGGCAATGTTCGAAAGCTTGGAACGGTCAAGCGGCAGGATACCGTTGTTCTTCAGCAGAACCGCGGAACGCCTTGCCGTCTCCAGCGCTAAGGCGCGGTGTTCCTCTGTATCGTTTTGCGCATATGAAATTCCATTGTATTCGCAGTCGCTGTCAAACATTCCAAGGCGCATACGGGTGGTAAACAGCCGGGTTGCCGCCGCCCGGATGGTCTCCTCGCTTACAAGGCCCTTTTCGTGAGCCATAAGCATGTATATATACGTGTTGCCACAGTTAAGGTCACAGCCATTGTTGATTGCGAGCGCAGCCGATTCCTCAATGGTATCGGTCACCCGGTGATTTTCGTGGAAATCTCTGATGGCCCAGCAGTCGGAAACAACATGCCCCTCAAAGCTCCATTTCCCGCGCAGGATATCTCGCAGCAGGGTTTTACTGCCGCAGCAAGGCTCACCGTTCACACGGTTGTAAGCGCCCATAACGGTCTCTACCTTCGCCTCTTTCACGGCTGCCTCAAACGCGGGCAGATAGGTCTCCTCCATGTCCTTGAGTGACGCCTTCGCGTCAAAGCTATGGCGGGTCGCCTCCGGCCCCGAATGCACCGCAAAGTGCTTGGCGCAGGCCGCCGTTTTAAGGTATTGGCCGCTGCCTTGCAGGCCTCGGATAAACGCCACCCCAAGGCGCGATGTTAAGAAGGGGTCTTCGCCGTAGGTTTCATGCCCACGCCCCCAGCGAGGGTCACGGAAGATGTTTATGTTTGGTGTCCAGACGGTAAGCCCTTTGTAGATATCACGGTCTTCGAGCGCAGACTGCATGTTATAGCGCGCACGTACCTCGGTTGCGATTACATCGGCGATTTCTTGTAAAAACTCAGGGTCAAACATCGCCGCCAACCCGATTGCCTGCGGAAATATCGTCGCTGTCCCAGCCCTTGCAACGCCATGCAGCGCCTCGTTCCACCAGTTATAGGAGGGAATGCCCAGCCTTTTCACCGAAGGCGCGTCGTACCGAAGCTGCGAGGCTGCTTCTTCCAATGTCATCTGTGCTACAAGCGCCTTCGCCCGTTCACTAAAATTTTGCTTCATTTTTTGTTTCACTCTCTTTTTCTTTCCATAGGTTTTTCGGGAATAGGCTTTGAGACAGATAAGCAGATACAACAGCAGCTGTCAAGGAACTATTAATAGTCTTCATACTTAAGCCGCAAAATACTATTTAAATAACTCCATGCTCACTAAAAATGTTAAAAACCATTTCAAGAGGCCAACCGCCGTTTTGATGCGGCTACCGATCCCTTTTGTGTATACTCAGAATAGCGGTATATAACCTTAAAATGGTACCCGTTACTTTAAGAATTACGAAATTTTCGTAGTTTAGGGTCTAAGAAACAGGACGGTCAAAGCCGGCCGTCCTTATTGCGTGATTACCGGTAACGATTATGCAAACCGCTTGTGCCCCCTGTCCCCTGCGAAACGGCTCCATCTCGGGCTTTACCGCTATGGCGCCGTTTTGCATGAAAGGGGAATTCACCTTGCCGGATACAAATATAGGTACGTTACCGCTTGTGCGCAAACCCATACCTTGGATACTGCACAAGCCCGAGGGGAGGAGGTAAGAATAATCTGAATCTGGTTATTCCTTTACGCCGCCCAGCGCAACGCCACCTATGATATACTTCGACAGCAGGAAATACACAACAAACAGCGGTAATACGGTCAGCGACAGCCCTAAATAAATCGAGCCGAACTCTGTCTTATAGATATCGCCGCGCAACAGGCTTACCATAATCGGCATTGTGTATTTTTCTTTGTCGGTAAGCAAAACCAACGGCTTAAACAGGTCATTCCAACTTGCTACGAAGGTAAAAATCGCCTGTGTAGCGATAGCCGGTTTCATGATCGGCAAGATAATTCTGTTAAAGGTGTAAAACTCACCGGCACCGTCTATCCGCGCCGAATTTACAATATCGATGGACAGCGTTCCGATAAGGTATTGCCGCATAAAGAACACCATTGCGGGGGCTGCGATCGAAGGCAGTATCAGCGGCAGAAAATTGTTTGTCCAATGGATTCTGTACATAAACTGATAAAAACCAATCGTCGACATCTGTGCGGGAAGCATCAGGATGCACATGATAAAGGTGAAGAACGGCTTACGCAGCTTCCAGCTGTACGCTGTTAAGCCGTATGCGGTAAGCGACGAGAAATATACCGCACAAGCCGTCGCGCCTGCGGAGATAATCATCGAGTTTAAAAACCCAACCATCGGGTTAAAGCTCTTGCCCAGCAGGATTTTGATATTATTTAACAAATAGGCCGAGGGCAGTATGGAAACCGCATGCTGTTGGATCTCAACTGTTGAGCGCGTGGCATTCATAAACATAATCCAAAAGGGGAGTATGCTCAAAAGCGACAGAAAGATACACACAATATAGATAACGGTTTTCGTCACATTTCGAGACATGCTTTTCTGTTTCATAATGCCGCCCCCTTTGCTGCCGCCTTCTCGGCTTTTCTAAGCGCCTTCTGTTCTTTTTCAAGCTTGATAGTATCTTTATCGCGCAGGATAAAGAAGAGAAGCCCCGAGAAAATCATAATGATAACGAACATCATCAAACTGGCAGCCGACGCACGGTTATACATATAGCTTCCCATAAACGCCTGATTGTAGATGAACACGCTTGTGGTAAGCGTAGCGTTATCCGGGCCGCCTTGGCCGCCGAGGATGAAGAGCTTTGGAATATCGAACATCTGCAAACCGCCGATCATATTGGTAACCAGCGAATAGAGCAGTATCGTCCTAAGGTTCGGAATCGTTACTTTAAAGAACGTTTGTACACTGGACGCGCCGTCAATCTCCGCCGCCTCATAAAGAGTGGGGTTTATACCCAATACGCCCGCAATAAGCACAATCATCGTATTCCCGTACCACATCCAGAACTGGATAAACGACACGATATTTCTGGCCGTCATCTTCTGGATGAGGAAATAGATCGGTTCTTTTGTTAGGCCCAAGGTCATTAAAATATCATTAACCGGCCCCATCGGGTACCCGAACAGCGCATTGAAAAGTATCGCTATCGTCGCCGCTGTGATAATATTCGGCATATAGATGAGAACCTTAAACGCACCCTGCCCCCTCACTTTGAGACGGGTATTGGTAAACCATGCGGTGAGCAGAAGCGCTAAAAGCATCTGCGGAATGAAGTTAACTATCCATATCTGCAAGGTATTGCCGATCGATTCTTGGAATGCCGGGGTCTTAAACACTGTTATAAAATTTTGAAAAGGATTCGCTAAAAAGTTAAAATCTGTTTTACCCAAGCCTTTAAGGTCGGTAAAACCGATAACAGCTGTGTAAAAGATGGGGTACAACGAGAACACTAAGAACGCCAGTACAAAAGGAATGGAAAATATGTAGCCGTATTTCGCATAATTAACGCCCTTGCGGCGCATAAGCGTTCACCTCCGGTAAAGTGCTTTAGTTTTTAAATATAAAAGTGGGGCGGACGGAAAGGCGTCCGCCCCTTTTAAAAGGCTAAAATTATTCTACAACGATGTCGAGACTCTCTGCTACCTTCGCTTTGAAGTCCTTAATAGCGTCTTCGCGGGACTTCTCACCGTTAGCATACAGACGAACCTGATCGCGCCAAGCGATGTTGATAACTTCATCGTACTGGGTCAAATTCTTACCGGTAGCAGCCTTGTTTGCGGGAACGAATGCGTCGAACATGTTCTGGCCGCCTAAGATGTCCTGCTTACCGTCAGACTTTGCCATTACAACACCGGAAGCAACGGTATCCTTGGTGCCGCCGGGGCCCGCCAGGGTGCCGTTCGCCCAGAAGTACTGGAGACCGGTATCGGAGGTGTCGAGGGTGATCCACTTAATGATATCACCAACAGCAGCCTTAACCTTGCTGTCCTTGTTGCCCAGTACCCATGTGCCGCCCCAGAAGAAGCCTACAGGAGACTCGCATACTGCCCAGTCGCCATAGGTGCCTTCGCCGGCCTTGGTGCCGCCGCAGTTGGGGGCAAGCGTATAGTTAATCAGCCATGCGGGACCGAAGAAACCGAAGATCTTTTTCGGGCCGGCGTCCTTCATGTCTGCAAACCAAGCATCCTGCCAGTCCTGGGTAACGTTGCTGTAGCCCTTATCGGTGAGCAGCTTGGATTGGTCTAAGAAAGCTTCGCGCTTCGGGTCGATATTGAGCTTACCGTCAACTACCCACTGTGTGGGGGAGCTGTTCTCGATTGCGTGCCAGATGTCGCCGTCGCCGGATACAATACCGTAACCCTTGGCTTTCAGCTCATCAGCAGCTGCGAAGTACTTATCCCATCCGGGGCCAACCTTATCTTTGATGGTAGCGGGGTCATCGGTGCCCCAAACGTCTTTGGCGATGGAACGACGATAGATGAATGCACCGCCGGTCGCCTGATAGCCAAGGCCAACGAGCGCACCGTCTGGTCTTGTACCGATATCAACGGTGTACGGAGCGATCTCAGCCGCTGGTACGAGGGTGTCTACATCGATGCCGAGATCCTTATAGGAAGCGGCATACTGAGAGGCGTCACCCTGGGTGTACTTGAGTACGAACGCTGCCTCAGCACAGTAGATGTCGGGTGCTTCCGCGCCACCGGCTGCGAGTGCCGCATCAAGAGCAGGCTGATAAGCGCCGTCTGTGGTAGCGATAATGGTTGTCTTGATCTCGTACGGGAACTCGGGATGGAGTTCCTTGTACTTGGTAAGCATGTCAGGTACTTCTTTGGTGAAGCTCCAAAGGTTGATCGACGTCACATTAGGATCGTTGGTAACTGCCGGTGCTTCACTGGCAGCGGGCGCTTCGCCGGACGCCTCAGGAGCGGCACTGGATGCCGGTGCTGCCGGTGCGGTTGAAGCACAGCTGGTGAGCACCAGAGCAACAACGAGCATGCACGCAAGGGAAAGAGCGAGAATACGTTTCATTATTTCATTCCTCCTTTGTAATTGTGCGCATTTTAAAGTAAAATGAAGGTTGAAGACACCCTAAACCCTTCGGAACAATCTTCTGCAACCGAGACAAGAAATCACCTATAATGCGTGACTTCTTGATGCAGAAAATTGTATCCGTCAGGCTCAACATGCAACAACAATTCATTACTTTCCTTCGTTACAGCAAAGATTTGGTGATCTTTGCTCAGCTGCTAAGCAGGTTTGAACCTTCTTGCCCGCAGTAGAGGAGTTTACGTAATCGTTTTCGGCAAAATTGCAACCGTTACCCTCAGCCGGAGCAACAGACACCCACCTGTGCAAAGTGACATCAAACCAAGTTCATAAAAACACAAATATGTTATTTAAATAATTGTCATTTTGAAATGAGTCAAAATTCTTGTCAGGCTTTTTTTACCTGCTCACTTCAGAGAGTCTTCGATGAATTTGATAAATTGATTGCTTCCGCTATGCCATTATTATAGCAATCTGCACAGATACTTTCTTTTCAATAGTTGCCATTTAAATTTAAAAAGTTGCTCTGTTTAATCAGGATTCTCAAAAAGACGATACAATCATGTTAAAAAGTTTATGTTATTTTGAATATTATTTCTTTATTGTGTTTGAACTAAATAGTTAATATTAGCTTCAAACTCATTGATTTTTACAGGTTTTATGATATACTGTTTTTGTTCGAGAGCAATAATTGCAACAAAATCGCACGAATCATAAAAGGTTGTTCGAAGAAGGAGGTAAATTAATGATCAAGACCTTGAACGGCATCAAGGAAACCGTCGATTTCTCGGATGGCTCCTCTATTATGTTGTATAACAACGACGAATTTGAGGACTATCCCAATCACTGGCATTCTCCCATAGAGATTATCATGCCTTTAGAGGGGAACTACAGCGCGGTATGCGGCGGTATCTCATTTAAAATGGAGGTTGGAGATGTGCTGCTCATTGCTCCCGGCACACTTCACCGGCTTTCCCCTCCCGGCCCCGGGCGCAGGATGATCCTGCAGGTGGATTTTTCGATTTTAAGCCAATTAAAAGAGTTTGACTTAATCATGGCATTTTTGACCCCCGCAGTCTGCATCACGTCCCAAAACGCCCCGGACATTCACGAAGATATTACAGAGATTATGCACTCGATACTCAACGAGTACTTCAGTTCCTCCACCTTAAAGGAAGCGCTGATCTATTCCTATTTAATACGGATGATTGTACTGATAGGCAGGCAGTTTACCGAGCCCGCAAAAGACCCGAGCACCAAGAACAGTAACCAGCAGGAGAACATTGAGAAATTCCTCGTGGTCTGCGATTACATCAACCAGCATTTCGACGAAAGCCTCACGCTCGAGGACGTCGCAGCGCTGGCGGGCTTCAGCAAATTCTATTTTACGCGCCTGTTTAAACAGTTTGCGGGTGTTTCGTTCTACAAATACTTAAACAGAAGGCGTATCATGTACGCCGAACAGCTGCTCATAACCCCCGAGTTATCCGTTACCGAGGTCGCGATACAATCCGGTTTCAGCAATCTGTCGGCTTTTATCCGGATGTTTAAGCTGATTAAGAACTGTACACCGACCGAGTTTCGCGCCTTGTATCACTCCTACGAGCAGCCCCTCTATCAGATGGCTGCCCGGTAACCCGTACATACCGCTGAGGTATAATCCTGTTTCGTTTTTATTATATGTACCCGTACCCGAATATTCATGTACCCGTAAAACAACTACCCGTAATGATATGTACCCGTAAAATCTTGAACCTTTCTTAGAAATACTACGATCAAAAACTGCTATAAATTGTCCTATAAGACTGACAAAGAGGGGTACCTTCGCTTACACGAAGGTACCCCTCTTTGGTTTTGTTATGCTATTGTTGCGTGCTTAATCAGAAGGAAAAGTTAAGAAGTTCATGCAAAGATTATGAAATGTCAGTAGGTGGATTTTATTAATAATATACAAAATATATAAAATAAAATCAATTACAATGACGTTTTTATGAAAAACCCATTGCGATACTTGTGCAAGTGTGCTATAATTCAACCATGCTATTGGAAACGTTTCCGGTAACGTTATTTATAAAACGACAAAGCAGCTTAGATTTGTACAGCTACTATGTAAAAGATGCAAAAACCTCAATAATCCGTAGGCAGCAAAGGGTCTTGTATTTTACGTAAAGGATGGTGTCCCGACCTTGACCATAAAGGATATCGCACGGCTTTCGGGCTTCGGAATAAGCACTGTCTCCCGCGCGCTCAACAATCATCCTGACGTCAGTGAGGAAACCAAGGCAAAGATTCAAGAGGTCGTCAAAGAGCACCGGTTTGTTCCCAATGCCAATGCCCGCCAGCTAAAGCAGCAGGAGAGCAACAGTATCGTAATCTTGGTCAAAGGTAGCTTCAACCTCTTTTTTGCCTCTATCATCGAGCATATGCAGGTGGGCGTGAGCAAAGCGGGATTCGGCGTGGCAGTACATTACATCGAGGAGTCGGAAAACGAGGTGCGTGCCGCCGAACAGCTTTGCCGGGAGCTTAAGCCGCCGGGCATCGTATTTTTGGGCGGCAATATGGACTCGTTCCAAAAACGGTTTGAAAATATCAAAATCCCCTGCGTGCTCAGCACCACCAGCGCCCGGTCGCTGCCCTTTGAGAATCTCTCAAGCGTCAGCATAGACGATGAAAAATGCGCGAAACAGGCGGTGGATTATCTGTTTGCAAACGGCCACACCGCCATCGGCGTGGTGGGCGGCGACTATAATATCTCCTACACCGGCGGCCTACGTCTTGACGGCTGCAAAAAGAGCTTTGAGGAACATGGGCTTTCCTTCGGCGAAAACAGCTTTGCACCGGCGCCCTTTTCGATGTCTTCGGCCTATGCCGCCACCAAGGAGCTGATAACCCGAAATCCCGGCCTGACCGCTATCTTTGCCATGTCTGATATGATGGCGATCGGCACAATTCGGGCCATCCGCGACTGCGGCCTGCGGGTACCTGAGGATATCTCGGTAATCGGATTCGACGGTATTGATTTCGCCGATTACTACTGTCCGCGCCTGACTACCTTAAGGCAGCCCTGCGAGAAGATCGCATCCTCCAGCGCAAAGATGCTGCTGCGCGCTATCGCGGCGTCGGAGCCCTCGCGCCATTTACTGCTGGACGCGGAGCTTGTAGCGGGCGAATCGGTACGGCGGGTGTAGTATTTTATTTTGTGGGCAATGGTCCCAAAGACCTTATAATATATTAAATGATAACAGGAGGATTACTATGAGAAAAGCAAGCAAAGTTTTGGCACTGGCTCTCGCTTCCCTGATGGTACTGATGTCCTTCGCCGCGTGCGCGCAGACCCCGGCAGAACCATCTGCGGCAGTGAGCAGCGCCGCGCCTGAATCCGCAACACCCGCTGAGGGCGCGAAGGAGATTTATTTCTTAAACTTTAAACCGGAGATTGCCGCCGTTTACGACGAGATTGCCGCTGCCTACGAGGCGGAGACCGGCGTCAAGGTTAACGTGGTGACTGCCGCAAGCGGTACCTACGAGCAAACGCTCAAGAGCGAGATTGCAAAAGCCGACGCACCGACCATCTTCCAGATCAATGGGCCGGTAGGCTACCAGAGCTGGAAAGATTACTGCCTTGACCTTAAGGATACCGAGCTGTACTCCCACCTGACCGATAAGAGCCTTGCGGTTACCAGCGGCGACGGCGTGTATGGCATCCCTTATGTGGTAGAGGGCTATGGCATCATCTACAATAACGCCATTATGAGCAAATACTTCGGACTTGCCGATAAGGCCGTTTCCATCGGCTCCGCCGCCGAGATCAACAACTTTGCGACCCTTAAGGCGGTTGTGGAGGATATGACGGCGAAGAAGGCGGAGCTTGGCATCGAGGGCGTGTTCGCTTCCACCTCCCTGACCACCGGTGAGGACTGGAGATGGCAAACCCACCTTGCCAACCTGCCACTGTACTATGAGTTTAAGGAGAACACCGCGTTCGACAACACCATACTTGCGGGCCTCGACGCAAAGGAGATCGCCTTTAAGTATGCTGATAACTTCCACAATATCTTTGATCTGTACCTCCAGAACTCCATCACTGCCCCGGGCCTGCTCGGCAGCAAGTCGGTAGACGACTCGATGGCCGAGTTTGCCCTTGGCAATGTGGCGATGGTTCAGAACGGTAACTGGGCGTGGTCGCAGATCAGCGGCGTGCCCGGCAACACCGTTAAGGCTGAGGACATCAAGTTCATGCCCATCTACACGGGCGTGGCAGGCGAGGAAAAGCAGGGCCTGTGCGTGGGCACCGAGAATTACTTTGCCGTAAACAGTAAGGTTTCCGCCGACAAACAGAAGGCATCCATCGATTTCCTCAACTGGCTGTTCTCCAGCGCGAAGGGCAAGGATTTTGTTACCAACAAGCTCGGCTTTATCGCTCCGTTTGATACCTTCGAGGAGAACGAAAAGCCTGCCGACCCGCTTGCCAAAGAGGTGCTTGCGTGGATGGAAAAGGACGGCGTGACCTCTGTAGCGTGGACCTTTGCCGCATTCCCGAGCCAGGCCTTTAAAGACGCCTTTGGCGCGGCGCTGCTTGAGTATGCACAGGGTTCTAAGACCTGGGACGACGTTGTAACCGTTGTAAAGGACAACTGGAAGTCTGAAAAGGCCGCTGCAGCACAATAACTCCCGCGTGTAAAAAAACGATAACCAATCTGCGTTGCCCTGCTCCTTCGGGCGTAGGGCAACACTTCTATAATAAAGCCCGCAACAATCACTGGTATATACGGGCTTGAGTTCGGCATAAATTATTAAAAATTTACGCCCTCAAAATAGGGCACGGAAAGGCAAGGATATTATCATGCAAAAGGCACTCAAACGCTATTACGCCCTTTTTACCCTACCTACCATCCTCGCGTTTGCCGTCGCGTTCGTAATACCGTTTGTCATGGGCTTGTACCTGTCGTTTACCAAGTTTACGACGGTGACGGATTCCGTCTGGGTTGGGCTTGATAACTACATTGCGGCATTTACCGCAAGTGGGGAGTTCTTAAGCGCGCTTTGGTTTTCCCTGCGCTTTACCGTGGTATCGGTCATCACCGTAAACGTGTTCGCGTTTATCCTCGCGCTGCTGCTTACGCGAGGCCTGCGCGCAACCAATCTCTTTCGCACGGTGTTTTTTATGCCGAACCTTATCGGCGGCATCGTGCTGGGCTATATCTGGCAGCTTATCATCAACGGTGTGCTGTACAACTTTGAATCCACCATCACCACAAGCTCGAGCTACGGCTTTTGGGGGCTTGTTATCCTCATGAACTGGCAGATGATCGGGTATATGATGATTATCTACATCGCGGGCATTCAGAATATCCCAAGCGAGCTGCTGGATGCCGCCGCGGTGGACGGCGCAAACCCCTCGCAGGTATTATTGCGCATCAAGCTGCCGCTGGTAATGCCGGCGGTGACCATCTGCACCTTTTTGACGCTGACCAATTCTCTGAAGCTGTTCGACCAAAACCTTGCGCTGACGGCGGGTGCACCCTCACGTCAAACAGAGATGCTTGCGCTCAACATCTATAACACCTTTTACGGACGTACCGGCTTTGAGGGCGTAGGTCAGGCCAAGGCGGTGGTGTTCTTTGTGATGGTGGCGCTGATTGCGTTCATACAGCTTCGCGTAACCCGCACCCGGGAGATTGAGGCATAATCATCAGCCTTCCACCAATAAATCGATTTTGGGCTTGAAAAGCCGGAAAGGCGTGGCAGCTATGACCGAACGCAAAAACAGCTTTTTATCTGTTATATTGACGGCGCTTCTATCCCTGCTCTCCGTATTGTTTCTGACGCCGATTCTGGTCGTTTTGATGAATTCGTTCAAGGGTAGGTTCTATATCTCGGACCAGCCGTTTACCTTCCCGATGGCTAAGACCTTCTCGGGGATTACCAACTACATAAACGGCATACAGAAAACCGGTTTTGTCAGCGCGTTTGGGTACTCGCTTTTTATCACGGTCTGTTCTGTGGCGGCTATCGTGCTGTTCACCGCCATGACGGCGTGGTGCATCGTGCGTGTAAAAAGCAGGTTCAGCAGCGCGTTATACTACCTCTTCGTGTTTTCGATGATCGTACCGTTCCAGATGGTGATGTTCACGATGTCCAAGATGGCGAACCTGCTGCATCTTGACAATGCATGGGGTATCATTATCATCTACCTGGGCTTCGGCTCGGGTCTGTCGGTGTTTATGTACGCCGGTTTTGTCAAAGGCATCCCCTTAGAGGTGGAGGAGGCGGCCATGATCGACAGCTGCAATCCACCCCAAACCTTCTTTTACATCGTGTTCCCTATGCTCAAGCCCATCGCCATCACGGTAGCTATTCTTAATACCATGTGGATATGGAACGACTACCTGCTGCCGAACCTGGTTATCGGCAACAAGTATAAGACGCTGCCCATTGCCGTGCAATACCTGCGCGGGGGCTACGGCTCCAAGGATATGGGCGCGATGATGGCGATGCTGGTACTGACTATTATCCCTATCGTAATATTTTACTTGGCTTGTCAAAAGTACATTATCAAGGGCGTTACCGCCGGAGCCGTTAAAGGCTGATGGTATAATTGCTCTTAAAGCACAAGAATTTTTATGGTATATTGGATAAGGCGAAGCATAAAGTTCCCATGCATTAAATTTTAAATAAATCGCTGCCGGAGCAAGTCTCTCGTGCAGCAAAGCCACATATAATCTTCATGGCGCTTTATACCCTTGGGGCAAAGCCGCCGAAAAGGAATTGGTCGACCATATGAAACGTTCCAGCGGTATACTCATGCACATCTCCAGCCTGCCGTCACCCTACGGCATCGGCACCTTTGGCAAGGCGGCTTACGACTTTGTCGATTTTCTGGCACAGACGGGGCAGCGCTATTGGCAGATACTGCCCATCGGCCCCACCGGTTACGGCGATTCGCCATACCAATCCTTCTCCACCTTTGCGGGTAACCCCTATTTTATCGATCTTGACAGGCTTACGAAGGACGGCCTTCTGGCCGAGCAGGATTACAAGGCTCTCGATTGGGGCAGCGACCCCGCAAACGTGGATTACTACAAGCTGTTTTTAAATCGCTTCGGGGTACTAATGGCCGCCTATGATCGTCTTGATGAGGACGGCCACGCGCAACTCGCGGAGTTTGCCCGCAAAAACGCCCACTGGCTCGACGACTACGCGCTGTATATGGCAGTGAAAGATAGTTACGGCGGTCAGGCATGGAGCGAGTGGGAAGAGGATATCCGCCTGCGCAATCCGGAGGCTCTCGCGCATTACCGCAAACGCCTCGCGCGGGAAATCGGCTTTTGGCAGTTTGTACAGTATCAGTTTTACCGCCAGTGGCTCGCACTTAAGCGATACGCAAACGATAAGGGTATCTGCATCATCGGCGACCTGCCTATCTATGTGGCGCAGGACAGCGCCGATGTTTGGGCAAACCCCTCGCTGTTCCAGCTTGACGAGGCATTACGTCCCGTTAAGGTGGCGGGCTGCCCCCCCGACGCCTTCAGCAGAACGGGCCAGCTTTGGGGCAATCCCCTCTACCGGTGGGACGACCAGAAGGAGCAGGTGTTCGCGTGGTGGGTTAAACGAATGGAGAGCGCGTCTACGCTCTACGACGTGGTGCGCATCGACCATTTTCGCGGGTTTGACAGCTACTACGCCATCCCCGCACAGGATAAAACCGCCGAGTACGGGCAATGGGTGCAAGGCCCCGGTTATGAGTTGTTTGAGGCGCTGCGCGCGGCGCTTGGCAAGCAGGAGATCATCGCCGAAGACCTAGGCTTTCTCACCCCTTCGGTGCACGCGCTGCGCAAAAAGACCGGCTACCCGGGCATGAAGGTATTACAGTTCGCCTTCGATTCCCGGGAGGAAAACGACTACCTGCCCCATAACTACGAGAAGAACTGTATGGTCTATACCGGTACCCACGATAACGACACCGTCTGCGGATGGTTTAAAACCGCACCCCGCGCCGACGTACGGTTTTGTAAAACCTATCTCAATTTGGGCCGGAAAGAATCAAAAAGCTGGAGCTTTATCCGGGCGGCTTGGGCCAGTGTGGGCAACACCGCCATCGCCCCCATGCAAGATTTTCTGGAGCTTGGCAGCGAGGCGAGGATGAACACCCCCTCCACGGTGGGTGGTAACTGGGTTTGGCGTGCGCGGGCTGATGCCTTTACACCAGAGCTTGCACAGGAAATCCTTGAAATGACAAAGCTGTATGGAAGGGGGGCTAACCGTTGAATCACCGCGAGGCATTCCGGCAGGCATTTTTAACACAGATTCGATCCGAATGCGCGTCGAGCGCAGACGTAACTGTCAGCCCTTCTCAGGCGCACAATGCCATCGGGCGGGCGGTAATGGGGCTGATTGCCAAGGACTGGCAGACCAGTATTCAGGCCGCGAAGCATGCCAAACGGGCGTGCTATCTTTCCGCCGAGTTTCTGGTGGGCCGCGCGATCTTTAATAACCTTTTGTGTCTGGGATTAACCGAGGAGGCGGATGCGCTGCTGAAAGAAAGCGGCCTGAGCCTTGCTGCGCTTGAGGAGATTGAGGACGCGGCGCTGGGCAACGGCGGCCTAGGCCGTTTGGCGGCCTGTTATCTGGACAGCGCGGCGACCTTGAACCTGCCGCTTGTCGGTTACGGTATCCGTTACCGTTACGGGCTGTTTAAGCAGAGCTTTATCGAAGGCTGCCAACATGAGGAAGCGGATGACTGGACCCGTTTCGGCGACCCGTGGTCGGTACGGCGGGAGGAAGATGCCGTCACTGTCCGGTACGCCGACCAAACGGTGCGCGCCGTGCCCTACGATATGCCGGTCATCGGCTATGGTACCCGCCATGTGGGCACCCTGCGCCTGTGGCAGGCCGAGCCGCTAAACGGCTTCGACTTTGAGCTGTTTAACGCACAGCGTTACGACGACGCCGTGCGGCAGAAAAACCGCGCCGAGGATATCTCCCGGGTGTTATACCCGAGCGATGATACCAAGCAGGGCAAACTGCTGCGCCTGCGGCAGGAGTATTTCTTCTCAAGCGCCGCAATCGCGGATCTGGTACGCAGTTACAAGCACGACCGCGGCGGTGATTTCTCGGGCTTTGCGGATTTCTGTGCCATCCAGCTCAACGATACCCATCCGGTTATCGCAATCCCCGAGCTGATTCGTATATTGGTGGACGATGAAGGGATGGACTTTGACGCGGCGTTTGCCGTCGCGCAGAAGGTCTTTCACTATACCAACCACACCATCATGGCCGAGGCCCTTGAAAAATGGGACGCCTCGCTGGTGCGCACCCTGCTGCCCCGGGTGTACGAGATCATCCGGCTTATCGCGGCAAGGCAAAAGCGCGAGCTGCGGGGCAAAAAGGCGACCGTTGAGGTGTTTGACGAGAAGCTTGCTATCCTGCATCGGGGCACCGTGCACATGGCGCGGCTCGCGGTATACGCGGGTTCTCACGTAAACGGCGTCGCCGAACTGCACACCGGCATCCTGACCGGTCGCGAACTTGCGGACTGGTATGCGCTCTACCCCGAGCGTTTTCTAAACATCACCAACGGCATCACCCAGCGCCGGTGGCTTGCCCTGTGTAACCCCGGGCTTTCCGCGCTCATTACCGAGCTGCTGGGCAGCGACCGCTGGGTCACCTCCCTTGGGGAGCTCAAGCGGTTGGAGCGGTACGCGGACGACCCCGCCGTACTCACCCGCTTTTTGGACACCAAGCGCGAGAACAAGCGCAGGCTCGCCGAATATATTAAGACCCACGAGGGGGTAGCTCTTGACCCAGACAGCATCTTCGATACGCAGGTGAAGCGCCTGCATGAGTACAAGCGCCAGCTTCTTAACGCCTTCGCGATTCTCGATACCTATTTTGGCCTGCTGGACGGGCGCATCACGGATTTTCACCCCACCTCTTACCTGTTCGGCGCAAAGGCGGCGCCGGGATACTACCGCGCGAAGGGCATTATCAAGTTTATAAGCGAGATCGCGCGGCTGGTTAACGGCGACGAGCGCATCGCGGGTAAAATGAAGGTCGTGTTTGTGCAGAATTATAATGTCTCCTACGCCGAAAAGCTGGTAGCGGCGGCGGACTTTTCCGAGCAGATTTCTACCGCCGGCACCGAGGCGTCGGGCACCGGCAACATGAAGTTTATGCTAAACGGCACCGTAACGCTCGGCACCTACGACGGCGCGAACGTTGAAATCGTGCGCGAGGCGGGCGAGGAGAACAACATCATCTTCGGCCTGCGCGTGCAGGATGTGGAGAAGCTTAAAGCCTCCTATAATCCGGCGGCCCTGTACGAAGGCAACCCCCGCATCAAACGGGTGGTGGATACCCTTGTGGACGGTACCTTTGACGACGGCGGTACCGGCAGCTTTCGGGAACTGTACAACGCCCTGCTTCAAGGAGCGAGCTGGCACGCGCCCGACCATTACTTCCTGCTCGCGGATTTTGAGTCCTACACGGCGGCTCGGCAGAAAGCAAACGCCTTGTATGCCGACCAGCTTGCATTCGCGAAGATGTGCTGGCTGAATCTATGCAACGCGGGCTGGTTCAGCTCCGACCGCAGTGTGGAACAGTACGCGCGCGAGATCTGGGGCATATCGCACATACAATTATAAATATACCAAACGGAAAAGGAGCGGCATGATCATTGATCGTTGCCGCTCCTTTTTTGCCTATGAAATGCAAATCCAGCCTTACCTTCTCGCGCTAGATTCGCGCACGATGAGCACCGGCAGAGTGGTGTAGGTTTGTATCTGCAATAAGGGGTTCTTGATCTTGCGTAATAGCAGAGAACCCGCCTGAAACCCCATATCGAACACATCGATGTTAACGACCGAAAGCATCGGCTCAATGATACGCGAGAAGGGGTAATCGTCAAATCCGATCACCGCAATGTCCTCCGGAATGGCAAGGCCCGTCTCGTGGATAGCCTTAACCACACCGAGGGCGATACTGTTGTTTTCGCATACTACGCCGTCGGGCCGTGCGGAGCCGCTTAACAATTCTTTCATCACGGTATAGCTTTGTTCTTTCGTAGAATCGGTGCAGCGTATCAGCTCCGGCTGCGCAGTTAAACCCTTATTGACCAAGGTGGTGCGAAAGCCCTGCAAGCGGTGGGCGGAAATCTGGTCGGCTTCCCCGCCGCCCACAAAAGCCAGCACGCGGCAGCCCCTCTCGATTAAATGCTTGGTGGCAATCTCACCGGACAAATAGTTGTTTGTATCAATCCAGCAAAGCTGGCTCTCAAAATCCGGCTTGCCGATGACGATATGCGGGAACTCGCTGCGGCTCATCAGCTCCGGCAAGGCGGGGTGGATGGCGGAGCCGTGTATGACGATACCATCCGCGCTCTGCTCCTCCACAATGCGCTCGGCGACGGCAAGCTCACTGCCGTATTCCTCCACGCTTACGATACTCAGCGTATAGTCTTTTTGGCAAAGAGCCTTTTGCACCCCGCACATGATTTCGAACATATGCGGGTTGGAAAACGCCACGTCCTTTTCCAGACGCGTGATAAAGACGATGTTGTGGGTGGCACGCTGGGCAAAGCTGCGGGCGCGCCGGTTCGGGTGATAGCGGTGCAGCTGCATGATTTGGCGCACCCGCTGTGCGGTCTCCTCCGAAATACTGGGCGAGCCGTTAATGACCTTGGAAACGGTGGAAACCGAAACCCCCGCCTCTTTTGCGATATCCTTGATGGTTAGCGACATGGCACACACTCCTAAAAGCCGGACATGATGATATAATTCCATGAAACCGGTATACCAATATAGTATACCGGTTTCACAAATTAATCAATACATTCCACTAAAATTTCTTGATAATCGGCTTGCGTTTCGTTATAATTGTGATGAAAACAAGGCAAATATCTGTTTTCATTAAAAGCTTGTTTAGTAAAACGGTTTCTCAAATACGAAATTTTAGGAGGCTATTATGAAGCGTATATTGGCTGTGATTCTTTCCTGTATAATGCTGTCGACACTGCTCGCAGGCTGCGCGCAAGAGTCGACGCCCGTCGGCAGTGCACCATCCGAAGCGGGCGAAACACCCTCTTCCGAAGCAGCGAAGGAGCCTGTAACCATTAAAATCTGGCACGAAACCGACGCGACCATCGCCAAGACCATCGAGGATGAGCTGGCAAAGCTTGCCCCCGACGTTGTGGTAACCGTGGAGCGCAAGGAGAAGATGAGCGAAGCGCTCAAGCTGGTGGGCAATGACCCGAGCAGCGCGCCCGATTTATACTTCTTTGCCCACGACAAGACCGGTCTTTACGCCCAGATGGGCATACTCGCCCCAATCACCGATTTCATCGATAAGAGCGAGCTCGCCGACATGCTGCCCATGACCGTGCCCGCAGGCACCTACAAGGATAGCCTGTACCAGCTGCCCGTTTACTTTGAAACCCTGCTGTTTATGTATAACAAGGCGCTGATGCCCGAAGCACCCAAAACCACTGACGACCTGCTTGCGTACATGAAGGCCAACACCAAAGACGGCAGTTACGGCTTTGTGGAGCAGCACAGCACGGCCTACTATTCCGCCGGATGGATTCAGGGCTTTGGCGGTTTTATTATTAACGCCAGCGCCGAACCCGGCCTGAACACACCCGAGATGGTCAAATCGGTTACCTACCACAAGCAGTTTGTGCCTTACATGCCGGCTGACGGCGAATACAATACCGTGACCACGCTGTTTAAAGAGGGCAAGGCCCACTCCATCATCAGCGGCCCGTGGCTGGTACCCGACATCAAGGCGGCAGGCATCGATCTTGGTATCGCGCCCATGCCGGTCATCAACGAAAGCGGCAAGCCCATCACCCCCTTCTCGGGCGTGCAGGGTGTATGCGTACTTAAAAACGCCGCCGCGAAGAAGGACGCCGTTGCCGCTGTTCTCAGGCAGCTTGCAAAGCCCGACATCGGCATTGCGCTGGCTAAGGCGGCCAACTGCGCGCCCGCCAATACCAAGTGCTACGACGACCCCGCCATCAGCGCAAACGAGATGATCCTTGCTATGAAGGAGACCGCCGCCAACGTCGTGCCAATGCCCAATGTGCCTGAGATGGACGTAATGTGGAGCGTAACCGAAAACATGCTCGCCGCAGTGAATAAGAATAACGGCGACCCCCAGGCCGAGTGCGACAAGGCTCAGAAGGAAGCCCTTGACCAGATCGCGGCAATGCAATAAGATTACTGCATAGATTCACTATTAATTGTGTGCGTTTGACCGCGCACCGTGTTGTCCATTGCGTGAAAAGGGTGATGCGCTTGGCGGCGTGTCACCCTTTTATAAAAACGAAAGGGGCGGTTGCATGAAAAGAAGGCTGGTACCCTACCTATACTCCTTTCCCGCGCTGCTTTTCATCGGGCTGATTGTACTATTCCCCATCCTATACACCTTTTACATCTCGCTGACCAACATGAACGTATACCATTGGTTTGACTTTACCGTTATCGGCCTTGAGAATTACCAGAAGGCGCTTCTGCGGGTGGATTCCGGCTTTTTGCCCGCGCTGGGCCGAACGCTTATATGGACGGCAGTCAATATGGTTACGCAGATGGTGCTGGCCTTTTTTATCGCGGTAGGGCTCAACACCGAGGGCCTGCGGCTTAAGAACCTATACAAAACCCTGCTGATGTTCCCGTGGGCGCTGCCCGGGTATGTATCTATACTGCTGTGGCGCATGGGCATGTTCAACACCGAATTCGGCCTGCTCAACCAATGGCTGGGGCAGCTGGGGTACGATAAGGTAAGCTGGTTAAACAGCGACGTGCTGGCCTTTCTCTGCTGCACCGCCGTAAACCTGTGGCTCGCCCTGCCGTTTATGATCATGATTATCGACGGCGCGCTGCAAAGCATCGATAAGGCGTACTATGAAAGCGCGCTGATCGAGGGTGCGGGGCTTTTTACCCGTCTCGGGTGCATCACCGTACCGCTCTTGCGGCCCATCGTGGCTCCCGCCGTCATTCTGACGCTGTTTACCACCTTTAAGCAGTTCGATATCGTATACCTGCTCACCCAGCAGCAGGGCTCCAAAACGGGCGCGGATATCCACACTATCATCACCTATGCCTTCGAGAAGGCGTTCGTCACCAACAACTACGGCTTAAGCTCGGCGGTTTCCATCATCATCTTCGCAATTTTGATCCTTCTGTCGATGTTCACCCGCCGGGAGTTAAAGGAGGAGGGCAAATGATGCGCACCGGTAAACTTAAACGCACCGTGCGGCTGGCGTTCATCAACGGGGTTTTTATCGTCATCTGCCTTTTTGCGCTGATTCCCATCCTGTACACCGTTTCGGTGTCGCTCAACGCCCAGAATGACGTCGTCAGCTCCAGCTTCTCGTTTATCCCCCGGGAGCTGACCTTTGAAAACTACCGCCGCATCCTATTTGAGATGCCCTTCGGGCGCTGGTTTTTTAACACCGCGCTTTTGTCGGTGGCTACAGTGGCGGTGTCGCTGTGCATCTCGGTACCGGCGGCCTACGCCTTTTCGCGCCGCCGCTTTGCGGGCAGGCGGTCGCTGTTGTACATACTTCTGCTGCTCAACGCCTTCCCCGGCATCCTTTCGATGTTTGCGGTCTATTACCTTTTGCAGCCGTTAGGGCTGGTAAATTCCTACCTCGGGCTGATTTTGATCTACACCGGTACGATGGGTATCTTCGGCCTTTGGAACATGAAGGGTTACTTCGATACCATCCCCGAGGAGATTGAGGAGGCGGGCAAAATCGACGGCGCCACCGATTTTCAGCTTGTGGTGAAGATCGTACTGCCGCTGGCGCGCCCCTCGATCATCGTCACGGCTGTGATGATCCTCATCTATGTATGGAACGAATACATCTTTGCCGTCACCTTTATGACGGGGGCGGAAAAGTACACGCTGGCGGCGGGGCTTTACTCCCTGCAGGCGACGGAATACACCCGCAACTGGCCGGTGTTTTCAGCCGCCGCGCTTTTGGTATCGCTGCCCATTTTAATCATCTTCTTTGCCGTCCAGCGGCACATGGCGTCCGGCCTTACGGCGGGCGGGGTTAAAGGATAAGAAGTTAAAAAAAGAGATATACAACCCGTATTCGCCTTCGGATAACAGCAGGTGGATAGGGCAATAAACCAGAAAGGCTTGGTCTACCCTATGTTGCGTGAAGCAATTTTGCATATACCGATGTCGCCCTATGCCCACGGAGTGGACGAAAGGCATATCCTGTTCCGGCTTAGAGCCGCACGAGGGGATCTTAGCTCCTGCACGCTTTATTACGGAGACAGGGCCTGCCGCCAAAACCCCGTAATCTTCACGGCGGCCCCTATGGCGGTTACAGCCAGCGACGAGCTGTATGACTACTACGAGGTGATCATCGATTCACCCTATAAGCGGGTTTGCTACTACTTTGAGCTCTCCGACGGTAAAACGACGCTGCTGTTTTACGCGGATATCTTCACAAACGAGCACGCGGAGGAACGCTCGGAGTATTTTCAGCTGCCCTTTAACCATCGGGACGATATCGCCGATATTCCGGGCTGGATAAAAAACGCAGTCGTTTATAATATCTTCCCCGACAGCTTTGCGTCGGGCAGCGAGTCTATCGCCGGCAAGGCAAAAAGCGCCCCCTTTAAAGCCCTGACCACCCACAGCCTGCTGGGCGGCACCCTCAGGGGCGTCACCGAAAGCCTGCCCTACCTTGAAGAGCTTGGGATAAACTGCATCTACCTAAACCCCATCTTCGCGGCGGAGGAATACCACAAATACGACCTGCTGGACTATTACCACATCGACCCCTGTTTTGGCACCAACGAGGATTTCAAAGCACTTGTAGAAGCCTGCCACGCGCGCGGGATGCGCGTCATCATCGACGGGGTGTTCAACCACTGCGGCTGGCGTTTCTTCGCGTTTGAGGATGTGGTGCAAAACGGCGAAAACTCCCGCTACCGTGACTGGTTCTACGGCCTTACCTTCCCCGTAGTGCGGCCCGATACCGGGGAGGAGTACCCCAGCTATGACTGCTTTGCCTACGAGCGCAAGATGCCAAAGCTCAACACCGCAAACCCCGAGGTAGTGGCGTACTTCTGCGACGTATGCCGCTATTGGATTCGCGAGTACGACATCGACGGCTGGCGGCTGGATGTGGCAAACGAGGTCAACTTCGGATTCTGGCGGGCGTTCCGCAGCGCGGCCAAGGACGTTAAACCCGATTGCGTGCTCATCGGCGAGGTGTGGGAATCTGCCCTGCCGTGGTTAAGGGGCGATGTCTTCGATTCCACGATGAACTATGACCTGCGCAAGTTCAGCCGCGATTTTTTCGCCCTCAGCAAGCTGGACGCGTACCAGTTCAATGCCCGCGTAACCGCGATGCGGATGCGTTATAACCGCAATATGCTGTACGGGCAGCTAAATCTGCTGGACAGCCACGACGTTTTGCGCTTTCTTTCGGCATGCAAAGAAAACGAAGCACGTTTTCGCGCCGCCGCGGTATTTCAGATGACGTTCATCGGCGTTCCCTCCATCTTTTACGGCGACGAAACGGGCATTGTAGGCATCAAGGAAAGCGAATACCGCCGTCCCATGCGCTGGGATAATACCCGCGGCCCGCTGTTTGATTTCTATCAAAAGCTGATTGCCCTGCGCCGGGGCAGCCCCGCCCTGCGCGAAGGGAACTTTAAAACCCTATACGCCCAGACCGGCGGCGGTTTATATGCCTATGAGCGCACGGCGGCGGGCAATACGGTAACCGTGTTTCTCAATGCCTCCGATGTAACCGAAACCGTGCCAAGCAGACTTTTACCCCAAGGGAAAGACCCTGTGATCGCAACTGGCCTTTCAAACGGCCAGCTCGCCCCGTGGGGATATGCTATTTACCGATAATTCTACTATAAAATAAGCACGGCCCCGTTCTCAGTCGGCGAAAGCCGTAGAAAACGGGGCCTTACTTTTTTTGGGGGGGTAATGCAAGTATTATAATACGCATCGCTTTGCCGCCAATCATATTAAAAAGCGGTGATAAAAGCCGTGCTGATTTTGCTGCTTTTCAGCAACGTCCTAATCCCTTAGCAGCAGAACCGCCTCTGGTGGTATGGCTAAGAAAAGGGGCTGCCCCCGCAGCTTTGCCCATTGCTCCTTCGTTACCTCCCAGCGGATTGCGCCTCCCGTCTTAAAAGGCAGGCGTTTATTTCTTACCATCAAAATCACCGAGAAGGTATCTTCCACCACCTGCAGGATCTCGGCTTCGAAGCGGTTTGGCTCTTTATCGTCCCGGCTCACCCGCAGGCAGTGCGCCCGCACGCCGATGTGGGTGACGGCGGGGTCGACCGGCTGCGCGGTGACTAGCGTTAAGCCCCAGTCCTTTGCCTCGACCGAGTGTGCGTCCGCCCTCGCGGCGGCCGAGATATTTTTGCACCCCGTGAGTAGGCAGGCCGAGAGGGTTTGCGGGGTATCAAAGAGCGACCATTTCTCGCCGCATACGTCAACCCTGCCGCTCTTCAGCACCGTGATGCGGTCGCACAGGCGGTACACCTCGTCGCGGTTGTGTGAAACGTACAGGGTGGTACCGCCAAAGGCGGAGAGGGTAACGCGCAGCTCCTGCTCAAGCTGCCAGCGCAGGTAGCTGTCCAGCGCCGAAAACGGCTCGTCGAGCATGAGTATCTGCGGCTCAGAGGCGAGCATCCTAGCCAGCGCCACCCGCTGCTGCTGCCCGCCCGAAAGCTGAGCGGGGTAGTGCTTTTCCAGCCCTTCAAGGAAGAAAGCCTTTACCTTCCCGGCCACCACCGCCTTGCGGCGCTGCTTGGGCTGCGGGATGCCCATGGCAATATTCTCTTCCACCGTCAGGTTGGGAAACAGCGCGTAGTTTTGAAACAGATACCCCGTTTTGCGCTGCTGCGGCGGCAGATTGATGCGTTTTTTTGAGTCGTATAATACCCTGCCGTCCAGCACGATTTTGCCGCTGTCCGGTGTCTCGATGCCCGCGATGCATTTGAGCGTCATGCTCTTGCCGCAGCCCGAGGCGCCCAACAACGCCAGTATCTCGCTCTCAGCCTGCAGCTGCACATCCAGCTTGAATGCCCCCAGCGATTTACGGATATCCACGTATAACGCCAATCCCTTCACCTCCCTGCTATATATCGCTTATTCTACGCGCGGGATAGTCTGCCTAAAGCCGCGGTTAAAACGGTTCATGAGCAACATGATGGCAAACGACAATATCACGATCACCGCCACCCAACGGTACGCCTGCTCGCGGTTACCCGCCTGTACGGCGGTGTAGATGGCGGTGGACATCGTCTGTGTTTTGCCGGGGATATTGCCCGCAATCATCATGGTCGCGCCGAACTCACCCAGCGCCCGCGCAAAGGCGAGCACCGCCCCCGCCGCGATGCCCCCGCGGCAGTTGGGCACAATAATACGCCAGAATATCCGGCTCTCGCGAAGCCCCAGGGTACGCGCGGCGTAAACAAGGTTCGGGTCGAGCTGCTCAAACGCGCCGCGCGCCGTACGGTACATCATAGGGAAGGATACCGTCACCGCGGCGATAACGGTCGCCGACCACGAGAATACAACCGACGCATCAAAAAGGCCTAACAGGCGCCCGACAAGGCTGTTTTTGCCGAACAACAGCAGCAGAAAGAAGCCCACCACCGTTGGGGGCAGCACCATGGGCAGCGTAAAGATGCCGTCGAGCAGGCCTTTAAGGTGCCGCAGCCGCGCGACCTTATGCGCCGCAAAGAGGCCCGCGAAGAAGGTAATAACCGTTGCAAGCAGCGAGGTTTTCAGCGAAATGATAAGCGGGGCCAGCTCCATAGCCCTTCCCTCCCCTCTCTTAAATATGGTTTGGCAGGCGCCCTGCAATAACCGCCGGCGCCTGCCCATGCAAAAACCGTGGCAATGAATCTCAGCTCAGCGCAAACCCGTATTTTTCAAACAGAGCGCCCGCTTCCGGGGTAGAGAGATAATCCAAGAATGCCTGCGCGGCCTCGAGGTTTTTGGAGGCCTTGAGTACCGCCGCGGGGTAAACAACCTTCTTGTGGCTGCCCTCGGGGGCTTCGGTGGCAACGGTAACGCCGGTGGAAACCGCCGCGTCGGTGGCGTAAACCACGCCGCAGTCTACCTCGCCCGATTCCACCCACGTAAGCACCGTGCGCACATCCGAGCCGTAAACCGCCTTCGCCTTCACCCCATCAAGGATATTCAGCGAGGTAAACACCTCTTCGGCATACTGCCCTACGGGTACCGAGGCAGGGTCGCCGAGGCCGATTTTGGCAACAGCATCGGTAACGGTATCCTCAAACTTCAGCGCGGGGGTTTTGCTGTTTTTGGGAACAATCAGCACAACCTTATTAATCAGCAGGTCTTTGCGCGACGCACTCACAATCAGGTCTTTCTCCGCGAGGGCGTCCATCTGCTTTTGGGCGGCGGAAAAGAAGATATCGGCGGGGGCACCCTCTTCAATCTGGGTCTGCAGCGCGCCGCTGGCGCCAAAGGAATAGGTAACGGTTACATTCGGGGCGACCGCCTGATACGCCTTCGCGACCTCCGCCATGACATCGGTAAGGCTTGCCGCCGCCATGACGGTTAGCGCTACCGGCCCCGCGGCGGGTTCGGAAGAAACGGCAGAGCTTTCCCCGGCGGACGATGCGGCTAGAGACTCGGCGGAGCTCTCTGCCGGTACGGGCTGCTGCGCCGCGCACGCGACAAACGACAGCAGCAGTGACAGTGTTAACAACACCGCCAAAACCTGCTTGGCAAGCGAGATTTTCTTCATCCTCAACACTCCTTCTTTGGAGCGGCGCTGATTTTTCAGTCACGTTCCAGTATGAATTTTACCTTTTGCTCGATGACCAAAGCCGACAGCCGATCCATATCCAGCGTAAACTGTCCTTCCGCTACGTGCAGAAACTTCTGCATGTCGCAGTTGCCGCTTCGTTCTCCTATGCCCATGATGGTGGTATCCGCATACAGCGCTCCGGCCTTGACGGCGGCGAGGGTGTTCGCCACCGCCATGCCAAGGTCGTTGTGGCTGTGCATCTCCACCTCCATGCCAGTATTATTGATAAGCTCTAAAACAGAGCAAAAGGTTCTTGAGGGGGTAAGGATCCCTACGGTGTCGGCATACCGGATGCGTTGGATACCCATATCCCGAAGCAGCATCGCCACCGAAAACAGAAAGGACGAATCCGCCCGTGAGGCGTCCTCAAAGCCGATGGTTACCTCATAGCCCTTTGAAAGCGCGTACTCCACACAGGTCTGCGCGGTTTTGAGTAGCCATGTCTTGTTCTTGCGCAGCTTGGAGTAGATTTGCGTATACGAGACGGGGATGCTAATGTGTATAATATCCGGCTCGCACTCGATGGACTGCCGGATGTCGGAAAGGTGCAGGCGGTTCCACACCGAGATTTTAGCGTTCTTTTTATTCGCTATAATCTCCCGCAGGGTATCCTTTTCGTAGCTGCCGATGGCGGGAATGCCCGCCTCTATCTGGCAAACACCCGCCTCATCCAGAAGCCCGGCGATAAACACCTTCTGCGCCTTGTTCATGGCAAAGCCGGGGCTTTGCTCGCCGTCGCGCAGTGTCGTATCGACCAAATACCGCCGAGGAATCATGATACCCCTCCTTCCTACCGACCGTATTGGGTTGGGCGTTTCTGAAAACGGAGAATCGCGGGATATTTCGCTACAAACGAGCAGATTCAAGTTAAAAAACACAGGAATACTGTATGTATTCCGAGTATTTTTAACGTAGAAGATGCCGTTTGTAGTAGAAATAGACAAGAATTCGCAGTTTTCAGATAGCCCCTAGCTCATATGATGGTAGAGGTCAACAAATTCTTCATCCGTAAGGCTCTGCTGCTTTTTAACACTCTCGACGCGCACCGTTTTCAGCAGGTTTTCTACATTGACGGCGCCGATGTCGAGGCCAAGCTCCCGCAGCTTAAGCAGGATGGCGTTCTTGCCCGAATGCTTGCCGATGATGAGCCTTCGCGTGTTGCCGACAAGCTCCGGCTTATATGGCTCGTAGGTCGTCGGGTCTTTTTGAATGCCGTCGGCGTGAATACCCGCCTCCATATTAAATATGTTGGCACCGATTACCGGTTTGTTTAATGAGAACTTACGCCCGGTAATCTGCTCAACCTGTTCTCTGATTTTGGGGTACACCGTAAAATCCATGCCGGGGCGGTGGCGGATCTCCAGCCGAAGCGCCATCAGCACCTCTTCAATGGCGGCGAATCCGCCCACCCCCGCAAAGCTTACCGCAACCTCCTTGCCGCCGCCCAAAACCCATTCCACCGCAATGGCGGTGGCACAGTGGTATTTGTTCTCGGGGCACAGCTGCGCGCTGCCCTTCACCGTTTTGCGTATCACCTCAAAGGCGGCCTGATAATCGTGGGCGATAATATCGTCCAAGCCCCGGATACGCACGTTCTCAAGGCTGAAAAACTGGTTTAAAAAGTTGATCTCGCAGATGTCGTTGGCCTGTATCTCGTTTACCACATTCGGCGGGGATGCCTTGCCGCTTTTACGGCAGACATAGCGGCTAAAATTGGGGTAGCGCTGAATATCCGCGGGGGTGTCGCAGCGCAGGATATAATTGCCGCCCTCCGGCAGCGTACCGATTTTGTGAAAGGCGTCGACCGAAAGCTCGATATAATCCGGCCGCACCAGCACAAGCAGCGCGCACAGCTCCCGCAGATGCTCGCCGGTCGGGTCGTAGATATCCAGGCTGCTGAGCGTCATATCCGTAATACGTATCATTACCGCCTTCCCCTTTCAATCAGTAAAAGCTTACCTATATCTGCAGTTCCTTGACTATCTCGCCGTTCTCGATATGCCGCTCGACAATGGTCTCTACATCGTCGGGCGTCAGGTTACCGTACCAGGTGCTCTCGGGGTAGATCACCATGATGGGGCCGCGACTGCAGATGCCGAAGCAGCCGGTGTTGGTCACCATGACGTCGCCCGAAAGGTCGCGGTTTTCCACCTCTTCCATAAACCGCTCTACAATCGAGGGGCTCTCCTTGGTGGCGCAAAGGCCCTTCTGGGTACCGTTAATGCGGCAGCTGGTGCAGATAAATACATGATACTTCGGTGTAACCATCTTCTCGTCCTCCTAAAAATCTTCATTATTATGGCTAGATAGCCTTTTCCACAGCCTGTTTTACCGCGTCCTCAATGCGGTCGTAGGTGGTGTAGATGCGTATCCCCCGCTCCCGCAGCTTGTCGGCGGGCGATACCCCGATGCGCAGGGCCAGCACCGCGTCGCAATCGGAAACCGCCGAGACGATGCTGTCGATCTTGCCGGTCTTTTCGTCGCACTCCTCCGGCCCCGCGCAGTATTTGGGCACCCTGCGCTTTTCCTTAAACCGCACGATGCTACCGTCACTCTCATAGATATAAAACTCCTCGGCGTGCCCGAAATGCTGGTCTACCAGTATGCCTGACTTGGAGGCCACCGCGTAGGTTTTAAGCGGCACGGGCACCTTCTTTTGTTCCTCCCCGCAGCCGGTGCAGCCGCGGTACTCGATGGAAAGGTCGTTATCCAGCGTGCCCACCGCGTCGGCGCGGCACTGGCGGCAGTGGTACATCTGCTTGACGTACACCGAGCAGCGGTTGCGCAGCTCAGTAATCTCTTTGTTGCTGACGAGCGGCATCTCTTCAAAAGCGCTGCCCTTCACGGGGATGAGCTGCATGATGTTGGTGATGTATACGCCCAGCTCCTTTACCTTCTTTACCACATCCTCGATATGCGTATCGTTGATGCCCTTGAGCACCACCGTGTTGACCTTGCACACAATACCGCGCTCGGTGAGATATTTAAGCCCCGCGAGCTGGTTCGCCATAAGGATGGCGGCCGCGGCCTCGCCTGTGTAGCGGGCGCCCATATAATCCACATGCTTGTAGATCTTAGCCCCAATTTCGGGCCTGACGGCGTTTATGGTCACCGTGACATGGGTAACGCCGAGGTCTATAAGCTCCTGCGCGTAAAGCGGCAGCAGCAGCCCGTTGGTGGAAAGGCAGAACACCACATTGGGGTCGTACTCCCGAATGAGGGTGAGGGTAGCCTTGGTTTTTTCAAAGTCCGCCAATGCATCGCCGGGGCCTGCGATGCCCACCACCGTCAGGTTGGGCATGCGTTCCTTCACGATGGCGTATTTCTCGAACGCCTGCTTGGGGGTGAGCACCTCGGTGGTGACCCCGGGGCGGCTTTCGTTGGGGCAGTCGTACTTGCGCACGCAGTAGTTGCACTGGATGTTGCAGGCGGGCGCCACCGGCAGGTGGATGCGGGCGTTTTTGCCTGCCCCGCAGTTGTAACAGGGGTGGGCGGCCGTTTTTTCTTCCATCGTCATCGTCTTCACCTGCCGGGTCTCTTTTGCTTGCTCTGTCTGAGCGGCTTTGGGGCTGCCCTCTGGCTGATAGTATTTGTTGTAAAGCTCGGTGCGGAAGGTAGACTCGGTTTTGGCGAGCAGCACGTTGGTGATGCGGTCGAGCAGGTTCACCGAGCCTTCATACCCGAGCATTTGCACCCGCTGCCCGCCCGTGCGGTCGTGTATGGGGAAGCCGCAGCGCACAAGCTCGATCTCATGCTTTTCGGCAATACGCCGCCCATCCGAACTGCCGATGAGCAGATTGGCGCCCAGCTTGAGCGTAAGGCTCTCGATGGTGTCAAAGTCCGCGTCGTCCGCCACGGTGCAATCTTTTATAAAAAGCTCCTCGGCGCACTGCTCCATCTGCGGCAGCACTGCCGGTTCGAGCGCCTTGCACACCGAGCCTGTGGCGGCCAGCATCGGCACCACGCCGTTTTCGCAGCACAGGCCAACCAGCGCCTGCACCAAATCCGGCTCGCCGAACACCGCCGCGCGCCCCGCAGCATTGTATTTGTGGGAGTCGATCATCGCGTCCACAAACCGTCCGCGCTCCTGTTGCAGCGAGGGCGGCACCGCCCCGCCAAGCTGCTTTAAGGTGTCTACCAGCGCGTCGGTGGCCTTTAGCCCCACGGGTAGCGGCAGCCTCATAAGCGGCACACCGTAACGCTCGTTTAAAAAAGCGCCCGGTGAAAGCTTCTCCGGTACAAAGCTCGAGAGCTCAATCGTCATGCGCGCCCCCGCCATCTGAGCGATGTCGCCAAGCGGGGTACCGCCCGGGGATATCCGCGTATACTCGGCGGCGTGCACGCTATCCAATCGCTCCGAGATATCCGGCAGCAGGATGGAATCAATCCCCATCCCGGCAAGCAGGCCCTTCAGGTAACGGGTATCCGCGGGGGAAATCGGACCGGTGATGATGTTGACGCGGTTGTTTGCGGCGGTGTTCATATCCGCATACTCAACAACCGCACGCAGCGCCGCGAAGAAGCCTTCATACTGCGTAGCGCCGTAACCGGGGGTAGATACGGGAATGATCTTCACCGTCACATCGGGGTGGGTGCTGTAGAAGTTTTTGAGGATACGCGGGATATCCTCGCCGATGGTCTCGGCAAGGCAGGTGGTGGCGACGCCGATCACCTGCGGGTTATATTGCTTCATGAGGTTTTCCAGCCCTTTAATCAAATTCTCCTCCCCACCAAACACCGTGCCGTGCTCGGTGAGCGACGACGAGGCGATGTCCACCGGCTCGTTGTAATGCGTCGCCATATGGCGGCGGATATAGGTGGAGCACCCCTGTGAACCGTGCAGGATGCTCACACAGCCCTCTATGCCGTAAAAAGCGGTCGCCGCGCCCATGGGCATGCACATCTTGCAGGGGTTTACGGTAAGGCTCACAAGATTCTCACTCATAGTTATGATCATGCCTTTCCGGCGCTTGTGCCGGAAAGGCACAAAACACCATGAAAAATTGTGATGCGGCTTTGCCGCAGGAGGAGTTACACTCCGACAACGATTTTTCCGTAGTTTGAAAATTTATTTTCAAACTTCACTCCTTCCAGTCCGATGATCAGATGCCGCTGTGCAATGCCTCGCAGCGCCATACCGGGCTGTTGATGGAAAGGTTAATCTCTTTTACAAAGTTCTCTACCCCTTCAAACCCCGCCAGCGCGTGCTTGCGCTCGTGGTTATGGTCGCAGAACGCGATGCCCAGCTTATAGGCCAGCGGCCGTTCCTTAACGCCGCCCACCAAAATATCGGCACCCTTTTCCTTCATAAAGGCCTCCAACTCCGCGGGGTTTGCGTCATCGAGGATGATCGTATCCTCATTCACGAGGCTTTCTATAATCTCATAATCATCCTTTTTGCCCGTTTGGGTGCCCACTACCACTGTCTCGATGCCAAGCTCGTTAAACTGGCGGATAAGCGAGATGGCCTTGAACCCGCCGCCGACGAAGATGGCGGCTTTTTTGCCCTGCAAATGTGGTTTATATTGTGTGAGCAGCCCCTCCAGCCTTTTGCGTTCACCGGTGGCAAATGCCTCGGCCTTGTGCAGCGCCCTATCGTCCCCCAGCGCCTGCGCGATGCGCATTAGCGAGCTGACGGTATCCTCAATGCCGAAGAAGCTTACCTTGATGAAGGGAATACCCATCTCCTCTTCCATGCGGTTGGCGAGATAGGTACTGGAGCCCGCGCACTGCACGATATTGAGCGTTGCGGAGGGGGCTTTAATCAACGTCTCATAGCTGGAATCGCCTGTGAAGGTGGAGATGACGTTTACCCCGATGCGTTTGAGATAGTTTTTAATAATCCACATCTCACCGGCAAGGTTAAAGTCGCCGAGAACGTTCACGCCGTTTTGCTTCGGGATATCCTTATACGGGGTGATCAGCTCCATCAAGGCGTTGCAGGCCATCTTGTAGCCGAGGCTCTTGGTGCCCGAAAAGCCCGGCGCCTTTACGGGGATGACGCGGATGCCGTACTGCTTTTCCGCCATGCGGCAGATGGCCTCTACATCGTCGCCGATTACCCCGACAATACAGGTGGCATAAACAAAGATAAGCCTCGGCGAGTGCTTCTGCACCAGTTCGTCGATGGCCGCCGTCAGTTTTTTTGCGCCGCCGAATACAATATCCTGCTCCCGCAGGTCGGTTGAAAAGCTGTTGCGGTAAAGCTCCGAGCCGCTTGAAAGGCTCCCGCGAATATCCCAGGTGTAGCTTGCGCAGCCAATCGGGCCGTGCACGATGTGATAGGCGTCGGTGATCGGGTTGAGCACCACGCGCGCCCCGCAGTATACGCAGGCGCGCTGGCTCACGGCACCCGAAACGCTGGCCTTATCGCACTCTATCCCGCTGCCGCCGCAGTGGTCCTTGTAAAGGATAGAGCCCTTGCGGTCTTCCAATAGTTTTGCGGTCTGCATCCGCCGCAGCCCCCTTTCTCTGGATGTTGTTACCTAAAAAAGGCACACCGCAACAGGGCACTGCCCCATTGCGGTGTGTAAAGAAGTATCAAGGATATCATTACATGAACTGGAGTGGCGTTACATCACCATCTCGACGTCCTCATCGGCGCAGTCGCGGTCCTTGCGGTCCATCAGGGCGTTGGCGATCAGCTCCACCACGCGCATGGCGCCTTTGTAGCCGACGATAGGCATGTAGGAATGGATATAGCGGTCGATGATGGGGAAGCCCATGCGCACCAGCGGGATATCCTCCGCTCTGGCGATCTGCTTGCCGTGGGAGTTGCCGAGCAAAAGGTCTACCGGGTCGCTTTTAATCCACTGGTGCAGCTCGAACAGGTCGGCGGCCTCCTTGGCAACGCAGCCCTCTACGCCATACTTGGCAAACAGCGCCTCGGCGAGGCGTGTAAACTCCGACTTGGGGGTGCCCGTAATCACATACTTCGGAATCATACCCATCTCAAGCACCAGGGAGGTCAGGCCCAAAACCGTGTCGGGGTCGCCGTAGATGGCTACCGATTTCTTGTAGTAGTACTGGTTGGCGTCCAGCATCACATCCACCAGCTGCCCGCGCTCTTCCTCAAGCGCATAGGGCACCTCGGTCTGCGCGTAGTGCGAAAGCGCCGTAACATACGCGTCGGTATTGGAAATACCGATGGGCAGCGGCAGCAGCTTATAGCCTACGTCGCATTTCTTGCGCAGTACCTCCGCCGGCTCCTCGCTGGTGATCGTACCTAACGCGAGCACGGTGTCGCAGTCACCGAGCGCCACGATCTCGGGGATGGTGGTGCCGCCCCTGGGATACATCTCGTAGCGGCCGGTCATGGGGGCATCCATGACCCCGCTGGTATCGGGGAACATGATATATGAAGCCTTCATAAGCTCCGCAATACGCTTCATTTCCCGCATGTCGCCGGGGTTCACAAAGCCCGGGAAGATGGCGGCCTTGCCGTTTTTAACACCGCTCTTCTTGGAAAGGTAGCGGATAAAGCCGCACATCATGTTGTAAAAACCGTAGATATGTGAGCCAACATAGCTCGGGGTGTTGGTGTGCACCACCAGCTTGCCGTCGGGGATATCCATATCCTGAATCAGCGCGTTGAGGTCATCGCCGATGGTCTCGCTTAAGCAGGTTGTGTGTACCGCGATGATGTCGGGGTCGTAGATATCGAAGATATTCTTGACCGCGGCCTTGAGGTTACTGCCGCCGCCGAACACCGAGGCGCCCTCGGTAAACGAGCTGGAGGCCGCAATTGCGGGCTCTTTGAAATGGCGGGTAAGGTACATTCTGTGAAAGGATACGCAGCCCTGTGACCCGTGGCTGTGGGGCATACATCTATGCACGCCCAGCGCCGCGTAGATAGCGCCCACCGGCTGGCAGGTTTTGCAGGGGTTTATGCGAATAGCGCTGCGCTCGGAAACCTGTTTTGGCGTCATGGCAAGCATATGTGATCATTCCTTTCCGGCTTTTGCGCCGGGAAGGCACAAATCGCCATAAAAATTGCGGTGCGGTACCGCAGGAGGAGCTTGCTCCGACAGCAATTTTTTTAGAGTTTGAAAACTTGTTTTCAAACTTATTCACCTCCTGTAAGGGTGCCTTGCAAGGTGGGCTGTAGCTTCCATGGCGGGGTGATATAGCCCCACGCGGGCGCGTACAGGCTCATCGCCACGTCCCTTGCAAAGTTTACGGCACCTCTGAAGCCCGCATAGGGGCCGCTGTAGTCGTAGGAGTGCATCTGGCGGGAGGCTAAGCCCGATTTCTGCACCACATACCGGTCTTTGATACCTGAGAAGAAGATGTCGGGCTTTAAGAGGCGCAGCAGCTCCTCGGTTTCAAAATGGTTAAAGTCGTCTACCACGATAGCGCCGTTCTTCATCTCGCGAATCATGCCGGAGTACTGCTCGATGGGCAGCTTTTCTCTAAGCTCCGCCAGCTTTTCGTCCGAGAGGAAGACATGGAACTTCTCGGGGTCGGGCGAAACGGTAAGCTGCTCGATGTTTTTGCTGTCGGCGTCCTCCTTGATGTCGGGGATGATCTCGCGGCCCTCGTAGTCGTCGCGGTGGGCAAACTCGTAGCCCGCAATCACGGTTTCTACACCGAAGTCGGCCAGCAGGTTCTGGTAGTGGTGGGAGCGAGAGCCGCCAACGAAGATACCGGCGGTTTTGCCCTTGAGCTTCGCCTTGTAGTACTCCACGTCGCTGAAGATCTCGGCAAGCTCATCCTGAATCACCGCCTCGGTGCGGTCGATAAGCTCTTTGTCGCCAAAGTAGCTTGCCATGTCGCGCAGGCTCTTGATGGTGGCGCCGATGCCGATGAAGTTTACCTTAATCCAGTCGATGTTATACTTGGCCTTCATCATCTCGGCGATGTAGTTGATGGAGCGGTGGCACTGCACGAGGTTTAAGGTGGCGGTGTGGGCGTTTTTAATCTCCTCATAGCTGCCGTCACCCGTAAACACCGAAACAATGTCGTAACCGATGCGTTTTAAGATACGCGAGGTCTCCCAGCCGTCGCCGCCGATGTTGTACTCGCCGAGGATGTTCACCGAGTACCGCTTGGCGGGGGGTGCGTCGCCGGTGCCGATAACCCGGCGCATCAGCCCGTTGTTGGCGATGTGGTGGCCCGCCGACTGGCTTACCCCTTTATAGCCCTCGCAGCTGTATGCGATGCACTGTATATCAAATTCCTTCTCCGCCCACGCGGCTACCGCGTGGATATCGTCGCCGATAAGCCCGACCGGGCAGGTGGAGCAGATCATCACGCACTTGGGCTTAAAGATCTCCACAACCTCGGTAATGGCCTGCTTGAGCTTCTTCTCGCCGCCGAACACGATGTCCGGCTCCTGCATGTCGGTGGAAAAGCAGTACTCGAGAAAGTTTCTGCCGTCCTCCACCCTGCCTTTGTGACGGCGGGTACCCCAGCTGTAAAACGCGCAGCCGATGGGGCCGTGGGTGATTACCGCAACATCCTTGAGCGGCCCCAGCACAACGCCCTTGCAGCCGGCGTAGCAGCAGCCGCGGTTGGTGAGAATACCGGGCACGGCGCGCGTGTTCGCCATAATGTTCTGCGCACTGGGGGCATTTTCAACCTGTATCAGATGCTCCTTGCGGTTTTTATACACCCTTGCGCTGTATTTTTCTAAAATCTTGGTTCTGGCGTCCAACCTTGACACCTCCTTAATTCACCTTATCGGCTGAGCCTTCGCCGGTTCTGATCTTGTAGCTTTCAACTATGGGCAGTATAAAAATCTTTCCGTCGCCCGGGTTCCCTGTTTGGTTTATACGAATAATGGTCTTTACCGCCAAATCCACCTGTTCATCGTCTACAATCAGGGTAAAGAAGCGCTTGGGGATAAGCCTTGCCGTCTCGGTAAGATGCTCGCCCACCGGGCTCATGGGCAGTTCGCCGTTCTCCATCACCGCCTGAAACAAAGCGGCGTCGATGCCCTTTTTGCCGCGCCCTAAGCACTTGCGGCAGGAGAAGGAGGGAAAGCCTTCCTTGGCAAGTGCCTCTTTGGTGGGGTTCACCATATTCAGGCGTATAAAAGCCATAACTTCCTTCACTGTAAGCCCTCCCTTAAAGACCCGATTTGCCGGTGCTGATGGTGTAGGCCTCCTCCACGGGGCTGATAAAGATTCTGCCGTCGCCGAAGGTACCGTTCTGCCCGGTGCGGGCGTTGCGCATAATCACCTTTACCACGTCGTCCTTATCCTCATCCTTAACGACAATCAACAGCATCTCTTTGGGGATCTCGTCGTAATGTACCTCGCCCACGGTAATACCCTTCTGCTTGCCGCGCCCGTAAACATCCATCTTGGTCACGGCGGGGAACCCCGCCGCCAGCAGCTCTGAAAGTACGATGCCGGTTTTTTCGGGGCGGATAATCGCTCTAACCAGTAACATGTTTCGTTACTCCTTTCAATCTCCGTTTATATGTCGAGGATGCCGTGTTCCATCAGGATTTCTTCCAGGCGCTCCTGCTTTAAGGGTTTGGGGATGACGAACATGTCGTTGCCGTCGATCTTTGTGGAAAGGGCGCGGTATTCGTCGGCCTGATTGCAGGTAGGGTCGAAGTCGATGACCGTTTTCTTATTGATCTCTGCGCGTTGAACCATGTTGTCGCGGGGGACGAAGTGAATCATCTGCGAGCCGAGCTCCTTGGCAAACGCCGCAACCAGGTCGGCCTCGCCGTCCACCTTACGGCTGTTGCAGATGATACCGCCCAAACGAACGCCGCCGGTGTTGGCATACTTCTGAATACCCTTTGAGATGTTATTGGCCGCGTACAGCGCCATCATCTCGCCGGAGGCTACAATGTATATCTCCTGTGCCTTGCCCTCGCGGATAGGCATTGCGAAACCGCCGCACACAACGTCGCCGAGAACGTCGTAGAATACGTAATCGAGGTCCTCGGTGTAGGCCCCGAGGCGCTCCAGTAGACCAATGGAGGTGATAATACCGCGCCCCGCGCAGCCGACGCCGGGCTCCGGCCCGCCGGACTCCACGCACTTGATGTTCGCGTAGCCGCGTTTCATGACAAAATCAAGGTCTATATCCTCTCCCTCTTCGCGGAGGGTATCCAGCACGGTCTGCTGGGCAAGGCCGCCTAAGATTAAGCGGGTGGAGTCCGCCTTGGGGTCGCAGCCCACAATCATAATGTGCTTGCCTTTTTCGCCAAGGCCCGCCGTAAGGTTTTGCGTGGTCGTCGATTTGCCGATACCGCCTTTTCCGTAGATTGCTACCTGTCTCATACACCATACCTCCGTTTGTATAGGCAAAGCAAAAAGGGCCCCGAACGCGCGCAGTCTCTGCACTGGTTCAAGACCCCTTTGTCTCACCGTGGGATTGAAAAATTCTATACTTCAAGTATATGGGTTTGTGCCCTCTGGTACAATACACCTACTTGTAAAATAGTGTCGTAAATATACAGTGTATTCTATGCAATAGTAACAATTGAGCTTGTATACTCTTGACGAATGGTACAAAAGCAATATACTGGTATTATACATGCAACGGGGCATATGAAAGTTTTTTCATATGCCCTTCTTTATTTGTATTTTGGTGCTGAAGGTGAAAGGGGTGTTTTTGTGAACGGACAGATTGCTGTGGTACTGAGCCCACAGGGGGAGCCATCGTCGTTCAGTGAGGATTGCGTGGTGAAGGTATTCACGAAGCAAGGGGAGCGTTGGGTTACGGTGCGGCAAACCTCTGTACAGCTGACCTCCAGCGACGCTCCGGCTATTGTACGGGATAAGTTAAAAGGGCTTATCTTGGTGCTTGGCGACTGCAAAGTGATTGCGGGGGGCAGCATATCCGGCCTTGCATACAATATATTAACCCGGATGGGTTTTTACATCTTTGAAATCAGTATGGTTACGGAGGCGGTGCTGGACGGCATTGCCGGGGATGTTCTAAGCGCCCCCAAAGAGGTGACACCTGCGCAGCCCTACCCTTCCGAAACAGAAACGGCGGGGGTGTATTGGCTCGACCTGATTGCGCTGCAGACGGTTAGCCCCGAGATATCCTCCAAGAAGGCGTTAAAGCCCTTTTTAGAGAGCACCCCGTTTGTTTGCTTAGAGCTGCTCTGCAGCCACCTTCCGCCTTGGCTGGAGAACGAAAAGGGCCTTAAGATACAGACCTTTACCGAGGAAGGCCGGGTGCGCGTGGTTATTACCAAGGCCTGCTGAAGCAGAGAGGAGAGTTACAATGTTATCTACACGGTATGGGACGCTCGAAGGCATCGAGTACGCGGAATATTATGAGGACGGAACGTTAAAAAGCTGTAGGCTAAGTCAAAAGAACATCCTCCCTACCGCCTGCGGGGCGGTCGTACCGCAGTACGGCGACGAGCATGTAAGGCGTAAATATACACAGTCGCTGTCGTTTTACCCCTCCGGCGCTGTAAAAAGCGTCTCGTTGGAGGTACAGAGCGAGGTGCTCACCCCGATGGGCGAGTTCCCCGCCGAGCTTGTCACCTTCTACGAAACGGGCGAGGTCAAGCGCGTGTTCCCCTTAAACGGTAAGATCAGCGGCTACTGGTCGGAGAAAGACGAGGCGGAGCTTGCCCCGCCGTTTCGGTTTGAGTTTGATTTCGGCAGCTTTTGCGCGAAGATCATCGGCCTGCATTTTTATAAAAGCGGTGCGCTCAAAAGCCTTACCCTTTTCCCGGGTGAGGTGATAACGCTCACTACCCCGATGGGCAAGCTTCCGGTTCGAACAGGCTTTTCGTTATATGAGAGCGGCAATTTAAAATCGATAGAACCGGCGGAGCCTGTGCTGCTGATGACCGATCTCGGCCCCTTTACGGCGTTTGACCCCATCCGCATCGGGGTGCATGCCGATGATAACTCCCTTGCCTTTTATGAGGACGGCAGGCTGTTTGCCCTCTCCACCGTATCCGATAAAATCGGCATTACCGAGGACAGCGGAAAGTTTCATCTGTTTGGGCCTACCGAACGGCCCGACCCGCTGGACGACGAGAAAACGATGACGCTCCCCCTGCGCATCCGCTTCGAGGATGGGCGGATTGTGGTGGAAGAAGAGCGCATATATGTATTTGACAGCGCCGCCGTACGGATAAACGTGTTCCCTACCCTCAAACAGGGGCTAGGCTGCTCGCCTGCCGACTGTGCGTCGTGCAAAGCAAGCTGCAAAAAGAATATCACACAATAATTTTTTTAACTATGTTACGGCCCCGCCTAAAGTATTCACTTAGGCGGGGTCTACTTTTATGGTTATCTAATTATTTGCACCTCAGAGCATTGATAATAACATTCGCTATGTTTGACACGAAAATTTCGTGGAAGTATAATGATGGGGAAAACAGCCTCCCTGTACAGGCTTATTAAGGTATGTAGAACAAAATCTCCTGTACCACAGCATCACAGTAAAAACGAACTCATGCAACGGACAAACGAATGAAGAAGGAGAATGAACGTGAAGTATTTAGACCTGTTTACAAACACGCCGCACGCTATCAATTGCTCGCAGTTTGCTTTGGGGTGTGACCATTACGGGTTGAAGGTGCCCGAGGAAGAAGCCTTTCGCATCATGGACGCCTTCTATGAGCGGGGCGGAACACTGTTTGACACCGCGCACATCTACGGCCAGTCGGAGGACGGCGGGGTCTCCCTCAGCGAACAGACCGTGGGCAGGTGGGTCGCCAAAAACAGGATGCAAGGCAAAGTGGTTATCTCCGATAAAGGCGCACATCCCAATCGAAACGATAAAAAGATAAGCCGTATCGATGAAAAGAATATTCAAGAGGACCTGTTCTCGAGCTTAGAGGCCCTGCAGTCGGATTACGTAGATATCTGGTTTTTGCACCGCGACAATCCGGACATGCCTGTAGGCGAGATCGTGGATATCGTATCCTCATTCGCCGAAAAGGGGTACATCAAGCACCTGGGCGTTTCCAACTGGCCGGTAAGCAGAATCGCCGAGGCGGTAAAGTACGCGCAAAAGCACGGACGGCACCCGTTTGACATCTCGCAGATACAGTGGAGCCTTGCAATCTCCACACCGGCATCGTGGGAGGACGCCACCATTGTCTGCATGGACGACACCCAGCTGTCTTGGTATGAGGCCAATCAATTCCCGGTGATGGCCTTCTCGCCGCAGGGACGCGGTATCTTCTCAAAGGCGATTGAGCAGGGCGCGGAATCGGTGGACGAGAAAACGCGCAAGCGCTTTTTGCTTAAACAGAATATGGACCGTGTCGAGCGCTGCCGCAAGCTTTGCGACCGTGACGGCATCAACCCGGCTGGTATCTGCCTGGCGTATCTCACCTCCGCGCCCTTCCCCACGATTCCGGTGCTGGGCTTCAGTAGCCATAAGCAGGTTAAGGACTCCCTACAGTTTTCGGACCTTACCATCAACGAGGCCGACCGCGCCTATCTGGTTCAAGGATAAAGCCACTGACAGCTGAACACATAAAAAACAGAGCAGGGTATGCCGCCGCATACCCTGCTCTGATGTTATGGAACATAACTTGACTATACTTTTTAATCCGTCTCTTTCTTTCTTTTAAACCGCTTGAGAAAGAAGATACCGGCCAGCGCCACCACGATGATTCCCAGCACAACAATGGTGATGGTGGTATAGGTGTCGGTGTATTGCAGGATAAGCTCCCACGAGGCCCCTGCGGCTACGCCCAGATAAACCAGCACCGTATTCCAGATAAGTGAGCCCGCGGTGGTGAGCAGCAGGAACAGGCCGAAGTTCATCTTTGAAATACCGGCCGGAACCGATATCAGGCTGCGGACAATCGGCACACAGCGGCAAAGGAAAACCGCTACCTTGCCTTTACGGTCGAACCATTCCGTGGCTCTGGTAACATCGCCCTTCTTAAGATGTAGGAGGCGGCCCAATCTACCATCCAGCCATCCTTCCAACCGCTCGGGCTTAAAGACCCTGCCGACCCAATAAAGGATAATCGCCCCCAACAGCGAACCGACTGTCGCGGCCAAGATAACCCCCCAGACGCTTAGGTTGCTGTAGGTCGTCATAAAGCCGCCGAATGTCAGGATAATCTCAGACGGAATCGGCGGGAAGACATTCTCCGCCGCAATGAGAAAGGATATCCCGACATATCCAAACTGGTCCATGATTTGTATAATCCATTCCTGCAATTTTAACTTCTCCTTAATCAATTGAGTGGGTATCGGCAGCGATGCGTTGCCTTGCCGATGGTCAATAACTTAAATCCAGCCTCCGTATTAATAAGAACGAGGCAGAGTCCTTCACTATTACAATTGTAGCACCTATTTATTTTATCATACATCAATCAGAAAAACAGATGAGAAAAGTAAATTTTTTCTCATCTGTTTTAAGTGATGCGGTTTATGCAGCGTTTTATATAGTGTTATATCCCCGCGCTCATGGTTTGAAGGGCCGCCGCGATCCTGCCTTCCCGCTCTTTGTGCGACCAGTTTACAACCGCCTCGCCGTACACCTTGCCGCCTTTAGCTTCAATAAGCGACTTCATCTGCTTTAACGTGTGATTGCCGCCCATCCAAGCATACGGAAACTGCTCCGTTACAAAAATGCCCGCGCGCTTGCCGCCGAGTTCGGGCAGCTGCGCAAGGTACGCCCGCATTACAAGCGAGAGTGAAAAGGCGTTAACGGGTGCCGCGAAGATCAGCAAGTCATAAGGGGTCACATCGGGGGACGCTTGCAGCACAATGGCCTCCTGCGGCTTTGGTTCCTCGTTTACGGCGCTCACCCGCTCAAGGGCTGCCTGATGCCCATTCTTAATCAGCCGCTCCTTTAGCCTCTCTGCCACCGAAAGGGTGTTGCCTGTTTTGGAGTGCACAATAATACCGATATTCATAGTCGACTCCTCTCTAAAGCACATTTACATCCTACCAAACTTATAGTACCAGATTTTAGCGTTGCAAGCAAAAAGTATTTTTTATATGGATAGGTTCTTGCGCAAATGTTACAAAACCTTAAAATGACGTTTACAATTGCCACCATTATTTGTTTGACAAAGAATGACCCCGATAGTACAATTAAGCATGATTGATATGATATAGTATCGCATTACTTGCCGCGCCTGCGGCGGAACGGAGCTACTATTTATGGGGATACTTACAAAGATCTTCGGCAACTACAGCGAACGGGAGCTTAAGCGCGTGGAGCAGCAGAAGCAGGCTGTTCTTGCCCTTGAGCAGAAATACCGTGAGATGAGCGAAGCCGATTTAAAAAAGCAGACCGCTGTTTTAAAAGAGCGCTTGGCAAACGGCGAAGCCTTAAACGATATCCTGCCCGACGCGTTTGCCGTCTGCCGCGAGGCGGGCGACCGTGTGCTGGGGCTGCGCGCCTTCCCCGTACAGGTACTGGGCGGCATCATCCTGCACCAGGGCAGAATCGCCGAGATGAAAACCGGTGAAGGTAAAACGCTGGTGGCCTCTCTCCCCGCTTACTTAAACGCGCTGGAAGGCAAGGGTGTACACATTGTAACCGTCAACGATTACCTCGCTAAATATGCCGCCGAGCTGATCGGCAAGGTATATAACTATTTAGGGCTTACCGTCGGCCTGATCGTGCACGGGCTTAACGACGACGAGCGCCGTCAGGCTTATAAAGCCGACATTACTTACGGCACCAACAACGAGTTCGGGTTTGACTACCTGCGCGATAACATGGTTATCTATAAAGAACGCAAGGTTCAGCGCGGGCACAACTACGCCATCGTCGACGAGGTGGACTCTATTTTAATCGACGAGGCGAGAACCCCACTCATCATCTCCGGCCCCGGCGATAAATCCACCGACCTGTATGAGATTGCCGACCGCTTTGTGCGCGGCCTTAGCATGGTAAAGGTGGCGGAGCTCAACGATAAGGAGGAGCACGACGACATCGACGGCGACTATATCGTCGATGAGAAAGCGCGCACCGCGACCCTTACCCCAAGGGGCGTGAAGAAGGCCGAGGCCCACTTTAAGGTAGAAAACCTCATGGACCCCGAGCATAGTACGCTGCTGCACCACCTGAATCAGGCGGTAAAGGCCCACGGCATTATGACCCGCGACATCGACTACGTGGTGAAGGACGACGAGGTTATCATTGTAGACGAGTTTACCGGCCGCTTAATGCTTGGGCGCCGCTTCAACGAGGGCTTGCATCAGGCAATCGAGGCGAAGGAGCACGTAACGGTGGCACGCGAATCCAAAACCTACGCCACCATCACCTTCCAGAACTACTTCAGAATGTATTCGAAGCTCTCGGGTATGACCGGTACCGCGCTCACCGAGGAAGAGGAGTTCCGCGAGATCTACAAGCTCGACTCGATAGAGATACCCACCAACCGCCCGATGATACGGGGCGACCGTCCCGATGTGGTTTATAAAACCGAAAACGCCAAGTATAACGCGATTATTGATAGAATAAGCACCTGCCATGAAAAAGGGCAGCCCATTCTGGTTGGTACCGTTTCAATTGAAAAATCCGAGCTGTTAAGCGGTATGCTCAAACGGCGCGGCATCAAGCACGAGGTGCTCAATGCGAAGTACCACGAGAAGGAGGCCGAGATCGTTGCGCAGGCCGGTAAGTTCGGCGCGGTTACCATCGCCACCAATATGGCGGGCCGCGGTACCGATATTATGCTCGGCGGTAACCCCGAATTCTTAGCCAAGGCCGAGATGCGTAAAAAGGGCTACTACGAGGACCTGATTACAAACGCCGTAAGCTTCTTTGAGACCGACGATGAAGAGATTTTAGAGGCACGCAAGGTGTTCCGTGAGCTTGCGGCCAAGCATAAGGAAGAGATTAAGAATGAGGCGGATCAGGTGCGTCAGGCGGGCGGCCTGTTCATTGTGGGCACCGAGCGCCATGAGTCCCGCCGCATCGATAACCAGCTGCGCGGTCGTTCCGGCCGTCAGGGCGACCCCGGCGAAAGCCAGTTCTTTATCTCGCTCGAGGATGACCTCATGCGCCTGTTCGGCGGCGAGCGCATCCAATCCCTCATGAACACCCTCGGTGTGGAGGAGGATATGCCGATTGAAACACGCATTCTCTCAAACTCCATCGAATCGGCGCAGCGCAAGGTGGAAGGCCGCAACTTCTCCATCCGTAAAAACGTGCTGCAGTTTGACGATGTGATGAACCGCCAGCGCGAGGTGATTTATGCCCAGCGCGACAAGGTGTTAAACGGCGAAGACCTGCACGAGTATATCGCCAAGATGATCGACGACAACATCGACGCGGTGGTGGATATCTACCTTTCCGACGGCGAGGTGCACGACGACTGGAACCTCGAGGGCCTGCGCGATTACTTCATGGGCTGGCTCACCACCAAAGACAGCCTGCGGTTTGATACTGAGGAGCTTGCACAAGCGCAGAAGGACGACATCAAGGCTGCCTTAAAGGAGAAGGCGCATGAGGTTTATTCGGCGCGTGAGAAGGAATTTGGCAGCGACATCATGCGTGAAATTGAGCGCATTGTGCTGCTCAAGCACGTGGACGTACTGTGGATGGACCACATCGACGCCATGGAGGAGCTCAAGAAGGGCATCAACCTGCGCGCCTACGGGCAGCACGACCCCGCCGTGGAATACCGCATCGAGGGCTTCGAGATGTTCGACCAGATGATCAACTCCATTCGCGAGAACACAGTAAGAACGCTGTTCCACATCCGCCCCAAGACGCAGGAAGAGCCCAAGCGCGAGCAGGTAGCCGATGTATCCAAGGCGTCCTACGGCGGCGACGAAACGGTAAAGAAGCAGCCCGTACGCAAATCGGCGCAACAGAAGGTTGGCAGAAACGACCCCTGCCCCTGCGGCAGCGGCAAGAAGTACAAGAAGTGCTGCGGATTAAACGAGCAGTAATTCTATATACGTAAAACTACAGGCAGGATTCTTCTGAATCCTGCCTGTTGCTTTTTTAGATTATAATGGCTGCGGGTACGCAATGTACGTCCCCATGTATTATTAAATCTAAAGATACTGTTCACGCCTGCGTCGAGGAACTCTCCTGCGCCGAAGAAGCTTCCGATGAAACGTCCTCGCCGGAGGTACCGGGCTGTAATGCCTCGGGAGCCCCGCCGATTGTAATATCGGGGTAAATCTCCTTTGCAAGGCGCTCCAGCTCGTCCGCCAAACGCGGGGTCTGGCGCTCGAATATCACGCTTTCCACCTTATACACCCTGCCGTCTTTCACCGCCGAAAGGCCCTTGAAATTCTTGCCGGAGCTAAAGCTTTCGATGTCGATACCGCTGCCGCAAAGCAGCACATAGGGCTTCGCATCCGCAAGGCCCTCCATCGGGTAGTTCCAGTTCGCGCCGTCCTCAGTCACATTCTTAAGCCCAAGCACGGTGAGCAGCTTGCCTTCGTAGGTATCGGGGGTAGCGGCGATCGAGGCGGTGTCGATAATATAGGCGGCGGTATAATCCGGCGCGTCGCTCTGCGCGCTAACGGTACTTTGCACCGCTTGTGTGAGGGCGTTTATCCGGTTTAAAAACTGCGTTTTATACTCCTCGCCCTTGGTGGCTCCCGCTTCGGCGCCCTCCATGATCTTGAATATCTTGGCGTACAGCTCGGCGGTGGAGTTTAAATCATACCCCTTTTGCAGGGTGACGATGGCGGCGCCCGTCTGCTGCATCGCGACCAGCGCCTCGTTGGTGGGGGGCACCTGCATCAGAATCAAGTCGGGCTTTAGTTCCGCAATCTTGGCGGTATCCAACATCATCGGGGAGCCCACGGCGGGCAGCGACGCAACCGCGGCGGGGTAATCGCAGTAATCGGTGCGGCCTACCAGTCGGCTGCCGTAACCAAGCTCGCTCACCATCTCGGTAAGGGCGGGCGACAGCGAAACCACACGCTCCGGCATCTTCTCGATATATACGCCATCCATATCCAAGGGGTAGTTAATATCTACCGGCTCGCTGGACACATCCGATTCCCCCACGCTGGATGCGCCCAAACCTTCAAACAGCGAACAGGATGTGAAGGCAACCAACATCAAGCAGCCAAAAACAGCCGCCACAATTCTTTTGAGCATAACGACCTCCGAAATTCATACCTCATGCGTTGCGCATGGAACTTATTGATTTGCGTTTTTTGTGACCGTAAAGAGTTTCAGTGACCTACCGGTTATTACCCATTGCAGATATTCTACTCTTTTTTCCTATGTGTTGTCAAACAAACCGATTAATCTACCTCTTGCGTTGTTGCGCCCCGCCGAAGGCAGTGCAGAAGAATTCGTATTATAGAAAGGCTTTGACGCATTTCCCGTCAAAGCCTTTGTGCTCACTTTTTGAAGATTTACTGCATTATTCCGCCACCGGCTGCTTACTTTTTTTACGCTTTTTGAGCTTTGCGGTAAACAGCTTGTCGGATGAGAACAATCGAACCGCCAAAAAGAGCGACACGCCCAAACAAAGCAGCTGATAAAGCACGCCGAATACAATCAGGCCGTACTGCTTAAAGATGATTTCGGCGGTTGCCGTAAAGGTATGGGTGAACGGAATCAGGTAGAGCAGTGCGCGCGCCGTGATGGGCAGCGACGAAATGTCGGTAAACAGCGAGATAAGGTACGGTATCAGCACGCAGAACATAATGGGGGTTACGGCCGTCTGCACACCCTTGATGTCTTCGGCCATAGCGCCCAGCATGGTAGAGACCGCGAGCGCTATCAGGATGGTGGTAAACAGCTCAATGCCGATTACGACAAACTGCACGGGCGTAAGCGTAATCCCCAGGCTGGTAAGCGCTGCGGAGACATCACCGATGTTTACATCCGGTACAGCATTCGACTGCATGGGGCCGGCGGCGCCGCCCATCAGGCTGCCCATATAGGACGAAAAGCCGATCAAAAATACCAGCGACATGATCAGCGAGACGATACCCGCCGCCGTCATCTTGGCAAACAGTACCGAAAGGCGCGAAACCGGTGTGGTAAGCAGGGTTTCAAGTGTCTTATCGCCCTTTTCGTTGGCGATGGCGGTAGCCGTCATCTGCGAAGCCATAATAACAATCATGAAGATGATAATGGGCACGAAGATGGTCTGCGACATGGCGATAGCCTGCACGGCGCTTGAACTTACCTGCGCGGTTTTGTCATTTACGTGGGTAAACTCGGCGACCGTCACGGGGTTTTCAATCAGCGTAAAATCGGTGACGCCCTGCTCGGTAAGCATCTTCGATGAGATAATAGTACCGATATCGTCGATGGCGCTCTGCGTCTTGGATACCTCTATGGTAGAAAGCATCGAAAACGAGGTAAGCCTGGAGTGCAGCGACAGCTTTGGCGCCTTGCCGCTGTTTACGTCCTGCTCAAAGCCCTTTTCGATTACAAGCAGGCTGCTAAAGCCCAACCTTGCAGCCTCTTCCGTCGCGTTGGCAAGGCCCGCCTGTATCGGCTGAATCTCATACCCCTTTTCCGCCAGCTGCGCAAGGATATCCGCGGAGGCAGGGGTCTGGTCGTTGTCCTGTATGGCGACCGTCTGCCCATTTTGCGCGGCAGTTTCGGTGACGTTGCCTATAAACTGCCCCAGCAGTGCAAATACTACCAGTACGATAATCATCGGCAGCATGGTTTGCGGCGTGATCATATCCCTTAATTCTTTTTTTAACAGCACCCAAAAACGGTTCATACTCCCTGCACCGCCCTTTCAAACACTTCCTCCAGGTTCTGGGCGGCATACTTCGTTTTAAGCTCTTCCGGCTTGCCGCACTCGAGCAGCACACCGTTGTCGATGATGCCCACCCGGCTGGAGATAAACTCGATCTCGAGCATATTGTGCGACGAAACCAAGAACGACATGCCCTCCGACGCCAGCTGCTTAATCATACGCCGGATCTCCAGCGCGTTGATAATGTCCAGCCCGCTCGTCGGCTCGTCCAGAATCGCGAGCTTGGGTGACGACATCACTGCACGCGAGAGCAGCAGCTTGCGTATCATGCCGCGGCTGTAGGTGGATATCTTATCCTGCAGGCGCTCGCCCAAGGCGCTGGTTTCGCTCGCCCGTTTTACCATCTCGTTCTTTTCGGCACTACTCTGGGCAAACAGCGAGGCCATAAAGTTTAAATACCCCACGCCGGTCATGTTCTTGTAGGCACCCGCCTCATCGGGTAGGTAGGTGATCTTTCGGCGCACGGCCGCAGGGTCTTTTACCACGCTCACCCCGTCCACCAGCGCGTCGCCGGAGGTGGGGGTCAGCAGCGTAGACACCACGCGGATGGTGGAGGTTTTTCCCGCGCCGTTGGGGCCGATGAGCGCGAAAATCTCGCCCTCGCCCACCGTAAAGCTGACATTCTTAACGGCTTGCTTCTTGCCATAGTTTTTACAGAGGTTGTCCACAACCAGTGTGTTATTCATGGCCTTCATCCCTTTCTGCTGCGCTCGGCATACGGCGGTAACTGCCAATAAAAGAAAAATTAACAATTTGCCGCTTGACTGCCTATCCCGCAGGTTATACTATAATACTAATTCTTCTTAAAAAACTTTTTGCGTTTTAAACCGGCAGGCTGGGCCCGCCGCTACGGCTTGCGATGAATTTATAAAAAGTATCAACTGTATTATACCACTTTAAGCCAATAATTTTAATACCGTATTGTTAATTTTTTTACAGGGGAACCTGTTTAGCTGGGAAAGGAACAAGTGACTTTATGGAGAAACTGATCGAGATTAAGGACGTTTATAAAATCTACTCTCCGGGAGAAAACGAGGTACGCGCGCTCGACGGCGTGAGCCTTGACATCCATACCGGCGAGTTTGTCGCCATCATCGGGCAGTCGGGCTCGGGCAAATCCACCCTCATGAACATGTTGGGCTGTCTGGACGTACCGACCTCGGGGGAGTACCACCTTGCGGGCAAGGATGTATCCACGCTCAGCGACGACGAGCTTTCCGACATCCGCAACGAGCAGATCGGCTTTATCTTTCAGGGCTTTAACCTGATTCAGAGCCTCGACGCAATAGAGAACGTGGAGCTTCCGCTGATCTACCGCGGGTTAAACAAGGATGAGCGCCACAAGATCTCGAAGGAATCGCTTGACCGCGTAGGGCTTGAAAACCGTTCGCACCATAAACCCACGCAGATGTCCGGCGGCCAGCAGCAGCGTGTAGCGATTGCACGCGCCATTGCGGCGCGCCCGCCGATTATCTTAGCCGACGAGCCCACCGGCAACTTAGACTCCAAATCGGGCACCGACGTGATGAGCATCCTGCGTCAGCTGCACAGCGAGGGGCGCACGGTGATATTGATTACCCACGACAACAGCATCGCCGAAACCGCCGAGCGCATCGTGCGCATCTCGGACGGCAAGATAAGCGAAGACTATAAAAACCCGACCTATGCACCCTTTGAGAATTAACCGGCCTTTTTTTACTTTTGCGGCGGCTTTGTCCGCCGCTTTTGTGCGTTTTGGGCAGCTTTTAAAAATCTTTACGGCTACGCATATTTTTTTTATGATTCAGGAAAGAATATTCTTACAAGCGCCACGCTCATAATAAACCCTACACAGTCGGCAGTGAGCGCGCAGGGCACGGTGTAACGCGTTTTTCGGATGCTTGCCGCGCTGTAGTACACGGCGATGGTGTAAAAGGTAGTTTCGGTAGAGCCCATCATCACGCTGGCCACGCGCCCGGCGGTGCTGTCCGGTCCAAGGTTTTTTAAGATATCTTCCACAATCACCAGCGCGCCGCTGCCTGAAATGGGGCGCAGGATGATGAGCGGCGTCACCTCCTTGGGCATGTACAAGAGGCCCGCTAAAGGCTCGAGCGCGTTTGTAAGGATATCGAGCGCACCGGAGGCCTTGAACATACCGATGGCCGTCATGATGGCAATCAGCGCGGGCAGTACGTTAATGGTAGTGGCTACCCCCTCCTTCGCACCGGCCACAAACTCGCCGAAGACATCGACATTCTTATAGATCCCATAGCAGAAGATAAGCAGAATGGCTGCCGGGATTACAAAGCTTGAGATACTCATCCCCCGCCACGCCCCTTTGCCTGCTTATCAAACACGGAGCTTAACAAAAATGTCATCATCACCCCGCAGGTAATCGCTGTAATAGAGGCAATCCAGACACAGGGCAGGATATCCATCGGAGCGGCGGCCCCGTATTGCAGGCGCAGGGTGGCAACCGTGGTGGGGATAACGGTCATGGAGGCGGTATTGAGCACCACAAACATGATCATCTGCTTGGGTGCGGCCTCGCCTGCTTTTAGCTCCTTCGCAAGCTCCTTTACCGCCAGTATCCCCAGCGGCGTCGCCGCGTTGCCAAGGCCCAAAAGATTGGCCGAGATGTTCATGGTAATGGCCTGAGCGGCCTTGCCGTCGGTTTTTATTCCCTTAAAAAGCAATCTTGTGAAAGGTGCAAGAATTTTACTGAGCATTTTTGTTAATTCTGCTTTTTCCGCCACCCGCATGACCCCGCTCCACAGGCACATTCCACCCAGCAGCATAATGCTTAATTGCACGGCATCTATACAACTGCCGATTGCGGCCGACGAAACATTTTCCATTTTCCCGTTAAGGATACCAAATAAAACAGACAGCAAAATCATCCCGGTAATGATCCATGTCATCATGGTTTTTACTGCTCCCCCTTTTCAGAAAGCCTTGAAACTGCTCATTTTATTCAATAAAATCCCAAATTTCATGACATTAATCCTATAAAAATAATTTTATGTTTTTTGAGTAATCCGCCGAAAAATCCGTAAGATATTATTAACAAAATTGGATTTTACTCTTTAGATAAAAGCGAAATAAACATTTTATTAAAACGTTTTACTCTATGAATTCGCGTATTTTCGACAATTCGAGTTTCCAGCACTAAAATTGCTATAATTAACTGCTATTTACAATTGTTTAACAAATTGTTTTAATTTTTTTCTTACTAGTATTTGACATATTGCGCGAATTGTAGTATAGTAATGATGTTGACAAGAATTCGACACAATATATGAAAAAATGGAGGTACAAACATTGAAATCGACAGGTATAGTAAGGAAAGTTGACGAATTGGGTCGCATCGTTCTTCCAATTGAGCTTCGCCGTACCCTGAACATCAACGAGAAAGATTCCCTAGAAATTTATGTGGAAGGCAATCAGGTTATTCTTAAAAAGTATGAGCCTTCCTGCATTTTCTGTGGTGATGCAAGCAATGTTACCACCTTTAGCGGCAAGAACATCTGCTCTAGCTGCTTAAAGGAACTGGCAAGCTTTAGCAAGTAATCTTTCAGGCTTTCTACAGTGTTTATGGTATAAAAACTGTACTGTAAGGGGAAACGGATATCTTGCCTTGGGGCAGGATATCTGTTTCCCCTTCTTAAACACTTATTAACTGTTGCAGTAAAATTATTATTAAAATTGATGTGTTTATAGTTGACAAGCTTCTGCACGCATGATATTATATTAAGGCTGATTACAGTCAGCATACGGTGTGCGCTCGTAGCTCAGCTGGATAGAGTGACTGGCTACGAACCAGTAGGTCGGGGGTTCGAGTCCCTCCGGGCGCACCAGAAAAAGCAACCCACAAAGGCCGAGTGATTGGCCTTTGTGGGTTTGTTGTTTACAAGAGGACTGGACGTGGGCTAACACGCCCCACCTTGAATAATCATTAAGCACTTTGCGAACAAGTATGATAAGCCGCCCTTTTTCGTGTCTTTCCCCGCAGCAGAGCGTGGATAGGGTTATAAGCGCTGTACTCAACGCTTAGTTGTGTGCCGCAACTGCCCCCCAAGTCTTGTACCAAACCAAAGGGAACGAACATTGTAAGATATCCCCCGATCGTAGGATAACAGGAACTACGATTGGGGGATTTTGCATGATAAGGCAATATCAAAAGATAAAAACGTTACTGCCAGAGATACATTGGGGGACACAGCTTTGTGACAGATTCCTTTTTTTATAATTATTGTATGTAAATATAATTATAGTAATATTTGACTTGGTAATTATGGGTAAGTATAATGAATATAGTCATTTTGGTAATTATACGCAGTTCTGCGCACCTGGGAAAATTAAAATAATTCGAAGATCCCCTCCCCTATTTTTATAGCGATTATTTCGGGATACCGTGTATCAGATATTTACAAAATCAGGCATACCGCACACGGCTCAAAAGCAGTTGCTTATTACTATGTAGGCGTTTGCGCATGGATTAACCGCTCTGGCCACCAACAAGAACATCCAATATTTCGGTGATTGGACGAAAATCTTTGATAATCTCACGTTGCTGGGTGGGAAATCATAAAAAAAGCAACTTTAATGTCTGCGGTTAAAAAACTATGCCTTTCAATTATGATATTGGCAGGGCTTATCGCCGCCGCAATGCCTAACTATGTTTTTGTTGGAATAGCACTGCTTGGTATTAGTGTTGGAATATACATAGCCGCACTGTTATTCTCGGTAAGACAAATCTTGTTCGATGGTAAACATGAAAGAGAGGACAAAACTCAATGAATAGTTTGTATGCTAAAAAAACAGTGATACAGTTCATTCTTTTAACATTTGCCATCGCGGTTGTGTTCTGGGGGATTTGCTTTGGCGCGGCAAGGATGGGCATATTTATGGCGGATGCCCTGTGGCTGTATCCGCTGTATATTATCGGAGCCGGTTCTCCGGCGATTGCTTCTTATTTGGTATTAAGGCGAAATGGGGTAATCAAAGGGTTTGCTTCTTGGTTGAAATCGGTGTTCGATGTTAAAAGGCCGGTTTGGATGTATCTTTTAACAGTTGGCCTATGCGCCGTATACTATGCGATTATGATTTGCATTAACGGTGTTGGAGAAATGAGCCCGATATATACGTTTTTATACCTGACGCCTTTAATGCTTCTTGGCGGTGGGCATGAGGAAACCGGATGGCGGCATATCCTGCAGCCCGCGCTAGAAAAGAAAGCCGGGTTTGTCGTATCGGCGATTGTTACCGGGTTCATATGGTCGATATGGCATTTGCCTCTTTTTTATATTCCGGGAACAGGGCAGCATAACGAGCGTTTCCCTATATTTTTTATTTATGTTATCGGATTGTCCTTTGCGTATGGGGCAATAAAGAAGATAACAGGCAGCACATTTTTATGTATCTTCTTTCATTGCTTGTTTAATGCGTCCTCAACCATTCTGAATCCTAATGTGACTTTGCTTAGTTCATGTGTTGCGGCAACAGCTCTTGTTGTTATATCAGTGATTAGTTTTCAGATATTTACTCACAAACGAGAGAACAGGAATTATGAATCAGCAGATAACATCGAGGAAATTACGAATGATTGAGAATGGCTCCGTTGCCTTGCCTACAAAGGCAATACCCGGACGCGAATACGGGAGGACAAAACTCTCACCAATTTCCTGTTGTTCTGCCTGAAGTGCAAACAGGAAACCCTGGTGAATTTCAAACAAATGAATATGTCAGTGATTAAAGAGCCGGACGCTTAGGTGACATTTCCGGATTTGGTTTTACAGGGCTTTATAACTATTTCAAGCAGTGCTATTTAATTATAAATCGTCTAATTAAGTAATGAGCTTACCATCATGTAAATAATGCGAAGCTCAGAGTCCTCTCTGAACTTCGCATAAGAACCATTAGCACAGCCTTTTATAAGTGTTTGTACTTCCCATTATGGTATGTCTAGCATTCTTGTTAGCGTCCGTTTTACTTCCCATTATGTTTACCACATTCCAATTGATAAACTAAACTTAATTTATATAATCTTGCAGATGGGTAAATCCGAGACTTGGAGAATAATTATTATGATTGAGATCGTATTTAGTGATAGTGCTTGTGGAAGTCTAAAAATGGCACAACACTTTGGTAAGGGAAAATATTATCGGACGGGTAATTGGTAAATACCAGCTTGGGATTGGCGATTTCTGGATTTCGTTTTGCATAGAAGAAATGATTCGTGCAGGGAAACTTGAATCTGTGACTGCGGTTTCCAAGGATATGCCGATTTATCATCGAGTATTAAAAAAGTGTATTCACAGATTATAAGCATTAATACAGCCTTTTACGAGTATTTGTACTTCCCATAATGGTACGTCCAGCATTCTTGAAAACGCCTGATTTACTTCCCATTATGTTTAACATAAGGGATAGACTCAAAGGGACTTCCTTGGGGGCCTGCGTTTAACTAATAGCAATGGGCTACAGAACAACCGCAATTTATTTGCAGTAACCATATTTCTAGTTTGAAAATAAAAAGGGGATGCCTTATGGAAGATGAAATTAAAATAGGTCGCTATCGCCATTTTAAGGGTAAAGAATATCAAGTACTGTATATAGCCAAGCACTCTGAGACGCTGGAAATAATGGTTGTCTATCAAGCGCTTTATGGTGAAAGAGGTATATGGGTTCGCCCCGCTTCTATGTGGAATGAGACTGTAGAGCGAAATGGTAGCCCACAAAAGAGATTTACATATGTCGGAGACTGAATAGTGATGGGTATCATACAGGGTATGAGCACAACGGGTAGTTGACACTTCATTTTGAGCTTCCCATTATGTTTATAACTTAGAGCCAAAGGTGCTCACTAATCCACGCCTTACTTAAGATAACTAAAATAATGCGAAGCTTAGAGCACCCTCCAAACTTCGCATAAGAACCATCATCTATTCGTTGTAAGGCTATACCGACCTTCGTATAATCCATATTAACACACTTTCTCTAAGAACCTGAACTTCCCAGTATGTCTAAAGTGAATCCACTGAGCCCCCCGACCTTCGCATAGGACCGTATTTACAAAGAAGACTTTCTGATAATTCAGAAAGTCTTCTTGCTTTGTTTACATGATAACGGAAAGCCAAATGTATTGCAGATTAAGAGTGTTTTTATTGATAAGCTGTATGGATTGCATAGGCAAGGAACCCGGCGCAGGTGGCAAAAGCCTCTCCGCTTGTGCACTCCCCTGTTGTTTCATGGACGCTTTCACAAGCGATGCCGTTATCTAGCGAAGTTTTAAGAAGGATATCGCGACACTGTTCAAGCCTGCCGCACAGCAGGCTGTTCGCAATACTTAACACCCATGGGTGCGGGGCATGCGGGCACCCGATTTCGGCGATATTGCAGCCGGAGAAGGAATAAGCGTATTCCGGGTCTCGCAGAACCGTTACCGTGTTTTTATAAACTTCGTCTTCGCTGCCACAGAACCCGTAGTGCGGAAGAAGCTGAAGGCTGCCCGGCGGCTCGTCGTATACATCCCATTTGCCGTTTAAATCTACCGACCACGCGAAAATCCGCTTTCCGCGGTATTCCTTCACGCAATGCTTATAGATGGCCTCGCGTACCTTTATCGCATTTTGAGCGAGGGTGTTTGTCTCCTCCTCCGCCCAAATCCCTTTATAAAGCTGCGCAAGGTTTTCAAAAAGACTCCATACCAGTACATTGTCATAGGTAATATAGGGGTAAACAATCTCATCATCGGTTGGCTGTAAGAAGGTCTCATACAGGCTGACCGCCGGGTGTTTCATCTCGGCAAGCCGTTTTAAGATAAAGCGTACCCCGTTTTGCACACACGGCACCGTTAATAGTGCGGTATCTTTGGTTTTATTGATATAGCCATATAGCGCTATTATCGGCGCGCACAGCTCATCCAGTTCAAACCCGGGTTCAAGCAGAGTGCCGTCGATATACCGGCTGTGAATCCCGATATTCCTGATCTGACGGGAAAACACATATAGTAGGATCTCTCTTGCGTAAACACTATCTGCTAGCAGGATACTCGGGAAGCTCCACAGCAGGCTGTCACGGTCCCAATATGCGGCGCTGACATAGTAGCGCGGGCTACGGGAAGTCATCAGCGTCAGCTCCTCGGTATCGATGGTGATTCCGCTAGCGTAAAAGAAATTGAAGAACATATTGCGGTTCAGTATCCTACACAGATATGCGTCGGGTATGACCTTTTCACGCTGTTTCAGCCAACCCAGCGTTTTGTTAAGCTCATACTCATAGCCTCTGCGCATGATCTCTTTTGCAGAGGTGGCTGCGGAAACCTCCTCGAAGCCAACACCCCAGTAAAAGTCCACGCTGCAGGAGCTGCCTTTCTCTAAAGAAACGGTGTCTGCAATTAAGCGATAGGCAATGCCGCCCGTTGCGTTGGTTTCATACTCCGCCATAACCGGTTGTGAAAAGATTGGGGCCAGCGCCAGTATGCCGGTCTCCCCCTGCAGTTCAAACAACATGGTGTGATTCCAGTTGCTGTTGTATACACGTTTGACGGCACTAATCTCCTTGGTTTCGTTGATTTCATGCAGCGCATATCTCCACAGGCCCTTTAAGCAAACCGCAACGTTCAATACCATTTCGGAGGTATTCTTGACGGTTAGGCGGTAGACGAACCCACGTTCGCCCACAGGGGTAAGGATAACGCCCTCCACCGTGAGCCCCTGTACTTTCGCGGTAAACATCGGCACCCAGTGGTTTAACAGCTGCCACTTCAGGTTTTCTAAGGGTATCTCCCTATTATCTACAATAATAAAAGGGGTAAAAAGGGGCGTGTTCTCGTCGCCGCGGAGCTCAATCAGGCCCTTGTACCGCATATAAAGCACGGAAAGGCCAGAGATTGAAGCGTCATTTTCGTTAATTTCAGGCAGCGACAGGTACTCGTTCCCTGTGGGTATTACCTTCGGGTTCATTCTGCTTCCTCCTTCAGCCGGATATAAACCAGGCTCCAATAGCGAACCTTGGGTACTGTAAAGCACAGACTCAGCCCATAAGAAGTCTTTTTCAGTGTATAGTCCAGCGCCTTTGCCGAGCCGTCCTCATCATCTGGGGTGGCAAAGAATACCCCGTCTATCGGCAGGTCAACCTGAACCTCGAACGGGAGATCGTGCTGTGTCTCCGGTTGCGCTTTGCCCTTGTTCCACAGCGCGTCCACACTCCCGCACAGGTTGATGAGGCTGATAAGCTTTAAATCCGGCTTTTCCTTAATGGTAAGCCACAATCTGTCCGCCTCGCCGCAAGCGCTCCAATTCGGGTGCAGGCACCGATATTCGGTGTTATCCCACCCCATATGCGTCATGGTCACATCCTGCAGGGCGCTATCGTAGAACAGCTCCATATACCGGATGATAAAGTCATAGTACCGCCGCATAAGGGCAGCCTGCGCTTGGGTAAGAATGGAATGGTCTACATAATACCCCTGCGTCAGTACCGCGTTTTCCTCCCCCAGCAGCAGATGGGTTCCGCCTGCGGTGGTAATAGCTGCGGTAAGCAACAGTGCGGCGTTCATGGCGCTTTGGGCATCCTCCAGCCGAAACGGCGCAAGGTAGGCGGCCAGAATTACCGGCTTTGCGTTGCCGCAGGCCCTTTTGGCATCGGTTATCAGCTGCTTGATGTGGCAGTACTGCCCGTAGGGTGGCCACACCTCTATGTAAACGGCACTCTGCGGCGCGTTTGCAACCGTATCCACCGGCCAGTTGCCCACATTATTAAAAATCAGGTAGTTATCATCCTTAACCTTGTTCAACGCTTCCTTCGTGCTTTGTATCAATTCGGGATAATGCCGCTCCATGCGCAGCAGCTCCGTATGGTGATAATGCGAATAGGCGGTTTTGGGGAAGCCATAGGTATCCATATGAATGCCGTCGAAGCCCACCTCCTGTACCGCCCGTTGGTATTGGCCGACAATATGCTCATGCCACGGGCAGGCACGCATGACATTCATGATATAGAATACGTCAATAAAAACAAACGGTTCTCCGGCGGCGGTATAAAGCCCCCAATCCTTATGCTGCTCATAAAAGTCCTTCGAGGCCGCGTAAACCGCGCCGTAGCCGAGCGATTTCATGCCGTAGCTTCTGCACGCCGCAATCTTGTTCTTCACCGCTGCAAGGCTGACGGGTTTCCCCATCATGTCGGTATATTCCTCCTGCTCGGCTACCAAGTTATCATGCCGGTATGACCAGTCGTAGTACTGCACGAAGTTGATATGATATTTACGAAGGGTAGACACATCCGCGGTATCCTTGTCATCAGCGGAGAAGTCGCTCAAAAAGCCGTACCGAACGCTCCTTTCCGGTGAAGCTACCATATCAAACGCGGTTGAGCGAGCTTCCTTTTCCTCACCGTCTTCAAAAAGCGCCAGTTTTACCCCAAAGCCGCCGAACGGGGTATCGTATATCCCTGCATTTAAAGTAATGGTACCATTGTTATCCGCTTTCTGCGTGATTGAATGAACCGTTCTTGATATCGTCTGCTCAAGGCGTGTAACCGTCAGCACCAGCAGGGTATCCCCAACCCTGCCCTCCGTCGTCAGTTCGGCAATAATATTTACCGGTTCGCCTGTAAGGTACTGCGCCTTTTCGGGGTATAAATCCTTAATAATCATCTGCTATCCTTTCATCCTCAGCCCTTGATTGCGCCGTCCATCAATCCCTTCATCAGCTGCTTTTGGAACACCAGAAAGGCCGCGATAACAGGGATGAGCGCTATCACCGCGGTAGCCGCCATCAGGTTCCATTTCGCTCCCGCGAACTGCTGAAAGAAAACTGAAAGAGCCTGCGGGATGTTCTGCTTTTTGCGCTCCTGCAAAAAGAAAACCGCCTGCGCGTAGTTATTCCAGATGCCGAAGCCGTTCAGAATGATCACCGCGGCGGCGGCAGGCTTGAGCAGCGGCATGGTAATGCGAAAAAACGCCGTAAACCACGAGCAGCCGTCTATAATGGCCGACTCCTCCACCTGCCTCGGCATAGAGCGGATAAAGCCGGTAAATATGAATATAGCCGAAGGCAGGGCAAGCGTTGCGCACACCAGCGACATTCCCCAAAGCGTATCGATAGCGTTTAACCTGCGCATGAGGGTGTAAAGCGGCACGGTATTGATAATGCCCGGTATCATCATACAGCTTAAAAACACGGCAAAAACAGTACGGTTAAAACGATTGGCAAAGCGCGCGATTGCATAGCCCGCCATACCGCCTAAAACGACGATGATAAGCAGCGACAAAGCCGTGATGATGGCCGAGTTGATAATCGCGGTGCCGATCTGAGATTTGTTCCAGGCGTCGATATAGTTTACAACGCGAAAATCGGGCAGAAACATGTTGCCTTCGTAGATATCCTTGCCCGGGGTATTAAGCGATAGTACCAGCAGGATATAGAAGGGAACGAGGCACATCAGGCAGATGAGGGTAATCGCTATGTATTTGAAGATTCTGGCTGCCGTTTTCATATCGGTTTCCCTCCTTTAATCCTTCGTGCGCGTAAGGCGCATAGAAATAAGCACCGGAACAAGGATAATCAAAAACATAATCATCGCAACCGCGGTGGAATAACCGGTTTTACTGCCGTAGCACATACGCATGATATAAATGCTTAGCGATTCGGTGGAATAGCCTGGGCCGCCCTCGGTAAGCGACATGATGATGTCAAAAACCGAAAGGGAGCCGATGATATTGGTTACCACGTTAATACGCACCGATGGCATCAGCAGCGGAAGGGTGATATAGCGCAGGCGGGAAAGATATCCTGCCCCGTCGATGGTTGCGGACTCATAGAGCTCGTCGGAGATGGATTGAAGCCCCGCCAGATAGATTACCATCGTCATGCCGGCGTACTGCCACACGTTTACCAGAATCAGCACAATGATAGCAGCGGTGTAGTTGCCAAGCCAGTTGCCCAGCAGCTCGCTGCTGCCAATTAGCTCGAGCGCGTGATACAGATAACCGCGCTCCGGTTGGAGCAAAAAGTACCAGATATACCCCATAATCAGCGGGCTGATCACGGCAGGCAGATAGATAATTACGCGCGCCATACCCTTGCCCTTGAATTTGCCGTCCAGCAGCAGTGCGAGAATCAGCCCGCAGAGATTTAACAGCGGCGCGCTGCCAAGCGCAAAAAGAACTGTATTTATAATATCATTGATTGCACGTTCATCCTGAAAAAAATCAAAGAAGTTTTTAAGGCCGATAAAGCTAGGGGCGCTCATCCCATCCCAGTCAGTAAGGCTCATACCGATACCCTGCGTTAGCGGGTAGATAAAAAAGACAGCGAACAATAACAGTGCAGGCACAGCCATGAAGTGGTGCAGCCCCAATTTACGTATTTTCTGCATAGGTAGCTCCGTTCCGCCGTCTGCGGCAAAAGAAGTAAATAGAAAGGTTTTTTATTATTCTGGGGTATCCGGTAAAGGGATACCCCAGAATATCAATTTAGGCTGCTATGTTAAGACTTCATACCTGAATCCCAAGCCTTTTCGTAGGCCTGAGCAAAGGTTTCGGGGGTATATTTGCCGCTGAGCAGATCCTGAACCATACGTCCCGCATCGTCGCCGGAAAAGCCTGCGGGCTTTTCGTTGGTAAAGCCGATATTTACCGCACTGTTGAGCGCGTTGTTTACCTCGGTTACGATATTGTCGGAGGCCCACTTGGCGTCTACATCCTTAAACGCGCTCGGCGCCTTCAGCGTCTCGCTGTACTTCTTCTGGTTCTCGGCATTAAACAGGTAGTTTAAGAAATCCTTTACTTCGTTTACATTGGCGCTGGAGGCCGAGATGCAATAGCCGGAATCCTCCGCACTCAGTACTACCGGCTTGGAGTTGGGCATGTAAGAGGGGTAAGGGGCAAAGCCGATCTTCTCGGTAATATCGGGGTTTGCTTCCAGAATGCCGGAGAGCACCCACATGCCGTTGCTCAGCATGGCAGCCTTGCCGGTTGCAAACGCCTGCACGCAGTTATCACTGGTTGCGGTTAATACGTCGGAGTTGATCAGGCCGTCGTTTTTGAGCTGAACCAGATTCTTCGCAAAAGTGCCCATCGCGCCGTCGGCAGCGCCAAAGTTCAGCTTGGTCTTATCGTTGTTAAGCATTGCCTTCTTGGCTTCCACTGCACCAAGGGTCTGCTTGATGTACCCATGCGGGATAAACTCGATTAAATGGCCGAGATGCCATGCCTCTTTGCCAAAGATAAACCACGGGGTTACGTCGGGCATCTTCTCTTTGATGGTTTTAAGGTTTGAATAGAATTCATCCCACGTGGTAGCGGTCTTTAAGCCCAGCTTGGTGAAGAGCTCTTTGTTGTAGAAGAAGCCCGCCATGGTATAGTTGGTGCATACGCGGTACTGTTTGCCGCTTTTAACGTCGGTGCAGCTCTCCTTCATGGAAGGCGAAAGGCGATCCCACCATGTGCTTTCATTCGAAAGATCAAGGTATTTGCCTTGGTCTACGAACTCCTGCTCATAGGTTGTCATGATATCGGGAATCTCGCCGGAGGCAAACTTAATCTTGATAATGTTGCTTGCGTCCTTTTGATATTCCTGCTCTACCGTAACCTTATCCTGAGAAGAATTGTAGCTGTTGATAATTTCGTTTATTACATCGATGGTTTCAATCTTGCCGGTAAAAAACTTGAGCGTAACATGTCCCTTCGCTGCGGTCTCCGAGGAAACGGCTTCGGATGTGTCTGCGGAACTGGCTGCCGGTGCGGAGCTGGCCTGCGACGCAGGGGATGCCAGACATCCGGTAAGGCTTGCTATAACAAGTAAAAAGGAAAGAGAGAATGCCAAAAGCTTTTTCATGTGAGTTCCTCCTTCTATATTTGGGGTTTAACTCGGGTGTGTCCCTTTGCCCTTATTGTAAGGTGTTTGTTTCAGAAATTAAATTCCCACATCTTTAGAAAAAGGTGCGTGTTTTTTCGATTTGCCTTCAGGCTGATTGAAAGCCGCTCTACTACCTATTATAATATATCTTGTAGTTATTACGATTAAAAAGTGCGAAAAAACGAGCAAACCGATTAAATCGATACCTTTTCCCCGAAGGTTTGTTCGTACTGCTTTTTCCGAAGTTAACATTAAGCCAAATAGAAAAATCCCACCTCTTTTAGGCGGGATTGACGATATTGGGTTGTGGGGAGAACAATAATGATTAAAAACGGTTTTAAACTGGGCTATCGGGAGTGGAATATCCGGCAGAAGCTTTTAATCATTATTTCATTTTTAATACTGATATCCGTTTCGCTGGTTTCTGTTTTAAGCTACCTGCGTTATTCCAGCTATATCCTGAACCTGACCACCCGCCAAACCCGCCAGATTATTGAGCAGACAGGTATTAACATCGATACCTATACCGACGAGCTGTTTCGCCTATGCCTTTCGCCCTACTACAATAACGACGTGATGAACGTGCTGGAGAACCCGGCTTCAGGTGAGCAGCAGCGTTTGGAAAACGGCAGAGTAATCGAAGATTTTCTGGGCTCGGTTATGACCATCCCTCGTAAGGATATCCTGCGCGTTTATATTATGACGCCGGCAAATATCTACTCGACCATTAAAACCCCCTACAACATGGAGGATTTTAACACCTACCAGCAGACCAACTGGTACAAACAGGCGCTTACAATCAACAAACCCATCTTCCTGCCGGTGCGGGCGGAAAAGGTGTTCGGCAACAATAAAACGCAGATATTCTCGGTGGCGCAGCGTATCTGCAGCAGGCGTGACAACAGCAATGTAATCGGTGTGATTAAGGTGGACGCCAATTACTCCGGTATAAAATCCATCTGTGACCGTGTGCAGGTTGAAACGGGCGGCGGGCTGTTTATTATTGACGACGATAAGAACATTATCTATCAAAACAGCCGTATTACAAATCAATCAACGGTGGACACTTTACTGGAAAAGGCGCTTGCCGATGTAAACGGAACCGATACCAAGGTAAGCGGCGAACGCTTTATTATCGCCACGCAGCGGCTTGAAGCCACGGGTTGGCGAGTAGTATCCATAAACGCCTATGCGCAGCTAAACAAATATTCCATTGATACGCGAAACTTCGCCTTTCTGCTGGCCCTGCTGTGTGCCGCCGCGGCGGTAGTCGTGCTGGTGTTTTATGTAAGCCGCTTCCTGAGGCCGCTGTTTGAGGTAGTCACGCTGATGAAAAGAGTGCAAAACGGGGAGCTGCAAAGTAGGTTTGTTGTAAAGAACAGGGATGAGATAGGCTACCTTGGGCAGTCGTTTAACACGATGATAGACCGCATCAACGAGATGATGGCACGCAATACTCAGCTGGTGCGCGAGATCTACCAGATGCGTTACCTGCAGAAGGAGGCGCAGTACAACGCCCTTTGCAGCCAGATTAAACCGCATTTTTTATACAATACACTCAACACCCTCAGCCTGCTGATTAAATGCGGGGAACATAAAAAAGCGGTAGACGATATCAACAAGCTTTCGTACTATCTACGGGCAGTTATGCATACCGATAAGGATATCCCGCTCTCGCAGGAGCTTAGGCTGGCGGATTCCTACCTTGGCCTGCAGCAAAGCCGCTATGGCGAGGCTCTGCAGTATGAGATCGAGGTGGATAAAGGCCTTCTCGAGCTGAATATTCCCGCCCTTACTCTGCAGCCAATTATCGAAAACGCCGTGGTACATGGGTGCGAATCAACACGCGGCACATCTGTGATAAGGATATACAGCGAGGAGGACGATTTAAGACTATTGCTGCATGTGGATGACAATGGGAAGGGGATTGAGCCCAATACCCTGCTAGCCATAAACGAAAACCTGAGAATCGAATACAAGGAACAGGATGCACAAAAAGTGTTAGAGGAAAGTGTGGGGCTTATCAATGTGCACCATCGGTTAAAGCTGAAATATGGCGAAGGCAGCGGGCTTACCATCGAGTCGCGGCTGGGCGAGGGCACTAAAGTAACGATAGTCATCGTTAAGAATCATCTGCCCACACAGAAGCCGGAAACGGAGGGAATAAACCTTGTATAACGCATTAATCGTTGACGACGAGCCGTTAATGCTGCGGTATATCAGCAGTAATCTGAGCCTGTTGGATAGAAGCTGGACGGCAGCCGCAACGGCCAGTGACGGCCTTCAGGCGGTAGATATTTTGAAGGAGCAGAGCTTTGACCTTGTGATTACCGACATCCACATGCCGGAAATGGACGGGCTTGCGCTTGCAAAGCATATCCATGAAAACTACCCCGATACCAAGGTGATTATCGTTACGGGCTACGATGAATTTGAATATGCGCGGGAGGCCGTTCGCTGCGGGGTGTATGACTATCTACTCAAGCCCGTTTCCGACGAAGCCTTCGTCGAGGTATTATCCAACGTGGCGGAGAAGATTAAAGAGGACCGCTCTAAAAAGCTTGCCCTTCAGACCATTCTAAAGCTGCCCGCGAATACAGCCAATGAGATAGCCACCGATTTCCTGCAGGCACTGATTACCGAGAATCAAGCAGCTATCAGGGCCCTTTACCCCATTGTCTATGATATGAAGCTCAAGCTTATCAAGGGTTCAGCATCGGTACTGCTGCTGATGGTGGATGAGGCCGAGGTACTCCTGAAAGGGCACCCACCCTCTGAACTGCCGGTATTTCGGATGATATTGCGGGAGTATGCGGCGTCCTTTATACAGCACATGCCTTACGTGCATCTGTGCAGCGATGGAAAGAACAACGTTATTGTACATCTTACCGAGGAATCACCCTTAAAATTGGAACAGTTCTGCGTTTCTTTTTTTGAATCGTTGCGCAAAGCCTTTGAGGAGGAAACAGGGCTAACCATTCTGGGGGCCTGCGGCGAGCCGGTGGAGGAGAATCTGCAGCTGGCGGAATCCTATCAAGCCGCCGTTAAGGCCTTACCGCTCAGCATGTTCGGGTTCCCCTCCCCTGTTGGAATAAAACCATCGTTTAACGAGCGGCAATTCTTAAATCATTTTCACTCGGAAGCAGGCGCCGTTGCGGAATATGTTGCCTCAAACAGGCAGGAGGAGCTTTTAATCGCATTGAACCGATACGCGCTGCTGCCTAAACCGCCTGTTTGCTGCGGTAATGCCACCCATGCAGTGACCGTGCTGGCCAACTACCTCTCAAACGTAGCCGCCGACAGCACTATGCTTGATAGAGCCTTCCTAATCATCAGCGCTTTTTTAGAAAACTGCACCGCAGATAAACAAGTGGACATGCAGGACTTACTGGCTTTGCTTCAGCAGATCGCACTTGTTTTTATGCAGGCGTCACCCTTACCCAGTGACGAGGATATCGGCCTGCTCGCAGGTAAGGCGAAGGAGTATATATGCCTGCATTATAACGAGCCGATCAGCCTTGCACTGATTGCCGACCGCTTAGGGGTATCCCCCAGCTACTTGAGTGATATCTTTCATAAAAGCGTTGGGGAGCCCTACTCAAAATACCTCACCAGAATCCGTATGGAGCAGGCGGCAAAGCTTTTAAAAAGCAACCCTGAGGAGAAGGTATACGCCGTTGCCGAGCAGGTGGGCTTTATCAGCGTAAAGCACTTCAACTCCGTATTTAAAAAATACTACTCCGTTACACCTAAGGAGTATCAGGAATCTTTGGGATGAAATCGGTTTGCGTACTCTCTACAAAACAGTTAATTATCATCATTGACAATCTTAATGACGATGATTAATATCAAACTTTATATTCGTCAGATACACTTTCGTAGTTGTCAAAAACATTATAGAAAACAGCATGATAAAAATTTGTCTGCACTGAAGGAAAGACCTTTCACGAGGGTGGGTAGCATCAACAAGTTGTTTGAGGTTGTAATGGTATTAAGCCGTATGCCAACTCATATCTGATAGACTGAACTAAATTTACTTAAGCCGGTATTCAAAGATCAATCTTGGAGGTGGTAAAGATGATACAGCAAAAGACAAAACGGCTGCGTATTGTTCCCTTAACCGTCGAACAGATGGGGGATTACATTAAGCAGCCGCAGGACTGGCTTTGGCATACAAACTGGCAGATTTTTTTGTGCTCGGACAGTACACCCATCGGCAGTCTCTGCTTTAAGGGCGTCCCGGTGAATGGTTCTGTTGAGATCAGCTATGGTATTAATGAGCCCTATCGAAACCAAGGTTATGCCACAGAGGCCGTAAAGGCGATGCTGGCTTGGGCGTTTAGCCAACAGGGGGTTTATTTTGTTACCGCCGAAACCGAGAAGGGTAATCCGGCATCGATTCAGGTATTAAAGAAAAACGGCTTTGTTCCGGCTGGCGAAGGCACGGAAGGCCTGCTGTGGGAGATTGAAAAACCCGCTACGAGCTGGATGGCCATTTTTATGTGCCTTGGCTTGAGCATCGGCATCTCTTTTGGTACTGCGCTGGATAATACGGGCAGCGGCCTTGCTATCGGAATGTGTATAGGGTTGGCCATAGGCGTTGCGCTCGACGCGCAGGATAAAGCAACGCGTGAGAAGCTAAAAAAAGAAAGGCGATAAATTTACCGTCACCAATATATTTCAATTAAGCGTTAATCGGCAGAATTCGCTTCGTTCTTCGCGGTATAGAATTTCAGGTAATCCTTGATACAGCCTTGCCTTAAAGTATGCCCGCCATCAAACAGCAGAAATTCTGATTGAATCCCACGCTTCTGCAGGGCATCGTACAAGGATTGCACTCCTGCCGAGAACGAATCGTCGTTTTTCCCTACATCGAGGTAGACATTCAGCTTATCAAAGCCTTTATCCTTATCAAATTTTACAATGTCTGTCAGATTATCGAAATTGTCGTTGGGAAACAGCCATTGCTCGAGCTGCTTATCGGAATAGTCTCTGGACAGCACCGCGGCACTGTGGCCGCCCACCTTGCTAAACAGTTCGGGGTGGTGGAACGCCACGCGAAGGGCAATCATGCCACCCATCGAGAACCCTCCGATATACCTGCCGTCGGATGACGTTTTGGTGAAATAATGAGAATCGATATACGGTACCAATTCCTTGCTCAGGTATTGATCTATGTTTCGCTCGCCAAACTTTCCGTCGTCCGCTTTATCTTTCTGGATTTCCTGAAGTGTGGCGTCCTTGATATAGGGAAACACCATAACTAGAGGCTCTATCTCGCCGTTATCGATCAGTTCATCGGCGGCTTTGGCGGCGCCGGCTTTATCAATCCACATGTTTTCAAACGAACTGTGGCCGTGCAGCCCGTACCAAACCGGGTATTCCTGACCGTCGCCGTAACCCTTGGGAAGATAAATCATAGCCGGCATCGTCTTACCCATATATTCACTTTCCAGCGATATCTTGACCACCTGTGATTCCTTCAAAGGCTCGCTGACGCTGGCAGTACGGAGCGTAGTGACACTTTTACCGGCGCAGCCAGAAAGCGTTATGCTTATCAGTAGCGTTAACAGAATTACTGTGCTTTGAAATACTTTACCTGATTTCTTTGATGTCATAATATTTTCGGCTCTATGGAGCATTTTGTTGGTTTGTAAAAGACCGTCAGCATAAAACCGAAATCCCCCCTTATAATACCTGATTATACCATGTTTCTAAAAAAACACATAGCAATAGGTAATAATTCAAGTTATACTTTTCACTGCGAACAATATAAACGCCTTGGTGGTATAACCATAACTGTTAAGGAGCTTTCAAAAAAAACAGGCTTTTGCATATGCTTGGATTACCGTTATGGGCAACGTAAACTCCATTGCGGTGGCGGTGCTCGCCGATGTGGCCTGTATCATCCTGACCGAGGGCATGACACTCGACGCCGCCGGGCCGAGGAAGGCCGCTGAGCAGGATGTGTCCGTGCTTGCGAGCCCCCTTCCCGTTTACGAACCCGCGCAGAAAGTTGCTGAGTATACTTTAAAAGCATAATGCGAAGCCCAGATACCCCTCTGAACTTCGCATTAGAGCCATTCATCCAAATTTTTAAAGATAACTAAACCTTTAGCAAAGGTATATTTTCCATGCAATACTTGATTTTCTCAAAGGAAGGCATCACATTTATCGCGCCCTTCTGTGAGGCGCATAGTGCTCCTGCCGCATTGGAAAAATCAATCATTGCTCTAATTTCATCCGCTTTGATTTCTTCCACCTTTCCGGCGTACCTGCTGATTTGATAAATGAGCGCTCCAAAAAAGGAATCCCCTGCGCCCGTCGTGTCAATAATTTTTGTATCGTAGGTACTTAAATAACCGGAGCCGGCCGGAGAGTGATAGAAACACCCCTTGGGGCCTAAGGTAACGACTATAAGCTTAGCACCTGTAGACGCAAGCTGCCTGCTTCCTTCGCTAACATCTCTGGTACCGGTAAGAAACACAAGCTCTTCTTCCGATACCTTCAAAATGTCGGCATATTGCAGCCCAAACTGCATGCCTTCCTTTGCTGCCCGGTCACTTTCCCAAAGTGCCGGTCTCCAGTTGGGATCATATGTAATAATTTTACCCGATTTCTTGGCATACTCCAAGGCCGCTTTCGTTGCGCTTCTGGATGGCTCATCTGTCATGGACAAGGATCCAAAATGGAATATCTTCGTCTCATCAATAAGGTTATAATCTAAATCCTCCATAGAAAGCGTCATATCCGCTCCGGGATTTCGGTAAAAGCTGAAGCTTCTGTCGCCATGCTTGTCCAAATGAACAAACGCCAGTGTAGTATTTACTGTTTCGGAAAATTTTAAGCCCTTCGTTTCAATGCCGTGATCGTCTAGTATACTTTTCAAGAAATATCCGAACTGATCTTCTCCAACCTTTCCAATAAACGCCCCCTTGCCACCCAGCTTGGATACGGCGGAAAGTACATTGGCGGGTGCTCCGCCCGGATTTCTTTCAAACAGAGGATTCCCGGATTCTGAGATTCCTGCCGGAGTAAAGTCGATTAGCAGTTCGCCCAAGGCAACTATATCATACATTGAAATCACCTGAAAATTATTTGTTTTTATAGATGAAGTTCATTTTCGGTTCCATTTTCATCCGTATAGTTAATTTTGAAACCGAAGGTTTTTAAATCTGCGCAGAGCGTTGCGGTATATTGATCTTTAGCCCAACGAATCCGTACTTCATTTACCGTTGAGGGATCCACAATCTCTACAGTTCCGTCGAATGCGGGATAACTATTTCTGAATTTCATCAGCTTATACATTTTTTGCAGCACAGGCCGCTGAACCTCTTGGTCGATCTCTTCTTTGGTATAATAATGCCTATTGATATTTCTGCCGACTTTGGTTTTTTCAAGAAGCTCAATATCGTTTTTCCCAGCCATAAGTCCAACATAGTAAACCTGAGGGATACCGGGCGCAAAGAAGTGGATTGCACGCGCCAGCAGATATGCGTCATCATTATCCCCCAAAGCGGAGTAATAAGTGCAGTTAAGCTGATAAACATCCAAATTGTTATAGGCCACCGTGTTATAAACCCTTTTCACGTTAGCGCCTTTTGTAAACAAAAGTTCCGTTGTCTTTTCAATCTCTTCCGGAGTTAAAAGGTCCTGAACATCAACAACGCCTATTCCATCGTGCGTGTCCAGCGTCGTAAACTGTTTTCTGGGGCATATTTTCAGCCAGTTTATAAGCTTCCTGTTCTCTCCGGTATAGAGCGCGTGAAGCAGCAGCATCGGCAGAGCAAAATCGTAAACCCAATATCCTTTGTCTGCAAGCTTCATTTGAATGGTATAATGCTCATGAATCTCAGGCAGGATTTCCGCATTTCCGCTTTTGGCAACGTTCTCACAGTATTCCAGCAACTCAAAGGTCTCCGGTTCAACAAAGAAACAATTTGTCTTCAGCTTCTTAACGGCATACGCAAAGGCATCCAGCCGGATGACAGAGGCTTCTTTTTCTGCCAACCGCAGTAAGCATTCCTTTATAAAATCTTTTGTGGTTTGTGTATTTACGGCAAGATCAATCTGTTCTTCGTCAAAGGTACACCAGATTTTTTCTGTGGTGCCGTCCTCAAACGCTGCTTCAACGTATGGCGCTCTGGGCTTTCTTTTGTAAATCAGATCAATATCCTGCTGCGACGGCTCCCCGTCCGGCCAGAAGTCTTTGTAACGGATAAACAGGTTCTTGTACTCGGACAAATCCCCATTTTTTAAAAAATCCTGAAAATACTCCGAGCTCTTTGAGATATGATTGATCATAAAATCAAACATTAAGTAATGCTTTTTTGCCAACGCTTCAATGTCGCTCCAGCTGCCGAATGCAGGGTCTACGATTTTATAGTTTAGTGGTGCAAAGCCCCGATCTGCCGAAGACGGAAAAAACGGGAGTATATGCAGCCCCCCTATTACCTGATCAAAATGCTTATCCAATATCTCAGACAGTTCACTTAAGTTTTTTCCCATGCTATCCGCGTAGGTGATAAGCATGATTTGATTTCTGATCCCCATTCAGTTTCCTCTTTCTAAATACCTTAAGAAGATAGTGTTGAAACGATTATTGCCTAATTTTCATCCGCGTTTTGAAAAGCTCTTTTTAAAGCCTGAATATACTCTTTTCTTGCCTGTTCACTGATTTTTGCGTTATTGCTGCTGGCGTCAAAGCCATGGAAACATCCGGGATAAACATGAAATTCAACCGGAACTCCCGCCTGCATCAGCCTTGCAACATATTGCAGGGTTTCATCCCTGAACGGGTCCAGCTGGCCAACACAGGTGTAGGCGGGCGGCAGGCCGGTGAGGTCGCCGGCCCTTGCCGGGGCCGCATACGGCGGAATCTCTCCGGAAAGCTCCCCCAGATACATACGCCACGCCGTCTGGTTGTTTTCCCTGTTCCATGCCTTAGGCATAGTTACCGTGTTGATTTCAAAGCTGGAGGGCGTTTCGTTTCTGTTATCGATCATCGGATACAATGGCATATGGAACATAACCTGCGGTCCTCCGCGATCACGGGCCAGCAGTGCAAGCGCTGCGGTTAATCCTCCTCCGGCGCTTGGGCCGGCTATTGCTATTCTGGACTTATCAATATGAAGCGTTTCCGCATTATCTGCCATCCATTTGAGGCCGGCATAGCAATCCTCAATAGCCGCCGGGTATGTATGCTCCGGTGCGAGCCGATAGTCTACAGAGATAACAGCGCATTTTGCTTCTAAAACAAAGCGTTCGCAGATACCGTCATCAACATCAGGATGCCCAAGCACATAACCGCCTCCATGGATCCAAAACAGCCCCGGTTTTCTCTCCTGTTTTTCGTCTTTTGGTTCGTAAATCTTTACAAGGAGGTCGGTTTCAGGGCCTTTTATGGTACAGGTGGTAGTCCTCACAGAAGCGGAATGAGAAACTGCCGCGACCGGAATCGCCCTTGCCGAAGGCAGGTCTTTCTCCAGGTCAATAACAGGAGACGCCTCTAAAATCGGAACCAGTTCTTTTAAAACATTATATTTATTCTTCATAGTAAAAGCTCCTTTTGTGCTCTCGCTCAACGCCTAGGCATTACACAACCGTTAATCATCCAACGCCCAAAGAACAGCATTTTCGATGTATTCATTCCAAAAGCTCCAGTTATGCCCCCCGGTATTCTCTAGGTATAGATGCTTTACATTCTGAGAATTTAAAAACTCATGATAGCTGCGGTTATTCTCCAAAAGGGCATCTTCTGTTCCGCACGCCATATAGATTTTGGGGATTCCCCTATTTTTCGCTTTCATTTCGGTGATAAGTGCTTCCGGATCTTTATCGCTTCCCAAGAGCTGATTCAAATCGCCGAATACTCTTCTGTAGTAATAATAGTTCTCGATGGCATCCTTATAATCCGGGGGAATACCTGCAATGCTGCGGGTAATAAGGGCCGAAGAAAGCGCGATGATCCGACCGAACCGTTCGGCATATTTTAATCCGTTGCGTATGGCACCGTATCCCCCCATGGAAAAACCACCGATAAAGGTATCTTCTTTCTGCTCGGATAACGGAAATAGGCTGCGTGTATACTCAACAAGCTCACGGCCAACAAATTCGCCAAAGTACTCGCCTTTATCAGTGTCATCCAGATAGAAACTGTTTTCCCCCGACGGCATAAAAACCGCCAAATTGTATTTTTCAGAAAGCTCCTGTATTTTCGATCCGCAAAGCCAGTCGGTATAATTACCGGTATAACCATGCAGGAGATAAAGTGACTTGAGCGGCCTGCCAAACCCCTGTGTGTACTCGGATGCGCCGATACAGTCTCTGGGAATAAGAGCATTAAACGTTATAAGCTTTTTCAAAGCCTTTGAACGATAATTGACTTGCAGGAATGCCACGTTAACCCCCCGCTTTTTGTTTCAGGCCTTTCCTTGCAAAGGCATTACTTTACTGCCCCTTCAGAAATCCCCTCAATAATATATTTTTGCAGGAAAAGGTAAAGGACGAGAACCGGAATGATGGTCATTACAAGGCCGGCCATAAGAGGTGTAAAATCCACGCTATACGAAGAGAAAAAGTTGTAGGTTGAAAGCGGAAGTGTCCGTATTCCCGGAGACTGCAGAATCAGGCTGGGCAACAGGTAATCGTTCCACATCCATAAAACATCTAATACAATAACTGTCGATAAAACGGGTTTTAACAGTGGTAGTACAATTTGAAAAAAAGTTCTTAGTCTTGAACAGCCGTCTATAGAAGCCGCCTCCTCCAGTGCGATGGGAACACCTTTAATAAATCCGTGAAAGGTGAAAATAGCAAATGGTGAGCCAAAGCCCAGATACATAAACAGCAAAGACTCTCGGGAATCCAGAAAGCCCAGGTTGCCGTAGATTGTTACAAGGGGTATCATAACAACCTGAAACGGTATGGCCATAGAGGCAATCATGATAAAGAATAATACCTTATTGATCTTCCACTTAAATCTTGCAAACAGATAAGCTGTCATGGAAGCAAACAAAACAACAATAAACACGCCGGCGACCGTTATGATGAAAGAATTCATAAACCCCGAGAAGAAGTTCATTGCATCAATTGCTTTACCATAGTTGTCTAAATTAAACTGGGTTGGAAGTGAAATTGGGCTTTCTACAAACTGCTGAGTCGTCTTAAATGTATTCATCACCAGAATAAGAAACGGAAATAAAAAAATGATTAACAGTATGAATAGAATGATATTTTTAACGGCACCCGAAATTCTACCGCTTTTCATTATGCTTCCACCTCTACCTTCTTCATAAGATACGATTGCGTTAAAGCTATAACCGCGACAATGATAAACAAAACAATAGCTTCTGCCTGACCAACGCCATATTCATTGGAGAGGAACGCTTTTTGAACAATATGGAAGGAAGCTAGTTCGGTAGATCCGTAGGGCCCACCTTTTGTCAAAGCGAGGTTTAAATCATAGGTTAAAAATGACCGTGAAACGGAAAGGAACAGACTTACAACAATACTTGATATTGAAAGCGGCAAAATCATGGTTATGATTTGTCTGAATCTGCCGGCTCCATCAATAGACGCGGCCTCTAGTATATCTTCCGGTACGCTGACAAACCCGGCAATATACACAATCATAAGATACCCCATCAGCTGCCATGAGTTAACAATAACCAGTGCCCAGAACGCTTTGTCGGTGTCTGTAAGCCACGAGGTTTGAAACAGTGATAACCCATACGTCTTTCCGAGGTAGGGAAGCACTTGGGAAAACAGAAACTGCCATAAGTAACCCAACACCAATCCGCCTATCAGGTTCGGTGTAAAGAACCCTGTTCTAAAAATGTTCTGGCCTTTTAGTCCACGGCTTAAAAAAAGCCCTAAAGAGAATGCGCCCACATTAGAGAGAAGAACCGTAAAGAAGGCGTATTTAAGCGTAAACCACAGCTGCGACATATACGACTGATCTAGGAATACTTGCACGTAATTAGCCAACCCGACGAATGCATGTGCCCCCGTACTCATGTTCCAGTTTGTAAAGGTTAAATACAACCCGAATACCAGTGGAACAATAACTACGGCTATAAACGCAAATAAGGAAGGCCCCCCAAAAATCAAAAAGGTACCAATATTTTTAAGCCTTTTCTGCTTCATTTTTTTCAAATCCTTTATGATTTTGTTATATTGAAAACAATAGGAAGGGATATAAACCCTTTCCTATTGTTTTCGAAAATACTTCAGTTAATTAATGAGCGGTTTGGGTTTTCCAATAATCCTGAATCTCTTTGGTAACCCCTGCGCGGTCTGTCTTATCCGCAAGATACTTCAGCATGGAATCGCCTGTCTTAGCCCAATAGTCAGCCGGGAAGTAGTTGATTACACCGATATTGATTGTCTTACCCTCGGCAATATATTTCGATACCGCTGTAGAAACAACGTTGGTACTTTGGGCGGTTACATTCTTGTAAGGCAGGTTGAAGCCCATCTTCGTAACCAAAGCGTCCTGTCCCTGTTCACTGGTGAGCAGCCATAATATAAACTCTTTTGCCGCTGCCTGCTGTTCAGGAGTTGAGTTGGAGTTATCAATCGCAAAAAGCTTCGGTTCGCTAACCGGTATTTCAGAGTTGCCGTAATCGCTGGCGTTGTTGCTGAATGGCACCGGGATGATACCATATTCCATATCGATTCCCTGGAGAGTACCAACCTGAGACCAGATCCAGTCTCCCATGAAGAAGAAAGCCACCTTGCCGGTTGCGAAATCAGAAGCATCTTTCGCGTAGTCTGCAACCAGGGGATCGCTCTTTCTGTAGTTGTATTTCTTTAAAATATCAAAGGTATCCATTACATTGTTGTATGCAGCGTTTGCGCTCAAATCAACTGTGCCCTTTTCAAGCTCTCCGACAAATTTGCGGTTATCATCAACACTCTTGGACTGCAAGGAATAAGCGAGCCCCAAATAATGAGCGCCTACAGACCAGTTCGCGCCATGAATCATAACAGGCGGTGTACCGGCCGCTTCAACCTTCTTAAATAAAGCTTCCAAATCATCACGGGTTTTAATGGTTGAGGGGTCAAAGGTGGTGCCGAGCGCCTCGTTGAGAATACGGGTGTTGTACAATAAGCCATAGCCCTGAACCGTGTAAGGAATTCCGATAAATTTTCCATCCAGTAACGCGCCGTCAATAGCACCAGCCTGTGCGATTTCTTCGTAGCTCTGTCTGTCGGGTGTTAAATCAAGGAACTTGTCCTTGTAAACTTCAATCGTGCCCGGGTCGAGATTAGCAATGGTCGCCGGTTTTTTTGAGGCCAGAAGTGACTGCAATTGCTCGATCTGCTGACCGCCAATCGGCGTTGGAATAAGGGAGATAGTTACATTAGGATGCGATTCATGATAAAGCTTGAATACATCGTCGAATTGGTTGTTTACTTCAGCCGAGGTATTGAAGAAAGTAAGCTCGACCGGCTTTTCGTTGGCAGCGCTGCTGATTGCATCGGAGGCAGCTTGTTCACTAGATGGTGATGCAGACGATGATGCAGCTGCCTTTCCGCAGCCTACAAACGATGAAAGAAGAAGTGCCAGACAAAGTGTTCCAATTAGTAGCTTTGACTTTTTCATATTGGTCCTCCCTATTGATTTTTGTGGATTGATTATATATTAAGCGTTTGACATGTTGATGTCAATAGGCTATTATATAAATAAACTCATACGCGTCTATTTTCTATTTTTATTACAATGTTTTAGATAAATTTTTATAATAAGTCATATTTTTTATGCAATTTCCTCAAAGATGGCCCGGTTTTCATCTATAAATATGAGTTTTAGACTATATCACTCGATTGACATATAGTTAATATTTTGCAATAACATTTTCTGCAATATATTGCTCAGGCCTATTGTTTTTTATCCATACCGCAGTTTATTATATAATAAATCACTATAGGAGCTTGTAGAATGAGTACGTTAAAAGATGTTGCGGAGCGAAGTGGTGTAACCGTTACAACCGTTTCAAGAATGCTGAACGGCCGCGGATACATCGGCGAAAACACCAGAGCAAAGATACTTCAGGCAATGAAGGATCTCAATTACCAGCCCAACGAGCTGGCCCGCGCGCTCTCAAAGAAAAGAAGCAATTTTATAGGATTAATTGTGCCGTCAGCCAGCAATATGTACTTTTGCAAGGTCATTGACTGCGTGGAACATCTTGTAACAAGCAATGGATATAAATTGCTACTCTGTACATCCAATCACGAGGTAAAAAAGGAAATTGAATATTTTGATATGCTGAGCGCCAGTAAGGTTGCCGGTGTTATTCTTGCGAGCCATACGCAGGACCTGGATATGGATATAGAAATTGACGCTCCCATTATTTCTATAGACCGCGTTATCTCGCCGCGCATTCCTTCCGTATGCTCCGATAACTTTCAGGGCGGTGTATTAGCAGCAAAGCACCTGATTGAAAAGGGCTGCAAAAAGCTTGCCCATATCAGCGGAAGCGCTTACCTGATCATGGAGGCAAACAAACGCTACTTCGGCTTTAAGCAAGTCTGCGAAGCCCAAGGAATACCGCATGTTGTAATAGACGCAACCGAAGAACAATTCCTTTCCATGCAATATGAGAGTATTATAAATTCCCTGCTGGATAACAACCCGGACATTGACGGCATTTTTACATCAAACGATATTATTGCCGCTCAGGTGATTATGATCTGCAATAAACGCGGCATTAAAATACCTGACGAAATTAAGATTGTCGGTTATGACGACATCGATCTGTGCAAGCTTTGCACCCCTTCCATTACCACAATTCATCAATCGGTGGATGCCATCTGTCAACACGCGGTAGAAGACATCATACTAAAGCAGGATAATAGGATTATCCCCACCAGTGTAGTCCTGCCTGTATCCTTGGTTGAGCGGCAAAGCACTTAATCATTTAATTGCAAACGACTACTAATGTTTAGCGGATTTCCGTAGTACCAAGAGGGGGAAACTTACCTTGGCAATCTTACAAGTGATGAAATAGTACCATCTGCTGTCGCTCTGTTTTAGTCTCCAAGTACTTTGTTTAACATATAGAGGATGGAGTAGAGTTACAATAATTCAATTCTGCAGAGTAAGGCGCTGAAATCATATCTCTTACCACCGAAGAACCCATCTGTCGTAATCCGGCAGATGGGTTCTTTTTATTTTTCGCAGCATTTTTATAGCAGATTTTTTTGTACAACAGCATGTATAGGCTATTATCTAGGCTATGATATTAAATATTTATGTATGAGTGATCGGAGGAGAAGTCATCGACCTTTTGGCACGACTGAGGGGCGAATTGGATAAGTCAAGACGGGCGGAGCTACTGGAGCGTTTCAATCTCGATCCGACCCAAAAATGCCGCTGGGCTGTGTTTGGAACATTTCTATGATTCAATTAATATGGGAATTAGGACAGGCGAACCAACCGTTCTCTTATGTTTATCCGAACCACAGTATCACCGCTATACCCATTATCATACCAGCCGTTTGATGATCTGCTCTCTTCTGAATAAGGACGTATTCCTTTTTCCCTGACATAGCAAAACCTCCAATCATAGTTCTATCCTACGACTGGGGAGGTCAATAAAAACTGGACACAAAGTTAAGCATTTAAGAATTTTGTATTTCAAACTGTATAGGGCTTAGCCAGCCCAATGCAGAATGAATTCGTTTGGTATTGTAATAGGTCTCAATGTATT
>JAEWAB010000001.1 GCA_023391875.1 Bacillota bacterium | reverse complement strand
GACTTATCCTCCACTTGCGCCATCTTAACTGCTGCCATCTTAAACTGCTTGTCGTAAACTGCTCTCTTCATAAACTGGGTTCACCTTTCGCGCTTTTCTTGGTGTCCAGTTTATTATACCATCTCCATTCCCCATTACTAAAAAAGCCTATATCACCGTATCCACCGTACATCCCGCCGGAAAGGGCAATAAAGCGTAGAGCGGCGGTTCGGTTATCCTTTAAAACAATATTTGCAAAACCAATATCTCCACCGCCATCCCCGCTAGCTGTATGCAGGCTGTATCTCCCGTCGGACGATGTGGCAAAGGCATCCTCCAGATGTTCAGGTTTAATCTCGTAATCCAGTTTAGACGTGCTTTTCTCAAAATCCAGCGTAATTGTCAGGTCGCTGAAGCCGCAGGTTGCGCTTACAATGGGCTTCATCGGGTTCCATTGGTATTGCAGCCCCGGATAGTCCATAATATTTGGGTTGCCATAGGAACGGCTGATATCCTTACCATCAAAGAAAAAGCCGGTGCGGAGCTCGTCGTTCTCGTAATATAGAGCCAGCCTGCTTTTTTTACCGGTGATATCATCAAAATTTCCGAACCACAAATCAAAATTATTTAATGTTATACGTCGATTCCCATCTCTCGTATCAAATTCCGGATAGGCCTGCCCAAAGATGTGTTTTTCACTGATGTTGTAATAAATGTCGCCACTTTGATGACCTGTATTGGAGAAGATTAAATAAGTGTCATCCAACGCAACAATCTCTAGTTTATCCTGATAGTTTACTTGGTCATGTCCGACCTTTGCGGGGTTTATAGTTGAATAAAACCATCTCCTATTGGATTCACCATACTCAAAGGTCTCAGTTCGGTTTAGCGTACCATCCTCATTAAAAAAGGCAAAGCCATCGCTGCCGCTTAAAAAAATCGGTACGATAATGCCGTCCGTCTTATCACGTATGGCGCCCAGGAGATAGAATCTCTTTCCTGTAAAGCTTGAAAGGTCAAGCCGTAGCGGCTGCTTCTTGAGTGTATTCGCGTCGTAAAACCGCATATCTTCAAGCGTAGAAATGGCAATTGTATTCTTATCCACCACCGAGATGCCGCCCCATACGACTTCAAAATTGCCCATCACATCTCCGCCAAAACTCGCGGGGTCTTCAAGTGTATCATACCCGCACGGTGCATTCACAGGCAGGCGCAAAGCAGCCCCTGTAGCTGTTTTAAAGCAAAGATCAAAGCTAAGGTTTATCTTATCCAACTGCTTGATGTTCTCTACACTCGCGGCAATGCCCATTTTTTTAAGCCGCTCAAGCATGTCCGCGGTGGTTAGGTCGTTTATTGTAATCGCTTGAATGCGCTCGGCGGCGGCCTTTGTGTATTCTTCTTCAGTCGGTTTCTGATTTGAGGATGCCTCTCGCGATGACTCCTTATATGCCGCAGAAGACGACTGCTGCGACGATGCAGCCTCGGAGCTGTCCGGCTGCGATACGGGCACCTGGCCTGCGCAGGCCGTGAGCAGGATTAGAGCCGTCGCCAGCAAAGTTATATACCTTTTCAAACTATCACCCCTACATAATAGTGGGCTATTCTAAAGGAAATATCGCACAATATTGACAAATAAAGAATTTAGTTCAGTAAACAAAGAAATTGTCATGTGGTAAACATAATGTACAACTCACAATTTCTTCCTAGCTGCCAAGTTGCTCATAACGAGTTGTTAAAAACTGCGTCTTCTTCGTATAAACAGAATCCTTTATTTCTTTGTATTGTCCATAATATGGTATCACATAATAAAAGATTTTTCTATATAGAATCCTTGCGTGCATCATAAATAGTTTTGCAGTGTCATTCGAATATACTCTTTCATTTCTTCCACGACTTTTAATTACCGGCATATTGGACTTCCGACGGATTTCCCTGCAAACCTCAAAGCCGTCCTTGCGTGGCATCATCACATCGAGCAGAACGACGTCCGGCGCTTCGTTCTCGAGCAATTCAACGGCCTCAGCGCCATCGCAAGCAGTAATGACGACGTAACCCTCTTTTTTAGCGTAGTCCGGTAACATGGAGATATTCTGTTTGTTGTCGTCCGCGATTAGGATTTTGGACATACCTCACACTCCTTGGACTTACGCACACGCCGCAATCACATAATCATTGAAATAATGTTGCGGTAGATAGGCGTCTGATACGCGGCTTGCCATAACCGTTACCAGATTAAGCTCCGGTACAACGATAATATACTGCCCGCCCGCGCCCATAGCATAATAGGAGCTATACCATTTTTCGCCCGAGCCAAACGCCTTGAGCCACCACGAATACCCATACTCGCCGGTGCCGTAGGAGCCCTCCACCTGAGTTTCCAGTGAAACTTTAACCCACTCTTCGGGTATTACCTGTTTACCTTTCCACTCGCCGCCGTTGAGATATAGCTGGCCGAATTTCGCGGCGTCTCGGGCGGTCATGGAAAGGCCGTTTCCGCCGTCTGTAATCCCCTGCGGGTCATCCCGCCATTCCACGCTTTCCATGCCAAGGGGCTTAAAGAGATATTCCAGACCGAACTCATATGCGGTTGTGCCCACGGCCGCTTGTATCACCGCGCTAAGCAGATGAAAACCGCCCGTAGTGTAGTTGAATACCGTGCCGGGGGCCGACGCCATATCCTGCCCCAACACAAAATCCACCCAGCTTTCCGACTGCGAGAGCTGGTGGAAATAATCCCCGCCCGACCACTCGTTCCAATAAATCCCGGAGGTGTGCGTGAGCAGATGCTCCACCGTGATATCCTGCTTGTCCGCCTGCTCCGGCGCTGAAAGCTGCGGGAAAAACTCCGACAGCTTCGCGTCAACGCCACTGAGCAGCCCTTGGTCGATAGCAAGGCCAATCAGCGCGCCCGAAAAGCTTTTTGTGCAAGAGTTGAAGCGAAGCACGCTGTTTTCGTCGTAGCCGTCTTTATAGTATTCGTCGATAATAACGCCGTCCTTTACGGTTACAGCGCACCAGATGTTGGCCCCGGCAAGCGTGGTGTGAAAATCTTCCAGCAGAGCGCTGTTGACTCCGTGGTTCTCCGGGGTATCGAACTCCCAGTTGTAAACGGCAAATTCGGTTGAAAGCTCATCCTCTTCGGATTCTTCCTCCGAGTATTCGGACGCAGAGGGTACAGCCAGGTTTTCTGGCACTGCTGTAGCCACCTCGCTCGCAGGGACGCTACTTTGCGGCTTACTGGCGCTGGGGGGTTCTCCCGTAGCGCATCCCGCCATGCAGAAGATCAAAGTGCCGGTGCATATAAAGGCAATGATTTTCCTCATGTTCATCCCGATTTCTTCATGTAGTTTTAAGGTCAATACCCCAGTATTACTTATTACCTTTCAAATTTCTGTTTGAATTTGCAATTTATAACCGTAATATCCATGGGCTGTCACCTGTTCCCACAATCATAGTCGTATACTTGCCTTTGTAATGTGAAAAAATGTGATGCAAAAGTTTGCTGCCATACCCATTACCATGCCATTTTTCATAAGTGGCTATGTTTTTTAGCTCACATACATCATCACTTTCCCGTGTAACTACGCACACGCTTTTCAAGTCGCTATCATATAAGGCAAAAAGATCCCCTCGCTCTAAATATTTGTCTATCATGGATTCTTGTTCATCAGCTAACAAGAGTAAATCCATGAACTGCTTTTTGTTTTCGCAAATACTTTTTATCCAAAATGCACCATCCAATCTTTTGCTTTTAGTAATCGCATCGTTCATTTATATAAACACAAATATTTGGCATGTGGTAAACATGATCTGCAGTTCAAAAAGTAGGGGAGACGACAACGGTTTAAACATAATGCGAAGTTCATTGGACGTTTTCAAGAACGCGGGACGTACCATAATGCGAAGTATATATTTCCCGCTAGGCCAAGCGTAGTATGGATAATGGGAATGATCAACTTGACGCTTGCAAGAGACTGGTTCCGATCACACTTCCGAAAATACAATACGGATGTTTAGTTTACCGTTATGATAACGGGCGCTTATTGTACCGTGCATCTGTTCCGTCAGTGCTTTGGCGATGGAAAGTCCAAGTCCTGTTGACTTTTTTGCGTTTTCAACAGTATAAAAACGGTCAAACAGTTTACCAACCTGTATTTCATCCAGCTGTGAGGAACTATTTTTAAAATCGATCTCCCCAGTTTTACTCAATGCAATATACAAATCGCCGTCACTGTATTTTATAACGTTAGAGATGATATTACCCAAAATACGGGACAATGCCTCACGGTCGAGCTTACGCTGAATTTTACATTCCGGCATTGTTATTACCGGTGTAATTCCACTGTTTTTTAAAGCAGCGTAATAAGCTGATATGCTCTCCTCCAAAACACTGTTTAAGGCCAAGTCTTCATATTTCATATCAGGTGATACTGAGGTGATGAAAGAATAGCGAAAAAGCTCTTCCGTGAGCTTTTTCATTACTTCCGTACGGTTTTCAATTACAGAAAGATAACGATGTACAGTATCAGTTTTGTCCTCACGCTTTAGCAGATCCAAATAACCGCATATAGCGGTAAGCGGTGTTCTTAGATCGTGGGATATGTTTGCTACGGCTTCTTTCAACTCCAAATCGCCGCTTTGAAGCCGCCTGCGCTCTTGCTTAAGCAGTCGGAGCTGCGTGTTAAGTTCAGCGGCGAGCCGCCTAGTGTGACGGTCGCCGCTGGAAACTGTAATTAGGGTGTTGGTGTCAATATTCAGCCTTGCATTAAGTTCTGCACAGACCTCGTCCGTCGCCCTGCGTAGCAACAGGATTTTTATAATTAAAAAAATGATAATTATCATAAGAATCGCGCATAACACGGCAAGCCAAAACATTGAGAAAACCTCTTTATTTTAAGTCTTTTCTTCGGAAGCAGAGCACACCGACCACTGTGGATACAAGAACAATCAATAACGAATACAGTGGCATCTGCCAAAAATGTGGTGTTGTCTGGGTGGAAAGCTCAATTGCCTGCCCTGTCGGAAGAAAATCAAGGAGAAATTGGTATACTTCTCGCTTTGTTCCCGTCAGAAACTCCGGATTTGCAACCTTTTCCGTCGAGACATTGCCCAAGGAATCGGTCATCGTATAGCTCTCGAAAAACTGCGGTGCATCCAATTTCGCGTCAATCATTGACGCCACAATAAGCAGTGCACACATCATTAGAATGCAAACTACGGCGGCGATGGCTTTGCTCTGGTTTAGCATACACAAAAGTGTAAACAGCGCGGTACAGGCTGTAACCATCATAAAACTGACAAGCAGGAGGATAATTATCGCTCCTGCTTCCATCTTGGGAAGCCCGAGTAGCGGAAGCCCGAATGCAATGACAGCGGCGATATAGGAAAGGCTCATGAAGATTCCCGCTACCGAACAGGTTATGAAATTGGACAGGTAGACAGCGCTTCTTTTTTGACCGACGATAAGCTTATTACGGATGGTTCCGTCGCTGTATTCCGTTCCGATATAAAGGCTGCAAAAAGCGGCAGTTACGATACCGATAAGCACTGTAAAAATAAAAAGTAACTGATCCGGCGTTGCCGTAGGATCATTTATGCACTTCTGAATAACGCCGAATATTCCGAAAGCAAACATGAACAACATGCCAATCCAAAATACTTTGTCGTTCTTCAAGCAGGCGAAATTTGCCCTAAGTAGCTTATTCATGCTTGCCCCCTCCAATCAGGCTGATATAATAGCTTTCTAGGCTTTCGTCTCGTTCGTGCATTGATAGCACCTCGCAGTTTTCCTTGAAAAGAGCCAGCGTCAGAGCTGTTACATTTATTTGTCCGTATACATCCGCTTCACTTTCTGACATGATACTGTAATCCAGGCCCATACTGTCAAGCGCACGGGTCAGTACCTTCACGTCGGAGACAGTCAGTCGGACACATTTCCGGCAGGCGGCTTCCAACTCGCTGGCACTGATCTCCTTAACCATCTGTCCGTGATCGATAAAACCGTAATGTGTCGCAAGCCGGGACAGTTCGTCCAGATTGTGGCTTGAGATAAGGACGGTAATCTGCCGTTCTCGGTTCAGCTTGAGAATAAGCTCGCGAATCTCTATAATGCCCTCTGGATCAAGGCCGTTCACTGGCTCGTCAAGAACCAAAAAGTCTGGGTCGCCGGTAAGCGCTACGGCGATGCCCAGACGCTGGCGCATTCCGAGCGAAAAATCCTTTGCTTTTTTTCTGCCGGTGTTTTCAAGACCGACCAACTTGAGAAGCTCCGGAATGCCCTCAAACGACGGCAGACCGAGAATATGGTATTGCTCCTTGAGATTATCCTCAGCATTCATATCAAGATATATGGACGGGGTTTCCACCACCGCGCCCATTCTGCGGCGAGCCTTCGCAATATTCACATCGGTATTTTTTTCGCCATACAGTACAAAACAGCCGGCCGAGGGATTTTGCAGGCCGCAGATCAGCCGAATGAGCGTTGTTTTTCCTGCACCGTTCTTGCCGACAAATCCGTAAATAGAGCCTTTCTCGATGCGCATGGAGAGCCCATCCAGCGCCTTGAAGCTTTTATAGCGTTTGGACAGGTTTTTCGTGGTTAATATATATTCCATATCAATACCTCCTTTGGTTGATAGAGATATGGTAACACAATATGGTAAAGACAGCGGTTAAGAAAAAGGTAAAGATTCAGTAAAGCTTTATTAACCTGTTCGGGTTTAATACCCCGCGGCCTGCTGTAGAAAAATATCATTCCTCATGCAGCTTGAACCCGATTCCCCAAACGGCCTCGATGTAATCCTTATTGCCAATTTCGCGCAGCTTTTTTCGCAGATTGCTGATATGCACCTTCAGAGAGCTTTCCATGCAGTCCGGCGTGTCAATACCGATAAGATCCAGCAACCGGGATTTCGTAACCACCCGTGAAGGGTTGAGCATGAGTTGCTTTAGAATGGCATATTCCGTTTTTGTCAGCTTAACCTGAATATTGTTTATACTGACATTATGCGAGGCGGTATCCATGGATAAATCATCAAAGGTCAGCTTGGAAACGGAGCCCGTCGCGGAAGCGTTGCGAAGTTGCACCGCAACACGGGCAAGCAGTTCCTTCATATCAAAGGGCTTTGTGATATAATCTGCCGCGCCGCCTATAAGCAGCCCGACCTTATCGCTTACATCTATCTTGGCACTGACGACGATAACCGAAAATCCTGCAAGCTTCGGCAGGATTTCCTCACCGCTCAATCCTGGCAGCATCAAATCCAGAAGTATCAGTTCGGGACGGTGATTTGATAAGAGCAATAATGCCTCCGTACCGGAATATGCCCGCAGAATACCATAGCCTTCCTTGGTCAGCGCCTCCTCAAGCATATTGCCGATGTAAGCATCATCGTCAATAATCATAATGTTTTTCTTGGATATCATTTTGGGGGCTCCTTTGGCCTCTTGTTATATTTTTATAAACATAATGGGAAGTTTAACGGGTGTTTTCAAGAATGCGAGACGGACCATAATGGAAAGTTCAATATCAACCTTAACGAAGATGTATGTGATATGTAACTCTAAACAGTATTGAATGGAACTTTTAGGGGTACACCGCTTACATGGTTCGTATCCTTGCGCTATAATATCGGGACAACGAGTTTAAAACATATACTGCCCCAAGAATTTGACCACCGCTTTCCGATTCAGGACTGCGTGAACGTCCTGATTGTAATAATCACGAAGGCATTTATAGCAGGACGGCGAACATTCGCAATCGTTGCAGAGAGCGAATGCTTGATGTATAACATTGCGAAATACGCTCTCATCAGCTGCAATCCGATGAATATGGCCTGCGCCACCAGGTACGCTGTCATACAGGATAATCGAGTATCTCACATTTCCCGTCGAGGTATATAGACAGCCATTAATGTCCGTACTTTCAATGTCCAGTACAAGGGAAGCGGCTCGGAGCAATGCGTACAAGGTCGATAACATTGTCGCGTAATCAGCATCGTCTGAAAAAATCAACTGAACTACATCGGTCTTAAATATATGAGATAAACGATATAACTTCAGCTTCGTATTTGCGCAGTCATTTCCGTAGGAGGTCTTATGCTTTTCCTCAATTACAAAACCCCATTTTTTTTGTTCCTTACGACTTTTCGCATATCCGCAAAATTCACATACGTTAAATTCGGCATCGCAACTTATCATCAACGAGTCATTTGCAGTAGAGTGAAGCACAATCTGCCTGTCACCAAACTCAAAAGTGCTGATACCCAATTCATGGCGCTCTGTGTCGCCAAGGTAAATTATATCGCCACGGTGATACTTTTTCGGCTTTCGGCTACCAGCAGGGACGACGTCGCTATCATCTATTCCGACGATGAAACCTTTTCTCGGTTCAATATTCTTTTTCCAACCACTATCTATGGACTTTCCGCAAGCTACGCAGAACTGTTCCGTGTCAACAGGCTTCTTACTAAAATTAATGATACCGCAGTGAGGACAAGTGGCTGTATAATAAATTTCCCAATCTGCTGTCTTTCTGCGATCTTTTGCAATATAACGGCTTCGGTAAACATTGCCATCAGCAACAACCTCAGCGCCTGGGGCATATTCGGATATGCCAAGTTGAAGATCCCGCTGCAATTCGACGGTCTGCTTGGTATCGTTAACCGTATTTGGACGCAGTTCAACCACATCTACAGGAAAACCGTACTTAGGAAGGACACCGGAACGCACGAGAAAATCAATTAAGTCCGTTTTTTTATAACCATCGCCTTCTGCGGTTGAACGACGATGGTCTTTTAAGAGCCGATCAAAGCGTGCCGCCTCTTGGTATTTTTTGTTTTTATCGGCAATTTCGATTTGCTCAAATAGCCACATACTCAGGTCGCGAAAGTCATTTACAGCAATAGTAAGTGTTCCATTTTCACCAATGAGCCGTTCTACCCACGAAAACGTGGCAATACCGAGGACATCGAACAATGCTGTTGGAACGTATCGCTCTAGATTTTCACTGATAATATGCGGCTTTGAAGCGAGAAAATCGCAAAACCTCTCGTAACCGTTACCATTGAGGAAAACGTCGGCATCATTGCTGTTGTATACGTCAGTGTTCGTACTGAAAAAGCACGAAAACGCCACGGCGTATATATGGCGAAGAACTATTTTTTCATTGCGTATTTCAAAAGCAGGTGCTTTAATCTTACCTGAAATCATATCTGTTGGACGACCAAAGAATGTAATATCGTGTGAAGAGAGCTTTGCATAGGTCAGCGAGAACGCGGCTGAATGCAAATCACGTCCAGCACGTCCGGCTCTCTGTACATAATTTGCAGGTGACGGCGGAGTGTTCCTAAGAAAGATGGTCTCAAGAGAACCAATATCCACGCCCATCTCAAATGTTGTCGAACAGCTTAATGCGTTAATTTCTCCCTTAAGGAATTTTTCTTGATATTTGCGGGCATTATCCTTTTCGATCTGTGCAGTATGCTCACGGATATAAAACGCCGCAAGGTCGTTTTTTGAGTAAAGAGCAGCATAGTGGTTATCCTTTTGCAGTACCTCTGGCGAAACCCCTTTAAGTTTTCCGTTGCATCGGGGGTAAGCGCATCTGCCTTTGAAATTTATTGTAGTCACCCTGCCGCACGTTTCACAAATGAATATTTCACCATCGGAAGGTACGGAAATAACAAAATCCTCTGCTGAAAGAAATCTGCCCTCTCCTTTGTTTTTTGGAGCTTTCAGAATATTGCTTTCCGTCAAGACGGTAAAATACTCTTCTGCGATCTTGTAAGCTTCATCATCGGTTATATTTAAAGAGTTGACTATGCGGCGCAATCGTCCATTCGAGTAAAACCGTCCATTTTTCTGAGTTCGAGGAAGCCATCCCATAACAGAACCTGTTTCTTTTCCCGTCTTGCAGCGGGCCACCAGTTTTCTGAACGGCGAGTAGAATATCATTTCTAAATCCTCGCCGTCAAGCGGTGATTTCGCCGGTTCCTGTATCGCACCGTGAAAAACCACGTCCATTAAAAGCAGGTCTAACAGGGCCTTCGCTTCATCATTGGTAAGTCTGTACTTCTTAGCAAATTTGGGAGCGATATCGTTATTGCATGTCGGAAGTATAGAAATTGCTCCCAACGATGAAAGACTGCTCGGACGGCGGGCGGCATACATTTCACTTATCAGAGCAATCCACGCATTTCGCCTACTGACTGGGGTCAATGTTTCATTTTTGTCGAGAACTGCGAACGTTCTGTTTACATCAAAGCAACGTGCCAACTCGTCGGCAAACGTACCTAATGTCCAAGGTTCCTGTTGCAATTCTTTGCGGTGCTGCTGCGCAACGTACCAGATGCCACGCCGACGCAAAAAGTCTTTGTAGGTTCTTTCCATATAAGGAGCGAAAAAAGCGGCATCTCCACGACTATCAGAAAAGCACAGGAATTGTCGCGTTTTTTCGTCAGGCATATTCTCATATAGTGCAGTAGCAAGAACCGCCGTTGCGGCTTCGCTACCGAGAAAAAACTGCCTAAGCTCACCATATGAGCAAGCTGGGCAGCGCACTAATCCGCTATCCTTGCTTTTAGCGGATTTGGTAACGCTAACACCGTAGTCTTTCATACATTCGCAGCTGTTCTTGTCTCCGAGATGACGAACTGTCCCACATTTTGCACACAGGATATATTCGTCGGGCTCAGCTTCGGTTTCATCATCGGTAAGATACCCATCTGAATCGTCTTTCAACAGAAAGTATTCGGCATTTGGGTCAAGGCTATTTTCTGGGAGTTTCAGTTTCCCTATCTTTTTATCGATAACACCGATTACTGCAATACGCCCACAATCTGTGCAAACAGCGCATTCAAAAGCCTGTTGTCCATTTATTTCAGTTTCTGGCGTTAATGACATCTGGTATGGTTCAGTAAGCGTAATGTATGCTCCTTCAAGAGCACGGATAAAAAGGTGATATCTCGCCCGTACAAGAGGTATGCCTTCCGAGTTTGTGGCACGGACGCAAGCGGCAATCAGGCTAACCAGTTCCCGCTCATTTATATCGACTTTTTCGGCAAGTTCGGTAAATGTAAGCGGCCGACTCGAAACCGCCCTAATTTTATGGTATTGCGTACACCCATTACATATGTTAAATAACTGCTTGTCTGGGACATCGCAAAGAGCGGATATTTCCTCGCTAGATAGGGTCTTAGTGTTTGAGGGTGTTTTGTGGATAACCAGCACGGAACGGACGATAGTTTGGAAATCGTGTCCGCAGAGATTTTTGCCGAAAGCCAGTATTTGAGGGTCGCTACTCTCATCGCCCAAGGTTGCGCTCGTAAGAATATACTGCGGACTATGTCCCTTCTCTGTAAGGCGCGTCTCAACACGGCGAACTAACATCGATGCCTCAATGCCAGTCGCACCTTTATATATATGCGCCTCGTCTAGAATTACAAATCGAAGTTTGGCGTTACGGAAAACGGCATCATCGTTTGGTCGGATGCACATATACTCAAGCATTGAATAGTTGGTAATAAGAATGTGAGGTGGTTTCTCACGCATTGCATCCCGGGAAACGCGCTCATTCGGAAGCGGGTCGAAAGTAGTTCTGTATTTCAGCAACCCATTTTTTTCACTTTGCTCGGTGTTACCGTTGTAAACTCCGAATGTGATATCGCTGCCAACAAATATCTCGCGCAGACGCTTAACTTGGTCGTTAATCAACGCGTTCATCGGGTAAATGACAATAGCCCTGACGCCATCGTCAAGCTGCCCTTTTTCCTCTGTTTCATGTAATAATGCATTCACCACAGGCATAAGGAAGCATTCAGTCTTTCCCGAGCCAGTTCCTGTAGTGATAATCATATTGTCGCCATTAGCGGCAGCACAAACAGCATCCTCTTGATGAACATAAAGCGGACGGTCAAGTTTGAAGCCTTGTCCGAGACTTATAAACAAAGGAGACATTACACCCTTCGTAATAAGTTGACGAATTGTCGCCCCTGTTTTGTAAGCATCGCCCAATTCTAAATACGGTCCCTTTGCTATCACACCATCTTTATGTAATTCATCTTTCAACAGAGTGGAGTATTTGAGATCCGCGACGGAGAGCGTAGTTGAGACGTAATCCGCAAATGTATCTTTGATTGCTCGTGAGAGCGTTACTGGATTTAGCATTAGTACATCTCCTTGCTGAACTTGTATTCGAAATAGTCGGGGATAGTGAAGAAGCGAGCGAGTTTAGGCGGAGGGTCGGCGTACTTGTAAAGCTCAGGTGTAAACTCGCCGCTTTTATCAATAAAAAGCCCTGCGCCGTCATCGAACGAAATGTGCAACCGCCCTGCTACTTCATTAACAAGGTATATGTCGACAGGGTTGAGGTCAGTAAAATATCGTTTTCCATTGCGGGTAATAAAGTACATTTTTCCCTTATAGTGCGCGTATTCGCCGCTGAGGTCAGTGTAGCCAAGGTTCTCCTTACCGATATAGCAGATGTCATCGATAAAGAATGGTTTGATCTCGGTATAGTATCCATCTTCTATGATTTGTGTCACTCTCAAGGTTTCTCCGCAAAAGATGACTTCAAACCTGTTTCCGAAAATTACCGAACCTTCATTTACGCAGTTTTCGCTTGTTCCGAATATCGTTTCAGTGACTGCAAAAACTTTATATTCGTACCTCTCAGACTTTTCAGGAAAGTTGTTGCTTAAAATCCGCACGCCCTGTTCAATGTGGGCAATGATAGGCACTCCAGACTTTGGTCGGAAAGACAGCTTGAGTTTTGTTTTACTATCCCCGACAAACGCGTGGGGGTTCATCCATGCCAAAATGCTACCACTCAAATTAAAAAGCGGTGCCGCTGTGAGGCAAGGCTTGAAAACGACATCAAACATATGATGTTTATTCCCTAAGATAAACAGTTCTACGGGTAATTTCTCATCAGCACTATCGAATGCCTGAATTGCGTTACCGATTGAGTATTCGAACCCACCATGTGTATCAGCTTTCGATAGAGGAACGTCTCCTAAATAAAGCGAAACATTCAAAGCGTCAGGACAATTTATCCATAGCCGAGAGGAAGGAGAGATTTCTTCTCTCCATATCGCGTTCTTTGGAAGCGGCTGATAGTCCAATAATAACCTAATGCGGGGAATTTGGACGAGAATATCTCCATCGTTAAAAGGAACCTTCGCTTTCGTACCACAGCCTGCTAATTGGACTTCCGTTACCTCTCCATTAACATTAAGCGATAGAATTCCTTCCTCGGAATTTTCAAGGTAATACGGCTCATCAAAATCGACTGCAAAGCTATCGACAAGGTAGAGCCGCACTTCGTCCAGAATACTGCCGGTATCACCATCGGAAAGAGAAATCGTATAGTAACCGTTTTCTGCTGGAATGCCTATCAAGTAGACGTTCTCATCCCCTCCGCTGATGGATAGAATTTCTCCACTCTGCGTTATGGCGAGCAGATTTTCACTGTGAAGTTGTCCAACCACTGTAATAGAAAATTTATCGCGAGCATAAATTGGGTAGCTTGTCCCATTCGATACATACTCTGATTGCGACTGCGGCAATCTGAATCGTAATGAACCTACTGGTGGGCGAGAACAGCACAACAAGGCACTGTTCACATATATGGATACTTCGCCTTGCATATAGATGTCATAAAGCTGGGCAAAGTATGACCGGCATTGTCGTTCAATGCCGCCTTGGAAACTGATGGTTGCCGACTTTGGTGCGAACAATAGATAATTACCCTCATCCACAGTCTTGGTCGTCACAGTCTTACCATCTTTGAACAACAATGCCCCTGTGCATAAGGCGGATGAGTAGATTTGTTTGATACCGACCGATAACTCGACGCGCATAACGTCGAAATCAACGTCAATTAAATCACATAATGGAATAATAGTTTCCTCGGAAGTAGAGGCATAATCGTTTCCGTAAACACCTATTATTTGTCTGTAGACATCCGTACTGCCGGAGAATACTGTTACTACAGGATTATCACGGTTTGCCAAACGAATAGAAGGGATTCGGAGAGCGGGTTCGCCATCATCATCTAGTATGAAGCTGATGCGGATTTTCCCATATGAGAATGCAATATCTGTTGTGCGTTTATGTACCGGCGTGCCCCGTTTAACAGACGGTTCTGTAATTTTTCCGACATACCATTTGGTGAGAAGAAGGTCAGTATAATCTCTCTCGCCCAACTCATCGCCTGAAAGCAAGATATCCATTTGTTGAAGTATCTTTGTCAAGAACACACGCATATAAACGGGACGCTGTGTAAGGAGAGCACGAAACCCCGCTTGAATGCCGATTACGTTGCCACGGATATCTTCATCCTTTTCTATCGTTGCTCCTTTACAACGGTCACGAAGAACTTCCACCATACGGTCTATGGCAGGATCATCAGTATAAACGGAGCAGTCCAAATTATTTTTATAAAACCGAACAAGGAAATCACACAGCGCATAGAAACTCTTACTCGGAGCGATTGCGTGAGCCAGCACGGTCGAATAGTAGCTATTGTCGCCGTTTAAATCCTTAATGAAAACACGGTGATAACGCTCACAGGCAGTCTTAACGGAGCTTGTCAAAATGGCATAAAGAGTTTCGGAGTATTTATAGCCGAGTTGCTCACATATGTATGCCCAGAATCCACTGCGCTCGTCACGTTCCCAGTTTTTTGCGTACTGAATAGTGGTAAGGAGAATTGCAAGATGGGCGAAATCCTTTAGGTCACGGTATTCTAGAGCGAGTCTGATTGCCTGAAGCGCGGCGTCTTCAACAATTTTAAAATTGTTGTCGGATATCACCGCCGTCCCCAACAAAGGGTATGTCGACGCTATTCTGCTCAGAAAATCCGATATAGACAACTTTTCTTTTACTGGTGCGACGGGAAACACTCGCATGTCCCTTTCTATTTCAATGCCCATCATGCACCTCCTACGGATAGACGCCTGTAGCTAAAACATCTAACATAATTTTACATATTGGACAATGCCTGAGTTAACATAATTCAGCCGTTCTTTTAATTAACAAGCTATGCGCTTCTTGAAAATGCACATTATTTGCTGTTGACAAGAGGTCGGCCCAACTTCGTATAGGTACTATAAAAGTACAAGAATCTGATCAGATTGCAATGGTTAGAAGCTTGTACTTATTTTTATTATAATAAGAGGAGCAATGGTCTGACGTAACTTCGCATGGATTGTGCATCCGAGCAATTATCAGTCAGCCATCCTCTTGTTATAAGCATTCGATTCAGCAGGTTGAAACTCCTTGGAGCTTTCGTGTAACTAACCTATTTGAGTGTTAATAAGTAAGGATGGATACAGTTGCAATACGGTATAGGGGGTCTATATGGTTAGCGTTGGTGTAGATGTATCAAAAGGGAAAAGTACAGTTTGCTTTCTAACTGACTATGGGGAGGTGTTATATAAACCTTTTGAAATATCCCATACTGAAAAGGATCTTTCTCACATGGTAGACTTGATTTCTAGCACAAAAGAAGAAGTTCGGGCAGTTATGGAATCAACAGGTTCATATCATCTTCCAATACTCAACTTCTTGAAAGAGCATGGTGTTTTTGTTTCGGTTATTAATCCTTTGGTCATGCACAAGTATGCCAATTTAACTCTTAGAAAGGGAAAAACAGACGTTTTAGACTCAATTAAAATCGCCAAATACGGGCTGGACAATTGGCGTTCGCTTTCTAACTATGTACCAAATAGCGAAATATATGAAGAACTTAAGCTACTCAACCATCAGTACAATAATTACATCGTACTCAGAGTGCGTGCAAAGCAATCTTTAACTATTTTACTGGACAGAACTATGCCCGGCATAAAAACAATGCTGTTAAACTACTCTAAAAATCCGGATCGTGATAAACTTTGTGACTTTGTAAGAAAGTATTGGCACTATGACAACATTACCAAGATGAGCGAAAGTGCATTCGTGAAAAGCTATAATAGCTGGGCAAAGAAGATGGGATACCAGTCCAGTGAACGCAAGGCGGAACAAATTTACGCACTCGCATCGGATGGTATCCCAACGTTAGCTTCTTCAGTTCCATCGACCAAAATGCTACTTGAAGAAGCTGTAGAGTCTTTGTACCATATCGATACAACTCTTGCCAATATTCTATCACGAATGAGGGAATTAGCAAGCTCATTGAAAGAATACGATGTCGTCCTTGCCATGCCTGGTGTGGGCGAGATATTAGCTCCTAGACTTATCGCAGAGATAGGGAATGTAACAAGATTCCACAGTGCTAAGGCTTTGGTTGCATATGCTGGTCTTGATGCCCCTCCCTTTCAATCCGGTAACTACACTGCCAGCAAGCGAAGTATTTCAAAGCGGGGTTCTGCATCTTTAAGAAAGACCGGATATGAAATTATGAAATGCTTAAAAACAGTAAAACCCAAATATGACTCGGCTGTCTACGACTTCATATTAAAGAAAGAAGCTGAGGGCAAGCCGCTAAAGGTTGCAAAGATTGCGGGACTTAATAAATTTCTACATATCTACTACGCACGAGTAACAGAAGTATATCAGTAGTCAACGGCTATACAAATAAATTATTTTTTAGGTCTGGAAACAGGCCTGGTTTGTTATACCCATTTTTCATAGAAGCAAAATATTAAAAAATAGCTTGACTTTTGTTAGCAGGATAATTGCTACAATCTTAAGTAGAGTAGGCTGCAGACATCCTAACCCAAGTAATGTGAACCTATCATAAATTAAGTAAAAGAGAAATTTAGCAATATAGGGGATGATAATTACCTTTAGAAATTACTTACATTATACTTCCTTGTATTTCCTGTGTCAAACAATGTATATATACAGATAATATAGTCGTAAAGGAGAGAACATATACTAAATAAACTATACCTCTATTAAATTAGTTAGTAAGATTTACTGCCTAACTTAATGAGATAATTTTTATGTGGAGGGTATGCTGCATCATACTTATAAAGTTGGTACAGATAATTCCGTCCCACAAAGAATATAGACCCTGATGATTGCCGATTGCCATATCTAATAATTTCAAGAAAGAGTACATTTTCGAATGCGCTCTTTCTCTTTTATGTATAAATTGTTTTTCGTTAAAATCCCTTTTTCAAAAATAAGTCCTTATTATTTCTGCAGAGGGTTTAAATAGCATAACTGCGCTGACACTGGTGCTATTATGAACCCTTACAGAATACATTATAGCGAACCCTTTACTAATCATATATGGGAGGGATTACATGAACAATCAATCCGAGAACACTGACATTTCTCTAGGCAATACATATTTACCTTCTGCTAAGGGTAGCTGCGATTTTGGAGTGAGGAATGTTTTCAAAGACGGCGGAGACAAACCAAACAAAGATAGGCTTAAACATGCTATAACAGAGATGATAAATCGTTCCGAATTAAATTGCGCAAGGAACGGCGGGTAAATGATTTACAAGCCAACCTGAGAGTGTACAATATATTCGTGGGTTTGGCTTGTTTTTATCAAGTCTGCAAAGAGGAGATAAAAACGTGAAAGTTGCAATTTACTGTCGCCTGTCGGAGGAGGACAGGAACAAGCATAATGAAGCCGATGATAGTGAATCCATTCAGAATCAGAAGTCGATGTTAGTTAACTATGCCCTTGAAAAGAAATGGGGCATCTATAACATATACTCTGACGATGATTTTGCGGGCGCTGACCGAAACAGGCCTGCGTTCAATCAGCTCCTTGCTGATGCTGAAGCGCGTAAATTTAATATTGTGCTATGCAAAAATCAGGCGAGATTCACTAGAGAATTGGAAATGGTTGAAAAGTACATCCACGGGCTTTTTTTGGAATGGAACATCCGATTTGTCAGTATTGTTGATAATGCAGACACAGAAAATAAGGGCAATAAAAAATCACGTCAGATAAACGGATTAGTGAATGAATGGTATTTGGAGGATATGTCCGAGAACATCAAGGGCGTATTTACAAATAAGCGCAAAAACGGGTCACACATCGGTTCATTTGCTCTATATGGGTACGAGAAAGACCCTGACGTGAAAGGACATCTGATTATTGACGAAGAAGCTGCTGCTGTGGTTAGAGAGGTTTTTAATCTTTTTGCCAAAGGTTATGGAAAAACGACCATAGCCAGAATGCTTAATGATAGGGGAATCCCTAACCCAACCGAGTACAAGCGCCTTCATGGGCTACGCTATAAATCGCCCAAGACGAAGAATAGTACGCTGTGGAAATACTTTGCCATCTCTGATATGCTGACCAATGAAATATACATAGGCAATATGGTTCAGGGTAAGTATGGCAGCATATCTTATAAGACCAAGAAAAACAAGCCCCGGCCTAAAGAACAATGGATTAGAAAAGAAGGAACGCACGAACCCATTATTGACCGTGAGCTTTGGAACAAGGTACAAGAAATGGTGAATGAACGTGCAAAGCCTTTATCAATTGGAAATGGGTATGGAAAGCTAGGCATATTCTCAAAGAAGGTAAAATGTATCGGATGTGGCTACTTCTTACGCTCATATAAAAGCCGAGGTAAGCATTATCTGCAATGTACCAATCGCTATGTATCCAAGGAGTCCTGCATAGGAGCCTTTATTGCGGTCGACACCCTTGAAAAACGTGTTATTAGTGAATTCAACCAACTTACTAACAACTATTTAGAGGCTGGAGATAATCAGGATATATCGGAATCTATTGAGCTAAATAGTGATTTGGCTTATAGAAAGACCAAGTTGTGCGAAGAAATATCTGATTATCAAAAGAAAGTTACTGAGTATTCTAAGGGGCTACATGAACTGTATTTAGATAAAGTAAAAGGTATCGTATCCGAAGTCGACTATGTACAAATTGCAAAGGACTTTTCTTCAGAGAAAGCAAGACTTGAAAGCCTTATTAAAGAATTGGGCAAACAGATTGAGAGTATAGAAGAAAAGATGCAATCTGACATTAACCGCAGAACATTATTACTAAAATACTTAAACATGGAGCACTTGAATCGTGAAGCAGTTCAGGCTCTGATAGACTACATCGAGGTTGGGAAACGTATACCCGGAAAGCGTGAACGACCTATAATTATACATTGGAATTTTTAAAGTAGTACTTACATGATTGCACCAGAGCAAAAGGCAAGATTAACATACGATAACATTTTACGCTTGGCAGATGACCCTGATGTAAGAGATGCCATTAAGTTCTTACGCGAACGCGAGATTGTACATTTTCAGCGGTTCGGCGAGGCCTTACGGATCACGCAGGACCACCTGAACTCCGCGAACTTCTATGCGTTTAACCCGGCCTTTGATAAGCCAAAAGGGGCGGCCATGAACGCCAATCCTTCCAACGTCTTTGGCGCCTCCAATGTCTATGGAGCCCCCAATGTGGCCGGTGCTTCCAATGTTGCGGGCACTTCGAGTATGATGGGCACTCCGAATATGATGGGCGCTTCGAATATGATGGGTACTCCGAGTATGATGGGTACTCCGAGTATGATGGGCACTCCGAGTATGATGGGCACTCCGAATGTGATGGGCGCTTCGAATATGATGGGCACTTCAAATATGATGGGTGCTTCGAACGTAGCCGGTGCCTCCAACGCAATGAGCAGACCGAGCGTTACCGGGCCTTCCAACGTAGCGGGCATCTCAAATGTAATGGGCGCTTCGAACGTTGCAGGCACTTCGAATGTGATGGGTGCCTCAAACGTAGCGGGCGCTTCGAACGTAGCCGGAGCCTCCAACACAATGGGCAGACCGAATGTGGCCGGAGCCACTAACGTAGCAGGCACCTCAAATACAGCGGCCGGTTGGAGCACAGCCGGTGCTACGAATGTAGCCGGCGCCTCCAATGCAATGAACAGACCGAGTGTGACCGGGCCTTCCAACGTAGCGGGTACCGCGAATGTGGCGGGTATTTCAAATGTAGCCGGAACCTCCAATGCAATGAACAGACCGAGCGTTACCGGGCCTTCCAATGTAGCGGGTACCTCGAATGTGGCGGGTGCTTCGAATGTAGCCGGAGCCTCCAACGCAATGAACAGGCCGAGTGTGGCGGGAACTTCAAATGTAATGGGCGCCTCTAATGTAGCGGGTATTTCAAATGTAGCCGGAGCCTCCAATGCCATGGTCAGGCCGAATGTGGCCGGTACCGCCAACGCAGCGGGCGCGTCGAACCCCTATGCCAATATGTTTGGGGCTTCAAATGTTTATGGCCCCGCGAATCGGCCCAAGTGACCAATATTAGGCCTTGATTACGTCGTATGGCGGTACATAGCATGAAAGATCGTGCCTTGTACCGCCATGTTTTCATATCTATAGAACGTACCGCCATTTGCAGTTAAAATAATAAAAGTCAAGGAGCGAAAAGAGATATGAGTACTTTCATAACGATACTGATGGTAATAGGCTTGGCGGCGCTGGGTGCCGCTACAGCATATTATAAGTCCAGCGTAAAGCTTCAGGCGAAGGCCGCAGAGCTAATCAATACGGCGGAGGGCATGTTTACCGACATCACCAAGGCGGGAGGCAAGCGCTTTGAGTGGGTGGTCGACCACCTCTATGCCATGGTTCCGAAGGTCGTACAGCCGTTCATCAGCAGGGAAAAGGTCGGCGAAATCGTTCAGACGACCTTCGACCTCATTCAGGCGTTTGCGAAGCAGCAGCTTGACAAGTCGCTTAATCAATAACCAAATCTTACAACGGGAACAGCGGGGGCATAATGCCTCCGCTGTTTTTATGATGTGATTCCATTGTTTATATAGGTATTTCAATGCCGATGTAGATTAAGCGGTATAAATAATCAATCAAATCAGGTTAAGGTGTATTTACAATCTGCTTATGGAGCCAAAGTCGATTATGTTAACTTTCAGCCCAGATTTTCTAAGATCTCATGATAGCGTTTTGTCGCCAATACACTGGGTTCACCCTGTTTGCAGATAGTAAGCCCTGCAAGCTTCCGGTTCACCCGTTCCACCACAATCTGCCCATTCACCGTTTTGGATTCAAGCGTTTTCAAGGCATCAAGAAAGCGCTCATCCTTCTTTGCGCGGTTGTAAAAGGACAAGACATAGACATACTCAAAAATATTATAGTTACGAAAGGGATATTCCACCTGCATAAACAGCGTACCGATTCCATAGTGGCAGGGGCCGATCGGCTTTCGGATTACCCAATGCTCAAGCAGAAAATCCACCGCGCTGTCAAGCGCCGGCTCTTTGTTAAGATAGCCGCTAAAGCGAAACGCGTTTAAGACGGTAAGGGTTGGGAAGGGGTTTGAATACTCCGTTTCCGGGCCATGGCCAAAGCTGAACTTATTGCAACGCCAGCCGCCGTCGGTATATTGAATATCCAAAAGGTGCTGGAAGGTTTTTTGTATTCTGGCATCGGAGGCATACCCCATATGGCAAAGTGTATTAACCGCGTGGGCGGTATGGCACGGGTAAATGCCACCCTGCGGGTACATCTTAAAGCGGCCATCCTTCTGCCAAACGCTGAAGATCAGATCGGCGGCTTCTTTGAGCAGCGGTTCGTCGGGTTCCATACCCAATTCCAGCAAGAGCAGTACGCTCTCCAGCGTTGAGAAAGGGGCGCCTTTAAGCAGGCGTTTGTCCGGCGTGGTCCAAAGGTCGCCTCCGTTATCATATCTGTGCGATAATATCGCCTCAACATCCGATAAATACTGCTTTTCCACCGCCATCCTTTTTGCCTCCCAATAATATAATCGCCCATTCCCACCAGTTGCCTCGCAGGGGCAAGGCAGATGGACATAAAATAATGCGCTTATTATACCATAATGTGCTATTTATTTCCACTGTATTTGTGCAAGTAATGTGATTTGATGGAATTGGATTTGTAAAAGTCAAACGGATGCAATACTATAGGGTAATATAAAAGAGCCGTTAATCAGCAAAAAAAGAAAAAGATGATGCTATTCGTTTGCAAAATAGTGCATATGCGTTTATTACAACGCCATGACTAAAAGCATGAAAAACCGACAGACTAATAAACAAAGGAGGTTTTACAATGGGCATTATTGGTTGGCTGATTATCGGCGCGCTCGCGGGCTGGATTGCCAGTATGATAACGCGTAACAACAAACAGATGGGTGCCGGTAAAAATATTCTTGTTGGCATCATCGGCGGCTTTATCGGCGGGCTTGTGATGAACCTGCTGGGCGGCAACGGCATTACGGGCTTTAACCTGTGGAGCTTGCTGGTTGCCATACTTGGCTCGGTCATCCTGCTATGGATTGTTAACGCCTTTAAACGTAGAAAAACGCGATAGTTGTTCTATTAAAAATAAGAAGTGCGTCTGCCATAAACAGGCGCACTTCTTTGTTGCTCAAACATCAGGTTATCCGAACAAAATGGTTACCGCATTTGGGGCAGGAGATTTCGATCTTTCCTTTACCTTTGGGGACACGCAGCTTCTGTTTGCAGGCGGCGCAGGTATAATACCGGTAGAACTTCCGGTCGGCAAACTGCCGGCGCCTTGTGGTAAACCAATCCTTTACCCGGTTTCGCAGGGTCAAATACTTCAGGTTTTCAGCCGACCGCCTGACCACGTTGCGGGAGAGAACCCGAAAAAGGGATATAGCAAAAACCAGCAGCCCAACCCAATAGATAACATAGGTGCGCAGAAAAAGGTCCAGCAGCATCAGAATAAACGCCAAAACATTCAAATCGCGGGATAGTATATCTACCCCGTTTCTTCCATACATGAAGCCCTGCAGGCGGTAGCGCAGCTGTGAAAAGAAGCCCATAGCAGTAAGCACCTCTCTTGAGTAATGTGTATTAAACGGCGTGTTAAGTGGGAATTATATCGCTATTTTAAATGGAATATAGTATAAAGATACAAAACAATTGTTAACGCTTCGCGGACGGGTTGTGAAGAGAATGATAATTCTGCATACGCCCCAATAGGGATAGGATAATTCTATGCTTAAAAAACAAAAAAATACGCCCCGTAGAGGGGCGTATTGGATGTGCAGTGTCAGGGTAATTATCTCTGGCTGGAGAAACAATCGCTGCAGTATACAGGACGATCATTTCTGGGCTGGAAAGGAACCTTGCAGGTTTTGCCGCAAGAAGCGCAAACAGCGTCGAACATCTCGCGCTGGGGCCTGCCGTTGTTCTTACGAGCATCGCGGCAGCTCTTGCAGCGCTGAGGCTCGTTGGTGAAGCCCTTCTCCTCGTAAAAATCCTGCTCGCTTGCTGTGAATACGAACTCTTGGCCGCATTCTTTACATACCAGTGTTTTGTCTTGATGAATCAATGGAAATACCTCTTTTTTTTATTATGACGGAATTTGCTCCGCATTAACACCTAGTATACAGGATAAAATTCAAATTGTCAAATTTTTTAAATGGATTAGTTTATGGGCAATTTTTAAAGCAGCAAAGCATCCGCCCTGCTGCTTTAAATCGGCTTAATTAGCGCGGCCAGCCGGGTCTCCACGGCGGTGGGAACGGCGGCCCTCCCCACGGGGGTCTGTGGTCACGGGGAGGCCAAAAGGGCGGCCATGGTCCAAACCAAGGCCCGGGATGTCTGCGGCGCGGAAAGCGACGCCGCCATATCAAATCGGAGCAATCGCAAGGATTTCTGTTTTCGGGCATATGTTCATCTCCTTTAATGCATCATATGCCCAATTAATCCGTAATGTTCCATAACATGGCGCTGATGATAATCCTTCGACAGCTTTATGCCTGCATTTCCGCCTTAAAATGCTCCGCCACCTGCATCAGTTCACCCAGTGTGCAGATTTCAACCCCCGATTCCAGAATGCGGTTTTTCACCTGAATGGGGAGCGATTCAAAATACTCCCGAAAGCCGGGAATGCTCTCATCGTGCACGGCCATGCTTCGTCCCCCCAATCCTCCGTCCCGCTTTCATTAAAAAAAGGCGGAAGGGTTTTCGCCCAGCTGCTGCACAAACTGCCGCATCTCGTTTTTGGAGGAGACGGTTTTGGTGTGGTCGATAATCCTTTGCTGTTCCTGCTTGCTCAGCGCGGTAAAATGGTTCATGGCCTCCGTATTCTGCGCAAGCGCCATTCCAAAGCCGAGCGGAAGGCTGCGTTTGTCTTCTTCATTCATCATTTTAATCCATCCTTTCATGACGTTGTTGCTCCTGATACCAGACACAACATAGTTTACCCGATTTTCTTCAGGATACATCCCCTCACACATAGCAATGTGTAGCGAATACGGCTAGAATTACCGACGATATACGGCTGTAAATCGGTATCATCCGGTAGATACTAATTCGGTAACAACCTGTCAGTTGAATGGGGGGAAAGACAATGAAGACATTTTTTAAAGAATTGTACCTATTTGGCTTCGGCGCGGTGGCCTACGCGCTTGTAGAGGTGTTGTTCCGAGGGTATACACACTGGACAATGCTCATTGTCGGCGGCGTATGTTTTATACTCATCGGGGCCATCAACGAGATATTCTCTTATGAGTTTGCGCTTGTGAGCCAGATGTTTCTTTCCGCGGTGATCGTTACAACCATCGAGTTCGTTTCCGGCACCGTGATAAACGATTGGTTCGGCCTGGGGGTGTGGAACTACAGCGACATGCCCTACAACGTGAATGGGCAGATCTGTCTGGTGTTCTTCTGCGCGTGGTTTTTCCTTTCGCTCATCGCCATCGTGCTCGACGATTTTTTGCGCTACAAGCTGTTTGGGGAAGAACGGCCGCACTACAAGGTACTGTGAAAAAAGCCGACCGTGCGCGGGTGTTTGAACCTGTGCACGGTCGGCTTCACTTTATCCTACAAACTTACGCGGGCTTCTTGACCTTTGCCGTAAACAGCTCGGATACATAATGGCTGCGCCCCAGCGCCTTCCACAGCAGCACCGAGATGTAGAAATCCACCGTGCTGTGCACAAAGGTGCCCACGCCCACCAAAAGCAGTACCGTAACCGCAAAGCCTTTGGTGTAATTCGATTCGGGCAGCAGGTTGCCGAAGTAGAAGTACATTACAACGACAATCTCGCCGAGCGCGTGGATAAGCGCCACGACGCAGTTAAAGGCAATATTGGAACCAACGCTCGCCAGCGTATACGGGTGCTTTTTAAGCCACAGTGCGCCGATGACGACAAAGATCACCTGGCTGAGAGCACGCAGCACCACCACGAGGGGGAACCCGCCCAAAAAGAAGCCCAGCGTGGTTCCGAGCGACACCGAAATGGCTACGGTGGGGGAGATGAACATCGCCACCATAATGGCTACATGGCTCGCCAGTGTAAACGACATGGGCTCAAGAATGACCTTTAACGGAGAGAACATGGGGATTACTATACCGATGGCGCAGAGCAGTGCCGCAACCACCATCCGGTACACGCGCATATGGTTGTTCATAACTTCATCCATTCCGCCGCTGTGCGCCGGCCTGAAATAGTGGGAAGCCTTATCACGCACAGGTTTGATAAGACATGCCGCCGCCCGAAACGGTTAACCGGCAGGTAAGGCTTAGCAGCATATCTGCCATAATCCGTCAGGCTTTGATTGTTAGGATTATTTTATCACGTTACCTTGTGAAGCGCAAGTCACGATACAGCGCATACGGCATTGCCAAAGGCCCGTGAACAGTTAAAAAAGAATAGTATTATTGTTGGCAGGCATGTACCGCATTATCAGCGCATATGCTGATGGTGGAGGTGACTGCAAGTGGTTAAGCGCACGGTTACGGTAGAAAAGGTTGTTCTGGAAAGCGAGCTGAGCTATAAGGGCGAGGCGGTGCTGCATTATAAAATTGAGTACCCGCAGTTTTCCGGCATCTATTTTCAGCGGATGCTCAGCGAGCTGAACATGCTTTACAAAGCCCGTGCCTTGACTTACCAGCAAGCCTGCATGCAGCAGCTGTTTTATGACGCGTCGGCACAGTTTGAAGAGGCGCAGGCCAACGACTACCCCTTTCATATGTTTGAGGCGTATGTCACCTTTGAGGTACCCTATAACAGCGATTGTACCCTAAGTCTGTACTTCGACCGCTACGAATTTCGGGGCGGGGCACACGGCGGAACCATCCGTTACTCCGACACATGGAATCTGCAGCGAGAATGCTGTATGCTGTTGTGTGATTACTTCGCCTCCTCGCTCAATTACAAGGCCTACAGCATACAAACCATCAACAATCAGATTGCCGCGCAGGTTAAAAATGAAAGCGGCAGCTATTTTGATGATTACGAAAAGCTGGTGGCGCGCTATTTTAATCCGCGCAGCTTTTACCTCACCATGGATGGGGTCGCGATTTACTACCAGCAGTATGAAATCGCGCCTTACGCCTCCGGCATCCCCGTGTTTACGCTGCCCTATGAAAACGGGTGCGTGATAAGGCCGCGCTGCTGGCAGTTCGGGTAGGAGCTTCTGCAAGAGCAAGCGTGAAGGCTCAGCGGCCTGCGGGTAGCAATATATGCCTCGATGTGTTACAATGTACATAAATTGAACCTTAGCAAGGAGATTTGCCCTATGAGCAAGGCGGTTTGGAAGCCCGGAACCCTGCTTTCCCCCGTGCCCCCCGTGATGGTTTCGTGCGGCACCCTGCAAACCCCCAATATCCTTACCATCGGCTGGACGGGCATTGTGAACTCCGACCCAGCCATGACCTATATCTCTGTGCGCCCCACGCGCTACTCCTACGGGCTTATCAAGGCTTCCGGCGAGTTTGTCATCAATCTTACCACCGCAAAGCTTGTGCGCGCGGCGGATTACTGTGGTGTGAAAAGCGGCGCGAATACCGATAAATTCAAAGAGATGAAGCTCACCCCCGTTCCCGCCGCGATGCTTTCGGTGCCGCTGATTGCCGAGAGCCCCGTCAGTCTGGAATGCAGGGTGGTTGAGGTGAAGGAGCTTGGCAGCCACCACATGTTTTTGGCGGAGATACTGTGTGTGGACGTGGATGAGCAGTATATCGATGAACAGGGCAAGCTGCTGCTGCACAAATGCGGGCTTGCCGCCTATGCGCACGGTTCGTATTACGAGCTTGGCAAGCGGCTTGGCACGTTTGGCTATTCGGTTCGCAAAAAGCCGTCCGCGGGCAAGGCGAAAAGATAAATATCTTTTATTGAAGCGGCAGGAACGCTCTGTGTTCCTGCCGCTTTATTGTCTAATATAATAAAATTAAATCAAATACTCATATTGACTTTAATAATATTAAATGATATATTTAATATTATTAAATAAGCGGGGGATTTTGCCGATGGAGTTTATGCCGGATTGGATTGCAAGCCTCGACGACGAGGATATGGGGTTTATAAAGAAGTTTATTCTCGCTTCCGGCTCCCTCAAGGAGGTTGCCACCCTCTACGGGGTGACCTATCCCACCGTGCGGCTGCGGCTGGATCGACTGATACAGAAGATACAGATCGGCGAGGATACGCAGAGCGACCCTTATATAGCGCTCATCAAACGTCTGGCCGTCAACGAAAAGCTGGACTTTGACACGGCCAAGGTTTTAATCGCCGCCTATAAAAAGAACAGGGAGAAGGAGTAACAGGTTGTTTTACTTAATGAATATTATCATTCTTGCGGTTGTCTTTATCGGCATGATCGTCTTGCAGGTTTTTCTTTCAATGAGCAAGAATAAATGGCTCGGGCTGATACTGCCGGGCATTACCTTACTGTTTTCGTTGATTGTGGTGGTCAGCCTTACGAGCTACACCACCGTTAACAGTGCGTCTTCGTGGATATCCATTGGCGGAACGGACTTTTGGCAGGTAGCCGTGCAGGCGGTTGTCACCTTCCTGCTATATAATGTCCCGACCGCCATCCTGCTTGTGATCTACGCCGCCGGCCGCGAAGGGGTAAAGCGCAAGAAGAACAAAGAGATCGAGCGCATGAACATTCAAGACCTGTGAGTAAAACGGAGTTACGCAATTTAAAAACGGAGCGGGACCAATCGGTTCCGTTCCGTTTTTATGTATACATGAATGAAAAGGATTTTATCTCACCGCAAACTCGGCAGCCTTCTGTGCGTGAATAAGCGCGGTGTCAAACAGCGGCACTTCCGTATCGGCCTGCGACATCAGCAGCCCTATTTCGGTGCAGCCCAGAATCACGCCCTGCGCGCCCTCTTTCGCGAGGTTGTTTATGATGGCAAGAAATCGGTCCTTCGCAGCAGCCGAAACCACGCCGAGACAAAGCTCGTGGTAGATGGTACGGTTGACGAAAGCACGGTCTTCTCCCTGAGGGATGAGCACCTCAATGCCTTTTTCAATCAGCTTGGATTTATAAAAATCCAGCTCCATCGTGTAGGCTGTCCCAAGCAGGGCGACCCGATGAATGCCGCCTTTAAGCAGCTCATCGGCGGTCACCTCGGCGATGTGCAGCAGCGGGACGGTAATGTCTCGCTGAATGCTGTCGGCAACCTTATGCATGGTGTTGGTGCAGATGACAATAAAGTCCGCGCCCGCGTTCTGCAGGCGCACCGCCGCGTCGCTTAGTATCTGGGCGCTTTTCTCCCAGTCGCCGGAGGACTGGCAGCGCTCAATCTCGTCAAAATCCACACTGAAAAGGAGGCATTTGGCGGAATGTAGCCCGCCCAGCAGCTCCTTGACAGTAGTGTTGATAATCTTGTAATAGGTGACGGTGCTCTCCCAGCTCATACCGCCAATCAGCCCGATGGTTTTCATAATCCCCTCCGATTGCTACCCTATTCTGTCTTTAATTCTTCCACAGTGGAAGAGCCGCAGGAGCAGTCTCCGCTCAGCCATTGCCACCGCTCGTGGAGCCGCAGCCTGCCGTCGGGCAGCAGCTCGGGTACGCTGTGGCATTTTCCCATACGGGCGTCGCCCTGACGGTTGACGTGCTGGTAGGTAAACCTTAACCCGCCGTCATCCTCCACATTACCGATTAAGAATCCTTTGATAATCTGGCCGCCCGAGTAATCTGCCCACAGCAGGTTGCCGTCTTGGCGGTAACGGAAGACGGTACTTTGTGATACCTCGCCGTTTTCGCTGTTCTCAATCGCCGTAAACCGCTTGCCGTCGTAGCTTATACCTGTTACAGCGGCTTCGCGGGGCGGGGAAGACAGCAGCTTCTGCATAACCGGGTAGCTTAGTATCCGGTTGTTTGCAACCGTAATTTGATTGTAGCAAACTGGCAGGTAGCCGCGCTTTATGTAGAAAGCCTGTGCAGGCAAGGAGGCGTCCAGTATGGTGAAAGGGTGGCTTTGCGCAATCTGTTTTTCCAGAAAATCCATCAGCAGCGAGCCGTATCCCTTACCCTGAAACGCGGGCAGTACAAACACGCGGCTGATATGGTTTTCCTCCACACTGCCGGTTGCTATAATATCTTGGCCATCCCGCAGCAAATACACAGTACCCCTTTGCAGGTCGGCTAAAATGCGTTCCTCGCTGTGGTGGCTTAAAAAGAAGTCTACCACCTCTGCCGGATAGTAGATGGGGTAAACCGCCGTTATGGTAGAGGTAACGATGGCAGCAACCGTTTGCACGTCGTTTACAGAGGCTTTGATACTATTCATGCGGGCCTCCGCCTTTGCTCAAGCAGCTTAAACAACGCGGTAAACAATGTCTTGGCGTTGATTAAAATCATAACGACTGTGAGCGCTATCTCAAAGAATACCCATGTCGAGGGCTGCCAGATCATAATAATTGCCTGCACAAGGAGAACCAGAAGGTTTGCGATGAGTCTTAGCCATTTTACCTTTACCTCAATATATTTACGAGAATGAATACAGCGGAACAGAAATACCGTAAAGTAGCTGATAAAGGTAGCAAAGGCGGCGCCGTTGGCGCTGAATTTAGGAATTAATATAAAGTTTAAAACAACGTTTAGTGCTGCGCCGCTGAAGGTTGTAATCATTGTCATTGAATTACGCTTTTCTGACATGTAAATGCTTGAAAAGAAGGTGGCAAAGCACGAGAATACCACCGAAAGAACCAGAAAGGGGCCATACCGCCACGATTCATAGTATTGACTTTCCACCAAAATTCTTGTTATGGGCTGCAGCAGCAGGATAGTACCCGTACCTATCAAAAACAGCACCGTTTGATAGGCGTCAAATACCGTGGTATAAAAGTGCACTTTCTTTTGTTCGTCCGACTCGGTGAAAGCGGAGAGCTGCCACGCCTGCATAAAGATGGTGGAAACCGCCGTGATGACGGTCGGAATCTTGTATGCGATTGCGTATAAGCCGTTTACCTCATCGCCTTTTAGCGCGGTAACGATATAGCGGTCGGACACATTCGTTATCCAAAAGAAAACGGTGTTCGGGATGAGCGGCATTGAATAGAGAAGCATGGTCTTCCACAGACCCTTTTCGATTCCTTTAATCTTAAAGTACCGCCACAGCCCCGCAATCCAGGTGAGGAACAGGGCAGAGAAAAGGTCGGATAGAATAGTGGCCAGCACATACCCCGTAATTCCTAATTTAAATACCACAAGCCCCAGAATAATAAATACGATTACGGTGATGGTGCTCAGGATGCCGTCAAAAGCATACAAACGCACATATCCTTTAGCGCGCACAAACTGAGCGCAAACACCTCTTAATGATGAGGCCAGCACGTAAAGATAAACCAGCATGGTATATCCTTTGGTATAGGGGTTCAGATTCAGTATTGGGTAGAGTAGCAGAAGCGCAGCAAAACCGATGAGAACTGTCAAAATACCGCATGAAAACACATCCGATTTACGTGCGCTCTTTTCAAGCCCGAATCGGATAACCGCCTCGCCGATACATCCCGCTGCAATGGGGATGATGAGGTTCGCCGTTTGGGTTATCAAATCCGCTACATTAAAATCGGCAGGCGGAAGAATCCATGTGTAGATGGGCATAAGCAAGAACACAAGGATTTTGGAACTGAAGGTTCCTATCCCAAATATTAACGTGTTGGAGAGCAGCTTCTTGTACTGATTCATCGTCGATTTCCCTACGCAGTATTTTCTTTGTTCACACGCGGCTGCGTGCGAAAACGCTTATCTATTATGCGATTATAGCATGTTATGCCATATGAATAAACAACAAAAATGTAAATATCACCCGTAATGATGCCTTTTGGGGTATAACCGCTGATATTTGTGGTTCATAGTAAGCCGCTCAGCGCAGCTTTTCGAGGATTGCGAGCAGCAGCCGCCAAACCTTGCTGCAGGAGGCGAGGTCCAGATACTCGTTTGGGGTGTGGCACCCCACCACGTTTGGCCCGATGGCGACGATATCAAGAGAAGGGTTCTTCGCCTTAAACAGCCCGCACTCCAGCCCCGCATGGATGGCATTCACCTGCAGCTCACGGTTAAACAGCTCCCGGTAGCTTACAAAAGCCAGCTCGCGCAGGCGGGAGGCGGGGTCATAGGCCCAGCCGGGGTAGTCGCCCGTGCTTAACGCGGTAAAGGCAGCCTTTGCTGCGGTTTGCTCGAGTGCCGAAACAATACCGTGCTTTTTATCCTCAAATACGCTGCGCGCCGAGAATACGCATTCGATGCCGGTGCCGGTGGTGTTGATGGAGGCAAAGTTAATCGAACTTTCGATAAACCCTTCCGCACCGCAGGCAACCACCCCGTTCGGCGATTCATTCATGAACGTCAATATACTGCGGGTGTCCTCCGCAGTCAGCATTCGGTTGGCATTGGCATCCGCTACCGTCAGGGTAAAGCCGTTATCCTCCTCCACCAGCTTGGCGGCGATAGCCTGCTTGGTATTCTCTAAAAACGCCTCTACCTCCTGCGCGGAGGCAGGCAGCGCAACAACAACGCGGCATTCGCGCGGGATGGCGTTATCTTTATTGCCGCCGTTTATCAACGCCAGATTAAACTCACTGTATTCCGAAAGCGCCGTGAGCACACGCACCATCAGCTTGTTGGCATTGGCGCGCCCTTTGTCGATATCCGTGCCCGAGTGCCCGCCCGCTAGGCCGCCGATGGCGATCTCCACACAGCCGCCCTTCACCGGCACAAAGTCAAGCGTTCTTTCCAGATGGGTACGTATGCCGCCGCAGCAGCTTACGGTCGCAATCCCTTCGTCCTCCGCGTCGAGGTTTATCATATAGGCAGCCTTTATCTGCGCACCGTCTATCATCGCGGCGCCGGTGAGGCCGGTTTCCTCCATCACGGTAAAGACGCATTCCAGCGGGGGGTGCTGGATGGTATCATCCGCCAGTACCGCCAGCATCATCGCCACGGCGATGCCGTTGTCGGCGCCAAGCGTGGTGCCGTCGGCGTACAGCCGGCCGTCCTTCACCACAAGCTTGATCGGGTCGCGGGTAAAGTCGTGCACGGTGCCGCTGTTTTTCTCGCACACCATGTCCATATGCCCCTGCAGCGCCACGGCGGGCAGACCCTCATAGCCCCTGGATGCAGGCTTTCGGATGATGACATTCCAGATGTCGTCCTGATAGTATTCAAGCCCATGTACCTTCGCAAAATCCACCAGAAAACCGCTGATGCACTCTTCCTCCCCCGAGGAACGCGGGATAGCGCTGATCTGTTCAAAATAGTCAAACACCTTGGCAGGCTCAAAGCCAGTAATAACGTTCTGCATACGTATCCTCCTCAAAATCCTATTGTCGTCGGCATAGCCGAGTTGCTAATGGTTCGATAACTTATCTAATAAAACACCATATCCCTTAAGGCTGACAATAATCGCCCCCGCCTTTGGTAAGAGGCAGGGGCAAACATTGATTGTAGTGAATATAAGGTCGGTTATTGAGATTATGCCCGCAGCGCCTATGGCTATACGGCGTATATCTTATTCTTTTCGGTGTCTAATCCTTGCCTAAGAATCTGTCCATCTGAAGGTAGCCAGTGTCGAAGTAAACCTTGGTCTGCGCGGCCGTTTGCTCGTTAAAGTTCGTCACGCCGCTTTCAGCCTCTCCGCACTTGTGGTAGATGAGGTAGGGCACCGGGATACCCACATGGGTGCGCAATGCGAGTGGGGTGGCGTGGTCGGGCAGAATCATCACCTTATAGTCGTCGTAGCCGTCCAGCGCCGCAAGCACGGGGGTGAGGATGCGCTTGTCGATGTATTCAATGGCCTTCACCTTGTTCTGCGTTTCGGCGCGGTGCCCGCATTCATCGGGCGCCTCCACATGAAGGTATACAAAATCCTGCCCGCGCTTAAACGCGTCGATACAGGCCTGCGCCTTGCCCTCAAAGTTGGTATCGATATACCCGGTGGCGCCCTCTACGTCGATAACCTCCATATTCGCGAGCCTGCCGATGCCCTTGATCAGGTCTACCGCCGAGATCACCGAGCCCTTGACGCTGTACTTTTGCTGAAAATCCATGAGCGGCTTCTTTTTGCCGCTGCCCCACAGCCAGATGCTATTCGCGGGGCGGTGGCCGTTTTCAATGCGCTTTAAGTTCACCGGGTGGCCTTTAAGCAGCTCGTAGCTCTTTTTTGTAAGCGCTAAGAACTGCTCGTTCTGCGGCAGGTAGTTTGTAATCTTCTGCAGCGTGATATCGTGCGGCGGGGTGAGCGAGCCCATCTCATCGGGGCCGTTCTTCCACACCAGACAGTGGCGGTAGCTTACGCCGGTATAAAACGAAAATACCTCGTCGCCCAGCTTTTCCTGCAGGTACTTGATTAGGATATCCGCCTCGGCAGTGGAGATATCGTCGGCGCAGTAATCCACCATCGTTTTCTGCGCAAAGTCCGTCTCGTCCGAGAGGGTTACAAGGTTGCAGCGGGTCGCGACATCGACGTTGCTTAAGTCGATGCCGATGCTCGCGGCCTCCAGCGGTGAACGGCCGGAGTAGTATTGAAAGGGGTCGTACCCCATCACCGAGAGGTTGGCAACGTCGCTGCCGGGCTTTAATCCCTCGGCAACGGTATTCAAAAGCCCCACCTCCGAGCGGGCGGCAAGATGGTTCATAGCGGGCTTGTCGGCGGCCTCCATCGGGGTTTTGCCGCCCAGTTCATCCACCGCATAATCCGACATGCCGTCGCAGAGCAACACCAAATACTTCATATGTAAATCTCTCTCTTTCATCAATGCCATGTGAAAAACTTAACGGTATCATTATACGCTTTGATATTACCGTTTTGCAACAGCTTTTTCCTGTTGGTGCTATAAAATGACGCTTAAAAAGCGCACAAAACCTTGCGGTGCGTTCAGAATGGTGCTATGCTTTTATATAAAGTATTAGAAGATAATGATATTGTATGTTGGAAAGGAGAAGCAATGAAGCTTTTGTTTCTTATTCTTAACAAGGTGGATGTTCTCGACGAACTGTTAGAAAAGCTTGCGGAATCAGGTATTAAGGGTGCCACCATCATTGGCAGCAAAGGGATGGCCCGCGCGCTGTCCGATTACAGCGACGCTTCCTTTTTAGGCTCCCTTCGCGCGGTGCTTTCGCCGGACAGGGAAGAAAACAAGACGATACTGGCGGTTCTGCCGGAGGATAAGGTACCGACTGCCGTAGCGGTGATAGAACAGACCGTAGGGGATCTCTCACTGCCGGATACGGGCATCCTCTTCACCGTACCGGTCGATTTTCATAAGGGCGTAACCCTATAGTTATAAACACAAATTTTTGCCTCTGTGCAGCCGCACGGGGGCTGATTTATGCGAAAACGCATAAAGCGGACGTTTGGTTTTTGGAGGTATCTTCTCGTGGAACTTATTTCGTTATTCTATCTTTCTATTACACTCATCGCCGGATTGCTGCTGGGAAGAGCGGCCAAGCTTGTGAAAATGCCCAACGTGACCGGCTACCTGATTGCGGGGCTATTGCTGGGGCCGTCGGTGCTAAAGATTATTCCGGCCGATGCGGTGCAGGGCTTTGACGTTATCTCCGAGGTGGCGCTGGGGTTCATCGCCTTTTCCATCGGCAGCGAGTTTAAGCTCAGCATGTTTAAAAAGGTAGGCATCATGCCGATTATTATCGCGATTACCGAGAGCCTGGGCGCCGTCATCTTTGTGATTGCCGCGTGCCTGCTGCTTGGGTTTGATACCGGCCTATCGATACTGCTGGGCGCCATCGCCGCCGCAACGGCACCGGCCCAGACCATCATGGTTATTCAGCAGTACAAGGCAAAGGGGACGCTAACCTCCACACTGCTCAGCGTGGTAGCGCTGGATGACGCAGTGGCGCTCATCGCCTTTGGCTTCGCGGCAGCAACCGTAAAGGCCATGAACGCGCATCAGGCCATCAACATCTTATCCATCCTCTCGCCGTTTAAAGAGATTATTCTTTCTTTGGTTCTCGGCGGCGCGATTGCGGGTACCATGAGCCTGTTCCTGCGCTTTTTCCAAAAGCCCTCCAACATGCTCTGTGTGATCTGCGGTTTTATCCTTCTGGCAGTATGGTCGGCTCACCGGCTCGACCTTTCGCCGCTGTTAACCTGTATGGCTTTGGGCGGCATGCTCGCCAACATCGTAAAGGACATGGATGGCATCGTTAAGGTGTCCGAGGCCTTTACTCCACCGGTTTACATGCTCTTTTTCGCCATGTCCGGCGCGGGGTTTGACTTAAAGGCCATTGCGGGCATCGGTGTAATCGGTATTACATATGTGGTGATGCGCGTGCTGGGCAAAATGGCGGGCGCATGGTTTGGCGGCGTGGTCATGAAGGCTGAAAAAAAGATTTGCTGCTACCTCGGCCCCACCTTAATGCCACAGGCGGGCGTTGCGCTGGGTTTAATTCTGGTGGCGGAATCCATCGTGCCGGAGTTTGCGCCGCAGATACGTACGGTCATCCTTTGCTCCACCTTCATCTATTCCATTGTCGGCCCCAGCGTCGCCAAGGCCGCACTGGTAAAGGCCGGAGAGATTACGCTCGAGCCGAAGCAGGCAAAGGCAAAGGTATAAGCGGCCCGCAATTTTATAGTGTGCACGCGTTGTAATCACAGCAGTAACCCGATATAATAAAGATAGCGTTCCATATTGATGCGAATAACGGAGGAAGTTCTATGAAAGCACTATTTATCGGCGGTACCGGCACGATCAGTTCGGCGATTTCCAAACAGCTTATAGAAAACGGGTGCGAGCTTTACCTGCTCAACCGCGGCAACCGCAATACCGTGCTGCCCGCGGGTGCGAAAGAGCTGCGTGCGGATATCAACGACGAGCAGGCGGTAGCGGCGCTGATTCAGGATTTAAGCTTTGACGTGATAGCCGACTTTATCGCGTTTGTGCCCGCGCAGCTGGAGCGCGACTACCGGCTGTTTAAAGGCAAGGCCCGTCAGTTTGTCTTTATCAGCTCGGCCTCCGCTTACCAAAAGCCGCTCTCCGACTATCGTGTTACCGAGAGTACCCCGCTGGCAAACCCCTACTGGAAGTACTCCCGCAATAAGATAGACTGCGAAGCGTATCTGATGAAGCTCTACCGCGAGGAGGGCTTCCCCGTGACGATTGTAAGGCCGAGCCACACCTATGACGAGCGTTCCATCCCGCTTGGCCTGCACGGCAACAAGGGCAACTGGTCGGTTGCCAAGCGTATGCTGGAGGGCAAGCCGGTGATTATCCACGGCGACGGCACCTCGCTTTGGACGATGACGCATAACAGCGACTTTGCGAAGGCGTTTATCGGGCTGATGGGCAATATCCACGCCATCGGCGAGGCGGTGCAGATCACCTCGGACGAGACCGTTACGTGGAATCAGGTTTATGAAAGCATCGCGGCCGTGTTGGGCGTAAAGCTTAACGCCGTTCATATTGCGTCTGATTTTCTTGCCGCCTGCGGTGATAAGGCGGGCATGGATTTAACCGGCGGGCTGCTGGGGGATAAAGCCAACTCGGTGGTGTTTGATAACACAAAGCTCAAGCGTCTGGTGCCGGGATACACCGCCGCCGTAAGGTTTGATCAAGGCGTTCGGATGACCATAGAGTATATTCTTGCCCATCCCGAATATCAGATAGAGGATAAGGAATTCGACGGGTGGTGCGATAAGGTGATTGCCGCGCAGGAGCAGGCGCTGAAAATGGTTATTGGATAAATCTTAATTTTCCACACTCAATAAAACGTCCGTCTGCGCAGTTATCGTGCAGACGGACATTTTTAAGTATAGTCAAGGCACCATGTTAATCCTGCTCGTGCTTGGGGAACTGTGGAATGTTTCCGTTCAGCGCCTCCACCGTAGGGTCGATGAATGCGTACTTGCGGTAGTACTCCTTGGTTTCGTCGTTTCGAACCACCGGGGATTTATGGTGCTCGAGGAAATTCACCAGCGAGTAAACGTCTATCCAGATCTCGTTGTTGCTCTCCTTCTGTGATTCGTCAAACACCAGCTGCATCCCGAAGTGCAGGTGCGGCACGTTCATGCCGTTGACATTCTCGGTGTCGGAGTAGCCCGTCATCCCTAGATAGCCGATGATATCCCCCGCCTCTATCACAGCACCCTCTTTGAGGTCGGCGTGGTAGGGGCGGTTTTTGCGCATATGCGCGTAGTAGTAATAGCGCTTACCGTCAAAGCTGCGTATGCCCACCCGCCATCCGCCGTAACGGTTCCAGCCCATTACCTCCACCACACCTGATTCCACCGCGACAATCGGCGTGCCGATGCTGCCCATCAGGTCGTTGCCGAGGTGGTTGCGCGTAAAGCCGAACGAGCGGGAGTTGCCGAAGTCGTCATAATGCGAAAAGCTGTAGCCGTAGGCGATGGGGGAGTAGACCTTCAAGCCGTACTTCTCCTCATACTCTTCGGTGCCCTTTTCCAGCGACTCGGCGGTTTGAATCTTATAGCTGCCCACCATGCCGTCCAGCGCTGCGCCGTAGGCCTCGCGGTAGTAGGCGTAGTATTTCATATCCTTGGTAAGGTCGGCCATTGTCTGGCCTTCGTTTAGCTTTTGCACAAGGGCGTTCATGTCCTTGGCCTTGTATTTTTTTAAGTTGCCGCCGTATTTTGCCCCAAGATAGGCGAGCAGGTCTACCCAGTTAAGCGGGGTAGCGGTATCGTGGCTTTTTACGTCAAGCTCCAGCGCCTTTTCCATGGCGGAGGTTGAAACCTTAAAATCCACCCAGGTGATGGTTTTACCGGCTTCGGCTTCCGCCGGTATCGCGCGTGTACTGCCGAGTATACAGGCGAGGTTTACGATAATGGCAGCGCTCAGCACCACTACAGCCACCCAGAACCAAGGAATCTTCCGTTTGCCCATGAATCTTCATCACCACTACATATTTTCTTACAAAAAGGTATGATTTTTTGAGGGAAAATAGAAGCGGCAAGGCTTGTACGGCAGGCAATAATGAGGCATGTACAGTGATATAAATAAAAACGCGCCAAGCAGACCCTTATCTGCCCGATGCGTTTTATATAGCTCAATTGACTATCTATCCATATATGAAAAACAACTACCGCCTAACACCGGACGTTCTTGCGCTTGAACCCCAGCCGTCCCTTCTCGGCCGCTTTCTGAATCTCTTCCGCCGCCACAGGGACGCTGCCCCTGAGCATCTCCACGGTTCCGATATCCTTTGCGATGGCGAGGGCCTTTTCATGCAGCGGAAGATAGGAAACGCCTACGGTTGTGACAAAGCTATTCATGGCGTATTTGGCGCGGTCGGGGCTGCCGTGAATCTTTTTCTCCACCATTTCAAGCATGGCGGTGAGCTTTTCCTGGTCAAACTCCTCGTCTTTGCGGTTGCCGAGCAGCCAGCAATAACAGCTGTAACCGGCAGACTCATACAATTCATTGCCGCTTGCAATCCATCGGTCAGAAACGGCCTGCGCGATATCGGTTTCCGCGAGCGTTACCGCCACGATAAAATCCGAGATCATGTAGAAATATGCGCCTTCCATCCATCGGTCAAAATCCGCTTCCGTCATGGCTTTTGGGTCGGCAATCATACCGGCCAGGTACATGGCGTCATAGTTGCCGGTCGCGTAAAGCTCCTCGGCAAGCGCCTGATTGATCTTGATTTTCCGGACGATCGGCTTCATTGCACCCGTCGCGACTCCATAAAGCGGCTCGCACGCGCCCTGCTGCATATATACTTTTTTTGTTCGCTCGGTACCCAATGCTTCAAGCTCCTGTAAAACTGTTTGAACGTCCACAGTAATCCCCTTTCATTATATATTTTTCGCTGATGCTATATTAAAATCATTAGCCTTCAATTATTTTAACATAAAAATTCCTGCTGCGCGGGCCGTCAAATTCGCAAAAATAAATTCCCTGCCATCTGCCCAAAACAAGGCGCCCGTCCTTTATGATAACCGTTACGCTGGAACCGACAAAGCTTGCTTTCAAATGCGCGGCCGAATTGCCTTCGGCATGGCGGAATTCAGGACGATCAGGCATTGCGCGGGAAAGCCCCAGCAAGAGGTCATGGACAACATCCGGGTCGGCATTTTCATTGATCGTTATGCCTGCTGTCGTGTGCGGGCAGTATACGACACAGAGGCCATCCCTTACGCCGCTCTTTACCAAGGTTTGTTCCACTGTTCGTGTAATATTTGAGAACCCCTCGGTATCCGTTTTTAAGCTATATTGTTCCAACATATTTATCCTTCTTACTGCTTACTTATATGATTAAAATATTAATTAAACACTCTTCATTAATTCAATTTGGATTTTTCTTTCTTTTCTTACCGCCTCTAAATCTTTAGGATACATTAAATTTATTAAGGTTACTGCGTAATCTGAAGCGATTAAAGCATGTCTCTTTACATGAGGGGTAGCGGCAACTTGTCCCATAACTCTCAGAACCTTTACCTTTATAGGGTCTTTTTCTTCGCGCGCCAATCTGTTTATCATAAAAGCTACTTGCCTTGCTTCTTGGAACCTTGCTTTTCCTTCTTGCCATTTCCTGTTGATGTCAAAACATGCATTCATTGCATCGTCAGGTTGTATATTGGTTAAATCTAAGATGTGCTGTGCCAATAGCAGGCTATAACATGAGATAGCCTTATGACTATGGCTTTTACTATCAAATACAGCAATAAGTTCATCTTTTAATTCAGGAATATCATCAATTTTTTTGATTATTCCTACATCACCCATATAACTATCTTTTTTTCCGCCTCTCATAATTATACCTCTTTAAATAACTTTGTAGGTCATCCCCATTAACCCGAATTGCGACTGCTTACCGATTATGCCGATAAACCGAAATTTAGTCTCTAAGCGACAAAATTGGCATTAATTTAATTCATGGCAATGACTTGAGTTCCCGCTTACTGCTATTATAGCTTAATAAAACAAAAAGGAACAGACAAACCTTTGCAAAAATTTGTCTGTTCCTCTGGAGCTAGAAGTCGGACTTGAACCGACGACCTGCGCATTACGAAAGAGATTCTGTATTTGATACAGCACAATATTAGACCTATTTACAAAAGCTCGGAGAAATCCGGGCTTCCTTTGAGAAAATCAAGTATTGCATGGGAAATACACCTTTGCTAAAGGTTTAGTTATATCTAAAAATTCTGTACTATTCTTGCAGGCTCACAAGATACGTGCGTCTATATTCGTCTAAGGTAATGTTATCTCTTCCACGGGGTTATATGAGTGAACGCATGATATAAGAAAGACAAGTAGATTATTATTTCTCAAAAGGCCTGATACTGTACGTGGCGAGGCTGTATAACCCCATGCCGGGAGAGGAGCTGCCGAGATATGCTATCCTCACCACTGCGGCACATGAATCTATGCGGGATGTACATGATAGAACGCTGGTCATCCTGCGCCAAAATGAGATACGGGACAGGATTCGAGAAAAGTAGTTTGTTAATGAGGCATTGCTGTGGGTGCCGCCGCAACTGGAAAAGCAAAGAGTTGGATGAATAGTTCTAATGCGAAGTTCGGAGAGGACTACTAAGCTTCGCATCATTTTTATTTGAGGAGTAATTAACATACTCACCACCGGTGAAATTTATATTTCGAAAAGTTATACAACAAAAAAACGCCCTGAAAGCGAGCACGAAAAGAATAAGCTCTTTCTCGCAGGAAACTTTTATGCTATAATTTCCGCAGGAGGTGGTTTATGAATGAAAGTACTCAATTTCGGTTCTTTGAATTACGACTATGTTTATTCCGTAGACCATATTGTCGCCCCGGGGGAAACAATCACGTCCTCCGCTATGCAGATGTTTTGCGGGGGTAAAGGCCTTAATCAATCGGTCGCGCTGTCACGTGCGGGGGTACAGGTTTATCATGCCGGCATGGTGGGTGAGGACGGTTCCGCCCTCATTGAGGTTTGCAAGAAAAACAACGTCGATACCCAGCACATCTGCCAAGTAGACGAACGCTCAGGCAATGCCATCATTCAGGTTAGCAGCAAAGGGCAAAACAGTATTGTACTCTTTAGTGGAGCAAACCGGCAAAACACAAAGGATTTTGTGGACAAGGTGCTTGCGACTATGCAGGCAGGGGATATCCTTCTGCTGCAAAACGAGATTAACCTTATCGATTACATCATTGAACAAGCCTATAAAAAGCAGCTGTATATTATTCTTAATCCGTCTCCATTTGATGAAGCGTTGAAACAATGTGATTTAACAAAGGTTTCGTTGTTTTTGTTAAACGAAGTAGAGGGCATGCAGATTACAGGCTTTCAGAACACATCGGACATCCTCGATAATATGCGCTTGCGTTATCCAAACGCTTCAGTTACCCTGACACTCGGGAAAAGCGGCGTGGTTTGCCTGCATGAAAACAAAGTTTACCAGCACGGCATCTACAATGTCCCGGTAGTGGACACCACCGCGGCGGGGGATACCTTTACGGGCTTTTTCGTTGCCGGACTCTTACATCAAAAGCCGATGGCGGAGGTGCTGCGTATAGCTTCGGTTGCATCATCCATAGCCGTATCCAGAAAAGGGGCTGTCGCTTCCATCCCTTATATGCAGGAGGTACTGTCTGTAAACCTTGAATTGCTAAGCTAAAACTGCGTAACTTTTTAAAATGCCTCCAAGGGGTATTGACAAGTGAAGGATAGCGTATTACAATAAGCACAAATATTATAGGAGAAACATCAAGGGAGAAGTGAAGTTCATTTTGACTATCCTTAGCCGCGATGATTCGCCATTAATGATGATGTTTGCCCGGTGTTTACATCTGGTGGGAATCGTTATGAAAAACAGTCATGTTTTTGCGTAACGATTTTTTTGTTTAATTGGTGGAATGTAATGAATGACAAAGGGGTCGTTTCCGCAAAGGGAGCGGCCTCTTTTGCTTTACTTAATCTATGAGTAGGAGTGAAACCAACATGATTGACAGCAAAAGAACCGCCGTTATTGTAATCGATATGCAGAACGACTTTGTGGGGGAGAAAGCGGTCATTCCCTGCCACTGTACCCCAAACTTAATTTTATCCGTTAACAGGCTGCTGAACTCCTGCAGAAACATGGGCGTACCGGTGATCTATACTCAAGAAATCCACCGTGCATCTTTAATGGATGTTGGCCGTGAGCTGGACGGCGACGAGCCTGTTCACTGCATCGAAGGAAAGCCCGGCACCGAGATTGTGGCTGAGCTTGCCCCGCAGCCCAGCGATTATGTTATTGTAAAGCGGCGCTACAGCGGTTTTTTTCAGACGGATTTAAAGATTCTATTAGATGGCCTGCATGTAGATACACTTATTATCGTCGGTGTGGCGACCGATGTGTGCGTGCGCGCGACAGCTACCGATGCCCAGCAGTACAACTACCGTGTAATCGTTCCGCGCGAGTGTGTTGCGGGCAGCACGCAGGCCCGGCACGAGGCCGCGCTTGAGCACATTCGCTATGTTCTGGGCAGAGTGGTTTCTTTAGACGAACTGCTGGCCTAAATTTCGGTTGAGGGGGAGAACACATGCGTGGCTACCGTGGGAACATTATCTTTGCGCCTGTACTTGGCGAGCTTGTCTGTTTGCCGCAGCATACGGTTGTGGTAGAAGAAAACGGCAAAATTAACGGCGTTTACAGCTCCTTGCCACATCATCTTGAAGATATTGAAATCGAGGATTACGGCGATAAGCTGATTATACCCGCGTTTACCGATTTGCATCTGCACTCGTCGCAGCTTCCCAACCGCGCTATGGGGTATGACGGAGCGTTTTCACAGTGGCTTACACAATATACCTACCCGGCTGAAAGGATGTATGCCAAACCGGAATATGCGCACAAGGTAAACGGCATGCTGATAAGCGAGCTTATCAAAAATGGCATCATGCGCAGTGTGATCATGTCCTCCGTCTCTTTGGAGAGTACCGCGGATTTGATGGAGCAGTTTATACAATCCGGCCTGAGCGCCTATATAGGCAAAATGAACTCGGATTTGGGAGCATTTGGTAAGGCGAACGAAACCACAGAGGCTTCAAAGCGTGAAACTCTTGAACTGATCGCCCGCTACGCAAACCAAAACGAGCGGGTGCACTATATCCTTTCCCCGGAGTTCATTCCCTGCTGCACCGACGAGATGATGGTGTTTCTTGGTGAGCTTGCATTATCTCACAAGCTGCCCGTTCAATCGCACATCGCCGAAAGCCCGTGGGATGTGGGTGCGGTGGCGGCACGCTACCCGAAGGACAGTGTTTACGCCGCCGTATACCGGCGCTTTGGGCTGTTTGGGCAGATGCCCACCGTCATGGCGCACTGCCTGTATAATACCGACGCGGAGATCGGGTTGATGGCTGAGCACCATGTTTATGCCGCGCATTGCCCGGTTTCCAACATGAATGTTCCAAGCGGCAGGCAGATGCCGCTGCGCCGGTTTTTAGAAAGCGGTATCCCCGTGGGGTTGGGCAGCGATGTCGCGGGCGGGCACACCCTCAGTATGCTTCAGAATATGGTAGCTGCCGTTCAGATTTCAAAACAATACGCCATAGAATATCCGCAGTTTCAGCCAATCTGCGTACAGGAGGCGTTTTACCTTGCTACGAAGGGCGGCGGTTCTTTCTTTGGTAAAGTAGGTAGCTTTGAGCCCGATTACGAGTTTGACGCACTTATCGTCGATGACAGCACACTGGACGACCTCATGCCCCGCACGCTCAGTGAACGGCTGGTTCGCTTTATCTACCGCGGAGACGACCGGCAGATCAAGAAACGCTTTTGCGGTGGGCGCGAGATACCGCTGCCCATGTTATAAGAACAAAAGTAAGCTGGAAAGGTGGCACATCATATGACGGACAACCTCATTGAACTAAAGAAGCAGCTATTTAAACTCTACAACGATGTTAACAAAGAGATTTACGGCTCGGGGGTGGTAGAACTGAAGATTAATATTACCGACGATATGATCATCTTTAAAACCCGCCATAACCGTGTGCCTGCTCTTCAGGCCATCGAAGCAAACTACGCCCAGCTTAAACAGTCGGTAGATCAAGCATTGTTTTGCGAGTTTAAAGTGCGTCTGAGAAAGCAGATCGAAGAAAAGACGAATATCCGTCCGCAGGCGATGCTGCGGGATTACGATTCGGCGTTTCAAACCGCCATCACTGTTGTTGTTATCGAGGAATTGGGTTTATGAGGATTACAGTGGGCATAACGGGGGCAAGCGGCGCGGTTTACGGCTACACGCTTATCCATATGCTTTCACAGGCGGGGGTAGAGGTTAGCGTAGTGGCCACCGAGATGGGCGAACAGGTACTGGAATACGAGTGCGGCGTTACCCTGCAAGCCCTGTCTAAGGTCGCGCATGTGTTTGATAACAACAATCTCTTTTCAACGCTTGCCAGCGGGTCTGTTCCATGCGACGGCATGGTTATCATCCCCTGCTCGATGAACACACTGGGAGGCATCGCAAACGGTACGGGCAGTACATTGCTTACGCGCGCGGCCTCCGTAACCCTTAAAGAGGGGCGAAAGCTCGTTGCCGTTGTGCGGGAAACACCTTATAGCCTCATCCATCTAAAAAATATGACGGCACTGGCCGAGGCGGGTGCCTACATACTCCCGGCAAGCCCGAGTTTTTACGCCCGCCCCACCGAGGTGTGGCAGCTGGTAGAGGGCATCGTGCTACGCGTGATGGACCAACTGGGCATACATACCGGCAGTACTTTGCGATGGAAGGGGGGCGACCTGCATGACACCTGACTTCAGGCAGCTTATCGCGCACTGCGAACAAACGGGTACCCTCCTGCACATCAAAAAGCAGGTGGATTGCCGCTACGAGGCCGCGGCGCTGATGAAAGAGACAAAGGGCAAAACCCCCATGCTGTTTGAGCGGGTGGCGGGCTATTCCGGCCCCATGGTAACGGGGCTGGGCGGTACAAGAGCGCTGCTGGCGCAGAGTATGGGCGTTACCGAGCACGAATTGGTTTCTCATCTATCCGGCGCGCTGGTTCATCCTATTCCCGTTACCGCCGTAAACAGCGCCCCCGTGCACGAAAACGTGGTGCGGGCGCCCTTTGACATTCACAAATACATTCCTATCCTTACATACAACGAGCTGGATAACGCGCCCTACACCGTTTCGGGTATGATGGTTGCACGCAGTATATCGGGCGAAAGGCTATACACCTCCATCCGCCGCATGCAGTACCTCGGGGGCAGCCGCATGACCATCCTCATCACCTCCGCCCAGATGAAGGAACAGTTCAGGTATTACGAGCAGGCCAAAAAGCCGATGGATATCGCGATTATGTTTGGCGTTACACCCGCCGTGGTGCTTGCCTCGCAGATTAGTACCCAGCTGTTTAACGTCAACAAGCTGGACGTCGCCGGTGCACTGCTTGGGCGGACCCTGCCTGTGGTACGCTGCAAAACCGTGGATGTGGATGTGCTTGCCGATGCCGAGTTTGTGCTCGAAGGGCAGGTGAAGCCGTGGGTGAAGGAGAGCGAAGGCCCCTTCGGAGAAATGGGCGGTTATTACGGCACTGTTTCGCCGCTGCCCGTTGTGGAGTTCAGTGCACTGACCTTTCGCAACAGCCCCATCGTACAGGCCATATACCCCTCGGGCTACGAAGAAAAGCTGCCTATGGCCATCAACCGTGAGGTTGCGCTTTTGAGCACCATACGGCAGACGGTGCCGGGCGTACGCAGGGTTCACATCACGCCGGGCGGCATCGGCAGGCTGCATGCGGTGGTACAGATACATAAAACAGGCGTTGCGGACGGCCGACAAGCTGCGCTTGCGGCCTTTGCGTCAGACAAAGACCTTAAGCATGTCGTGGTGGTGGATGATGACATCGATATCTTCGATATGGAGCAGGTAGAATGGGCAATCGCCACCAGAATGCAGGCGAATACCGACGTATTCATCGTATCGGGTGTAAACGGCTCGCCGCTTGAGGCCTCTCATCTTATCAGCGGTACCTCCGCGAAGATGGGCATCGACGCAACCTGCCCGCTGAATGACGCGCGTTTTACCCGCACGCATATTCCGGGTGAAGAGGATATTCGGCTGGAAGATTATCTTTAGTTTTCAGGAGGTGTTGCCGTATGGCAGCCATAGGAATTGTTGAAACAAGAGGCTATACCGCAGCTGTAGAGGCACTGGACGCCATGTGCAAGGATGCAAGTGTAGCTGTGAGCAAGGTAGAGCGCCCGGGCGGCGGGCATGTGGCAATTATCGCGCGGGGCGAGGTGGCGGCGGTTCTCTCGGCCGTTGAGGCGGGAACAGCCGCAGCGCATAGGGTGGGCGGCGACATCATCTGTGCCGATATCATCCCAAACCCGCACCCCGACCTCGCGCAGTATCTCGGATAAGGGGGAACAGCCTTGGATAGCATGGTGAAAGACATTATAAATGCCGCGCTTTCGGGTGGCAAAGAAACGTTCGCACAACCTGTGCCCGATATCCCCCGCCCCAACTATCAGCGGGAACAGAGCCAGAGGCGATTGCTTACCTTTGATCTTTCAGGTGGCGCGCAGACCGTTTGCCCACCACAAGTACCGCCCGTTGCCGACGATACGGCACTGCGCATGGTGCGGCTTTCCGGCGAGCCTTCAGTTGGCATCGGGCCGAGCAAGAAGCCTTTTTCACAGGTTAACACCAATCAGGGTATTCGCGGCGGAGCAAGCGTCATATACGAGCTGATTGAGCATGCCGACGCACGAACACTGCGCTTAACCGGCCTGAATTCCCCGCCCGGCAGCACGGTGGGATTGGCCTTTTGTGAAGTTGCAACCCTTGCACAGCTGTTCGCCGCCGATAAAGCCGCCGCCCAGCTTCCCGCACTGGCAGTCACCCTTCATTGGAACGAGGAAGCGGACCCAACCTTCTTCTTTCGCTGTGCCGGAAGAAAGGGAGAGGTGGAGCAGGCCCTCTCAATTATCAAAGAACAGCTGTCGGGCGGTAAGGCCGTTTGCAGCACCAACTCTTCCGATATCATCATCCGGCGCAGGCTGAAGATTACAAGTGGATTTGTTGCGGGAATAGACGGGCTGCCCATGGTCTCTCTTTTACCGAAGGTAGACGGCTACTACAAGCAAAACCCCGAAAGCACGCTGGAGTTTACCATGGGCAGAGGCTACCTGCTGGTGCGCGGTCAGGAGCAGGAAGCGCTGCAGGCACTTGAGCAGCTTAATCAATGCGGCCTGAAAGGGGAGTGGTAACGGATGGACGCAATACAAACAAACGGCCATGCGCTTGGGCTGATTGAAACCGCGGGCTATGGCGCCGCAATCTTTGCGGCGGATGCCGCACTGAAAGCGGCGGCAGTAAGGGTGGTGCGTTTAGAGCCTACCATCGGTTCAGGCGGCTCGCTCGGCGTGACGGTTTTTCTGCGCGGTGAGGTGGCCGCGGTTCATGCGGCAGTTTCTGCCGGACAGGCGGAGGCCAACCGCGTAGGGCGCGCGGTTTCTGCAGATGTTATCCCAAGCCTGGACCCAAATGTTCAAACCGGTATGTTTCACGGAACACTGAAGCTTTGAAATATAACCCATAAAAATTTAGGAGGATAACTATTATGAACGAAGCATTGGGCTTAATTGAAACAAAAGGTCTTGTCGGGGCGGTAGAGGCCGCCGACGCGATGGTAAAGGCGGCAAACGTTACGATTACCGGCTACGAAAAGATTGGCTTCGGCCTTGTTACCGTGATGATACGCGGTGACGTTGGCGCTGTAAAGGCCGCGACCGATGCAGGCGCAAACGCCGCACGCAGGGTAGGCGAGGTTGTATCGGTGCACGTTATCCCGCGCCCTCACAGCGAGGTGGAACGCACCATCCTTGGCAACGTCGCAGTCACCAAATAAGCCCAAGTCATGCGGGACGCAAACAAAAGCCTGCTCATCCTATGGCAGGAGTCGTTCTTCGGGCGGTTAGAAGCACATGAGACGGTAGCCCGCCTTGCACAGTGTTGGCCGGGCAGGCTTGGACTATGCATGGAGGATACCCTCCCAACCGCCGCCCCCGCACCCTGCAAAGGCCGCCGGCCCTTTGAGAGTGATGCCGTAAGCCTTGCGGCAAGCTACGAGCAGTTTTTGCTGCCCATGCTTAACAACGAGCTGATATGTGCTATAGCAGAAGCAGATTTCGAACAGCCTTTGGCGGCGGTGGCGCTTTGCGCGCTGTTTATCGGCAAGGATGTTATGGTGCTGCGCTCGGCAGTCGAGCCTAAGACTTTAGGTGTTTTGCCGAAGGGTTCGCCGGTATTTATGGCACACGATAAAAAAATCAGGCGCCTTGAAGCGATGGGGCTGCGTTTGACAGAGCCGGGCGGCATCCTGCTCTCGCCTGATTCAAAGCCGAAAATGACGCCGTTAGGACAGATTATTGTAGAACAAGACATTCTAAGCCTTGCAGAAAAAGGAGAAAACACGCTGACAGTTGATGCGTGGCAAAAGCTCACGCCGCTTGCGCAGGACACAGCGAGGGAGCATAACATTGAGATAAAGAGGGTGGTGACAGAGAGATGAAATTTGGGGTTGTTATAGGGCAGGTGGTTGCCACGCGAAAGGATGAGAAATTGGTGGGGTGCAAGCTTTTGGTAGTTCGCCCCGTCGATGAAAGGCGCGACGCCGCAGGCGAGGCGCTGGTGGCGGTAGATACGGTGGGTGCGGGCGTAGGTGAAACGGTTCTATATGTGCAGGGCTCGGTTTCGTCCCGCGCCATGCGCGATGCCGCCGCGCCTACCGATGCCGCTATCGTCGGCATCGTAGACCAGATAGATTGCTATGACTGAAGGTGAATACCTTGGATATCTCACTAGAGAAAAAGCCGCTTCGATGCCGCAGGATGATTGATGCGTTGCTGGGCAGTGGCTGCGCGGATCTGATTTTAAGCGGCGGCAATATTATCAATGTAGTAACCCGTGAACTCTATAAAGGCGACATTGCCGTCAAGGATGAGTACATCCTCATGATGGGCGATTGTTCAGCCGTGGTGGGGGAACATACGCAGATCCTCGATGTGTCGGGCAAATTCCTCTGCCCGGGGTTTATCGATTCCCATATGCACTTTGAAAGCTCCATGCTCACCGCTACTGAGTTTTCGCGCCTTTCCATCCCCAGCGGCACCACCACCCTGATTGCCGACCCGCACGAGATCGGCAATGTACTGGGTGCGCAGGGGGTACGGGCTATGATAGACGAGGCCGGGCACCTGCCCAACCGCGTGCTGTTTACCATCCCCGCGCTCGCGCCGGATGTGCCGGGGCTGGAGACCGCGGGGCAGGATATCAGCAGTAAGGATATGGGTGCGCTACTTAGCCACCCGCTTGTGCAGGGCCTGGGTGAGATGCAGGGCTTCAGCAACGTTCGTCCCGTGTATGAAAACCTGAATCCGCTCATTGACGACCTGCTGGTATCGGTTTACGAGGCAAAAAGGCACGGCAAAACGGTGGAGGGGAATGCCCCCGCCCTGTTTGGCGCGGAGTTGGCGGCACATATTGTACTGTGCGGGGGCGAAACATCCTGCCACGAAACCACCGAAAAAGCGGAATGTGCCGAAAAACTGCGCAACGGTGTAACCGTATTTGTGCGTGAAGGTTCCACCCAGCGCAACATGAGCGAGTGCATCCGTGTGGTAACCGAGGAGGGCATGGATTCACGCAAGCTGGTACTTGTTACCGATGATATGGTGGCGGAGGACCTCCTTGCATCCGGCCATATGAACGACGTCATCCGGCGCACCATTGCGCGGGGGGTAGACCCGGTGGAGGCCATCCAGATGGCAACCATCAACCCCGCCACACACCTTGGCCGCAAGGAGATCGGCGTGCTGGCTCCCGGAAAGGCGGCGGACATCTGTGTAATTGGTGACCTTATAAATATGCGCGTAGATACCGTTGTGATGAACGGAAAGGTCGCCGCGCAGGACGGCAGGCTGCTGATAGACCTCCCGCGCTATACCTACCCTGACTGCGTAAAGAATTCGGTGCGCTGCGCGCGTGTAAAAACGGAGGACATCGTTATTACCTCTCCCAAAAGTACCGCTAGGGTACGCGCTATTGTAGTAATACCCGACCAGAACCTTACCGGCTGCACCGAAGCGCAGCTTGTGGTGAGCGACGGAGTGATTATGCCGGATATCCGTGAGGATATACTGCCGTTTTTGTCCATCGAGCGCCACGGCAAAAGCCGACGCATCGGCAAGGCCTTTGTAAAAGGTATGGGGCTGCAGTATGGCGCCATTGCGCAGAGCGTAGCGCATGATACGCACAACCTGCTTGTGTGCGGCGCAAACTACGGCGATATGGTGATAGCCGCCAACCGTGTCATGGCGATGGGCGGTGGAATTGCGGCGGTGAAGGACGGCAAGGTGCTGTGCGATTTAAAACTGCCCGTAGCGGGGCTGATGAGTGATGAGCTGGACGGCGAGGAGCTATGCGTGCAGCTTCGCAAGCTGCACGAGGTAGTAGCCGCCGAGCTTAACTGCTCCATCCATTCACCCTTTATGCATCTTTCGTTTCTCTCGCTCGTTACCAGCCCCAAATGGAAGCTTTCTGATATGGGGCTTGTAGATGCCGAAACCTATCAAATCATCCCGACGGTTATCGCATAACTATGGGGGAAAGGAGGGGCGATGAGCTACCGTATTATTGACCTTTCGCAGGAGATTTTTCAGGGCATGAGCGTTTTCCCCATGCACCAGAAAACGATGATATTCCCGAACATTTCGCACGAGGAAAGCCTTAAGAAGTTTGGCTTTATGTTTGCTACCAACAATCTGCTCATCAATGAGCATGGCCCCACCCATACCGACGCACTGTATGAATCCGACCCGCACGGTGCCACCATCGATCAAACCGATTTGAAACTTTGTCTGGGTGCCGCCGTTTGTCTGGATGTTTCATTTGTTTCACCCGACGAATACATTACCGCCGCGGCACTGGAGCGCGCGGCTGCCGCCTATGGCGCGGCGATTAACAGGGGGGATATCATCCTGCTGTTTACCGGCCACTACGGTCGCAGTTATGGCAAGGACGACTGGCAGACGCGCTACGCGGGGTTGGATATCTCGGGCGCGGAGTGGCTCGGGCAGCGCGGCGTCATCAATATCGGCGTGGACGCGCCGTCTATCGATAAGCCCGACGATTCGCGCTACAGCGGCCATCTTATCTGCCAGAAATACAGGATGCTCAATACCGAGAATCTCTGCAACCTCGAACAGGTAAAAAACCGACGCTTTATGTATATTGGGTTGCCGCTTAAAATACGCGGCGGCACCGGCTCACCGGTGCGCGCCGTAGCATTGCTTACTGATTAAGAAAAGAGATGTACTTACCATGGATATTATTAAAGAGCGCGTGCTCATTCCCCCCTATTCGGCGCGCAGTGTGCAGGTACTCGCGGGGGAAGAGCTGTGCATTGTAGACGTAGAGGGTAAACAGGTGGGCGACTTTGTTTGTTTTAACATGGATGATTTAAACGAACATGTCTCGCCCGTGCACATGCGTTCATCGCTTTCGAGCATTCGGCTTAAAATCGGCGACTTTCTGTACAGCAACTATCGTGAGCATATGATGCAGCTAATTGAAGACACCGTAGGTAAACACGATTTCTTTTTCCCGGCCTGCGACTACTACCGTTACAAGGTGGATTTTGGTCTGGAGCAACATCCCAACTGCCACGATAACCTGTATATGGCGCTCAAACGCTTTAACTTTACCCCCGCTGTGATGCCCGACCCTATCAACTGGTTTATGAATAATCACATGGATGAGAACGGCGATTACGAAATCCGTGAGCCGCTTTCAAAGCCCGGGGATTATGTGCGCCTGAAGGCGCTTAAGAACTGCATGGTTGCGCTAACTACCTGCTCGCAGGATATTGTACCCGTTAACGGTATGAAGGTGACCCCGTTGGAAATGCAGGTTATCGAGCGCAAATGACGGTGTATGCAAAAAACGGGCTGTACCGATTGTTTCGGCACAGCCCAGTTAGCCTATTGATTACAACTTTCAATATGTAAAATTTATGATCTCTTTTACAATCTCTGCGAGTTTATCTACTGCGTAGCGCATAAACTGCTCGCCCTTTTCCTTGGTTGCATACTTCGGAGAACCGATTACACCGCTTTTTGATACATCGTCGGTCTTCCACCCCATTGTTATAGGCCCGTAGAGCGAGATAAAGCGGTTGCCTTCAAACTGGGCGTCAGGTGTTTCGTCGGCGATCTTTTCATAGTTTATGGTTTCGGGTGCAATCGCCATCAGCAGTGAGGTTTCCAGTTCGCAGGCGTGAAATACCCCGTAGGGGCTTACAGATTCTTTTTGGGTTTTAAGAATATCCTGCCAAAATGGGGTAAACCACCAGTCGAACATATACACCTCTATACCGAAGTCAATTCGGAGATCGCGCGAAATCAGGTTTAAAAGGTCGGTGTTTCCGCCGTGTGCGTTAACAAGCATCAGCTTTTTAAATCCGTGCTTTACGATGCTGCCGCAAAGCTCATGTAATACGTTATAAAGGGTGGTGGCCGTAAGGGTAAGGGTACCTGCAAACCCCATGTGCTCGTTGCTCTTGCCCACATAAAGCTGGGGAGCCACCAATACGTTATGGTCGCCAAAGGTCTTTTCACGGGTAAAACGACCCAAAAGTGCTTCTAGTATCATCGAGTCTGTTCCAACGGGCAGATGAGGGCCGTGCTGCTCAATGGCCCCGATGGGCAGCAGCACCAGCGACTTTTCCTTGTCCAGTCCTGCAATGTCTTCGCTGATTAGGTTTTTCCAATACGTTGTCACTGTTATTCCGCCTTTCAACATTGTAAAAACAAACGCCGCTTTACCCGGTTGCCCTGATAAAACGACGCCGTTATCGTATGAACCTATACTAGCATGCAAAAATGATGCAGTCAACGTTTAGCAGTGCAAAGTAACGGTAACCGAGCAAATAAACTCAAGCGATATGGTTATTTTTTGAGAAAATGAGCACGGTCTATGAATGATTAAACACTAAATGAACACTAAATATGTGATATTGCACAAAAATCAAACCGATCGTTGTGCGCTGATATTAATTGGCTTGTACATTATATGAGAATATTTGCAGATTACCCTTCAATTCTGTGCAATATATTGATGATTTCTGCAGAAAAACGTATAATATAAACAATGAATGTAAGAGAATCGTAAACAGGAGGCATATGCGTGTGGTTGAGGAGCAACAGTTTATACCTGCTGAAAGAATGAAGCAAATTCTTGCATTTATTGAAGAGAAGGGCAGTGTTCAGGTAAAAGAGCTTGCGGGGTTTCAACAGGTAAGCGAAGCAACCATCCGCCGCGATTTGATTGAGCTTGAACAGCAGGGCACCATCAGGCGTACTCATGGCGGTGCAGTGATTGTAACACGCAGTACCTCTTATGAAAGAGTGTATCAAGACAAAACGATGCTGCAGGCGGCAGAAAAAAAGCGCATCGGTGTTGCAGCCTCCAGATACATCAGCAATGGTGATACCATTTTTCTGGATACCGGAACAACGATTTACCAGCTCGGGCGGGCACTGCATGAGAAGCAGAACCTTACTGTTATTACAAACGATTTATGTATTGCGAGCTCCGTCGTACTTCATCCCTCCTCTGAGTTGATTGTAACCGGAGGTGTACGCCGGGAGTGCTTCAATGTGCTCATTGGCTCGATTACCGAGAACTTTGTAAGGAACCTTCGGCTGGATAAAGTATTCCTTTCGGCAGACGCAGTAGATGTCGAGTTCGGGGTTTCCAACGCCAACTTTATTGAGGCGGAGATTAAAACCGTTGCGGTACATGCCGGGAAAGAGGTTATCCTTCTTGCGGACAAAACAAAGTTTGGCAAGACGGCGCTTAAAAGGGTTTGCACCCTCAGTGAAGTGGATAGGATTATAAGCGATACCGGGCTTTCGCCGGCAATCGTGAGCCAGATGGCGGAGCGGGGTATGGCGCTGGAATTGGTTTAACTCTTCCAAGCGCTTAATGTATAGAAATAAAGGGGTTTTTCAATTGAATTGGGCAACAGAAACATTCGGAACCGAGAAACCGATCATCGCCATGTGTCATATCAGGGCCTTACCCGGAGATAATCTGTATGACGAGGCAAAGGGGATGGATTGGGTAGCCGAAATGGCGCGTAAGGACTTTCTTGCTCTGCAATCCGGCGGGGTAGACGCGGTGATGTTTTCAAACGAGTTCTCGCTTCCTTATTTAAAAAAGGTAGAGCCGGTTACGACGGCGGCAATGGCAAGAATTATCGGGGAGCTAAAGAGCGATATTAAAATTCCCTTTGGCGTAAACGTGCTGTGGGATCCATACGCCTCCATTGACCTTGCGGCGGCGACCAACGCATTGTTTATCCGCGAGGTAATGTCCGGCGTATACGCAGGCGATTTAGGGCTGTGGGATAACGACGCGGGTGCCATATCGCGCCACAAGAAAAAGCTTGGGCTTAATAACCTGAAAATGCTTTACAATATCTACCCCGAGGCAGCGGCCTATCTTACGAACCGTGATGTGATAGATATTGCAAAGACGAACATCTTTAACAATAAGCCCGATGCGCTTTTGGTTTCCGGTATGACGGCGGGTGCCAAAACCGATACGCAGATTCTAAAGCAGGTAAAGGATGCCGCCAAGGATACATATGTCTTCTGCAATACGGGTTGCACCAACGAAACAATAACCACCCAGCTTTCGGTGGCGGATGGCGCGATAGTGGGTACGGCCTTTAAGCAGGACGGAATATTTGAAAAATATGTTGATGAAAGCCGGGTAACGGTCTTTATGAAAACGGTTCGCAGCTTCCGCAAGGGTTTGGCAGGTTAATCGTTGCGCTATCTGTAAAAATACAATGTCGTAATTTTACGGGGAAAACCAAACTGCAAACAAAAAGCTGCTGTATGGAATCTCAAAACAACCCTACGTTGGTCTTAACGACACTTCAATGAGGGAATAAATAGATGAATTAAATTTTTTGTAAATCACAAAGGCGTCATTTTACAATCACAAAATGGGCCTTTGTTTTTTTATGTGGATACTTAACAATTTATGTAAATACGGAAACTAATCATTCCGTATAATCATAGATAAAAAAGTTGGAGGTAAAATTATGAGAAAAACTGTTTCAATCATTTTGGCAGCTATCATGGCGCTTTCCGTAGCCCTCACGGGTTGCTCCGGTGGTGCCGCGGCAGCATCTTCCGCGCCTGCTCCCGCTTCTTCCGAGGCCGCTTCCGAGGCACCTTCAGGGGAAGCACCTGCCACAGAACCCTTAAAGGTAGCCCTGCTGCTCTCCGGTAACTTAGGCGACATGTCGTTCCTCGACTCTTCCAATGCCGGCATGCAGGCCGTTACTCAAAAATACGGCACTGAAGTAAAGGTTATCGAAATGGGCGCCGATTCCTCTAAGTACGAAACCAACGTGTTGGATGCATCTGAAGGCGACTATGACATTATCATCGGCAGCGGCTGGATGCTGCAAGAGCCGTTTGAGAACGTTGCAAAAGATTTCCCCGATAAGAAATACATCATCTTCGACGCTGCAGTAGATTACACCAAAGCTGATTACTCCAACGTATACAGCATCAACTACAAGCAGAACGAGGCCTCCTTCCTCGCAGGCATGATGGGTGCCAAACTTTCCAAAACTGGCAAGCTTGGCTTCCTCGGCGGCGCGGACGGCGCAGTAATCAACGACTTCCTGCTTGGCTATATTGAAGGTGCTCAATACATAAACAAGGACATTAAGGTTTCCGCTGCTTATATCGGCAGCTATACCGACAGTGCAAAGTGCAAAGAAATGGCGCTCGCGCAGTACAACCAGGGTATAGACATCGTGTTCACCGCAGCGGGCGCAGCGGGCCTGGGCACGCTTGACGCGGCCAAGGAACAGGGCAAATTCGCTATCGGCGTAGACTCCGACCAAGCCATGATCTTCGATGGTTCAGACCCCGATAAATCCAAGCAGATTCCCGCCTCCGTCATGAAGAGGGTGGACAACTCCCTCGTGAGAGCCTTTGATATGATCAACGCCGGCACCCTCAAATGGGGTACAGCCGAAACCCTTGGCCTTGCTGAAGAAGCGGTAGGCTTAAGCGATAACAAGTATTATCAGGAAATCGTTCCTGCGGATGTAAGAGATGAGATTACTGCAGCTGCTGCAAAGATCATCTCCGGCGAGATCAAAGTATCCACCGCATTCGGCAAAGAGACCAGTGAAATCACAGCCATTATCGATGCTGTAAAGCCTTAAGTGTTATCTGAATACACTCCCCCTGTGGTGTTGGTACCGCAGGGGGCGGTATTCATTTTTCACAAATGTTCCCGACATACGGTCAAAACCAAAATATCATAGAAGCCGGGGTGAATCACCTTGAATGACGATGTTTTAAAGATGGTTGGAATTACTAAGATATACCCAAACGGCATTATGGCAAACAAGGATGTTGATTTTTCAGTTAAGGCCGGAGAAATCCACGCACTGATGGGGGAAAACGGAGCGGGCAAATCAACGCTCATGAATATATTGTTCGGTGAGTTTCAGCCGGAGGAGGGCGAAATATACCTTAATGGGCAAAAGATTACCATTGCGTCTCCTACTGAGGCAATTGGGTATGGTATAGGCATGGTGCACCAGCACTTTATGCTTGTTCCCTCGCTGACGGTAGCCGAGAACATATTTTTGGGAATGGAACCGAAAAAGAACGGTTTTTTTGATAAAGAAACGGCGGTCAAGCGAACCAAGGAGCTTGCGCAAAAGTATAACTTTGCGGTAAACCCCAGCGCAAAGATTGCCGATATTCCAATAGGCATCAAGCAGAAGGTAGAGATTCTAAAAGCGCTTGCGCGCGGCGCAAAGATATTAATCCTCGACGAGCCAACCGCGGTGCTTACCCCGCAAGAAACGGACGAGTTATTTAAAGAGCTTAAGCTTTTTAAGGAGGCTGGCCACACCATTATCTTTATCTCACACAAGCTCAAGGAGATCAAGCAGATCTGTGACCGGATCACGATCATGAAAAACGGGCGCAGTATTGGCGTATATGATGTTTCCACCATGGAGGAAACGGATATTTCAAAGCTGATGGTTGGGCGGGATGTGGTGAAAACCATTGAAAAAGCCCCTGCCAAGCCCAAGAAGAAGGCGCTTGAAATCCGTAACCTTAACTGTGTGAACGAAGAAGGCAAATATATGCTTAAAGACCTTAGCCTGAGTATACGCCGCGGTGAGATTCTTGGCGTGGCCGGTGTTGAAGGTAACGGCCAGTTGGAGCTTGTGGAGTGCATTACCGGCTTGCGACGCATCACTTCGGGAACGGTGCTTATAAACGGTAAAAAGGCTAACACGCTGTCGATTAGAAAAATTCGTGCATGCGGCGTGTCACATATCCCGGAGGATCGCATTGCAATGGGTATGGCCAGCGACGGTACGATAGAAGAGAATCTGATCTCCGATAAGCTTAACGATTCGGCATTTTCCGTAGGCCCATTTTTAAAATCCAAAGCGATTCGCAGTACAACCAAAGCGCTTATCAAGAATTTTTTGATTAAATGCGATTCACCAACCCAACAAGCCGGTATGCTCTCCGGCGGCAATATGCAGAAGGTGGTTGTCGCAAGGGAGTTTTCCAGCGGCCCCGTGGTGATGGTGGCCAATCAGCCCTCCCGCGGAGTGGACGTGGGCGCGACCGAGTTTATACATAAACGGCTTGTGGAGATACGTGATAACGGCGCGGCGACCCTTCTGGTTTCGGCCGATTTAAACGAGGTGCTTGAGCTTAGCGATAATCTCATTGTGCTCTACGGTGGCGAGATAGCCGCTTATTTCGAAAACACAAAGGATGTTACCGAGGATGAGCTCGGCTTTTATATGCTCGGTTTAAAACGGCAGCCCAAGGAAGAAATAACGGGGAGGGTTCTGCATGAACGGTAAAAAATCAACGGCCGGCATGGCGGCGGTTATGAAAGCATTCTTTATGAGCAACAAGAACCAGAACAGGCTCTTCTCGGTAGTTCGCACCCTCATTGCCATTCTCATTTCCCTGGGTATCGTGTTTATCATCATCCTGCTGGTAAGCAAAGAGCCTACGAAGGCACTGGCGGCATTCATCGGCGGGCCGTTTACCTCGGTGCGAAGAATGGGCAATGTGGTGGAAACCGCAATACCGCTCATCTTTACGGGGCTTGCTGCCTGCGTTATGTTTCAGGCAAAGCAGTTTAGCCTGATTGGTGACGGCGGATTCTTTTTCGGCTCTTTAATAGCGGTTACCTTTGTGCTGAACACCGGCATCGGCGCTTCACTTGGGCCGGCAGGCGCGTTGATTGTGGGAACCATCGTAGGCGGTCTGTGCGGTATAATACCGGGCTTTCTAAAAGCAAAATGGAACACCAACGAGTTTGTTGTATCGATGATGTTTAACTATGTACTTGTTTTCATAGGGCTGTTTATACTGCTCAATGTTATCCGAGACCCGAATTCCGGCTTTCTCGCGTCCTTCTCGATTCCTGATTCGGCAAGGCTTCTCCGCTTTGTGAAGGGTACCAAGATTCATCTTGGGCTTATCATCGCACTCGCGATGGTGGTTGTGGTAACGATACTTCTTTATAAAACCAAATGGGGCTATGCCATTCGCATGACCGGCAGCAACAAGCAGTTCGCCGAATACTCGGGCATCAACACCTTTATGGTTATATTCATGTGCCAGGTGATTGGCGGCGCCATTGCGGGTATGGGTGGAACAGCCGAGATTCTTGGCATGTATGACCGTTTTCAGTGGCAGGATACCCCCGGCTATGGCTTTGACGGTATGACAGTTGCCATTCTTGCCGCCAACAATCCCGCCCTTGTACCGCTTGGCGCATTCTTCCTCGCCTACCTGCGTGTGGGAACCGATATTATGGCGCGAACCAATGATGTACCAAACGAAGCGGTGTATATCATACAGGGCATTGTCATGCTGCTGGTTACGGCTGCCGCATTCCTTTCCCGCTGGAAGCACAAGATGGTGGTACATTCCACGAAGGCACTCAAAGAAGCGCAACAGGAGGAAGCGTAATGGAACAATTTTTTAGTGTTGTTTTCACCACGGCTTTTGCCCATTCCGTGCTGCGTGTAAGTACCCCGCTTATCTTTGCAGGTATGGCGGCAGTAGTTTCAGAAAAAGCCGGCGTGGTTAACATCGGCATTGAGGGAATGATGCTTTCCGCAGCCCTTGCGGGCGTGGTATTCAGTGCATGGAGCCAGAGCGCAATTGTTGGGCTGCTGGGCGCCATCTTGATAAGCATGCTGATGGCGCTTATTTTGGCTTACTTTTCGTTAAACCTTAAAACGCACAATATATTAAGCGGCCTTTCAGTCAATATCATCGCCAAGGGCGGAACCGTTTTTGCATTATTTATGATTACGGGCGACAAAGGCGCTTCTACGGCGCTTAAGAGTGTAAGCTTTCCTAAATGGGATATCCCGTTTATTAAGGACATTCCCATCTTGGGAGAAATCATCTCGGGGCAGAACGTCCTAACCTATCTTGCGTTTATATTTGTTGCACTGTTCAGCGTTTTTATCTATAGAACGCAAACGGGCCTGCGCATACGCGCGGTGGGCGAGAACGAACACGCCGTTACATCCGTGGGCATCGATGTAAGAAGGGTTCGATACACGGCGCTGTTAATCAGCGGGGTTTGCGCGGGGTTTGCGGGTGCCTTTTTATCGATGGGCTACATGAACAGCTTTACGGCGAACATGACCTCCGGCAGAGGCTTTATCGCGCTGGCCGCAAGCTCTATGGGGCAGGTAACGCCGTGGGGTACCTGTGCGGCCGCACTGCTGTTCGGCTGCGCCGACGCGCTCTCCAACTCCTTGCAGGTGCTGCGCGTACCCGCGCAGTTTGTACAGATGATTCCATACGTCGTTACTCTTTTGGGCATTACCATCTATTCTGTGCAGTATGCCGCAAAAAAGAACCGCAAGGCCAAAGCATCGAAATACACGGCCGAAGCTACTGCCGTTCAATAGTCCATTGCATAAAAAGGAGAACTCATTATGCCTAAAACCATTATCTTCGACTGTGACCCCGGAATAGACGATGCACTGGCGCTTTTGCTGGCCTTTTACAGCAAGGAGCTGGACATTCGGGCTGTTACGGTTGCAGGTGGCAACCAAGAGCTTAAGGAAACCCTCAACAACGCGATAGGCCTACTCAGCTTTTTGGGCAAACAAACCGCTGTTGCGGCGGGTGCGCCGGGGCCGCTGTTGCGCCCGCTTGTGACGGCACCCGAGGTGCATGGCAACGAGGGGCTTGCAGGCAGGGTTTTGCCCGGCGCCTTCCCGCCCTGCGAGTGTAGCGCCGTAGAGCTTATGCGCCGCGTAACGGAGGAAAGCAGCACGCCTGTGGTCATCATAGCAACCGGCCCGCTTACCAACATCGCAGCATTTTTAACCGCCTATCCATTACTGAAAAGCCGCATAGAGTACATCTCGCTGATGGGGGGAGCCTGCTTTGGGGGCAACCAAAGCCCGTCTGCCGAGTTTAATATCTATGTAGACCCCGAGGCGGCCAGCGCCGTATTCCGCGCGGGCGTACCTATCGTAATGCATGGGCTGGACGTCACCACCCGAGCCTTTTTTACGCCCGCCGATATCGAGGCCATTCGGGGCATCGGTGCCCGTGTTTCAACCCTGATTGCCGATATGCTCGATTATTACATGGACTTTCATCACTCTATCGGCCTTTCGGTGGTAAACATGCACGATCTGTGCGCGGTAGCCTATGTTATGCAGCCATCGCTCTTTACCACAAAAGATTGTCATGTAGAGGTCGAAACCAAAGGAGAACTCTCCAGAGGCTGTACGGTGGTGGATTATAAGCATATGACCGGTCTACCCAGTAATGCCAAGGTGGCGTTTGAGGTTGACCGAGAGGCGTTTGTGAAGCTTTTTATCTCTGCCGTGCAAAGCTTTCAGCAATAAAGGAGAATATGAATGAGAATTCCGCTGATTATCGACTGTGATCCGGGTACGGATGACGCGCTCGCCATTCTGATGGTGTTTGCAGCAGATGCGCTTGATGTAAGAGCCATTACCACGGTTGCGGGCAACCAGAATATTGAGGTAAATACCCGTAACGCGCTGAGGATTGTTGATTACTTTCACATCCACACCATCGTGGCGCAGGGGGCATACCCTTTAATGAAGACCTTTGAGCCCGCCCCCGACTGGATTAACGGCGTATCCGGCCTTGGCAGTGCCGTGCTGCCGGATACAAACAAAAAAGCGATACCCGAGAGCGCCATAGAAATTTTATATAGGGAAGCCGTTGCCCAAAAGGGCAGGCTGCAGATTCTGGCAACCGGCCCGCTTACCAATATTGCGCTGCTGCTGCGTACCCATCCCGATGTTATGCCCATGATTTCGCGCATTACCCTCATGGGCGGCGCGTGCAACGGCGGTAACGCAAGCCCCTGCGCCGAGTTTAATATCTATACCGACCCGGAGGCCGCGCAGATAGTATTCCGCAGCGGCATACCCATTACCATGGTAGGTTTAGACGCCTGCTACAGCACCCCGTTGTATGAAAATGAGCTGGCAAAACTTAAAGCCATTAAAACGCCGTGCTCGGAGTTTGTGTGTGGGCTGATGAACTACCCCGGCACACCGCTTCCGCCAGAGGGAATGGTAATGTTTGATGCGTTGGCGGCCGCTGCCGTAATAGACCCCTCCGTATTAACGGGGAGCGAGTATTTTGTGGATGTAGAAACCAAGGGAGAATTCACTTCGGGGAAAACCCTTGTGGATAAGGACAACCTGCTTAAGCGCAAGCCTAACGCGTTTGTGGCGCTTGGTTCCGACCGCGAGCGGTTTTTTCGTATGGTGGAGGAAACAGTGAGGTATTACGCATGAATAAGGTGAGCCTTAAAGCCAAGCTGAAGGAATATATGTCGGTTATCCGCCTTTCGGGATATGAATCGCGTATGGCGAAGCTTTTCAGCGCCGATATGAAGCAGTATACGGAGAAGGTAGCAATCGACCGTATCGGCAATGTCATCGCTACCTTTGAGGGCACCGACCCGAGCGCCCCTGCCCTGATGGTATTTGCGCACATGGACGTTATAGGCTTTATCATAACCGCTATCGATGAACGCGGCTTTTTAAAGGTGGAGCGCATGGGCGGCGTACCGGAGAAACTGGTACAGGCTATAGCCGTCAATGTGGGTACGGAGCAGGGAAGCTATATCCCCGGCGTGATTGGCACGAAGGCCTATCATGTGATGAGCGGAGCGGATAAAGATAAGGCCGACCCGCTTTCCTCGTTATGGATCGATATCGGTGCCAACAGCCGCGAAGAGGTTTTGGCGCTGGGAGTTGAGGTGGGCTGCCCCGTTACCTACGGCAATAACTTTTTTGAGCTTCAGGGTGACCGCGTGGCCGGAACCTATATGGATGACGCCTCCGGTCTTGTAAGCCTTCTGCATGTGGCGTCTATAATCTCGCAGGTACCGCATGCCGCCACCGTACACCTTGTAGGTACGGTGTGGGAAGAATTTAACGCGCGCGGGGCGATGATGGCACAGAGAACTGTCAAGGCGGATATGGCAATCTGCCTGCTTGGCCCCGGTGCCGGAGACACCCCCGACCAGAAGGGATATAACAACGTGGTACTTGGCGGCGGCCCGGGTGTTACGCTCTTTAACTTCCATGGCAAGGGCACGCTGAACGGCTGTGTTGCGCACAAAGGCATGTTCGACCTTATCAAGACCTGTGCGCAGGAAAAGGGCATTCACATCCAGCGCAGCGCGGCGCGGGGAGCGCTCTCCGATACGGCGTACATCCAGCTGGAGGATATGGGCATTCCCTGTCTCGACATGGGTACGCCGGACCGCTACAGCCATTCTCAGATGGAGATGCTCGACCTTTCCGATTTAGAGCAGACCGGCCTTTTGGTAGCCGAATTTATAAGCCGTTTAGACAGTCAATTTAACCTCAGCCGCTTTTAGCAGGCCGTCGGAAGAATTGAGCGCGGCTTTTGGGTTTAGGAGTGTTATGGGTTTATGAAGCGAGATGTATTGATAGGCGTGGACGGCGGCACCGGAGGTATTCGATGCTGCTTTTACGATAGTGTGGGAACAGTGCTTGGCTTTGCCCAGTGCGAGTATGAAACCCGACGCCCGCACAACGGCTGGGCGGAGCAAAGCCCCGCTAGCTGGTGGCAGGCGCTAAAGCAGTGCATAGCCGAAATTATGGGCAAGACGGGGATTGCAAAAGAACGCATCCTCGGCATTGCTACCGCTACTACCTGCTGCAGTGTTGTAGTGTGTGCAAGGAATGGGCTCCCCTTACGCGACAGCATCATCTGGATGGATGTTCGAGCCTTTGCACAGGCAGAGGAGATTGCAAGGCTTACCGGCGAGCATCTTTCGGCGGAGTGGATGCCCTGCAAGCTGCTGTGGCTTAAGCATAATGAGCTGGAAAATTACCAACAGGCCGAGGTGTTTTGCGAGTATCAGGACTGGATGACCTACATGCTCACGGGTAAATGGTCCGTCAATATCAATACCGCCTGTAACTGGGGTTACAATAACCGCGAAAAAGGTTTTCCCGCAAGCTTTTATAACGCTATCGGCCTGCCGGATGCCATTGCAAAATTCCCGTCCGACCATGTATATGCCGTCGGTGACAAGATAGGAAGCCTCTCGCCCTTTGCGGCCAAAGAGCTTGGGCTGGATACCGAAACGATAGTCGCACAGGCGGGAATCGACTCCTCGGTGGGTATGCTTGGTATGGGGGTAAGCGGGTACGGAGACGCCGCGCTCATGACCGGTTCTTCTAACCTGCTTATGGTATTAACCGATAAGCTGATGTTCAGTGAAGACAGTACCATTAACGCGGGGCCCGACCATCTCCTGCCTGGGCTTTATACCGCTTACCGCGGTCAGGTTTCATCCGGCTCTATCCTTGCATGGTTTCGGCAGGAATTTTGCAAAGACCTTCCGTATGAGAAGGCGTTTGATATTCTAAACGAGCAGGCCAAAGATATTCCGGCAGGCTCTGAAGGATTGCTGGTGCTTGACTACTGGCAGGGAAACCGACATCCTTACTACGATACGAAGGTACGAGGGTTGATTTATGGATATACCCTAAGCCATACACGCGCCCATGTGTACCGTGCGCTGATGGAGGGTATCGCCTACGGTGTGCAGAACCTATTTGAACAGTTTCGTGCGGGCGGTATGCCGATTCAGCAGATATTCCTTTCGGGCGGCAGCGTAAATTCGGAGCTGTTTTTACAGATTTACGCGGATGTCTGCAACGTAAAAATACACATTGCGAAAGACAGACAATCAGTTTGTCTTGGCTCGGCAATCACTGCCGCTGTTGCTACAGGGCTGTATGCAGACCTGCCGCAGGCGGTAAAAGCGATGGTAACCTACCAGCGGACGATTTATCCCGATGTGACGCGCCATTCGGTTTATCGGCAGATCTTTGCGCAGTATGCGCGGCTATACCCTGAGCTCAAAGACTGGATGCACCAAACAACCGATATTTGCCTTGCGGCGGAATAATCAGTGTCACTGTAAAGCGCTTCTTATCAATCCTGCCATTATACGATGTCTGCTGCAGGCGGTGTTTTTAAAGCACCGCCTGCAGCAGACATAAATAATTTATCGGAGGTATGGGTATGCTCACAAAAAATGAAGAGTCAGAGGCACTGTCGCTGCTTTATGATATCCTGTCCATCCGCACAGTCAACGGTGAGGATGACACGGCACCACTGGCGCAGTACCTTTCCTTATACCTGCAAAATGCGGGCATCCGTTCGTCTGTAGAGTATATTGACGAAAAGAACAGCAATGTGACCGCTTGGGTGCAGGGTGAAACCGACGATATTATTGTACTGTGCGGGCATATGGATACGGTACCCTTCGGCAGTTTGCAGGAATGGCATACGCCGCCGCAAGTGCCGGTACTGGAGGGGGGAAGGGTGTATGCCCGCGGCGCGAGCGATATGAAAGGCGGCCTCGCGGCGATGGTGTTTGCGCTGGCACAGCTTGGTAGAAGGGGAGTTAAGCCGAAGAGCAGCCTTCTGTTCATCGGCACCGCCGACGAGGAAAAGGGTGGCAGGGGCGCAGCGGCCGCTGTGAAAAACGGACTGCCCAAAGAAACGAAGCTATTGCTGATTGCTGAACCCACGGCCTGCGATATGGGCCTTGCGCAGAAGGGCTGCATCTGGCTGAAGTTTTTGCTGGAGGGTAAGACCGCACATGCCGCATACCCGACCGAAGGCGTGAGTGCTCTAGATTGGGCGCTTAAGCTGGCTGAAAGCGTTAAGCAATTCGCCTGCCGGTACGAAGACGCGCTGCTCGGTGCTTCCACCGTTACCATTACAAGCCTGCATGCAGGTATCGCGAATAATATGCTCCCGGACAGGTGTGAGATGGTTCTTGACATTCGAACCGTTCCCGGCTTAGCGCATAAGCTGTTGCTTACGAATCTGCATCAGATCATAGAGGGTATGGAGGCGGAGCAGCCCAAACTTGCTATCCATATGGAGATCATTAACGACAGAATGCCTGTAAGCGTACCTAGCGAAAACGCCATACTTCAAGAATTTCTCAAACTGGTATATGCCGCCACAGGGAAAGGCCCCGCCCCGGTAGGCATAAACTTCTTTACGGATGCTTCTATTCTCGTAAGAGAGTGCCCGCATATTCCGGTTGTGCTCTACGGCCCGGGTGAGCAGCAAACAACGCATAAACCCAACGAATATATGATGCTGCAAAGCTATTTCGAAGCGGTGGGTACATACTGTCGGATTTGTTCGGAGTTGTAGATGTGTTTGTGAAATCTTTTAGACTAGTTAGTTATAAAATGAATATTGGAGATTGCTGATAACAAGAGTATCCTTTGATTTTCACAGTATGCATTTAAAGAAGATCGGTATAACCCTGCAACAAATAAGATGATGGTTCTAATGCGAAGTTCAGAGGGAACTCTGAACTTCGCATTAGATGAATAACATGCGTCCATATACATTAAATCATTGCTATCCTTACAGTGCCAATATCTACAATACAAAAATCGGTTACGGGTATAGTTCATAAATCATATTTTAAGATTCTTATTATAATTCGCTATATTGACGCTCTTAATTGTACCTAATTCAATCATGAAGAGAGTATCCGCTGAACTAGGTTGAATGCCAATGAAATTCGAACCTGTTATTATTAATTTACCCTTTATATTGCAACATTTGCCGTTAGTAATTAAGTAAGTAACTTCGATTAACTTCCCGATAAAATTTTGAAGATAATCAGTTAAGCTGTATGGCCAAGGATTATCAGGTATAAAATTTGTATCCTCTACACCTAAATTATTATCTATAACCACGCTTTTACCGGTTATAGTATCCTCCATATTTTGAAAAGAACGCCCTGCGACGTTTCTATACATAAAATTCACCTCTTAACGAGTTTTTATAAAAAACAGGCTTCTGTAGCCTGTTTTTATTTTGGTAGTTATTTTTTCTTTAAGTTTGGAATATAAAATCTATTTTTGTCGTCTAAGTACTCCTTAACATAACGTAATGCCTCACCGAATCGCTGAAAATGTACGATTTCTCTTTCGCGTAAGAATTTTAGCGGTTCGATGACGTCAGGATCATCAGCCATATTAATAAGATATTCATAAGTTGAACGAGCTTTTTGTTCTGCCGCCATATCCTCGTAGAGATCAGTTCTGGGGTCTCCTTTTGATTGAATGTATGCTGCATTAAAAGGTACACCGGATGCACTGACTGGATATACCGCTTTATCATGGTCTACATAATACGGAGCTAACCCACCGGCTTCTATTTCTTCAAGACTTGCTCCCTGCGTCAACTGTCTGACCATTGTTCCAACCATTTCAAGATGGGCAAGTTCTTCGGTTCCAATATCATTTAATGTAGCCTTGGCCTCAGGCGTAACCATAGAAAAGCGCTGACTTAAGTATCTTAATGAAGCTGCCAGTTCTCCGTCGGGGCCACCGTATTGTGTTATAATCAGCTTTGCCATTTTGGGATTTGGGTTTTTTATTTTTATAGGATACTCAAGCTTTTTGTCGTACATCCACATTCTGGTTCATCCCTTCCTTAAGCTCAAAATTACAAGATTTATGCCAAGGCCATGGGCTTTCGATCCATTGCCATGGCTGCCTGCTTATGGAGTTATTGGCAAGAAGCATGCCATACAATTTATTATATTCTTCCCTTAACGCTTTGACCTTCATAACACATTCATTATATTTCATAATTGCATCTACATCATTTGGATGAGTATTGAGATACAAATGCAAATCGATAATATAAAAATCCAAAGCGGTAATACACTGTAACAGTTCATTTTTATTCATCTTCATACACCTCTTCTCTTCTTCTCCATCCAGATACATTATATAGAGGCGGGAAAGCAGTACCTTTCATAAGAGCCTCCATAGGAGAAAACGTATCACACATTATTTGGAATGGAACATATGCATTTGCAAGTTCAACATTGGTGATACAAGTTTCCTGAGGAATGCATTTATCGACAAAGCCTCCAGAGTTATTAGCCTTCATATTAAATCCTCCCTTTTATTACAATTGTTAGCACAATTACTATATCATATGAGCGCTTAACTCTAAAGGTTCGACATTATAGAAAGTAACATCTTTAAACCAGAGAAACCAAAAGGAGCCATTTTGGCTCCTTTATTTGACTAATAATTATTTAGTTTGTGTTTTCATTTAATATTTTTACTTGTATATTGATGTATATCCATTAATAAAATGGCTATGGATGTTTGGTAGATTGGCAACACTGGTATTCCCATTATAAAAATGATAATGTCCACCTTCAACGTAAACTGCGGGTCCGGTTACTATATTGTAATTGTGGGTATGCCCGTCATTAAACGTAGTTACCCCTGTCATATGGTGTATATGCCCCGGATAATCAGGCTCTGCGCTGGTATTCCCTGAGTATTCATGAATATGTCCGCTATTGAATGTTGTTTCACCGCCGTAACTGTGAGTGTGCATTTCATTTAACATTTTACCACCTCAATATATTATATGAGGCTTAATATTTTCATGCTACTTAGTATGGATGGGATCTAGCCTCTGAGCATGGTTTAATGTCGGTTCATCCGCAGAAATTAGAAGATGTTTTATCGTCGTTTCATAAACACTGCTCTCAGAAAGAATAGCTTCCAGTTCATCCATAGATGCGACTGCATGCATGAGCAAACAATCCAGATTGTCGGTTTTCAAGTCATAAAGAATTTGGCCGAGTTCTTCGGCTGCCCCAACCCGATCGCGCGCATCGATTCTCGACACGAGAATAAACTTATCTCGCCGGTACACGATTAAACGACCGATCTCGCCCCTATGCATGATTCTTTAAAGCCTTTTGCCAAGTATAGAAGAGCTTTCATTTTAACCTTCTTAATGCGCTTCAAATACTCAGTTCTGGTTTGTTTGATTTTATCCGGTTTACCGTTATCTATAATTGTAGAAGGATCATTCAAATTCTTCGAAGCCCATAGCATCATAGTCCTCTTGCGTAATTGTATTTTTAATTTCAAGGTTATTATCTGCCTGAAACCTATAAACGGCATTTTTTAAATCTTCTCCGTATATTCCGGAAATATACCCCTTAAAATAGCGCAGCTCTTTAAGCCTCTTCTGAACAGCAAATACATCGGCTCCTCTGTCTCCGGGCTTTAAATTTCTAAACCCGGTTCCAAATGGGCCAAAAGGCCCGTTTCTTATAATAACGAGAGTGCCTAATGGGACCATATGATATAATTCGCTTATATCCTTCTTAAACATTCTAATACACCCGTGACTGGCAGCCCATCCAATAGAGTCCTCTCTTGTTGTTCCATGTATCCCATAACTTCCCCATGGTACATTCAGCCCCATCCAATGCCCCCCAAAACCTTTACCCCATTCCCCCTTATCGGTTATTTTCCATGTACCAATAGGAGAAGGCATATTCCGCATGCCTGAGGCTATTGGGTAATTCTTTATGAGTTGACCGTCTTTAAATAAGTATAGCTTTTTCTCATCAATCTCAATGAATATAATATATCCAGCCAGATTATCTTTGGTATTATTATAAGCACTCGTAATCAAGGAGCTGTAGTTAAAAGTAAATATTAAAACAGATATAATCAGTATAAGAGACAAAAAAAAATTCTCTTTTTTAATAATTACAAACATGGCAACTCACCCTCTAGAATACATATGCAAAAAGCAAATGCGGTAGAATTGTTTGAAGAGCCATGCTTAATAATCGGATTTATATCTGATGCCACGAAGTTCACAAGGTTGGGGAGACGCTTTCAAATTCCTACTTATCGTTTAGTCGAATTATATAAATAAGACCTTATTCATTATACTAAGTGAAGGGGGGAGGTTTCAAAAACACGAGGCGTATCCTATGCTGTTTTATTACAGTGGTAATGTTGATAATTATTTGATAAATATGTTAAAATCTAATTGACCCAAGCTTTACTAAAACTATGTTGATATCTTTACATAAGGGTTGTAAAATTTGAATTGTCGGAAAAAAATCAAAATCATTATAAAAAATTTTTTACAACAGGGCAGGGGAAATATGAAGTTTCGATACGTGTGGTTCGATTTGGGGCTAACCTTGGTGAGAAGTCCTTTTGAAGAATTATATAATCAGGTCTTAGCCGCTTTCGATGTACAAAAAGAAGAGGATGAAATAAAGCGGGCGTTTTATCTAACAGACAAAGAATTTATGCGGAACTACCCACATGTTTTGGGTACCCTTCCCGCACACTTCATGCCATGGTATCTTGGCCTTTTAAACTATAAATTAGGCCTTCGGCTGAATATAGAAGAGACCTACCGCATTTATACGAAGCTTAAAGAAGGCTTGAGTTTAAAATGGCGGCTCATCCCCGGGGTTGCTGAAATGCTAAAGGAGCTAAGGCAGCGCGGAGTACATATCGGCCTGATTACCAATTGGGATGCCAGCTGCCGCAGCGTACTTAATGCAAATAACCTTGACAGCTGGCTGGATATCACAGTGATATCCTCAGAGGTCGGTATCGAAAAGCCGGAAAAGGCCATCTTCCAAATGGCCCTTGATGAAGCAGGGGCCGAGGCAGAAGAGGTGCTTTATGTGGGCGATAACTATTACGACGATGTTGTTGGCGCCGGACAAGCAGGAATACGCTCCCTTTTAATTGCTCCCTATGGCAGGCTGGGAATCGAAGAGATTAATCATGAGTATATTATTTCAAACATTAAGGAGGTCGCGGATTATCTTGAATAAGGACCTGCAGAGTTCCAATGATACAGGTTTAAGCGTAGAGGCCCTTCAGCAAAGAATTGACGCGGTCTTTGATGACCTTACTCCCGCGCAGCAGAAGGCGACGATTTATATTCGTAAAAAGTGGGAGCAAATCTGCATGATGACCGCTAAAGAGGTGGGGCAGAAGGCGGATGTCAGCGAGGCAACTATTCAGCGGATCGCGGTATGCCTTGGCTTTGAAAGCTTTAGAGATATGAAAACACAGATGAAAAACAACCTGCTGAAAAACCGGGCGGTGGTCAATTTCAAGCTTAAGGATACACAGAATCCGAATAAAGCGAGCTGGCTGGACGAGCATATCAATACCGAGGTCAACAATATTGTACAAACCTTTCATCTTAACTCCAATACGGTGCTGGAACGTGGGGCCGATCTGCTGATATGCAGCAGCCGAATCTGGGTAATAGGTGACAAGATGGGCTCGGGCGCGTCCGCCTACCTCTGCTTTTCACTCAATTACCTCATAGGCAAGACGGTTCAGCTGAATCAATCAAACTGCTACGAATATCTCTCGTTTATGAATGAAGAGGATGTGCTGATAGTAATCGGCTTTCAACGTTATTGTAAAAACACGCTCAAGATCACTGAGCTAGCTAGGAATAAAGGGGTACAAGTTCTTGCTTTTACGGACTGTGACCTTTCACCGTTTGCAAAGCTTGCGGATGTGGCGCTGTACGCACTGACAGATTCAATCATATTTTTGGATTCCTACAGCGCAGTCCTCTCCCTGGCGCAGGCCCTTATCTCCAAGGTAGTTAAACTCGATCAACAGGCGATACGCCTTAATATCGAGAATACCGAAAAAATCTATGGGGCCTTGTAAAATAAACAGTTAGGATAGATAAACACATGACATTAACGGTTATAGGCTGCTACGGCGCTTATCCGCCGCCAAGCGGCGCGACCTCTGGCTACTTGATTGAGGAGGGGGATACAAAAGTGCTGCTGGACTGCGGCAGCGGGGTACTTGCAAAGCTGCAGGAACAGCTTCCGCTCAGTGAGCTGGATGGCGTGGTTATCACCCATTATCATCCCGACCACTGCGCAGACCTTGGATGCCTGCAATATGCGGTGATGATTGATACTCAACTCGCACGAAGAAGGAAAAGCTTTGTCGCTTATGGCCCGGGTAATCTTCCGGCACTTACCTACCACCAGTATTGCCAAGGGTATAGCTATGAGGAGTTGTCATCCTTTACAATAGGCAGCCTTACCTTCGAGGTATTTAAAAACATTCATGAAATCACCTGCTACGCCATTAAAGTTATCGACCAGCAGGGCAATGTAATCGTATATTCCGGTGATACGGGCTATAACGAAGAACTTGCCCGGTTTGCAAGCCATTCCGATTGCTTTTTGTGCGAAGCGTCATTTTATAAAGAACAGGCTAATCCCGCCAAGCAACACCTTACAGCCTTCGAGGCGGGGCAGCTGGGAAGATTGGCTCAGACAAAATTATTGATGCTCACACACCTGCCTCATTTTGGCGAGCCGGAACAATTAATAACAAACGCAAAAATGGTTTACGACGGAAATGCAAGGCTTGCAAAGCAATGGCTGAAGATCAGCCTGTAACCCAGTGTTCGCTATAATTCACATACAGTAGCGTTGGAAAAAGGAGTATGAACATGAAAAAACTCAGAAGTCTCGCAGCAATTCTGTTAATCGCTGCTCTGGGCATAAGCGCCGGGTGCGCAAATGTACCGGCAGCCGCCAGCAGCGGTGCGGAGAGCCCCTCCAGCCTCGTCGCTGAAAGCAGCAGCGAAACGGCACCCCAGTCCGGAGGAACCGTAAAAGTAGCCTTGGGTTCCGAGCCCGATTATCTCGACCCGATGCTCTCGGCGGCAACAGACACCGCCTCGGTGATGATGAACGTTTTCGAAGGCCTGATGGGGTTTAACGAAAAGGGCGAATTCATCCCGGCCATCGCAGAGTCCTATACCATCTCGGAAAACGAGCTTACCTACACCTTTAAAATCAAAAAGGGCATCAAATTTCATGACGGCAAGGATTGTACCGCGAAGGATGTAAAGTATACATACGAAAAGCTTGCGGGCCTTACCGGCGGTGAGCCGCTCAATTCCACGCTCAATCAGGAGCTCGCCAAGGTAGAATGCCCCGATGACTACACCGTGGTACTCGCGCTGAAAAACAAAGACGCAGGCTTTATGAGCAAGGCAACCATTTCTATTACTGAAGCCGGCTACGAAAACAACAGCACACAGCCGATTGGTACCGGGCCCTTTAAATTTGTGGAGTACATTCAGGGCCAGAAGGTAGTGCTTGAAAAGAACAACGATTATTCTACTATTGCAGACCGCAAGCCCTCCATCGACAGAGTAGAATTCATTATTATGACGGACGAAAACGCGAAGCTGATGGCACTGAAATCCGGCAGCTTAGATATCGCGGGCATCAGCTCGGCGAATATAAGCGCACTCGGCAGTGATTTTAACATCGTTCAGGGCCCGCAGAATATGGTACAGCTGTTAGCTCTCAATAACAAGGTAGAGCCATTAAATAACGCAAAGGTTCGTCAGGCAATTAACTACGCCATCAATAAGGAAGAGATCATCAACAGCGTGGTAAACGGCAGCGGTACCAGAGTCGATTCCTTCTTAAGCCCCAGCATGGCAACCTATTATAACGATAAGCTTACCGCCTATAACACCGACATTGATAAAGCCAAGAGCCTTTTAAAAGAAGCCGGATATGAGAATGGCTTTACCATGACCATTACGGTTCCTTCAAACTATCAGACGCATGTGGATACGGCCCAGGTAATCAAGGATCAGCTTTCAAAAATAGGTATCAACGTGGAAATCAAGCTCATCGAATGGGCACAGTGGCTGGAAGGGGTATATACCAACCGCGACTATGAGGCAACCATCATCGGCCACAGCGGTAAGCTTGACCCTCAGGATTTCTTAAACCGCTTTGAAACAAACTACGCCAGAAACTACTTTAACTACTCGAATGCTGCTTACGATGAACTGATCGCCAAGGCAGCATCTACCGCCGACGAAAGCGCGCGTGCAGGGTACTACAAGCAGTGCCAGCAGATACTGGTTGACGAAGCGGCCGCAGTTTATATTCAGGATCCCAATATCGTCTTTGCGGTTAACAAGAATGTAGAGGGGCTAAAACTTTACCCCGTAACATTCTTCAATATGAGCGACATCACCGTTAAATCTTAAGACCATGAAAACGACAACTTATTTGCTGAAAAAGCTGCTATCGGTTGTCATTACGCTGTTGATCATCTCGCTGCTCACCTTTTGCGTATTTCAGATTCTACCCGGTAATCCTGCTTATATTATACTTGGAGTGGATGCAGATCCACTCCAAGTTCAAGCGTTATCGAAGGAAATGGGTCTTGATCTGCCGCTGCACCAGCGATATATACAATGGGTAATCGGGCTTTTTAACGGCGACTTGGGCCAGTCATTGCGGTATCAGGTTCCGGTTATTAAGCTTATTCGGGAAAGCTTGCCGGTAACTGTTTCTCTTACCGTCCTTTCGCTGCTTATGACAACCGTTTTAGTCATACCAATTTCGATTTACCTTGCAAAAAACAACAATAAAAGGCTGCCAACCTTTATTTCGGCACTCATGCAGGTTGGAATTGCGGTTCCATCCTTTTGGCTTGCCATTATGCTGATTATGGTGTTTGCTGTTGCACTTCATTGGTTTCCATCAGGCGATTTCATCCCGTATACACAAAGTGCCTTAGGGGCGATCCATTCACTTATTCTGCCTGCGGCAGCCATATCCATCGGCACCACCGCCGTGGTTATACGCTATTTAAAAAACACGCTGCTCGACCAGATGAGTATGGACTATGTAAGGACGGCACGCAGTAAAGGCCTGACCAAAAACAAAGTATTATTTGTTCATGTACTTAGAAACGCGCTGCTGCCCACCATTACCATTCTGGGCATGATTGCGGTAGACGTATTGGGCGGTAGTATCATTGTTGAAAATGTTTTTAATCTTCCGGGTATTGGACGGCTTATCACATCCGGTGTAGGCAACCGCGATTTTCCTCTTGTGCAGGGGCTGGTATTTTATCTGGCGTTTACTGTTGTGGTGATCAACTTCTTTGTAGACTTGCTGTACACGGTTATAGACCCTCGCATTCGCTTAACCAAAACAAAAGGGTAGCAGCAAGATGGAGCTTAACATGATAAAAAAAGGTTTACGGAACACAAACTTCAAGATTGGAGCGGTGTTGCTTTGTGTTCTATTTACAATACTGCTTGTCAGTCTGGTATATATACCGTATGACCCGAACGAGATGAATACACAGGCAAAGTTTCAACTGCCGTCTTTCAGCCATCTGCTTGGCACCGACAATTTCGGGCGCGACATCTTCAGCCGCATTATGAAAGGCTCACAGATTGTATTTCTGGTGGGCTTTTCTTCGGTTGCTATCGGCCTCGCGGTCGGGCTGTTGCTTGGGGCAATCTCCGGTTATCTCGGTGGGCTTGTCGATGAAATTATCATGAGGATCATGGACGCACAGATGGCATTCCCGGGCATCATCCTTGCCCTGGTTCTTATTACCGTATTCGGGCCAGGCAGCATCAATACAGCCGTTGCCCTGGGGATAACCTCCATCCCGCGCTTTTGCAGAATTACGAGAGCGGGTTTTATGCAGATTAAGGGCCTTGATTATATCAAAGCTGCCAAGTCCCGCGGAGCCTCCGCCCCTCGCCTAATGGTTCACCACATTTTACCCAACATGCTGTCTCCGTTAATGGTAACGGCGACCTTGGGGTTTGCCACCGCCGTATTATCTGAGGCAGGGCTGAGTTATCTGGGGCTCGGAATTCAGCCGCCCCATCCCAGTTGGGGAAAGATGCTGTTTGAGGCGCAGGCCTATTTGCTTACCAATCCGTGGTATGCCTTTATCCCGGGTTGTATGATCACCATAATGGTACTTGGATTTAACCTGTTTGGAGACGGCCTTCGGGACATCACCGATGCGAAATCCGTGTGAAAGGGCAATGGGATGGAAAAGATACTGGATATTCAGGAACTAACCGTCGAGGTCAAGCATGATGGCAGTTACTATAAGGCGTTGGAGCATGTGAGTTTTCAACTGGGAAAAGGCGAGATGGTGGGCCTTGTGGGCGAATCCGGCTGTGGTAAGAGCCTTACCTCGCTTTCTGTAATGGGCCTGCTGCCTGAAGCGGCTAAGATTACCTCCGGGCGGATTCTATTTCATGATAAAGATTTACTGGCCATGCCTGAGGATGAAAAATGCGATCTTCGCGGCAAAGACATTTCAATAGTTTTTCAAGAGCCGATGACTGCGCTTAACCCCTTGATCCCCGTGGGAAAGCAGATTGCAGAGGCCTTTTTAACGCATCACGCCGTAAGCAAAAAAGCCGCGAAGGATGCCGCCATACAAATGATGCAGCAGGTGGGGCTGTCTCGCGCCCAGTCGCTGTATTCAGAGTATCCGCATCAGCTCTCCGGCGGGATGAAGCAACGTATCGTTATTGCGATGGCGCTTATCAACCATCCCGGGCTGTTGATTGCCGATGAGCCGACAACGGCGTTGGATGTGACAATTCAGTTTCAAATACTGGAGCTTATAAAGCAGCTCAACCATACCCTTACTACCACTGTACTTTTAATTTCACACGATTTGGGCATCGTACGTGAGGTGTGTTCACGCATTATCGTTATGTATGCAGGGTTTATTGTAGAAGAAGGCGATACACAAGAGGTGCTTCACCGGCCGCTACATCCTTACACCAGGCAACTGCTCGCCTCCATCCCTACGGCCCAGAAGCGTGGGAGTGAGCTATACAGCATTCCGGGGGTCGTAACCCCGCTTCACAAGCGCAAAGCAAGCAGGTGCCCTTTTTCGGACCGCTGTGCAGAGACATGTGAAAGCTGTTTTGTATCGGTCCCAATGCTCAAAGAGATAAACGGAAGAAAGGTACGCTGCTTTTTAACGGGGGGTGAAGCTGTTGAATAGTCTGGAACCGCTCATTGAGCTTCGCGGGCTTAGCAAGTATTACAATGTAAAAAGCCCAAAAAACCTACTGCAAAGAAAGGCTATCAAAGCGGTAGATAGCCTTGATTTATCGATTAAGCCCGGCGAGATATTTGGTCTGGTAGGGGAATCGGGTTGCGGTAAATCTACTACCGGGCATATGCTGGCGAATATCATAGCACCCACTGCGGGTGAGATTTTTTATCAAGGCAAAAACAGCAGATTAATGACGGCAGAAGAACGCAGGGCCATGCGGCGGGAGATACAGATTGTACTGCAGGACCCATACGCATCGCTCAACCCTAAAAAGAAGATCGGCTGGCTGATTGAAGAGCCCTTGATTATTAATTTTAACTATGATAAGCAGACTAGACAAAGGCTTGTGGAAGAAATGCTAGAGATGGTGGGTCTGGACGCCGGGTACTTATCACGCTACCCTCACGAGTTGAGCGGCGGCCAGCGGCAGCGCGTGAACATTGCGGCGGCACTGATGCTGAATGCGCGCCTGCTTGTTGCCGATGAGGCCGTTTCGGCACTTGACGTATCCATACGGTCTCAGATATTGAACCTACTTAAAAAGCTGCAAAAGGTTAAGAAACTAACATACTTGTTTATCTCGCACGACCTGAACGTGGTACAATACATGAGCGACCGTATCGGCGTCATGTATATGGGCCGGCTGGTAGAGTACGGAGATGTGCAAGATATCTATGCAAATGCGCGGCATCCGTATACCAAGGCACTGCTTTCTACTGTTCCCTCTGTTGACGATACCCCTAAAAAAAGAATCGTGCTGGAGGGTGAGGTACCAAGCCTGTTAAGTCCGCCAACGGGTTGCGCATTTCATACCAGATGCTATTGTGCCCAAACGGTATGCACGCAGATTTGCCCGGAAATGAAGCAGATTAGTGGCGGCCATTACGTGCGCTGCCATTTTGCTTTGGAAAGTGAGGGGAATGAAGTAAAGTGAGAATCGGGGTAATATCGGATATTCACATTGACAGAAACAAAGACTACCCGGTTACAGCGGTACTAGCAAAGAAGGCTAAAGAAAAAGGTCTTGATTTCTTATTCATTGCAGGGGATATTTCAAATCAATACAGTATTACAATCGATTTTATGAAAAGGATAGCGGAACTCGCCGGCATACCTGTTTATTTCGTCCCCGGTAATCATGACATGTGGGATCGAGAGAGCGCCTATAATGATTCACGCAGAATCTATCAGCAGTATCAGGAGCATCCGGCCTGTCTGATCAACAAAAGATTATTCCTGGGAAATGACTGGGTAGTGATTGGCGATATCGGTTGGTACGACTATTCCTTTGGAAACGAGGAATACCAGAAAGAGGATTTTGAAAAGAAGCGCATGTCTGGCCGGACATGGCAGGACAGTGTTTATATTCACTGGAATCAAACCGATGCGCAGGTGCACCAAGACATGTTAAGACGTTTAGAAAAGCAGCTTATCGAAACGCAGGGAAAACAACAGATTGTTATAACCCATATGGTTACCAAAGGTCTCTTCACCGTCCCGGAGGAACGAGAGATTTGGCGTTACTTCAATGCCTTTTTGGGCAGTAAAGACTATGGTGATTTATTTGAAAGATATCATATAAAATATAGTGTGATGGGTCACGTTCATTTTCGAAAATACCACGTTGAAAATGGAGTCACTTATATTTGCTCTTGCTTAAACTATCACACGGAGTGGAAAAGCAGAGATTGTGACAGTGAAATTGAGGAAGCGCTTACGGTTATTGATTTAAAATGATGAGTGTTGGTTCCGGTGACTGATCGAAAAAGTCACCATCTAAGAGGATAAATTCACAGTGGAATTCAAGTCCGGTGTGACAGTAGATGTAAATGACTGCACCAGTTTGTAAAGAAAACTGGGAAGTCGCCTTCCGAAGTATTATCAATGCTTGCGCAATAAACGAACGGCCACACTTATTAATGAAAGTATGGCCGTTTCATAATCTATATTGAGCATATGCAATTAAAGGACTACAATCAAAGTAATCCTAGGCTGATAATCTATATAAAAATCTCAAACATTGGGAAGTTTTGTATATCTTGAATTAAGCGTCCATCCTATTGTGTTTGTTCCCATTGATTGTTTTTTCTATATCGGTTTGGGGCACGGTTCAATAAGTTGCCCTATTGAAGGCGATTTTACGCTCCCTCCTCTTTTGCGAGCCGCCCGATATGAAGTCGGGCGGCTTCCGCATTATCCGGCGTTGTATTTTCCAGCGTTGCCTGAATCCACGGCTTTTCGCGCCGAGCAAAATCCAGCACCTGCGTGTAATCCATCTCGCCCGTCCCGGCGGCAACGCTTTTCAACGTGCCGTCTCGGATCACGTAATCCTTGATATGGATCACGGCGATTTCCTCACGGAGAAGCTCGATTGCCTCACCGATGACCTCATCACGGCGCTCCACATTCTCCATGTGCAGCAGGTTCACGGGGTCGAGGATAATGCGCAGATTGGGTGAGGCAATCTCATCCAGTACGCGCCTTGCCCGCTTGCCGTCGCTCACGATGTGGGTGTAAACCGGCTCGATCGCAAAGAGCACGCCCATCTGCTCACAGATGCGGATGATGGGGCGCAGATTGCGGATGAACAGCGCGAGGGACTCTTCCGAGCGGCATGCAGGCTCAAATTTATACTGCGCGTTCGGCGCTCCCGTTTCCGTCCCGACCACGCCGCAGCCCAGATGCGCGGCGAAACGGATATGCGCCTCATACGTACGCCGGATGTCTGCAAGCGCATCCGGGTCCGGATGCACGGGGTTCAGGTAGCAGCCGAGCACCGCTATATCAAGCTGACGGCGCGCAAATTCCCTCTTGAGGTACATGGCGAGACCGGGGGTGAGTGCGCTAGGCTGCATGAACCCTTTTCCAAGCACCTTGGAAAGCGCCAGATGCACGCAGGAGAATCCCTGTGCCGAAACAGCGTCAAGCCGATTGGGGAGAGGAAGCTCCGCCGCATCGTGAAGGCGGATACCGATCTGCATGGCGGAAACGCTCCCTTCTTACGGCTGCTTGCCGATATAGGCGAGGATGCCACCATCGACGTAAAGAATATGCCCGTTCACGAAATCGGAAGCCGCGGAGGACAGAAATACCGCCGGCCCGACAAGGTCTTCCGCATTGCCCCAGCGCCCCGCTGGGGTCTTGGCGAGAATGAAGCTATCAAACGGGTGGCGGGAACCATCCGGCTGCTGCTCTCTGAGAGGGGCCGTCTGGGGCGTCGCGATATAGCCGGGGCCGATCCCGTTGCACTGAATGTTCCTACATCCATATTCGGACGCGATGTTCTTGGTCAGCATCTTGAGCCCGCCCTTGGCGGCGGCATAGGCGGAAACCGTCTCGCGCCCAAGCTCGCTCATCATTGAGCAGATGTTGATGATCTTTCCGCCGCCCTTCTCAATCATCGAAGGGATAACCGCCTTCGCAACGATAAACGGTGCGTTCAGATCGACGTCGATCACCTGCCGGAACTCAGCGGCACTCATCTCCGTCATGGGAATGCGCTTGATGATTCCCGCGTTGTTCACGAGGATGTCGATGGGGGCAACGTCCTTCGCAATCTGCGCGACCATCGCCTGCACCTGATCCTCGTCCGTCACGTCGCAGACATAGCCCTTCGCGTCAATATTCGCTTCTTTGTAGGAGGCAAGCCCTTTGTCCACAAGCTCCTGCCTGATATCATTGAATACGATCCGCGCCCCCGCTTTTGCAAGCCCTTGTGCAATGGCGAAACCGATGCCGTAGGACGCACCCGTTACAAGTGCGGTCTTACCCTTTAAAGAAAATAAATCCATACCCTTATCCTCCTTACCGAATCTCGGTCGTCTTGATGTGATCCATATCGTCGAATGCCTGATTCTCGCCGCCCATCGCCCAGATGAACGAATAGCTCGCAGTACCCACGCCGGAGTGGATGCTCCAGCTCGGGGAGATGACAGCGTCGCCGTCCTTCATCACAATATGGCGCGTCTGGTCGCCCTCGCCCATCATATGAAAGACAACGTTGTCGCCCTCTATGCCGAAGTACGTATAGATCTCCATACGGCGCTCATGCGTATGCGCGGGCATCGTATTCCACACACTGCCCGGCTCAAGGACGGTAAGCCCCATGGAAAGCTGGCAGGTGTCCAGAACATCGGGATGTATAAACTGGTTGATCACGCGCTTGTTCGCCTCTTCGACGGAGCCGAGAGGCTTCTTTGCCGCATCGGCGATGCTGATAAAGCGCGTCTCACAAGTGCGGTGCGCGGGCGCCGACACCCCGTAAAACTTCGCGGGCCTTGCCGCGTTATCGCTTGCGAAGGTTACCTCCTTCGAGCCGCGCGCAATATAGATGCAGTCGCGGTGTCCCATCGGATACGCCTTTCCGTCCACCGTGCACACGCCGGCTCCGCCGATGTTGAAGAAGCCCGCCTCACGTCGCTCGAGCAGGAACGAGGTGCCGAAATTTGCCCAAATGTCCACGCCCTTGCCAATCGGAACCACCTCCTTCACAGGCATAATTCCGAACACGACCATCCGGTCGACGTGGCTGTACACCGCACGGACCATATCCGCGACATACAGGTTCTCGATGAGGAATTCCTCGCGGAGTTCCTCGGTCGTATACCTCTTCACATCACGCTGATTCATACTGTATCGAATTTCCATACTGTGCCCTCCTTATGTTAGAGTGTCACGCCGTCTTTCCAGATTGCCATATCGCGTGCGCCGGCTTCCTCACTTTTGACAGGCTTGCCGGAGGTGATCTTTAGCACCTCCTGAAGCAATGCCTCCGTCAGGGTCTTAATATCCGTTCCATCGAGCAGCGCGCCCGCATTGAAATCGATCCAGGAGCGCTTATGCGCGGCGAGAACGGAGTTGCTTGCAATCTTAACCGTCGGCACGGGGCATGCGAAAGGGGTGCCCCTCCCGGTTGTGAACAGGACGAGCTGTGCGCCCGAAGCGGCAAGCGCCGTTGACGCAATAAGGTCGTTGCCGGGCGCTTCGAGAAGGTGCAGCCCGCCATGCCCGACCGGCTCGCCGTATTTCAACACGCCTTCCACCGGGGAACGCCCGGATTTCTGCGTACAGCCGAGGGATTTGTCTTCCAGTGTGGAGATGCCCCCCTGCTTGTTGCCGGGCGAGGGGTTCTCATACACCGTCTGCCCATGTTCCAGAAAATAGTGCTTGAAGCCGTTGATCAGGGATACTGTTTTGCCAAACAGCTCCTCGGTCGCACAGCGGTTCATAAGCAGCGTCTCCGCACCGAACATCTCGGGAACCTCCGTCAGGATAGCAGCTCCTCCCTGTGCGATCAGCCGGTCGGAGAACGAGCCGACAAGGGGATTGGCCGTGATGCCGGAGAATCCGTCCGATCCGCCGCACTTGAGCCCCACTGTGAGCTTGGATGTGCCGACCGGGACGCGCCCGCATCGGGAGGCTTCCTCCATCAGCTCCCGGAGGATACGCTCGCCCTCTTCCACCTCGTCCTCCACGTCCTGACAGCGCAGGAAGCGGATGCGGCGGGAATCATGCTCGCCGATGTACTCCTTCAGAATCTCGATGCCGCTGTTTTCGCAGCCAAGCCCCAGTACCAGCACACCGCCCGCGTTCGGATGCTTCGCGAGAGCGGCGAGTATACGTCGGGTATTTTCCTGATCATCGCCCATCTGTGAGCAACCATAGGGATGCGGGAAGGATGCCACCATATCCACCGTGCCTTTACGAAAACCCTCCGCGCGCTTAGCAAGCAGAACGGCGATGCTGTTCACGCACCCGACCGTCGGCAGTATCCAGATTTCGTTACGGATGCCCGCGCGTCCATCCTCCCGCAGGAAGCCCAGAAAGGTGCGCTCCGGCTCGGACGGCTTGACGGGATGCACCGGCTCGTAACGGTACTCGAGCTCCTTATCCAGAAGCGTGCGCAGATTGTGCGTATGTACATGAGCACCCGGGGCAATCGCTTCCTTCGCGGCACCGATCGGCGACCCGTATTTGATCACGAACTTGCCCGCCGCAATAGGTTTAAGCGCCACTTTGTGCCCCCGGGGGATCTCCTCGCGGATTTCGCAGGATACCCCCACCGCCTCGATAGTCTCTCCTACGGCAAGGTTACGGAGCGCTACCGCGACGTTGTCCTCCGGCGCAATACGGATGAAAGCGCTCATGCTTCTTTCCTCCCAAACCGGCGCTCAATGGCTTTGCGCATTCCGACAAGACGGATATCTTCCAGTGCTGAGGCAATGGCATCCACCGCGCCCGCATAGTTTCTCAAATCCTCGCCAAAGAACGCTTCGTTGCCGAGCAGTGCGTCCGCAAGCTCCCGTGAGGGAAGTGCGGCATACTTCGCAAAAAAGTCCAGCACGGGAGCGTCGTCCTGAACGCGGTAAGCCATCCCGTTCCGCGTACCTATATACATGCCGTCCACATACCTGACGCTGTAGAAGGCCGCCAGCGCCGCAAGGGAAAAGGCAAGGCGCTCCGGCAGTTTGCCGGTCTGCCTCGCATATCCGCTGAAGCTGGGCAGGCAGCGTGTGCGCCACTTGGATACGGAGTTGAGTGAAATCGAAAGCAACTCGTGATTGATATACGGATTGCGGAAGCGTTCAACGACCGCATTGGCAAATTCCTCAAGCTCCCCGCGCGGCAGATCCAGTGTAGGGATGATCTCCTCAAAGATTGTTTCGAACACGAAGCAGCGAAACAGCTCATCCTCCATGGCATGAAACACATCATCATGCCCTGCAAGGAATGCCGCCAGCGCGAAAGAGGTATGCGCCCCGTTCAGGATGCGGACCTTGCGCTGACGGTAGGGGGCCTGATCCGACGTGAAGATCACCGGCAGCCCCGCTTTGTCAAGCGGGAATTCCTCCTTGATACGCGAAGAGCATTCGATCACCCAAAGCGCAAAGGGCTCGCCCGTCACAATCAGTTCGTCGCGGTAGCCGAGGCCTTCCCAGAGTGTCTGCGCTTCATCACGCGGGTATCCTGTGACGATGCGGTCAACCAGCGTGGAGCAGAATTCGCAGGACTCCTCCACCCACTGCCGGAAGGTATCCTCCAGCCCCCAGTGCGCGATCATGCACAGCACGCACTCGCGAAGCTTGCCGCCGTTATTCTCGATCAATTCTACCGGCAGCATCACAAGCCCTTTGTCCTTCGCCCCGTCAAAACGGCGGTAACGGTCATAAAGCAGCTTCGTCAGCTTACCGGGAAAGGATTTCTGCGGGGTGTTCTCAACCAGTTCCTCGGGATCAAAAACGATGCCCGCCTCCGTGGTGTTGGATACGATGAAGCGCAGCGTATCAAGCTTTGCATAATCCGTGTAGCGCTCATACTCCACATAAGGATCCACCGCATCCGCAATACAGGTCACCAAGCGCGAGGAAACGGTTTTCTCCCCGTCCCGCACGCCGCGCAGCAAAACGGTATACTGGCATTCCTGCCGCCGGAACCCTTCGAGATTTCCACCGGGGATGGGCTTGGCAACCGCTATATCACCATCGAAGGCACCTTTTTCGTTGGCAATATCCACGAAGTAGTCCACAAAACCACGAAGAAAATTTCCCTCACCGAATTGCAATACTCTGACCGGCCTTTCTTTTTTTTCGCTCAGTTCGCGGTTAACAGTAACAGGCATGGCATTCGTCCTTTCTTAACGATCCATAAATCATCTGGTTATGTAAGTGCTTACAATAAAATTATATTGGCTTCCTTATCTTGCGTCAAGAGTAGTTCGGACTTTTGTCTGTTCTCCACACTGTAATCCGCTTAATCCCATACATATCCTACAAATATTCCCGCTGTTCTTGAAAATCCATGCAATCTATCGTATACTATTTCCAAGATGGTTAAAGAAACTACTTACATAACCAACCGGTATATGACGGCATAGGAGAACTTTCATGAATATTTATGACATATCCAAAAAGGCGGGCGTTTCCATCGCCACCGTTTCCCGGGTACTGAACAAAAGCGTCAATGTCAGCGAGCAAACCAAGGAAAAGGTGCTGCGGGTAATCGCCGAATCCGGCTACACGCCGAATGCCTTCGCCAGAGGACTGGGGCTGAACTCCATGCAGACCGTGGGGATTCTGTGCGCCGACTCCTCGGATTCGTACTTTGCACACGCCATCTCCCTGATCGAGCGCGGGCTTCGCAAAAACGGATACAATGCCATCCTTTCTTGCACGGGCTTCTCCCCGGAGGCAAAGCGCAAGAACCTCGAGCTTCTCCTCTCCAAGAAGGTGGATGGTGTCATCCTGATCGGTTCCAGCTTCATCGAGCGTGACGATGCCGACAACGAATACATCCGGCAGGCAGCAGCCAAGGTTCCTGTGATGCTGGTAAACGGCGTCCTCGTCGGCCCCGGCATCCACAGCACACTTTGTGACGATTACCAGGCGGTGAAGAGCGCCGCGGAAACGCTGCTCAACGAGGGCAAGCGCCATCTGCTCTACCTCTATAACGCACACTCCTACAGCGGCGAGCGCAAAATCGAAGGCTTTCTTGCCGCATGCCAGCATTGGGATATTCCCGCGCCAAAAGAGCGTCTGCTCTTTGCCGAATCCATCAGCGGCAGCGTCGCAGGAATTGTACGGCAGCTTACGGCTCTCCATGAGAAAGGGCTGCAAATTGACGGCGTAATCGCCTCGGATGACCGGCTTGCCATCGCGGCGCTGAAATTTGCCAAGGCACGCGGTCTTTTGATCCCGGATGATCTGGCCATTATCGGCTACAATAACGCGGACATCGCCGAATTCTGTGATCCGGAGCTGTCCTCCGTGGACAGCCGCCTCGAACCCATCTGCAAGCACTGCGTGAAGACGCTCCTGAGCGTTCTGGAAGGAAAGGAAATGCCGCAGCAGACGATCTTTTCCGCTGAGCTTATCCACCGCGGGACAACATCCCGCAGAATATAAAAAGGACGGTTCACCAACATGAAGCCTTTCTGCGATTCGGATTTTCTCCTGTCCACCCCCACAGCGGTGGAACTTTTCCACCGCTACGCCAAGGATCAGCCGATCATCGACTACCACTGCCACATCAGCCCGCGTGAAATTGCGGAGGACCGTCGCTTCTCCACGATCACGGAGGTGTGGCTGGGCGGAGACCATTACAAGTGGCGCATGATGCGCGCCAACGGCGTTGACGAAGCGTATATCACAGGTGACGCGGATCCTCGCGAGAAGTTCCGCAAATGGGCCGAAACGCTTGGCGCGGCGATCGGAAACCCGCTGTATCACTGGAGCCATCTGGAACTCCAGCGTTATTTCGGCTACAACGGACTGCTGAACCGGCGTACTGCCGATGAGGTCTACGACCTTTGCAACGCGAGGCTCGCCGAAGAAGGAATGAGCGCCAAAGGAGTCGTGAGCCGTTCCAACGTGGAATCGCTCTGTACCACCGACGATCCCGTGGATACGCTTGAGTGGCACCGCAAGATCGCTGAGGACAAGAGCTTCAAGACCCGCGTGTTACCCGCATGGCGTCCCGACAAGGCCATGAACCTTGAAAAACCGGATTATCCCGCCTATCTTGCCAAGCTGGAGAAAGCCTCCGGCCTGCAAATCGATTCCTATGCCTCTCTGCTCAAGGCTCTGCGCCGCCGCATGGATTTCTTCCATGAAGCCGGCTGCCGCATTGCCGACCACGCGGTGGAATATGTGATGTATGCCCCCGCCTCGGACGATCTGATCGAAGCGATTTTTAAGCACCGCCTCACCGGAGAGGCCATTTCCCGCGAAGACCAGCTGCTCTTTAAAACCGCATTCCTACTGGAGATGGGACGCGAATACGCCCGCCACGACTGGGCGATGCAGCTTCACTACGGCTGCAAACGTGATAACAACGATATGATGTTCGAGCGTCTCGGCCCGGATACGGGCTATGACTGCATCAGTAACCATACCCCGTCCGCACAGCTCGCCGACTTCTTGAACGCGCTCGCGCGTACGAAGGAGCTTCCGCGCACGATCGTATATAGCCTCAATCCGATGGACAATCAGGCAATCCAGACCGTAATCGGCTGCTTTCAGGATTCTTCCGCCGTTGGAAAGCTCCAGCACGGCAGCGCGTGGTGGTTCAACGACCACCTAACCGGCATGACGGAACAATTGGTATCCTGTGCGAATATCGGCTACCTGCCGGGATTTATCGGCATGCTGACGGATTCCCGCAGCTTCCTTTCCTACCCGCGGCACGAGTATTTCCGCCGCATCCTGTGCCGCCTGCTCGGCGAATGGGTGGAGGAAGGGCAGTTCCCGCAGGACTATGAAACGCTTGGCGAAATCGTATCGAATATCTCGTACCACAACGCGAAAAACTACTTCAAGCTGCCTCGATAAGCCTTGGCAGAGGCGGCCCAACCGTCTCCGGTACACCTGCCAAAAGCGGTTGGCATAACCTTGCCTAGGGATGGGCATCTCCGCTTCTGCGTAGAATCTCCGCGTATGCCATGAGGAAAGGGGCAATGCCCTTTGCTTCGTTGCTGACAACGGGTTCGCTGAAATAGTATTCCAGACTGCCGTCGCGGTGCTCCTCGCCCTTGCCGCCCAATCCGGCGACAAGGCAGATTCCGCCAAGCTCGATCATGTTACCGTCCAGCTTGAGATAGCGTTTTGCAATACCCCAGAAGCAGTGCTCACCCACTTCGGCATAGCGTTTTGGCAAAAAGCCAAGCCGCACCGCCTTGAGTAGTGCGTACGCAATCATCACGCTGCCGCTGGTTTCGAGGTAATTCCCCTCCGCGTCCGGATGGTCGACAACCTGATAGAACATGCCCTCTTCATGCTGCCAGGGAAGCAGCGCATCGGCAAGACCGCGGAGCATGCTGATCAGCTCCCGGTATTCGTAGTAGAGCTGTTCGTCCATTTTCTCCAACGTGTCCACCAGCGCCATCATAAACCATCCCAGCGCCCGCAGCCAGACATGCGGAGAACGCCCTGTTTCAGAATCCGCCCAAGCAAGGCTTCTGGTCTCGTCGTAACCGTGGCAGTAAAGCCCCGATTCCAGGTGCATCAGCCGGTGCACATTACGGAATTGACGTATGACGTCCATGTATTCGCGCATCCCGTTGAAGCGCGTTTCGTATTCCATATAGAAGGGCATAACCATATACAGACCGTCCAGCCAAATCTGCCAAGGATAAATATCCTTGTGCCAGAAGCTGCCCTCCTTTGTACGCGGCTGCGACTTAACTATTTCGAACAGGCGCTTTGCCCCGGACAGATAGCGCTCCTTGCCCGTGAGGTCATAGAGCCGCAGAAGTGCTTTTCCGGGGTTGATATCGTCTAGCCGGTGCAACGACGGATCGTAAAGCAAAATGGTTCCGTCCTCCTCCACAAAGCCGCTCATAAAACTGTCGGTGAAGGAGAGGTATTCCTCCTCGCCGGTAATCTCGTAAAGAGAGAGCAGGCCGAGCATCATGCAGCCGTCGATATAGTTCCACCGGTTCTGCTTACCGGCAAGCTGCTGCTCCTGATTCCACAGCGGATTCTGCGCGCTGCTCCCGCGCATCAGCGTAAGGCTGTAGTTTCGGATGCCCTCCAGAATACCCTTTTGATCAAGCGTTTCCAACGTTAAACCTCCTCAAAGCGACCGATGTTCTCCAACTGGAGACGTTCGCCCTCAAAGCCTTCGATGCTCACGTTCTGAAGCTTCAGCTTTCGCACATGAGAAGCATAGAGCCCGAGGCAGCGTACGGGATCAACACCCTCCAGCATATCCGGCAGCCCAGGCTCCGCATCCGAACGGAAGCGGATCGAGATATTGGCAAGCTCGATATCCTCCACCGGCATTTCCGGCAGCCCGTAAAAGACGCCCCCGGCGATGGTGCAATCCTCGCAGACAACATTTTCACAGCGTATCGTGCCCACGCGCGGCGTATACATATCCACCGGCGGGCTGTTCTTGCTGTGTACATACTCGCTTTTCCCGTCAGGATCGCAGCTGTAGAACATATTCACCACAAACGCAACCCCGACCTCTTTCATCGATACATTGGAGAGCGTGATACCGTCCACAAAGGACTGGTTGCCGCGCCCGCGTCTTGTTTTAATCCGCAGCCCGCGATCCGTACGCAGAAATACGCTCTGCACCATGGAAACCTGATGTGCTCCCGCAGAGACTTCACTTCCGATGACCAAGCCGCCGTGCCCCCGCTCCAGAAAACAGTTGCGCATGGTAATTTCACGTGACGGCGTTTTGTACGTCTGACCCATATACATTTTGCCGGATTTGACGGCGATACAGTCGTCCCCAACCGAGATATGCGCGCCGATCACCTGCACGCGCTCGCAGGATTCGATATCTATCCCGTCCGTATTCGGGCTGCTGTCCGGATTGCGGATGTGGAAATCGACAAGGTCCATATCATGGCAGAAATACTGATGCACTGTCCATGCGGGGGAGTTGGTGATGGTAATCCCCTGCACCCTGATGTTCCGGCAGCGGTTGAAAAACAGCATCCGGGGCCGCCATGCACGGCGCTTTTTCTTCGGCTCGATCCACCAGTCGCCTTGATCGCTGTTGCCGTCCAGGATGCCGCGCCCGATGATCGATACATCGTGAACGCCGATGCCGGTGAGAAGGCTCGCCATGCTGTCGAGGGGATTGCCCTCCCACGATCCGAGGTTGTATTCCCCTGCTTCATCCGTTGTCCATGTCATGCCGGGCAGAATGGGATATTCCTCCCTGTCCGTGATGCCACGCAGAACCGCGCCCTTCGCCAATTCCAGCGTCATCTCGCTTTTTAAAAAGAGTGGACCGCTCATATACACACCCGCAGGGAGGTATACCGAGCCATTCGTCGGGCAGCAGAGAATGGCCGCCTGAATAGCGGAGGTATCCACCGCCACTCCGTCTCCCTTCGCGCCAAAGCGCCGTACATCCAGCCGAACGTATTCCGGAAGCGTTTCCACGGTTTGGCTACCGGTTCCGGATGCCGCAGACAGTGTAAGCTCATACCGCGTCGCCGGCTCAAGGTCGTACACGCTGCATACATTTCTGGTCTGGCCGGAGAGGATCAGTTTCCCATTCAGATACAAGTCATAGGGCTCGGTACTTTCATAGATATCCTGATTATCGAGCTCGATGGTGATAACGCGGGTGAATACCGCGAGAAGCCTAAAATTCATGTTGTTCTCTTCCTTTATGCAGATTGCAATTTACTGACTTGTAAGAACCGGCGAGGCGGGTGTCTGCCGCCGGAACAGACAAAGGGGGCGTTCGTATCAAAGAGGTTATTTACTCACCACACTACGGCTTTTATATCAACAAGGTTCATCGTGATGCAGGCTATGAGATGGCAACCTTCCACATTCACCGCAAGTTCGAGCTGTATTATCAGACGGAGGGCACACGCAAGTATTTCATCGGTGATGCCGTTTACCTCATCAAGGCGGGCGATGTGGTCATCATTGATCAGGACGATCCCCACAAAACCGCTTCGATGGACGATTCCCCGCATACGCGGATCGTCATGAATTTCAACAGCGAATACCTGGAAAAGCTCTCGGCGCTGGTTCCCGTCTCCGACCTGCTCCGCGTGTTCGCTATGGATGTAAAAGTCTTAGGGCTTTCTATGAAGCAAAAGGTCATTGTCGGCAATCTGTTTGAGCGATTATGCGACCTCCCGCAAAAAGACGATCCAGACAAGGACATCCTGAGCGTGCTGCTTCTGGCGGAGCTTCTGCTCATCCTCAAGCGCTATGCGGAGGAGCAGAAGAACAGCGATTACCAGTCGCCGAGACTGTCCAACAAAACCATTGACAGAATCACCAAGTACATTTCAGAGCATTACGCCTCGGCGCTGAATCTGCAATCTATCGCCGCTCAGTTTTTCATTAGCCCTTTTTACCTGAGCCGGCTTTTCAAAAAGACGATGGGGATTTCCATCGTGGAGTACATCAACAGTGTGCGTATCCGTATGGCCATGCACTTCCTTGAGATTACCAACCTCAGCGTGACCGGGGTTTCCGAACGGGTGGGGTTCCAGACATACTCCCACTTCAACCGTGTCTTCAAGCAGAGCACCGGGCTTTCACCCAGCCAGTACCGGAAATATTATCGTGTCAAGTAAGCTCGGCGCCCCTTTCATTGTAACAAAGCCTATTCTTCAAAGTAATCCGATAAGTTGTTGAAACGGGAGTACACCATACATTTCTTGCTGAGTTGCCAACGAAAGGGGGCAACTCATTGTTCTTCCCGATAGGAAAACCAGTCAAAGTCGGCATGCCTTCTCCTGCCGCTGAGATCCTGACAGCAAAGCCCCACGAATGCCCCTGTGTAAAAGCTGCACTGCGAATGCTCGTCGGAGAGCACGCCCGCATCATACCGCTCGCCGATCCGCCGCCAGGATTCACCGTCCGGCGAATAGGAGAAGCAGAGCGAGCGGTACCGCACTTCCACGCGGAGATAGATGTATTCGCTGCCCCCACAGGCATCCGTTCCCGTGAAAACGTACCGGCCATTATCACAGCTTGTCACGCCGATGCAAACGCCCTTTGCCTCGTCATGCGACAGATACAGGTAGAAGTAATTCTCGTAATCGTGCAGGCAGATCAGCCCTGCCATCTGCCGGTGATCCTGCGGGCGGAAGGAAACGCACGTCGACGCCGTATAGCAGAATGCCTCCTGCCTGCGTGCGACGAGCGCCTGCCGGAAAAGGGAATGCAGCGATTCTGCGCCGTAGAGGCGCAGGTGGCCCGGCCGGTCGGTAAGCGAGAGCATATCTGCTCCCAACGCCATGCGAAGCGTACTGTACTGCTTTCCAAGCGCCGGCAAATCAAAATCGTCACACTCCGGCAGCGGCGGAAACGGGTGCTCCAAAAGCGCCGGAGCCGCTACTGCGTCCGCAGGCTCGTATCCGCCATGTGCAAGGCGAAGCCATCCGTCGTCGCCCCAGTCCACCTTCTGAATGGCGGTTTCGCGCCCCAGAATGGAGTGTCCCTCCAGCGGGCGCGTACAAAGATGCACCATGTACCACTCGCCGTTCTGCGTCTTAACCAGATCCGCATGCCCCGCTTTTTGCAGGCGAAGCTCCGAATTGTAGCGCGAAGTGAGCACAGGATTCTCCGGGTGCAGCTCGTAGGGCCCTGACAGTTCGCGGGAACGCGCCACGGTTACCGCGTGTCCAAGCCCCGTGCCCCCCTCCGCGGCGATGAGATAATACCAGCCGTTTCGCCGGTAGAGGTGCGGTCCCTCCGTTTTCTGGAGGGCGGAGCCAATGAAAATGTTTGTTTCTTCCCCCACAAGCCTCTTCCGCGCGGGGTCATACTCCTGAAGCAGGATACCCGCAAAAGGGTGCCTGTCGGCACGGTGATCCCACGCCATATTAACAAGCCATTTTCGCCCGTCCTCATCATGGAACAGGGAGGGGTCAAATCCGGTAGAATTCAGGTATACGGGCTCCGACCATGGCCCGCAGATATCCTCTGCGGTCACCAGATAGTTATGTGTATCCTTATATGGCCCCCCCGTGCTGCGCACGACAGTGTAAACAAGATAGAACCTCTCCCCGTCATAGCTCAGGTACGGCGCCCATATGCCGCACGAATAGGGAACACCCTGTAGATCAAGCTGCTCAGGGGCGGTCAGCACATGAGCGTGCAGCTCCCAGTGGATTAAATCACGCGAGTGGTGAATCCGTACGCCCGGGAACCATTCAAACGTCGATGTGGCGATATAATAATCCTCCCCCGCCCGCACAATGGACGGATCGGGATGAAAACCGGGTAAAATCGGGTTCTGTATCGTATTCATAGCTCCCCCTGTTCCCAGCGGCAGCGTAGGTAATCAAAATCCGCAGGAGTGCGCCGCCCCGCTTCTCCCGCATGCGCGAAGAAACCCACCATCGTTCCCGTATGATGCTTGCCGATGGTGACGCCCTCGTCGCTGAGGAAGGTGCAGTCTTCCGCGCAAGCGACCTCCTGGAATCCGCTTCCGTCCCCGTTGTCCACGCGGAAAGAGCGCGTCTGACCGCTCGCGGTCATCCGCAGAAGGAGCTTGCCGCTTTGCACCGGCAATTCGCCGAGGCGGGTTTGAACCCCGTTGCGGTTTTCGACGACGACGGTCTTTCGCGTACCGCGCTCTTTCGTCAGCGCAAGCGCCAGATAATTGTTCACGCCGTAGTAGCAGGTAAGCCCCGCTGCGTCGCCTTCCTCTGGTGCAAATTCCATGACAGCGTCCGCCGTATACTTAAGGGCTTCCTCCCGCCGGAGCAGGACATTGCCTGGCAAAAGCGCATCCAGCCCTTTGTCGGAGGTAAGCAGCCGCAGAAATCCGGGGCGCGCCGCGAGTGACCAAAGCACCGGATCAGGATTGCGCACGAATTCCCAGATCGGGAGAAGGGACGGGGAATCGAACTCATCGGAGGAAGGATTCTGAGCCGGCGAAACCGGCAGCTTCGGCGCCGCGTTCCGCAGGCTCGGCCCCCTGCCGCCATTGACGATAAACCAGCCGTCCTCCGTCCACGAAACGGGATCAAGCGCCGTCTCGCGCCCAAGGGTTGTGAAACGCCCTTCGTTATCCCTTCCGCAGAGGTAGAGCATCCACCATTCGCCCATATGTGTCTGCACCAGCTGCCCGTGGCCGCATCGCTGGATGGGGGCGTCAGGATCGCTCTGCGTCAGCACCGGGTTGAACGGGCAGGGAAGATAGGGCCCGTTAAGACTGCGCGAGCGCGCAACCGTCACGCAGTGTCCGTGCCCCGTGCCCCCCTCGGCGAGAAGAGTGTAATACCAGCCGCCTTTTTTAAACAGGCGCGGTCCCTCCGGGCAACGCCGTCCCGTCCCTTCCCAGATGGCGCGGGGCTCCTCCAGAACCTCCGTGCAGTCGTCGCTGAGCCGGGCAATGCGAACACCCGGCGAGACGACGAGATAGCGCTTTCCGTCATCGTCGATGAATAGCGAAGGATCAATCGTATCTATCGGCAGAACTGCCGGCTTGCTGTAAGGCCCCTCCGGCTTATCGGCAGTCATCATAAGCTGCACACGTAGCGGGGCAGCGACTCCCTCCGGCGGATTGTTCAGCCGCAGGGTGGCGAATACATAATACGTGCCGTTATGATAGGAAAGATCCGGCGCCCATATGCCGTGGGAATCCGCAAGGTCGCGAAGATCGAGCTGACTATCTTCGGTCAGCGCATGCCCGATGATGCGCCAGTGCACAAGATCGCGCGAGTGAGAAATCGTGACAGCGGGAAAATACTGAAAGGTGGAGTTGGCACAATAGTAGTCTTCGCCGACGCGGACGACGCTGGGATCCGGATTGAAACCGCGTATAACGGGATTCTCATAAGTTGATGTGACGTCCATTTCCTCCTCCTGTTATGCCTGTAGATTTTGGAACCGGTAGAACAACCCCTTGTGTTCCATCAGTTCCTCGTAGCTGCCCTGCTCTAACAGCTTTCCCTGCTGCAGCAGAATCACGCGGTCCGCCGCGCGAATCGTGCGCAGGCGGTGCGCCACCGTGATGGTTGTGCGTCCCTTCGTCAGCTCTTCAAGCGCCTGTTGAATGTGGGCTTCCGAGACGCTGTCGAGCGCGGAGGTGGCTTCGTCGAGGATGACAACGCGCGGGTTGCGGATCATCGCCCGTGCGATCGTGATGCGCTGCTTCTCTCCGCCCGAAAGCGTATCACCATGCTGCCCGAGCTTGGTGTCAAGCCCGTCGGGCAGCCGTGCGAGCAGTTCCTCCAAATAAGCAAGGCGCACCGCCTGCTGTAAGGCTTCCTCGCTCACGTCCCGCATACCGTAGGTGATGTTCTCCCGGATCGTACCGGGCAGCAGGATCACGTTCTGCGGCACAAATGCAATCTGCCGGCGAAGTGACGGCAGATGAAGCTCGGAAAAATCATGGCCATCCAGCAGGATACGCCCCCCATTCGGATGGATAAAACCGATGATCAGGCTGAGCAGCGTGGATTTTCCGGAGCCGGATTCCCCCACGACCGCAATGCGCTCACCCTCACGGATATGCAGGTCAATCTCCTCCAGCGAGGGAGCCGCGGCATCCGGATACCGCACCGTGACCTGCTCGAGGCGAATATCTCCCCGCACCTCGCGCAGCTTTTGCTTGCCGCTGAAATCCTCCACATCGTCGGAGAGGAAAATCTCGCTGACAGAGCGGATGGATTCAAAGCCCTTCATCATTTCCGGGTAGATGTTGATGAGCGAATTCACCTGATTGAGCAGCTGCGTAAAATACGTTTGAAACAGGACGATCGCCCCTGCTTCTATCTGACCGTCCAGCACCAGATAGCCCGTGAAGCCCAGACAGACGAGCTGCATGCTCTGCATGGTGATCCATGAAGACGCGCCGAACAGTGTTGTCGTCATATCAAGCTGATAGCCGACGTCCCGTATTCTTTTCAGAGAACGGTTGATGCGGGAGATTTCGACTTCCTCCAGTCCGTGCGCCTTGGTAACCGGAAGCATCTCCACCATATCGGATACCTGCGAGGACATCTGTTCAAGCTGGCAACGGTAGTCGCGGTTGCCTGTTCGGATATTCTTGCGGAAGAAGCGGACAATCAGAAAGGATACCGGAATCGATGCGGCAAAGAAGAGAGCAATCACCGGCTTTTTGGATAAAGTGATTGCCAGCACGACCACCATGCTGATCAGGATGGGAACCATCCCGTTTGAGATCTGCCGCGCCAGCACAACGATGCCTTCCACATCCCGAATGATCTTGGACTGGATGCGCCCCGATTCAAAGCGCTTGTAAAAGGAGATGGAGAGCATTTGAAGCTTCCGCACGAGGTTGCTGCGCAGCTTTGCCTCCACGTCCCGCAGGGCACGGCTAAAAAGGCGATTGTACAGCATCGCAGTGAGAACGTTCTGCACCACCACGACGAGCCCAATCGCCAGATTCAGCCAAAGCGTGCGCACAGGATCCTCCGTTGGGGCAACCGCAAGATCGACGATATTGGCGATGATAACCGGTACCACCCACGCCGGCGAATGCTTGACAATGAAGAATACATATGCCAGCAAAAGCCGAAGAAGGTTTCCCTGAAACAGCCGCACAAGCGTGCGAAAAGGTTTCTTGTTGGCGAACACCTCACCACTGAGAAGCTGGTTGTAGGTGAAAAATTGCTCGTGCTGAGCCATAGATCCGTTTTCCCTCCCATATGAGCGTGCCTGTCAGCGCAAGGTCACGGAGAAGAAGTGTTTGAATATGGAGGAACGAGGAACCGTTTTGAGCAGCTCCCCGTTTCCGACCCATGTGTTTGTTGATTATTCTTTGACAGCACCCATCGTTACGCCGGATACAAAGTACCTCTGCGCGAACGGATAAATGAACATGAACGGGATGATGGCGATGATAACCGCTGCGTTCTTCACCATGTTTCCAAAGCCGATAACCGAGGGGTCCATCAGCGTTTGTTCGTTGATGACGAGCTCACGCATCTTTACCTGAAAGTTATAAAGTGTTGTGTCTGAAATGTACATGACGTAGCTGAAGAATTCATTCCAATACGCCACCGCAAAGAACAAGCCGATGGAGGCAAGCGCGGGAAGCGACAGCGGCAGCACGATGAACATGAACGTACGCATCGGCGTACAGCCATCAATCTCCGCCGATTCAAACAGCGCATTGGGCAGCTGGTCGAAGAAGTTGCGCATCAGGATCAGGTTAAATACGTTGAGGCTCGCGGGCAGCAGAATCGCGCCAAGTGTATCGGTAAGGCCAAGCCCTTTCAGTACCAGAAAGGTCGGAACCAGACCACCGTCAAAAATCATCGTGAGGAAAATGAATTTTGCCAGAAAACCTCGGCCCACCATGTCGGTATGGATCAGCACGTAGGCGCCGAGCGTGGTAATCAGAAGACCGAGTGCGGTTCCTACCACCGTGGTCAGGCAAGAAATCACGAACGGCATGTAAAGATCCTTGTTCGTAAAGATCGTTTTATAGGCATCCAGCGAGAAATTGCGCGGGATGAGGTTGATGCCGTAAGCCGTCGTTTTATCCATAGAGTCCGAAAGCACCTTCAGCAGGGGAATCAGCATGGACAGGCTTAGCAAAAGCAGAATCGTGACTTCGAAGATGCGAAACATCGATCGGGCGGCATAGCCCCGCCGAAATGACAACTTCTCTTTCATTACCTTTCCCCTCCCTTAAAGCAGACTGGATCCGCGGATTTGTTTATTGATGCGGTCCGTAATAAGAACAAGCACAAGCCCCACCACGGATTTGAACAGACCGATTGTCGTTCCCATGCCGTAATCCGCGCCCTGGATACCGATGCGGTAGGCGAAGGTCGTAACCACGTCCGCAACGTCGAGCACCTTGTCGTTTTGGAGCACGAATACGGACTCAAAAATATTCATGATCTTGCCGAGGTTTAAAACGAATACCGTCATAATCGTCGTGGTGATGCTGGGAAGTGTGATTTTCAGCGTCTGCTTCCACTTGCCCGCGCCATCGATCGCCGCCGCTTCATAGAGCTGCGGATCAACGCCTGATAATGCGGCAAGGTAGATAATCGTTCCCCAGCCCGTGTCCTTCCATCGGCAGATGAATAAGTAGATTGGCGTCCACCAGTTTTCCTCCGCGAGGAAGTAGATCGGGTCAATTCCCAACACGCCGATGAGCCCGTTTATGAATCCGCCCGAAGGGGAGAGGACAATGACAAAGATGGACGCGACCACAACCCACGACATAAAGTGGGGAAGATAAAGCAGCGTCTGCACACCGCTTCGCAGTTTCCTTGACGCCAAATCATTCAGCAAAAGAGCAACAGCGACGGAAATGACCGTCGCAAGGACGAGGTTGATGATGCTTAAGAAAATCGTATTCTGAAAGCTTCGCCAAAACATCGGAGCTTTCAGCCCAAAGAAAAGATCCTGAAAATTCTCAAGGCCCACAAACTTCTGCTTAAATGGGGTGAAGTCATAGAAGGCGAAGCGAATACCGAGCATCGGTAAGTACTTAAATAGGATAGCAAAGATAAAGACCGGCAGGAAAATGATATAGTAGGCGCGGTAATACTTGATCTTTTTCCACTTTTTCACCCAGGCGCTCTGCTTCTTATTCTGGGGCTTTACTACATCTAAAACTGCTGTTCCTTGTGACATAGCTATCTTCCCTTCCCCGTTGGTCGTTATAGTTTATCTGGCGGGTGCCTTCAATCATGCGCGAAGGGATTGAGGACACCCGCCAAACGGCAGGATCTACAGGCTGCACATCCTGCCCGCCGGCTCAGTCGCTTTATTTATTGAGGTCATTCAGAATGGCTTCAATCATGCCCTTTGCCTCGTTTGTGTACTGTGTCAGGCCCTCGTCAATGGTGACCTCGCTGTACACAATCTTGGAAACATATTTTGCCTTCAAGGAATTTATCTCGGTCAGGAGGTCGTTGATTGCCTCGGAGGTAGGGAAGATGCTGTAAACAGTCATATTTGACTGGAACATCTTCAAAGAATTGGTTATCAGCGGGTCGAACTCAAACTTCGGAGCAAAGCTGGTGATGGACAGAGCAGGATCCGCCCAGGACTTGGTGAAGTCCTTCTTCGGGTCCTCTACGGAAGGTAGCATTGAGATATTACCATTCGCGTCGGTGGTGTAAGTCGCGGAGCCTTCCTCACCCTTTACGCCGAATGTCCAGAAGTTTTGCCCATCGCCGTTATCCAGCAGCGTAGCCAGGAAGTACTCGAAGACGCCTTCAGGATTCGTCTTGCTCGTCGGTCCGTTCGTCGTGATGCAGATCGGGATCGGCGCACGCTCGACATACTTGGTTTCCTTGATCGGAGGAATCGGTACAACCTTCGCGTCAGGGATATTAGCCGTCAGGTTGTTGTACAGGTTCAGGTTCCATGTGCCCGCCCAGTAGTTGAATGCACCGACCGTGCCTGCATAAAACTTATCGCGGCAGGTGGAGGTCTGGTTCGTGATGATTTCCTTATCAATCAGGCCCTCGGAGTATGCGTCGCGCATTCTCTGGAGAGCATCTTTCATGACGTCCTCGGTCATGCCGTCTACCCATGTATCGCCGCGCTTGACGAAATCGGGTGTTGCCGTCCAGTAGAACTCACGAAGATAGATGTCGAGCGGGAACTCGGAGTTGACAAGTCCGCTGGAGGTGATCGGGATCACTTCGGCAGGAGACAGCCCATCCGGGTTCTCATTCTTGAAGCGGCGTAGCATCGTCAGGAACTCTTCGTAGTTCGTCGGGCTCGAGATGCCGAGCTTATCCATCCAGTCGCCGCGGACATAGGTAATCGTGCCGTTTCCGCGTTCACGGGGGAGACCGTACAGGCGGCCGTCCACGCGAATGGAATCAATAATCGACTGGTCAATAATATTGTTCTTGATCTCGGAATTCTCGTAGAGATCCGTGATGTCATACAGGGCGCCGTTTGAGGCGAAGTTGAGGTAGTAGTTACTCGTTGCAATCAGCACGTCGGGGACGTTTCCCGACGAGAACGCGAGGTTAACCTTCTCGTAGTACTCGTTATGTACTGGGTGGTTGATAATGAGGTCGATGCCAAACAGATCTTCGTAACCTTTTTCGAGAATCGCCTCGCCGTTTTCCTTGATCAGGAACGTACCATCCACCATCAGCGTGATGGAATTCGGCTTCTCGACCTTTGGGGCTTCCTCACTGACTGTAGTAGTAGCCGCGGAGCTTTCACCTGCCGACGAATTTACAGCAGGGCTGGAGGAGGAACCACAGGCTGTTACGAGCGCGGAAGTCATGGACAGAGCCAGTAACAGCGCCAGAACTTTACGTGATTTCACTAGAATCGCTCCTTCTTAAAAATTGCGCAGTCCTCGCGGGTCACGACGAAAGACTGCTGTGACCACCCGGCACACGCCGGAACGTACCCTATCACAGTTGTAATCATAGCAAACGCAAGCTAGGAAAGAAAGCCTCTTTCTTGCTATTCTGGAAAATTCATCTTAAATCTTGTCCTTTTTCACGTCTGATTAGATATACTGATCGAAAATTTTTCTCGTTTATAGCCCTATTTTAGATAAATTGCATGTTTTGAAAGCCTGAAATACTGCTTTTTAACGAAATTATAGTGCACTCTAATGGTTTGAGGAGACTTGTTCGCGCTTAATTTTATGATGAATATGCGCAAATTCTTTGCAAAACTCTATTAATACCGCAATATATAACATCTTCTATCTGGTGACGTTTTCTGCTGAAACCTAGAGTACCCTGAATAAAAAAGCGTCACCTTTAAAACGATGTTTTCTCGTTAAAAAAGGAAACGCCATAATTATACGTTAAATAAGCTTTGATGTGAGTTCAAATACGTAGGAATCCCAAAATATCCTCATGGGGGGAAAAGACAGATACGAAAGCATATTTCAAAGAAAGAAATTTTGAAATATACAATAGTTACAAAAACGGCACGACTGTTTTTGAACTGTCAGAGAAATACTTTTTAACCCCCAAAAGCATTCAACGCATTATACGTAGTATGCAAATTTTATGAGTAGATGTGCCACTTTACAAAGTGGCGCATCTATTTTTTACAACGATGTGTGTTCCCCTATTTGAAATGGAAAACGGTATAATGGATTTGTAAAGATAACAGAGGAAAGGGGAAATATCGAATGGAAATTGTGAGAATTATTGATAGCGATAAAACAAAGTACATGGAATTGCTACTTATTGCAGATGAACAGGTAAGTATGATAGAAAAATATTTGCATCGTGGTGAACTATTCGCCTTGTGTGATGATGATGTTAAAGCGATTTGCGTTGTTACACAAGAGCAATCCGGCGTTTATGAAATTAAGAATATTGTTACCGTTCCTAAATATCAACGGAAAGGATATGGACAATATCTAATCTCATTTATTGCTGATTACTACAAAAAGTCTGGTAGCGAGTTATATGTTGGAACAGGCGATAGCCCGATGATACTTCATTTCTACGAGAAATGCGGATTTGCAAAATCACATATTGTTAAAAACTTTTTTGTAGACAATTACGACCACCCTATGTATGAAAATGGACAACAGTTAGTGGATATGATTTATTTGAAAAGGCATCTATAAAATGGAGCTTGTGTCGCCCAACGGGAAAATTAAAAAAACTGTTGTTTGGCGGTAGGATAGCTATGTGCCTAAACAAGATGCAGTAGCCTAACGGCGGTTTTGAATAACAATCAAAGCTGTCGTTTTCCTTTTTCAAAATTGGAAATTCGGAGGGCGTATTAGAGTCGCCCTTTTTTAAGGATACGGCGGTATCTTAGGGGGTATCAATCAGTAGCTTGTTAAAAAAGCCTGTATCCTGCAAGGGGATATTCCGGCTATTGAATACACACATCATCTTCATACATATTACATAAATTAAGTTCAGTTCGTCAAAAAATAAGTTGGCACGTGGTAAACCTAATGGGAAGTAAAATGGACGTTCTCAAGAACACTAGACCTACCATAATCCTAATGTAATATTCAAATTTGTACAGTCGTAACTTATTATCTTTAATCTATATTCTCATCTTAAGTTATTTTAAAAAAAGCATAACCCCCATAACGATTATCATTACAATGAGAAGCGGCTGCAAGACCTTTTCCATGCTGCCTTTTTTAATCCGCTTAAGGAGAAATGGGCCAACAAAAGCCCCGCTTATTGTACCAATTATTAGCAGGCCTACAAGCTTCCAATTAACACTGCCAAGGCCGAGATGGGTAGTAAAGCCTGTAATAGATATTCCAAGAACCACGAGTACCGATGTCCCCACCGTTTCCAGCGCAGAGCAGCCGAGAATCGCAAGACCCGCAACGATGGGGGGACTTCCGCTTAACCCAACCAACCCAGACATCCCGCCTCCAAGTAGGCCAAAAATGATGGCTTTTATAATATTCCGTTTATCTAGGCTTTCGCTTGCTGGCTGTGAGTCTTCATCAATTTTTCTCTTTTTCTGAAGATATGTAATAAACATCTGGATAGAAAGCAGAAGTAGGATAGCTCCAGTAAGTTTATTGTACAGGCTCTGTGGGAGCAAACTGGAACATAGTGACCCTATCACCGAACCAACCACACCCCCTGCTAGCATAGTAAGCCCCATACGTAGGTTGATATTCCCATTTCTCCAGTGGCTGAAGGTGCCAATTGCGGTTGTTGGAATAATAGTCGCCAGAGAAGTGGCTGCGGCTATCGCTGGTGGAATATTAAAAAATGTGGTTAATAGCCCTACATAAATTGCCCCACCACCTCCACCAAGCGAGATAACCAAAATACCCACAAGGAATCCTATCAAGGGCAGTGTAATGTATTGCGGCATGCTATGCGTCCTCCTGTTGACCTAATACGAAGGGTTTGGTAATGGTCGTTATATAAATTAAGTGTTCAGTTTATTTTATTTAAGTGGCGAGGTAAACATTTTACGACCTCATGATATAGGGTTTAAGCTGTATTTTTCAATAGTCACATCAAGAATCATTTGTTAAGTGCCTTTTTCCGTATCTTTCCCGCAAGCGATGTAATACACCCAGTACTCAGCATCGTTTTTCTCCCTATTTGTCGCTCTGTATGGCGTTTCGCCCGATAAAATATTCCCCCCGCTCGTCCCACGCCGGTTCTCGCCCCAAAAACATTTTGGCTTGTTCGGCCAACACGAGTTTCAGCCTAGAAATATCACTATCTCTCAAGTTTACATTGTTTCCGCTATTAACAGCGTTAAGCGTGTCCCAAACAGGAAGTACCGTTATATCAAAACATCCGCTGTCATCGGTAAATTTGACCCAAGTGGGGACATATGACACCTCCGAAAGAAAAACCTTGCCTGTTTCATCCCGCTCAAAATACAGGTTAAGTATCATCCCCGCGTCGGTTGGGGGCTCCCGTTGGGAGGAGAGAGAATTACCTGTGGAATACGCTATAAAGCAGCTGCGCGATTCTTTGTTGCCGTTGTCAATGCCGACAAACTCCGCAGGCTGTAAAACATGGGGATGGCTGGCAACCACAATATCCGCTCCGCAATCCAGCATAAAATGAGCCCAGTTTCCCCATTCTTCGCTAGGCTGACTTTCGTATTCATCGCCCATGTGGGGCATGACGACGATAATATCAGGATTATCAGACTTCGCGCGCTGAATATCTTCACGAATAAGAGCCTCACTCATGACATTGGCAAGGTAAGGTTTGCCGGACGCAAGTTGTATCCCGTTGGTCCCATAGGTGAAAGAGAGAAATGCGAATTTTATCCCCTTTATTTCCCGGATAAAGACTCTGCTCCGTTCTTCGTCTGATTTATAGGTTCCTATATGGTCCAGCCCAAGGCTGTCGAGCACGTTTATGGTGCGTATTATCCCGGATTCGCCTCGGTCATTGCAATGGTTGTTGGCGGTGGTCAGCATATCGAACCCTGCCTCGCGAAGAGCAAGGGCAAATTCGTCTGGTGCGTTGAAGGCCGGAAAATCTGTATATCCGGTCTCTTTGCCGCCCAAAACCGTTTCCAGATTTCCGATTGCGTAGTCGGCGGAAGTAATATGGTCGCGGACAAATTCAAAAGAATAACCGAAGTCGTATGTACTGTCATCGGCGTTATAGGCCTCATAAAGCTGTCGGGAATGAATCATCAGGTCACCCACAAAGGAGAGCTTCACTGCGGACGTGTCCTGCGGCGGCACAACGACCGGCTCATCCTCCGGTACAAAGCCCCAGCCTTGCCAGGTGTATGTAAATTCCCTTCCTTCGCTCCTTGTATAGTCTTTCGTATATTCGCCCTCAAAGGTTCTTAAGATTGCGCCGGTATATACGGGTGTCCGAGTGCCTTCACTGATTTCAAAGCTGTAGATTGGGCGAGGAAGATTTGACGACGCCCATAACGCTTTGGCGTACCCTCCGCGAATGGTGTACAAAAACAGGTGATTTTTAACGCTTGGGTCGTCGTTTTCATCGAAACCCTTGTAAAAGCTATAAGATTTCCACAGGGAAAACAAGCAGTCGGTGTTGCCATCCCCATCCATGTCAAAAAGCCGAAAATCGTTGACAAACCAGTATTCGTCTGAGCGCCATATCTGTTTCCCGTCCAAATCAAGGAAAGAGAGAACGCCGTCCTCTAGGACATATGAATAGTTCCCCGATGTCTCTATCCTGCTGACCGAGTCGAACAGATTATTAGCCTTTATGAATTCTCTATACTCATCGGTATCTCCGTATTCTCGAAAACAGCCCGGTAAAAGCGTACTTACCGCGAGCGCGGCCGCGATAAGTACGCATAACACTTTATTACTCATTGACGGTAAAAGCGTTTTTCCACCCGGCAAGAGGCGGGATTTGATTGCTGTTGAGAGCCTGGTGCCACTGTTCGTCGGTCATACGTTGGTCGATGGGCACCGTAAACTCATATTGGGAGTAAACGAGTCCTGTACCTAAAACCACTCCATCTTCTCTTGGGAAGGCGACAACAATGGTTTTGGCGAAGCCGGTCGCCTCTTCAAGGACAAACCCGTTGGGGTCGGTGGCCACGTCGGCCACAATGGCGTCCGGATGCTCATACAAATACGATTCCTTGTTTACATATCCATACTCGGCTTTTAGGGCATCCAATTCGTCCTTTTTTGCTGCGTCCCAAATATGCTCAAGTTCTCCGCCATAATTGCGGATAAAATCGTATTCTTCGCTTGTCAGCTTAGTATACGCCAGTTCCTTTTGGGATATTTCCGTAAGTTTATTGGCTATTCCGAGCAAATTGCCCAAAGCCTCGCTCGCTCCGTCTGTTATCAGATTCGCTGCTACAAGCCCCTCCTTGGTTTGCTTCACAAGCAGGGCCAATCTTCCGAACAGCTCAGGGTTTGGCTCCACATATCCCCGGTCGTCCGGCGGAGGCGGTGGTTCGGGTCCGCCTCCGCCCCGCTCTGCCATCGGTTGCTTTGCGTAAAGCAGGGTGTCGTGCTTTAGCTCCGTCCAGCTTCCCAGAAATGTGTTCAGCTCCTTGCGCGTCCAAGCCGTATTCTGCATGAAGAATGGGTACCCTGTTCTGTCAGCATTGCTCGCCAGCGGACGCAGCATATTGAGCCACGACCAATAGAGATTTGATGTCCAGACATTATCTCCCACGGCGCTTATATAGTCTCTTACATTGCCAAGGTTGCCGTCATAGTCGGGATATTCATCCACATTATAATCGCTTTTGAGGACATTGTATGCTTCGTCGGAGCCAAAAGCCGCCGGTACATCCAGGGCATTTGGCAACATTCGGTCTTTGGTTTCCCGGTCAATCAAACGCTGAAAGATGGCGGCGTCTATTGTGAATCGCTGGCCCAAGAACCGAAACCCGGTAATCGCTTTATCGCGGTCCGGCTGGAGCTTTTCGTCGTATACGGGAATGGAATTTATGGCTGGGGGTGGCAGATCCTTTATTACCTCAAGGGCCTGCTCAAATTTGGCCTTATCCGTCACCACCGGCAACGCGCCGATATCGTCACCATAAATGCCCGACAGGTTTTGGGTATAATCGGGCGGGGTAATGTCGTCGCACTCGCCCACAAAGAAGTTGATTGTTTGAAAAATCGTATACCAGTCCTGGGAAATTTCCGCAGCCTGTAGGGCGGAAGTCATCAGCAACGCCGACCGCACCTCGTCGGGGTAAGCCGAGCGCAGCGTCATCTGGCCATACCACATGGATGCCCTGAAATAATCCTGCAGCTCCGTTGACTGGGTGTAATGGCCGCGAGGAATAAATTGGGAATAGTCGACGCTGTAATATTCGGTCGGATTGGAAAATGTCTGGCCAAAATTGATGAGTGGGGATTCGCTAATCCCCGAGTGGGCCTCGATTAAGGCGAGTTCCTTATCGACAAGATCCGCAGCTTCTTCTTTCACGGCGAAATTGCTGTCAAGCAGCCTGCCGCCCACACCAAAAAAGGCGACGTTCCGAAGGGCCGCGTTCTCAAACTCCGTCCCTTTTAGCTCCAGATACTGCCTATAGGACGCTTCCGCCATATTGCCTGACAGATTTTTTAAACAGAGCGTCAGATTGCTGCGCTCGACGTCTTTGAGCACATAGTCGTACATTAGATGGAAGGTATGGACGGCGGAATCGGTGGTGATAAAGCTGGGAACATAATTGTAACGATTCATTTCATATCGGCTGTAGTATTCGCGGTGACTCTGTGAATCAATGACAACAAAGCCATTTTGCTCAATGCGGCCGGCCGCTTCGCCCGACAGTTTAAGAGCAAAGTAGTAATCGCCCACTTCATCGGTGCCGTATTGGTACTGATTTTTATTGAGGATGTTGGCAAGCCCGGGCAGGACGGTGTATTCGGGAACATTCGCGCCGTCGCTATAGTTGAATACCTCGGTGCCGGGGAAGATTATGTCGGGTATGGTAACGAGGTGGTCCGGGTTATCTGCTAGGTTGCTGGAGGTATCCGTAGCGCTTTGTTCCGTGGCACCTTCTCCACACGCCGACACAGACAGCAGCATCGCGAGGGTCAAAGCAATTGCAATAAATCTTTTCAAGGTCATATCTCCCTTCTGGTATATCGCCAAGCACACAGCCTGGGGTGGTTATAGACATAACTAAACCTCATGCCAAATTCGCGTAATTGCTATTTGAAATAGGGTAGGGGATCTTCGCGTTATTTTAATTATCAAAGGTAAGCCGAACTGCATATTATTGCTACAATCTTGAGTAGAGTAGGCTGCAGATAGCCTAACCCAAGTAATGTGAACCTATCATAAATTAAGTAAAAGAGAAATTTAGCAATATAGGGGATGATAATTACATTTAGAAATTACTTACATTATACTTCCTTGTATTTCCTGTGTCAAACAATGTATTATACAGACAATATAGTTATAAAGGAGAGAACATATACTAAATGAACTGTACCAGTAGAAACGGATAGTGACAAAATACCCCCTGTCGTAGGATAATAGAACTACGATAGGGGGTATTATCATGTTGGCTTCTGACGGTGGCATTGCGATAATGCTATTATAGTTTAATAAAACAAAAAGGAACAGACAAACTTTTGCAGAAATTTGTCTGTTCCTCTGGAGCTAGTAGTCGGACTCGAACCGACGACCTGCGCATTACGAATGCGCTGCTCTACCAACTGAGCCATACTAGCAAGTTAGAAAAATTTTGTTTGAGACGAGCCTTGAACAGAGACCTGCACATTATGAGATGCGCAAACGGAATTACAATTCCGTTCCTCTACCAACTGAGCCATACTAGCAAGTTACAACCTATAAAATTATAAGTCGGTGAAAACCCGCACAAACTATTATATCAATTTTTGGCCTTTGGTCAAGACATTTTTGAAAAAACACAGTGAAAACAATATTATGTAAACCATCCCCAAAAAGTAAGGGATGTCGTTGCCAGAAATAATTTGATATAATTTGAAATGAACCATTCCACTTTATGCGAATTTATGATATTATAGTATTTGTATGTACCCTGTATCATTACCGCGTAAATCGTCGGAGTTTGACTAAGGAGTTGTAACACATGCCCAAAGTAATGAGGGTAGGAAAATATAGCCACAAGCGGAGGCGACGCGCCAAGTTCCCCATTGCCATAGCCCTGTTTTTGCTGATTGCGCTCGGCTCGCTCACGGTTTCCGTGCTGCAGGGCAAGGAGATGGTGGATAGCGGCTTAACCGATTCCGAGGCCGTCCAAGCTGGTACCGATAACGTTATCTCAGACATCGAGTTAAACGATTCCTCCTCCGGGACCTCGCAGGAGACCTCTTCGGCCGCCAGCTCGCAAAAGCCCTCGCCCTACGGTACGCCGCTGCCCGAAAGTAAGCCTGTAAACAGCACCTATTTTAACGACGCGGTATTTTTCGGCGACTCGGTAACCGACGGTATCTCGCTTTACGATGTTATGTCAAACGCCAAGGTGATCGCCTATACCGGCATCAACCCCGCAACGGCCCTTACCAGAGAGGCCATCAAGGCGGAGGGCGACACCAAAATTACCATGATAGAAGCGCTCAAACAGGAAAACCCCGGCAAGATCTACATCATGATGGGCATCAACTCCATCGGGATGGAGAAGGAAGCCTTCATTAAAAGCTACGCGAAGATGCTCGATGAGATTATAGCACAACATCCCGAATCTACCATCTACGTACAGCCCATCACCCCCGTTACCACCGCCTATGAAACGAGCACAGAAAACACCTACGGCATTACAAACGAGAAGATCGACAGCTTTAATGCCGACATTCTTGCGCTGGCAGGGCAGAAGAAGGTTTACTTTGTCGATATCGGTGAGGCGCTAAAGGATGAGAGCGGCGCGCTGCCCGAGGAGGCCAGCCCCAAAGACGGCATCCACTTCGGCAAGACATATTATGAAAAATGGTTTAGCTACCTGCGCACCCACACCGCGGATGGTATTTCGTAAAGGCTATTAAATTAATACATATCAACGAGAGTCTATTTTCATACTGGAGGAACTATACTATCTATGAAAAGATTTCACACTTACTTGGTAAAAGCGGCATGCACCGCCCTTATTCTGGCCTTTACGCTTGCGCTTGCGTCCTGCTCGAGCGGCAGCGGCGGAAAAACCCCCTCCACACAGGAGATTGCGCAGAAGCTGATGGATACCTGCACCTATGATGAACTGATTGAAATTAAAGACGACGTGCTTTATAATCAGTATGATAAACTGGATAAGAACATTGTCAAGGAGATCTCGGTTTATGTTTGCTCCTCCGGCGCTGCAGTAGACGAACTGTGTGTCATCCGCGTAAAGAATGAATCGGATATCGCGTCGGCGCAGCAGGCGATTGAAAGCCGCTTAACCGACCTGCGCGATAAGTTTGTCGATTACGTTCCCGAGGAGATTCCGAAACTCGACAGCGCCGTTACCGAGACGCACGGCGATTATATTATGATGACCACTGCGGTGGACAGCGACAAGGCGCCCACGGCCTTCAACGAGATGTTTAAATAATTATAGCCTTAAAGCGATTTGTTTCGGTTTTTGCCTTTAAGTATCGGTTTTCTGAGCGGTGAGAGGGGGGCTACACATGGTTGTGGAAAGCATAGCGATTTTAATCATCATAGCGGCGATTTTCTTTGTGTTTTTGCGGTCGCATAAACCGAAATCCGCCTTGTCGACCATACCGCTCATGGCGGTTCCCGCCATGCACCTGTTGGGTATTCCACTTTCCAGATGGCTCAGCCCCGTTTTGCCCATAGACACGCTTGATATCACTATTGCCATGGATATAGTAGGCTTTTTGCTGTTTGCCGTACTGGCGGGGGTTTTCTTAAAACATTTTCATTCCAAGAAAACCAAGGCGGCCTATTTTGTGGCGAGCGGCATCTTTACATTGGCGTTAACGACGATTTTGATCATGGATTCCCTCAATAAGCTGCTCTGATATTCTTTATTAAATAATGAAAGGCGCACCTATGCTTTCGCAGGGTGCGCCTTTATTCGTGTGCTATTGTCAGTTACCGTTTTCCTCGGTGGGATAAAGTCGGTTAAGCAAGGCGATGGCGGCATTGGTTTTAAAGTACTTATCGCGTATGGCGGCGGCCTGCTTTGCGGTGAGGTCGTCCTCATAGATGTTTACCAAAAAATCGGCCTCGACGAGTATCTGGTAATCGATGCCGTCGATCTGCCCGTAGGTGTGATGGTGCCCCACCAAATAACACACGCGCTCGATAACAGGTATGTCTACGCCGAGTTTTTGCAGCATCTCCCGCGCAATCGGCGGCCCCTCCAGTTCCTGATAGTTGCCCGCGCTGCTGCCATACTTCTGCTCGCTGAGCTTGATGCCCACGTCGTGCACCACAGCCGCCGCCTCAAGGGTAAAGAGGGTCTGCGCGTCCACGCCCTCTAATTCGGCAATTACCTTGGCGAAGGCGTGCACCTTCAAAAAATGGTTTATCCTTCGCGGGTCCCCCCGGTAGTACGCCGTCATTTCGTCAATCAACCTGCTGATTACAGCCACAGCGAAGCCTCCTATCGTTTTTTGAGTGTGAATGAATTATGCTTATAGTATACCATAAAGGTTATCTTTTTTGTCACTAAAAATAATCAACAGTGCACTACGAGTATTGTATAGAAACCTGAAAAATAGTAGAACGGTTGCAAGGTACCGTTTCAGGGTGTAAAATCCAATCTTGGGTTACTATAACGGTATTATATAGGGTGGGTTTTTGGTGATTGTAAAAGAATATGTAAATGCACTCAAAACTGAATTTTCCAGCTACAACGGCAAACGCCTTGGCAAGGATGTACTGGCGGGCATTACCGTTGCGGCGGTTGCGCTGCCGCTGGCGCTGGCATTCGGTGTAAGCAGCGGCGCGGATGCCGCAGCGGGGCTTATCACCGCCATACTGGCAGGGCTGTTTATCGGCGCCCTTTCGGGCGGCTCTTACCAAATCTCCGGCCCCACGGGGGCGATGACGGCTATTCTGGTACCGCTGGTAGCGCAGTATAAGATGCAGGGGGTGTTTATCGCCTGCTTTATCTCGGGTATCATCCTGCTGCTCTGCGGCGTGCTGCGTCTCGGCACGCTGGTTTCGTTTATTCCGGCGCCGGTTATCACGGGTTTTACCTCCGGCATCGCGGTTATTATCGCCTTGGGGCAGGTTACGAACCTGACGGGGCTTACCACCTCGGGCGAAACAACGGTGGAAAAGCTCGCGGGTTATTTTACGGTGCCGCAGTCGCCGGATATCACCGCTATTGTCATCGGCCTTGCGGTGATTGTTTTCATGGCGGTGTACCCCAAAAAACTCAACCAATACTTCCCGGGCTCGCTGTTTGCCATTATCTTGGCGACGGCGGCCAATATGATATTCCATTTTGACGTAGCCGTAGTGGGCGAGATTCCGCGCACGCTGCCGCTTGAAAACCGCCTTGTCTTTTCACAGATAGACCTTGCAACGCTTAAAAACCTGCTGGCGCCCGCCGCAAGCATCGCGGCGCTCGGGCTTATTGAGAGCCTTTTGTGCGGCGCAAGCGCCGGGCGCATGAAGAACGAGAAGCTGAATGCCGACCGCGAGCTGGTCGCTCAGGGTATCGGCAACATGCTCATCCCGTTCTTTGGGGGCGTACCCGCCACGGCGGCCATTGCGCGTACCAGTGTAGCCATTAAATCGGGCGGGCAGACGCGCCTTACAAGCATCATCCACTCGGCGGTGTTGTTGCTTTCGATGTTTTTGCTGGCGCCCGTGATGTCGGCCATCCCGCTTTCAGCGCTTTCCGGCGTACTGATTATGACGGCGTGGCGCATGAACGAGTGGAGCGCCATTAAATCCATCTTTAAAAAGCGCCTCAAAACCGCGATGGCACAGTTCCTCATCACCATGGCGGCGACGGTGGTATTCGACCTTACCATAGCTATTATGATTGGCATCGTCTTCTCGGTGGTGCTGTTCGTGGTGAAGGTATCGGAGATGCAGGTATCGGTGAGCGATATCGACGGCAAAAAGCTTGCCGATGACGTCTGTGGCTGCGAGCAGTTTAACAACGCGGCCGTTGCGTATATCACCGGCCCGCTCTACTTCGGTACGGTGGGGAAGCTGGAGGAAAAGCTGCACGAGCTCAGCAAGAAAGAGATTGTCATCATCTCGATGCGCGGCGTGCCGTTTGCCGATATGTCGGGCGTACAGGGGCTTTCGGAGCTGTGCGAACGGCTCTCTTTAAGCGATATCTCCATCTATTTTTCGAGCGTGCAGCCCTCGGTGCTGCAGATGTTCGACCGCTGCGGCCTCACGCAGGACATCGGGCACGAGCGCTTCTTCTGGAGCACCGACAAGGTGCTCGCCCACATCGCCCAGCAATAGTCAGGGCCTTCGCCCTGCTTTTCATAGAAAACCGCCTTCTGCCTGATGCGGCAGAGGGCGGTTCTTTTCACTTTATGGAATCCAGCTCTTTAAGCCAGAGCGCGGCGCAGGCGTCGCTGGGCATGCGCCAGTCGCTGCGCGGCGACAGGGTTACCGAGCCGATCTTCGGCCCATCCGGCAGGCAGGAACGTTTAAACTGCTGGGCGAAGAAGCGCTGGTAAAATACCCTCAGCCATTTTAAGATGGTCTCGCGGTCGTACGCGCCGTTAAACGCATACGTGGCCAGACGTAATATCTTTGAGGGGGAAAACCCGAAGCGCACCATATAGTAAAGGAAGAAATCGTGCAGCTCATAGGGGCCAACGAGCTGCTCGGTCTTTTGGGCGATCTCGCCGTCCTTTGCGGGCAGCAGCTCGGGGCTTACCGGCGTGTCGAGGATGTCGTAGAGCACCTGCCTAAGCTTCTCCTCCTGTGCGGTATCGGCGGCATAGCGGACGATGTGGCGTATTAAGGTCTTGGGCACCGAGGCATTCACCCCGTACATCGACATGTGGTCGCCGTTATAGGTGGCCCAGCCGAGAGCGAGCTCCGAGAGGTCGCCGGTGCCGAGCACGATGCCGCCGGTTTGGTTGGCAAGGTCCATCAGTACCAGTGTACGGACGCGCGCCTGACCGTTTTCAAACACCACGTCGTGGTTGTCTATATCCTGCCCGATGTCGGCAAAGTGCTGCTTCACCGAGGCGGTGATGTCCACACATTTAAACGAGACCCCAAGCGCCTCGCACAAGAGCTCGGCGTTGCCTCTCGTGCGCCGGGTGGTGCCGAAGCAGGGCATGGTTACCGCCACCACGTCGCTGTGCGGGCGGCCAAGCATGTCCATGGCGCGCACGGCCACCAGCAGGGCAAGGGAGGAATCCAGGCCGCCCGAGATGCCCAGCACAACGGTCTTGCTTTTGGAGTGCGCAAGCCGTGTTTTAAGCCCCTGAGACTGCATGGCTAGGATCGTCTCGGCGCGGCTGCTGCGGTCATACGCCGAGGACGGCACAAACGGCTGGCGCTCCACGGGGCGGGTGAGTGCGGTCTCTTGAAGCGGCATGCTAAAGAACACCCTTTTGCAGCCGCCGTCGGCAAAGGGGAAGGAGGTGAGCCTGCGCCGGTCGCCGCTTAAGCGCCCCACGTCCAGCTCGCTGATAAGCAGCCCGTTTTGGAACAGCTTGCTTTCACCCAGCAGCACGCCGTTTTCGGCGATCAGGTTGTGCCCTGCAAACACCATGTCGGTGGAGGACTCGCCCTCTCCCGCGTCGGCGTAGATATAGCCGCACACCAGCCGCGCGGATTGCCCTGTGATCAGCGAGCGGCGGTAGCTGTCCTTGCCGATGGTTTCATCGCTTGCCGAAAGGTTCGCAAACACGGTCGCTCCCGCAAGCGCCAACGCCAGCGAGGGGGGCGCGGGTACCCAGACGTCCTCGCAGATTTCCACCCCTACGCAGAACTCCGGCAGCTGCGCGCAGGTAAACAGCAGCTTCCCACCGAAGGGCACCTCTTGGCCCAATATAGAAATGGTGTCGCCATGCCCGTCGGGGGTACTGAAATGGCGCAGCTCGTAAAACTCGCTGTAGTTGGGCAGGTTCGTTTTCGGTACCACGCCTAAGATGGCGCCGTTATAGATCACCACGGCACAGTTGAACAGCTTGCCCTCGTGCTCGACGGGCGCCCCTACAATGGTGAGCAGGTTTAGGCCTTCCGAGGCCTTTACAATACTTTTAAGCGCGTTTACGGCGCCGTTTAGCAGGGTGCGCTGTAAAAACAGGTCGCCGCAGGTGTAGCCCGTTACACAAAGCTCGGGCAGCACCAGCAGCTTTACCCCCTTTTGGGCAGCGTCCTTCATATTCAAAATAATCTGCTGCGCGTTGTAGTCGCAGTCCGCCACACGAATGGCGGGGGTAGCCGCGCCCACCTTTACAAATCCATGATTCATCCCAGATCCATGCCCTTTCTTTTGGGCCTTACGCCCAAAAGAAAGGGCATAAAACCAAATTTTAAAATGCCGGTGCCGCATAGCGGCAGGAAGGGCTTTGCCCTGACAGGCAGTTTTTCGAGGGTTGAAAGATTTTCTTTCAACCTGTTACCACCATACTTTTTATCCTAAATTCCGTTTGTATAACGTCTTGCTTACCCATAGAGGAAGGAAGAATGTTAATTATTTTACGTGAATGCTTGAAGATTGTCCCATTCAGGGGTATTGTAGCATGTTTCATTATTTTTATCAATCGCGGGCGGCATTATTACTTGACAGGCCCATGCATCCATTGCTATAATTTATTGCATAAGTAAATCGTTTTATAAGGCTGATTGCCGAAGCCTGAGGGGTGAAACGTTTTCACCTTGCAGGATAAAGGCGCGGTGGTTTCATATGCAAAATGGTCGTCTGTTTCACGTGTGTGGATACGTGTGAGGTGGCGTTTTTTTGTTTTATGGCACTTTTTACTGCGCTAACAGTTTAAAGCGAAATACATATAAGAGTATTGGGAGGAAAGAGTAATGAAAATGGTTAAAAAACTGGCACTCGTTCTGGCTGTTTTAATGATGGTTCTTTCATTTGCAAGCTGCGCCGCGAAAAGCGACAAATACATCATCGCCACCGATACCACCTTTGCCCCGTTTGAGTTTGAGGATAAGTCGGGCAAATTCGTAGGCATCGACATGGAAATTCTTGACGCCATCGCCAAGGATCAGGGCTTTGAGTATGAGCTTCAGATTTTAGGCTTTAACGCCGCCGTGCAGGCGCTGGAAGCCAAGCAGGTGGACGGCGTTATCGCGGGCATGAGCATCAAGCCGGACCGTGAGTTAAAGTTTGATTTCTCCACCCCGTATTTTGATTCGGGCGTTGTGATGGGTATCGCAGCCGACAACAACGACATCAAGAGCTACGAAGACTTAAAAGACAAGTCGGTAGCTGTAAAAACCGGTACCGAGGGTGCCTCCTTTGCCGAGAGCATCAAAGATAAGTACGGCTTCACCACCACCTACTTTGAGGATTCCGCCAACCTTTACGAAGAGGTTAAGGCCGGCAACTCCGTGGCCTGCTTCGAGGATTACCCTGTGCTCGGCTATGCCATCACGCAGGGCGTCGGCCTTAAGATCGTTACCGAGAAGGAACAGGGCTCTTCCTACGGCTTTGCGGTAAGCAAGGGCGAGGATGCAGAGCTTCTTAAGATGTTTAACGAAGGCTTTGAGCACTTAAAGGCCAGCGGCAAGTATCAGGAGATTTTAGACAAGTACATCCAGAAATAATCTCTGCCCCTAATCGGCTGCCCGCTGCGTGCTGCATAAGGGTGCGCGGCGGGTTTATGCCGTGTAATCGCCCTAAGTTATTGGCTGGTTACATAACGGGTATCATGTTAGGAGCTTAAGCGTATGAGCTTTTTTGAACTGTTGGCCGAAGCCTTTCCGCGCCTGCTTGCGGGCCTGGGGAGCACCATCGTCATGACCTTTGTGTCGCTTTTGTTCGCGATTGTCATCGGCCTGATTTCCTGCTTGATGGCGATCTCGCATATCAAGGTGCTCAAGGGCATATCGTCCGTCTTTGTGGATATTATCCGCGGTACACCGCTTTTGGTGCAGGCGTTCTTTGTCTATTTCGGGCTCACACAGGCGCTCAATATCCGCCTTTCCTCCGAGGTTGCCGGTGTGATTACGCTCAGCCTTAACGCGGGCGCATACCTCTCCGAAATATTCCGCGGCGGTATTCAGGCGGTGCCGGTAGGGCAGATGGAGGCTTCCCGCAGCTTGGGGCTTCCTTACTCCAGAGCCATGATAAAGGTTATTCTGCCGCAGGCGGTGCGCATTATCATTCCGTCGCTGGTAAACCAGTTCATCATCACACTCAAAGATACCTCCATCATCTCGGTTATCGGCCTCAGGGAGCTTACACAGGCGGGCAAGATCATCATTGCCAGCAACTTCAGGTCGTTTGAGGTCTGGGCAATGGTGGCGGTGATGTATCTCGTTATCATCCTGCTGCTTTCCAAGCTGTCGAAATACATTGAGAGGAAGATAGCATATGGTAAAGGTAAGCGTTAAGGGGCTTCATAAAAGCTTTGGCCTGCTTAAGGTGCTGCAGGGTATCGATATAGAGGTGCAGGAGGGCGAGGTGGTTTGCCTCATCGGCCCTTCCGGCAGCGGCAAGAGCACCTTTCTGCGCTGCATCAACTGCCTTGAGGACCCCACCGACGGTGTGATTGTGGTAGACGGTAACGAGATGACGGCGCGCCACAGCGACATCAACAAGCTGCGCGAGAATGTCGGCATGGTGTTCCAGCAGTTCAACCTTTTCCCGCACCTGACTGTTCTTAAGAATATAACGATGGCTCCGCTCGACCGCAAAAAGCTTACCAAAGAAGAAGCGAAGAAAAAAGCGCTCTCTCTTTTGGAGAGGGTAGGTTTATCGGATAAAGCGAACGAGTACCCGGCTACCCTGTCCGGCGGGCAGCAACAGCGCGTGGCAATTGCCAGAGCCTTGGCGATGGACCCCGACCTTATGCTGTTCGATGAGCCAACCAGCGCGCTCGACCCCGAGATGGTAGGCGAGGTGCTCGGTGTAATGCGCTCCTTGGCCGACGCGGGTATGACCATGATCGTGGTGACCCACGAGATGGGCTTCGCGCGGGAGGTAGCCGACCGAGTAGTGTTCATGGATGAGGGCGTGATTGTGGAGCAAGGCACCCCCGAGCAGATCTTCGGGGCGCCCCAGAATAAGCGCACCATCGAGTTTTTGAAAAAAGTACTGTAAATTATTTTTAATTGAAAAAAGCGGTTGAAGGGCAAAAACCTTTCAGCCGCTTTTGCGCGTTTTAGGGGCGGTAAGTTGCAAGGTAGGTATCATACTGCTTTCGATACGCTTTAAACGCCGTGGGCAGCGCCATCTGCTCCCGCAGCTGTTCGGGGCTTGCCCAGGTAATGCCCTCGGCGTTCGCACATTCGGCGGCCTTTACCAAAAAGCCCGTCATCCGCCACTCGATGTGCGTAAAGATATGCTTGGCGGGCGGAAGGGGGGTAATCTCAGTAAAAGGTATGCCCCATTCGTTCAGCAGGGCCGCACACTCTTCGGGAGAGAGTTTCTCATCTGTATTGGGCAGCTCCCACATACCGGCTAAAAGGCCGGTTTTTTTGCGCCTTTTTAAGGCGAGGCGGTCTTTATAGACAATCACCAATACGGTTTTATCCGCTATTTTTTTTGCGGCCTTTGCGGCCTTAACGGGCAGCTGCGCGGCAATGCCCTCTATGTACCCTCTGCAAATCCCGCCCAGCGGGCAGATTTCGCACCTCGGCGCGCCGTTTGGCAGGCAGACGGTGGCCCCCAGCTCCATCAGCGACTGGTTAAAGTCGCCCACCCGTTCGTCGGGCAGAATCTCGGTCACCTGCTGCTCAATACGTCTTTTAACGTCTGCGTCGGTGATGTCCTCACTGCTTGCGGTAATGCGAGAAATCACGCGCAGCACGTTGCCGTCCACTGCGGGGTGGCGCCTGCCGAATGCAATCGAGGCGATTGCCCCCGCCGAATAGGCGCCGATGCCGGGCAGGGTCTTTAACGCGTCAAACGCGTTGGGCAGCTCGCCGCCGTACTGCTCCATCACCGCGCGCGCAGCCTTCTGCATATTCTTTACGCGGCTGTAGTAGCCAAGGCCCTCCCACAGCTTGAGCAGCTGTTCTTCGTCGGCTGCCGCAAGGGCGGCGATGTCGGGCAGCGCCTGTGTAAACCGCTCAAAATAGGGCAGCGCCGTGTCCACCCTCGTTTGCTGCAGCATAATTTCCGAAACCCATACGCGGTAGGGGGTGGGCGTATCGCGCCACGGCAGTACGCGCGCCGCCGAGCCATACCACCGCAGCAGCGGCGAAACGATATCTTTAAGTTTTATTTCATTCATTTAGTAAAGTGCACCGCCATTTCTGTAAAGCCTACATTCTCACCGGTTACCCCGCAGGGGCGAGGGAAGTTTACATAATAACATAAATAAGCGCAAGACAAATTCTCTGTCCTTCATCACCAATGCGCTTATTATATCACATCGGGTCAAAAATAAAAAATGATGCTTTTTTATCAGCCTTGGCAGGCGATTGCAGCCGTTTGCGCAAATTGTTCGGTGAATTTTTTAAAACCGCTTCGGCAACAATATCCATAACTAATGCAATGAAGTATAAGGAGCGGTTTGCCGTGAAGCCAGAATTTTTTGATGATATTCAGGGCCATGTCATAGAAATCCCCGGCAATCAGCCGCTTAAAAGACCGGCAGCGCTTCGTAAAAAGGTGGCCAAGGAGCTGTCGCTGCTCTGGAACATGTATCGCCGCGTTTCAAAAGAGCGCTCGCGCCCCGGCGCGTGGCAGTGGCTGTATGATAACTTTTATACCCTTCAGGCAGAGGGGCGCTCGGTGCTACGCGTGCTGCGGCAGGAAAGCGAGCTGCCCTGCCTAAGCGATGCCTCCATCCCCATGGTGTACCATCTGGTAAACGAGCTTTTTGTGGGGAAGCGCGTAGAGCTTACGGGCGAAAACCTTGAGGAGTTTCTCACGAAGGTGCAGCAGAGCGCGCCGCTTTCGGTGGCGGAGCTTTGCTTTCTGCCCACCGCGCTCAAGTGCGCCCTGATAGGGCTGTGCGCGGGGTCCTGTGAGCGGCAGGATAAAGAGAGCGAGGCGTGCTTTGCCTACGGTATCACCTCCATCCGCGGCATCTCGGACATAAGCTTTGAGGATATCCTTGAAAACCAGAGCGTGGTGGAGCAGATACTGCAGCGGGACCCTACCGGCGACTACGCGGGGATGGATGAGGAGAGCAAGAACCTCTACCGCTGCAAGATCACGCGCATCGCCGCCCAGCAGGGGGTAAGCGAGAAAGAGGCCGCCGAGAAGGTGCTGCTGCTCGCGCAGAGCGGCGACGGCAGGCAGAAAAAGCATATCGGCGAGCCGATTTTTGCGCTCGATAAAACCCTGCAGCAGGTAAAGGCGCGCGGGGAATGCGTTTTGGTCATCAGCTGGCTTCTGCCCCTGATCATCACCGCGGCGGTGGGCGTTTTTTTAAAAAGTATTCTCGTAGTGCTTCTCATCTACCTGCCGCTCTGGGAGATATTGCGCCCGCTTATCGAGCTGTATGCGCTGCGCGGGGTGGCGGTAAGCTTTGTACCGCGCATGCAGCTGAAACGTGATCTGCCCGAAGGCGCCTTTACGCTGGTTACGGTATCCACCCTTCTGCCGAGGCCGGAGGACGCCAAAAAGCTGGAGGAACGCCTTGAAAACCTGTATATCACAAACGGCGGCAAGAACGTCGGCTTTATGCTGCTCGCCGATTTTAAAGAGGATAAAGCGGTAGATAACCCCAAGGATAAAGCGATGCTCAGCGCCGCGCAGGCGGTAATAGCCAAGCTCAACGCCCGTTTTGGCGGGTGTTTTTACATGCTGGTGCGCAAGCGCAGCTATAACAAATCCAGCAAAAGCTTTGGCGGGTGGGAGCGCAAACGCGGCGCCATCACCCAGCTTGTGCGCCTCATCCACGGCGAGAGCATCCCCATTAAGCTGTTCTGCGGCAACGTGGAGGCCATCAAAAAAACACGCTATATTCTGGCGCTCGACGCCGATACCGGGCTGCTGCTCGGTACGGTGCCGCAGCTGGTGGGCGCCGCGCTGCACCCGCTTAACCGCGCCGAGATTTCGCCCGAGACGGGCACCGTTACCAAGGGCTACGGCATCTTCGCGCCGCGCATTAGCGTAGATCTCGACTCCGCCTATAAAACCGGCTTTACCAAGGTGATGGCAGGCAGCGGGGGCATTACCGCCTACAGCACCGCCTGCGGAAACCTATATCAGGATTTGTTCGGGCACGGGGTGTTCTCAGGCAAGGGGCTTATCGACGTCAAGGCGTTTCATGCCGTGATGGACAGGCGCTTTGACGACGGCAAAATCCTTTCGCACGACATCCTAGAGGGCGAGTATATGCGCACCGCCTTTGTCTCCGATATTGAGCTTACCGAGAACTTCCCAAAGGACGCGGCAGGCTTCTTCGGGCGCCTGCACCGCTGGATACGCGGTGATGTGCAGAATATCGGCTTTATGTTCGCCGGTATCACGCAAAACGGCGTTAAGCAAAAAAACGTGCTGGGCCGCGTTTCACGGTATAAGCTGCTTGACAATATCCGCAGGGCGCTTACCCCCATCATGGCGCTTATCTGTATTATCGTCGCCTTTTTCGGCACCCGGCAGCTTACCTACGCGCTTTCGCTCACCGGATTTTTGGCGATGACGGCGCCGCCGCTGCTCGCCATGTTTGTCGCCATCTTTGTAAGCCGAGGCTTTGCCCTTTCGCGGGAGTACTATTCCAAGGCGCTCCCCGCCGCCGCCGAGAGCCTGTCGCAGGCGTTTTTTTACTTTGTGTTTCTGCCCAAGCACGCCTTTGTGGCGGGCGACGCCGTTCTGCGCTCGCTCTACCGCATGGTTATTTCCAAAGAAAGACTCCTGCAGTGGACAACTGCCGCCGAGGCCGACCAGCGAAGGCGCAAAACGGTGTTTAAGGTACTGGATATGCTGCCGGGCATTGCCGTCGGCGCTTTTTTGATTTTTTCAGATTATAGTATCCTGCGCCTTTTTGGGGTGATGATGCTACTCGCCCCCTTTGTCGCGGTTTATTCCTCACGCGAAAGCCGCGTGCAGAAGGAACAGCCGGATATGCAGACCGCCGACATCCTCACCGCCTATGCCGCGATGATGTGGCGTTACTACGAAAAAACCTGCACCGCGCGCGAGAATTACCTGCCGCCCGATAATGTGCAAGAGGCACCCACCTACGTCGTTGCCCACCGCACCTCGCCCACCAACATCGGGCTGATGCTGCTGTGCACGCTCGCGGCGCGGGATTTTCACTTCATCACCGGTGAGGAGCTGGCCTTCCGCGTGGAGCGCACCCTCGATACGGTCGAGCAGATGGAGATGTTTCACGGCAACCTTTATAACTGGTACGACACCAAAACGCTGGCTCTCTTGCAGCCCAGCTTTGTTTCGTCGGTGGACAGCGCAAATTTCGTGTGCTGTTTGATTGCACTCAAGGAGGGTATCAAGGAGTATATCGCCGATGCCGCTCGGCTTGCAAAGCTCACCGAGCGGCTGAATAAGCTGATAGACAACACAGACCTCACCATCTTCTATAACAAACGAAAAAACCTCTTTTCGGTGGGTTACGACTGCGAGACGGGCAAGCTCAGCCACTCGCACTACGACCTGCTCATGAGCGAGGCGCGCCTTACTAGCTACCTTGCCATCGCCAAGGAGCAGGTACCCAAAAAGCACTGGGGCGCTTTGGAGCGTACCCTTGCTCGTCAGGGGGCGTTTGCCGGACCGGTATCGTGGGGCGGCAGCATCTTTGAGTACTTTATGCCCCACCTGCTGCTGCCGGTGTACGAAGGGTCGCTGTTATACGAGGCCCTTCGCTTCGCCATCTACTGTCAAAGGCTACGCGCCAAGCAGCTCGCGCTGCCGTGGGGTGTTTCAGAAAGCGGGTTTTACGCCTTCGACAACATGCTCAACTACCGCTACAAGGCGCACGGCGTGCAAAAGATCGGCCTGATGCGCGGGCTGAACACCGAGTATGTGGTATCGCCCTATTCCACCTTTCTCACCATGCAGCACGACCAGCACGGCGCCTTAAAAAACCTCGCGGAGCTTGAAAAGATCGGCATGCTCGGCAAGTGGGGCTTCTACGAGGCGTGCGATTATACCACCTCGCGCACGGGCGATTATAAAAAGGGCATCGTGCGCAGTTACATGGCGCATCACGTGGGCATGAGCCTGCTTTCGGTGTGCAATGTGGTGTACGATAACTGCATGCAGCGACGGTTTATGTCCGACAAAACCATAAAAGCGGCGCAGGAGCTGCTAAAGGAGAAGATAGCCGTGGGCAGCTTGATATTCGAGGATGTACCCGATCGGGGAGAGCCACCAAAGCATGGGCGCGAGACCCCGATCGGAGAGGCCTTTGCCGAGATTACCCCCATCACCCCGCACGTGCAGATCCTTTCAAACGGCGAGCTTACGCTGGTGGCGAGCGACGTCGGCGCACAGCATATCTCCTACGGCAGCGTGGACGTCACCCGCCGTACCACCGATCTTTTGCGCGCGCCGTTCGGCGTCTACTTTGTGGTGAAGGCAGGGGATTACGTCCTCTCCGCCACCGAGGCGCCGTTTTATGATAAGCAATCGAAGCACACGGCGCGCTTTCAGGCATCATCGGTGGAATACTTCGGGGCGAAGGGCGTGTTTGAAGCGGGGCTGCAGGTGTGCGTGGGCAACGACTTTCCGGCCTGCCAGTATGTCGGGGTAATCAAAAACAACTCCTCCCGTAGGGTAAAGGCGCAGGCGATGTTTTACTTGGAGCCCTCGCTCGCCAAGTGGGCGGATATGGAGGCCCACCCCGCGTTTACCAAGATGTTTATACAGGCGTCCTTTGACCGCGCCTCCAATACGCTGGTGTTTACGCGCCGCACCCGTCCCTCCGAAAGCGACGTAAGCATCGCAGCGGGCTTTCTGGATGATACGGCGTTTGACTATGAAACGGTAAAGTCCGATGTTTTGGAGCTGCCGTACGGCATCGCCTCGCTCGCTAAGGCGTTTGAGCGGCCGTTTGCGGGCAAAGAGGGCATCCCGGACGCGGTGTGCGCCATTCGGGTGGAGGTGGAGCTCATGCCAAACGCCCAAAAGGAGCTTGCCTTTCTGCTCACCGTGGACGATACCCCCGAGGGGGCTATCTCCCGAGCCATCGCGGCAAAGCGGCGCGGGCAGCTCAGCACCGCGCGGGCGGCAAAATCGCCGGTTGCCACCACCAAGCTGGAGGATCGCATCGGCCAGAGCGTGCTGCCGCTGCTATTCTATCCCAAGCGCGAAAAAGTGGAGAGCATCAAGGCCTCGAAGGAGAACGAGCTGGGTGTCAACGGCCTGTGGGGCCTGAGTATCTCGGGCGATTACCCCATTGTGCTGTTCGAGGCAAAGAATGCCGAGGATGTCCGCCGCTGCGAGGGGTATATCCGCCTGATGCAGAAGCTGCGGCTGTGCAGCGTGTTCTTTGACCTGGTGGTGGCCTACCACGAGGGCGAGGACAGCGGCGCGGTGAAAAACGCGCTGTACGAAACAGCGCAGGCCTGCATCGCCGAGGATTTGATCGGCGCGCGGGTGGGCATCCACGCGGTGAACCTCTCGCATCACGACACCCGCGTCAAAACCCTGCTGTACGCCGCGGCCAGCCATGTGGTGGAGGACGGTCTGGTGCGCACGAGCGTGGACACGCAGCCCTATCATCCCGCGGAGATACAGTCGGTTGAAAAGCCGCACGTGCAGCTCATGGGGGAGGATAGGGTGCTCGGCGGGGCCTTTACCAAGGAGCGCTTTTTTGTCACTGGCTCCCCCAAGGCGCCGTGGTGCCATATCCTCGCAAACCCCGCGTTCGGCACCTTGGTGTCCAACCGGGCGTTGGGCTTTACGTGGGCAGTAAACTCGCGCGAAAACAAGCTCACCCCGTGGTTTAACGACCTTGCGCTCGATAACGTGGGCGAGATGCTGGTGGCCGAGGTAGACGGTGTGCTTTACGATTTGGTGAACGGTTCGCTCGCCTCCTTCTCCGCCGCGGACGCCACCTATGAGGGGATCGCGGGCGGGGTAAAAACCATCGCGACGGTCACCATATCCACTACCGGCTGTACCAAAACCTGTGACGTCTCGCTGCAAAACACCACAAAGGAGGAGATGACCATCAACCTTGCCTATTACACCGAGCCGGTGCTGGGGGTAAACCGGCGAACGTCGCGCTTCGTAGTGCCCACCGAGTGCGGCAGCCGCCTGCTTCTGCACAACCCGTTCAATACGGCGGTGGGCGGCAGCATGGCGCTGGGCTGCGACAAAGAAAACGTGCATTTTTGCTGCGACCGCGCGGCGTTTCTCTCGGGCGAGCTGAGCTTAAACGCCGTCAATACCAGCGACGACCCCTGCGCGGCGGTCATCCACCCCTTTAAGCTGCCGCCGAGTGGGCGTTACAGCGTGCGGTTTATTCTGACATACGGCATGAACACGGGCGCGTGCAATTACCAGAGCTACACCCGTCCCGACGAGCGCAGATTTGAAGAAAACCGGCTGTGGATCGACACCCCCGATAAAACCATCAACCACCTGTTCAATGTCTGGCTGCCGCACCAGATTTCGCGCGCCCGTCTGATGGGCCGTACAGGCTACTACCAGTGCGGCGGGGCGTGGGGCTTTCGCGACCAGCTGCAGGATGTCTGCGCCTATATGCTCCTTTCGCCGAGGCTTGCCAAGCAGCAGATTGTAAGGGCCGCGGGCGCGCAATTCAAAGAGGGCGACGTGCTGCACTGGTGGCACAACCTGCCCAAGGAGAAGGGCGGCATGCGCGGCGTACGCACCCGTTATTCTGACGACCTCGTATGGCTGCCCTACACCGTGTGCGAATATCTTGATAAAACGGGTGATGAAGATATCCTAAAAATCCCCGTGCGCTACCTTTCGGGGGATGAGCTTACCTTTAAGGAGCACGAGCGCTACTTTGAGCCGCAGATATCGGACGAAACGGGCGATGTCTATAACCACTGCTGCCGCGCAATCGACCGCGCCACCCGCCTCGGCGAGCACGGCCTGCCGCTCATCGGCAGCGGCGACTGGAACGACGGCTTTAACCTGGTGGGGGCGGAGGGCAAGGGCGAAAGCGTGTGGCTCGCGCTGTTTCTGGCCCTGACGCTCGAGCGGTTTGCGCAGGTGTGCGACAAAAGGCAGGATACCGCGCGCGCCGAGCGCTACCGTACTCAGGCCGCCATGCTCAAGCAAAATGTCGACGCCTACTGCTACGACGGCGGCTGGTATCTGCGCGCGTTCTACGACGACGGTACCAAGATGGGCAGCGCCGAAAATGACGAATGCTGCATCGATTCGCTGCCCCAAAGCTTCGCCGTCTTTGCGGGTATGCCCGATAAGGAGCGTGTGAAAATCGCGCTGGAGAATGCCTACGAACGCCTCACAGACCGCGAAAACGGCATCGTGCGCCTGTTTACGCCGCCCTTTTATAAGGGGGCGCAGTCCCCGGGGTATGTCAAGGCCTATCCCTACGGGCTGCGCGAAAACGGCGGGCAGTATACCCACGCCGCCGTATGGCTCGCGCAGGCGCTGCTTAGGTTCGGTATGACGGAGCAGGGGTATGAGCTACTAAGCCTGCTGAGCCCCGCCAACAAGTATAAAAACGAGCTGACGGCGGAAGCCTACCGCCTAGAGCCGTACTATATCGCGGCGGACGTCTACTCCAACCCCTCCGCCTACGGCAGGGGCGGGTGGAGCATCTATACGGGCGCCGCGGGCTGGTACTACCGCACGGTGCTGGAAGACCTTCTGGGCGTGAAGATTCAGGGGGACAGCGTGGCGTTTACCCCGCGCCTGCCCGAGGCGTGGGAGGGCTTTAACATGCGGCTGGAGATCAAGAAAACCACCCTCAAGGTGCGGGTGGTAAGGGAGAACGAAGGCAGCAAAGAGCAGGCCGTTATACCGCTGGACGGCGAAACGCATGATGTCGTTATTAAGGCATAAAAAGGTGAAAGGTTTGTTAATTTTTCTGGCAGGTATGGCGCTGTATGCGGATGTGTGGTAAAATATAGCGTAAGTGTGTAAGCGGGCGGCGGCCTGCCGCCGTCTGTATTCACCGGTATGATATCTGCGGCACTCGTAAGAGATTGCCGCTTTAGAAAAATAAACGGAGGACATGTATGGGGAATAGACTTTGCCGCGAAAAGATAGCGCAAAACGTATATTTCAGCAGCGTTACCGACAGCCGCTATAAAACCAACCGGATATCGGTAAACCTGATGCTGCCGCTTGCAAAGGAGACGGCGACGCAAAACGCCCTGCTCTGCGCAATGCTGCGCAAAAGCAGCGCCGAGTATGAAAGCTTTATGGCTGTAAGCAAAAAGCTCTCCGACCTCTACGGCGCTTACCTCGATTCCGATGTGCTCAAGATAGGCGAGAATCAGGGCATCAGCCTGTACGCCACGGCGATAGACGACCGCTACGCCTTAAACGGCGAGCCGCTGACCACCGAGCTTGCAAAGCTGCTCTGCTCGCTCCTGTTAAAGCCCAACATCAAAAATGGCGCTTTCAACGAGAAGGAGCTTGAGGTTGAAAAGCAGGTGCTCATCGACGAGATAGAGGCCGAGATCAACGAAAAGCGCAGCTACGCCGTGATGCAGTGCTCCAAAAACATGTGTGCGGGCGAGCGTTTTTCCATCCCGCGCTACGGTTATAAGGACAAGGTACCCGCTATTTCGGCCCAAAGTCTCGTACAAGCCTATCAAGACGCCCTGTCCGGCGCGTTGGTGGAGATATTCTTTACCGGCTGCGGCAGCCCCGATGCCGCCAAGGAGATCTTTGCGAGTGCCTTTAAGGGGGTTAACCGCAAGGAGGACTACTGCCTTTCCACCGAGGTAATCAGCGAGGTAGAGGAAGTAAAGGATGTCACTGAGCGCATGGATGTCGCGCAGTCCAAGCTTGTGCTGGGCTTCCGCGCGGGCTCGGATGTTTCCGACAACGCAAAGAACTTAGCGGCGCTCATGATGGTGGCCATCTACGGCTCAACGCCCAGCTCCAAGCTGTTTTTAAACGTGCGCGAAAAATTAAGCCTCTGCTACTACTGCGCCTCCCGCTACGACCGCTACAAGGGTATTTTAATGGTAGACTGCGGCATTGAAGCGGGCAACATGCAAAAGGCGAAGGATGAGATATTAAAGCAGCTTGCCGAGATGCAAAACGGCAACATCACCGCCGAGGAACTCGACCACGCGCTGCTCGCCATTAAAAACGGCTACAACGCGGTGTTTGATTCCACCAAGTCGGTGGAGACCTACTACCTCGGGCAGATCTTCTCGGGCACCGATTACGACCCCGGCGAGGTGCTTTCGCAGCTCGAGCGCGTCACCATAGAGGATGTACAAAACGCGGCGAAACGCGTCAAGCTGGATACCGTATACTTCCTTACCGGGGAGGAGAACGCATGAACAGAGAAATCATAAAAAGTGAAACGATAGGCGAGCAGTACTACCGCTATAATCACAAGAGCGGGCTTACGATACTGCTTTGCCCCATGCAGGGCTACAGCTCTACCTACGCGCTGTTTGCCACCCGCTACGGCTCTATCGACACCTGCTTTAAAACCCAGCACGACGACGATTTTGTCACCGTGCCCGAGGGCATCGCGCACTTTTTAGAGCACAAGATGTTCGAGGATGAGGACGGCGACGCGTTTGCCAAGTACGCGAAAACGGGTGCCAGCGCCAACGCCTTTACCTCGTTTGACCGCACGGCCTACGAGTTTCTATCCTCCGACAATATCTACGAAGCGCTTGAGATTCTGCTCAAGATGGTGACCACCCCCTACTTTACCGAGCAGTCGGTGGCGAAGGAGCAGGGCATCATCGGGCAGGAGATCGAGATGTATAACGACGACCCAAACTGGCGAGTGTTCTTTAACCTACTGCGCGCGATGTATGTGAACCACCCGCTGCGCATCGATATCGCGGGCACCGCCGCGTCGATTGCGCAGATTGATAAAGACCTGCTCTACCGCTGCTACAGTACCTTCTACAACCTTAAAAACATGGTGCTCGCCGTCTCGGGTAACTTCGACATCGAGCGCGTGCTCAAGGTGTGCGACGAGGTGTTAAAGCCCGCGGAGGAGATGTTTATCGAGCGCCGCCAGCCGGAAGAGCCGCTTACCGTCGCGCAGGAGTATATCGAGCAGACGTTTGAGGTATCGATCCCGCTGTTCCAGTTCGGCTTTAAGGTGCCGCCTTATTCCGATGCGGAGCGGTTAAAGCTGAGCGTGGCCAACGACATCCTGCTAGAGGCGGTTGCAGGTGAGGCCTCGCCGCTTTATTCCCGCCTGTACGAGCAGGGGCTTATCAACGACAGCTTCGGCTACGAGGGTATGATCGAGCGCGAATGTGTGGCAAACGTCTTTTCGGGCGAATCCAAAAACCCGCAGAAGGTTTGCGACGAGATTGTGAAAGAGATCGCGGCCATTCAGCAAAACGGCATCGATGCCGAAACCTTTGAGCGCGCCAAGAAGTACTACTACGGGCGGCTGGTGTTTGCCTACAACAACGTGGAGTCGGTGGCCTCCGCCTTGATCACCTCCTACCTCTACGGCCGCAACGGCTATGACATCGTCGACGCGCTTGTAAACATCACCAAAGAGGATGTCGATAACGCCGCGCACCGCAACTTTAATATGCAGCACAAAGCGCTTTCGGTGGTAAAACCCAAAGCGTAAGAATGTCTTTACGCCGGCAGTGCATTATTTCTCGCCGGCTGATACATACAAACATAAACAAGAGAAAAAACTACGGATTGGAGCTTGTGTTATGACTGAAGTACTTAGCTTTCCGGGCCTTGGAATCTCTATCAACATCAATCGGGTGGCATTCCAGATAGGCAATATCCCGGTATACTGGTATGGTATTCTCATCGCGTTGGGCGTTGCGCTGGCGCTTACCTACGTGCTCACCAGAGCGCGCAAGAACGGCGTTCACCCCGATAGGCTCATCGACGTTGTCATGGGCAGCTTCGTGGGCGGCATCCTCGGCGCGCGCATCTACTATGTCGTGTTCGAGTGGGACTATTACAAAGAGAACCTCAGTGAGATCTATAAGATCTGGCACGGTGGCCTCGGCATCTACGGCGGGCTGATCGGCGCGCTGGTGGTTGCCTTCTTTATGTGCAAATGGCGCAAGGTGAAATTCTTCCCGGTGCTGGACCTTGCCGCGATGGGCTTTTTGATCGGCCAGGCCATCGGCAGATGGGGCAACTTTGTAAATATCGAGGCGTTCGGCAGCAATACCACCCTGCCCTGGGGCATGACCAGCAACAAGATTATGTTATACCTTGCCCAGAATGCGGATAAGCTTGCCTCGCAGGGGATGAGGGTGGTTACCAACGACCCGGTACACCCAACCTTCCTGTATGAGTCACTATGGTGCATCGTCGGCTTTGTGCTGCTGCACCTTTACTTTAAGCGCCGCCGGTTTGACGGCGAGGTGTTCCTGCTTTACACCGCGTGGTACGGCCTCGGTCGCTTCTTCATCGAGGGCCTGCGCACCGATAGCCTTGTTATCGGCTCGGTACGTGTTTCTCAGGTGCTGGCGGCGGTGCTGATGTTCGCGGCGATCATCGCCGAGATCGTCATCCGCTACAAGATCGCTTCCGAGCATGACGACAACTATTTAAAGCCCTACTACAAAACCGAGGAGTGCGCGGTTGCGCTGGCGGAGATCGACGAGCAGCTTAAATCCAAATCCAAGAAGGGTGCTCAGGCGGAGGAACCGGCTGCCGCAGAGGGCGAAACGGAGCCTACCGCGAATGCCGATACCGAATCTGTAGACGATGCTGCCGAGGAGGATGCCTCCGTTGTTGCGGTAGTACATGAAGAAGAGGCGGAAGCGGCCGAACCCCAAGCGGAGCCCGAAGCCGCGCCCGACCAGCCCGCAGGCGATAAGGCGGACGATTAAGCGCGATAGCAACGAAGGAGGAGTACGGTATGAAAACCGCACAGATTATAGACGGCAAGGTAATCAGCGCGCAGGTAAAGGCCGAGGTGGCCGCTCAGGTTGCGGCGCTGCGCGAAAAGGGCGTCACGCCGGGGCTCGCGGTGGTGATTGTCGGGGATGACAGCGCCTCGCGCGTCTATGTAAACAGCAAGAAGAAGGACTGTGCCGAGGTGGGCATCTACTCAGAGGAATACGCGCTGCCTGCCGAGACCACGCAAGAGGAGCTCATGGAGCTTATCAGGGTGCTTAACCGCAAGAAGGATATTCATGGCATACTGGTTCAGATGCCGCTGCCCAAGCACCTTGACGAAAAAGCGGTTATCAACGAGATACTGCCGCAGAAGGATGTAGATGCCTTCCACCCCGTAAATGTGGGCAAGATCATGATCGGCGACTACGAATTTCTGCCCTGTACCCCCGCGGGCATCATGGAGATGCTCGCCAAAACAGGTGTCTCCCTTGCAGGCAAGGAGTGCGTGGTGATAGGCCGCAGCAACATCGTGGGCAAGCCTATGGCGATGCTCTTATTACACCAGAACGCGACCGTGACCATCTGCCACTCCAAAACCAAAGACCTTTCCGAGGTGACCCGCCGCGCCGACGTGCTGGTGGTGGCGATAGGCAGAGCCAAGTTTGTCACCGCCGACATGGTAAAACCCGGCGCCGTGGTGGTGGACGTGGGCATGGACCGAGACGAAAACGGTAAGCTCTGCGGAGATGTTGATTTTGAAGCGGTGAAAGAGGTGGCGGGATATATTACTCCCGTTCCCGGCGGCGTGGGCCTGATGACCAGAGCAACCTTATTAAAGAACACCCTCGTAGCCGCGAGGATGCAAAACGCAGATATATTATAAAACGGTTTTACCCGTTGACTTATTTGACAAACTGTGCTAATATGTGTAATGCCGCATGCTGTGGGCTTTTCAAGCGAGCTTTGCTCCGCCCGACTGGCAGCGAGTTTAGAAAAAGGCAGGTGCCTCAGTTAGATGTACGCAATTATTGAAACAGGCGGCAAGCAGTACAAGGTTTCTCAGGGAGACGTTGTATTTATCGAGAAGCTTGACGTTCAGCCCGACGAAACCGTTAAGTTTGATAAGATTATTGCCGTGGCAAACGACAATGGTGTAACCTTCGGCAACCCCACCGTAAATGGTGCCGTTGTAACCGCTAAGGTTGTAAAGAACGGTAAAGCCAAGAAGATTACGGTATTTACCTACAAGTCCAAGAAGAACGAGAAGCGCAAGATGGGCCACAGACAGCCCTATACCAAGGTGCAGATTGAAACAATCACCGCGTAAAATGGTTTGATGTTTAAAGCGGGGCGGTAAAACAGCATGATTACGGCTAGGTTTGCTCAAAAAGACGGCAGGTTTTGTTCCTTTATGGTCTCGGGCCATTCGGGTTACGCCGAAAGCGGCAGCGACATTGTGTGCGCCGCGGTTTCGTCCGCCGTACAGCTTACCGCAAATGCTATTACCGAGGTAGCGGGCATCAAGGCTATGGTAAAGGTAAACGAAGACAATATCTCGCTTACCCTGCCAAACGGTTGCGAAAGCGACGCCTGCGAGCTGCTTATTTCCGCTTTGTATCTTCATCTTACCCTTTTGGCGGAGGATTATAAGGACGCCATACAGGTGATAACGGAATAATTCTAAACACACATATACGGAGGTGCAGTACCCATGATTAAAATTAGTATTCAGTTTTTTGCTCATAAAAAGGGCGTTGGTTCCACCAAGAACGGTCGTGATTCCGAGTCTAAGCGTCTTGGCGTAAAGCGTGCAGACGGCCAGTTCGTTCTTGCGGGCAACATCCTTGTTCGTCAGCGCGGCACCCACATCCACCCCGGTGAGAACGTGGGCATCGGTTCGGACGACACCCTGTTTGCAAAGGCCGACGGCAAGGTAAAGTTCGAGCGTCTTGGCAAAGACCGTAAGAAGGTTAGCGTTTACGCTGTAGAGCAATAAGCCTGCCTTTGCGTTTGATTCTTTTGCAGTAAAAATCCCGAGCCGCTTGCTCGGGATTTTTTGACTGTTACACTGCCTTTTTGGGAAGAATAGAAAGGCAGATTTATTCACTGTAAATAGCGTACGACAAACGGCTTATACTTATTTCAATTAGAAATATAGAAAAATTCGAGCAAAAGACCCCAGTTATGCCTTTTGTGAAAAATTTTTACGGTTTATTTCTTATTGGAATTAGTATTGCGCAAGCGATCAGCACGAGAAGGAGTAACGGGATGTTTATAGACAAGGCGAAAATCAGCATAAAAGCGGGCGACGGCGGCAACGGCGCGGTATCCTTTCACCGCGAAAAATACGTTGCGGCGGGCGGGCCGGACGGCGGCGACGGCGGCAAGGGCGGCGACGTGATCTTTGTGGCCGATACCAACCTTTCCACCCTCATCGATTTTAAATATAAAAAGAAATACATCGCCCCAAACGGCCAAAACGGCATGGCGAAACGCTGCTTTGGCAAAAGCGCTGAAAACCTTGTTATCCGGGTGCCGCAGGGCACCATCATCCGCGACGCTCAAACCGGGCGGATCATGGCGGACGTTTCCGGCTCCGAGCCTGTGACGGTTGCCAAGGGCGGCAAGGGCGGCTGGGGCAACGCGCATTTTGCCACCCCCACGCGCCAGATACCGCGTTTTGCCAAAAGCGGTATCCCGGGCGAAGGCTACGACCTGCTGCTCGAACTCAAGCTGCTTGCCGACGTGGGGCTGGTGGGCTTCCCCAATGTGGGCAAATCGACCCTCATCTCGATGGTGAGCAACGCGAAGCCCGAGATTGCCAACTACCACTTTACCACCCTTATCCCCGTGCTGGGCGTTGTGCGCATCGACGAAGGCAACTCCTACGTGATGGCCGACATCCCCGGGTTGATCGAAGGCGCCTCCGAGGGCGTGGGGCTGGGGCATGAGTTTTTGCGCCATGTAGACCGCTGCAGGCTGATTGTGCACATCGTGGATGTCTCCGGCTCCGAGGGGCGCGACCCGAAGGAGGATTTTGAAAAGATCAACTACGAGCTGCGCAACTTCAGCGCAGAGCTTGCACAGCGCCCCCAGATTGTGGTCGCCAACAAATGCGACATAGCCGAGCCGGAGCAGATTGAAGCGTTTAAGCGTTTTATAGAGGAGCAGGGCTACCCCTTCTTCGCCATCGCCGCCGCGACGCGGCAGGGCGTGGACGAGCTTAAATACGATATCGCTACCCGCTTAAAAGGGCTGCCGCCCATCAAGCGGTACGAGGTGGAGGAAGCGCCGCCCGAGAAGCTCGGCGAGGGCAGGAGCTTTGAAATCACCAACAACGACGGCGTGTTCGTGGTGGAGGCCCCGTGGCTTCTTAAGATACTCGCCAACTGCAACATGGAGGATTACGAGTCGCTGCAGTACTTCCAGCGCGTGCTGGTAGAAACCGGCATCATCGATAGGCTGGTGGAGATGGGTGTGCGCGAAGGCGACACCGTAAGCATCTATGATTTTGAATTTGATTATGTAAACTAATGGCCTGACATAAAGAGAAGGCACAACGGGAGGAATACCATACGCAGTTAAACCTTGAAGAAGCCTCGAACCCAAAGCTGAAAAGCCCGCTGGCGCTCGCCTTTTTGGGCGACTCGGTTTATGAGCTGCTGGTGCGCGCGCATCTGTCACAGCAGGGCAGCATGCCTGCCCATAAGCTGCACGTACTCGCGGTGCAGCTGGTGCGCGCCTCCGCACAGGCGCATGCCGCCGAGGTCATTGCCGAGCTGCTCAATGAGGAGGAGGCGGCCATTTTAAAGCGTGGCCGCAACGCCAACAGCACCACGGTGCCTAAAAACGCCAACCCCGCCGATTACCGTATGGCAACGGGCTTGGAGGCCTTGTTCGGCTACCTTTACCTCAAGGGCGAGCAGCGGCGCATTGACGAGCTGTTTGAAATCATCTGGCAGTCGTATTGCGAAGAGAATAAATAGAAAGGCCGCTTCACCGGGTTTATTCCGGCAAGGCGGCCTTTCCTGTTATGTGAAATCATAATGTCCGTTGTTAGCAGCAATTATTACGTAACGCTTGGGTTTTCACCGGATAAGATAAAATGCACCGTCCCAAAGGGGAATCCGACGGCTATCACAAACGCGCGGACAAAGCCAGTTAAGAGCTTGTTGCTCTCGTACGCCTGCGGCTCGAGGTCCAGCTCTACGGCCAGGGAGTTGGAGGCGTTCACCGCAAACAGACCGTTGTGCAGGTTTAAAAATTCGCCCACCGAGGCCTTTGTATAATCGTCATTCTGAGTGAAATTCTCCTGCGCATAGCGGGAGGCAAAGGCAGTAAACACCTTGCTTTCCGCTTCAATCGCCGTAAACAGCCGCTCACCGCCTTTAATGTGCTGTATGGCGGCCTCTTCGCAGCGATACTCGGTTTCAACCGAAGAGGGAAGCAACGTAAAGTCGTCGCCGATAAAACGGATGATGTTTTTAAGCAGCAGAGATACATAATCCGCGTACAGGTCCTTTTTGCTGCCTGCCAGATGAAACCCGTAAAAATCACAGATAACCGCCCGCACTTCTGAGGCCTTGTTATCCGAAAACTCGTTGTCGGTGATCCTTGTGGCATCTTTATAGGCCTTCAGCGCGATGGCAAACTGGCCGTTGGTCATGCTGCCACTCTCCACCAGCGCCTGCCCAAGCAGCAGATACCCGCTTTTCTGCGAAGAGAGCAGTTCGTTTACCTGCTCGGTGGTCATATACCCAAGCTCCACCGCGAGGTCGCCGATGCGCTTATCGGTGTGCATCTGCAGCTGATGCAGCTTATCCACCTGCTCCGCGGTCATATACCCCGCGTTGATAGCCAGCACGCCAAGCTTGATATGTATCTTTTGCTGCAGTTCAAGCGCCGCCGAGAGCTGCTGGGGGGTTGCCAGATGGTTGTTAAGCAGATAGTTGCCGAAAAACTGTGTAAACATCGTTTTTCTCCCGCCCCGAAATTATTTGCCGTTTAAGAGGTTGCTTACGATCTTGAGCACCTGCTCGTCCTCCACCGGCTTTTGCAGAAAGTCGTACACCCCAAAATCCACGGCCTCTTTCAGGTGGCTTTGCGTGCCTACCGAAGAAGCCATCACCACCTTGGCGTTCGGGTTTATCGCGTGAATCTCTTTTAATGCCTCAAGACCGGTCTTTTTGGGCATAATGATATCCATAAAAACAATGTCCGGCTGCTGTTCGCCGTATATTCTAACGGCCTCTTCGCCATCCACGGCCTCCAGCAGGGTGCCAAAGCCGATCTTGGCAAGCAAATCTCTAAATTTCCTTCTTACCAAAATGGAATCATCGCATACCAGGGCTTTCATTTTCGTGATTTCCATAGGTGTTTGCTCGCTCTCTTTCCGTTAGTTTCTATTCGCTCCCTATTATCTTTTATTCTACACTACATAAACAGATTTTTCAACAAAAAGTCGCTAGAAAATGGCATTATTACGCGAAAAATCAATAACGAGAGCCTGTAAATCGCTTTACCGGAAATACGACCGCCGCACGGCTTTACGGAGCATTTTTGCCTTGACAACAAATTCATAGTGTAGTAACATAAAAAGGGTGGCAAAGGCGCTCTCTTTTTTTGGGTGCCTTTGCGCTTTTTTGTAAAACTTCAGCGCTTTTTCGCATTACAACAGCAATAGGATAACGTAAATTTTTTACGGTAGTTAACTTTTCGCGTGAAATTGTTGGCCTGCGTGATTGCAGGTGAAACTAAAATATATTATTATTAAATTTGGCTTTATCATCATACAAGCTTGCGAGAGGGTAGTGAAACAATGATTTCGGTAAACAGGTATCGAACACACACATGCGGCGAATTGGGCGAGAAGGACATCGGCAGTAACGTTTCGGTGGCGGGATGGGTAGCGAATATCCGCGACCACGGCGGTATCCTGTTTTTAGACCTGCGCGACCAATACGGCGTGGTTCAGGTGGTTATAAAAGACGACGCGATGCTGGAGAATGTCACCAAGGAATGCACTGTAACCGTCAGCGGGCCGGTTATTAGGCGCGATGAAGATACCTACAACCCCAAGATTGCCACCGGCACCATCGAGGTTATGGCCGAGCGCTTGGAGGTACTGGGCAAGGCGCTTTCCATGCTCCCCTTTGAGGTGGATGCCTCCAAAGAGACCAAGGAGGAGCTGCGCCTGAAATACCGCTACCTCGACCTGCGAAACCCGAAGGTTCACGATAATATCATCAAGCGTTCCAATATCATCTCCTTCTTGCGCGGCAAGATGACCGATATGGGCTTTTTAGAGATACAAACCCCCATCCTCACGGCCTCGTCGCCCGAGGGTGCACGCGATTATTTAATCCCCAGCCGCAAGCATCAGGGCAAGTTCTACGCGCTGCCGCAGGCGCCGCAGCTCTTTAAGCAGCTGCTCATGGTGTCGGGCTTTGACCGTTACTTCCAGATCGCCCCCTGCTTCCGCGACGAGGATGCAAGGGCCGACCGCTCGCCCGGCGAGTTTTATCAGCTCGATTTCGAGATGGCCTTCGCAACGCAGGAGGATGTTTTCGCAATTGCCGAAGAGGTACTTTACACCACCTTCGCCAAGTTTACCGATAAAAAGGTATACGAGGCACCCTTCCCGCGCATCACCTATGCGGACGCGATGCTCAAATACGGCAGCGATAAGCCCGACCTGCGCAACCCGCTGGAGATTATCGATATCAGCGATATGTTTATAGAGAGTGATTTTGCCCCCTTCCGCGGCAAGACCGTTCGCGCCATCAATGTAGAAAACTGCGGGTCGCAGCCCAAGAGCTTTTTTGAGAACATGCTCAGCTTCGCGCTCTCCATCGGCATGAAGGGCCTCGGCTATATCAAGGTGGACGACGAGATGAATTACCTCGGCCCCATCAATAAGTTCTTAAGTGAAGCGCAGCGTGAGGAGTTGAAGGCACGCGCGGGATTAAAGCCCGGGTGCGTGCTGTTCTTTATTGCCGATACGAAGAACGAGGCACCCAAGCTTGCGGGGCAGATTCGCACCGAGCTTGGTAATCGCCTGAACCTTATTGATAAAGAATCCTTCCGCATGTGCTTTGTGGTGGATTTCCCGATGTTTGAGCTGGATGAAGAGACCGGCGAGCCGGCCTTTACCCATAACCCGTTCTCGATGCCGCAGGGCGGCTTAGATGCGCTTCTTAACAAGAACCCGCTCGACGTGCTCGCTTACCAGTACGACATCGTGTGCAACGGCGTGGAGCTTTCCTCCGGCGCGGTACGAAACCACGACCTGGATATCATGGTAAAGGCGTTTGAGATCGCGGGCTATACCGAAGAGACCATCAAAGAGAAGTTTTCGAGCCTTTACACCGCGTTTAAATACGGCGCGCCGCCCCACGCGGGCATGGCGCCCGGCATCGACCGTATGGTGATGCTGATTACGGAAGAGGAGAACATTCGCGAGGTTATCGCGTTCCCCATGAACAGCAACGCGCAGGACCTGATGATGGGCTCCCCCTGTGAGGTAACCGAGAAACAGCTTCGCGAGGTGCATATCAAGCTTCGCTAGGCGGAGAAGGAGATAAAGCTATGGCAGTAACCAAAGAAGAGATTCTCGACATCGCGCTGCTCTCCAAGCTGTGGGTGGACGAGGAGGAGCTGGACAAGCTTACCGAGGATATGGCGGGCATTATCGCGTTTGCCGACACCATCAACGCCGTAGGCGAATCTGCCGAGGAGTTTGACAATATCAATAACCTTTCCAACGTGTTCAGGGAGGATGCGGTAGTACCTTCTTACGACCGTTCCCTCATCCTAAAGAACGTAAACGGCGGCGAAAACGGTTATTTCCCCGTAAAAAAGCGCATGTAGCCGTTGCATCTTTAATCGGAAAGGGTTGGTTATGAAAATGCAGAGAAACGAAAGCAGGATACGCCGCCTGCACGATCTCTTAACAAAGAAAGAGCTTTCGTGCACCGAGCTTACTCAAAAATATATCGATAAGATAGAGTCGGATAACGCAAAGCTGAATGCCTATGTGAATAAAACCCCTGCAAAGGCGCTGGCAGCCGCCGCGGCAGTGGATAAAAAACTGCAGGCCGGTGAGAAAATCTCGCTGCTTGAAGGCATTCCTATGACGCTCAAGGATAACATCTCAACAGATGGCATTGAAACCACCTGTTGCTCCAATATCTTAAAGGGCTATGTGCCCATCTACGACGCGACGGTGTGGAAGACGCTCAAGGGCCAGAACTCCGTACTTCTGGGTAAAACCAACATGGACGAGTTCGCGATGGGCTCCTCCTGCGAGACCTCCTGCTTCGGCGGCGCGCTCAACCCGTACAATCAGGCGCACGTTGCGGGCGGTAGCTCGGGTGGTGTTGCGTCCGCGGTGGGCGGCAACCTTGCCGTGTTCGGGCTTGGCTCCGATACGGGTGGTTCCATCCGCCAGCCCGCAAGCTTTTGCGGCCTTGTCGGCTTAAAGCCGAGCTACGGCGCCGTTTCGCGCTACGGCCTTATCGCCTACGCCTCCAGCCTCGACCAGATCGGCCCCATCACCGCGACCGTAGAGGACGCGGCGCTGGTGTTTGACGCCATCTCGGGCAAGGATGAGATGGACTCCACCTCCAGCGGTGCGAAGGAAACCACGGCGGATAAGCTTAGCGGTGACATCAAGGGCATGCGCATCGGCGTTGCGCGCGAGTACTTCGACGGTATCCGCGACGATGTAAAGGCAGCGCTGGAGAACGCCGTTAAAACCTACGAGCGCATGGGCGCCGAGATCGTTTACTTTAACCTGCCTATTCTGAAGTACGCCCTGCCGGTGTACTATATTCTGGCCTGCGCGGAGGCTTCCTCCAACCTCGGCCGCTACGACGGCATCCGTTACGGCTACCGTGCCCAGAGCTACAACTCGGTGCACGAGATGATCTGCAAAACCCGCAGCGAGGGCTTCGGCGCCGAGGTAAAGCGCCGCATCCTGCTCGGTACCTATGTGCTGAGCTCGGGCTATTACGACGCCTACTATAAGAAGGCGCAGAACCTGCGCGGCAGCATCGTCAAGGCGTTCCGCAGCGCGTTTGAGGCCTGCGACGTCATCCTCGCGCCCACCGTGCCCATGACGGCGTTTGAGCTCAACTTCACCTCAAAGGATCAGGTCGAAACCTACCTCACCGATATCTGTACCGTGCCCATCAATATTGCGGGGCTGCCCGCCGTTTCCATCCCCTGCGGCTTCGACGCCAAGGGGCTGCCCATCGGCATGCAGCTTATCGGCAACACCTTCTGCGAAAGCACGATCCTTCGGGCGGCTTACCACTTTGAAAGCGAGAAGTGCGCCGAAATCTATAAGGATTTAGATTTGGGGGTAAGACTATGAGCTACGAATTGGTTGCAGGGCTTGAAACCCACATCGAGCTTTCCACCGACACTAAGATATTCTGCGGCTGCACCACGGCGTTCGGCGCAGAGCCAAACACCAACTGCTGCCCCATCTGCATCGGCTTGCCCGGCACACTGCCAAAGCTCAACCGCAAGGTGGTGGATTACGCTATCTTAGCGGGGCTTGCCACCAACTGTGAGATCAGCCCCATCTCAAAGATGGACCGTAAAAACTATGTTTACCCCGACCTGCCGAAGGCCTATCAGGTTTCGCAGTACGATAAGCCGCTCTGCCAGAGGGGGTATATCACCCTTTCCTCCGGCAAGCGCATCAACATCACGCGCATCCATATTGAAGAGGACGCGGGCAAGCTGGTGCACGAGCGCGGGGACACCTACGTAGACTACAACCGCGGCGGCGTGCCGCTGATCGAGATCGTTACCGAGCCGGATATCCGCAGCATCGACGAAGCCATCGAGTATGTCGAGAAGCTGCAGCTTATCATGAAATACATCGGCGTTTCGGACGTAAAGATGCAGGAGGGCTCGCTGCGCTGTGATGTGAACATCTCAGTGCGCAAGCAGGGCGACGAGAAGCTCGGCACACGCGCCGAAATCAAGAACATGAACTCCTTTGCCTTTATGGCGAAGGCACTGCAGTATGAGTTTGAGCGGCAGGTAGACCTGCTGGAGAGCGGCGAGAAGGTCGTACAGGAAACCCGGCGCTACAACACCGAGACCGGCGAGACCGAGGCCATGCGCGGCAAAGAGGATGCGCACGACTACCGCTACTTCCGCGAGCCGGACCTCGTCACCATCCAGACCAGTCCGGAAGACATCTCAAGGCTTCGCAAAAAGCTGCCGGAGCTGCCGGAGCAGAAGCTCGCACGTTATATCATCGATTATGGCATCCCCGAGGCCGACGCACAGCTGATTGTGAGATACCGTAAGGTCGCCGAGTATTTTGACGCGGTGGCCCAGAAGATACAAAGCCCCAAAACCGCCTCCAACTTTATTGTGGGGCAGATCTTCAAGGTGCTTTCCACCGAGGTGGCCAAGGAGGAGCTTGCACTTTCGGTAACCGCCGATATGCTTACGGAGCTGATAAGCCTGCTCGAGGGCGGCAAAATCAACATGGGCATGGCGAAATCCACGCTGGATAAGATGCTTGAAACCGGCAAACCGGCGACCGCATTGCTCTCGCAGGAGGATATGGCGGGGCTTACCGAGGATGCGCTGCGCACCCACTGCACGGAGGCCATTGCAGCGAACCCTGCAGCCGTAAAGGATTATCTTGCGGGCAAGGAGAAGGCGCTCAAGGCCATCCTTGGCGCGGTGATGCGCGCGACCAAGGGCAGGGCAGACGCCGCCGCCGCCGAAAAGCTGCTCGCCGAGCTGATTGCAAAACAATAGAATCATTGAAAAAGACGATCCGACTGAATTTGGGTCGTCTTTTGTTGTATTCTGTCGAGTCCCTTGCGTTATCTGCACGAAAAGGGTACAATAAAATAGAAACGGGAAAATCCAACAGACTTTATTTTCGTCGGACTAACATTTGACTACCGGAGGAATTATGGCACAACCGAATACTTATGCAGAACAGCTGGAAGGCTTCGAGACATATTGGAACAAACGCGCGGATACGCCTTATGTAAGGCTGTCGACGCTGCGCAATACCGCGACGGTAGATGCGGAAAACAAGCTGCTCTTTCTTACCGTAAACGGCGGCGAGGGCTTCTTTGAAGCGGGAGAGCCGCTCTGTGAAAAGACATTGGCCTGTTCGGTGGGAGATGGCCTTGCCGAGTTTATAGAGGCACCCTTTGAGCAGGCCGTTCAAGCCGCCCAAAACGAGCTTTCGAGCGCGGCAACGAAGTATACCGGAGAAGCGCTTCAAGAAGTACTCATGAAGGCTGTTTGCGGCGTGGTAAGCCTCAGCCATTATACCAGAGCGTTCCCCCCCTCCTTCACCGAGGTTTGCGCGCAGGGCGCTCAGGACTATTTTGCATACCTTTTGGAGCTGCAGCAGGAGTATAAGGAGCTTGTCGCCGCCTGCTTTGCCGAGACCCCGTATGATGCCGAGATTAAGGAATTCACTGCCGCCACCAGGTTTTATTTTTACTGCATGATGCAGAATACCGGCCTTTTTCACAGCTTAACCTATCATTACACCTGCCGCAGGGTGGCAAAGTGCGTGGGCGAAAAAAACGGGTGTGCGTTTACCACCGACGTGACCGAATCGCTGCCCGCCGCGCGCTACAAGAAGTACCTTGAGACGCTTGAGGATATGCAGAACGTCGGCCGCACCGCACCAAACCGCTTTGAGCAGGCGTATGACCTGCCGGTAACCTTTACCGAGCTGAACATCGCGCTGCCCGCGATACTGGATGTGGAGTACGAATTAAGCCGTTTAGACGAGGCCTTGGTGCTGGAGTTTGAGCAGATGCTGCGTATGAACCTGCGTATGAAGCGGTGCAAAAATTGCGGGCGCTATTTTGTGTTAAAGGGCAATTACCCCACCGATTACTGCGATAAGATACCGCAGGGCGAAAGCAAGTCTTGCCAAACCATCGCCGCAACCGGCAAGTATGCGCAGAAGCTTAATGAGTGCCCCCCGCTTGCGATATACAACAAAGAGTACAAGCGGTTACACGGCAGGATGTCGTCAGGAAAGATCACACACGAACAGTTTAACACGTGGAAGAGCAAGGCGAAGCTACTGCGCGACCAATGCGCGCAGGGCCTAGTCAGCGAAGAGGACTTCCGAGCGTGGCTGGACGATTATCAGTTGTAAGATGCTGTAATTTCTTACATGACTAACGTTAAAAAAATTGTAAAACGCTGCCGAATAATGCACAAATAGCATTGTTTGGCGGCTTTTTATATGCTATAATAATTGGAAAGGATTTTAATTACAGTTTCAAGCCTGATTGATTGACACCACGACAAAAAGCAAAAGAGGCTTAATTACAATGGAAGACAAAAATCAGGTCGGTAAGCTGAACTGGATGCAGGAGTTTACCGATAAGCAGCTTGAGCGGGAATATACGCAGAATGCGATTATCGGGTCGCTGAAATACGCGCGCCTTACGGTATTCGCCTTGGGCATACTGTACTTTCTTTTTATTTTTGCCGACTATTTCCTCGTTTCTAACCCTCACAACCTGCTGCTGATACTGGCGAACCGTGCGCTGGTCTGCCTTGGCTTGTTTGTTTTTTATTATATCCTGCATAAATCCAAGCGCTATTACCTGTTTTACTATCTCTACAGCGTGGGGGAGGTATTGGCGTCGGCGGCTTTTTTGGGCGTGTGCCGGCTGTACGAGCAGCCCAATTATTTAGTACAGATACTTGGGCTGATTGTCATCCTGATGATTGTTTTTATGTTGCCGAACTACTGGATGGGCAGGGTGGTCACGGCACTCGTTATCATGGCGGAGTTTAACCTTTATGCGCTGCTTTCCTTTTCAACCATTAAGCCCTACGAGCTTTTGGCGGCGACTGTTTACCCGCTGCTTATCATCATTCTTAGGGCCGTGGGCTCCTACAACAACGAGTATCACCGCAAGATGCTGTTTTTAAACGGCAAAAAGCTGGAGCAGCTTTCCAAGATAGACCCGATGACGGGCATCTATAACCGGGCCACGCTCAGCGTGCGCATTGACACCGCCATTGAGGACTGCAGCGCCGCGGAGGATACCTTTACGCTTGCAATCTTTGATATTGACGATTTTAAGGCCATCAATGACCGTTTCGGGCACCTGATGGGCGACAAGGTTCTCATCGATATTGTGGAGACTGTTCGCGAAAATCTGTGTGAGACCGATATGCTGTTCCGGTGGGGTGGGGAGGAGTTCATCCTGCTGTTGTGCGGCGTACCGTCAGCGCAGGCGATCGCGATGCTGGAGGGGTATCGCCAGCAGATAGAGCAGCTTTGTTACCCGGAGGGCATTCAGGTTACCTGCAGCTTTGGCGCGGCGCAATATCGGCCGGGGGATGACCTGGATACGCTGATTGCGCGTGCCGACGAAAAGCTGTACCTTGCCAAGACCAGCGGTAAAAACCGTATAGAGGTTTAGCATTTCACAGAGAAAAGCCCGCCGGCATTAAACCGGCGGGCCTTTTATGCGAATGTCTTAAAAACGCGAGTGCGTGTTAAACCGGGAGTTTTTGCGGCGATTGACGATAATCGACCCGATGATCATCGCAAGCAGCATCGCGACAAAGGTGCCGATGCCGACATAGAACCATACCGTCTTGGTGGCGGCCTTGAGTACCTCTAGGATGTACAGCACCTCGCTGCGGGCCGCGTCCTCGTCGGCCAAGAGCTTTACGCTGCCCACCTTTTCGCCCATTACCATCAGCTCCACCGTGCCGATGGCATCGCCCTTTTTGATGGGGGCATTCACAGATTTGGGGATGTTTAAGCGCTGAATAATATCCCCTTCACCGGTGCTTTTGGGCACCAGCGCGGTAAACGAGCTTTCTGCACGCAGGTAAAGAAAATCCTTATCCCAGTTGAGCTTAAGCGGAACCTCCCCAACGGGGTTTTCGGTATTGATCAGTTCCTTCACTTCAAAGCTGCTAAACGCCCAGTCGAACAGATTCTTGCTCAATATAAGCGCTTGGTTTTCATCTTTCGTTTCTTCCGGGTTATATGGAGCATTCATTACCACCAGCATGTAGGTATAGCCATCTCTGGTAGCAGTGGTTACAGAGCATCTTCCTGCTTCATCGGTGGTACCGGTTTTCATACCGCGCACATCTTTATCATAAATAGGAGAACTCGGAACCATTAGCCTGTTTGTGGTATTAATATATTCTGTGTCTCTTTTATTAGAGGGCTTTAGGGTGTAAGTGGTAGCCGAAGCCATGTCCATAAAACCGGGCAGCTGCATAGCATATCTGGCGATTAAATATATGTCCTGTGCGGTGGAGTAATGGTCGTCGTCGTGCAGGCCGTGGGGGTTCACAAAATGGGTACTCACGGCGCCGAGCTCTTCCGCCTTTTTGTTCATCATATCGATAAAGGTCTCTCTGTCACCGCCGATATAATCCGCCACCATGCTGGCGGCCTCATTGGCGGAGGGCAGCAGCATGCAGTAGATGAGGTCACGCATCGAACGCTCCTCGCCCGCACGCATTCCCGCATTGGAGGCATTCATGCCGTAAAACTCATCTAATATTGCAGAAGTGCACTTCACCATCGTGTTATCAAGGTCTTGGGTGTTCTCCATGGCCAGAATGGTGGTGATGAGCTTGGTGAGCGAAGCGGGGTATTCCTTTTTGTTGGCGTTCTTCTGGTAAACCACCGTGCCTGTATCAAGGTTTACCATATATACGGCGTCGGCATTTACCTCAAACGGCGGCGTATACTCGGCGAAGACGGTGGTAAAGGGGGCGATAAGCATTATAATAAAGCTTAAAAATACCGCTATGCTGAATTTTCTCATATAGACAATCACTCCACAAGTGTGTATTATATATATGTTGCCAGTTTATCGGACAATTCCCTACATGTTATTGTGATGGAAGGGATATTCTGTCTGAATATGCAGGCAGCATGAAGGAGTCATCCTTGGCAAAACATCTGTATTTTATTATAACAGAGTTTTGTACAAATAGGAAGTTTGTTTTGGCACAAACTTTAGACCCTTTCAAACAGTATAAAATGTATCTTACACATAAACAGAACGGAGTATCGCCATGAGCAACCAATCGATGGATGAAAAAACACTGGGCTTTGATACGTTGATGATTCACGCGGGCCAGGTAACCGACAGCGAAACGCATTCGGTTTGCACCCCTATCTATCAGACCAACGCCTACGAGTTTGAAAGCTCGGAGTATGCCAAGGAGCTGTTTGAACTCAAGCGCGGCGGCAATATCTACACACGCATCATGAACCCCACCTGCGACACCTTGGAGCGCCGCGTGGCGGCGTTGGAGGGCGGGGTAGGCGCGCTTTCGATGGCCTCCGGCCATGCCGCTATCTTCGCCACCCTTTTAAACCTTGCAAAGGCGGGTGACGAGATTGTTTCGTCTATGAACATCTACGGCGGGGCTATCAACCTGTTGGGTGTTACGCTTAAAAACCTCGGCATCCACGTAAAGTTTGTAAACCCTGACGATCTTAGCGCGTGGGAAGCCGCGGTAACCGATAAAACCAAGGCCTTTTTCGCGGAGGTGGTGGGCAACCCCAACGCCAATGTGGCCGACCTCGAGGGGATCGCCGCTGTGGCACACCGCCACGGCATCCCGTTTATCGCCGATTCCACCTTTACCACCCCCTATCTCTGCAGGCCGTTTGAGTTTGGGGCGGATATCGTTATCCACTCTGCCACCAAGTTTCTGGGCGGGCACGGCAACTCCATGGCGGGCGTGGTGGTAGACAACGGCAAATTCGAGTTTTTGGGCAATCCGAGGTTCCCGCAGTACAACGAACCGGATGTAAGCTACCACGGCGTGGTGTTTGGCAAGGATTGCGGAAACGCGGGCTTTATCACCCGCCTGCGTGTGCTGATGCTGCGCGACCTCGGTGCCTGCCTCTCACCTTTTAACGCCTTTATGATTCTGCAGGGCATCGAGACGCTGTCGCTGCGCATGCAGCGCCACAGCGATAACGCCTTGAAGGTAGCTGAGTTTTTAAGCAAGAACGAATATGTTTCGTTTGTCAATTACCCGGGTCTTGCCGCCGACCGTTACCATGCCTTAAAGAAGAAGTACATGCCCAAGGGCGCGGGCGCCGTGTTTACCTTCGGCCTAAAGGGCAGCAGGGAGAACGGCGCAAGGTTTATCGATAGCTTAAAGCTCATCCGCAACGTTGCCAACGTGGGGGATGTGCGTTCGCAGGTTATCCACCCCGCCACCACCACCCACAGCCAGCTCAGCGACGAGCAGCTGAAGGCTACGGGTATTACGGCGGAAACGGTACGTCTTTCTATCGGCCTTGAAGACCCCGCCGACATTATTACCGACCTTGACAACGCCATTCGTCTTGCGGTGGGTGCGCGGTAACCTTAGGTTGGTTCGGGCATTCACGGCAGCTATCACTTAGATGAGGGTGGTTATTCTTGATCTATGTAACGGGCGATATGCACGGAGATCTAAGCAGGTTTAAGCACAAGGCGCTGCGGCGGCTTAAAAAGAACGATTTTTTAATCGTATGCGGCGACTTCGGGTTTGTGTGGGACGGCAGCCAGCAGGAGCAAAAGAAGATCAAGTGGATTGCCCACCGCCGCTATACCACGCTGTTTATCGACGGTGTGCACGAAAACTTTGAGCTGCTTGCCGCCTATCCCGAGCAGGAGCTGTTCGGGGGTAAGGTTCGCTGCTTGGGGAAACGCCTCTTTTACCTTGAGCGCGGGCAGGTGTTTGAGCTGGAGGGCAAAAAGATCTTTGCCATGGGCGGCGGCGAGCGTGAAGACCGCGAGGTGGACGATACCACCTCCGCCTATCTCACGCGGGAGCTTCCCACCAAAGCCGAGATCGAGCAGGCGGCCTTTCGTCTGGAGGATACAAACTATTCCGTGGACTGCGTCATTACATACGAGGCAGCCACCACCATCAAAAGCTCTTTGGTGAAAGAGATGGAGAATATCAACCCGCTTAACGCCTTCTTTGAGCGGGTACTCAGAGAGTGCCGCTACAAAAAATGGTTTTTCGGCTGCTACCATGTAGACAGAAAGCTCAGCCACGTACAGCACGCGGTATTCCGAGAGGTGTTGCCGGTGGAGGATGTGGTTCTTAATAAGAAGAAAAAGAAGTATTAAAAAAGAAAGGGCGATTAGCATTAGCTAATGGTCCTTTCTCAGTATATATAGGGACGTGGTTTCACCAATCAGCAATACGGAAGGATGCAATAAGGATGGAGTATTTTAGATATTGCAACTTAAATGATTTAGAGGAGTTGCAAGGAATCAGCCAGACAGCATATTTAGAAGCATTTTATGACCTACTTGACAGCGAAGATGTAGAAGCATATGTAAAGGGTAAGTATTCCCTAGATAATTTGAAAAAAGAATTTGAAGATATCTCGAACCACTTTTTGTTCTTTTGTGTGGATGATAAACCTGTTGGATATATGAAGTACACCCTAAAACCAAACTCTTTAGAGATAGACCGACTATATATGCTCAAAAGCTATAAAGGTATGGGTACAGGCTCCAGATTTATGGATAAAGCGGAGGACATAGCAAAAATAAACGGCAAAAGATCTTTGACACTGGGCGTTCTTGAAATGAATAAACCCGCTATCTTATTTTATATAAAGAAAGGCTTCGTACAATATTCTTGTGAAACGATTACGATTGGTAAAAATGAGTATCATTTGTTATTGATGAAAAAGGATTTAAATGAGTAATAAGGGCAGAGGAGTTTTTGGTGTGTTGCCGTACTAAAGCGTCTATGTATAGCAGGTTACGTTATTTGTAAAACATAAAATCCATAGATATACTTGTTGACATAGCTTGTGTTTTTTGATAGTATTATCACTACAACTGAATATTATTTTAGTTTTCTAGGGTTCCGTAATAGAGATTATTAGTCTGGTCCGAGAGAAAACGCGCAATCTTGCAGATTGTGTACACGGTGGGATAAAAGCCTAGGAGTTATTTTTAATACTCCTGGGCTTATTTTTTTGCCCATGAGAAGGAGAAGATAACATGTGGGGATTGCTGGTTTCTACGATTTTGACAAGCGCAGCAGACAGCCTTAATCCAATTGCCATCACACAGCAATTTGTCTTGCAGGGTATGGTAAAAAAGCCAAAGCACATTTGGTATTTTATTATACCAACCGGGATTGTAAATTTGGCAAGCGGATTTCTGGTATATTTCGGCCTGACTGCTCTTGTTGGTGATTTTTTTAGCATGCTTATAGAAAAGCATGAGCAAATGCTGTTTACCTGTGAGCTGATACTGGGGATCGCCTTTCTTATTACGGTTTGCTATTTAATACATAATACAAAGATTGAATCACTTAAAAGGCAAATTCGAGCCTTAAATTCCGGTGAGAGCGAAGGCAACGACGAAGCAGAAGCCGCGCGCAAAATAAAATCCGTGTCTCCAATGGCTTTACTGGCCTTGGGGGTAGGGGCAACGATTACAGAATTAACAACCGCGATACCTTATTTTGCTTTTCTGGCAATTCTTTTAAATTATCAGCTCTCGCTGATTCAAGTGACGTTCATTCTTGTTGTATATAATACGATTTATACATTACCACTAATGATTTTGTATTTTGTTTATATCAAAGCCCAAGATAAGTTTGATCGCCTTTATAGAATTATGAAAAAACAATTGGCGAAATGGGTAACTATCATTGCCCCAATGGTTGTTGGTACTATCGGAATATTCTTGGTGTTTCATTCTATATCAATTTTATTGAAATAATCAGTACGGTATAAGCGCAAAGAAAAGCTTTTGCGCGGTGATTATGAGCATCATGCGCACAAAGAGCCACGGGAACAAATACTGTTCCGTGGCTCTTCTCACAACTTCAATATAGAGCTTACCCTTTCGGCAGCTTGGCTTATTTTTGGGGTTCGGTTACTTCGATGCTCTCAATGGTAATATCCTCAAGAGGCTTGTCGTTGGAGTCGGTCTTAACCTCTACCATCTTATCAACGATATCCATGCCCTCGATCACCTGGCCGAATACCGTGTGCTTTCTATCCAGCCAAGGGGTGCCGCCGTTTTCCTTATATTTGTCGATTACCTGTGCGGGGAAGCCGGCGTCCTTCATCTGTGCGATCAGCTGGTCGTCCACCGTGGGGGCCTGTACAATAAAGAACTGGCTGCCATTGCTATCTTCCACTCCGGGGTTTGCCATCGACAATGCACCCCTGAAGTTCCACAGGTTGTCGGAGAATTCATCCTCAAAGGGGGTGCCCCAGATGCTCTGGCCGCCCATGCCATCCAGGCCCTCGGTATCGCCGCCCTGCACCATGAAGTCTTTGATTACGCGGTGAAAACGTACGCCGTTATATTTGCCGTCCTTGGCAAGGGTAAGAAAATTTTCCACGGCCTTGGGCGCCTCGTCGGGGAAGAGAACAACCTTGATATCGCCCATAGTGGTTTTGATTACCGCCGTAGGGGCGTCGGCCTTAACCTCTTTATACTGCTTTAACACTAAACTACCTCCGCATCCTGATAATAAAAATAGGGACATTGCCGCCATGACGAGCACTGCCTTTAGAATATGTAAGCGTTTCATTTTTAACCACATCTCCCGTACGTATATAGTTTTTTTACGATAAAATGCCTGTTTATACCGATATTGCCGCACAAGCGGCAGCTTCGGAGATATTCATGACAAAGGCTTTGAGTATTATACCATAAACGCAAACGCGTTTGTGGTATAATCGTTCATTCCCGCCGGTTGCCCCGTAGGGGCGAGGCGGTGGACATAAAAATGTATAATAAGCGCTTGAACAGCCAAACTGCTTATACAACCCCAATGCGCTTATTATACCCTATTCGGCGTGCTCTGGCAAGCATTAAAAGGTGAAGTTTTACAGACAAGACGGTGCTAAAAATAAAAAAGGTACTCCGGCTGCGCAAGCCGGAGTACCCAATATGTTGACAGTTAAAACCTAAAACCTAGAACATCGGTATCACCTACTGAGTAAGATGGAAATAGGTGCTTAAAACGTGCCTTTTACAATCGCTTTTTGTTTGGCCGCGCGGCCTGAGTAAAACTTCTGGAGTGTGTACAGAAGGGAAGAACGTTAAAGGAAGAAACCGATGCCGGCACCGAAGAAAACCGCTGAAGGAAAGCTGATTGCCTGTTTTGCAGATATTATTGTACCTGCTAGGGCAATGCGCTAAGCGATTTAATCTGCGCGGGGGTTGATCGCCGTTCAGTGCTCAAGCCACGAAGAACGTAAAACGATTCAGGCTATCTTACCGGCAGGCCTAATTGATCGTGCAAACCGCTTAAACCCGCCCTTTAACTGATACATTGGACCCGCCTCCTTATTATTGATTGAAAGATGTTTCCTCTCTTTCCGTGTCTTTAATATAACACAATAATTATACAAAGTCAATATATTTTATTAACATTTTGTTGAAAAAATATATATATTGCGGTGCTAATAATTGTTATTGACAACGCTGGGCATTTGCCTTACAATTTAAGCATGCAGAGAAACTGCTGGTGCGACTTTCAGCAAGGCTTATTCTTCAATGTTATTAGGCTTATATTTAGGCCGATGGAGGTTATCATGTCAGAAGAAATGGAATTTGGCCCGAACATCTTATCCCTTACCGATGAAGACGGCAATGAGCATGAATTTGAGATACTTGATGAGCTTGATGTAGACGATAAGCACTATGTAGCGCTGTTGCCTGCTAGCGAAGAGGACTTCGAGGAAGACGAGGACGACGGCCAGCTGATCGTGTTGAGAAGCGAGGAAGAAGACGGCGAGGAGTTTCTCGCTTATATAGAGGACGAAGAAGAGTTCAACCGGATTGCCGCCATGTTTGTGGAGCGCCTTTCGGATGAATATGACTTTGAGGAATAAGTCTAAACTTTAGATGTAAAACAAGCGGATTTCGTATCCTGCCCAGTGCGATAGTGCGGCGTATATAAATCCAACAAGCATTAAACGGGAACGCGGCTCTGAAGGCGGCCTGCAGACCTCCCGCCATACCGATTTCGGGTATGTGTGGACGAAGGGAGCGAAAACCCTCCAGGAGCGTACCCACCTGTCGTGTGACGGGTTTAATGTAGTCGTACAACGGCCGGGCGGGTTAACCTTTTAAAAATAATCACCTTGGTGTACCTATTAAGGCGATTAAGGACGTAAAAAACCGCAGAATAAATACAAACGAGCCATGGAACACTAGTTCCATGGCTCGTTTTTTGTGTAAAGGCCTATGGCGTGGGCGGCTATAAACCGCCGAATTACCGTTCAATCCGCTTTCGAAGGCGGGGCAGAAGAATCAGTATTACGAGGCAAGGGGAGTGTAGCGGTATGAAAAAGCTCGGCGGCGCACTGCTCGGCCTTGCGGTGGGCCTGCTCAACGGCCTTTTTGGTGCGGGCGGCGGTATGGTGGCCGTACCGATGCTCAAAAAGGCGGGGCTGGAACCAAAGGACGCTCACGCGACCTCCATCGCCATTACCATGCCGCTCTCGGTGCTCAGCGGCTATCTGTATCTGCGGGCGGGTGGGCTTGCGCTCAGCGACGCCCTGCCGTTTATCCCCGCGGGGGTGATCGGCGCGCTGGTGGGCGCCTTGCTGCTGAAAAAGGCCTCCAATACACTGCTTCGGCGGCTGTTTGGGGCGCTGGTGATCGTTGCCGCCGTGCGGCTGCTGATGCGATGACCGAGATACTGATACAGGCGTTGGCGGGCTTTGCCTCGGCGCTTTTGGGCGCGCTCGGCATGGGCGGCGGCGGGGTGTTGCTCATCTATCTTACCGCTGTCGCGCAGATGTCTCAAACCAAGGCACAGGGCATCAACCTTATTTTTTTTGTGCCTGTCGCCATTACCGCGCTCATTCTACACAGCAAAAACAAGCTGGTTCACTACAAGCTGGCGGCAATAGGCGTGCTGACGGGCGTGGCGGGCGTTTTTGCCGGTTTTTTCTTGGCTCGGCAGCTGGGGGACCATATATTGTCGAAGGTGTTCGCGGCGTTTTTGCTTGTGCTGGGCGTTAAAGAGCTGTTTGGCGGCATTAATTTTAAACACAAAAGGCTTCAAAAGAAAAGCGATGGTAATCGGCAGCAAAAATAGTCTTGTGGAAATGAAAAGGCGTACGGCATAAACCGTACGTCTTTTATGTCGACAGATACGTGTAATAGGTGAAGGTTGAATCAGTAGGTCAGTCCATAACCCAGATCGTACAGCGGCTTCGCTTCCTTCTTTCTAATATCCGCGACGCTGTGGTACCAGGGCATGGCAAGCTTGCCGGTGAAGGGGGTCTCGCCCACCAGCACCGAGGCAACGCCGTCCCCCTCGGTACCCGGCAGGTAGCACGCCACGACAGCGTCCCAGTCGGGCAGAGAATCACTGATGATCACGTTGCGCCCGGTTACCAGCAGCGCCGCGGTGGGCTTATTCAGCCCCTTTGCCAAAGCGATGGCATCATTGTTGCCCGGCATCGCACGGCTTCCGGTAATGGAGAGATCCTCGGTATCGCCGTTAAACTCGGCATAAGGGGTCTCGCCTAGCGCCAGAATCACCGCATCGGCCTGCTCCGCCTTGTTTTTGTCGGTAATCAGCTCCAACCCGTATTCCTTGGCATATGCCTCAAACCCTTCAAGAAGGGTGGTGCCCTCGGTGAGCTTGCGGCCGTTTTTATCCGGCTCGCCATTCCAGGTAATCGTCCAGCCGCCGCACTGCACGCCGATATCCTCAAGCGCCGGGCCGGTCAAAAATACCTTTTGCCCTCTTTTTAGCGGCAGCAGGCCGCCTTCGTTCTTTAACAGCACCAGCGATTTCTCAACAAGGCTCTTGGCAAGGCTGCGGTACTGCTCGCTGCCCAAGGCGTCCACCTCATGGGTGAGCTTCTGCTGGTCGGGGTCGTCAAACAGCCCGGCCTCCATCTTCACGGTAAGGATGCGGCGGCAGGCATCGTTGATGCGCTCCTCGGTGATGACGCCGTCCTTCGCCGCCTGCAAAATTACATTTACCGTGTTTGCATAGTCGTAGGGCTGCATCAGCATATCAATCCCCGCGTTTACGGCAAGGATGATGTTTTCGTCCAAGGTACTGCCGCTTAAGCCCTTGGTGGCCTCCCAGTCGGATACCACAAAGCCCTGAAAACCCAGCTGCCCCTTGAGCACATCGATGATAAGGTGCTTGTTTTCGTGCATCTTTACGCCGTCAAACGAGCTGAACGACGCCATGACGGTCTTCACACCGGCGTCGATCGCGGCTTTGTATGGGAGCATATGCAGCTGCATCAGTTCTTCTTCGGAGATACGGCAGTCTCCGCGGTCAATCAGGTAGTCGCCTTCCCCCGTGCCGTATTCGGCGCCTCCGTCGGCGACATAGTGCTTCGCGCAGGCAATCACCCCATGCTCCTGCAGACCCTTTATGTAGGCGGACGAAAGAGTGGATACCAGCTTAGGGTCACTTGAAAGGCTTTCGTAGGTGCGGCCCCAGCGGGGGTCCTGCACCACCGCCACGCACGGCCCGAAGTTCCAGAGGGTTTTGGTGAGCTTCATCTCTTCGGCTACCGCCGCACCCATTTGGTACATCAAATCGGGGTCGTTTGCGGCGCCCAGCCCGACATTGTGTGGGAAAACGACCGCGCCGTAAACGTTGTTGTGCCCGTGTACGGCGTCCACACCATACAAAAACGGTATCGGCACCGTGCGCGCCATCGCCGCCTTCTGCAGCGCGTCAACGGTATTCTGCCAGCTTTGCAGCGTGTTTTTACCGCCCGGTATCGAGCCGCCGCCGCTCAGTACCGAACCCAGCCCGTATTTCTTCATCTCGGTGGGGATTGCGACAAGCTGCTCGCCCTGCACCATTTGGCCGACCTTATCCTCAAGGGTCATGCGCGCCAGCACCGCGTCCACGCGCTCCTTTACAGATAGGCCGGACGTATCCGCCGCTCCCCCCGAGCTATCGATGCTTGATGCAAACGATGAAGAAGCCGGTACGGCTGTATTGGGCCCGGCACCGGCACAGGCGCTAAGCGCAAGACTGATTACGAGGGTAATCAGCAGAACAGATATTCTTTTCATGCAGCAACAATCCTTTCATGGGTTTGATCACGCATAACAGGGTTGCATTTGTAATATTATATCACTCTACCTATATTTACTCAACAAAGCTTCCAAATAATATTAAATACCGATAGGATTATTCAGACGTTCGTTAAGCAAAATAACAAAAGCGGAACGCAACGCGTCCCGCCGAAATTATATATAATTCAATTTGAGCAGATTCTGTTATGGCTCGGTAATCTCGGCCTCCGGCGCGTTTTTGCGCACCGACTCGATGCCGTTTTCGCAGCTCTGCTTGCCTTTGTAGCCCTCGCTTACCGCGATAATCTCGCCGTTGCGGGCCTTTAAGCGAAAACGAAACTCGCCGATACGGTCGGAGTACAGCTCGAATTTGGGGTTTACCGTTTTCGCATACCCTTCCACCGTCTGGTCCTCGTAATAAGCGATCGGCGCATTTTTAATAACGCTCTCAATCCCGTTTTTGCAGCTTGCCAGTGACGAGTAGTTTTCGCTGGTGGCGATAACCTGTCCGTTGGCTGCCACAAGGTTAAAACGAAAAGCGCCGGAAGGGGTAGTCTTAATCACAAATTTACCTTTGGCCATCTTTGTGCTCCGTTCCGCCGTGTCCTATCGGCCTTCATCTGTTCGAGTAAGGTTGTTGCCGCATATACCGTCAGGGATGAGCCAAAATACCGTATTATCATTATCGCCAAAAGTTGGTGATCACCAAAAGTTGGTGCCAAAAAAAATATAGCACCTAAAAAGTTAATAGTCAAGATGCCGAATGGCATAGTGAAGCGGTTTGCACCGTAAAATTTGCATGGAAATTTTACAGTAAATTTATTTAAAGATTTTTCAAATTCCTATTGCTTTAATTGGTGGATTATAGTACAATAATTGTATACCAAATTGGTATTATAAATGGTTTAGAGGAGGTAGTATTTATGAGAGGCGAACCGAGGTTTTTCGTGTGCAAAGAATGTAATAATCTGATGGGTATGATCTTTCATGGCGGCGGCCAGATGGAGTGCTGCGGGCAGAAGATGCTGGAGCTTATCCCCAACACCGCAGAGGCTTCCACCGAAAAGCATCTGCCGGTTATCAGCGTGGACGGCACCACCGTTATGGTAAAGATTGGCGAAGTAGCTCACCCGATGCTGACGGAACACCATATCGAATGGATATACATCAATACCAGCAAGGGCGGCCAGCGCAAGAGCCTTGAGGTTGGCGCGGAGCCGAAGGCAGTATTTGAGCTGGCGGACGGCGAAGAGCTGGTGTCGGCTTATGCTTACTGCAACCTGCACGGCCTTTGGGCAGCCAAGGCATAAATAGAGCGAAATAAAAAAAGTAACCGGCGTAGGGGAAGGACAAGCTCCGCTTACGCCGGTTTATTATTTATAAGTGTTTTTATTTTACCGATTGTTTGTGTCGGGATCGGTTTATGATTGCGACCACTACCCGATACAGCAGGTACCCCAAGGCGGTTCCGGCCGTGTTAAAGATGATATCGTCGATATCGCTGATGCCCGTTACAAACAAGTACTGCAGCAATTCGATTGAAAGGGAACACAGCGCGCCCATCAGCAGGCAAAACCAGAAGCCGCGCCGTCTTTTTTGCAGGGCGGGCAGCAGTGCCCCAAGGGGGACGAACCACAGGATGTTGCCGAGCAGGTTGTAGATGAAAAACCACTTGGTATAGGCAAAATACAGCTTGATGGTATGCACAAACGGCGTAAGGTTTACCCCTTCAAGCAGCGAGGTTTTATCGGCCCAAAGGTCAATGCGTATGCCGTAGCGGAAGGCCGTAATCTGGTATAGGCAGATGAGGTAAAATACGAACAACCACAGTACTACCTCGGCAGCCTTGTTCGGCGGCGGCACCCCTTTGCGACGCTCCGTGTGCAGTACCCACAGCCTTACCACGGCCCAGATTACAAACAGCACGGCGGCGACGGCAACCGTATGGAATACCAGACGAACGATACCTTCTATGCTCAAAGAATATCCCCCCTTTTGTGTAGGCATTTAGCCCAGCTTTGAAAGGTCGTAGGGGGTGTTCTGGTATACATAGTAGTTGAGCCAGTTGGAATACAAGAGGTTCGCGTGACTGCGCCAGGTGTAAAGCGGCAGCTTGGAAGAGTCGTTATCGGGGAAGTAGTTTACCGGCATCTCGATGGGCAGGCCCTTGTTTAGGTCACGGAAATATTCTTCGGCAAGGGTCATGCGGTCATACTCAGAATGCCCCGTCACAAAGATCTGCCGCCCGTTGTTGGAGCTGAGGATATGCGCGCCCGCCTGCTCCGACCAGGTGAGCAGCGTCAGCTCCTCCACCTTGAGGATATCGCGGCGCTTCACCTCGGTGTGGCGGGAGTGCGGTACCATAAATACCTCATCAAACCCGCGCAGCAGCGGCTGGTTTTCAACCAGTATGCGGTGGGGGAACACCCCGAACATCTTTGCATCAAGCGGGTACTTCGGCACGCCGTAATGGTAGTAAAGCCCGGCCTGCGCGCCCCAGCAGATGTGAAAGGTGGAGTAAACATGGCTTTTGGTCCACTCCAGTATCTCGCATAGCTCATCCCAGTAGGTGACGTCCTCAAACTGCATCTGCTCCACCGGCGCGCCGGTGATAATCATGCCGTCGTAGCGCTCGTCTTTAATCTCGTCAAAGGTTTTATAAAAGTTTAAAAGGTGCTCTTGCGGGGTGTTTTTGGAGGTATGGGTCGCCGTCTGAAGCAGCTCGACATCCACCTGCAGCGAGGTATTGCCCAGCACCCGCAAAAGCTGTGTCTCGGTTTCAATCTTCTTGGGCATAAGGTTTAGGATGATGATCTTCAGCGGACGGATGTCCTGCGTTTTCGCACGATCCTCGTACATGACGAATATATTCTCAGCCTCCAGCACCTTTGCTGCGGGAAGTGAATTCGGAATACAGATTGGCATGTCGCGCTCCGTTCCGCCGCCTTAAACAATCGATAAAGACGGCATTTTACATAGATAGTATCAGTAAACTGTCTTTGTATCAAAGACAGTTTTCGCTTAGCAGACATTAATTATAGCAGAGACTGTAACAATGTGCAATGCTAAAGCACAGCTTCAAACCAAGGATTTTTAAGGTTTTTGACGTATCAATGATGCCTAATGTCCGATATGTTTACGTGCCGCACTGCGGACAGGAGGCTTACATATCATTTACACCACGCATGCAGGTGCGACGATAAAATATTAAAAGTTCACACTTCAATATAACGAGACAAACATCATTTGGTGATGGTGCCTATAAAATTCTGGCACTATGTAAAAAACACGTGATACAATTGCTAAATTTGGTACTGAATGCTATAATTAAATTTAACAGTTGTATACATATAAAGGAGAATAAACATGAAGCTTAATTACAAGCGCACCATGCTGGTAGGCCTTGCGTTCATGACGATCTGTTCATTCTGGCAGCTTTATGATTTCGTTATACCACTGATTATGCTCAAGGCCTTCAATGTCGGCGATACTGCGGCCGGCGTTGTTATGTCGCTTGATAATGTGCTCGCCTTGTTTATGCTCCCATTGTTCGGGATGCTTTCGGATAAAACCCATACCAAGTTGGGCCGAAGGATGCCGTACGTCCTTGTGGGTACCGCCGCCGCGGTTGTTTTTATGTTGCTGATTCCCTATGCCGCGAATCAAAAGCAGTTTATCTTGTTTATGATCGCGCTGGGCCTTGTGCTTATCTCGATGGCGCTTTACCGTTCCCCTGCGGTGGCGCTCATGCCGGACGTAACCCCCAAGCCGCTGCGTTCCAAAGGCAACGCGGTAATCAACCTCATGGGCTCGGTCGGAGGCATACTTATTCTCGGCCTGATTGCGCTCTTGGCTCCTAATAAAGATAACATCAACTACTGGCCCCTGTTCTTAAGCACCGCGGGTATCATGATTGCGGGCACCGTGGTACTGTTTGTTACCACCAACGAGCCGAAGCAGGTAAAGCAGATGCGGCAGGACAGCGCCGCGATGGGCATCGACGCCGAAGAGGCGCAGGAGAATATCGACGCAGTACCTGCACAGCAGAAACTGCCCAGGGATGTACAGAAGAGCCTTATACTCATCCTTGTTTCCATCGCGCTGTGGTTTATGGGCTATAATGCTATCACCACCGCGTTCTCCAAGTACGCACTCAAGGCACTGGATATCGCCGAGTCGCAGTCCGCGCTCATCCTGATGATTGCCAACATCACCGCCATCATCTCCTTCATACCGGTGGGCATCATCTCCTCAAAGATCGGGCGCAAAAAGAGCATCCTGTTTGGCATTACGGTTTTAACCCTTGTATTCGCGACGGCCACCTTCTACACCGCTTATTCTCCGTTGATGTTTGTGTCGTTTGCGCTGGCGGGCATCGCTTGGGCCTCGATTAACGTAAACTCGCTGCCGATGGTGTTGGAGATGTCGAAGGGCGCGAACGTAGGCCGTTATACGGGGTACTACTATACCTTCTCGATGGCCGCGCAGGTGGTTACGCCCATCCTTTCGGGCGCACTGCTGGAGCATGTCGGATACTACACGCTGCTGCCGTATGGCGCCGTCTTTATCGGCCTCGCCTTCTTTACGATGCTGATGGTTAAACACGGGGATTCCAAGCCGGTGGCACCGGTATCCAAGCTGGAGGCATTCGACGCGGCGGATTAAAAGACTGCCCACATACTATATATTAAGCTTGGTCGGTGATTGTTTATGACAGTATTCATTATTGCGGCGGTCATTGTTATCGTTTTTTTACTGTACCTGTTTATACTGGCTCCGGGGGATTTCCCCAAAACCGCGGACCCAAGGCTTTGGAAAGCCTACTATGCGCACCGGGGCCTGCACAGTAAGGATAAAACCGTGCCGGAGAACTCCATGGCCGCCTTTTCGCTTGCGGTGGAATCGGGCTATGGGATAGAGCTTGATTTAAACCTTACCACCGATAATAAAATCGTTGTGTTCCACGACGATAACCTGCTACGCGTGTGCGGCGTGGATAAACAGGTGCCGGACTGTACATACGATGAGCTGCAGCAATACCGCCTGTGCGGTACAATCGAGAGAATCCCGCTGTTTTCGGAGGTACTGGCACTTGTAAACGGGCGGGTGCCGCTGATCGTGGAACTGAAAGCAACAAAACGCAACCAGGAGCTTTGCCGCAGGGCGGCAGACATGCTTAAGGATTATCAGGGTGCGTACTGCATTGAGTCGTTTCATCCGGCGCTGGTGCGGTGGTTTTATAAAAACAGGCCGGAGGTCGTGCGTGGGCAGCTCTCGGCAGGATATAAGGATTTTCACACCCTTCCTCTGTACCAGAGCATAGGGCTGGCTTCGCTGATCACCAACGTTATTACCCGACCACATTTTGTGGCCTACCGCCATCAGGATGCTAAGCATAAGTTGCGCCTGCGTCTGTTTAAACTGCTCGGCGGTAAGCTCGTGGGGTGGACGGTGCGCGACACCGATGATCTAAACGATTGCCTCAAACGTTTTGACGTCATTATCTTTGAGTTTTTCAGGCCCTAGTCAGACAGCATCAAGCATATTCCGATAGTTTATGCATTAGCTTATAGTATATTTACGAGGGCAATGGATACAATATATCCGCCCTCGCTTTATTAATTCATCTTAAAATGAATCGTAATTTAAAAAGAAATTATTTACAATTACCGCAAAAATGCTTAAATTAACGACAAATATCGAGTTTTCTAAATCTGATCTGCCACGCGAAAACGCAGTAGTATCAAGGCTTGATAGGTAAACGGTAAAGCCCCCGTAAAAAGAAAAGCAAAAAAAGCGAAAAAAGGTGTTGACAGAGGAGGGGTGCTGTGATATTATAAATAAGCGCCACACGGACGGCCACAAAACAGAGGCTCACAAATGGCGTAAACAAGCCAAAAACGGGGCAAAAGACAAAGCGGATTTGGCGAGTGTCGATCGCAAGATTGACGAATGACAGACGACAGTCTGGCTAACGACAAACGATAGTTTGTCTGATGCCAAACGATAGTTTGGCTATATGAACCTTGAAAATTGAACAACATGAAAAGAAGTACAAACCCTGAAAATTCCAAACTGATGTAACAGTCAGATTGAATATTTCAAAACAAGCGGCAGAACAGAAATGTTTTGCAAACGC
>JAEWAB010000005.1 GCA_023391875.1 Bacillota bacterium | reverse complement strand
AAAGCAGTGCATAAACGATCCACATAAAGGTTTCCTCCGGCATTAATTAGAGTCATGCGGTTTTCCTCATTATAACAGCCTGGGGGTGAAAGGACAAGAAAGAGAGAAGTAAGATTTCCAAGATTCCATCAGGGGAAACGCTGCCTCAACGCTTCGATGTACCGCTCGGGGCCATGCCCGCCGCCCGTATTCCATTACTGGGACTTACCGTACTTGTCTACTTTCCTCCGGGAAAACCGCCAGTCCCTCTGTTACCCAATGCTGCATTGTTCCATATTCTGATGGAAACAACAAGATATCCATGGTGCGCGCAATGCAAAAAATGGTCGCAGGGGAAAAGCCTTCCCGCAAGCCCCAATAGGCTTTTGTGCAAGGCGCAAGGCGTTGCCCCTTCAAGGAGCTGTGTACGTTTTTTGTACGCTGACATTTCTTCGGGAATTCCCGGGGAATTGCCCCATTTTGACAGGGGAAAAGGCTTGACATACCACACCGTCCTTGTATAATAAATCATCGGTAAGTATTTTATTTTTTCCGGCTGCGTTGGTTATTTTGTGTTGGTTGTACGGAAGGATGGAGGTGCCGCATGCGAGAAATCAAGGTGATAAAGGCTGGGCAGCTTAAGCCCAAGCCCGTTGATGAAAGCAAGCTTGGATTTGGCCGGATCTTTACCGACCATATGCTTTTGATCGATTATGCTCCGGCGAGCGGCTGGCATGATGCCAGGATCGTGCCCTACGGCCCCTTGCCCATGGATCCCGCTTCGATGGTGTTTCATTACGGACAGGCGATCTTTGAGGGCCTGAAGTGCTACCGCAGCGCGGATGGCACGCTGCAGCTGTTCCGCCCCCGTGACAATTTTTCGCGAATGAACCAGTCTGCACAACGCATGTGCATTCCGCAGCTGGATATCGATCTTTGCCTGGATGGACTTTTTGCGCTGCTTCAATTGGAAAAAGATTGGGTACCTCATAGCGAGGGGACATCCCTGTATGTAAGGCCCACAATCATCGCTACCGACCCGCAATTGGGGGTGCATGCCTCCAAAACGTACACGTTCTTTATTATCCTGTCCCCGGTTGGCGCGTATTACGCCACAGGTCTTGCGCCTGCCGGTATCTATGTAGAGGATGAATTTGTCCGTGCGGTGCGCGGCGGAGTGGGCCATGCCAAAGCAGCCGGCAATTATGCCGCTTCCATCCTGGCCTCTGAAATGGCCGAGAAGAAGGGCTATGTCCAGGTGCTGTGGCTGGACGGCGTGGAGCGCAAGTACGTGGAAGAAGTAGGCGCAATGAACATGATGTTTGTCTATCAGGACAGGATCGTGACCCCTGCGCTGAATGGGAGCATCCTTCCTGGCATCACCAGGGACAGCATTGTGAAACTTGCTGCTTCCATGGGGTATTCGGTGGAGGAAAAACGCCTGCCGATCCAGGATATCTTTGATGATATCAAGTCCGGCAAGCTGACGGAGGCCTTCGGCACGGGCACCGCGGCAGTCGTCTCTCCGGTAGGAGAACTGTGCTTCAAGGATGAAAAGGCTGTCGTGGGTGATGGGGGCATCGGAAAGGTGACCCGCAGGCTCTACGACGCGCTGACCGGGATACAGTGGGGCAGGATCCCCGATCCCTTCGGATGGGTGGTCAAGCTGCAATAATAAATCAGTCTTTAATGGATGGGGAGGGATGAGCGTGCAGCGCGAGGAAAGCGCAAGTGCTTTGAACTGGTGCGAAAAAACCATGAGCGTGCTTAGGGAGAAACAGTTGGAGGCTTGTGAAAAGCGCTTGAGCGGCTACCCTCAAACGGGGCTGTTTTCTGGTTGCACCGTTTCTGATATTCAGAACCTGTGGGATGTTTCCTATTATGCCATGGAAAATCCGGACCTGTCACTTCTCCATCAGGTGGAAGAAGTGCAGGAACTAGTTTTAAAGCGCCTTCCTAAAGAGGTGTCGTTTGTGTCTGTCCGTGAGTATTCGTTATTGGAACGGCTTTTGATGTTCGATGGCGAAACGGAACTGATGGACTGGGACGAGGCTGGTGCGGCGGAGGCGCTTTTAGCCAGGCTTTGGTGCACCATAACGGTGGATGGGGAGCATATTTATCTTCATCTGCCCGAAAAGCTGCATACCCCCCTATTGGAGGCTATGAACCGCCCGGAGCATGCTGATATCCGGGAAAAGGTGTTCCGCTTTGATGCTACCATGAACGGCCTTTTGTATATCGCGGGATTCCTGCATGCTCAGCAGCCAACGCTGCACTTTCTGGAGGAGGTATGCGGGAAGATGGAGGCAGAATCCTACGATTTTGCCCAGCGGTATTTGAGGGCCACGTTTGATTACATCACCGATATGCAAGGGGAAATGATCTTGGTCCATCCCGGCCTTGCGGATCCGGACCACTTGATGCGCCAGGTGCTGGTGAATGGCGTTAATTCTCTTGAACTTTCCGAAACCATGATGCTGGGGGGCATGAACGGGATCTTCCCGGAAGAGGTGCCCATTACCGAGGAGATGTCCTACGTTCTAAAAGGCGCTCTCCGCCCGGAGTATACGACGGACGAAGCGGTGGAAGATTTAAGGATGCTGGCCAAGCAGGGCGTGCCGCTTACAGAAATGGAAAGCGTTCTTTCTTCCATGCTTTGGGTACTGCCTACCACCGCCATGCGCAGCGCTCTTTCGCGCCTGTCGGCCCAGACGCCCCGGTGGGCTGGGTTGCAGGCAGCCTTAACCCACTAACTTCCCGGAGGAATAATGGCCGTATTTGAAGGGATCATCCCGGAAAATCTGCCGCCCATGCGGTTGGATAAATATTTGCAGCGAGCGCTTCCCGAATTGCCTGCCTGGGCGATCCGGGAAGCGTTTTCCCGCCGGGACGTAAAAATGGAAGGATTGCGTGTGAAGCCGGATGAACCGGCACGGCCAGGAGCGCGGGTGCAGGTGTATGGCATTCCGGAGGCGGGGACCTCGCCGCTTAACATCGTGTACGAGGATGAGTACGTCCTGCTTGTCAACAAACCCGCGGGCATCAGTGTGCAATCAGACAGCGGCGGTGGCGCGACGATAGAGAGCCAGGCCCTTGCACATGTGCGAAAAACCGATCCGGCTGCATGGCCGCCCAAAGCCTGCCACCGGCTGGATAATCAGACCTGCGGCATTTTGATGCTGGCAAAGACTGCTAGGACGGAAGAACTCATGGGAAGCGCTTTTAAGGAGCGCCTTCACAAGAAAGCCTACATCTGTTTGGTGAAGGGCACGCCGGAACCTCGGGAAGCTGTTTTGAACGCTTTTTTAAAAAAGGATGCCGAAGCCGCCCATGTGCAGATTTTTGACCATCCTACACCCGGCGCGCTTCCCATCATCACAGGATTTCAGGTGATTAAGGCGGGGGAAGTGGCCCGGCTGCAGGTAGATCTGATCACCGGGCGCACCCATCAAATCCGTGCGCATCTTGCCCATATCGGTCATCCCGTCCTGGGGGACGACGCCTATGGCGACCGAGCTTTCAACAGGGAATATCATGCCAAGCGGCTTATGCTTTGTGCAGCCGCTCTGACCATTTCTGGGAAAGAAGAACTGGCATATCTTGATGGGCGGACATTTACTGTCCTTCCGCCCTTCTGACTTAAGGATACAAAGGAGACGCTTATTTATGGAAAACCTTCCGGTGCGCCTGATCGCCATTGATATGGATGGGACACTGCTGGACGAGGACTGCCATCTTCCGGAAGAAAACATCAAGGCCCTGAAAGACGCGGTTCGGGCCGGTATCCGCCTGGCCATCGTCAGCGGACGGATCCCTGAGGATATTAGCTACTTTATGTCCGATGCAGGGTTTGAGGATTGCTTTGTGCTGGGACTCAATGGCGGCTACTGGCTGGACAAGCCTCATGGAGAGAATATCTATGCTCAATACATGACCGATGAAGCGCTGGAGGCCTGCATCCGTATCCTGGAGGCGGAGCAGGTGACCTTTTCCGCCTTTGGGCGCAACCATATCGCCATCAGCCGCCCCTTTGCAACCGGCCAAGAGCTGGAGAACTGGGGCTCCCACCTTAAGCGAAAGGGCAATCTGCTATATACCTACGGCATGGAGGGCATTACGCAGCAGAGGGCGCTTGGTACCAACAAGATCGTCTACATTGATCGGGAAGACGAAACCAGGCTGGCCCGCATCCGGGAACAGATTGAGCGGATCCCCGGCGTGGAAGTCACCAGTTCCTGGATCAACAACATCGAGATCATGCCCAGCGGCGTTCATAAGGGAGCGGCTTTGGCGATGCTTGCCCAGAGGCTGCATATTGATGTCAGCCAGGTAATGGCCATAGGGGATAACGACAACGACATTCCCATGCTTTCCTTGGCGGGCTACGGCGTGGCCATGGGCAACGCCACTCTCGGCGCCCGGGCAGCCTCAGAATTTGAAACGGACGATAATGAGAACGCCGGGGTGGCAAAAGCCATCTGGCGATTTGCGCTGCAAGATCATGAATTGCATGCATAATCCACAGCCGCCGGTTCTTACCGGCGGCTTTTTGTTTGAAGTTCCGCAGGAAAATAATTTGAAGGGGTATTGAATATATATTAATCGGGATGTATAATAATGCAAATCCCCGAATGGGGCGCGTAAAGGCGGGAAGCGTATGGGCAAAGGATTTCTGCTGCTAGAGAACGGGCAGGTGTTTGAGGGGAAAACCTTCGGCGCGAAAAAAGAGGCGGCGGGGGAGCTGGTGTTTACCACCAACATGGTAGGGTATTTGGAGACGCTCACCGATCCCAGCTACTACGGCCAGATGGTGGTACAAACCTTCCCCATGATCGGCAATTACGGGGTGATCGCCGAAGATTTTGAAAGCATGGGTCCAAGGCTTTCAGCCTATATTGTGAGGGAGCATTGCGGGGCTCCAAGCAATTTCCGCTGCCAGGGTACGCTGGATGCGTTCCTTACGGACGTGGGCATACCGGGCCTATACGATCTGGACACCCGGGCGCTGACGAAAGTGATCCGTGAAAGGGGCGTGATGAACGCCCGGCTCCTGCATGAACTGCCGCATGACATAGAGCCGATGATTCAAGAAATGAAGACCTGGCCCGCGCCACGCGTTGCGGATGTGAGCTGCCAGGATATGATCACCGAAACGCCCGATAATCCTTCCCGCCGTGTGGTACTGATGGATTTTGGGGCTAAGAGCAGCATCGGGAAGAACCTGCTTCAAAGAGGCTGTGAAGTGATCACTGTCCCGGCAGGGACGAAGACGGAAGAAATCCTTGCCTTCCATCCTGATGGGGTGATGCTCTCCAATGGGCCTGGGGATCCTGCGGATAATACAGGAATTATTTCGGAACTGCAAAAGCTCTGTGAAGCCCGTGTCCCCATCTTCGGCATCTGTCTTGGACATCAGCTTCTTGCCTTGGCTCGCGGCGGGCAGACAGAAAAGCTGAAGTATGGCCACCGGGGCGGCAACCAGCCGGTGAAGGACCTTATAACCGGGCAGATGTACATGTCAAGTCAGAACCATGGCTATGCCGTTTGTCTTAACAGACTTCCTTCGGGGAGCCGCCTGCGGTATGAAAATGGGAACGACTTCACCTGTGAGGGCATCGATTATCTTGATATACCGGCCTTCTCCGTGCAATTCCACCCCGAGGCCTCCTGCGGCCCGCTGGATACCCGCTTTTTGTTCAACCGCTTCATGGCGCTGATGGGAGGAAATCAATAATATGCCGCTGAATCCTGATATCAAAAGGGTGTTGATCATCGGCTCCGGACCCATCGTCATCGGCCAGGCGGCGGAGTTTGACTACGCCGGATCCCAGGCCTGCCGTGCACTGAAAGAAGCCGGGCTGGAAGTCATTCTTGTAAACCCCAACCCTGCCACCATCATGACCGACCAGGCCATGGCCACCAAGGTCTATATCGAGCCGCTTACGCTAGAAACCATGCGGCGCATCATCGTGAAAGAAAAGCCAGACAGCCTGCTTTCCACTCTGGGCGGGCAGAGCGGGCTGACCCTTTCCATGCAACTGGACAAGGAAGGCTTTTTATTGGCCCATGGGGTGAAACTCCTGGGCGCCAATCGGGATACCATCGAAAAGGCGGAGGACCGGCAGCAGTTCAAGGATACCATGATCGAAATCGGTCAGCCGGTGATCCCCTCCCAAGTGGTCACGGATGTAAAGGCGGCTTTGGCTTTCGCCGTCGAGATCGGCTATCCCGTGATCGTTCGCCCCGCCTACACCCTGGGCGGCAGCGGCGGCGGCATTGCGGCGGATGAAAAGGCGCTTTTAGAAATTGCCCAAAACGGGCTGCGCATGTCGCCCATCGGGCAGATCCTGGTGGAAAAATGCATCTCCGGCTGGAAGGAAATCGAGTTTGAAGTCATGCGGGACGCCATTGGCAACGTGGTGTCCGTATGCAGCATGGAAAACTTCGACCCTGTGGGCGTCCACACAGGTGACAGCATCGTGGCCGCCCCGGCATTGACCCTTGCCGACAAGGAGTTTCAAATGCTGCGCCGGGCAGCGCTGGACATCATCAGCGCGCTGAAGGTGGAGGGCGGCTGCAACGTGCAGTTCGCGCTGAAGACTGATAGCTTCGACTATGCTGTGATTGAGGTGAACCCCCGCGTCTCCCGCTCCTCCGCACTGGCCTCCAAGGCGACAGGGTATCCCATTGCCAAAGTGTCTGCACAGATCGCCATCGGCTACACGCTGGACGAGATCAAGAATGCCGTTACGGGCAAGACTTGCGCCTGCTTTGAGCCAGCCCTGGATTATGTGGTGGTGAAGCTGCCCAAGTGGCCCTTTGATAAATTCGTGTACGGGCGGCGAACCCTTGGTACGCAGATGAAGGCGACCGGCGAAGTGATGGCCATCGGGACCTGCTTTGAGCAGGCGCTGATGAAGGCTGTGCGCGGCGCGGAGATCTCCCAGGACACCTTGCGCATGAAGAAGCTTGCCCGCCTGTCCAAAGAAGAGCTGATGGCCTTTATCGGCGAATGCACCGACGAGCGGCTCTTCGCGCTCTATGAGGCAATGGACCGCGGCGTTTCCTTGGAGAAATTGAATAACCTTACTCAAATCGACCTGTTCTTCTTAAGCAAGGTCAAAACCCTGCTGGACATGGAAAAGCGGCTGGCAGCAGGGAACTTGACTGAAGAACTATATCTTCAGGCGAAAAAGTACGGCTACCCCGACAAGGCCATTAGCCGCCTCAGCGGTTGTGACATTAATAACCCCCGGCTCCCCGTGTACAAGATGGTGGATACGTGTGCCGCGGAATTCGAGGCACAGACGCCTTATTTCTACGCCACTTATGACGAGCAGAACGAGGCGGAGGAGTTCATCCAAAAGCGGGGCGGCAAAAAGCCTTGCGTGGTGGTGCTGGGCTCCGGCCCTATCCGCATCGGCCAGGGCATTGAGTTCGACTACGCCTCGGTCCACTGCGTATGGACGCTTAAGCAGCACGGCTATGACGTGGTGCTCATCAACAATAACCCAGAGACCGTATCCACCGACTTTGACACCGCAGACCGGCTGTACTTTGAGCCCCTCACCCCGGAAGACGTGATGGGCGTTCTTCGTACGGAAAAGCCAATGGGGGTGGTGGTGGCCTTCGGCGGGCAGACGGCCATCAAGCTCACCGGATTTCTTCACAGCCAGGGGATCAACATCCTGGGCACAAGCGCCGATAACATCGATGCGGCGGAGGACCGCAAGCGCTTTGACGAGATATTGGAGCGCATCCATCTGCGCCGGCCTGCGGGCTGTACCGTGCTCAATATGGATGACGCTTTGGCGGCGGCCCAGCGGCTTGGCTATCCCGTTTTACTGCGCCCCTCCTACGTGCTGGGCGGCCAGAACATGATCATCGCCTACGGCGAGAAGGATGTTCTGGAATACATGGACATCATCACCGCCACCAAGCTTGAAAACCCCGTGCTCATCGATAAGTACATGATGGGTACCGAGGTGGAGGTAGACGCCATCTGCGACGGTGAGAACTTCCTCATCCCCGGCATCATGGAGCATATCGAGCGCGCGGGCGTGCATTCGGGCGACTCGATCTCGGTTTACCCCTGCCAGCATCTCTCCAAGCGCATCAAAAACACCATCATCGAGTACACCGGCAAGCTGGCATGCGAGCTGAAGGTTATCGGCCTTGTGAACGTGCAGTACGTGGTGTACAACGACATGGTGTATGTCATCGAGGTGAACCCCCGTTCCTCCCGTACCGTGCCCTACATCAGCAAAGTAACCGGTGTGCCGATGGTGGATATGGCCACCCAGATCATGCTGGGCAAAAGGCTCACCGATTTCGGCCTTGGCACCGGGCTTTACCCAGCGGCGGATTATGTGGCAGTGAAGGTGCCGGTGTTCAGCTTTGAGAAGCTTCACGACGTAGACACCCACCTCGGCCCCGAGATGAAGAGCACCGGCGAGGTGCTGGGCATTGCCAAAACCTTCGAGCACGCGCTGCTTAAGGGCTTAGTGGCCGCGGGTTACAATATGAAAAACCGCGGCGGCGTGCTCTTCTCGGTGCGCGACAGCGATAAGGAAGAGGTTATCTCGGTAGCCGACCGTTTTGCCAAGCTTGGGTTTGATATCTACGCCACGGCGGGTACCGCCCTTAAGCTCAACCAGAACATGGTGGCGGCAAACGCCGTGCGCAAGGCGGGCGAGGATAAACCCAACGTGATCTCGCTGCTGGAAAGCGGCAAGATAGACTATGTGATGTCCACCTCCGCCAAGGGTAGGAAGCCGCAGGACGAGGGCGTAAAGCTTCGCCGCAAGGCGGTGGAGCGCTCGATTGCCTGCCTCACCTCCATCGATACGGCGCGTGCCCTGCTCGATTGCCTGGAGATGGAGAGCACCATCAACGATGTAGACATGGTGGATATCACGAAGATTTAAGCTTTTTTGGCGGACGGGGCAAACCCCGCCCGCCTTTTCGAAGAGAACCACTACTTTGATTACGCTTTATGCTATGTTCATAAGGCCGGAAAGGTATGACCAACGATGAACTACCGTCAGGGAACCTATACCCTTACACGCTGTGAGCGGATTGCCGAAACCACCTACAGTTTCGTAATTGCCTGCAATGAAATAGCCGCCCTTGCCAAAGCGGGGCAGTTCGCCCACCTGCGCGTGCCCGGCTTTTCGCTGCGCAGGCCGATTTCTATCTGCGAGGTGCTGCCGCAAGAGGGCGCCATCCGCGTGGTGTTCGATATTCGCGGCGAGGGCACCAAGGTGCTGGCAACGCTGAAAACAGGGGATGAGATAGACGTCATGGCCCCAATCGGCAACGGCTTTACCTTGCTGGAACGGGACAAAAAGGCCATTGTCATCGGCGGGGGCATCGGTGTGCCGCCGCTGCTGGAGGTTGCAAAGTACTACGGCTACAACGCGCGCGCCGTGCTCGGCTTCCGTAGCGCGGGGGCTGTGATTCTGCAGCAGGATTTTGCCGCCTGCGGCTGCGGGGTGCACCTTTGCACCGACGACGGCAGCATGGGGCGCAAGGGCTTTGTCACCGAGCTGCTTAAAGAGCAGCTTCATGCCGAGAAGCCGGACATCCTCTACGCCTGCGGCCCCAAGCCGATGCTCAAAGCGGTAGCTGCCCTCGCCAAAGAGCAGGGGGTTCGCTGCCAGCTTTCGCTGGAGGAGCGTATGGCCTGCGGCGTGGGTGCCTGCCTTGGCTGCGCCTGCAAAACAACAAAGAATGGTATAGAATCCTACAGCCATGTATGCAAAAACGGCCCCGTGTTTGAGGCCGAGGAGGTGGTTTTTGATGAGTAATCTTGCGGTAACTATAGCGGGCGTACCCTTTAAAAACCCCGTGATTGCAGCCTCCGGTACCTACGGCTTTGGCCGGGAGTACGAGTGCCTTTACCCGCTTTCATCACTCGGCGGCGTATCGCTCAAGGGCATGACCCCCGCCCCCCGCATGGGCAACCCGCCGCCCCGTGTGGCGGAGACCCCCTCCGGCATGCTCAACTCGGTTGGGCTGCAAAACCCCGGCGTGGGGGCCTTTTTGCAGAATGAACTGCCTTATTTAAAGGATAAAGACACCGTGCTCATCGCCAATGTCGCGGGTAGCACGATAGACGATTACCGCAGTATCTGCGAGCGGCTGGACGAGAGTGGCGTGCAGATGATCGAGCTGAACATCTCCTGCCCCAACGTCAAGGAGGGCGGCGCATCGTTTGGCACCAGCTGTGAAAGCGCCGCCTCGGTGGTGCGCGCCGTGAGGCCGGTGCTCAAGCATACCCCGCTTATGGTCAAGCTCACCCCCAATGTCACCAATATTGCCGCCATCGCGCAGGCCGTGGAGGCCGAGGGCGCCGATGCGGTGTCGCTCATCAACACGCTGCTCGGTATGCGCATCGACCTTAAAACCCGCCGCCCCATCCTTAAAAATAATGTGGGCGGCTTAAGCGGCCCGGCCATCTTTCCGGTGGCGGTGCGCATGGTGTGGCAGGTGGCCAACCGCGTGAAGATTCCCGTTGTGGGCATGGGCGGCATTGCCACCTGGCAGGATGCCGCCGAGATGATGCTGGCGGGCGCCTCCGCCGTACAGGTGGGCGCGGCGCTTTTTACCGACCCCTACGCACCCGTCAAGATTGTGAAAGGCCTTGAGAAATATCTTGACGATAACGGCATTGAGGATATAAACTCTATGGTAGGGCAGGTTCAGCCGTGGTAATAATGGTTTAAACGAATGATTGTTACCGTGTGGATGAACCGTTGCGCCGCATTTTATGGACTGATGTTCTGAAAGGCATGATAGGTTGAAAGATTTTCTTTCAACCGTCGAAAAACTGCCTGTCAGCAAGCCCTTCCTGCCGCTATGCGGCACCGGCATTTTTTAAATTTGGTTTTATGCCCTCTCTTTTGGGCGTAAGGCCCAAAAGAGAGGGCATGGATCTTAAAATGACAGAGTTATATCTGGTACGCCACGCGCAGACGGGCGGCAACAAAAGCCGAACCTTTCAGGGTCGCACCGACGCGGATATCACCGAAGAGGGCGAAAAGCAGTTGGTGCAGCTGACCAAGCGTTTTAAGGATATTGAGTTCGATAGAGTTTATACCAGCCCCCTGCTGCGTGCCAGAAAGACGGCGCAGGCCATCAACCTTCATCAGGGCAGGGAACTGGTGATTGATGAGGATATCATCGAGATAGACGTCGGCGAGATGGAGGGCATCCCTTTTGCCGAGCTGTACAAGCAGTACCCCGATGCGGTGCAGCATTTTATGACGACCCCGCACCTGTTTACCACCCCGGGCGGCGAGAGCATGATGCAGGTTTACGAGCGCATGGCAACAGCGCTCGGCCGTATCGTGGGGCAGAATAAGGGCGGGCGCGTGGTGGTGGTATCGCACGGCTGTGCCTTGCAAAACTATCTCGCGTACGCGCTCGGCTACGGGCCGGAGGGGATTCATCGCGCGCCGGTGTGCGTGAATACGGCGGTGACGCATCTCCGCTTTACCGAAAGCGGGCTGCCGTTCGTTGTAACGCTCAACGACGCCTCCCACCTTACCCCCGAGCAGCTGGAGCACGGCAAATGGGAGCTGAAACCATAAAGGACATTCCCGGCCTATATACCTAGAAGGAGAAAATCAGATGAAGATTATGGCGGTGGATTTCGGTGACGCGCGCACCGGCCTTGCGGTGTGCGACCGCACCGAGTATTTGGCCGAGCCGATTGGCGTAATACATGAAAAAAGCTTTGCGCTCGTGCTGCAAAAGGTGGCGATTGCCGCCAGAGAATACGACGTGGCCATGATTGTGGTGGGCTACCCCAAGAACATGAACGGCAGCGTTGGCCCCCGCGCCCAGAAGTGCGCCGACTTCGCCGAGCGCCTTAAAAGCATGGTGAACGTCCCCGTAGAGCTGTGGGATGAACGCAACACCACCGTTTCGGCGACCCATTATTTAAACGAAACCAATGTGCGCGGCAAAAAGCGCAAGGCGGTCATCGACGAGGTAGCCGCCACCATTATCCTTGAAAGCTATCTCATTTACCGCAAAAACATGAGCGAAAAAGAACAGAAGCCGAACGAATAAATTCGGAATAAAAGTTATAGCCGGTGCCCCCGTTTTTGTACGGCCACCGGCTGTTTTTGTTCCTTAGGAAACCTTCAAATGCATTTATTACCCGCCAGAGGGCATTCGAGAAACCCAACCGTAAAAGGCAGGTGCGCAAATACCTTGGTGCCTGTGGGGATAAACCCGTTCGCGATATACCAGCCCTTTAACACGGTGTTTTCTTCAATAATCGCGATGCTGATCTTTTCCCCGCCAAGGGCGGCTGCCTGCTGCTTTGCATAAGCGAGCAGCAGCTTGCCGTAACCGTTGTGACGGTGCTCGGGCAGTACCGCGAGCTTTTCAATCGCGTATAGACGCTCCCCCAGCTTCTCCAGCTCCAAAAATCCAGTCAGCTTACCCATGGTGTACAGCGCATACATACGGTTGCCTTTCTCCCGCTCGGCGAAGAGCCGTTCTACCTTGATAAACGCACCGTTGGTGGGGCAGTTTTCAAGGGTAAGGCCAAAATCGCGCGCCACCGTCCCAAAGCTCTGGCGTATGACCTCGGCGCAGGCTTCCAGCTCGTTTTGCCGAACCTCCTTAATCTCACATGCTTCCATTTGTCTCATCCTTCCCATAGTTGTTATGCAGTTACGCACATAGAAAATGAAGTAATTGATTAACTGCATTTTACCATAAGTGACCATAGCCGAAAAGAGCCAATTTCACTTATCATCCTATACAACAAAAATCCATAAAAATGATTATATAGGGGATTGTAAAAGCATACCCGCTGAATTAAGCTATAGTTAACAGTAATTGCTTACTTGTAATCAGGATGAAATGACAGATTCTTAAAAAAATGCTAGAAGTAAAACAGGGGGATGTTTATGCTTACCAAAGAGTTAAAGACGCAGCTCGCGGGCTCGGCCTTTGATGATGCCTTTGCGTACATGTACTGCGCAAACGCGGAAGGCGTTGCACGGCAGAAAGCGCGTTATACCGAGGCGGCGGATACCTTTGAAGCCCTGTTCGGGCAGGGCAGGGAGGCCGAGCTGTTCAGCGCGCCGGGCCGAACCGAGATTGGCGGCAACCACACCGACCACCAGCACGGGCGGGTGCTCGCGGCTGCCGTAAACCTCGATGTCATCGCGGTGGCGGCGAAAAACAGCGACAATGTCATCCGCGTTAAGAGCGAGGGCTACGAGATGGATGTCGTTCACCTCGACTGCCTGACCCCCGTTGAGCGTGAATACAACCAGGCCGCGGCCCTTATCCGCGGCGTTGCGGCGCGCTTTGCGCAGTTAGGGTACACCGTCGGCGGGTTTGACGCCTACACCACCTCCAATGTGCTCAAGGGCTCGGGGCTTTCGTCCTCCGCCGCGTTTGAGGTGCTGATGGGTACTATCCTCAGCCACCTGTACAACGACGGCAGCGTTTCCCCCGTGCGAATAGCGCAGGTGGGCCAGTACGCTGAGAACAGCTTTTTTGGCAAGCCCTGCGGGCTGATGGACCAAACCGCCTCGGCGGTGGGCGGCTTTGTAGCCATCGATTTTAAAGACCCTTCGCTGCCAAAGGTGGAGAAGCTCGGCTTCGACTTTGCCGCTTCGGGCCATGCGCTGTGTATTGTAAATACGGGCGGAAACCACGCCGACCTCACGCCGGATTACGCCGCTATCCCCGTCGAGATGAAGTCTGTAGCGGCGCATTTTCACAAAGAATACCTCTCGGAGGTGAACGAGGCCGAGTTTTATCATGCGCTCGGCTCCCTTCGCGGGCAGGTAAGCGACCGGGCAATTCTGCGCGCTATCCACTTTTTCGGCGACAACGCGCGCGTGCTGCGGCAGATAGCGGCGCTTAATCAGAACGATTTTGAGGCTTTTAAGCGGCTTATCATTGAATCCGGCCACTCCTCTTACATGTACCTACAAAACGTGTTTTCCTGCATCAACCCCGCCGAACAGGGGGTTTCGGTGGCGCTTGCGGTAAGCGAGCGCGTGCTGGCGGGCAAAGGTGCTTATCGCGTGCACGGTGGCGGCTTTGCGGGCACCATCCAGGCCTTTGTGCCGCTTAAGCTGTTAGCACAGTATAAGCGGGAGATTGAGGCCGCGATGGGCGAGGGCAGCTGTTATGTACTCTCCGTCAGGCCAGCAGGCGGGGTGCGCGTCTCGCCCGAGATGGTATAAATGCGCGAATGTCTTAAACAATATATTGAAGGAGTATTATTCCATGGCAGAACTCAGATGGCACCCGCTCACACAGGATTGGGTGATGATAGCGTCCAACCGTCAGGCACGGCCCCAGATGCCCAAGGACTGGTGCCCCTTTTGCCCCGGCTCGGGCAAGGTACCCGACGCGTTTGATGTTTATAAATACGATAACGACTTTCCCGCCCTTTCGCAAAACCCGCCCGTACCCGACGACGTGGCAAACGATTTCTTTAAGGTTGCCCCGTCTTATGGAAAATGCGAAGTGGTGCTCTATTCCTCAGGGCACACCACCACCGTGCCGGAACTGAGCGACGCGCATGTGGCAAAGCTTGTGGACCTCTGGTGCGAGCGGTTTGAGGCGATGCGCGCCGACGAAAAGATTAAATACTGCTTTATCTTCGAAAACCGAGGCGATGTGGTGGGTGTTACCATGCCGCATCCCCACGGGCAGATCTACGGCTATCCGTTCATCCCAAAAAAAATAATGCTTGAAACCTCCTCCGCAAAAGAATATTATAGCAATACGGGCAAGTGTATCTTCTGCGATATGCTCCAAAACGAGCGTGAGGCGGATAGGCGTATTATCTTTACAAACGAGCATTTCACGGTGTTCCTGCCGTTTTTCACCGAGTACCCCTACGGCGTTTATATTGTCTCCAACCGCCATAAGCCGTACATCACTGAGTTAAATGCCGAGGAGCGCAGGGCGCTCGCCGTTACCTTCAAGCAGACGGTCGGCATGCTCGACAGCCTGTTCGGCTACCCGTTCCCCTATATGATGTGTATGCACAACGCGCCCGTCAACAGCGGCGATTATGCGGAGGACTACCACTTTCACATTGAGTTTTTCCCGCCGATGCGTTCGGCCGAAAAGCAGAAGTTCAACGCCTCCAGCGAGACCGGCGTCTGGGCGCACTGCAACCCCACCTGCCCGGAGGAGACCGCCGGGGAGCTAAGAAGCGCGTATGCGGCTTATCTTACGAAGTGCAAGCAGGCACGGTGAGCCGAATACCCAATACCTTTTTCAGAAAGGAAAGTGACTGAATATGAAGATTCTTGTTACAGGCGGCGCCGGGTTTATCGGCAGCCATACCTGTGTGGAGCTGCTTAATGCGGGCTATGAGGTGGTTGTGGCCGATAACCTCAGCAACGCGAAGGAGGATGTCATCGACCGCATCCGCCAAATCACCGGCAAAACAAACGAGATTGCGTTTTACAATGCTGATATCCGCGACAAAGACGCGATGCGCCGCATCTTTCACGAAAATGCCATTCAGGCCGTCATTCATTTTGCGGGGCTGAAGGCCGTTGGCGAGTCGGTGGCTAAGCCACTGGAATACTACGACAACAACATCGCGGGCACCATCGCGCTATGCGAGGTGATGCGCGAGGCACTCTGCAAGACGATCGTGTTCTCATCCTCCGCCACGGTATATGGTATGAATAATACCGTTCCGTTTAAAGAGGAATACCCCACCTCCGCCACCAACCCCTACGGCTACACCAAGGTGGCCATCGAGCGCATCCTCATAGACCTCGCGGCCTCGGATAAGGACTGGAGCGCCATATTGCTGCGCTATTTTAACCCCATCGGCGCGCACGAGAGCGGGCTGATCGGCGAAAACCCCAACGGCATCCCCAACAACCTGTTGCCTTACGTTTCACAGGTTGCCGTCGGCAAGCTGCCCTGCCTTAATGTGTTTGGCAACGACTACGATACCCCCGACGGTACCGGCGTGCGCGACTATATCCATGTGGTAGACCTCGCGCGCGGGCATTTAAGTGCGCTCAACTACGCCTTAAAGCACAAGGGGAGCGAGGCCATCAACCTTGGCACCGGCAAGGGCAGCAGCGTGCTCGAGATTGTAACCGCTTACAAAAAGGCGAGCGGGCGCGATATTCCATTAAACTTTGCCCCGCGCCGCCCGGGTGATATTGCCACCTGTTATGCCGATACCGTTAAGGCCAAGGCGCTGCTCGGGTGGGAAGCCGAAAAAAACATCGATGATATGTGCGCCGACAGCTGGCGGTTTATACAAAATTCCATTTAAAATGGGATTTGTCCCCATTTTAGGCTTTAGCCGCCGAATTACCGTATTATACCTATTCTGCGGCAACGCAAAGCGTTGCCGCTTCTCGCCAAAGGCGGGGTAGAAGAATATTATAGAGTTGCTTAGCCAAGCTACCATTTCAACCATTGCATCCACATGCCTTCAGAGGGAGCTACGTATTGCGCAGGCCCCCTCTTTTTGCATAAAAAGGCATTATTGTGGCATTTGTTGTATATATTGCAACACAAAATGTATAAAAATTAAGAGTACTTTTGGCGTCACATTCTATCGTGATTGGTTGTTTTTTATAATAAAATGTGGTATATTGAAAGCACGCACTGTGGCAAACCATATTTTCTGTCTTTGTGATTTTATGCACCATATTACCACAATTCGGTCTCTTGACTCATTAACGCAGAAAGCAGGCGGCCAGATTAAAGGATGACAACATGATGAAATCAACGGCGAAGCCCAAATTTAAGCTAAATTCTAAATGGACAGCGCTGGTAATAATACTTGCTACCACAATAGTTGCGGCTACTTGCTTGGTGTTGCTGAACATATTCAGCTTTGCATATGGTTATGCAAATAGGGCAAATGCAAGTACGCGTCAATTATCCGGAATTGCCCGCATGTATTCCGACAAAATAAACGTATCCGGTTTTGCTGCGCAGGGCGGCGTATCGGGTGCGTTTCTTCGTAACCGGGCGCCCTTTATCAGTACCATTAAGACCACCCACGGCGGTCATGCGGCCAATCTTCCGCAGCCGCTTAAATTTTTATCCCGTTCCCAAAACCTTGTGGCAATGGGCTATGTTGCGGGAGTTGGCTTTGTTGCACTCTTAATCATCTTCTTTGTAACAAGGTATCGCAGCAAAGAGCAGCTCATGCGTTTAGCCTATATCGACAGCCTTACCGGCAACCAAAACTATACCGCTTTTCAAAAAAAGGCCGCGGCACTTTTGGCCAAGAACCAGCGCTATGCCTTTGTACTGTTTGACATTAACCGCTTTAAGGCCATTAACAACACCTACGGCTTTAAAGAAGGCAATAATCTGCTGCTCTATGTTTCACAGCAGTTATCCGATTTTGTAGGCGAGGACGAAACCTTTGCCCGTGCGTCGGACGATAACTTCGCGGCACTTTTGCGGTTTGACGGTGAGGAGCAGCTCAGAGGGCGGCTGGAGAGACTTTTTGAGGGCATGAAGTTTTTCTGCGTACCCAACAGCGGGAACCAGATTCAGCTAAACTTCGCCTGCGGCGTCTATGTGGTTGTAAACCGTGAGTTGCCGCTTGACTATTGCCACGAGAATGCCCAGATGGCGAAGCAGAATGTCAAAGAATTGTATGACACCGCCATCTTTTTCTACGACGATGCCCTGCGCCAAAAGGTTATTGAAACGCAGGAGATTGAAGCCTCGATGTACAAGGCGCTTGAAAACAACGAGTTTGAGGTTTACCTGCAGCCGAAGTACGATCTTAAATCCGAAAGGATCGCGGGGGCGGAAGCGCTGATACGCTGGCATCACCCGACCTTAGGCTTTTTAACCCCCAACCGCTTTATTCCCATCTTTGAGCACAACGGCTTTTTGCTAAAGCTTGACTGCTATGTCTATGAAAAGGTGTGCAGCATCCTGAGCAATTGGGCAAGCGAGGGACTAACGCCGCTGCCCATTGCGGTAAATATGTCGCGCCTTCATGTCCGCCAGCAGGGGTTTGTCGAAGACCTCGAAAAAATGTTAAGCCGCCATGGTGTTCCCGCTGAACTCATCGAGATTGAGCTTACCGAAACCGCCTTTTTTGAAGATACCCAACAAATCATTGACGTAATGGAGAAGCTAAAAGATAAAGGGTTTAAACTATCGATGGATGACTTTGGCTCCGGCTATTCGTCGCTTAACCTGCTCAACATGCTGCCGGTGGATATCATTAAGCTTGACCGTATGATGTTTACCGAAACCGATAAGGCCGACCGCAGCCGAAAGGTGGCCGCCAACGCGATTCATATCGTGCGCGATCTGGAGATGAAGGCCGTCGCGGAGGGTATTGAGACGAAGGAACAGGTCGATTTCTTAAAGGGAATCGACTGTGATATGGTGCAGGGCTATTATTTTGCAAAGCCCATGCCGGTTTCACAGTTTGAGATGCTGGCATATAATCAGGTAATATGTACAGACAATTAAAGATAGCCGTCAAAGACTAATTCCGGGCATAGCGCCGCACAGAGTACCCCATAGGGGTATATTCTGTAAAGGAATGAATTTGGATGAAAAATAGATTTCCGCTAAAGGCTTATAGGGGCGCGATTTTAAAAACCGCCGTTCTTTTAACGCTGGTTTTTGTAATGGTTACCGCCTCTTTGCCGGAGCTTGAAAACATCGTCAGCAGCAGTACAAACATCAACACAGCTTTAAGCGATGATATGTCGCTTGCCATTAAGACCATAAAACGAAAAGAAGAAGACACCTTCTATTTACTGGAGACTATTGCCTCCTTCATCGGTACCGATGCAAGCATTACGGATGATGACGTTTTGGCAGGGCTTAAAAAGCTTGTTTCCGGTAAGGATTTTTATGCCCTTGAGGTAGCGGACGAAACGGGAAAGGCCTATCGGAGCGACAGCATCGTGCAGGATGTCTCCCTCAAGGGTTATTTCCTTGCGGCAAAATCGGGGGAGAAGACGGTATCCAGCCTCTACGATACCATTACCGGTGCACGCAGCATGGTCTACTCTATGCCGGTATACCGTGACAGAGAGTTCGTGGGTGTGATCTCCTGCTACTATCACAGCAATTTTTTTGAAGGAATACTCTACGATTTTATCAAGGATTACGGCCCCGACGCATCCTCATGGATTATACAGGATGACGGTGAGGCCTTGCTTTCGTGTGGCCGTGTGGCGGAATATAAAAACTTCTACACCCTTTTGCGGCAATCGGTTGTTAAAAAAGGGATGAGCACCGAGCAGTTAATACTTCAAACCGCAACCGAAAAACCTGGCTTTATTGCTTATACGCGAGCGGGCCAAAGCTTTTACGCCGCACATATGCCGGTTGAGCTTAATGGGTGGACATTGATTACAGTAGTGCCCTCCGAGTATGCGGCCCTGTCGTCTGAAGCGCTTCAAAGCTTGGTGATGCTTCTGCTCAAGCTGATACTGGTAGCGGCAGCCATCGTGCTATATATCTTTTCGTTTGTATACAAAAAAAGCGCCAACATGCGCAGAAGCCGTCAGGAATTCGAGGCGCTTACCAATAACGTGCCGGGCGGGGTGTTCCGCTACCGCAACGACGAACGGCAGACACTCGGCTTTTTAAGCGATGGGCTGCTGCATATCTATGGTTACAGCCTTGAAACCTTCCGCCGCGTCTTTGACAACAGCTTCGTAAACATGATCTATATCGAAGACCGCGAGCGGGTGATTGCCGAGATTGCGAAGCAGCTCGCCCAAAACGGCAAGCGCAAAATCCAGTACCGTATTATAGACGCCTCCGGAAAAATCCGCTGGGTGTATGACAGCGGCCGGATTGTAACCGACAAGGACGGCAACGAGTGGTTCTACGTGGTGCTGCTCGATGTTACGCGTTTTAAAAGCAGCGAGGAGCAGATGCGCATCAGCGAGGAGCGCTATCGCATTCTGGTGGAGGAGAGCAACTCGATTGTCCTTGAAAGTAACAGCATGGACGGTACCGTTTTCTTCACACCGAATTTTAAAGAGAAATTCGGCTTTGTGCCGAAGGTATACGATGATCCCTGCATGCCGTTCCCAAGCGAAATGGTGCATCCCAATGACCTCGGGGTGCTGATACAGATGCAGCAGCAGTCGCGCGACGGGGCAAACAGCATCGCGGGCGATCTGCGTATCCGAACGGCGGACGGCAATTTTGTTTGGTTTAGCATCAGCAACCACATTATACGGGACGAATCCGGCCTGCCCGTAAAAACCATCAGCAAAATCACTGACATCGATGCCGAAAAAAAGCAGATGGAGCACTTGGAAGACCTTACGCAGCGCGACCCGCTTACCGGGCTGTACAATAAAACAACGGTCCGCAGCCTCGTTTCAGAGCATCTGAGGCAGTACGGCGGCAACGGGATGCACGCGCTGTTGTTTATCGACATCGATAACTTCAAGGCGGTCAACGACAACCTCGGGCACCTGTTCGGCGATAAGGTCATCACCGAGATCGCCGCGAGGCTCAAAAAGCCGTTCCGCGAATCGGATATTGTCGGGCGCGTGGGCGGCGACGAGTTTATCGTCTTTTTAAAGAATGTCCGTACCAAGCGGTTCGTTTTCGATAAGGCTGAGCAGATCTGTGCCATCTTCCGCAACGCCTATATCGGCGAAAACGGAAGCTACAAGATATCGGGCAGCATCGGCATCTCGTTCAGCACGCAGGCGGGTACTACCTATGATGCGATGGTGGACGAGGCCGATCAGGCGCTGTACTACGCCAAAGAGCACGGTAAAGACCATTACGAGGTCTTTCACCGCGACAGCTAAAATAAGCCGCCGCTCAAACCTTGAGCGGCGGCTTTGCTGATACGCGCTTGCATCCGGAGGCGTGAAGGGGTAAAATATGTATTGGCTTTGTTACGGTGCCTTTAATCTGGCTGTTGTTATACTAAAAGGGCAGGGGGGATTGCTGAATGAACAGCGAGCTTAAAAAACTGGTTGACGCGAGTGAAAACATCGTATTTTTCGGCGGGGCGGGTGTGTCTACCGAAAGCGGTATCCCCGATTTTAGAAGCCCAGACGGGCTATACCGGCAAAAATACCGTTATCCGCCCGAAACCATGCTCAGCCGCAGCTTCTTCGACAGGCATCCCGCCGAGTTTTACGACTTTTACCGCGATAAGATGCTCTGCCTGCACGCCCAGCCCAACAAAGCCCACCTTATGCTCACAAGGCTGGAGCAGCAGGGCAAGCTTAAGGCGGTTATCACCCAGAATATCGACGGGCTGCACCAGATGGCCGACAGCAAGCAGGTGCTGGAACTGCACGGCTCGGTACACCGCAACTATTGTATGGCCTGCGGCAGGCAGTATGATGTTTCGGCCATCGTGAACAGCGAAGGGGTACCTCACTGCACCTGCGGCGGGGTAATAAAGCCCGATGTGGTGCTTTATGAGGAGGGGCTTGACCAAGAAACCCTTCTGCGCTCCGCGGAATATATCCGCCGCGCGGATATGCTGATTGTCGGCGGTACCTCGCTCGCCGTATACCCGGCCGCCGGATTGGTGGAGTATTACGAAGGGGATAAGCTGGTGCTTATCAACAAGTCGCCCACCCCGCTGGATAGGCGCGCGAACCTTATCCTGCGCGGCGCCATCGGCGAAGAGCTGGGCGGGTAACACGTCAAAGCCCCGGTTAAGCGGCTAAAGCCGTTCCAAACAACAGCAGTACGGCTAAAAACAGGGCGTTGATGCCGGTGAATACCCCCATGTACAGCGCGGGCCTTGCTCCGCTGTTTTTTGTGTACAGCTTAAACGAAATCAGGCTTGCAAGCGATGCGATCAGCGTGCCGAGGCCGCCGATATTGGTGCCCGCAATGAGTGCTTTGTAGTTTTGGGTAAAGCCCGAGAGCATCACCGCGGTGGGCACGTTGCTGATAATCTGGCTAAGCCCAGCGGAGAAGAGCAGCTCTTTTCCGGCGATGAGCGATGAAACCAGTGTTCTTACCGCCTCGATGCGCCCGAGGTTGCCCACAAAGAGGAAGAAGCACACGAAGGTCAGCAGCAGCGCATAATCCACGCGCCGCAAAAGGCTTCTGTCGGCAATCAGAACGGCCGCCAGCACAATGATAAACGCTACCCCGTAATGAATGAGCTTCAGCACGGCCAGCAGGCATACAGCGAACAGTACGAGGTATAAAGCAAGGCGCTTTTTATCGTGTACCACCGCCTTTTCGGCAAAGCCGACCTCCATCTGCCTGTTTTTAATCAGCAGGGTACAGAGCACAAGCATCAGCGCGCTGACACCGACGATGGGCAGGGTGATTTTAAAGAACTCCGCCGCACCCAAGCCAAAATAGGAGTAAAGATAAAGGTTTTGCGGGTTGCCCATCGGGGTGAGCATACTGCCGAGGTTCGCGGCAACGGTTTGCAGCGTGATTACATATACCAGCCGCTCCTCACCGGCAAAGCGTAGCACCATCACGGTAAACGGTACAAAGGTGAGCAGCGCCACGTCGTTGGTGATGAGCATCGAGAAGAAAAAGCACATAAGCACCAACACAAGTGTGAGCCTTTTCAGGCTGCCCGCCTTGCTGATCAGGCGCTGCGAGAGCACCTCGAATACGCCCAGCTTGGTAATGCCCGCGATAACGGTCATCAGGCAAAAGAGCAGCACCAGCACGCCAAAATCAATATACCCGATATACCCCAAGTCGGGCGGCACAAAAAACATCGAACACACAGCTGCCAGTGCCGAAAGCACCAGAACAATCTCATTTTTTATTAAAGACAGAACCCTTTTCATCACACAAACCCCTCGGAGCGTCATCGTCATTGCCAAAGACGTAATCACGTCTATCAGCATACTATTTTTATCGACGCTTTTCAACAAAAAAGGTTTGTAGGGTGTCGCTTTTTTATGTTTGTACATCATTATAAATCAGGGAGCAAACCATGGAACAAAGTAGGATTATCAATCGCTACCGCAAGGGGTTTCGAGACGGAATCCCTATTGCGCTGGGCTACCTTTCGGTGTCCTTCACCTTCGGCATGGCGGCCTCCGCACAGGGCCTTAAGCTTTGGCAGGCCGTCTTTATTTCAATGACCAATGTCACCTCCGCCGGGCAGTTCGCGGGCCTTTCGCTCATGGCGGCGGGCGCGCCCTATTTCGAGATGGTCCTCACGCAGTTTATTATCAACCTGCGTTACGCGCTCATGTCCGTTTCGCTCTCTCAAAGGCTGCACGGCGTGGGTATACTCGACAGGCTCGTCATTTCGTTCTGCAATACCGATGAGATCTTTGCGGTGGCGAGCCGCCAGTCTGCGGAGGTGGGCAGGCGGTATATGTACGGGCTGATGACGGCGCCTTACCTAGGATGGGTGATCGGTACCCTTGTCGGTGCCGCAGCGAGCGCCCTGCTGCCCGATGCGATACGCAGCGCACTTGGCATTGCCATTTACGGCATGTTCATCGCTATTGTGCTGCCGCCCGCCCAAAAACTGCGCGCCGTGCGGCTGGTTGCGGGCATTTCGGCGCTGCTCAGCTGTGCCTTTGCGTGGGTGCCGGGGCTTAACCGCGTTTCGGGCGGCTTTGCCGTCATCCTCAGCACCGTAATCGCCTCGGTTGCCGGTGCTTTACTCTTTCCCATAGAGGAGGCGCAAAACGAATGAACGGGCAATTCTGGGTTTACGTGCTGTTGATGGCGGGGGTAACCTATCTTATCCGTATGCTACCGCTCGTTATCTTTAAAAGAAAGATTCAAAACCGAACCGTAAAGTCCTTTTTGTTTTACATGCCCTACGCGGTGCTTACGGCCATGACCATCCCGGCCATCTTTACCGCGACCGCCTCGGTATGGTCGGCCGCCGCCGGGCTGATTGCGGCGGTTATCCTTGCTCTGCGCGAAAAGAGTTTGCTCACGGTGGCCGTGTTCGCCTGCGCCGCTGTTTTTGTGGTTGAATGGATACTGCGCTTTTTGTGAGAATTTTGGTAAATATGCAGGATGACAACCCGAGACCTTCATAATCTGAATAATCGGGCTTGAAAATGCTCTGCTTTCTTTATATAATACAGATAAAATTCAGCCATTTTGCATGTTTTATCGCATAAAGTGCATTGAAAAATAGAACGGGATAGATTATAATAAGAAAATCAATTGGACCATGCCTGCATAGTGGCTGCAATTTTATGGTTTATTTTGGTTAATCGCAGGGCGCTGTCGGTTTGCCTTCGGTATAATACCGATTTTACCCTGTTATTATATAAATGTATATTGAATGGAGGACAAACACATGAGCTTAAAGAAAGGTCTCGCAGTTGTACTGGCCTGTGCGACTGCCTCGCTTACTTTTGCCGGATGCGCGCAGTCATCGGGGAACACCATTAAGATTGGTGGGCTTGCTCCGCTTACCGGTGATGTATCGGTGTACGGCACTGCGGTAAGCAAAGGCGCCAACCTTGCTATTGAAGAGATTAATGCTGCCGGCGGTGTTCTGGGCAAGCAAATTGAGTTTATTGAACAAGACGAAGAAGGCGACCCCGTAAAGGCTGTTAACGCCTATAATAAGCTTTCCAGCCAGAAGGTTGTTGCCATCATCGGTGACGTTACCAGCAAGCCTACCATCAGCGTAGCGCAGAAGGCAGCGAAGGACAATATGCCTATGATCTCTGCTTCCGCTACTGCCGCTGAGGTTACCACTTATGGCAACAACATGTTCCGCGCCTGCTACCTCGATCCGTATCAGGGCGAGACCATGGCTACCTACGCAACTCAGAACCTCGGCGCGAAGAACGCCGCGGTGCTTTACGATACCTCCGACGACTACTCCAAGGGCTGCGCTGAGGCATTCAAGGCAAAGATTGAGGCTGCAGGCGGGAAGGTAGTGGCATACGAGGGCTTTGGCAAGGGCGATACCGATTTCAAGGCGCAGCTCACCAAGATCAACCAGAGCACACCCGATGTACTGTTTATCCCCTCCTACTATAATACGGTTGCGCTGATTGCCACACAGGCCAAAGAGGTTGGCGTTACCGCTACACTGCTCGGCTCCGACGGTTGGGACGGCGTAATTGGCGCATTGGATGCCAGCAATGTGGGCGTTGTTGAAGGTGCTTACTTTGGTAACCACTACTCCACACAGGACCCCTCTGAGGTTATCCAGAAGTTCCTCACCGATTACAAGAAGAAGTATAACGAAGACCCCAACGCATTCGCCGCACTGGGTTACGATTCCGCCAAGATTCTGCTTGCCGCTATCCAGAAGGCTGGCAGCACCGATAAGGCCGCTATCATCAAGGCGATGTCCGAGACCGATTACGAAGGTGTTACCGGCCACATTACCTACAACGGCTCCGGCGACCCTATCAAGAGCGTTGCCATCGTCAAGATTGTAAACGGCGCTTATACACTTGATTCCAAGGTTACTCCCCAGTAACGGCTAATACTTATTTCAATTAGAAATATAGAAAAAATTCGAGCAAAAGGTTAAATTTATGCCTTTTGTGAAGAATTTTTACGTTATATTTTCTTATTGGAATTAGTATGGCACTCGAACTTATTTTTTAACTCGGTTACAGCCGTCCGCCGCAAAGACCAGCGGCGGACACGGTTGTAACTGATTTTACTGTAATAACATAAAGAAAAAAATGATGTGAAAGCACATTAACTTGCCCGGAGGAGGAAGACTATGAACTTTATCTACCAACTGATTAACGGGCTTCAGGTTGGGAGCATTTATGCTCTGGTTGCGCTTGGCTACACCATGGTGTACGGTATTGCCAAGCTTATTAACTTTGCGCACGGCGACATTATCATGGTGGGCGCCTACGTTGCGCTGATTGCCGTTGCCTCACTGCATGCGAATATCTGGGTAGCCTTGCTGCTTTCCATCCTGTTTTGCGTAATACTTGGTGTATTGATTGAAAGGGTGGCGTATAAGCCGCTCAGAAACTCATCCAGAATGTCGGCGCTTATCACCGCTATCGGTATGAGTATGCTTCTTGAGAATGTATTCCTGTTAATCTTTTCGTCCAACAAGCGCCCCTTCCCCAACAGCTTTGACGGCGTCGCCTTCACCATCGGCGACAAGCCCATAAGCTTAAATACATTGCTGACAATCACAGTCTCATTGGTGCTGATGTTTGTGCTTTGGTTCTTTGTGCAGAAGACAAAGATCGGCAAGGCGATGCGCGCCGTATCGGAGGATACCGCCGCAGCACAGCTAATGGGTATTAACATAAATACAACCGTTTCCATTACCTTTGCACTCGGCTCCGGCCTTGCGGCAGTTGCCTCGGTTTTCTATAGCTCGTCTTACCCGCTGGTAGACCCCTATATGGGTGTTATGCTGGGCTTAAAGGCCTTTATCGCAGCGGTTCTCGGCGGCATCGGCAGCATCCCGGGCGCCATCTTAGGCGGTGTCATCATGGGTATTGCCGAAAGCCTGACGAAGGGATATATCTCCTCCACACTGGCCGATGCCGTGGTATTCGGCATCCTCATCCTTGTGCTTTTGTTTAAGCCGTCCGGCTTACTGGGCAAGAACGTTAAAGAAAAGGTGTAAGGGTGGGTGTCATGAAGAAGAATTTACGCTCCTATCTTATCAACGGTATCGCGGTAACGGTGCTCTTTATCGTTTTAAGGGTGCTCATGGTTACCGGCATCATCGACAGCTACTACAGCGGCATCCTTATTGTGGTGGGCATTAACATCATCCTTGCGGCAAGCTTAAACCTTTCCACCGGTTTCCTGGGCCAGCTCGTGCTCGGCCATGCGGGCTTCATGTCGGTGGGCGCCTATGGCGCTGCGCTGTTTACCATGAATATGCCCGAGGGGATTCCGCTGGTGCTCCGCTTTTTGGTTTCGCTTTTGGTGGGCGGGCTGGTGGCAGCTGTCTTTGGCATTGCCATCGGTATTCCTGCGCTGCGCCTGCGCGGCGACTACTTAGCGATTATCACCCTCGGTTTCGGCGAGATCATCCGCGTTATCATCTTAAACCTCGGCTTTACCGGCGGCGGGCAGGGCCTTAAAAACATCCCAACCCCGGCGGACGAAACCTACGATTATTTCGGTATGGTGTACTGGGTGATGGTGGTTGTCATCGCCATCCTGTTCGCACTCATCCGTTCACGGCAGGGACGTGCCATTAAGTCTATCCGCGACGACGAGATTGCCGCCGAGTCCTGCGGCATTAATACAACATACTACAAGATACTGGGCTTTACCATCTCCGCCTTCTTCGCGGGGGTTGCGGGCGGCCTGTACGCGCACTATATTACCATTCTTGACCCGTCGAACTTCGGCTTCATGCGCTCCATCGAGATACTGGTTATGGTGGTGCTCGGCGGTATGGGCAGCTTTACAGGGTCTATCCTCGCGGCGTCGGTGCTCACCGCACTGCCCGAGGCGCTGCGCGCATTCTCCGATTACCGCCTGCTCATCTACTCGCTGCTGCTCATTGTCATGATGATCTTCAAGCCCTCCGGCCTGCTCGGTACTTACGAGTTTTCGTTAACCAGACTGCTGGACAAGCTTTTTGCAGGCAAAAACAAGAACGCAAAAAACAAGTCAAAGGAGGGATAAGCAATGGCACTGTTAAAAGTACGTAACCTTGGCATTACCTTCGGCGGTTTAAAGGCGTTGGATGATGTGCGCATCACGGTGGAGCAGTCGCAGATCGTCGGCTTGATCGGCCCCAACGGCGCGGGCAAAACCACGGTTTTTAACCTGCTCACCGACGTATACTCGCCCACCAGCGGTACGATTACGCTCGACGGCGAGAACATCGTGGGGCAGAAGACCCATCTGGTTACCAAAAGCGGCATCGCGCGTACCTTTCAGAACATCCGGTTGTTTAAGAATATGACGGTGCTTGAAAACGTCATGGTAGGCTTTGACGTTCATATGAAGTATTCCTGCTTAAAAGGCGTGCTTCGTCTGCCCGCTTTCTGGCAGGAGGAGGAGCAGTACGAGCAGAAGGCGCGTGAGCTGCTTGCCGTTTTCGGTTTGGAGAACAAGGCCGATACCATTGCGTCCAACCTGCCTTACGGGCAGCAGCGCAAGCTGGAGATCGTGCGCGCGCTGGCCACCTCGCCCAAGCTGCTGCTCTTGGATGAGCCCGCAGCGGGCATGAACGGCACCGAGACGCAGGAACTGATGGATACCATCCGTTTTGTACGCGATAAATTTAATATCGCCATCCTGTTGATAGAGCATGATATGCACCTTGTCATGGGCATCTGCGAAAAGATCATCGTTCTTGATTACGGCAGTGTTATCGCAAAGGGTACGCCTGAGGAGATTAAGAACAATGAAAGGGTTATCGCTGCCTACTTGGGCAAAGCCGATAGCGAGAATTGAGGTGTTACCATGCTGAAGGTTGATAATTTACAGGTATATTACGGCTCTATCCACGCCATTCACGGGGTGAGCTTTGAAGTAAAGCAGGGCGAGATTGTTACGCTGATCGGCGCCAACGGTGCCGGTAAAACAACCATCCTGCAGACCGTTACCGGTATGATCAAAAGCAAGGCCGGCGACATCTCGTTTATGGATACCAACCTGAAAACCGTCGAGCCGCACCGCATTCTGCAGCTCGGGCTTGCTCATGTGCCGGAAGGGCGGCGCATCTTCTCGGGGCTGACGGTTATGGAAAACCTGCAGATGGGCGCCTACACCCGCAAAGACGGTAAAGCCGCGGTAGACAGCGACTACGAGAAGGTGTTTACCATCTTCCCGCGCCTTAAAGAGAGAAAGTCGCAGCTCGCGGGCACCCTTTCGGGCGGTGAGCAGCAGATGCTTGCCATCAGCCGCGCCTTGATGGCGAAGCCCAAGATGATGCTGCTCGATGAGCCTTCGATGGGCCTTTCGCCCATTCTGGTGCAGGAGATTTTTAAAATCATCAAGGATGTTAACGACAGCGGTGTTACGGTTTTGCTGGTAGAGCAGAACGCCAGCATGGCGCTTTCGATTGCCGACAGGGCCTATGTGCTGGAGACGGGCCTGATTGTAAAAGAGGGTGCCGCGGCGGACCTTAAGAACGATTCCGCCATCCAGAAGGCATACCTCGGCTCCTAAAGATTTCTGTGAAATATACAAGAGCATACGGTGAAAGGCAAGCTGCCGTTGACCGTATGCTTTTTTGCTGCCCGGAATGTTTTTCCTGTACCCTAGACAAATACAATATCACGCAATATAATGGTATTAATGTAGGTGTGCCGGGCATATGTAGTGGCTGCCTGTAGGATAGGTTGTGATGAGATGCTTTACGGGCTTTCTACCGCCTGCCTTTACCCGCAGGAGACCGAGAAAACCTTTGAATACTACTGCAAAAACGGCGTAAAGGCGATTGAGATATTCTTTAACACCTTTTCGGAGCTTGAAACGGGCTATGTGAAGGAACTGCGCGCGATGGGCGACGCCTATGGCTCCAAGGTGGTATCGATACATCCCTTTACCAGTGGCTTTGAGCCGTTTATGATGTTCACCGACTATCCGCGCCGGTTTAACGACGCGCTGGAGCTTTATAAGCCCTACTTTGAGGTGTGTAGCCTGCTCGGCAGCGATATCCTTGTATTTCACGGAGACCGACGCGAGGGTCGCTTTTCGTCCCAGCAGTATTTTGAACGTTACGCAAGACTGTACGAGTTGGGCCAAAACTATGGCGTACATGTTGCGCAGGAGAACGTGGTGCGCTGCCGCTCTCATTCCGCGGAGTTTATAGCACAGATGAAGGAAGCGTTGGGCGGCCATGTTTCTTTTGTGTTGGATACCAAGCAGGCGGTGCGTGCGGGTGAAGACCTGTACGATATGATAGACGCGATGGGGGAAAACATCATCCATGTGCATTTAAGCGACCATACCGTCCAGCAGGACTGCCTGCCTATCGGAAAAGGTACGCTGGACATCGGTAAGCTCTTAAAAAAGTTAAAAACCTTGCAGTTTGATCGCAGTATTATTATCGAGTTGTACCGGGAAAACTTCGATAGTAACAACGAATTGCTCACTTCACTAAATAATTTAGTAAACTTAGGTAAAATGAATGAATAATGCGACAAAATTCGACAAGGGAATCTTTAAAAGTTAACATAAGGCATAATTTTCTTAAAATAATTTACCTGCGCTTGCGAAAAATGTCGAATAACGCTTGATAATGTTGGACGCTTTTCCTTTTATTTTCTTTTTTCTTTCGTTACAATAAAAGTAATTCGCTTTTATGATACGGAAGGAGAGAAAAAACGTGCAAGGAGTAGTATTTCTGGACAAGCTCGAACATCAGTTATCGGAGGACATGCAGTTAACCTACGGCATAGTAGAGACGAAGTTGGACCCGGCTGTGATTGAGCTGAGCGGCGGCCCTATTGTTACATACGGTGTGGCAGTTACCAAGATGGCCGAGAGTGGGGTAGAGAATACAACGATTGCAGATATCTCTACCGACCGGGGCTTGGTCGAAGAGCTTATTTCAGCCTTGCGGCGCGGAAGGGTAACACCGATTGCGGTTGCCGACGTGGTGGAGGACTACATGGCGCTGTTGTTCCGTTAAAAATCTGGGGTAATCTTCGGCTTTGGTGTCGTTTTATATTGTTATATGTACTAAAATATGCTATTATATTGTCAGAATATTTTGTATCGCGGGACATACGGAGGTACACTGTTATGAGATGCCCTTTTTGCTCCTACGAAGAAAGCAAGGTTATCGATTCAAGGCCGACCGACGAGGGAAAGAGTATTCGGCGCAGGCGTGAGTGCTTAAAATGCGCCAAACGTTTTACCACCTACGAGGTGGTGGAGACATTGCCCCTTATCGTGGTAAAAAAAGACAAGTCGAGAGAGCCGTTTGACCGGGATAAGATCATCAACAGCTTCCTTCGAGCCTGCGAAAAACGAACCGTTTCCCTCGATGTAATCGAGAGGGCGGTAAACGACATTGAAACCACCCTGCAAAACTCGCTCGACCGTGAGGTGACTACCGAAAGGATTGGCGAGCTTGCGATGGACAAGCTGCGGCAGATTGACGAGGTGGCCTACGTAAGGTTTGCCTCGGTATACCGCCAGTTTGGTGACCTGACTACCTTCATGAAAGAACTAAAAGCAATAATGGAAAAGCATTAAACAGCCGAAAGGCTGTTTTTTGCTTTTTCGAAATTAACACCAAATCCCATCTGAAATAGGGATGAAATCCCCATTTCAAACACACTGCGTTATAAACGCTAGGCAGCTTTTAGCGGTCTGTTCAATCCTTATACTCACACTTTCAATAACTTAGTTTAAAGCACGCTGCTGGGTAACGGTAGCTCACTCTGCCACAGCTCGTTAATCTGGTGAGCGACCTCTTCGCAGGAGGCGGCGGCCTGTGACGTATCCTGATGCCGTATCAGCCCTTTTAAAAGGGCGATGCTGTTTGAGATATCGCTGATCTGGTGCCGCCTGAAAAAGTAAGAAAGCATGCCCTTATGCTCCTTCCAGTAGTTGTCAAGCTGCTGCGCCTGCTCAAAAGCCGCCTCGAAGTTCCCCCCATCGATACTCGTACAGATGCTGTCTGTCTGTTGTGTCAGGATATCGCAGGCCTCCTTGAGCATCAGCAGAGAGGTAATGGCGGTACCCAAAATTAACGCAATAATCCCAAGCGCTATCACCAACCGTTTCAAGCCTTTTTTTGCCCCTTTTGCTTCGGAATTACATAGGCGCTCATCGATGTATCAAGCGTCATGATAAAGATGTCGCCTAACTGCTGCCCGGTTCGTTTCAGGTAGGCCTCCAGCCACCTGCGGTCTGCTCCGCAAAACGAAAGCCCCTGGTCTATAATGTCCCCGTCGCTTACGACCACAACGGGAGGGGAGATATTTTTGGCTTTAATATGCAGCTGTTCGGCCGTTGCGGGCTGTTTTTGCGGTTTAAGGTAAACGCTTACCGTCCCGCTAGTCTCCACCGTCGCGTACTGTACGTCCCGCACATCGAAAATACTCTTGCCGCGCAGCTCCTCCATCAAATCATCCACCGAAAAGCGCAGCTCCCGCATGGCGTTTTGGTCTATCTGCCCGTTATTGATAATCACTTTTGTGTTGCCGGATATGAATGTGCGGAACCGTATATTCTTTAAGCTGATTGCCGAAATGACAATCTCAAACGAAACGAGGGTTAAAATCGGTACGGCGCCGGCAAGCAGGGGAATGTTCGTATCCTCGATGGGCAGGGAGGCGATGTTGGAAATGAGTATCGTCACCACCAGCTCGGAGGGCTGCAGCTCGCCCAGCTGGCGCTTGCCCATCAGCCGAAGCGATACAATAATAAGCAGGTACAGCAACACCGTTCTAAAAAAAACAACGATCATACCGGCCTTTATCCTCCCATCGCGCAAGCTTCAACAACAGTATCTGCAACCGCTTATTCATTATACTTTTCCCAAACTGTAACGAATAGCATTTTACGTACATGTATGCGGTGCTGCGGTACATAATAAAACGGAATCATCCTCGTTCGTGCCATAAGAAGACGTATGCCGGATGTGCCATTATTGTCCTGATGTATTTGTGCAAATCCACAAAAACAGCATTAAGTTTCTGCATAAGTTGATGAAAAAAGACTGTTAAATTTTTAACAAAAATCTATTGACATTGTTAAAGTTTTAACATAAAATATAGACACAGGGAAGAATTAAACACGAATAACATAATCATAAAACTAGGAGGTTATCACATGGCTGCAGAGAAAACAAAACAGGATGCGGTTGACATCAACAAGATGATTGACCAGCTTGTTGACAACGCCCAGGAAGCCCTCGCGGAATACATGCACCTGACACAGGAGCAGGTAGACAAGATTGTGCACGAGATGTCGCTCGCCGGTCAAAACGACCACATGAGGCTGGCAAAGCTTGCGGTGGAGGAAACCGGGCGCGGTGTGTACGAAGACAAGATCATTAAAAACATGTTCGCCACCGAGTATATCTGGCACTCCATCAAGTACCAGAAGACCGTAGGCGTTGTCGACGATAACGACTTGGAAGGCTACGTGGAGGTAGCCGAGCCGGTGGGCGTGGTCGCGGGTGTAACCCCGGTTACCAACCCCACCTCCACCACCCTCTTTAAGTCGCTTATCTGCGCAAAAACCCGCAACCCCATCATCTTCGCGTTCCATCCGTCTTCGCAGAAATGCTCGGCGGAGGCCGCAAGGGTTGTGCGTGAGGCAGCCATCAAGGCGGGTGCCCCCAAGTACTGTGTACAGTGGATAGAGACGCCCTCCATCGAGGCGACCAACGCGCTCATGAACCATCCCGGCGTATCGCTTATCCTTGCAACCGGCGGTTCCGGCATGGTGCGCTCGGCCTACAGCGCAGGCAAGCCCGCGCTGGGTGTCGGCCCCGGCAACGTGCCCTGCTATATCGATAAAACCGCCAATCTCGAGAGAGCCTGCACCGATTTAATGCTTTCCAAAACCTTTGATAACGGCATGATCTGCGCCTCCGAGCAGGCTGTTATCGTGGATAAAGAGATTCACGAAGCCTTCGAGAACTTTATGAAGGCCAACGGCTGCTATTTTGTAACCGGCGACGAGATCAAAAAGCTCTCCGACTATGTTGTAAACCCGCAGAAGCAGGCCGTAAACGCCGACATCGTGGGCAAGCCCGCGGCATGGATTGCGAAAAACGCCGGCATCACGGTGCCCGACAACACCAAGATCCTGATTGCGCAGCTGGCCGATGTCGGCCCGGAGTATCCGCTTTCGAGAGAGAAGCTTTCCCCCGTACTCGCTTACTATGTGGTTGAGTCGAAGGAAGAGGGCTTCGATAAGGCGCTTAAGATGCTGAAGCTCGGCGGCCTCGGACACTCGGCGGTTATTCATTCCACGAGCGAAGAAACCATTCGTGAATACGGCGAGGCCATGAAGGTTGGCCGCGTTATTGCAAATTCCCCGTCGTCTCAGGGCGCCATCGGCGACATCTACAACACCAACACCCCGTCGCTTACACTGGGTTGCGGCTCGTTCGGCAGAAACTCCACCACCTCCAACGTTTCCTCCGTAAACCTTATCAACAAGAAGCGCCTTGCTCAGAGGAGGGTCAACATGCAGTGGTTTAAGGTTCCGCCCAAGATTTACTTCGAGTCCGGCGCTGTGCAGTACCTTGAGAAGATGCCCGACATCACCCGCGCGTTCATTGTAACCGACCCCACCATGGTAACGCTTGGCTATGTTGACAAGGTGCTCTATTACCTCAGAAAACGCCAGGAGTACTGCCACAGCGAGATCTACTCGGATGTTGAGCCAGACCCCTCGATCGAGACCATCATGCGCGGCGTGGAGGCCATGAACAACTTTAAACCCGATGTTATCATCGCGCTGGGCGGTGGCTCGGCCATTGACGCTGCAAAGGGCATGTGGCTGTTCTACGAGCACCCCGACACCACCTTCGACGGCTTAAGGCTGAAATACCTTGATATCCGCAAGAGAACCTTCTCGTTCCCGAAGCTCGGCAACAAGACGCAGTTTGTGGCTATCCCCACCACCTCCGGCACCGGCAGCGAGGTGACCGCCTTCTCGGTTATCACCGATAAGCAGAACGGCAACATCAAATATCCGCTCGCCGATTACGAGTTAACCCCCGATGTGGCGATTATCGACCCGCAGTTTGTGGTGACCATGCCCAAGGCTATCACCGCCGACACCGGTATGGATGTACTCACCCACGCTATCGAGGCTTATGTCTCGGTGCTCGCCTCCGATTACACCGACGGCCTCGCCATGAAGGCGATTGAGCTGGTGTTTAGCTACCTGCCGCGCTCCTACAACAACGGTGCGCAGGACTATGTGGCCAGAGAGAAGATGCACAACGCCTCCTGCATCGCCGGCATGGCGTTTACCAACGCCTTCCTTGGCCTCAACCACTCTATGGCGCATAAGCTGGGCGGCGAGTATCACATCCCGCACGGGCGCGCCAACGCCATCCTGCTGCCCTATGTCATCGAGTATAACGCGCAGCTGCCCACCAAGTTTGTTACCTTCCCGAAGTACGAGAAGTTTATCGCAAACGAAAAGTACGCCGAGATCGCCAAGCACCTTGGCCTGCCTGCGGCTACCGCCGAGCAGGGCGTTACCAGCCTCATCAAGGCGGTGCGCGACCTGATGAAGTCGCTCAATATGCCGAACAGCATCAAGGATTGCGGCGTAGACGAGAAGAAATTCTTCGCAACCCTGCCGCAGCTCTCCGACAGAGCGTTTGAAGACCAGTGCACCACCGCCAACCCCCGCTACCCGCTGGTGAAGGAGATTGAAGAGGTGTACACCAAGGCCTACTACGGCAAATAACCCCTTGCTCCTCCGATTATATCAATATACTTTATGAAAGATACCGGATGTTTTTAAAACATCCGGTATCTTTCTATTTATCTGAATCTTAAAAACGGGAAACCCGTTATCAGATGCGCCGTATCAGGCTTTCTATGGACTGTTTATATGATTTTTACGTTCAATAATTGGTTGCAAAAATGGGAATGCAAGGCTATAATATAAACTGTGTAGATATAATTTGCGGTTTTTTAGCAGGTGAAATACATGAAAAGATATGCAACGGTTCTGTTATCTGCGGTGGTTTGTATTGCGGGCTTGTCCGCCTGCGCGCCGCAGGGCAAAGACATTGACAATACCACGATGGGCGACGACCCGTCCGGTGGGTTTAAGGACGTTCAGCTCACCACCTTTTCGCTCTTTGCGGGCGAGGGGGGCGACGCGGGGATGTATACTGCTCTGCTTGATGAGTTTAAAGCGGAGTATCCGGGCGTTGAGATTACCGATCACTCTCAGCCCTATAGCGAGAAGGCAGAAAACGACCTCGTTACGGCGTTTGAGAGCGGCAGCCAGCCGGATGTTTTCTTCTTCCACACGGGCGAAAATGCCGCAGCCTTTGCGAAAGGCAGCTTAGTGGTGCCCGTGGAGGAGGTCAAGGCCAAGTACCCCGATTACGCCCGCGACATCCTGCCTTGGGCGCTTGAGAATACCGTAGAGGGCCCCTACGGGGATTTTGCCGTGCCTGTGAGAGGCTTCTACGAGGGCCTGTTTGTAAACACCGACCTGTTTGAGAAGTATGAGCTCGAGCTTCCCACCGACTGGAATCGCTTTATAAAGGCGGTGGATACCTTTGCCGAGGCGGGCATTGTGCCGGTTTCTGCGGCGCTTAAGGATACCCCGCATTATCTGCTCGACCATCTCCTCCTTTCAAGCGGCGGGGCAGAGGACTACGAAAAATCGCCCAAAACCTCGGGTGAAATACCCCAAAGCTGGACGAGTGCCTTTGAATCCCTTACCGCACTGTATGAGCGTACCGCCTTTGGGCAGCAAACCGCGGAACTGACGGAAGGGGATGCCACCGAGCTGTTCTTGCAGAAGAAGGCTGCCATGCAGCTGGATGGCTCGTGGTTTGCCGCAAGGCTGGAGGCAAACGGCATGGGTGACACCACCATGGTGCTGCCGTTTCCGACCGCTCAAGGCGGTAAAATGGAGCAGGGGGAGATTGTGGGAGGCTTTACCTCCGGCTATTACCTCTCCCGTAAGGCTTGGGACGACCCCAAGAAGCAGCAGGCCGCCGTTGCGCTTATTGAAAAGCTTACGACAGCCGACGCTGTGAACCGCTTTGATACCCTTTCCGGCCTGCCTGCCGCGAAGATAAATACGGAACCCTCGGGCAGCGCGCTTACCAAATCCGCCTATGCGCTGTGCGCGGCTGTAAAAACCGCCGTTTTGCCGCTGGACGCGCGGATGAACACCGATGCTTGGTCTTATATTACCGCCAATACCTTAGCCGTTGCAAGCGGCGAGGCCGAGGCGCAGCAGGTTTTTGAGCAAGCGTTCCCCAAATGACGAGCAAATATCATTTTTAATTTTCTAAAATGTGTTGAAAATTCCTCCTAAATGGAATATAATGGTAACTAGGGTTCGGGGATTGTAGGAGTAGTTATCTACAAAAAACAAGGAGGAATCACTGTGCAGGGAGATATGGATAGTACAAAGATGATGACCGCGCGTTTTGAGCCGGATAACAGCGACACCTTCGCCTTTCTGATCGACATTACGTCGGAGGAGCTTAAAAGAAAACGGTGTTTTATTGAAATCGCGTTTATTGACGGCCAGACCCAAAAGCCGATTCGTATAGCCGACCACAACGAGTACACACAGTTTGCCAATGAGCAGTCGGAAATCTGCATCACTGTTGCAGTAAAGCGAGAGGTTTTTGCGGGCAAAAAGATGCGCGTGGCTGTTCCGTATGATATTTTTGTAGAGCTTACGCCCAACCGCCGCATTACGGCGCAGGTGGCCCTCTTCGTGAAGGAAGAGGACGAGCCGCTTGAAACCATAACCTTTGATTTAATGGTGAATCTGGGGAAGAAGTTTACGCTCTACTCCCTTGATAAATACGCCAAATACCTTAAAACCGTCGGTACGGAGCAGGAGAAGCTTACGTTTGCGCTGGAGCAGGTAGAAAAGGGCAGCAAAGACCACGAGCTGTTTTCCGCGGTGCTCGAGCTGTTAAACGACCTTGCCGAGGGCGCGAACAATGCGGTGGCACAGTATACGCTTTATAACATCTACAAGGATGAGAGCTTCGGCGTCTTCAACGCGGTAACCGCCGTGAGTTGGCTCAAGCGCTCCGCGGCAAGCGGCTACGAGAAGGCTGTGCTGGCGCTTGAAAACACCAAGAAGCTTGAGGATCTTCAGAAGTCCGGCGACCAGAACGCCCTGATGCTCTATAAAAAGGCCGCGGAGAACGGGGACGTCGACGCGCAGTACACCATGTATGAGTACTACTCCCGCCCGGGGGAGGACGCCGACGAGATGCTGTCGGCCCACTGGCTCAAGCTGGCCGCTGCAAACGGGCATCCCAAAGCGGTAGAAAGGCTGTTTGACATCTATAATGACGCGTTTGTTTCCGACGCGTCGGTTGCCGATTATCTTTCGGTAATCGAGATGGCTGCCGCAAAGAACTGCGGCGAGGCGGAGTTAAAGCTGTTCTATGTGTACTTTACCGGTGAGTGCATGGGGCGCTCGGTTACGGTAGACAAAAAGTATGCGGTGGATAACCTGCTGAAAGCGGCGAACAACCGCTGCTTTGCGGCCTGCTACAAGATTTGGTCGCTCTACGTGGGCGGCAACGACCTGCTTATGGATGAGTTGACCGCGATAGAGTGGCTGAAGGTGGCGGCCAATAACCATGTCGCCGAGGCGTTAAACGACCTCGGAGAGCTTTACATAGAGGGCAAAGGGGTACCGAAGGATAACGCAAAGGGCATCGAATACATCTTAAAGGCTGCGGAGCTTAATAACTACGGCGCCCAGTTAAAGGTTTACGGCATGTACCGCGCGGGGCGTTATAAGGACGTGCTACTGCAAAAGGATGTTGAAAAGGCGCTTTCCGGCCTGGTAGGCGACGCGGAAAGGGGCAACCCCATCGCGCAGCTTACGCTGTGGGAGCTTTATAAAAAGGACAACGAGGTGATGTTCACGCGCCAGGAGGCCATCGGGTGGCTGATTAAGGCAGACAGCCTGAATTACTACCCCGCTACCTACGAACTGGCCAACGTTTACCTCACCGGCGAATATACCGATATCAACCTGCAGAAGGGCGCCGCCCTGTTGGAAAAGGCGGCGAAGCATAACGAGAACAAGTCGCAGTTTGCGCTCTACCAGCTGTATTACAGCGGGGAGTACCACGCGCTGAGAACGGAGGTCAACAAAGAGCGCTCTTACAAGTGGCTCCTGCTTTCATCCAAAAGCTACGCCCTTGCGCAGTACCAGATGTGGGTGCTGTTTAAGAGCGGCAACGAGATGGGGCTGGACGATAACGAGGCGCTGAACTACCTGTTTGAGGCCGTAAAGAACGAGAACCCTTCCGCGATGTACGATATCGGCGTGCTCTACATCAAAGGGGATATGGTTACCAAGAACGTTGAAAAGGGCATTTTGTTTATCGAGCAGGCAATGAAACTCTGTCACCCCAAGGCCATCTATGCGCTTTCCAAGATCAAGAGTGACGGCATGTGCGAGGGCGAGCCGGTGGAGAAGGATGAGGAGGAGGGCGAGCGTCTACTCAAGCTCTCCGCCGAATACGGCTATGCACCTGCCTGCTACGAGGTTTGGGAGCTTTCTCAGCGCAACGATGGCATCCGCATTGAAGATACATGGGCCAGAAAGCTGTTGGAGACCGCCGCTGTTCAGGGCTTTGCCCCCGCCATCAAGGCACTGAAGGCGTTGAGGGCCGCAAGCTGAGCCGATTAAGCGGCAGATAATAGGAGATGATAATGTGAACGAAGTCGCAAACAATCAAGAAACGGCACCAAAAGGTTTGAAGACCGAAGCAGACGAAGGCGTCACCTTAAACCCCAAGCTGACCAGTATCACCAATACCAGCGATTTGAATGTAAAAAACATCATGGTGGATGTCGTGTGGGATAAAATCGACTCCGTCGTCAGCCATATAGACGGCTGCTGCAACTGCACGAAGTGCCGCAACGACATACTGGCAATCGTACTTAACAGCATTCCTTCCAAGTATGTGGCGACGAAGCAGGGAGAGCTTTTCTCCCGCATCAACATATCCGATATTCAAAACGACACCAATCTCTCCGCTGTCATCACCTCGGCAGCCCTGTATGTAAAAGAGCATCCAAGGCACGACGCTTAGGAAACGCCCCCGGTTTATCACCGGGGGTTTTTGTTTTACCAGCCGTCTGTATTGCGAAATCAACCAATTGTTTTTATATGGTTGCGCAGGGCGCTACTGTCGCTATAATAAAGTTATAGGTTACGCGTAAACCAGAGGAGGAGTGGCATTGAATGTTGAGATTGTAATAGAACCGGGGCGCACGGAGCCCAAGCTTGTGCTGTATACCGGTTTAGTCACCCCCGAGCTTGCGCGCTTTATGAGCAGGCTTTCGGACAATGCCCCGGAGGTAATCATCGGCTATATCGAGAGCGAGGCGTTTTTATTAAACCGTGCGGATATCCTGCGGTTTTATGCGCAGGAGCAGAAGGTATTCGCCAAGATAGATAACCGTGAATACAGGGTCAAAAACCGTATCTACGAGCTGGAGGAGATGCTTGCCGGTACCGCCTTCGTGCGCATTTCCAACTCCGAGATCGCAAACTTCAGCAAGGTCGCAAGCCTTGATATGGGCCTTTCGGGCACCATCACCCTGCGGTTTAAAAACGGCGAAACCACCTATGTTTCGCGAAGGTACGTAGAAAAGATCAAACAATACTTAGGGCTGTAGGCCCATTTTACAGAGAGGGGCATGGCTATGACATTCAAAAAAGCGATGTTAAGAGGCTTAATCGGCATTCCGGTTGGCGTGTTTATTACGCAGCTGGTTCTATTGGTGGTATCACTCGGCTGGGGGCAGGGCAAATACCTGATTGCGGAGCCGGAATTTATAAAGTATGCGGGCGGGGAGGTAGCCGCCTCGGGGCTTCAATTCCTGTTCAGCTGCATCATCGGCTTCGCGTTTGCCGCGGGTTCGTGTGTATTTGAGGTGGAGCATTGGGGCATCACCAAACAGACTGTACTGCATCTGATTATACTGTGCGGGGTGTTTTTCCCCATCGCACTGTTTCTTCGCTGGGTAAGCTTTACCTTATCCTCTGTTGGAAGCTATTTTTTAATCTGGTTTGCCATCTACGCAATTATTTGGGGAACGCAGTTCTCCGCCTTAAAACGTAAAACCGGCAAGCTGAACAAAAAGCTCAAAAAGGATTAATACAGTATATTTAAATGACAAAGCGCCCTTACCGCGTGAGCGGGAGGGCGCTTCGTCTATTGAGTGAAGAATATAAGGAAATAGCAGAAGAAGGGGGTATACGGCTACAGAATATAGGCGTACACCATAGTAAAGTGCATGAGGCTGCCCAGCATCACAAAGATGTGAAACAGCTCATGAAAGCCGAACTTGCGGCTGAAGTTGGGCTTTTTGGTGGCGTAAATAACAGCGCCGACGCTGTAGAATACACCGCCGAGGATCAAGAAAACCCGCCCGCCCAACGAAAACAGGTTTATCGCGGGAATATCCAGCAGAATAGACCAGCCCATCAGCAGGTAGAGTGTCACCGAAAGGGCTCTGGGGCAGTCGATCCAGCACAGCTTAAACAGAATACCCAGCAGGGCCGCACACCAGATGGCAATGCAGAAGTACAACCCCTTTGGCTGCGAGAATACCAGCAGACAGACGGGGGTATAGGTACCGGCAATCAGCACGTAGATCATGGAATGGTCCACCTTGCGCAGGAAGGCGCAAACCCTTTCGCTGCCGTCGGTAAAGTGGTAGGTGGCGCTGGCTGCATACAATAGGATGAGTGAAAAACCAAAGATCAGCGCGGCCAACAGCGAGACCATGGTTACCGTATCCGCATACAGGGGCTTGGCGGCGAGAAAAATGGTTCCTAAAGTGCAGAGCAGCATACCGATAAAGTGGGTGAGAAAGCTTATTTCATCTTTTGCTCGATGTAACATAATTACACAAACCACCTTTTCGGTAAAATTTACTATAATATCTAGTAATCAAAACTACATTACATAATCATTATAACATCTAATTTAAAAAATGCAAGTGCTTTTTAAAGTAGCAGTTCATACGTCGGCCTAAAACGTATGCCATTTTGTCGTGCCGCGGCATATCATGTAAAGGAAATCATAATTTATAATAAAAAAGAAGGTGTACAATTTATGCAGAACAGTTTTAAAGAGGCATATGAGGCCGCGATAGTGCAGGCGGATGAAATGATGAACAGTTTCAATATAATTATGAACGCAGGCATTAAGCAAAAGCTCAGCCTGTCGCTGCAAGGTGTAAGGCAACAGCTTTTGCTGGCGGAAAGGGTAGCGGCGCGCGCACTCGCCAAAGCGGAGTACGAGGCCGAGATGATTCGCAGGCTGGAAGCCCTTAATCAAGCCTGCGCACTGATTACTGTTGCAGCCAAGAAAAATGCCATCATGCTGCGGTATGCGAACCTCAGAAACACGGTTGCCGCGTTAAACGAGGCGCTCATCCTGCCGGTAAGACAGCCGCAGAATCCATACCACAATAACCGCGGCTATAACCGGGGATATGTAAGGCAACCCGCTGCGGCTCCCAAAAAATAAGGAATTCCCGTGCTTATACTTATTACAATTAGAAATATAGAAAGGATTTGAGCAAAAGTCCCCATTTATGTCTTTTGTGAAGAATTTTTACGTACTATTTCTTATTGGAATTAGTATTACATAGCGCGGCAGGCAGTTGAAAATTTATCGTGAATCATCTGCTGCGCAGGGGACGATTGCCCCCTGCGCACTCGTTATTGAATGTCTGCTGGACAAATCAAAAACGGCATATGTCCATGCGGTTAAAGGACGTTTTTGATTTTTGCAGGCATTATTTATAGCGGGTCTCAACCAAGGCTTGAACCTGTACCTGTGCTTTACACGACAAGAAAATTGTCGTATAATTTTAAAAAAGTGAAAAAGAAGTAAAGGGGCGTACACCGTGGAAGACTTGCGGGTTGAAACCGAAAGACTACTCATCCTTCCTATGAACTATACGTTTATGACCAACCTGCTCGAGGGCACGCAAACCGACCTTGAACAGCAAGGCTATCTGCTCTGTGACGGATGGGTGAACATGGAGGTACTCAGCTACGTGGATATTATCCGTTCGCTTATGCCGCCGGATGGCGCGGTGGACGGCTTTTACACCTGGGCTATCATTGATAAGCATACCAGCATGATTATCGGCGATATCGGCTTTAAGGGCCGCCCGAACGAGCTGGGGGTTATCGATATCGGCTACGGGCTGGCACCCAGCGCACGCGGCAGGCACATTGCTACCGAGGCGGTTCTCGCCATGCTGCAGTGGGCGTTTGCACAGCCGGGGGTAAGGCGGGTCTCGGCGGAATGCTTAGACGATAATACCGCTTCGATTCGCATTTTAGAAAACATGGGCATGCGGGAGATGCTTCGTGACGGCAATACAATATTCTGGGAAGTGAAACGCGAACAATTCCTTCAGCTTTCCTGATGATTCTTCTTTAAAACGGTGATAAAATTATAAACAAGCAGCTTGGCAAGGCGCTTACGCTTTGTCAGGCTGCTTATTGATTTATCATACTATTACCATTTCACAGACACATTGAGTGCGCTCAGTAAATTTCATGTTTGTAAAATTAAAGCAAAAGTTAAAATAATGTCGAATATTATGTAAATTTGTATACAAAAGATGAACAATAAATATAGTAATTTCATGCTAAAGCCTTCCCGATTTGTTGGAATAGCTATTGACGAAAATGTATGAAAAACGTAAAATTGCATTGGTTAAAACGTATACCTAAACGGAAGGGTCGTAAGGATGGAAATTTTGTCAACAGCGATTGACGGCGGCAATCCGGGCAATATCATGCTTCTGTTTGAAAGCGTCAAGCCCATACTTGTCAACTATGTCATTCCGGCAATTCTGGCACTCGGCGTTATAAAAATCATCCAGGTCGTTTCCCATAACATGAAGGAATATTTTGATAAGATAAAAGGAGAAGATACAGAACTGTCGGTTCAGTCGAAGTCCAAGCATCAGGCATAGGTTCATGCCTATTCATTATATATCGTGTGTTTTGAGCAAATAACCGGGTGCGCTTGTTCGCATCCGGTTATTTGTTCTATCATAGATTTATGGTTTTGAAAAGTATGGCTCCGGGTCTGTATACTTTCCGCTAATCCGCACCTCAAAATGCAGTTCTTCTGCCGGAGTATTGCCCGAATCGCCGGAGTATGCGATCACGTCGCCGGTCTTCACTGTTTGACCGATCTCTGCCAGCAAACTATCACAATGTGCGTAAAGCGTCTGTACCCCACCCCCGTGGTCAACCATGATGTATTTGCCGTAGCTGCCTTTAAGTTCCTTGGCAACTATTACAATACCGTCTTGAGCCGCTACAACGGATGAGCCTTTATCGGCGGCGATGTCAAGACCTGTATGGCTGCTTTCCCCTCCGAACTTTTTGATGATATCGGTACTTCCTACGACCGGCCACATCCAAGCGGCCTGTTCAGGCTGATCGGCGGATTTCGTCCCTGCCATCGGGGCGGTTTCCTCCAAAGAATTGGAGCTATCTAATTCTTGGGGTTCTTCACTTGAAACAGGTGGCTCACTGCTTTCGTTTGCTACTGTCAATGAGGACGATTCACCTATAACGTCAGCCGGATTTTCCACAGGCTTACTTACAACGGGGCTGCAGGCAACCGCGAAAGCGGATACTGCCACAATAACAAGCGCCGCCATAACCCTTACATAACGGCGATAGCTGTAGCCATTCATGATAGCATATATCCTCCTTTTTATCAGTTTTCTTTTAGAGCCAAACGATGTCGTCGGTTCTATATGGCTTGTATTAGACACAATAGTTGCTTCAAGAAGCAGTTTGCAATAGCGCCTTTTCTTTTCCTCACCTAAAATTGCTATGACATGACGGTCGCAATACAATTCGCCGCAGCTGTTTATGTCTGCAAGCATCAGATAGCAAACGGGATTAAACCAGTGCAGCCCAGTTATCATCATTGCGGCAAACTTGTAAAACAGGTCGCGCTGTTTTAAATGCAGCAGCTCATGAATAAGCATCATTTCTAGGTTTTCAGTTGTTATCCGATCATCCGGCAGAACGATGATCGGTCGTATCAGGCCGAATGCAATGGGTGTTTGCAGCAGGGGAGAGCGGAGCATACAAACAGGTTTATGAAAGTTCATACGCGCCGCGGCAGCCGAAAGTGCATCCAACTCCGGTTTTTCACAGGTAACGGAATTTTTAAATAACTTTCTCTTGATGCGATAGTATCGTATCAATTGAATAGCGAAAAAGCTGATTACACCTGCTGCCCATACAAAGTGAATAGGAATATCAAAGCTATTGCTACTGGGAATGTCGCTCTGTAAAGATGCATTATGAATATCCTGTTCCGCAGACGGAATGGCCGGACTTTCTAGCGCCTGCCATACGATGCCGGCAGTTGGTAAAGAGGGCGCAGCTTGCGGCAGAAGCTGGCGAAAGGGCAGCAGAAAAAACAGCATTGCGACAAGCCATACGTAGTAATGCACGCGTACGGATAGCTTATGACGAAAAACTGTCTTCAGCAAAAGAATCCCCAAACCGGCGACGGTGCCCGCAATACTCAATGATAATACATGTAAAAAGATAATCCGAAGCATTCGCTACCTCCTTTCCAAAAACTCTCTAAGCTCCTTGAGGTCTTGTTCATCCAATTGCTCGGTTGTTGCCAGCGCCGCAAACAGGCTTTTTACCGAGCCTCCGTGAATTTGCTTCATAAACTGTTCGGTTTCTGCCGCCTTATAGGCTTCAAAGCTGATTGCCGGTGCATAAAGGTTACTGCGCTGCGCTTTGCTAACGGTCAGATAGCCCTTTTCCGTAAGGCGCGAAAGAAAGGTTAATAGGGTCGTAAGCTTCCAGTTCTTCGCGCGCAGTTGCTGCATTAGCTCGGCGGCGCTTACGGGGGTGATCCCTTCCCAGATAAGCTTCATAATCTCCATTTCAGAATCAGATATCTTCATGTTTATGACCATCTCCTTAAGGTCTTATTGGCACTTACTCTGGCCCCAATAGGTTAATTGCCGTATCATACATGCCATAAGTTAAGCTAAATTCTACATGATGTAGTATATAGATTCTACACCATGTAAAACAGTCTGTCAATCGTTTTGAGAAAAGATGGATAAATTTAATGGTTCGTTAATATTTTAAAATTACAGTTGCATGTTACAGGCGCCCGCCCTCTATGGAATAAAACGTTTGATTTGGCAATATCAAAAGTGGTATAATACATTGGTATATGATTATTTAAGGCATATCATTCAAGCGGAGGTGCAGACTGTGGACGTTCGTCCGGGAGACATCCTAGAAATGAAGAAAAATCACCCCTGCGGCGAGAAGCGGTTTTTGGTTACCCGTGCGGGGATGGACTTTCGCATCCGATGCTTAAAATGCGGGCATGAGGTGTTGGTGCCGCGCGCAAAGATTGAAAAAAACATCAAGAAGATCATCCGCGAGGACGGCCACTAGCTTAGCCGCGGTTACGCGGCTTAAAACGGTGCGGTCACAAAGGCATGATACTGAAAACAATGAATACTTACGGAGGATTCTATGCTTGATAAGCTGAAGTTTGTAGAGGAGCGCTACGAGGAGATCAACCACAAGCTCATGGACCCGAGCGTGGTGAATAATCAGGAGATCTTCAGGGAGCTGATGAAGGAGTACAAATCCCTCACCCCGATGATAGAAAAATACAGAGAATATAAAAAGGCCAAGGCGGATATGGACGAGGCGCGCGAGATGCTCGACGCGGGGGGGTTAGACAAAGACTTCCGCGCGATGGTGGACGAACAGTACTCGGAGGGCAAGGCAAAGGCCGAAACCGCCGCGGAAGAGTTAAAGATACTGCTGCTGCCCAAGGACCCGAACGACGATAAAAACGTTATTATCGAGATACGCGGCGGCGCGGGCGGGGAAGAAGCGGCGCTTTTTGCAAACTCTCTGATGCGCATGTATACCATGTATGCCGAGAGCAAACGGTTTAAGTGGGAGATTTTAAACATCAACGAAACCGAGCTTGGCGGCATTAAGGAGGTAAGCATCAACGTAGAGGGCGAGGGCGCTTACTCCCGCTATAAGTACGAGAGCGGTGTGCACCGCGTGCAGCGCGTACCCGAAACCGAAACGCAGGGGCGCATACACACCTCCACCGTTACCGTCGCGGTGCTGCCCGAGGCCGAGGAGGTTGAGCTTGAGATCAACCAAAACGATCTGCAGATAGATACCTACCGCGCAAGCGGTGCGGGCGGCCAGCACGTAAACAAAACCGAGTCCGCCATCCGCATTACCCACCTGCCCACCGGCGTTGTGGTGGAGTGTCAAGACGAGCGCAGCCAGTACAAAAACAAGGATAAGGCGATGAAGCTTTTGCGCTCGCGGTTACTCGAGGCAAAACGCCGTGCGCAGACCGATGAAATCGCCGCCGAGCGCAAGTCGCAGGTTGGCACGGGCGACCGTTCCGAGCGCATCCGCACCTACAACTACCCGCAGGGCCGCGTGACCGACCACCGTATCGGCCTTACGCTCTACCGCATCGATTCCATCTTAAACGGCGATATCGACGAGTTGGTGGATGCCCTTATCACCTACGACCAGGCCGAAAAGCTCAAGGCCTCGGGCGACAACGAGTAAATAATACTAAAGCAAAGAAGAAAACAATGGAAACAAAACTCTTAATAGTCGACACTATAAATCCGCAGGAAGATTCAGTTAATGCGGCAGCGAACATATTGAAAAATGGCGGGCTGGTGGCCATCCCCACCGAAACGGTTTACGGCCTTGCCGCAAACGCGCTGGACGCCGATGCCGTAGCGGCTATCTTCGCCGCGAAGGGCCGCCCGCAGGATAACCCGCTGATTGTGCATATCGCGGAGTTTGAGGAGCTTACCCCGCTGGTGACGGAGGTTCCCGAAAAAGCCAGGCTGCTTGCACGGGCCTTTTGGCCGGGGCCGCTCACCATCATCCTTAAGCGCTCGCCGCTGGTGCCGACGGTGGTGTCGGCGGGCTTAGATACTGTGGCGGTGCGCATGCCCTCCCACCCGGTGGCGCGGGCGATTATCAAGGCGGCGGGTGTTCCGCTTGCGGCGCCCTCGGCCAACCTTTCGGGCAGCCCAAGCCCCACCTGCGCGCAGCATGTGCTGGAGGATATGAACGGCCGAATCCCACTTGTAATTGACGGCGGCTCCTGCAGCGTGGGGGTGGAATCCACCGTTGTTTCGCTTGTGGGAGATACCCCCGCGCTGCTTCGCCCGGGTGGGGTTTCCGCCGAGCAGCTTGCACAGGTGATCGGCGGGGTGACCATCGATCAAGGCGTACTTCATAAAATGGACGATACCCGCAAGGTGAGTTCCCCCGGCATGAAGTATAAACATTATTCCCCCAAGGCGAATGTGATTATACTCGATGGAAACAGCGACACATACTGCAATTATGTAAACCAGTATGCCGATGCCTTTGCACTGTGCTTTGAGGAGGATATCCCCAAGCTTACCGTACCCTATGTCAGCTACGGCGCGGAGCGGGACGATGCCTCTCAGGCGCATAGGCTGTTCTACTCTTTGCGTGAACTGGACCGTCTTGGGGCAAAAACCGTGTACGCGCGTACTCCCCGAAAGGACGGCGTGGGGCTTGCGGTGTATAACCGCCTGCTGCGTGCGGCGGGGTTTCAGATCATTTCGCTTGACTGATAAGGTGGTGAGCGTCTTGGTAAAACAGAAGATTGTCGGGTTAACCGGCCCGACCGGTGCGGGCAAAACAACTGTATCCAAGCTGCTTGCCGAAAACGGTTATGAGATCATCGACGCCGACCTGTCGGCCCGCAGGGTGGTATTGCCCGGCAGCCCCTGCCTTGGCCGTATCGCCGAGGCGTTTAGCACAGATATTTTAAACGCCGACGGCACCTTAAACCGGCGCGCGCTCGGGCAGCTGGTTTTTGCCGATAACACACGGCTTAAACAGTTGGAGGCCATCATCTATCCTTATATTATAAAAGACATCAACCTGCTTATTGCCGACAGTGCGCGGCAGGGGCATAAGCTGGTGGTGCTGGATGCCCCCACGCTGTTTGAGAGCGGCTGCGACAAGCTGTGCGATAAGGTTATGGTGGTGATTGCCCCGCTTACCGCCCGTTTGATGCGCATCATGAGCAGGGATAACATCAGCTACGAGCAGGCAATGCAGCGCATCTCCTCGCAGCAGAGCGATGAGTTTTATGTCAGCCGCGCCGATTATGTGGTAGACAACGCAAACCCGAAGCCGGATTACAGCGACCTGTTAAGCTGGCTGCAGGCGCTTGCAGACGCATAACCCTGTAGATTTATTCAGCCCGAAAGGCATGGTTAACGATATGAACAAACGAATTCTGGCTGCGTCATTGACGGTTGCCGCCCTATTGCTCGCGGCCGTGATCCTCTGCCTGCTGATCAAGGAGCCTCTCAAGGAGCGGCTTTATCCGCACGCCTACAGCGAGCTGGTGGAAAAGTATGCGCAGGAGAATAACGTTTCATCCACGCTGGTGTATGCGGTTATCTACACCGAGAGCCGCTTTACGCCCGACGCGGAATCGAATATCGGTGCGCGGGGCCTGATGCAGCTCACCCAAGATACCTTTGACTGGGTAAAGTACAGGCTGGACGATCCCGATGAGGTTACCTTCGATGATATGTACAACCCGGAAACCAATATCCGTTACGGCACCTACCTGCTCGGCTACCTTTACGAGGAGTTCGGCAACGTAAAAAACACGCTGGCCGCTTATCACGCAGGGGTAAACATCGTAAAAAAATGGTTAGTCGACAAAGAATACTCGTTAAACGGAACCGATTTGGATACAATACCGTATAGGGATACGGCGCACTATGTCAGCAAGGTCGAGAAGGCCATAAGTATATATAGTGAAACCGATTAGCTTTAACAAGCAATATGACAATAGAATACTAAGTTGACTGGAGGTTTTATGATGGACGAAAAGACGAAAAGCGCAGCGGAGGAACTCAAGGAGAAGCTGATAGCGGAGCAAAAAAACGGCGGGCTTGTATTAAGCGATGCAGAAATAGAACAGGCGTTTGCCTTCTCGGAAGGGTACAAGAGCTTTCTTGACAGCGCTAAAACCGAGCGCGAGGCGGTGGATACCGCAATCGGTATCCTGCGCGCGAAAGGCTTTCAGCAATTTGAGACGGGCAAACGATATAACGCGGGGGATAAGGTATATTACAACAACCGCGGCAAAGCACTCATCCTCGCGACCATCGGCACAAAGCCCGTCGGGCAGGGCGTGCGCATTGCAGCTGCCCACATCGACAGCCCGAGGCTGGATTTAAAGCCCCGCCCGCTGTATGAGGACGCCCAGCTCGCACTGTTTAAAACGCACTACTACGGCGGTATTAAAAAGTACCAGTGGACGGCTATCCCCCTCGCGCTGCACGGCGTGGTGATAAAGGCGGATGGCACGAAGGCGGAGATTACTATCGGCGAGGACGAGGGCGATCCCGTTTTCTGCGTAACCGATCTTTTGCCGCATCTTGCCGACGAGCAGTCCAAACGCACGCTCGGGCAGGGCATCAAGGGTGAGGAGCTCAACATCCTCATCGGCTGTATGCCGTTTAAGGACGATAAGGCCAGCGAAGCCGTTAAGCTGAATATCATGAACCTTTTAAACCAGAAATACGGCATTGTAGAAGCCGATTTCCTTTCCGCTGAGCTGGAGGCCGTGCCCGCCTACAGGGCGAAGGATTTAGGCTTTGACCGTGGCATGGTTGCGGCCTATGGCCACGACGACAGGGTGTGTGCCTATACGGCGCTGATGGCGGCTACCCACTGCGAAAGCCCCCTTTACACCACCGTTACCGTTCTTGCCGATAAAGAAGAGACGGGCAGCGAGGGTAACACCGGCCTCGATTCCTCCTATCTGCGCTATTTTATCGCCGATCTGGCGGAGCCTTACGGCGTAAACGCGCGCATCGTTCTCTCCGCCTCCAAATGCCTCTCGGCGGATGTAAACGCGGCGTTTGACCCCACCTTCCCCGACGTGCTGGATAGGCGCAACTGCGCATACTTAAATAACGGTGTGGTAGTTACCAAATATACCGGCTCACGCGGTAAATCGGGTACATCCGATTGTTCCGCCGAGTTTTTCGGCGAGGTTCGCAGCCTGCTTGATACCCATAAGGTACTGTGGCAGATTGGGGAGCTCGGCAAGGTGGATTTGGGCGGCGGCGGCACCGTTGCCAAGTATATCGCGGGCTTAAACGTCGATGTACTCGACGTCGGCGTGCCGGTGCTTTCGATGCACGCCCCGATGGAAGTGGTATCAAAGCTGGATGTATACAGCGCTTACCGCGCCTTTTATGAGTTCTTTAATATAAATCAGTAAAGAAGTAGTCTTATAAACGCCCTGCTCGCTGCCGCGTGCAGGGCGTTTGCGTATTTCTGGGCTATTGATATAAAGCATAACTTAATAGGTAACTAAAAGCATGTAAAAATTCTTCATTAAAATGCTAAATAATTCTGCTTCGCTGTCGATATTACAAAATAGAGAGGGATACGTATAGAAATTTACGCAATCGGAGTTAATCAACAATTAGGGGGGCATCTATATGTTCGGTTCTGTTGCCGGGTTGGGCACCAATGTTTCAAGTAATACATCAAAATTTAGCGGCATCGGCGGTTTGGTTTCAGGTATCAACACCGATGACCTTATTAAAAAGCTTACCGCTACCGCGCAGGCGAAGATCGACAGCGCCTACCAGCAGAAGCAAAGAATACAGTGGAAGCAGTCCACCTATCAGGATTTTATCAACAGCATTAATACCTTAAAGAACAGCTTCTTTGATGTGGCAAGCCCGTCCACCAATTTAAGCAGTTCATCGGCTTTTAATACTTGGGCTGTTTCGTCCTCCTCTTCCGCAGTAACCGTCTCCTCCAGCACCACCAACACGGGTGAAAGGTTGGATATTAAGTCGATTGACCACCTTGCGGTCGCGCAGTCGCTGGAAAGCGGTACAGCGGTTTCCGGCGGTATTGTTGGTGTGGGTGGGGAAAATGCGTTAAATGGAAAACAGATGATGGTTACTCTGGACGGTGTCACAAAAACCATTGATTTTGGTGATGACCCACAGGATGCACTTAACAAAGCATTTGGTATGGCTGCCGGAAGCACTGAAGAAACTCCTATTCCCAGAATTTCCATAACTCATACCGACACTAACGGTGATAGTATTAAAGATACATTTAAAATTGCAGGCAGCGGCACCAGCAAGGTAACCATCTCGGGCGATGCGGATATGCTCGCTTCTATTGGCCTTAAATCTGGCCAGTCCACGCATGTCGATATCGCCAAAACTCTCGGCAATACCTCGTTCGCCACCGCGCTTGTGGGCGGTTCTTTTGCCTTTACCATAAACGGCGTAGATTTTAACTTCTCAAGCTCCGACTCGGTGATGAAGGTGATCAACACCATCAACTCCAGCGAGGCCGGGGTGAAGATTGCCTACTCTGATATAGACGATAAGTTCACCATGACCTCTACCACCTCGGGTACCGGTAACAACATTACTGTTTCCCAGCTAAAGGGCAACCTGCTCAGCGCCATGTTCGGTATTTCTACCTCTGAGGTGAATGAGATTGAAAGCCCGGTTACCTATGCCACCAGAATGGTAGCGAAGGGCGAGTTTATGCTTCCCCAGTCGGGCTGGGCTGGGCTTTCGGATAAATCGTTTGACATAACGGTAAACGGGGTAACTAAAACCATCAAGATGCCTACCATTGATCCAGCTGAAGAGGATCCTGCTGTTCAGTATCAGGCTATGGTGGATTCCTTCAACAGCCAATTAAAGTCTGCCTTTGGCAACAGTGATGTTCAGTTTAAAACTAATCCGGGTAGTACAACTGTGTCTTTCGAACTTGAAATAAAAAATAATAAAAGAGTTACTCTCAATACCGTAGATGACGAGGGTGAGGCCGCAGAACTACTTAATGCGCTAAAGTTTGATAAAGGTACCTCTAATACACTGCCTGAAAATCCAACACTATCATTACTGGGTCTGGGTTCTGGAACCTTAACACTTGGTGTTAAAGATGTAAATCAGGTACCAATATCATACGACCCTGGTGATAGTATTAGTGTTCTGCTAGAGAAAATTAACAATCAAAAGGATATTACAGGTATTACAGCTACCTTCGCCGACGGCAAGCTTTCTTTAAAATCCGACGGTAGCAGCAACCACCCACTTGCATTCTCCGATGACGGTGGCCTTGCAAAAGCTTTTATGGGCGTTTCTTCTTTCAGCCCCAATGCCACTCAAAACGTTAAGGAAACCGCGGGCCAAAATGCGGTTATCACCCTTGCCGACGGCACAAGGATTGAGCGCAATACCAACTCCTTTAACGTGAATGGTATCAACCTTCAGCTAAACGATACCTATACCCATACTAACGATACCACACCACCCATTACCATCAGCTCCACCCAAAACCTTGATGAGATCGTTAAAACAGTCCAGAGCTTTGTGGATGAGTATAATAAAATCGTCACCGCGGTAAAGGGCAAGCTCAACGAAGAGACCAATGCCGACTATCCTCCCCTTACCGAGGATCAGCGCAAGGACATGTCCGAAAGCCAGATTAAGCTGTGGGAGGATAAGTCCAAGAGCGGTATTGTCAAAAACGATCAGCTGCTCAACGAAATGCTCAACGACTTCTACGATGTGCTGGTTTCCAAATCGCCCAACTCACCCTATACACTGGAAGACATCGGTATCTCCATGACCGTAAGCATTACCGACGGTGCGAAGCTTGGGCTTAACGAGGAAAAGTTCCGCGAGATGCTCAACCAAGACCACGAAGGCGTCACCCGTCTGTTTACCGACCCGGAAGAGGGTGTTTCGGATAAATTCGCTGGCGCAATAGATAAGTACGGTAGCCCCAGCGTGCTTACTACCGGCTTGCTGGTAGAAATTTCGGGTACTGCCGGGCATTCCGACAGTGATCAGGCTCAGCAGCTCAGCGATCTTGACGAGAGGATCGCCGAGCTTAAGGATAAACTGACTGCGGAAGAAACGCGGCTATGGAAGCAGTTCTCGGCGATGGAGACAGCCCTCAGCCAGTTAAATGCCCAAAGCAGCTGGCTTACCTCTCAGCTTGGCGGTTAAGCATAAACTTCCGGCAGCAGAACTGAACGGCCGCCTTTCAGGCGAGATTAGCGGCGCAGCGTAAACAATGTACTCGCCGAAGAAACGGGGAAACGATATGTACACATCAGCCTATGACCAATACAAGCAACAGTCCATTATTACGCTTACTCCGGGTGAAATGATTGTTAAGCTTTATGATGAGGCGATTAAACGCTGCAACTTTGCCGTTAAGTATCTAACCGATAAGGATTTTGAGGCGGCCAATCTGTCGCTGAAAAAGGCGCAGGACATTGTTTCGTATTTAAACTCCTCTTTAGATAATAATTACAGCCTTGCAGGCGAGCTTGCGCCGCTGTATACTTACATCAAGAACCAGCTTGTAACCGCCAATATCAAGAAGGATACACAGCCCGTTAATGATGTGATTCCCCTTTTAAAGGAGCTACGTGAGGCATTTTCCACTGCCGAGAAATCAACGCGTAAAAACTAAAGCATAGAACTGTTAGCTTAGCAGTTTAATGGAGTGATATAGTCCATGAAAGTTAGCGACCAGGATATCGCGCAGTTAAATGAGCATCTGTCTTTTAAGCTCAATCAGATGCGTGATTATCATGCCCTTACCGTCTCCTTGCTCAACTGTGAGGTTGGGCAGGTGCTTGGGCTTTTGGAAGAGCGCCGCCATATCATCGATGAGGTGAATGCCGCCGATATGCGCATCAGGCGATGCCTTACCGTAACCGAAGACGCGTCCCTCTCCGCGGTGGCTCAGGCTTTGCGCGGTCAGGAGGTTTTCCTGCGGGACACACGCTTTAGCGGTGCTCTTGCACTGGCAAAACAGATTTATATCCTGTTAAAAGACATTGCTATCATCGATAAGAAAATGATCACCAAAACCGAGAAAGAGCGCAGCGGCATGGTGGAGGAATTGAAAGGGATGTCCGGCCAGCGCAGGGTAGTGGATACCTTGTACTTCACGGCAAAACCCTCCTCTGTCGGCGCGAAGTATGATTTTAAGAAATAACAATAAGCGGCAGGAACGAATTCGTTCCTGCCGCTTTTCTGTATTTGCGTCTGGTCTGTAGTTAAATGACTAGCGGTTAAAATACTTTTTAAGCGCTTCCGCCTTATCGGTCTTCTCCCAGGCTACGCCTAAATCCTCGCGGCCCATATGCCCGTATGCGGCTAGCTGGCGATAGATGGGCTTTCTGAGCTCCAACGCATTGATGATTGCCGCGGGGCGCAGGTCGAACAGCTTGTTTACCGCCTGTGACAGCTCCTCGTCCGGTACCGCGCCGGTGCCGAAGGTGTCCACCATAATGGATACGGGGTGCGCCACGCCGATGGCGTAGGCGAGCTGAATCTCACACTTGGTGGCAAGCTTGGCTGCGACAATGTTCTTTGCCACATAGCGCGCCGCGTAGGCCGCCGAACGGTCTACCTTCGTGGGGTCTTTGCCCGAGAAGGCGCCGCCGCCGTGGCGCGCGTAGCCGCCGTAGGTGTCTACGATAATCTTGCGCCCGGTAAGGCCGCTGTCGCCCTGCGGGCCGCCGATTACGAACCTGCCGGTGGGGTTTACAAAGTAACGGGTGTTCTCGTCAAGCAACGCGGAGGAGATAACGGGGCGGATCACCTGCTCAATCACGTCGCTTCTTATCTGCTCCAGTGTAACTTCGGGGTTGTGCTGGGTGGAAACCACGACTGTATCAACGCGTACGGGCCTGCCGTCGCGGTATTCAATCGTCACCTGTGTTTTGCCGTCCGGGCGCAGGTAGGGCAGGGTACCGTCCTTGCGCACCTCGGTGAGGCGCTTGGCGAGGCGGTGTGCCAGTGAAATGGGCATGGGCATCAGCTCGCTGGTTTCGTCGCACGCATAGCCGAACATCATGCCCTGGTCACCTGCGCCGGTGTCGAAAGCATCAGTTTGCCCGTCTCGGGTTTCCAGTGCGTTGTTAACGCCCATGGCAATGTCGGGCGACTGCTCGTCAATTGAGGTAAGCACCGCACAGGTGGTGGCGTCGAAACCGAACTTCGCGCGGTTATAGCCAATGTCTGCAACCACCGAACGCGCAATCTTGGGGATATCCACGTAGCAGTTGCAGGTAATCTCGCCCATCAGCAGCACCATGCCGGTGGTGACGGTGGTTTCACACGCCACACGCGCAAGAGGGTCCTGCTCCAGTATAGCGTCGAGCACAGCGTCGGAGATCTGGTCGCATATTTTGTCGGGGTGCCCCTCGGTGACGGATTCGGATGTAAACAGCATTTTAGACATTCTTTGTTCCTCCATTTAATGTACTGATTGAATTCCCCCTGATGATGATGTAATGACACGGTATCTATCGCACCATCGGCTGAAAGATAGGCTTTCAGCCAGTCGTCATTATTGTAAGGCATAAAATAAAAAATAAACGCCCCAACCGACAGGTTGAGGCGCTTTTTTATGTTTATTAAGCCTCATCTCTCGTTTCACGCAGGAATTGGCACCTTACTGTACGCAGGTTGCCGGGTTTCACAGGGCCTGTCCCTCCACCACTCTTGATAAGGATATTCAATTGTTACTATAATAGCATACGTGGTCGATTTGTCAAGACCGAAAAGAACATAGTACAACAAAAAACGATTGAAAGATAATTATTAGTTTTCGGTACTGTAGGCATAATCGTCGGATTCATCTGCGGTGTAGTCGGAATACTCGCTTGCGCTGTCGTCATCCGCCGCCCCGTCACCTTTAAGCTTAAAGTGGCTGGTCAGCTTTCTGAGCATCTCAGACTGCGAAGAAAGCTCCTCACTTGCCGCCGCGGTTTGCTGCGCGGTGGCGGAGTTCGTCTCTACAACCGCGGAAATCTGGTCCACACTCTGTGTAATCTGCATGAGTGCGGTTGCCTGATCGTCGGTCGCAACCGTAATCTCGTTAATCAGCTTGCTCGACTTGTTGCAGTCCGCTACGATGTCCTCGAGGGAATCGGCGGTCTTTTTGGCAATATCCACGCCCTTGCCGACCGCAGCGATAGAGGATTCGATCAGCTCGGTCGTATTCTTCGCAGCCTGCGCGCTCTTAGTTGCAAGGTTGCGCACCTCGTCGGCCACTACGGCAAAGCCCTTGCCGGCGGCACCGGCGCGGGCAGCCTCAACGGCGGCGTTGAGCGCCAGTATGTTGGTCTGGAATGAGATATCGTCTATTACCTTAATGATTTTAGCAATGTTCGAGGAGGCTGCGTGAATTTGCTCCATCGCCTCGAGCATATTGCGCATCAGCTCGCTGCATTTCTCAACGCTGTTTACGGTTTCAAGCGACAAAGAATTCGCGTTCTTTGCGTTTTCGGCGTTATGTACTACCTGATCGTTTACCTCTTTCATGGTCGCCGAAAGCTCCTCTACAGCGGTGGCCTGCTGGGTGGAGCCCTGCGACAGCGCTTGCGACGCCCCCGAAACCTGCATGCTGCCGTTTGTCACCTGCTCGGCGGCGTTATTGATGTTGGCCATCGTGCGGTTGAGTGAACCGGAGATATTCATCAGTGCATCCTTAATGCTGCTAAACTCGCCGATATACTCATTGCGCAGGGAAAAGGTCAGGTCGCCGTCCGAGATCGAGGTGAGCACCTCGGTAATCTCATCAATATACAGCACGTAATTGCTCAGGCGCGCGACCGTCTTTTTAATGGCGTTTGCAAGCTCACCGATTTCGTCCTTGGAACGCACATCCACCGTTACAAAGAAATTTCCTTCCGAAATCTGCTGCGCGGCGTCCTTGATCTTATTGATGGGCTTTACAATAATAATGGTGGCGGCGAGCACGGCTGCAAAGGTAAGCACCAGCATGCCCGCAAACACGATAATCAAGGTGGTGCGAATCGTATCGGTGGCGCCGGTAAGCTCCGTCAGCGGCACCGCCAGCAGCAGCTTCATGTTGCTGGTACCAACACTATTAATGACGCACATTGACTGTGTGGAATTAAAAATATCTGTTGAAGGCGTGCCTACCTGCTCACTCAGCTTGGTAAGGGCATTCTCTTCCAGAACATCCGTAATCGCTTTGCCGTCAAAGGTACTGTTGGTACTCGCAATAATTTCATTTGCGGCGTTTAACAGAATATAGGCACCCTTTTCGCCATAGCTGCTCCAATCCACAACGCTGTGAGCCAGTTCGGGGTTGTCCAGTGTGGCAATCTGGGTTGCAATCTGCTTGCTTTGGCTGATGATATTTTCTTTAATGGTTCCCTCAAAGTTACTGGTCACCAAAACGGTTACCAGCACTGCACAGGCACTGAAAAGCACCATAATAGGGACGAATATCATGAGCAGCATTTTCAGGACGATCGACTTTTTAAGCATGATGATTCTCCTTCACTTAAGAACGTCAAGATATTTTGGTAATACATCCGGAAGCACTGAAGTTTGGTATTAAGCACAGTCGGTAATCGATTGCAGTGTGAGAATTTTATGCACAATAGAATACTTCGAAACTTTTCGATTCAATTTCTATTCTATTTTAAAGCATTTGGGGCTAAAAATCAATGAAAATACGGGTCGTTTTATGAAAACTTTGGATATCAATTTGCAATAATTTGCACAGGCGTGACGAAATTTGACGAATCCTGTTGACAACAAATATGGACATGGTATGATTTGTAGTAAGAATAACCCATAAATATAATTTTTTTATACTTATTACAATTAGAAATATAGAAAAAATTCGCGCAAAAGGCCCCATTTATGCCTTTTGTGAAGAATTTTTACGGTTTATTTCTTATTGGAATTAGTATGATACAAAATGGGGGATGACTCAATGAAAAATGTCGAGAGGGCTTGCTGTCTGCTGCTGATATTTTGCTTTCTTTCCATTCCCCTTTTTGCCAAAGAGTACGGCGAGGATTTTAACCAGCCTGTGGGGGATGGATATACCGTCATTGATAATTTGACATATGTAAATAACATTGGTGCTATCCTCTCTATTGACAATCCACCGGATGCATCCGGCATGGTGCTTTCCAACCGTTCCGAAACAGGCAGCGTCGTTTTTAAGGCCACAGGGGCTCAAACAGTGTGTGTGGGCTTTTATGCTACGTATGGGCTGTTTGCCCAATATTCTGCCGTTGACGATACCTATCAGTTTTGTGAACCGGCGGCAGGGGGCAGGCTCCTTCCCATGTTATACGATGCCGGGGCCCAAAGCCTTTGCGTACAGGACGGAGAAAAATACTATTACCTTACATATGACTCTCAAACAGACGCTTTAGGTTTTAATCGGCTTGATCCGGCTGTTGTGGGAGCACCTGCGCGGCTCTCCTATGCCTTTGTCAATATCTACTCTTCCGCAGACGGCAGGGCATACACCCGTATTACCCACAGTATCGTACAGCTTCAGAGCGGTGAGACACTGAATACACTCTCGGGCGCTTTATACTGCAAGATTGTGGCCGACCTTCCCGCAGGCAGCAAGTATATCAAGGTCGAAGTCAACCAGCCAAGCAGAATGGTAACCGGCATATCACCGCTGCAATGGTCACCGTTTCCTATACGATACAGCGCGATACTCGCGAATATTTATTTTTCCGGCGAACAGCTCGTTATGGGCGGCGGAAACGATTCATCCAGTCCCGTATCCTCCCGGCCGACGGATAGCGACAGTAGTACAGGCAGCAATCACTCCTCCAGAGAAAGCGGTCGCGAGAATGCGGATGATGATGCCACGCCACCCTCGGCGAATACCCCCGGTTACCCTAACGGCAGCGACGCGGTGGGGCGGGGCAGTCCGATCTATGGCGGCAATGCGGTACTCGGGCAGCCCGCATCTGAAAATAGGGAAATCACAACCGATGGCAGTCAACAAACCTCTGCCGAACCCTCTAATAATGACGGGCAGTCTGTAGGCGTTGTGAATGCCGACAGCAAAAGAGCGTCTACGCTTCAGACAGCGGGCGGTTTGAGCGATTTTTCCAAGGTCGTCATGGCCGGGGCAGGCATTGCTACTGTTTTAGGGATAACCTATATTATTATCAAGTTCGCACGTAGTCCGGGTAATACGGCCGGCCCAGTGCCCAAAGACCTAAGCGCGGCGGATGAAGAGGAGTCATCATAATATCCATCCGTAAATTGGCAGTTGTTTTGGCATAAATATTATAGTATACTAATACTGGTACTAACATTATATTTCGTGATATTGGAACCCTTGTTCCGTTTAAGCCGAACAAGGGTTTAATCATTGAAATTTTTAAGGCTGAAGTAATTTAAAAGGCCTGTTATCTTTTGGTAAAAGGCCAAGAAAGGTATGGTCATAGACGGAGAATATGGGCTTTAATCCTGCGCAGAATATAAATGTTCCGCAGCCGCCAAAAAAGAAATCAAAGACAGGTATCATCATCGCGTGCTGCGCGGCCGGACTGGTTTTGGTCGGCGTACTTGCCGCTTTTGTGGTATGGATGGTTTCCGCCTTTGGCTCCACGGTAAACGGGCGGATTGACATCATCCGCATAGAAGGGGAGATCACATCGGCGGATACCTCTTCGCTGTTTGCTTCCGGCAGCGGTTACAATCATCAGTTTATACTCGATACCATCGATGAACTGATCGAGGACGATTCCAGCAAGGGGATCATGCTGTTTTTAAATACGCCGGGTGGCGGCGTGTACGAGTCGGATGAGGTGTACTTAAAGCTGCAGGAGTATAAAGAAACCGGCAGGCCGGTATACGCCTATATGGGGCAGATGGCTGCCTCCGGTGGCTATTACATCGCTTCGGCCGCCGATAAGATATTGTGCAACCGAAACACGCTCACAGGTTCTATCGGGGTGATCATGGGCACCTATATCGATCTTTCCGGTTTTCTGGAGCGCTATGGCATTACCACCCATACCTTTACCTCCGGTGCCAATAAATCGATGGGCAGCCAGTTTGAACCCATGACGGAGGAACAGAAGGCAATCTTTCAGTCGATGGTAAGCGAAGCCTACGAGCAGTTCGTGGGTGTTGTGGCAGAAGGGCGCGGGATGCAGGTAAGCGAGGTAAAAAAGATTGCCGACGGCAGGGTATATACCGCAAAGCAGGCACTTAACAATAAACTTGTCGATAGCATCTGCACCTATGAGGAAGCGCTCGATGACATGAAAGAGGCGCTCGGCAACGAGGATATTTTTATTCAGGAGCATGAGATGCCCATGCCGAGCGGTTTTGCCGGCTTGTTTGCTGCCGCCCGCAACATCGCGCCTAAAAACGAGGCAGAGGTCATTTTAGATACACTCAAAGCATACAATAAGACGGGGTATTACTGCCCTGAATTAGCTCAATAATTCAAGGACTATCTGAAGGTGCCCGGCACTTTGTCAATGCCTTGAGATACGTCCATGCTTGGAGGGAGCAGTGTGCATCTTACCGTCAACGACTTAAGGCACAAAGAAGTGGTAAACATCAAAGACGGTGCACGTTTAGGCTGTGTATGCGACGTAGAGATTGATATGGACTGCGCGAAGGTGATTGCCCTCATTATCTACGGTAGGGCACGTTTTTTCGGCTTATTTGGGCGCGCGGACGACATCTTCATCGGTCTTGACAACATTAAGGTAATGGGTGAGGACACCATTCTGGTCAGCTTTGAGTACGTGAACCGGCCTGCGCGCCGGAAGTTTAACATCTTTGAAAATTAGGCCCATAATATCTGTAAAACATATTGCATTTTTTGTAGTGCTATGCTACAATAAATCGTCGAGTCAATTGCCATTGACTAAGGCTTTCTTTTTGTGAGTTTTCGCGTGGCAAATCGGCGGGCCATTGGCCCAAATAAAATCACACGTTTTACAATTGACTGCGGCGGTGCCGTAACAAAGGTTGCGGTTTCGCGTCAAGCTGCGTAAAACGGCGGTTAACAACCAAAATTAGGAGGAAACACAAATGGCAGTAGTATCCATGAAACAGCTTCTTGAAGCCGGTGTACATTTCGGTCACCAGACAAGAAGATGGAACCCCAAAATGGCGCCCTATATCTTTACCGAACGCAACGGCATCTACATTATCGACCTGCAGAAGACCGTAAAGAAGCTTGAAGAAGCTTACATGTTCGTTCGCGACGTTGTTTCGAACGGTGACACCATTCTTTTTGTTGGCACCAAGAAGCAGGCGCAGGATTCGATTAGAGACGAAGCGGAGAGAGCAGGCATTCATTATGTAAACGCCCGCTGGCTCGGCGGTATGCTCACCAATTTTAAAACTATTCGCCGCAGAATCGCAAGACTTACCCAGCTGCGCAAGATGCAGGAAGACGGCACCTTTGACGCGCTGCCCAAGAAAGAGGTTATTAAGTTAAACCTTGAGATTGAAAAGCTTGAGAAGTTCCTCGGCGGCATTAAGAATATGGATAAGCTGCCCGGCGCACTATTTGTGGTAGACCCCCGCAAAGAGAAGATCGCGGTAGCCGAAGCCAAGAAGCTTGGCATTCCCGTGGTTGCGATTGTTGATACCAACTGCGACCCCGATGAGGTAGACTATGTAATCCCCGGCAACGACGACGCTATCCGTGCCGTTAAGCTGATTGCCGGCGCTATGGCTAACGCCGTAATGGAGGGCAGACAGGGTGCTGAAGCGGAACAGGCCGCACAGCAGGAAGAGCCTGCCGACAAAGAATAGTTTTTACCCTAAAATAACGAATGCCCGGGCAGGTTGCGCGGGCATTCCTTTTAAAAACACTGTTTGATGTGCGATTATTTTGAAAGGATGATTTGAAAATGGCTTTTACAGCTAAAGATGTTGCTACCCTCCGCGAGAAAACCGGCTGCGGAATGATGGACTGCAAAAAGGCGCTCACCGATTCAAACGGGGATATGGATAAGGCGGTTGAGATTCTGCGTGAAAAGGGTCTTGCCGCCGCCACCAAAAAGGCTGGCAGAATTGCCGCCGAGGGTGTTGTATACGCTGCGGTAAACGATGCAAAGAATGTTGGCGTTGTACTGGAAGTTAATGCCGAGACCGACTTCGTTGCCAAGAACGACAGCTTTAAGTCGTTTGTTGAAACCTGCGCAAGCACCATTATTGAGCAGAACCCCGCGGATGTTGCGGCACTTGAGGCCTGCAAGCTTGCAAGCGGCGAAACCGTTGCCGACCTTCTGCGTGAGAAGATCCTCACCATCGGTGAGAATATCAAGATTCGCCGCTTTAAGAGAGCCGAAGGCGCAATCATCACCTACGTACACGGCGGCGGCAGAATCGGCGTGCTGGTAGAATTCGATACGACCGCTGAGATTGCGGCAAAGCCCGAGTTTGAGACCTTTGCGAAAGACGTTGCCATGCAGGTTGCGGCTGCAACGCCCACCTATTTAAATAAGGAATCCGTTCCCGCCGAGGAAGTGGAGAAGGAGAAAGAGATTCTCACCGTTCAGGCGATGAACGAGGGTAAACCTGCCGCTATCGCGGAGAAGATGGTAATCGGTAGAATTTCGAAGTTCTACAAGGACGTTTGTCTGCTTGAGCAGGCATTTGTTAAGGACGCCGACATCTCTGTGGCTCAGTATGCCGAGAAAACCGGCAAGGAGCTCGGCGGCAAGATCGTCATCACCGGCTTTACCCGTTTTGAAAAGGGCGAGGGCCTTGAGAAGCGTCAGGACAACTTTGCCGACGAAGTTGCCAGCATGATTAAATAATTGTTCTTTAACAGTAAAGGGCCGTCTAAAGGACGGCCCTTTTTTCGTTTCGGCGAATATTTCTGCCCATTTGGTTAATACAATCTGTTATTAAGCTTAGTGAAGATTTGGTTGCATATATTACATAAAACATTACAATAAAATTAAGTTAACTGCATAAAACCTCAGTAAATTTTGCACTATTACCTATAGAAGCCCGTAATAATGCGATTTATCTTTGTTATTATGCATTATGCGATGAAAAATAATAGAAAAATTAGATGTTTTATGTAATATAATTTGTAATTTTCTATTGACCTGTTATTCAACCTATTGTAATATATAGATTGTACAGGTGTACTGGAGGATGTGTTGCGAGTGAAACGATTTAAGATTTTCAGTTTCCTGCTGGCTATGGCATTTCTGTTTGTTTCCTGTAGCAGGTCTCAGCAAGCACCGGATGTTTCTTCTCAGGCTGCTGCGTCGGCTACACAGGAGGAAAGCGGCATTCTTTACCCTCCCGAGCTGCCCGCATATGACAGCGAGGCGCCTTTTGAGAATGTGGGTAGCGGCACCGTAGAGGATGTATTTGAGGCGCTGGACGGTTCCTCGTCTGCGGCGACCTCTTCACAGCAACAAAGTGCTACCACTTCTTCTAAGAATTCTTCCTCCTCCAAAGCATCTTCCTCTAAGGCTTCTTCCGCAGCGGCATCTTCAAAGGCGGCTTCGTCCAAGCCGGTTGAATCCAAACCGAGTGCGGAGCAAACACCCACTCAGTCGGTGAAAGCGCCCTCAGGGGAGATGCGCGCCGTTTGGCTTTCCTACCTTGACCTCGAGACGATCTTAAAAAGCAAGTCTCAGGCGGAGGCGAAAGCGGGAATTGACAAGGCCTTCGATAAGATTGCGGCACAGGATATGAATACGGTAATCGTGCAGGTTCGCCCGTTTGCCGACGCTTTATATGATTCGCAGTATTTCCCGTGGTCCAAGATACTAACCGGCACGCAGGGTAAAAACCCGGGCTACGACCCGCTGAGCCTTATGGTTAGTGCAGCGCATAAGCGCGGGCTGGAGATACACGCATGGGTAAACCCCTACCGCATACTCACCACGACCGATATGAGCAAGCTTTCCAGCGATAACATTGCCAAGCAGTGGTATGAGGATGAAGAGGATTACACCATTGTTGTAGATTCCAAGGGTATCTTCTTTAATCCTGCCCGCCCCGAGGTGCGTAAGCTGATTGTAAACGGCGTCAAGGAGCTTGTTTCGGGCTATGATATCGACGGCGTGCATTTCGATGACTACTTTTATCCCACCACCTCATCGTCGTTTGATAAAACCGCTTACGATGAGTATAAGGCCGGCGGCGGTACGCTGTCGCTTGCAGGCTGGCGATTGGATAATGTTAATAAACTTATATCAGACACCTACTCGGCTGTAAAGGCAATCAACTCGTCGGTACAGTTTGGTGTCAGTCCGCAGGCAAACGTAGATATCAATTATTCCAGCCAGTATGCGGACGTTAAAACATGGTGCAAGACTCCCGGGTATATCGATTATATCATGCCGCAGGTTTACTTCGGTTTTGAGAACGGGACCTGCCCGTATCAGGATACGGTAGAACTGTGGAACAGCATGATTAAGGCAAGCGGGGTTAAGCTCTATACAGGGCTTGCTGTGTACAAAATAGGTGTAAACGATCAATGGGCAGGCGCGGGCGCTGACGAGTGGCAGGATACAACCACCATGCTAAAGCGTCAGGTTTCGGCGGCAAGGGAGCTGTCGAAATATTCCGGCTTTGCTCTTTACAGATATGACTCTATCTTTAATCCGGCTTCTTCTGTAAAAACAAGTGTCAGTGAGGAACTGGAAAATTTGCAGTCGATACTGTAACAAAGCGAAATACGGGGTGAAATCATTGTCAAGGATGAATAAAAGCAACAAGAGGTTGGGCATCGTTTTGGGAAGCAGCTTTCTGGTTATCACTGTTATAGCCGGAATTGTTGCTTTTGCCTTTAATGGTTCGGGGGTACTGCCGCCGAACATCATTAATGCAAACGACAGCAGGATAAGCAGCAGCGAAGTACCCGGTGAATCGACGGAGGATTCCTCCGCATCGGTAGGCGAAAGCCTGTTCCCGGGGGCGTCTGACAGCGAAGAGCCGGAGGTAACGCCGGTATCCTTTAACAGGCCGGATGAGCTTCGCGCCGTATACCTTATTCCCGGGGAGGATTTCATCCTAAACGATACTACATCCGCCGAGCAGGTGCAAAAGGAGATTGACGCAGCGCTTACCAAAACCGCCGAGCTCCACATGAACTCGGTGATTGTAGACCTGCGCTACAACGACACGGTTATTTATAAATCCAGCATCTTCCGCTCCAAGGTGGGCGATTTTGATGCCTTCGATTATCTCACCAAACAAGCCAAGGAGAAAGGCCTGTTTGTATATGCCATCTATGAGGCGCTGAGCGTTCCTTCGGGTGATAAAATCGTCACCACGGATAATATTAACGGCGATACACTCGATACCGTTGCGAATGGTATCAAGGAGATCGTAGAAGGCTACTCGGTTGACGGCATCCTGATTGAGAATTATTTCAATGAAACTAAAGAGGGTACCTATGGGCTGTATGCCGAAAACGGTATCTCCATCGGTTTTGACAACTATATGTACCAAAATGACGAGGCGGTGATTAAAACCATCTCGGATACGGTACGCGCGGTAAACCGCAACGTTCAGGTAGGCATCTGCACCACCTCCGTATGGGCCAACAGCGAGGTGGAGGAGAACGGCTCCAAGACCAACGCCGAATACCAGATGCTTTACGACGGCCACGCCGACGTGAAGAAATACATAGAAAAAGGGTATGTAGACTTTGTTTCGGTAAAGGCCTCCGGCGCCATCACCGACTCAGCCGTGCCGTTTGATACGGTTGTGAGCTGGTGGGCTGACTTAACGCAGCAGAACAACATCCCGATGTATATCGTTCATTCCGCCACCAAGGCCTGCACCGACAGCGCAGGCTGGAGCAGCCCCGACCAGCTTACAAGGCAGGTTATAGAGGCCCGTAAGATTTCCGGCTACAAGGGCAGCGCGTTTAATTCGCTCAAGGCTCTGGCGGCCGACCCGAAGGGCAGCACCAATCTGCTTATGAACTATTACGCGGACAAGGTAAAGGTGGATCATATCATGAAAGATCTCGCCATTACCCAACCCGCCAAGAAGGCGATTACTACCAACGAGCCGACCATAACCTTCAAGGGCGCTTCCGACCCGAACTTCCCCATCACCCTAAACGGGGAGGCGCTAACGCAGGACGATAACGGATACATTACATTTGATGCCGACCTTAAGCCCGGTGAAAATACCTTCACCTTCGAACATAAGGAAAAAGCGATCACCTACACTATTGACCGTGATGTTCAGGTACTAAAGGAGGTATCCCCTGCCGGTTCCATTTCGCCGCTGGGTAACTCCGCGGTAACCGTCACTGTTGTGGCTTATAAAGGCGCCAAGGTTACAGCCTCTCTTGCCGGGCAGAGCATTACACTTAAAGAGGACACCAGCCCGGATGACTCCGACGACCAAGACTCAAATTATTGCCGCTTTATCGGCACCCTCACCATGCCGGATGCAAAGTCCTCGGTACAAAACCTCGGCACCATCAGCGTGAAGGCCACTGCCGAGGGGGTAACCGAAAGTAAGTCCGGCGCCAGCGTAAAGGTAGCCGAGGCTATCTCCTATGATACCTCCGGCGGCAATGGCGACCAGATACAGGTTATCGCTACGCAGGCCGAAACCTTCCCCACCGATACGATCGACGATTATTCCGACCCGGATTATCATCCGCTGCCCAAGGGTACGCTGGATAAAGCGGTAAGCGACGCCATCAACTTCTCGGATGGTAAAACTTCCTTCACCTATTATATCCTTGCGTCGGGCGTGCGCGTTTATAAGCAGGATATCTCCTTTATCGACGATCAAGATCTCTCCAGCAACAAGATTTCAAAAATGACCGTGGATAACGACGGGCGCTATACCACTGTTTCGCTCGATATGAGCTGGAAGGCTCCTTATACGGTGAATTTAAGCTCAACGTCGATGAAGATCAACTTTAAAGATACTTCTTCTACACCCGGCAATCTTTCGTCGCTTAGCAAGAATCCGCTGTTCTCGAGCGCCACTTGGTCCGGCTCATCGCTTACCCTTAAGATTAAATCCGGCGGATTTATGGGGTATCAGGCCTCCTACAGCGGCAATACGCTGAAGCTTAAGTTTAATAACCCCGCCCCGATTCAGGAGGCATCCAATTCCTACGGCTATACCTTAAACGGTGCGCGCATTGTGCTTGACCCCGGCCACAACGACGCCGACCCCGGCGCGCTTGGCTTTTACCCGGATGTCAACGAGCGTGAGATCAACCGTTGGATTGCAAGCGAAACCGAAGATATTCTTGAAGACCTTGGTGCGACCGTTCAAGTCAATCCGTCGCCCTCCAGCTCTACGCTTGAAGGCAGAATGAGTAAATCTATTTCGTTTGCGCCGCACCTGCTTATCTGCATTCACTGTAACTCGGCGGGTTCTTCCGCTACCGGCACCGAAAGCTATTATTTCAACGACTTTTCCACCGCTCTTGCAAGTTCTGCCGCCAAGAATGTTTCGTCACAGCTCGGCATTACCAACCGCGGGGCGAAGTTCGGCTACTACTATATGACGCGCAATTTCGCGTTCCCGGCCACCCTTACGGAGTACGGCTTTGTGAGCAACCGCTCGGAGTATTCGCTGATGATCAGCGACGAGGGGCAAGAGGCGATGGCACGCGGAACGGTAAAAGCCATCATTGATTTCTTTAAAAGCCGTTATGGTTCTTCTTCAAAGGGTACCGAATCAACTGGCAGTGTATCAAAGGTTGCCGTTACCGGAGTATCCCTCAATAAAACCAGCGCAACCCTTGAGGCGGGAAAGACCTTACAGCTTACTGCGGCTGTCAGACCTGAAAATGCGACCAATCAAGATGTTACCTGGTCGAGCAATAATGAGGATGTCGCTACCGTTGATGAGGACGGTTTGGTAAGAGCTATCAAAGCGGGTACCGCTAAGATTACCGTCACCACAGAAGAGGCGGGTAAAAACGCTGTTGCTACCATTACGGTGAAATCGGCTGCAGGCTCGGCGGTTACCTCCGTGGAGCTTGACATGGCCGATGTAGTCCTTTTGGTAAATGAAACATTGTCGCTTGATGCAACCGTTTTGCCTGACACCGCCGCAAACAAAGAGGTAACATGGAGCAGCAGCGCTTCGTCCGTTGCCACGGTGGATGCTGACGGCAAGGTGACCGCAAAGGCCGTGGGAACAGCCACCATCACGGTCACTACCAAGGATGGCGGCAAAAAGGCCACCTGTAGGGTGAAGGTTGACCCCATAGTAGCGGTAAACGGTGTGTCTATCAGCGTTTCTGAGCTGAACTTGGAGGTAGGCGCAAGCGAATCATTGAGCGCTACCGTTTCACCGGAGAATGCCGCAAATAAGAAAGTAATATGGAGCAGTAGTAATACGACCATCGCTACAGTTGATTCAAACGGCAAGGTTACGGCGAAAAAAGCCGGAACGGTTACCATTACCGCAAAAACTGAGGATGGGGAATACATTGCCACCTGTACGGTCAATGTCGGCACCGTGGCTACACCATAGTCTCTTTAAGGTTCAATAACGCAAAAAGCAACCTAATTTGGGTTGCTTTTTGCAGTTTAGGCTGCATATATCGCAAATATCATCGAATAGTCTATTTGAAAGGTATAATTTAATTGACGTTTTAAGGTTCTGTTTGTATAATTAAATAATATGCAGTAAGTAATTGCTGCACTGCCTTTTGGGGTACACTAATTTGGGGATTCATCATTCTGGGGGGAACCATGAACAAACGCGCGGAAACTGTCATTGATGCGACCACGCTCGCGCAGCAGCGCGACTTTGCGCGGCAGGTATTTGAGATAAACGAAGAGCATTTTATGCAAACCGGCAGGCAGCGTTTGGCACTGACGCACAGCTACGGCTGCCAGCAGAATGTAGCCGACGGCGAAAAGCTAAACGGTCAGCTTGCCGAGATGGGTTACGGCTTTACCGATAACGCCGACGAGGCCGATATCATCATCTACAACACCTGCGCGGTGCGCGAGCACGCGGAGGACAGGGTTTACGGCAACCTTGGCGCGCTGAAGCACAATAAGCGCCGCAAACCGAATATGATTATCGGCATCTGCGGCTGTATGACGCAGCAGGAGCATGTCGCCGAAAAGATTAAGCAAAGCTACCCGTATGTGGATATGGTGTTCGGCACCTATGCCATTCACAAGCTGCCCGAGATGGTCTACGGCGCATTAAAGGGCGGCAAGCGCGTATTTGACCTTGAGGAGCGGCAAAACTACATTGCAGAGGGCCTGCCCGTACGCCATGAGGGCGGAATCAAGGCTTGGCTGCCGATAATGTACGGCTGTAATAACTTCTGCACCTACTGCATCGTGCCCTATGTACGCGGTAGGGAGCGTTCCCGCGCGAGCGATACGATCATCTCCGAGGCCAAAGAACTGGTGGCTTCGGGGTTTAAAGAGATTACGCTGCTCGGGCAGAACGTCAACTCCTATGGCAATACCATGCCGGGTGAGCTGTCGTTTGCACAGCTGCTTCGAAAAATCAACGCCATCGAGGGCGATTTCCGAATAAAGTTTATGACCTCCCACCCCAAGGACGCCACCGCCGAGCTGTTTGAGGCCATTGCCGAGTGCGAAAAGGTAGAACGTCATATCCACCTGCCGGTACAGTGCGGCAGCGACCGCATCCTTAAACAGATGAACCGCGGCTATACGGCAGAGCAGTATCTGCAGACCATTGCGCTTGCAAGAGAAACCATTAAAGACGCGGCGTTTACCAGCGATATTATCGTGGGCTTCCCCGGTGAAACCTACGAAGACTTTAAAGAAACTCTTTCACTTATCGAAAAGGTGCGGTACGACGCGCTCTTTACCTTCATCTATTCTAAGCGCAAGGGCACCCGCGCGGCGGAGCTGGAGGATACCGTGCCCCACTCGGAAAAAACCGCGTGGTTTGCCGAGCTGCTTAAAGCTCAGGCGGCTGTCGCCGAGGGGCAGTACCGTCAGAAAATCGGCACTGTAGTGCGTGTGCTGGCGGAGGGCAAGGGCAAGAACGAGGGCTGTCTTACAGGCAAAACCGAGCATGGCATGGCTTGCGAGTTTGCCGCTCCTGAGGCATTAATAGGCAGCTTTGTAAAAGTCAAAGTCACCGATGCCCAAAACTGGGCGCTGGTTGGCAAAGCATTACCGTAATACTGCACCATAGGTTCAGAATATACGTATAATGCCAATATATATAAATTTACATGGGAAAGGCTTGGTTAGTAGTATGGAACAGATTATTTTAAAGGCAAAAGAGCTCGGAAAGCTTATTCAGGCGGATGAAACCTATCTTGCCATGGCAAAAGCAAAGGAAATGGTGGATGCCGACGCAAAGCTTCAGGATATGATCGGCGAGTTCAACCTCTCAAAGATGTCGCTGAATCAGGAGCTTTCTAAGGAAAACCGCGACCAGCAGAAGGTAACCGATCTGGATAGCAAGATTCGCACCCTGCACGGCGAGATTATGCAAAACCCCAACATGGTTTTATACAGCGAAACCCAGGAGCAGCTCGACACCATCATCTCCAAGATTAATGCCATCCTTTCGGCAAGCCTGAATGGCATGGACCCCGAAACAGCGGACGAGATGCACTCCTGCGGCGGCAGCTGCTCTTCTTGCGCGGGCTGCCACTAAGTAAAATAAGAAGCACAACACGACGGAAGGGAATGGGTTTGCTTGGCGGATTTATCACCGATGATGCAGCAGTATCAAAGAATCAAGGAGCAGCATAAAGACCATATCCTATTCTTTCGGCTGGGCGATTTTTACGAGATGTTTTTCGACGACGCGGTTTTGGCTTCGCGCGAGCTGGAGCTGGTGCTTACGGGCCGCGACTGTGGGCAGGAGGAACGCGCACCCATGTGCGGCGTACCCTACCACAGCTGCGAGGCCTATATCGCGCGTCTGGTGAAGAAGGGCTATAAGGTTGCCATCTGCGAGCAGATGGAGGACCCAAGCCTCGCCAAGGGCATTGTGCAGCGTGACGTCATACGCGTAATCACCCCCGGCACGGTGATAGAAAACAGCATGCTCAACGAAGCCCGCAACAACTATATCTGTGTGATTTTTATGCAGGATAATCGTGCGGGCGCCGCGTTCTCCGATATCTCCACAGGCGAGATCAACCTCATCGAGCTTTCGGGCGACGATATCGTCGCCGCCGTGATGAGCGAGGTGGGCAGGTTCTCGCCCAGTGAAGTTTTGTTAAGTGAAGCGGCCGGTGCGTCAAAGATGCTCGGCGCGTTTTTAAAGAATAAGCTCGACTGCATGGCGGATATTCTTGCCGCCGACTATTTTGACCACCAGCGGTGCGAAAGCGATATTCTTGCGCACTTTAAAAAAGAAAGCCTCTCGCTTTTGGATTTGCAGGACAAGCCCTACGCCGTCGCCGCCTTGGGCGCATTGCTGCGCTACCTTACCGAGATGCAGAAAAACGGCCTGGAGCGCCTGATTACCTTAAACCTTTATGGCGAAAGCCAGTATATGAACTTGGATATTACCGCGCGCCAGAACCTCGAGCTTACCGAGACCATGCGCACCAAGGATAAAAAGGGAACCCTCTTGTGGGTGCTCGACCAAACCAAAACGGCGATGGGCAAGCGGCTCATCCGCAGCTATATCGAGCAGCCGCTCTTAAACCCCGCTACTGTGTCCAAGCGGTTAAACGTGGTGGAGGAGCTTTATAACGACAATATCCTGCTAAGCGACGTACGCGATATGCTCGGGGGTATCTACGACCTTGAGCGCATCATGACGCGTATCGTTTATGGCAGCGCAAGCGCCAGAGAGTTAAAATCGCTCTCCTATACGGCGCAGAGCCTGCCCGTTTTAAAGGAACGCCTTGCGGGGGTAAATAGCCGCCTGCTGCAGGAGATCTGCGCCCAGATGGATACGCTCGACGATATCCGCGAGCTGATAGAAACCGCTATTACCGACGACCCGCCCGCCACCGCCAAGGACGGCGGCGTGATTAAGGCGGGCTACAGCCGAGAGGTGGACGAATACCGCGAGATCATTCAAAACTCGAAGGCGTATATCGCCGAAATCGAGCAGAAAGAAAAAGAGAGAACGGGTATTAAAACCCTTAAGATAGGCTACAACAAGGTGTTCGGGTATTACTTAGAGGTTTCCCGCAGCTACGCGGGACAGGTACCCGACGAGTACATACGCAAGCAAACCCTTTCAAACGGCGAACGCTACATCACCGAGGAGCTCAAAACGCTGGAGGCCAAGGTGCTGGGCGCGAGCGAGCGTATTATAGCACTTGAGGCACAGCTGTTTGCGGAGGTAAAAAGCAAGATCGCGGCGGAGCTTCCCCGCATACAGTATACGGCGCGCGCCATTGCACGGCTCGATGTATTTGCCTCCTTCGCGACCGTTTCGAAGGCGATGGGCTATACCCGCCCGGATGTGGACCTTTCGGGGGAGATCATCCTCGAAGACTCGCGCCACCCCGTGGTGGAGGCGATATTAAGCGATAAATCCGCCGGCGGGGCGCTGTTTGTCTCTAACTCCGCGCATCTTGACCTTGATAAAAACCGCATTGCGGTCATCACGGGGCCGAATATGGCGGGTAAATCCACCTATATGCGTCAGGTGGCGCTCATCGTGCTCATGGCGCAGATCGGCTGCTTTGTGCCCGCAAAGAGTGCTAAGATCGGCATTGTCGACAGCATTTTTACCCGCGTGGGGGCCTCCGACGACCTTTCCACCGGGCAATCCACCTTTATGGTGGAGATGAACGAGGTGGCGCACATCCTTAAAAACGCCACCGCGAAAAGTCTTATCATCCTTGATGAGATCGGGCGCGGCACCTCGACCTACGACGGCATGAGCATCGCCCGCGCGGTGATAGAGCATATCGCCGATAAGCGCCGGTTGGGTGCCAAAACGCTGTTTGCCACCCACTACCACGAGCTTACCGAGCTGGAGGATACCGTAGACGGCGTGCTTAACTACAATATCGCCGTTAAAAAGCGCGGCGACGATATCACCTTCTTACGCCGCATTGTGCGCGGCGGCGCCGACGACAGCTATGGCATCGAGGTTTCCAAGCTTGCGGGTATCCCCGAGCCGGTGATTGCTAGGGCCAAAGAGATTTTAAAGAGCCTTGAAAACGGTGACATGGTAAAGGTGAAAAAGAGCATCCGCAAGGAAGAGGACGACGCCCAAGCGGCCTTTATGCAGACAAGCCTTACCTCCAACGCAAACGATGAATTGATTGAAAAGCTGCGCCAGATTGACGTCAATACCCTTACGCCCATCGAGGCGCTCAATACACTGTATCATATTAAAAGCATGCTCGGTTGATTAGTACCTTTATCAGCAATAAACTTCCGAAACAACCGCATCGGAATATTGGCTATCGTACTTTTAGATAGGGTTGGTTATTGCGATGAACCGAATTACGGTTTTGCCCAAACAGGTTGCCGAGCTTATTGCGGCGGGTGAGGTAGTAGAACGCCCCGCCTCGGTGGTGAAGGAGCTTGTGGAAAACTCAATAGACGCGGGCGCGACGAGCATCACCGTCGAGATACAAAACGGCGGGGTTTCGTTTATACGGGTCACCGACGACGGCAGCGGCATCCTGCGCGACGACGTGAGAAACGCCTTTGTCAGCCACGCCACCAGCAAGATCACGGGGGCCGACGACCTTTACGACATCGGCACGCTCGGCTTTCGCGGCGAGGCGCTTGCCTCCATTGCTGCGGTGGCGAGGGTTTCGCTGCTCACCCGCACGGCGGACGAGCTTGCGGGTACCCGTGTGACGGTGGAAGGCGGCACCATCCTCTCGGTGGAAGACGCGGGCTGCCCGGTGGGTACTACCATCGTGGTGCGCGACCTGTTTTACAACACCCCCGCGCGCATGAAGTTCTTAAAAAAGGATGTTTCCGAGGCGAGCGCCGTTGCCGCGTGCCTTGACCGTATCGCCCTTTCCCACCCCGAGGTTTCGCTGCGTTTTATCCGCGAGCAAAAAACCACCCTGCACACCTCGGGCGATAACAACCTGCTCTCCTGCGCCTATGGCGTGTTCGGCAAGGATTTTGCCAAGGGGCTTATCCCTGCGGAATATGAAGCCGACGGAATACGTGCGCAGGGCCTTATTTCCAAGCCCGAAGAGAGCCGCGCCACCCGCGGAATGCAGTACTTCTTTGTAAACGGCCGGTTTGTGCGCACGCGCACCGCCATGGCGGCGTTGGAGGAGGCGTTTAAAGGGTCCATCATGGTGGGGCGGTTCCCGTCCTGCATCCTGAACATCTCGCTACCTTACCATCAGGTGGATGTAAACGTGCATCCCGCCAAGGTGGAGGTCCGTTTTGTTAATGAGCGTGTGGTGTTCGACGCCGTATATTTTGCGGTAAAGAACGCGCTCACAGCCTTAGATGCGCCGCCCAAGCTTGAGTCAAAGCCGGTGCAGCGTATACAGAGTGTTCAGCAGACATTCCAGCCGCCCGTGCGGGAGGTACCCGAACAGCAGCGTATTCAGGAAGCAAAACCGGAGCAGACCTTTACGACCGTTACCGCCGCGCAGTTTCGCGACATGCAGCCCCAGTTTCACGATGCTTCTCCGCCGCTCTATTCCAGCCGCGGCAAGCCTACGGCCTTGACGGTGGATTTACCGCCCAACCGGCCCGAGACTCAGGAGATCCCGCCCTTACATAAAGCGGCCGAACCGATGGATCAAGCCGTTATTCTCCCACAGCAGGTGTTTACGCCGTCGGTCGCCGAAGCGCCCGCAAAGGCGCAGCCGCTGCCGGCTCAGGATATACCGGCTCGGCTCATCGGCGAGGTATTTGATACTTATATTCTCCTGCAAAAAGGGGAAGATATCCTCATTATGGATAAACACGCCGCGCACGAACGCATCCTATATGAGCAGCTCAAGGTGCAGCACCGCACCCTTACCTCGCAAACCCTGCTTGTGCCCGTTACCGTAACGCTGCCCAAGGAGGAATACGCCGCTGTTACCGAGAACCTCGCGCGGCTTGCCGAGGCGGGCTTTGAGTTTGAGGATTTCGGTACCGGCAGCATTCTGGTGCGCGAGTTTCCGCTCGAGCTTGCGCGGGAGGATATCGGTGCTGTTGTGGCGGAGCTTGCGGGTAGCTTGCTGAAAAACAAACGCAGTGTCACTCCGCAGGTTATCGAAGACCTTTTCCACTCCATCGCCTGCCGCGCCGCCGTAAAGGCGCATGACAAAACCGGCACGCCGGAGCTGCTTGAGCTTATACGCATCCTGTCGGAAAACGGCGAGCTCAAGCACTGCCCTCACGGCAGACCCATTGTGGTTGCAATTGAAAAGAAGGAGCTTGAAAAGAGATTTGGCAGAGTGTAAGAACCCCCCGCTTGTAGTAATCGTCGGGCCTACCGCCTCGGGTAAAACCGCGCTTTCCATCGAGCTTGCGGTGCGCCATGGCGGCGAGATTATCTCGGCGGATTCCATGCAGATATACAAGGGCATGGACATCGCGACCGCAAAGCCTACGTTGCAGGAGATGTGCGGGGTGCCCCACCACCTTATTTCGGTGCTTGAAAACAGCGAGAGCTTTAATGTGGCGCAGTATCAGGAGCTTGCCGCTTCCTGCATTAACGGGGTACTGCAGCGGGGAAGGCTACCCTTTCTGGTCGGCGGTACCGGCCTGTATGTATCCTCGATTGTGGATAACACCGATTTCGGTGAGATAGAAACCGACCCTGCCCTGCGCCACAGCCTTGAGGAGCGGGCGCGCAGCGAGGGCGGGCAGGCGCTGCTTGAGGAGCTTAAACAGGTCGACCCGGCCCTTGCGGCGGCCCTGCACCCCAATAATCTCGGGCGCATCATCCGCGCACTGGAGGTTTACAAAACCACCGGCAGGCCGCTCAGCGAGTTTCAGGCCCTTTCACGGCTTAAACCGTCCCCTTACAACCTTTGCATGATCGGCCTTACCTTCCGCGACCGCGAGAAGCTCTACCGGCGGATTGACGACAGGGTAGACGCCATGCTGCAAAACGGCCTGCTCGCCGAGGTGGAGGCCCTGATGAACAGAGAGCTCTCTAAAACCGCTTTTCAGGCCATCGGTTATAAGGAGCTGTACGGGTATTTTAAAGGGGAGCTGACCCTTGAGGAGGCGGTAGAGAACCTAAAACGTCAAACAAGGCGCTATGCAAAGCGACAGCTTACCTGGTTTCGACGTGATGAGCGCATCCGCTGGATATATAATGAGGACAATAACCTTATTGGCCAAGCCGAAGAAGTACTAAAACTCTTGAATATCATATGACGGAGGAACAACTATGCAAAAGCAGCTGAATCTTCAGGATGTCTTTTTAAATCAGGCCAGACGCGACAAAATTCCGCTTACCATCTTCCTGACGAACGGGTTTCAGTTTAAGGGCATGGTAAAAGGTTTCGATAGTTTTACGGTCATTCTTGACTGTGACGGCAGGCAGAACCTTGTGTATAAGCATGCCATCTCCACCATCATTCCGGGCAGGAATATCAGCATTCTGGAGGCCGCGGAAAAAGAAGAAACCGCCGAGTAAGGCCTCGCTTTATGTAAGCACAGCAAAACCGTTTCGGCCTTATGCGTTTTTACGCTTCTAACCTTCATAATTATCAGTAAAGACGTTGTAGGAGGGCAGTATGAACCGCATTCTTTACCGCATTGGCACCGTCGTTATTGTCATTGTAACACTGGCTTTTCTCGGCTATCAAGTCATCCGCTATCTGTATATGCCTGAACAGGTCGAAACCGCCTATCTGTTTACCCAGTCGGACTATGTTCTGGGTCAGGGGATTGCGGTGCGGGATGAGACGGTTATTACCACCCCGTCAAACGGCGTAACGAGCTACCTGCTCGACGACGGTGAAAAGGTCTCCGCCGGTATGCCTGTCGCGAAGGTTTACTCCACCGAGCAGGATGCCGCAAACGAAGCCGCCATCAAAAAGCTTGAGCAGGAGGCTCAGATGCTCAGCCAGTCGGCAGACCCCGGCCGCGCGGATTACGCCAACGCCGAGGTGCTGAGCAGCCAGATTATAGACAAGCTCACCCGCCTCTCGGAAGTGGTTGAAAGCCGCAGCTTAGGTGCCCTTGATACATACAAAAATGAATACCTCATGCTGCTGAATATGCGTCAGGTAGCCACCGACCGCGTGCAGAATTTTGATACGCGCGTCGCGCAGCTGAATCAGGAGGCCGAAGGCTTACAAAACAGCACGCAGGCGAGTATCGCAGAGGTACAGTCACCCGCCCCCGGCTTTTTTGTCAGCGTCACCGACGGGTATGAGGGGAAGCTTACGCATGATGTCGTTGCCTCGATGACGGTGGACACCTTCAAGCAGCAGTTGGAAGAGCAGGCGCCCTACCAGCCCTCGCCCGAGGTGGTGGGCAAGATCATCACCGACTTTGAATGGTACTTTGCGGCGCTGGTGCCCATGGAAAAGATGGGGCGGTTTACCCGCGGCACCGCGGTTACCGTCACCTTCCCCTATGAGTCGGACGTGGGGTATGCTGCTGTGGTGGATACTACCATTACGCAGGAGGACTCGCAGGACGGCGTTGTCATCCTCAAGCTTAACCGCATGGATAAAGAGCTTTGCACGCTCCGCAGCGAGCGGGCGGAGATCTCGTTTATCTCTTACCGCGGGCTGAAGGTTCGCAACAGCATCATGCGCTTTCAGGGCAGCCAGCCCGGTGTCTATGTAAAAAACGGCGAGTCCATCGTCTTTAAAAAGCTGGATATCATCTTTTACGGCGACGGCTTTGTGCTTTCCAGAGAGCATGAGAACGATAATGAGTATCTCGCACAATACAACGAAATGATTGTAAACGGCAAAGAGATGGATACCGTCCCCACCCAATAAAAGGCTTGCCATTTGGCTGTAAACGGGCTGTGTGCCGTTTATAGCCAATTTGTGCAGATAAGGTTTTTTATTTTCTTTACTTCTGTTCACAACATATTTGTTGACATAACCGTAAAAAAATTAGATAATAACAATATAAGCGTTCAAACTATCCGTTAGCTTTTTATTTTTATGGAGTAATACGACTAGTTACCGTCTTAGACGTTAAATAAACGGAGGGCTTTGCAATGAGCTTTATGGACAAGTTTAAAAACATCATGGGCGTTCCCACAGAAGAGTACGATTACGCGGAAGAGGAGATTCCCATCAGCAGAAGCAATGAACATTCGTCAACATCTATCTATGATGATGCATCTTCTGCGTCCGCATCCATAAAAAAGAATAAGGTTGTAAACATACATGCTACCACACAGCTACAGGTAGTGCTTGTAAAGCCAGAGCGGTTTGACGACGCAAGCTCGGTGGCCGACCATTTGAACGCGAAAAGAACCGTGGTGCTGAACCTTGAGTCTACCAATAAGGATGTTTCGCGCAGGCTCATTGACTTTTTAAGCGGTGTCGCCTATGCCAACAACGGCCAGATTAAACGGGTAGCCAACAGCACCTTCATCATTACCCCTTACAATGTCGACATCATGGGAGATCTGCTGGATGAACTTGAAAGCAGCGGGGTGTTCTACTAATATCTATGGCAATGATTGATTCCTACGAGGATAAGATATTAGCCGCTCAAATAACCGATGGCGTTACCCGTGCGCAGGAGCGCTATGTAAACAAGTTTATCGGTTTTTTAGACGAGCGGCAGGCGGCTTTGGCTTTAGACATATTGCGGCGGCTTAGTTATGCCCATTATAGCCTTTATGGCGGGCACGAAGACGCGTCGCGCGTATACCTCGGCATCTTTTCCCCCTATGAAGAGCCGGAGCCGGCTTTGTTTCCTCTTTGCCCCGTAACCTTTACCTACCGTGCGGCCGATCGTCTTGCGCACCGCGACTTTTTAGGCGCGCTGATGGCGCTGATGATCACGCGTGACAGCATCGGTGACATTCTGGTAGGCGAGGGGCATACGGTGGCGTTCCTTTCCGAGAAAGCTGCAACACTTGCTATAGATGAACTGAAAAAGGTGGGCTCCGTAGGCATTAAAGCCGAGCAGGGCATCTGCGCGGAGCTGCCACAGCAAAACAGCTTTGAAACCATTGAGGGTGTTGTGGCTTCTGAAAGGCTTGACTGCATAGCAGCCCTGCTTACAAAGCTTAGTCGCGAAAAGGCGGTAAAGTTAATTATAAGCGGGCTTATCAGCATAAACTTTCAGGCAACAGACAATATTTCTTATAAGCTTTCAGCCGGGGACAAGATTTCTATCCGAGGATACGGCAGGTTCATCTTTGACGGCGTGTCCGGCACAACAAAAAAGGGCAGGACACATGTAACTGCAAGAAAATTTACATAGCACAGGGAGGTTATACTATGCTTTCACCGGGGGACATCAACACAAAGAAATTTGATAAATCCGCGTTTGGTTACAAGGTAGATGAAGTAGACACCTATCTTACCACGGTTGCGGAGGAGTATGCCAAGATACTTCACGACAATAACGAGCTTGAGAACAAGATGGTCGTTTTGGCGGAGAGGCTGGAAGAGTACAGAAACGAAGAGAAAAGCTTAGGCGCCGCTCTTTTGGGCGCCCAGAAGATGAGCGACAGCCTGCTTAGGGAAGCAAAGGAAAAGGCCGAGCAGATTATCAATGAGGCAAATGGCAAGGCTCAAAAGCTTATCGAGAGCGCGCATAATCAGGTGCTTATCGAGCGCAACGAGCTTGCCCGCGTACAGCGCGAGATTGGCTCGTTTAAAAACAGCCTGCTTGGTATGTATAAGGCTCAGATGGATTTAATCCGTGCACTGCCGGATGCCAACCGTCCGCGCTCTGAGCAGGAGGTACCTGCACCCAAAGAGGAAAAGCCCACAAGGTTTGTATATGACGATGTGCAGGAGGTTGAAGAGGTAAACCCGGTTGAACAGCCCAAAGCCCCAACCTTCTCCTTCAGCGCACCGGCGGCGCCCGCAGCACCTGCCGCACCCGTAAAAGAGGAGCCCAAGCTGTCGGCTCCGGAGGTTAAAAAGCCGGAGGTACCGGCGGTAGCGCCCGTTCAGGCTGCGCCTACCAAGCAGCCGCTTACACCTGCCAAGGGCTTTGTACCCAATCTCGCCGATGACGACATCGGTTCGGATGCCTATCAGGGAGCTTACCCTCCTTTCCCGCAGAAGGCTGCAAAGCCGTCCACAGCGGCCCCGAGCATCCGTTTTGAAAAAGAAGAAACCGACGATGTTCCGCTTGCCTCCGACCCGTCAACCTCCAAGTTCGGCGAGCTTAAGTTCGGCGCGGCTTACGATTTAAAGCGCGACGGTAACTTCGGCGGCGGGAAAAACTATCGCAAAAAAAGATAGACTTTTAATATTTATTCTGCAACAACACCTTGCGTTGTTGCAGAATAAATATTGCATAACATCTTCACCGCCCATTCGGGCGGTGTCATGCGACTTTTAGCCGCATGATTAGTATAAGGAGAGTATCAGTAAATGTCACAGGATTACAACGGCACGCTTAATCTGCCTAAAACCGACTTTGCCATGCGTGCGGCACTGCCGCAGCGTGAGCCTGAGATGTTAAAGGCGATGGAGCAGCAGCGGCTGTATTATAAAATGGTCGAAAGAAACGAGGGCAAGCCGCTGTATGTCCTTCACGACGGCCCGCCCTACGCAAACGGCGATATCCACCTCGGCACCGCACTCAATAAGGTGCTCAAGGATATTATTGTTAAGTACAAGAATATGTCAGGCTATCAGGCCCCCTATGTGCCGGGCTGGGATACCCACGGCCTCCCGATAGAGCTGAAGGCCATGAAGAAGATCGGCGCGCAGAATATCGGCTCGCCGGTTGACCTTCGCCGCCATTGCCGCGAGTTTGCGCTCACCTATATGGAAAACCAGAAGGGGCAGTTTAAGCGTCTCGGCGTTCTGGGGGATTTTGAGCGCCCTTACCTTACCTTGGCGCCCGAGTTTGAGGCCAAGCAGATCGAGGTCTTTGGCGAGATGGCCAAGAAGGGCTATATCTACAAGGGCTTAAAGCCCGTTTACTGGTGCCCCGAGTGCAAAACCGCGTTGGCCGAGGCCGAGATTGAATACGCCGAAGACCCTTGTTACTCCATCTACGTTAAGTTCGCCGTAAAGCAGGATAACGGCAAGCTTGCCGCTTTAGGCGCCGACCTTGCCAACACCTACTTTGTAATCTGGACAACCACAACATGGACATTGCCGGGCAACGTGGCTATCTGCCTCGGGCCCGAATACGAATACTGCGTTGTAAAGGCGAAGGGCGAATGCTATGTCATGGCGAAGGACCTGGTTCCGGGCGCCATGAAGGCCGCTAAGATCGACGATTACGAGGTTTCGCAAGAAACCGTGCTGGGCAAAGAGCTTGAGCATATCATAACGCGGCATCCGTTTATCGACCGCAATTCGCCCATCATCATTGGCTCGCACGTCACGCTTGAAAGCGGTACGGGCTGCGTTCACACCGCGCCCGGTCACGGTGTGGAGGACTTTGAGGTTTGCCGTAACTATCCCGAGCTGCCCATTGTGGTGCCTGTGGATTCACTCGGCGTGCTCACCAAAGAAGCGGGCGAGTTTGCCGGCCTTGTCACCGACGAAGCCAACAAGAAGATTGCCGCAAAGCTTGAACAAACAGGCAACCTTTTTGCCATAGAGAAGATCATCCACCAGTACCCGCACTGCTGGCGCTGCAAGAGCCCCATCCTGTTCCGCGCCACCGAACAGTGGTTCTGCTCGGTAGACGGGTTTAAAGAAGACGCCGTCAAGGCGGTAAAGAGCGTGGAGTGGATTCCCGCCTGGGGCGAAGACCGTATTGAGAGCATGGTGCGCGACCGCAGCGACTGGTGCATCTCGCGCCAGCGCACCTGGGGCGTACCCATCCCCATCTTCTATTGCTCCGACTGCGGCAAATACGTGGTCAACGACGAGAGCATCAAGGCTGTTTCAGCTATTTTTACCAAGGAAGGCTCCGACGCGTGGTATACCCACGACGCGATGGAGATTCTGCCCGAAGGCTTTACCTGCCCGCACTGCGGCGGCAGGCACTTTACCAAAGAAAACGACATCATGGACGTTTGGTTTGATTCCGGCGTATCCCATGCCGCTGTTTTAAGCGTACGCGATTACCTCCGCTGGCCCGCCGACCTCTACCTTGAGGGCGCTGACCAGTACCGCGGGTGGTTCCAGTCGTCGCTGCTCACCTCCGTCGCGTGGAAGGGCATTGCCCCCTACAAGGCGGTATGCACCCACGGCTGGGTGGTGGACGGCGAGGGCCGCAAGATGTCGAAGTCGCTCGGCAACGGCATCGCGCCCGAGGACATCATCAAAGAATACGGCGCGGATGTGTTAAGGCTGTGGGTGGCATCCTCCGATTACCACGCCGATATCCGCATCTCCAAAGATATCTTAAAGCAGCTTTCCGAGGTTTACCGCAAGATTCGCAACACCGCGCGTTACATCCTCGGCAATATCTACGATTACAACCCCGACACCGACGCGGTGGCCTACGACGACCTACCGGAGCTGGACAGATGGGCGCTCATGCGGCTGGATGACCTCATCACCAAGGTGACCGAAGCCTACGACCACCTGGAGTTTCACATCGTATACCACGCGCTGCACAACTTCTGTGTGGTGGATATGTCCAACTTCTACCTTGATGTTATCAAAGACCGCCTGTATGTAGAGGCGGCAGGCAGCAAGGCACGGCGCAGCGCACAAACCACCATGCACCGCATCCTCTCAGCGCTTACAAGGCTTCTGGCACCTATCTTAGCCTTTACCGCCGACGAAATATGGAGCTTTATGCCCGAGAGCAAGGCGTATGATAAGAACTCGGTACTGTTTAACGATATGCCCAAGCCCTTTAAAACCGACTACGACCCCGCGTTCGTGCAGAAGTGGGAAAAGTTAAGTCTACTGCACGACGATGTAAAGAAGGAGCTTGAAAACCTGCGCGCCGAAAAGATTATCGGCAAGTCGCTCGACGCCAAGCTCACCCTCTATGCCGAGCAGGAAGCCTACGACTTTGTAAAGTCGGTGGAGCCGATCCTGCCGGAAATCTTCATCGTTTCACAGGTAGAGGTGGTAAACGGCAAGGGCGGGGATATGAAGGGCGAGTTCGAGGGTGTTACGGTTTCCGCTTCCAAGGCCGACGGCACCGCCTGCGTTCGCTGCCTGTCGCATAGCACAACGGTGGGCGATGATGCACAGCATCCGGAGCTTTGTGCACGCTGCCGCCGCATCATAGACGAGATTTAACCTGTTTTTTACGATCTTACGCACGGGCGGCCATACCCCCTTGCGTAAGATTGTTTATGTTCAGACATTTTCGTATAACTTAGGAGGAGCAATGATAGCTTATATTGCGCTCGGGGTTGCGGTACTGCTGATCGGTGCCGACCAACTCATTAAATATTGGGCCATGACCAACCTTGTAGAGGTTGGCACCATCCCGCTTATCGGAGGCGTATTTCACCTTACCTATGTAGAGAACCGCGGCGCCGCCTTCGGCATGCTGCAGGGGCAAAAGTGGTTATTGGTGGGCGTCGCCTCACTGGTGCTGCTGGGCGCCGTGGTGTTTTTGCTGAGCGGGCGCGTAAAAAATCGTGTGCTCATGTGGGCAATAGCCCTCATTATTGCGGGCGGTGTGGGCAACCTGATCGACCGCACTGTACGCGGCTTCGTGGTGGATTATTTAGATTTCAGGCTTATTAACTTTTATGTGTTCAATCTGGCGGATGCCTGCGTATGCATCGGTGTCGGCCTTGTCCTGTTATATCTTTTAGTTCTGGAGCCGAGGGAGCAAAAGCGTAAGGCACTTGCGTCCCAAAAGGCAGACGACGGTGGTTTGAGTGAACAAAAGTGAACGTTATACGGTAACACCCGAGGATGCAGGCGCGCGGCTCGATGCCTTTATTCGAGCCATGTCGCCGGATATGTCGCGCTCACAGGCGCAAAAGCTCATCGACGGGCGGATGGTTACCGTAAACGGCATGATGCAAAGCAAAAATTTTAAGCTCAAAGCGGGTGACGCGGTCAGTGTCACCTTTCCCGAACCTGCGCCGCTCGACGTGCTGCCCGAAAGTACCCCCTTGGATATTGTGTATGAGGATAACGACGTGATCGTTGTCAACAAGCCCAAGGGCATGGTGGTGCACCCCGCAGCGGGCAACTACAACGGCACGCTTGTGAACGCGCTTTTATACCATTGCGGCAACAGCCTTTCGGGTATCAACGGGGTGATAAGGCCGGGTATCGTGCACCGCATCGATAAAGACACCAGCGGCCTGCTCATGGTGGCGAAGAACGACTATGCGCACAACTTTCTGGCGCAACAGATTAAGGAGCATTCCTTTTTGCGTGAATACGAAGCGGTAGTATACGGCAACCTAAAGGAGGATGAGGGCACCGTCAACGCCCCCATCGGCAGGCACCCCGTACACCGCAAAAAGATGGCGGTTACCGATAAAAACGCCAAATCCGCTATTACCCACTATCGGGTGGTGGCGCGCTATAATGGGTTTACGCATATTCGGGTAAGGCTTGAGACGGGCCGAACCCACCAGATACGCGTGCATATGGCATACCTCGGCCACCCGGTGGCGGGGGATGAGCTGTACGGCCCCGCCAAGGTGATTAAAGAGCTGCAGGGGCAGTGCCTGCACGCAAGGCTGCTCGGCTTTGTGCACCCGCAGACAAAGCAGTGGATGACCTTTGAAACCGAGCTGCCGGAATATTTCGTTTCGTTTTTAAACAAGATAAACAGGGGGTAGCCCATGACCAAACGGATAGAGGACTTTTTGGTGGTCTCCGATATGGACGGCACGTTGTTGGATGAAGGCCATCAGGTGCTTGCACGCAATAGTGAAGCCATCCGCCGCTTTAAGGCAAAGGGCGGGCATTTCACCATTGCCACCGGGCGTTCCATCGCGTCGGCACAGATGTATGTCGAGGAGTTAAAGCTCGATATCCCCGTCATCCTTTCTAACGGAGCCATGGTATACGATTATAAGGATAAAAAGATCCTGTTTGAAGCGTTTCTGCAGCTTGAGGCCGAGCAGTTCGCCTACCATCTGCTGGATGAGTTTCCGCATGTGGGGTGCGAGTCGTTTGTAGGCGAAGAGGTTTATGTGCTGCAGGATAACGATTATATCAAAGAGCATTCCGTCATTGAACAGGTGGCGTTTTTATACGCAACCGAGCGCAACGCCCCGCACAACTGGTCTAAGGCCATCTTTGCCGACGACAGGGAGATCATCGAGCGCCTAGAGGCCTATACGTATGAGAAAGGGTTCCCTGACTCGTTTGTGTTTGTAAAGTCCTGCCCCCAGTATTTCGAGATGCTGCCCAAAGGGGTGAACAAGGGCACGGGGCTTATCCACCTCGCGGAGCTTATGAATATAAAGATAGAGAACACCGTCGCGGTGGGGGACTACTATAACGATGCCGAGATGGTAGAGGCCGCGGGCATCGGGGTGTTTGCCGCAAACGCGCCGGACGACCTGAAAGCCCGCGCGGACCTTGTGGTATGCGATTACAGACAGGGCGCGGTCGCCGACGTGATAGAGCATATCGAGAATTTATGCCGATAACATATTCATATATAAACAATATGGAGGATGAGAAAATGGATGTAACCAAGAAGCTAAAGCTGCAAAAAACAGCCTGCCGTGTGAGAATGGGTGTTATCGAAGGCACCTTCCACGCAAAGAGCGGGCACCCCGGCGGTTCCCTTTCCATTACCGATGTACTTACCTACCTCTATTTTGAGGAGCTGAACATCGACCCGCAAAACCCCCATAAACCCGACCGCGACCGGCTGGTACTCTCCAAGGGCCACTGCGCGCCGGCACTTTACTCGGTGCTCGCGCAGCGCGGCTTCTTTGGTGTAGAAGAGCTTAAACAGTTAAGAAAGCCCCATAAGATGCTGCAGGGCCACCCCGATATGAAGGGTACGCCGGGCGTGGATATGACCACCGGTTCGCTGGGGCAGGGTATCTCCGCTGCCTGCGGCATGGCGCTCTCCGCCAAGCTTTCGAATGAGAGCTACCGCGTATATGCCGTGCTGGGCGACGGTGAGCTGGAGGAAGGCCAGGTTTGGGAGGCCTCGATGTTCGCCGCCCACAAGAAGCTAGATAACCTCTGCGTGGTGGTAGACAACAACAACCTTCAAATCGACGGCCCCGTGAGCGAGGTGTGCTCGCCGTACCCCATCCCCGAAAAGTTTGCGTCCTTCGGCTTTCATGTAATCGAGATCAACGGCAACTGCTTTGACGAGATCGAGAAGGCGTTTTGCGAAGCGAAAACCGTCACCGGCAAGCCCACCGCCATCGTGTGCACCTCGGTAAAGGGCAAGGGCGTTTCGTTTATGGAAAACAACGTGTCGTGGCACGGCACCGCTCCCAATGCCGAGCAGTATGAGCAGGCCATGAGTGAGCTGAAAGCGGCGCTCGCCGCGCTGGAAACCGCATAAAAAGCCGCTGCGGTAAATAAACGTTTCACGCATAACTTTATGCCGCTACCGGCGGCGGAACGGAGAGTAACAATGGCAGATGTAATAAAAAAAGCTACCCGAGACAGCTACGGCGAAGCGCTCGCCGAGCTTTCTGAGACCATGCCCAACCTTATCGTGCTGGATGCCGACCTCGCCATGGCAACCAAGACGATTACCTTTAAAAAGAAGTGCCCCGAGCGGTTTGTAGACTGCGGCATCGCCGAGTCCAACATGATGGGCATCGCGGCGGGCTTGGCCTCCACCGGCAAGGTGGTGTTCGCCAGCACCTTTGCCATGTTCGCGGCGGGCCGCGCGTTCGAGCAGGTGCGCAACTCCATCGGCTACCCGCACTTGAATGTAAAGATCGGCGCTACCCACGCGGGCATCTCGGTTGGCGAAGACGGCGCCACCCACCAGTGCAACGAGGATATCGCCCTTATGCGCACCATCCCCGGAATGGTTATCATCAACCCCGCCGACGATATAGAAGCGAAGGCCGCGGTAAAGGCCGCCGCACAGTATAACGGCCCTGTTTACCTGCGCTTTGGCAGGCTCGCGGTGCCGGTTGTAAACGGTTCCGATTATCACTTTGAGCTTGGTAAGGGCGTTACCCTCAAGGACGGCTCCGATGTGACCATCATCGCTACCGGCTTAATGGTCAACGAGGCGCTGAAGGCCGCTGAGACGCTTACAGCCGAGGGTATCCGCGCAAGGGTCATCAACATCCACACCATCAAGCCGCTGGATGAAGAGCTGATTATAAAGGCCGCGAAGGAGACCGGCGCTATCGTAACCGCCGAGGAGCACAACATTATCGGCGGCCTTGGCGGCGCTGTTGCCGAGCTGCTTGCCGAGCGCTGCCCCACCCCGATGGTGCGCGTCGGCGTAAACGACGAGTTCGGTACCTCTGGCCCCGCGCTGGAGCTGCTGGCGATGTATGGCCTCTGTGCCGAAAACATTGCGGCGAAGGCAAAGGAAGCCATCGCAAAGAAATAATGCGATAGAAACCATAAAAACGGAGGGCTTAAGGAATGTTCATCATTCCCACAAGCCCTCCGCTTTTTTTACTTCTTATTCTTGTCGTCCACAAATTCATTCGCAATCTCAACATCGTTGTTGGAGAGTATGGGTATGGGGTTTGTATCACGTTTGCGCCGTTGATAGTTATTGCCGCTCATGGGCGAGGGTTTATCAAAGGTGCGTATATAGTTTGTGGTGTTGCTTTTTTTGTTAGGGATGTTTTTCATTTTCAGCCGGTCCTTTCTTTAATATTGGGTTAATACCAAATTAAGTTTGCAATAACACAAAATGGCATAAAATAATTTTATCGCTTTTCAAGAAGCATCAGCATTATAAAAAGCCTCGAAGCCTTGCCATAAACATGTTCTCAATCTCGATATTTTTTTCGGCAAGGCGGATGATTTTAGCGTTGCAATCCTTATTCTCCTTTAACTTTTTGCCTATGCCGATCACCTGCGCGGTGGCGTTCTTGATAAGCGTCTCGGCAACCTTTTTCTCGTCTTTTTCAACGCCCCTCGTTTTGGCCGCTTTTTGCGGGGGCAGTGTCCCAATCAGCTGGGTTACCGGGATATTCAGACGGGTCAGCGCCGCTTTGGCGTTAAGGCGTATACGTCTGCTATTGCTCAGTTCGTTTGCCAGCACATAAACAAAGGCGGGGGAATAATCTTGCTTGAGCAGCGCGTTTAAACACTTCACACGTTCATCCGCCGTAAGGTAGAGGTAACGCAAAACCTCACAATCGCTGTTCATGCTTTACCCTAGTTGTTCTCGGCCTTGGGCTGAAAATAGGCCTTTGGGTGTTCGCAAACGGGGCACACCTCGGGGGCATCCTTGCCGTAATGCACGTAGCCGCAGTTGGTGCATATCCACGCTATCTCGTTATCCTTGCTGTACACCTTATTGTTGTTTAAGTCGTCAAGGTTTTTTTGGTAACGCTCCTCGTGCGCGTGCTCGATGGCCAGTACGCTCTCAAAAAGCCACGCGATGCGTGAAAATCCCTCTTCCTTGGCGGTCTGGGCAAATTGGGCGTACATCTCGGTCCATTCGTAGTGCTCCCCCGCAATAGCGTCGGTCAGGTTTCGTGAGGTTGGCGTTTTACCGTCGTCGTGCAGCTGCCTGAACCACATGGCGGCGTGTGCCGCCTCGTTTTCTCCCGTTTTTTTAAATACCTCTGCAATGGTATTTAAGCCTTCGGCTTTGGCCCACTTCTCATAAAACTGGTACTTCGCCCAGGCCTGTGATTCGCCGGCAAAGGCCGCAAGCAGATTTTTCTCGGTTTTAGAGCCCTTTAGTTCCATCGGTAAAACCTCCTTGTTAAATGTTGATACTAGTTTTAGCAACACTGTAAAAACTATACTTCGACCAAAGAGGTTATTGTTTTTTTATACCGATAGGTTATAATTTTATTAAACAAGCCTAACTTTAGCTGCTGCATAAATTGAAGCGATGAACGGAGCATAACATGACAATCTTTGATATCTTCGAGCCTGTGGGCGTTTTTGCGTTTGCCATCTCGGGCGCTATCACCGCGGTAAAAAAGCACATGGATGTCTTCGGCGTGTTTATCCTTGCCACCGTTACGGCGCTCGGCGGCGGCGTGATTCGCGATGTGGTGATGGATAGAGGCATCCCCGCCGCGTTTTCCAACTACGATTATTATGCCCTTATCCTGCTTGCCGTTATCTTCATCGGCACTGTGGGGGTGAGCCCGCGCTGGCCGGGGGCATTCATCCTGTTCGACGCCATCGGCCTTGCCGTCTTCACGGTGGACGCGGGTATCAAGGCGATAGACATGCACCTTAACCTGCTGTCGTTTTTGTTTATGTCGGTTATAACGGGCGTGGGCGGCGGCGTGTTAAGAGACGTGATGTCCAAAGAGGTGCCGGTGATCTTCCGGCGTGAGATCTACGCCGTAGCGGCCATAGCGGGTGCGCTTTGCCTGTGGCTGCTGTCGCCGCTTATCGACGAGCTGCTGGCGGCGTACATCTCGGTTGCCGTCATACTGGCAATCCGGCTGCCTGCGGTTTATTATAAGCTCGACCTGCCCAGAATCATCAGCTGATACTTATTTCAGTTAGAAATATAGAAAAAATTCGAGCAAAAGGCCCCATTTATGCCTTTTGTGAAGAATTTTTACGGTTTATTTCTTATTGGAATTAGTATTATACCCTATTGTTCGGTATCGGGGGAGGGATTATCTTGAAGCGTGCGGTTGTTTTAAGCGGCGGCGGGGCAAGAGGCTCCTATGAGGTAGGGGTCTGGAAGGCGCTGCGGGAGCTGGGGTATACCTATGATATCGTCACCGGTACCTCGGTAGGCTCCTTAAACGGTGCGCTCATGGTTCAAAACGATATCAATACAGCCTATGAAATGTGGGAGAAACTCGATACCGGGTACATTCTGGAGTTTGAGATCAAGCAGGATACCCACACGGTGGAGGGGATGCTCGAGACCCTCAACCTGTTTGCCAAAGAGGCGTTTAAAACCCGCGGCGTCAGCAGCGCCCCGCTGCAAAAGCTGCTAACACAGGTAATCGATGAAGATAAAATCAGAGGTTCCGCCGTCAATTTCGGTCTGGTTACCGTTGAGGTACCGGCGCTAAAGCCGCACCAGCTTTACATAAACGATATTCCTCATGGTAAACTGGTCGATTATCTGGTGGCAAGCTCGTCCTGCTTTCCCGCCATGCATAGTCACACGATAGACGGCAGAATGTTTGTGGACGGAGGTTATTTTGACAATACCCCCATCAGTCTTGCCGTAAAGGGGGGCGCCGAGGAGGCGGTGGTGGTAAAGCTGCGCACGGTAGGAGTGGTTCGGCAGCAGCGCTACCGCGCGGTCAAGGTGGATGTCATCGAGCCGAAGTGGGATCTGGGCGCCATGTTTGTGTTTGACGGCAGCCGCGCAAAGCGCAATATCGCGCTGGGTTACTACGACTGTAAGAAGCACTTCGGCCTGTACGACGGTGGTAAATACACCTTTTACACGGGCGAGGCCGAGAAGAACGCGCAGCATATCCTTACGCTCTTCCGCTCGTTTTTTGCGGGGCTGGATGTAGACATTGAAGCCGAAGCGCCGCGGGACGTTTCTCACGTGCTGGGCGGGGTACACGAATATCTGGCGCGCTATGAGGTGCTTAAGGCGGCAAAAAAACGCTGGTGCAAGAAAGAGGTTTCGCTCACCGATATGGTCACCGCGGCGGCGGAGGCGGCGGGCGAGCTGCTGGGCGTAAGCCCTTTCACCCCTTATCGTTTCGAGACCTACAACTTCAAGCTGATGAATCAGGTGGTGCGTTATGCGCGCCTGCCTTACTCCGAGCTGGATTTGGACGTAAGCCCCGCGCTCTCGGTCAAGGAGTGCATTACCAATATCAGCCGCGCGGTATCGCCCGTTTCTTCGCCCAACCGGATGATGTATATCCTCTCCTGCCTTGCGGATGACGAAAAGCTTGTGCAGAACAAGCGGCTGATTGCCATGCTTGCTGCCGCCATGCCGGTGGAGTTTATGGCGGCGCTGTACATTGGCACCCTTCGCACCTTTGTCCGCTCGGAGTAACGACCAAGTTGTATCAGGCAGCCATTATGAGTGAAAGCAACAATTATATCCATAGTACGGTAGAGTATCCGGCAGATTGATTGCAATGCAATCAATCTGCCGGATAATTTTGTATATCTCGCCCATTTTCCAAGGAAACTGTTGACAGTTATCTTAATAAGGTGATATACTCCATATGGATGGTATACGGATGATATATGGAGGATGAATGATGGATACCGAGAAGATTACCTTTAACATCGGCGCAGTGGACTTGGGTCAGATAGACCTTTTGGTGGATCAGGGCTTTTACTCCAACCGTACCGACTTTATCCGCACGGCGGTACGTACGCACCTTGCCGCGCATACCGTTGATCTGCAAAGAATCAAAACAACCAACCTTTTTGGCATGGACGTGGTAGCCAATGAACTGAATAAGGTAACCCAAGAGGTAGCCAATGCGGTGGAGGAGATAGAGCGCATGAACCCCGCAAAGCTTGCGGGCACCAGCTTCGCGGGAACGGGCGTGTTTGTTTTTAACAGGCAAAGCCTCGAAGAGGTGAAGGCCTCGGGCAGAAAGATTGAAGTGCGGATGGTGGGCATGCTCGTGATAGAAAAGGATGTTCCCGCAGAGCTGGTGAAGGAAACCTTTCAAACCGTGAAGGTTTACGGCATCATCAAGGCCACGGAAGAAATCAAAAGCATCTTGCTCGGGATATCCGAGCAAAGTAAATGACGAAAGGGAATCGGATATGATAGCAGTAAAAGGTCTTGTAAAGAAGTACGATAAGTTAACAGCGGTAGACAATATCAGCTTTACCGCCCGCCCCGGTGAGATTACCGTAATTTTAGGCCCCAACGGCGCGGGAAAGTCTACCGCCATTAAGAGCATCGCGGGCCTTTTAAAGTACACCGGGCAGATCGACATCTGCTCGCAGCCCAACAAAGGCCTCGAGGCCAAGCGCCTCCTCGGTTATATCCCCGAGGTTCCCGCGCTGTACGACCTGCTCACGGTGGGGGAGCATCTGGAGTTTATCGCCCGGGCCTATCGCCTAGAGGATGGCTGGCAGGAGCGCGGCGATGCGCTGCTTAACCGCCTTGAAATTCTGGATAAGAAGGATAAGCTTTCGCGCGAGCTTTCAAAGGGCATGACGCAGAAGCTCAGTATCGCCGCGGCTCTGCTGCCGCAGCCCAAGGCCGTTATCTTTGACGAGCCGCTGGTGGGGCTTGACCCAAAGGCCATTGAAGAGGTGATACAGATGTTCACCGAGCTGAAGGAAGCGGGGGTAAGCGTGCTGATCAGCACCCATATCATCGACACAGTTGAAAGCATCTGGGATAGGGCGCTGATCATGTCCAAGGGCGCCATCCTCCGCGAGGTAACGCGTGAAGAGCTGGGCGACAGGCCGCTTAAGGAGCTGTTCTTTTCCCTTACAGGGGGTGCACAGGAATGAAACCGCTGCTCTACCTGCTCTGGCACCGTTATATCAACGGCTTAAAACGTACCTTTCAAAAGCCGCTTAGCGCCGTTATCACCGTTCTTGCAGCCGTAGGTATGCTCTCGGGTATGATTTCTGCCTTTATCATACCTCGGAAGGGCATTGGAGGCGACCTTCATATTGTGGTTGCATGCATCCTGCTCGGCATGACGCTGTTGTTTACCAACGCGATGATCTCATCCAAACAGGCGGGCATCTTTACGCTTCAGGACGCCAACTTCTTGTTTCAGGCGCCTATTAAGCCCGCTTATGTACTCTTTATGGCGGTCATTGACGGGATACCGACGTCGCTGTTAACGGCGCTGCTATTTACCTTCTATTTTCCGTTTCTCACCGGCAGCAGCATGGGCGTCGGTGATTACCTGCTTACGCTGCTGCTTACCGCCCTGCTCATTGCGTTTACGTACTTCATTTTTTATTATATTTATATCCTTGACACCGAGTATAAGGGTATTCGCGCCAAAGCCAAGTATGCGCTTTGGGTATTCATGGGTTTGGTGGCGCTGGCCTTTGTGCTGGTGCTGTACACCAAGGGCTTTAACCTTTCAGAGGCGGCGTCGGCCTTCTTCTCAAGCCCCTTTTATAATGCGCTTCCGGTATTCGGCTGGGCCAAATGGGGCGTAGTGGGCGCCATCGAAGGCCAGTACCTTACCGCCTACCTGCCCGCGCTCCTGCTGATGGCAGGGCTGGATGTGCTGACGGTATTCGCAGTCATGCACTGCAAGGCGGATTTCTACGAGCAGGCGCTCAGTGATTCCTACAAGATTAACGAGATCATCCAAAGCGCCAAGAGCGATAACTATGATGTGCGTTCCATAACCAAGGTTAAAACCAAGCAGGCAAAGGGCTCGTTTCAATTGGGCGCCGCGGCGCTGTTCTCTAAACAGGTTCTTGAGATGCGTAAAACCTCCACCATGTTTGTATTCAGGGAGCTTTTGTCGGGGCTTATATATATTGCCATGGCCTTCTTTTTAAAGCTGGATTACTGGTTTGTCTTTATGATGATTGTCTTTATGTCGCTTTCCGCCTCGACGGGCGACACCTGGAACAAAGACTTTAAAAAGCCCTATGTGTACCTTATACCCGAAAGCTCCCTTAAAAAGGTGCTGTATTCCGTTTTGCCCGGGTATTTGAAAACCCTTTTTACCGGCGCCGTTGTCCTGGTGCTTGCGGGTTTCATCTTTAAGGCTGCTGCAATGGATGTTGTTGCATTCATCATCATCTATGCAAGCCTCTCGCTCGTGTTTGTACTGGCCGAGGTTCTCTCCTACCGCGTGATGAACGGCATGAAGAATGCGATGGCGCTCGCGTTTCTGCGCTCACTGTTTGCCGCCGCCGGTGCAATACCCTCGGGCATCGCGGCGCTTATCACCATGATCTTACTGCAGGATGAATTCACTATCATCTATGTAGTGCCTATCTTACTGTTGGTAAACCTTGCACTCAGCCTGCTGATGGCCTACTTAAGCCGCAGCCTTTTCGAATGCAGTGAGATTGCGTAGGCCTGCCTGATGGGGTGCCGTCTAGCCGAAGAGCCCATTTTTGCCGTTTGGCAGCCCGTTTGAGGACGCCGAAAAACCGGCCTGCACGCCTACTGTAGCTGAGACTGACGAAATTAAATAAATTTAAGGTGGATAGGATTACATACGATGGACGCTCTTTTAAGGCCGGCTTTACCCGAGGAATACGAAATTGTGCTCGATATCTTCTCCCGCGCCGTGGCGCAGATGAACCGTAACGGCCTTTACCAGTGGGACGAAATCTACCCCGATAAGGACATCCTGCGCCGCGATATTGAATGTGGCGAGATGTATCTGTATGTGGTACAGCAGCAGCCGATTGCCTGTATTGTGCTCAATGAGGAGCAGGATGTTACCTATCAAGTGGTAAACTGGCACTGTGGCAGCGGGCGCTGCGCGGTGGTGCACCGCCTGTGCGTAGACCCTCAGTATCAAAACGGCGGCGTCGCCCGGCGGATGCTTGAGGCGGCGGAGGAACTGCTTAAGCGGTCGGGCTATACCTCCGTCAGGCTGGATACGTTCTCACAGAACCCTTTTGCGCTCAGGCTGTATGAGCGTTCGGGCTATGTGAATAGGGGAGAAATTGCCCTTAGAAAGGGCAGATTTCTTTGTTACGAAAAAAGGCTATAAAAATAGGCAGATGCAATGTGAATTGCACCTGCCTAATCATTTATAAAGGAATTATTCAAACACCGTTTCAACCACCTTGCTGCAGCAGTCGGGGGAGTACCGAAAACGGTCGATGTGCCCGCTGGTCAAAAAGTAGCTGAAGGCGGGGGTGTAGTTGCTCATATCAAATGAATCTACAATAATCAGTTTCACCTTCATCTTTTCGGGGATAAGCGATTTTATGTAAACACTTGCGTGCTGGCCTGCGGTTACGTCGTCCTTTAATTCCGCCAGGCCCGCGAGGTTCGGCGCAAGCTCCACAAATACGCCGTACTCCTCTACCGAGCGGATGATGCCCGCAACGGTCTGCCCGGGTGCGAAAAATACTGAATTCTGTGCCCATGTGCCAAGCAGCTCCTTGTGCGACAGACAAATGCGCCCCGTTTCGTCTATGCTACGCACCACGGCGTAGATATCCTGCCCGCATCGGAACCGGTCCTTCGGGTGGGTGATGCGCGAAACCGATATGCTGTCTATCGGTATCAGCGACGAGATGCCGCACCCGATGTCTACAAACGCGCCAAACGGCTCCAAATGCGTTACGCGCGCGGGGATAATGTCGCCACAGCGCAGTGTAGAAAGATAGCTTTGACGGCATTCCTCCTGTACCTGCCTGCGGGAGAGATATGCAACAGGCTTACCAAAGCTGTCTGTCTCGAGGCTTAATACCTTAAAACAGACGGCCTTATTCACCCGGGAAATGATTGCAATGTCCTTTGCGCTGCCGTCGGCAATGCCGATAGCGCCCTCGTCGCGGGGGATAATACCGCGCATCACCCCAAGGTCCACCACAAGGTTATGCTCGTTATCGCACATAACCGCGCGGGCCTCAAGTGTTTTGTTGCTGGCGCAAGCCTCCTGAAGGGCCGCGGCGTTGCGCATACTCTGCCTGTTCTCGGCGGTATCCAGCAATAGACCTTCCGGCTTATAACTGCTCATTTTCTTCAGTAACCCCCCGTTTTATTCATCAATTACCAAAACCGTACACGTCCTAAAAGGGCGGGAGTAATTGACTTTTCCTGTATACAGCACAAGCTGCATTAACATTTATATGAGGGGTAATACGGGTAATAGACCATGGCGCGAGCCGTAACGCATGCTTTTTTTACCATAATTCTACCCGGTTGTGATATTCGGGTATTAAAATTTCACGGTATCTCTGCCGCCGGAATTGATAATAATACTTCTGATTTTGTCCTCTTGTGATGAATCGGTAACAACCTCGATAATAGCGTCGCCGCTTATATAATCCGTTCTTTTCCTGTCGATATGGTCATTGGTATCCGCCACACCAAATGCCACCATCCCGCCGCTTGAGTTTAAGGTACCGGGGAAGATAAAATTGGTTGCAGGGATATATTGCAAATCTTTGTCGTCGTCTTCGCGCAGGTACTTCGGTGGAATAAGGGTAATCTCCTTTACACCCAGTTGCGCTTCCCGTATCCGTTTTACGCAGGTTTCCGCGGTTTCAACATTATCAAAGCTGCTTCGAATCAGTATCTCCATGCTTATATCCTCACTTTTCGCAAGTTTTTAAGCGGCGTAAGACAATCTCTGTAGGAACAAAATGCCGCTTACCGTTATTGTGCCCGAGCGCGCGGCCTAATAGCAAAAGCGGCAGACGGCAATTGTTGGTTAAACGAGCAAATCGGTATCGATACTGCGCACAGTGAAAAGATTTGTAAATCATCCGCCGATTTGTTATACTAAGAACGGTAACTTCTATTAAGATGGAGGTATCTCTTATGGCAAACGACAATCGATTTGCGGTTTTGATAGATGCAGACAATGTTTCGGAGCGCTATATCAAGTTTATCCTCGATGAAATCTCCAACGAAGGGGTTATTACCTATAAGCGCATCTACGGCGATTGGACCAAACCGGCGCTTGGCTCTTGGAAGAATGTGCTGCTCGAGCACTCCATCACGCCCATCCAGCAGTATGGCTATACCACCGGCAAGAACGCTACCGATTCCGCCATGATCATCGATGCCATGGATATCCTCTACGCGGGCAATGTCGAGGGCTTTTGCATTGTGTCCAGCGACAGCGACTTTACGCGTCTTGCCTCCCGCCTGCGTGAAGCGGGGATGACGGTGGTGGGTATGGGCGAAAAAAAGACCCCCAACCCCTTTATTGCGGCCTGCAACAAATTCAAATACCTTGAGGTCATCGCGCAGGATGTTCTGCCGCCAACAAAGGCAGATAAAAACACCGCGGCGGAGGAAAGAACGGCACTCGACGCGATGAAGAATGCCATCCTGACCATTACCGACGAGGCCTCGGACGAAGAGGGATGGGCGCTGTTAAGTGACATCGGCAATACGCTGCAAAAACGTTTCCCAGATTTTGATGTGCGCAACTATGGCTTTAGAAAGCTCACACCCTTTATTAACTCGCTGGATGTGTTCGAGATCAAGTCGGTGCGCCTCAAAGAAAGCAATGTGAAACGAATCTATATCCGGCAAAAGTCTCAAGCGCTTATCGGATAAACTTTTGCTTAAGGGTAATAAATTTCGATAAAAATACAAAACAAGTATGAATTCCTGTTGACAAAACCAGTTAGCGGTAGTAAACTGTAATCAGGATAGGTTAGCAAGAGCTAACTTTAAGCTGATAAGGCCGCAAAGCCGGATTTCTAACGGGAGGAATGAATATGTTTACTTACATTATCGCCGGTTTCATTGCACTGCTCATGGTTCTGGCAGTGGTAAAGATAGTAAAAGACCGCAAGAAGGGCGGCTGCGGCGGCAGTTGTTCCGGGTGCTCTATGCAGGGCAGTTGCCATAAACAATAGACTCATAAAAAAGATAAAATCCCTTCGCAAAGGTTTACCTTGCGAAGGGATTTTGTGTTTTATTTAAAAAGTTACTCGTCTAAAATAAGAAATTTAGGCTGAGATAACTTTACACAGCTTCCGTGGGGGTTGCCAAATTAATTATTGCTCTGTAGATACAAGAGTTTTATAAAATATGTCGTTTAAAATTACGAAATTGACTTTTTGTCGTAATATGTTAATATATTATTCAAATTCGTTCCAACTTTTCAATTAACATACGGACGTCAATTAGCTTAATTTCATACCATTCTGGATAAGTTTCGACTTGCAGTTGGTAGGTTCCATCGGTTTTAAAAAGCGGGAGATGATTCACTGGCCCGTAAAGGCTACATACGATTATTTTCTCGCTTGTTTAAAATATTCGAAAACATGGAGGAAAGTAAAATGAAAAGCAAGACCACGACACTGATACTGGCCATTTTTTAGGCTACTTGGGTATAGACAGATTCTATGTAGGCAAAGTTGGAACAGGTATTCTTAAACTTATTACCGGCGCTGGCTTTGGCATTTGGTGGCTCATAGACATCATCCTGATAGCCGTAGGTAAATACACCGATAAGAACGGCAATCCTCTCCAATAAGCCGTACAAATTTACTTACACAAAGCCGGTACTGTATTATTCAGTGCCGGCTTTACCTTTGATTGATTATATAAATTCACAGCCTGTTTCTTTCAAAGCAACGACGGCATCACTTAGCGAATGCTCCTTTATAAGGATATAATCCGTGTTAAAGGTCGACACCACAAACACCGAAATCTTTTGTTTAGCAAGTGCCGACGAAAGGGACGAGATGACCCCCGTAAGCGAAAAGTCCAGCACGCCTTCAATACGCATGGCCCGCCACCCCTTTTCGCAGGCATTGCAGCCTGAGGGTACCTCTTCTGTTTTACAAACAAGCGAAAGCTCCTCATCGGTTTTGGCCACAAACACAAACTCGCCCGAGAAATCCATATCGGTGGCGGCGCTCAGCTTACATACGGCAAACTCGCCGTCTATCACCCTTATCTGCATATGTATACTCCTTTTTACCATAAAGTACGTCTTTTTACCCATTATAGTACATTTTGGACGGAAGATAAATAGCAGAACGATTAGCCTTATCGCGGCAAAGCAGACAACATAAAAAGTTCTTTTGGTGCTTGTATTTTACAGCCGCCGCATTATATAATAACGTAAAGTAAATACAGCTTTGGTGGGAGGACATCATTTGGAGCAGCTTCATCATCAGTCTACCAAGCGCTTGGAGACCCCGCGCTTGATACTGCGGCGCTTCACCGCAGACGATGCCGAACCGATGTTTAAAAACTGGGCGGGGGATAGCGAGGTTACCAAACACCTCACATGGTCTGCACATAAGAATGTCAACGAAACCAAGGTTATATTAGAGCAGCTTTTCCTGCCCTGCTATCAAAAACAAAATGCCTACGAGTGGGCGATAGAATTAAAGGCGCTGGGCGAACCCATCGGCTCTATCGGTGTCCATGGCCAAAACGAGCTTATCCGCAGCGGGGAGCTTGGCTACTGCATCGGGCGGCGGTTCTGGGGGCAGGGCTATACCCTTGAGGCCCTCAATGAGGTTATGCGTTTTTTATTTTTAGAGGTAAACTTTAACCGTTTAGAGGCGCTGCACGAGGTGGAGAATGTAAGCTCCGGCCGCGTCATGCAGAAGGCGGGGATGCGCTTTGAGGGCATTCGCCGTCAAGTCGGCCCCAACCACCGCGGCGTGCTGACAGATTGCTGCGCCTACGCAATATTGAAAGAGGATTATATACATGCAGTTCATTCATGAAACCCAAACAGTATGGCAGCTGCTTGCCCAAACACAAAAGCCGATTGTGCTCTACGGGATGGGCGACGGCGCCTTAAAGATACTGCGCGTGTGTAGGCAGTATGATATCGCCGTCAGCGATATCTTCGCAAGCGACGGCTTTGTGCGCGGCCACAGCTTTGAGGGCTACCGTGTAAAGACCCTTGCGGAAATACAAACGCTGTATCCGGACTTTATCATCCTCGTCGCCTTTGGGGTGCACGATGAGCCGACGATGCGGCGGCTTTACGAGCTGAGCGCCCAATTCGAGCTTTACGTGCCGGATGTTCCCGTGGCGGGGGAGGGGCTTTTTACCTCGGATTATGCCCGTGAGCACGAAACGGAGCTTGAGCGGGTATACGGCCTGCTTGCCGACGAGCAATCAAGGGTTGTATTCAGCTCGGTATTAAACTACAAGATAAGCGGGAAGATTTCGTACCTGAAGGCCTGCACAACGGAAAAGAACGAGGCCTACGGTCAGCTGATCAAACCGCGGCAGGATGAATGCTATGTGGATTTGGGCGCCTATGACGGTGATACCATCCGCGAGCTGCTACGCTATACCGGTGGGCAGTTTGAACAGATCACCGCCTTTGAGCCGGACGTAAAGAACCATAAAAAGCTTATGAATAAGCTGGCGGAGTACCTGTCCGGGCAGGATTTGCAGCGCGTGCTGGCGCTGAATATCGGCGCGCACGACGAGAAGGCGACGCTGTATTTTGAGGGCAGGGCAGGGCGGAATTCATCACTTGCCCAAAACGCGCAGGCAAAGCGCGTGATACCCGTTTCGGTCAATTCGGTGGATAATATATTAAACGGCGGCAAGGCGACGCTCGTCAAGCTGGATGTGGAGGGCGCCGAGCATCCGGCGCTGCTGGGGTGTGCAGACACCATCCGGCGGTTTGCGCCGAGGCTAATTGTTTCGGCTTATCACCGCAACGAAGACCTGTTCGACCTTCCGCTGCTGGTGCATACACTCAACCCCGCGTATCGCCTGTATCTACGGCATCACCCCTACATCCCGGCGTGGGATACCAACCTTTACGCGGTGCCATAACGGGGTGCCCGCCTGAATACTATCTTCACGGAGGTGTGACAATGGCAAAAATACATACCATCCCATGCGGTTTTGTGAACTGTTATCTGATCGAGGACGACGACAGCCTTGTGCTGGTGGATGCCGCCACCGGCAAAGACCGTGAGCGCATCGTACGGCAGGTTCGAAAGCTCGGGTTTTCGCCTGAGGATATCTCGCTGATCTTTTTGACCCACGGGCATCTGGACCACGCGGGGAGCGCAAACGATCTTAAAGACCGGTACGATATCCCCATCGCCATGAGCGAAGCGGATATCGACGTCCTCCGCCCCATGACGGGTAAGGGTAGCATGGGGCGTATCCTGCTCACTCTTTCAAAGTCGAAGTCTCATGAAAAGAACCATATTGTCCCCGACGTACCGCTACAGGAGGGGATGAGCCTCGCCCGATACGGGCTGTTTGCCGAGGTGGTGTCGCTGCCCGGGCACACCCAAGGCTCAATGGCGCTGTTGTTTGACGATGGCAAGCTTATTGCCGGGGATATGTTTATGAATTTTACCTCCCCCTCGCTTGCCCACATTGCGGAGGACCATGAAACGATGAAGCAGAGCCTTAACAAGCTTAAAAAGCTGCACCCCGCTGTTGTATACCCCGGGCACGGAAAGCCGTTTGGGTTTTCACAGGTACTGTAGGTATCGGTAGCATTTGTGCCTTAGATATGAAAACGACTTCCATGGATAACCGCATAGCAAAGCGCCCGATGCGCAGATCGGGCGCTTTAGCATTAATAAGGCTTTTAGCGTTGCACTATTTCAGCAAACCAACAACGGTAGAAATCAGCATAAAACTGGAGACGAGATTCAGCGAACAGTGCACAATCATCCCGATATAGATATTCTTCTTTTTCCATACAACGTAGTGATAGGGAGTAACGGCAACGATTCTGGTTACATTCTCCCACGGTGAAAACAGGTGATACAGCGAGAACAGCACCGCTGTTATTATCGGGGCAAAGCCCTTAAATCTGCTTAAGCGCGGCATGATATAGCCCCTAAAATACAGTTCTTCCACAATCGGCCCCGCAAACCCGTTCAGTAGCAAGTATAAAATAAGCGTTATAATGATGGTTGCTTTGGGGTAATTGCCTATCTGGTTTATGAAGTCTGCCAGCAGGTACTGTTTGGGAACAAACTTAAACACCGTATCCAACAGGATGCGGTTCTCGAAGGGTTGGATCACCATAAAGGCAAGGCCCCCAATGATGAACGGGATAATCGCGTATAATAGCAGCTTCATTACCGGCAGCTTGTTGTTAAAAATAAAAGCGCTTTTTAAGCTAAAGCTTCCGTACTCCTTTTTGCTTATGTACAGAATCACACCCAGTTCAAAAGGAATCAAGACAAGTACAATAGCAAGCAATATTGATAACACGGGCGGGATAACCGTGGCACACAGCGTCACTAACAGCGCGTAAAGCAAAACAATCAGTATCGCAGGGATGAAGGTTAAAAGCAACAGCTTGCCGACCGATAACTCCGCTTTTGATTTTACTTCCATATTTCGTCCTCTTTTCTTATACTTCAGCGTTGGCTTTTTAGCATCCTCACAATGCCCGAATTTTGGCACCACAGCATAACAGTGTTTTGATTGATGCCTCTGTTAAAATAATCCACTACCGTATTCTAGCTAGAATCTCTGATTTTACAGGCTACTTTATAGAATATACCTTCTTCGCCATAAACAGAATAGCATAACATTGTTACGTTGTAAAGCCCCCAAATAACAAAACCAACCCTATACAAAAACGTATAGGGTTGGCTTCTCTATTCTGAAGATAATTATATGGGTTTAACGGGTGTCCATAGTTCGAGGCTTCCGTCAGGCGCATAGTATTCAAAATACTTCCCGTGCTCCGCGTCGGGTTTGAGCTTGTATGCGGGCAGTTCGGTTTCAAAAAATTCGGTCCATGCCGCGACGGCGTTCATTCCCTCCGGTACGGCTGCAACCGCAAAGCGTGCAGAAGGGATTTCGGCAAATACTATCCCCTCCAAAAACTGCAGGTACTCCGTTACAGGGAAGCCCAGCAGGTAAAAATAACGGTGATTCTCCTTATACCACATCACGCCGTATAGGGACGGATTGCCGTCTTGCAGAGAGAGCAGATCGTTTTTGTGCTGCCATAGGCGGGCAAGGTCTAGGTCGTTCGTCTCAAGCGACGTTTCAACGGAATAGCCGCACACTTTAAAGTGTTCCCTGTTTTCAAAACGTATTTTGAGTTTGTGCTCACGGCTCATGCGCCAGAAAAGGCCCTCGTCCGTTTCCCTGTCAAACACCATGCCGCAGTATTGCAGCACCTTCTGGGAGGCAAGGTTGTCCTTATCGGTTTCAGCCACCACGCTGATAACCCCCGGCTGCTCTAGCGCCCAACGGCACAGGGCGGACGCGGCTTCTTTCATATACCCGTATCCGCGATAATCTGGGCTTAATCCGTAGCCAATTTCAACCTCGCCGTCTTGGTTCGGGTTGCCTTTAAAGCATGCCCCGCCGATAGATCGGTTCTCGGATGTTAAAACAATCTGCCATTGAGTGCTCCAGAGGTAATCAGCGGGGAAGAGGACAGCTCTACCGTACAGCTCCTGCATCGCCTGCTTGGTGTCGTCATCCAGTGATTCGCCCGATGGGGTCAGCTTTAGTGCCTCATCGACCTTGGTTGTATCCTCAATCAGTAACCCCAATTCCTCAATACTCAACGGGATAATTCTTAATCTTCCGGTTTTCAGTTCCAAAATGCATTCCTCGCTTCGCTAACGCTATAAATTTAAAGATGCCATACAATACCCTACCCCCACCATGATAAAATTACTGATGCTATGCACCATCATGGGGTAGAGTACACTCTTGCTCTTTTGATAGATAACACCGTAAATAATGCCTAGCACAAAGGCATAAACCAACTGAAAAGGATCAAACGATATATAAAACTTCGTGATACTCCAACTGATGTGCGCAACGGCAAAAAACACGGCCGCAATAATCACCGGCAGGCTAATATGCCACTTGAAAAATCGGATGCCGATCTCCCTTTGCAGCGTACACGTTAGGATAGCAATGGGGAAGGCGCGGAATAAAATCTCTTCGGAGGGGCCGCTCAGCAGCAGCTGAAACCCCAAGGTCCCCATAATATTTCGGGTGTTTAACGGGAAGTCATAGCTATTTAAGCTTCCCAAGCTACCTTCAATAATATAGACAACAAGTGTATACCCTAAGAATATCGCAGCAAACCATGCCACGCTGCGCAGCCCCGTTTTCTTATCGCCGAGCCGCAAATACCAGTCCAATTTTAAAAAACGCGATAATATCCACATAACCCCCAGCGCGATTACCGCTTGGACGATGTGGTGGACGCTGATCCACGCAAATCTACCATTCGGGTCTATACCATCGTATGTAAACAGGTTGGCTGCCGCAGAGCCTGCCCGGGCAATCAGTGTTTGGGCTACCAGAATGAGCAGCGCGGCGATTGCCGTCATCAGGCCGGTCTTCTTCATCAATGTCTGCATAGGATTCTCCTTCGTTGTTTAAAATGGCCTTTTACCGGTTCACCAGCCGTTCTTCTCTCAGTGTGCGCGGTCGGTCGAGTTATAATCGTTCTTTTTCTGCAACCTTTCGAAAATAGTAATTTAAGTGTAAATTTCGGGATATTGTGTAAGCTGATTTCAATATAGCAAATACCGCTTAAACATGCAAGCCAATAAAGGTCAACAAAATTATAACACATATTGACCAATGGGTCAATGTGTGCTACTATGATATTGACCCATCGGTCAATATCGCGAGGAGGTGTTGCTCTTGAGCGCAATTATATTAAAAAACCTTACAAAAACCTATGGCACGGCCCGCGGCATAAAAAACGTAAACCTTGAGATAGAGCCGGGGGAGTTTTACGGCTTTATCGGCCCGAATGGGGCGGGGAAGTCGACCACCATCAAGCTGCTGTTTAACTTTATCTACCCTACCACAGGCAGCGCCAGCATCTTTGGGCTGGACGTCGTTGCCGACAGTGCCAAGATCAAGCAAAGAGTGAGCTACGTGCCCAGCGAGGTGCGCTATTATGCCGACATGAAGGTAGATGAGCTGTTCAAAACCACCTTAGCCTTTCACCAAAAAACCGATTTTGAGGAGCTCGAGCGCCTCTGTACGGCCTTTGAGATAGAACGCGGCAAAAGGCTTGGCGAGCTGTCGCTCGGCAACAAGAAGAAGGTAGCGGTGGTAAGCGCCCTACTCTGCGAGCCGGAGCTGATTGTTTTGGATGAGCCGACGAGCGGGCTGGACCCGCTGATGCAGCGCGCCCTGTTTGAGATTTTAAAGGAGCGCAACAGCAAAGGGGTTACCATCTTCCTCTCCAGCCATAACTTGCTCGAGGTGCAGGAGCACTGCACCAAGGCCGCTTTCATTAAGGAGGGCGAGATCATCGAGGTACAGGACCTTACGGTAGAGCGCCAGCGCGAAAAGATCGTCACCCTGTGGGCCGCGCAAAGCCTGCAGCCGCTCATAAGCATCGGCGCCGAGCAGCTTGCAAAGGAAAACGGCAAGGTGATATTCTCGTATAAAAACGACCTTACACTCCTCGCCCATGCCATCGGTGAGAGCGGCGCGCAGGATTACACCGTGGAGAACCCAAGCCTTGAAACCCGCTTTTTATCCTACTATAAGGGAGGCAGTGTACAATGAACGTGTTCAAACTGGAGTTTAAGTCCAACCTCAAGGGCTTGCTGTTGTGGGTAGGCATTCTGTCGCTTGTGCTGGTGCTGTTTATGTCGCTCTTCCCGACAATGGGCACCGACGCGATGAAAGACTTGGTGCAGACCAAGCTTAACGCGCTGCCGCAGGATGTATTGGAAGCGGTGGGGCTTGATGAAATCCCCGATTTTACGAAGATTCTTGATTATTTCTCTTACATCTTTCAGTATATCGCGGTTGCAGGCGGCATCTATGCCGCACTTTTAGGCGCGCAGGCGCTGGTTAAGGAAGAAAACGACGGTACCATCGAGTACCTCTATGCGCAGCCCGTAACCAGAACGCAGATAATATTTCAAAAGCTGCTGGCGGCGGCTGCGGTGTATGGGGTGTTGAATGTCGGGCTGAGCATCGTCTGCGGCATCCTGTTTGCTGTCCTGAAACCCGAAGACACCGAGCTTGTCGCGCTGATGACCGATTTTAAATCGCTGCTTGCCGGAACAATGGTCGGCGGTCTGGTGTTTTTGTGCCTTGGGCTGCTCATATCGGTGCTGCTCAAAAGCAGCCGGCAGGCAATTGCGGCAGCCGTGGGCTTAGTATTCGTCACCTACATCCTGGGCATCTTCTCCAAGGCGTTTGCCGACTATGCCGACTGGGTAGGTTACTTGGTATACCTGTCGCCGCTCGATTATGCCACGCCGTTTGATGTGCTTCTCCACGGCTTTAACGCTTTACGAATCCTTATCGGCTTTATCATCATGGCCGTATCGGTGACGCTTGCCTTCTACTTCTACCGTAGAAAGGATTTAAAAACCTGATGGACAACAGTAAAAAACAGGAGCTTTTCAACGCGTGCTTTGCCGAGTTTGCACAGTACGGCTACGACAAGGCGAACACCAACCGCATCTGCGAGGCGGCGGGCGTTTCCAAAGGGCTGCTGTTTCACTACTTCGGCTCGAAAAAAAGCCTGTATATCCTGTGTGTGGAGCAGTGCATCACCGATATCCTAAGTCTTATCGACGGTTTTTCAACGGAGGGTATGAGCTTTGCCGAGGCGATTTCAGCCTACGGCAGCCGCAAAATGCGGTTTTTTGAGGAGCACCCGCTGCACTACAGCCTGATTATCGGCGCCTTTGCGCATACGCCGGACGATGTAAAGGCGGAGCTTTCGGCGCGGTTTGCCGAGCTTTCGAGGCTATCCGCCGAGATGATGACCTCGCTGATCGGCAAGCTGAACCTAAAGCCGGGGGTCACCGAGCAGGTTGCCATACAGCTGGTTTCGGCGGTGATTGGGGTCATGGAACAAAAGTATATGCCGGTTGTCAGGAACGGGCCGCTGACGGAAGAGCTGTATGAACGGATGAAGGATGAATACCTTACGCTCATGGGCTTTTTAATGAACGGCATTGCCGTTTGACGCTCCCATATTTGTCGTGCGGGGTATAAACGTGATTGTTTCACCCCGCACGGCAATTTTTGTTGTACTGCAAGAACATATGTGCTAAAATGGTTGCAGGAATCAACTTTCGGCAGTATACATGGAGGATTAACTATGGCGGCACCGCTTGCGGATAAAATACGCCCCGAGACCATCGACGATGTGGTGGGGCAGCAACACCTTCTGGGCAGGGGAAAGGTGCTGCGTCGCATTATAGAAACCAGAGAGATCCCCAACCTCATTTTCTACGGGCCGTCTGGCGTGGGCAAGACCACGGTCGCGCGTATCATCGCACAGGCCGCGGGCAAGCGCCTGCACAAGCTCAACGGCACCACCGCATCGGTCTCCGACATCAAGGAGATTGTGGGGGAGCTGGAGACCTTCGCGGGGGTGGGCGGGGTGCTGCTCTACCTCGACGAGATACAGTACCTGAACAAAAAACAGCAGCAGTCATTGCTTGAATATATTGAAAACGGGCGCATCACACTCATCGCCTCCACCACCGAGAACCCCTACTTTTACATCTACGGCGCGATTTTAAGCCGCTGCACGGTTATGGAGTTTAAGCCCGTTTCAGCTGCCGATGTAGCCCTTGCGGTAAGCCGCGCGTTTAAGATTATCGGCGAGGAGCGCGGTGAGAGCTATACGCTCGAAAAAGGGGTTACCGAGGCCATATCGGGCACCTGCGGCGGCGATGTGCGCAAGGCCGTCAACGCCGTGGAGCTGTTGGCGCTTGCCGCTCAGGTACAGGACGATAAACGGGTGGTTACCTTAAGCGACGTGAGCGAGATAACGGGCAAAAGCGCCATGCGTTACGACCGTGACGGGGACGCGCATTACGATATCCTCTCGGCGTTTCAAAAGTCTATTCGCGGCTCGGATGAAAATGCGGCGCTACATTATCTTGCTCGGCTGCTCGAGGCGGGTGACCTGATCTCGCCCTGCCGCAGGCTGTTGGTAACCGCCTGTGAGGATATCGGGCTTGCCTACCCGCAGGCCATCAGCATCGTGAAGGCGTGCGTAGACAGCGCAAACCAGCTTGGGCTGCCGGAGGCGCGCATTCCCCTCGCGCAGGCGGTTATCCTGCTCTGCACCGCGCCCAAGTCCAACACCGCCATCTGCGCCATCGACGCAGCCACGGAGGACATCAAAGGCACCGATGTGGGCGATATCCCACTGCACCTAAAAGACGCTCATTACGGCGGAGCGGGCAAGCTCGGGCGCGGGCTTACCTACAAATATCCGCACAGCTATAAAAACGACTATACCGCCCAGCAGTACCTGCCCGACAACATCAAGAACGCCCGCTATTATTCCTTCGGCGATAACAAGGCCGAACAGGTGGCCAAGGCCTTTCGCGAAAAGCTTTTGTCTGAAGACAAGGGGGAACTCAAATGAACTCGCCAGAGCTGTTTGTTGTTGTTGCGGCGGCGGTTGTGTTCCTGCTTTGGGCAATAACGGCGGCGGTTTTTCACTATATCTTCGCCATGAAGAAGCAGAGCGCGGCCGCTTCGGTCTCCATTTTAAAGCAAAAGGGCACCCTGCCGCAGGCGATCGCCGCGCCGGAGAGGCTTACCGTTTTAAGTGACGATGGCCTTACCCTGACGGGTTACTATATCAACCAGTTCCCCGACGCAAAGCGGGCGGTTATCATCGCGCACGGCTACCGCTCCAACCACGTTATCGCGCTGCAATACGCGCCGGTATTCATCAAGCACGGGTATAATGTACTGGTATTCGACCAGCGCGCCCACGGCGAAAGCGGGGGCAAATTCCCCTCCTACGGCCTGTACGAGAGCGGCGACCTGCATCACTGGGTAACACTGCTGCGAAAAAGGCTGGGGGAGGACTGCGAGATCGGCCTGATGGGCCACTCCTTGGGCGGAGCCACCATGCTGTGTTACCCAAGGATAGACACCGCCATACGCTTTATGGTCACCGACTGCACCTATGCGACCCTGCGACAGTTTATTGTTCAGCGCCTTCACAGCTACTTTGCCCCCGCATGGCTGTTTTACCCGCTTGTCAACCGAATGGTGCGCGCCCGCATCGGCTTCTCGATGAACGAGGTAAACCCAATAGAGGTTACCCTTCACGAAGGCTTATCGATTCCCACCCTCTTCATCCATTCCAAAGGGGACCGTATCATGTCCTTCCGCGGTACCCAAGAGATGTACGAGAAGCGCCATAACCCGCGCGACCGGCTGTATCTGCACGCAAGTGCCGACCACGCCGACGTGTATTCTGCGGATACCGCCGCTTATCAGCAGGTGGTGGATGCCTTTTTGCAAAACCTGCAGCCATAAGCTTAACACAAAACGAAAAGGACTAAGCTCGGTATCGTGCCAAGCTTAGTCCTTTAAAACTGCTGTTTTTTAATTTTACTCGTAGAGCGGGAACTTCGCGCAGAGGTCAACAACGCCCTCGCGGATATAGTCCGCCTTCGCGTCAAAATCGGTTGCCGCAAGGTGGATGTATTCGGCAATGCGCTCCATCTCGGGTGCGCCGAAGCCGCGGGTGGTCACGGCGGGGGTACCCACGCGGATACCGCTGGTGATGAAGGGGCTCTGCGGGTCGTTGGGAATAGCATTCTTGTTTACGGTGATGTATACCTCGTCAAGGTGCTTTTCAAGCTCCTTGCCCGTAACGCCTACGCTCCTTAAATCCACCAGCATCATGTGGTTATCGGTGCCGCCCGAAACAAGGTCGATGCCCCGCTTGGTAAGTGCCGCCGCAAGCGTCTGCGCGTTGGCGACCACATTCTTCTGGTAGGCCTTAAATTCATCCGAAAGCGCCTCGCCAAAGCAAACCGCCTTACCGGCAATTACGTGCATCAGCGGGCCGCCCTGGGTGCCCGGGAAGATGGCCTTGTCAATCGCCTTGGCGTATTCCTCTCTGCACAGGATCATGCCGCCGCGCGGGCCGCGCAGGGTCTTGTGCGTGGTGGTGGTTACAACGTCGGCGTAGGGCACGGGGGAGGGATGCAGCCCGGCCGCCACAAGGCCTGCGATATGCGCCATATCCACCATAAAGTAAGCGCCAACCTTTTTGGCAATCTCCGAAAGGCGGGCAAAGTCGATCACACGCGGGTAGGCACTGGCGCCCGCCACGATCATTCTGGGCTTGTGCTCCAGCGCGAGGGCCGCCACCTTATCATAGTCGATGCGGTGGGTAACGTCGTCTACCCCGTAGGGAACAAAGTTATAGTATTTGCCCGAGAGGTTTACGGGTGAGCCGTGGGTAAGGTGCCCGCCATGCGCAAGGTTCATGCCCAGCACGGTATCGCCCGGGTTGAGCAGTGCAAAATATACGGCAAGGTTCGCCTGCGCGCCCGAATGGGGCTGCACGTTGGCGTGTTCGGCGCCGAACAGCTGCTTCGCGCGGTCGCGCGCAATCTCTTCCACTACATCCACGCACTCGCAGCCGCCGTAATAGCGCTTGCCGGGGTAACCCTCTGCGTACTTGTTGGTGAGCACGCTGCCCATGGCAGCCATCACAGCCGGGGAAACAATATTCTCCGAGGCAATCAGTTCGATGTTTCTTTTTTGGCGCTTTAGCTCAAGCTCCATGGCATCGCCAACGGCTTTATCAAAACCCTTCACAAAGCCGATGGAATCCATCAGGTTGTTATACATCTTTTTCCACCCTTTCGTAATAAATGAAGCCATAAAAATTATTATACCGTATTTCACAGTTATTTCAAGCATTCAGTTTCACATCTACACTATATCTGGTATAATAAGCGCATTACAAGCTGATGAAGTAAGAAGGCTACTTTCGCGCTTATTATACATTTTATGTCCACCGCCTCGCCCCTACGGGGCAACCGACGGGAATGGACGATTATACCATAAACGTGTTTGCATTGATACAATAAAAATATAGTGGGTTAAAACAATGAACGAAATACTCAAAAGGTTTATAAAAACCATCGGCGTATGTCTGCTCGCCGCTGTCGGTATCTGGCTGTTGGCAGCGCCCGTGAACGGGTGCCTTCCGCGCTATCTTACCAGCATCCCTTGCCCCTCCTGCGGGATGACACGCGCGGTGTTCTCGCTTGTGCAGTTTCAGTTCGCCGCCGCTTTTCACTACCACCCGCTGGTTTACTTTTTGCTGCCACTCGGCGCGTTTGTGGTGGCGCGTTATATCTTTTATGGTATTTTGCCCACCGATAAGCGCTACATAAGGCTTTATGTGTTTACCATTATCCTGTTTGTGGCGGTGTGGATTATCAGGCTTTGCTTTTTTAACATTCCATAAGTGCATAGTATTTGCTGCCGCCTGCTCTGTTTTGTTTGTATAAGCGGGGTGAAGCTGGTTACACTCAACTTATAGCTTTGACGACGCTCATTCAAACGGGAAAGTGAAGCAAAACGCATGAAACGAAAGAAAATAACGGTTTTAAAACGGGCGGTATTGCAGTTTGCCGCCCTGTTTATTGTCGTGCTTCTGTTGTTATTCTCCTGCGGTGACGGCAGTGTGGACCACGTAAATGGCAACCGGGGGAAAGGTGGGGGGTTAAACAGCAGTATCTTCCCGCCGCCGATTATCTCCGACCCCGGGCTGACGCTGCCCTACGTGATCTCCCGCAACTTTGTCAATCTTCCTAGCGGCACCACACTGTACGTCAATGTTGAAATGATAAACGGCGAATATCTGGATAAAAGCTCGCCGAACTACACCCCCGGTGATGGCATCTACGATACAAACTATATCGGCGAGTATCAGATCAGTGTCTATTCCGCCATCGACCAGCCCAAGGCGGTGTTCACCGCACCCGTGGTATTTTCCAGAGGCAAGCTGAACTTTGATAAGCAGTTTCAGCTGATGTTTGACGACTATAACGACGACGGCAACCCGGACTTTACCCTCGGGCAGTGGGGCAGTACCAACGGCAACGTGTACCAGATCTATACCGTGGCAACCGACGGTGGCATCAAGCAGCTGCCCTGTGAGAATTTAAGCGCCGCGAGCTTTGATTATTCCATCGCGCTTTCCAAAACCTCGCCCACCTCCTTTACCTGTGAAGGCTTTGATGATAAGACCAATGAAAAGGTAACGCGCAGCTACAACTGGCAGGACGGGCGTTTTGTACTGGAGCTACCTTAATATACTTGTTCTACACCATTTTTTAAGCCACACATCAAAAAGGCCGACCTGAGGGAACAATTCCCTCTAGTCGGCTTTTTGTATCAGTACATATTCCGTAAGCGCGCGATGCGCTCCTCGATGGGCGGGTGGGTAGAAAACAGGGAGAGCAGCCTCTTTTTGGGGTTATAGATGTACAGGCAGAGCATCTCGTCGCCGCCAAGGGCGCTTACAGTGCGCGCGTTGTACTGCCCGCTTACCCCCGCAATCTTTTCAAGCGCGCGCGCCAGCCCCTCCGAGCTGCTGCACAGCCGCACGGCGGTAGCGTCCGCGGCATACTCGCGCTTGCGGGAGATGGCAAGGTTTATAAGGTTTGCAAGCAGCCTCGCCACTAAATAAACCACCAGCCCAAGCAGTATCAGGATAGCGGCGTTGCCGCCGCCGTTATTGTCGCTGCGGCTGCGTCGGCGGGAGCCGTAGGCTGAGGTGCGGTAAAAGATGCCCGCAAGGAAGATGGTAATACTCATCAGCGCTATCGCGATGGTGGAGATGAGCACGTCGCGCTGTATGATGTGCGACATCTCATGCCCGATAACCCCCTCCAGCTCGCTGTCGTCTAAAATAGCGAGCAGCCCCTCGGTAACGCCGATATAGCTTTTTTCGGGGGTAAGGCCACCCGCAAACGCGTTTGGTGTATCGGTGGGGATGATGAACACCTGCGGCGGCTCCTTTAAGCCTGCGGAGATCGAAAGCCCCTCCACCAGCCGCCGTACGCGGCGTTCGTTCGGGCTGTTCTCATTTACCGCGCGCCCGTGCACCGACGAAACCAGCATGCTTTTCGACGAGATGATCTGTATGGGGATAATAAACGCGCAGTAGCCTGCCCCGATGAGGAACCCCGTCGCAACATTGTCGTATACATAGCCTATCAGGTAGCAGATGCCCAGGATAAGCACGGCAAACGAGGCAATGAGCAAAACCGTTTTAAATTTGTTAATACGCACCTGCTCATGTACAAAGAGCGGCTTTGAAACATTCAGATTCTGTTCCATGTTACAGCTGGCTGATACGCAGGTTGTCGGCGTAGTTCCTTTCCTTTTCTTCAATCTCAAATACCTTTTCGGGGGTGAAGTGGAACAATCCCGCCAGAACACTGCCGGGGAACATGGCGATAAAGGTGTTGTAGTCGTTTACGCACATATTGTAGCGGGTACGCGCATAGGTTACCTTGTCCTCAACGTCCTTTACATCCTCCATCAGTTTTAGATAGCTCTGGTTGGTGCCAAGTTGGGGGTAGTTCTCCGAAAGGGCCATAATCGAGGGCAGCATCCGTGTAACCGCGTCGCTCGCGCCCATTGCCTCACCGTGATCCTTTGAGAGCATCCCCGCGCGCGAGGCGGCGATTTTATCGATGATGTCGCTCTCAAACTTGGTTTGCATCCGGATGGTATCCACCAGGTTCGGGATGATATTCGCCTTGCGTTTTAACTGGTTGTCGATTCCCGACCAAGCCTCTTTAATATAATTTTTCTTGCGTACCAACGAGTTATAGCCCACGATGGCCCAAAGTATGATTACCGCGATAAGCACAAGACCTAAAATCAAGATAACTGTCCCGTTCATTCATAAAACTCCTTTACTGTAAATATCGAATACCACGCATAGCGCGTAGGATTGTGAACCAGCTTACAGTAATAGATTGTACCATAACCGTATCGATTAATCTATGCACGCTTTGTTAAGTTCATGCCATCCGCCCAAACGTACCGCCTATAGAATACCGTACAGGCCCTGACGCATATAAAAAGCTATAGAAAAATGATTTTATTGTCGCGTCGGGCAACGAAAGCTGACATCGTCGTATAGGAAAGCGGGGGTAAAGGTGAGACGGTATTTTGTAGTAACCAAAAAGCACCTGTTTACGGGCATCCTGATTCTCATTGGCCTGATTACCGCACTGCTGCTTTTAGTGCCGCTTGAGAGCATCGCGGTGCCGTCATCCCGTTTTGTACCGGCGCTGAGCTTTGGCGCTTCGGGCAGGCAGCTGCCCATCTACGGCGTTGCCACCGAGAAAAAACAGATTTCCATCACCTTCAACGCCGCGTGGGAGGCTGACGACATACCAGAACTGCTCGCATTGCTTAAGGAAAAAGGGGTGACGGCCACCTTCTTCTTGGTGGGGCACTGGGCCGAAAAGAACCCGCGGGAGGCAAAGCTGATTGCCGAGGCAGGGCATGAGATCGGTAACCACTCCTATGCGCATCCCGACATGACGACCCTCTCCGCACAGCAGATCGAAGCGGATATCACCAAGGCGGATGAAGCCATCCGGCAGGTGACCGGCGTGTTTCCCAAATGCTTCCGCGCGCCGTCAGGCGGATATAACGATACGGTGATAGCCACAGCAAAGGCATTAAACCACACACCTATACAATGGAACATCGATAGCCTGGATTGGAAGCGCCCGCCGGCGCAGGAGATTACGCAGCGCATACTCAAACAGGCAAGCGGCGGCGCCATCATCCTTTTTCACACGGCGCTGGAGAACACCCGTCTGGCCCTCCCGGAGATTATCGACACGTTGTCACAGCAGGGCTATACCTTTGTGCATGTGAGCGATTTGGTCTATTCAGGGGAATACACCATCGACCATCAGGGCATCCAGCACCGTCAGTAGTAACCGGTACGTCATTTTGCCTGATATTGACGGGCGATTTTGTATATATTCATCATAAAAAATATCGGTTCGCTACGGTATAATGTTTACAGTATTTATTATGCAGTTTGGCTGTCAAAGAATAAAGCCTGAGAGGCAGGTAGAATATGAAAAATCATCAGCCGTTTATATCCGCGGTCATTGTCGCCGCGGGCAGCTCCAGCCGCATGGGCGAGGGTGTCAATAAGCAGCTTTTAATGATAGACGATATGCCAGTGGTCGCAAAAAGCATCCACGCGTTTGAGTGCAACGAGGCCGTTAAAGAGATTATGGTGGTAACCAGAATGGAAAACATCATGGACATTGCCGCCATGGCCAAGGAGTATAGCTTCTCAAAGCTGCGCGAGGTGGTTGCGGGCGGTGATACAAGGCAGGAGTCGGTAGCAAAGGGGATAGCGAGCGCTTCAACAGACGCGGAGTACTACCTTATTCACGACGGCGCGCGCCCGCTGGTATCGCAGGAATGTATTTCCCATGTGATTGAAGACGCCCTTCACCACGGCGCCGCCACGGCTGGCGTGCCGGTAAAGGATACCATCAAACGGGTGGATGCAAACGGCTTGGTGAGGGAAACGCCCGACCGCAGTGTGCTGTACATCACACAGACCCCGCAGATGTTTAAGGCCGACCTTTACCGGCAGGTGTTCAGCCGGGCGCAGCGGGAGGGCCTTAACTTTACCGACGACTGCCAGCTGTTTGAGAAGGCCGGTTACCCCGTCTGCATGTCGGCGGGCGACTACACCAACATCAAGATTACCACGCCGGAGGACGTGCTGTTTGCGCAGCTGCTGGCGCAGGCTTGGGCGGACAGGTAAAACGGATACTTCCTGATTGATGATCAGTACAAACGTACAGATATCCATAAAAGACTTTAAAATGTTAGGAGAAGACATCTATGTTACGAATCGGCCACGGGTATGACGTTCACCGTTTGGTGAAGGACAGGCAGTTAATTATCGGCGGGGTGACCGTTCCTTATGAGAAGGGTCTGCTTGGCCATTCGGACGCGGACGTACTTACCCATGCGGTAATGGATGCCATGCTTGGCGCGCTGGCGCTGGGCGATATCGGCGCGCACTTCCCCGATACCGACGAGCGTTTTAAGAACGCCGACAGTATGGAGCTTTTGTGCCAAGTCTCGATGCTAATCTCTAACGCGGGCTATCACGTAAACAATATTGACGCCACCGTCGTGGCACAGGCGCCCAAGCTTGCAGGTTCAATTGAAGAGATGCGTTTAAACATCGCGCAGGCGGCGGGTTGCGATCTTTCCGTCGTCAGCATCAAAGCGACCACAGAGGAAGGGCTGGGCTTCACCGGAACAGGGGAAGGCATGGCCGCCCATGCGGTCTGCCTGCTGGAGTCGGATTAAGCTGTCTTTTCGCTGTCAGCCTTGCTCAGCTACGGCGAATAATTCGCTCATTTTATGTTCCAACTCCCAGTGTCCGGCATAATATGAACTATGCGGTATACGGCGTGTATCGTTTTTCATTTTGTGCCGGACGAAGGAGTGTTAAGAAATGGGAAATGGTGTAATAACCTTTTCTACAATTACCTACGCCATGAAAGCGCAAAGCCTGCTGCAACGTAACGGTATACGGTCAGAGGTTTTAAAATCGCAAGACCATCTTCTTAGAACATGCCAGTTTCGTCTAAATGTTATTTATGGTTTTGATAAAGCTATGAGCTTGTTAACCCGTGTAGGGATTCCTTACCTTGCGGCGGTAAAGGGTGGGTAGCAATGATTTATTTTGATAACGCGGCTACCACCCTTCAAAAACCGGCAACAGTCTTAAAGGCTATTGGGGAATGCGCCGCCCATTATGGCGCTAACCCCGGGCGCAGCGGCCACCGCTTATCGATGCTTGCGGGGCAGAAGGTGTATGAGTGCAGGGAGCAGGCAGCACAGTTGTTCGGCGCGGAGCCGGAGAATGTGGTGTTCACAGAAAACTGCACCCACGCGCTCAATATCGCAATCAAAGGTGTTATGCAGTCGGGCGGGCATGTGATTATCTCCGACCTTGAGCATAACTCCGTGTTTCGCCCTGTTTATCACCTCGCGAAGGGAAAAAACGTCACCTTTTCAATAGCGGAGGTATTTGAAGGCGATTTTGCAAAAACGCTGCGCTCGTTTGAGAGAAACATTACCACCCAAACCCGTTTGATTGCCTGCACCGCGGGCTCCAACCTGTGCGGTATTATGCTGCCGTGCGACGCGCTCTATACGCTGTGCAAGCGCTATAACCTCTTGCTGCTGCTTGACCTCGCGCAGTCGGCCGGCGTAGTAAAATCGTCGCTTGCGGGGGCGGATTTTCTGTGTATGCCCGGCCATAAAGGGCTTTACGGGCCTACCGGCACGGGGATGCTGATTACCAATAAGGGGGAAATGCTGGACACCATCATGGAGGGCGGCACCGGCAGCCAGTCGTACCTGGCGGATCAGCCCCAGATCATGCCCGATAAGCTGGAGAGCGGCACGCTGAATACCTACGGCATTATGGGGCTGCGAGAGGGTATGCGCTTTATAAGCACCTTCGGCGTCGATAAAATCTATAAGCATGAGCTTACCCTAACCCAGCAGCTTTATGACGGGTTAAGCAAGATCAAGGGTATTCGGCTTTATACCGAAAGGCCGCAGCAGGGGACTCATCTGCCTGTTTTATGCTTTAATGTGGGGGACAGCCGCAGCGAGGCGGTGGTGGAGGAGCTGAGCAAGCGGGGGTTTGCGCTGCGAGGCGGCTACCATTGTGCGCCGCTAGCCCACAATAAGCTGGGTACCAATGAAAACGGCGCGGTGCGCGCAAGCTTCTCGATGTTTAACACGCCCGATCAGGTGCAAAGGCTGTTGTTTGAACTGAAAAGAATGAAGGAACCGGCTTAATCATTTCAAGCCATTTTTAAACAATGGATTATATACCCAAGCCTTAGGTTTAGATTCTATTCATTTTGGGCATTGCATTAGCGCTTAAATATGTTACAATATATTCAAGTGTTTTTCTGCGCAATGATTCCGTTTTAGCGTTTTTGTTTCATTTAACGACTATTATTGAAGAACAACACGTGAAATATATATTTATGCGTCTTTGCGGTGGTGGGTACTTTGATAGACTTTTTAGACATTTGGAATAATATATTAACAAGTCTGCAAACCATTCGGTTTCAAGACTTTCTTGATGTTGCCATTGTATCGTATTTAATCTATAAAATTATAAAGCTGGTTCGGGATACCAGAGCGGAGCAGCTCGTTAAGGGCTTTGCGCTACTTGCTGTTGGTTATTTTCTGGTTGTATTGCTTCAGCTTACCGCTATGAGCTATCTCTTAAGCCGCCTGCTCTCGCTGGGCGTTACCGCGCTGGTTGTGGTATTCCAGCCGGAGCTGCGCCGTGCGCTCGAACAGATGGGCAGGGTAAAAATCGGGCTGAGCATGTTTACCCCGGGCAGCATGGATGCCGACGAACAGGAGCGCCGCTGGCGCGCCGCTATTTCGGCAATTTGTGATAGTACAAGCTCCCTCTCCCGCCAGAAAATAGGCGCGCTGATTGTAATTGAGAAGGAAACCAAGCTTGGTGAGATTATTAAAACCGGCACGATCATCGATGCCGACCCGAGCGTTGAGCTGATTGGCAACGTGTTCTTTCCAAACTCGCCGCTTCATGATGGTGCCCTGATTATTCGGGGCGGCAAGATGTACGCGGCGGGGTGCTTCCTGCCTGTTTCCGAGAACCACAGCATCAGCAAGACTTTAGGTACGCGCCATCGCGCGGCACTCGGCATGAGTGAAAACTCCGATGCCGTTGTGATTATTGTATCGGAGGAGACCGGCATCATCTCGGTGGCGGAAGACGGTAAGCTTACCCGTAATTTCGACAGTGAAACGCTCGCCGAGCGGCTGGATAAATCGCTGTTTTCATCTAAGATAGCCGAGCTTGCCGAAAAGCGCCCCTCGTTTTGGAAGGTGAAAACCAAATGAAGAAAAGTAAGTTTTCAATTAAAAGGCTGATTTATAACGACCGCATACTGATGGTGCTCTCCGTCATTCTTGGCATTATTGTCTGGGCTATTATCGCGTGGGTCGTCGACCCGACCTATACTACCGACATCAAAGGGGTTCCGGTTGAATTTGATAAAACTACCTTGGAAAAGCTCGGGCTGAGTGTTATTTCCGGGCAGAACCAGACGGTAAGCGTCGAAGTAACCGGTGACCGCGTTCCCGTCAGCGAGCTTACCGCGGATAACTTTATTGCGAAAGCATCACTGGTTGGGGTAGATGCACCGGGCACCTATGACCTTGAGGTGCAGGTAAGCAAAAAGCTTCAGAACACCGATTATGATATTAACCAGCCCAATAAGCCGACCGTGATTACCGCAAAATTTGATAAATACGTCTCCAAAAAAATCGCTCTTAGCGTAGATTTTTCCTCAATTAGCGCCCCAGACGGCTACATTAGGCAGCAGCCCTACATTACCCCTAACGAGGTTACCGTTTCTGGGCCGGAGGCGGAGGTTTCACGGGTGGCGAAATGTATGGCGGAGCCGGAACTGCCCGAGGTAGTGGATAAGACGTATGGCGTGAAAGGCCCTATCGTGCTTTATGACGTGATGGGTCAGCGCGTGGACATGACCAATCTAAAGCTTGATAAGGAAACGGCGGATGTGACGATTCCCGTGCTTAAGAAAAAGGTGCTGCCCGTTAAGGTAAAGTTTATTAACGTTCCAGAAGGCTTCCCGATTTCCGATTTGGATTATACCCTGTCCGAAACGCAGATAGAGGTTGCGGGGCCTGCCGAAACGATAGACAACCTAACTGAAATATCAATCGGTTATATTGATTTAAAGCTCATTGAGCCGGACAGTGTATTCGCATTCGATGTGGAACTGGGCGATAACTTTTTGAATATTCAGAATATCACCACCATTAAAGTCGATTTTGCCACGACTGGCTTTGAGGTACGCAAGTTTAACATTAAAAGCACGAACATTAACCTTATTAACGAGCCCGCAAACTATTCTGTCAAGCTGGAGACCAGAGGCATTAACAATATCAGCATTGTCGGCCCGCCCGATGTACTGGACAAGCTTACCACCGGTGATATTGTGGGAGAAATCGACCTCGGCGACCGTGACCTCGGCACCGGGCAGCAGCACAACGTGCCGGTGCAGATTTCTGTCCCGTCACGCGGTACAGTCTGGGCAATCGGTGATTATTCAGCGGTTATTACGGTAACGGAAAAATAGCACGATCAGACATCAAAACAAGTTTCACAAGGAGCTTGGCCATGCGGTCAGGCTCCTTGATTCTCTAAACCCAAGGTGATTCTGCCGTGTCAGTTACACTAAATTTCATTTGAAATGGGATGGAATCCCCATTTCAAACACGCCGTTATACAAACGGCGTGGGCGGCTTTTAGCCGCCGAATTACCGTTTAATACTCATACTGTAATAACGCAAAGCGTTATTGTTCCCGCCAAAGGTGGGGATTAAAAAAGTGATTATATCACTTTTTTAATGAAGAATTAGTATTATCATCCACTGCCGCGGTACGCGGAGAAACGGAGAAGGCCATGGCTATTATTGTTCCGAACATTTCAATAGGGTTAAACGAGCCAAAGCAGGCGGCGATTGACACCGCGTTAAAGAAACTTGGCTTGGCTCAAAGAGATATCCAGAAGGCTTATATCGTAAAATCCTCCGTGGACGCCAGAAAGCGGGAGCAGATCAAGCTGGTTTACTCGGTTGGCATAGAGGTCCCCGATGAAGAAGGCATCCTTAGGCGCGCTGGGAACAGCGGCGCCACCCTTAAAAGTACGACTACGCTTACCCTTCAAACGGGCAGTAAGCTGCTTGAGCACCCGCCGGTGGTGGCGGGCTTCGGCCCCGCAGGCATGTTTGCGGCGCTGTTGCTTGCCCGCGCGGGCTTTCGCCCTATTGTACTCGAGCGCGGCGGGGATGTGGACGAGCGTGTGCGCGCCGTAAATGCCTTCTGGCAGGGCGGAGTACTGGATGAGACCACCAACGTGCAGTTTGGAGAGGGGGGTGCGGGCACCTTTTCGGACGGTAAGCTCACCACGCGCATCAATGACGAACGGTGCGACTTTGTTCTTAACGAGCTTTACCGGCACGGAGCACCCGCCGATATCCTCGAAAAGGCCAAACCGCACATCGGTACCGACAAGCTGCGCGGCGTGGTGAAGGCTATCCGCGAGGAGATCCTTTCTCTTGGCGGGCAAGTGCTGTTTCACACCCGCCTTACTGACATCACCCTGCAGGATGGTCGGCTTATATCGGTAATGGCAAACGGGCAGGAATTGCCCTGTGAGACGCTGCTCCTATGCATCGGTCACAGCGCGCGGGATACCTTTGCCATGCTGCTTGATAGGCAGGTTGCCATGCAGCCCAAGGCGTTTTCAGTTGGGGTGCGCATCGAGCATCTGCAACAGACCATCGACGAAGGGCTTTACGGCCGTTTTGCCGGGCATCCGGCACTGCCTCAGGGGGAATATCAGCTTTCGCATCGCCTCAATGGCAGGGGCGTTTACACCTTCTGCATGTGCCCCGGCGGCTTTGTGGTACCTTCCTCCAGCGAGGAGGGCGGGGTGGTGACCAACGGCATGAGTGAATATCGGCGCGACGGCCTAAACGCCAACGCGGCACTGGCGGTAGGGGTAGAGCCCGCCGACTTTGGCGGCGGGGTGTTGGGCGGTATGGCATTTCAGCGCAGCCTCGAAGCGAAGGCCTTTCAGTCAGGCGGTGGCAGCTATAAAGCCCCGGCACAGACCGTCGGGCGTTTTTTAAGCGGCAGGGCAGGCCTCGAACTTGGGCGTGTACAGCCTACCTATGCCATCGGCGTGGCAGAGGCGAACTTAACGGATGTCCTCCCGCCTTTTGTTACCGATATGCTTAAATTAGGCTTAACCACCTTTCACACCAAAATCAAAGGCTTTACTTCACCGGATGCGATACTTACCGGCGTAGAGACGCGCACCTCCTCGCCCGTGCGCATCCTGCGGGACGAGACCCTGCAGGCGGAGGGTATCCGCGGCATTTACCCCTGCGGCGAGGGCGCGGGCTACGCAGGCGGTATCGTCAGTGCCGCGGTAGACGGCGTTAGAATAGCACAGGCGGTTATGGAATGCTATAAGCCATTTCATCAATAAAGAATACAGTTCAATGAAATTAATAAAATATTAAGGTATTCATAAGGTATTTTAAAAAGTTTACTTTATGTGAAATGCTATCATAATAATGGAATTATGCGTGAATTAAGATAAAAGCATAATCGAGCATAATCATTGGAAATGTGGGGACGTCGGTATGAATATCTTGGTTGTTGACGACGAGCAGGTTATCGCAGACCTTATTGAGTTATACCTTCAGGGAGAAAACTATACTGTGTATAAGTTTTATACCGCTCAGGAGGCGCTGCACTGCATCGACACCGTTAAACTGGACCTTGCCATACTGGATGTGATGCTGCCGGAGATAAACGGATTTGACATCTGTCGCAAGATACGAGAGTCACATAATTTTCCAGTGATAATGCTTACTGCAAAGGTAGACGAGGTGGATAAGATAACTGGCCTCACGATGGGCGCCGACGACTATATTACAAAGCCCTTTCGTCCTTTAGAATTGGTTGCCCGGGTGAAGGCGCAGCTTAGGCGCTTCACAAAATATAATTACCAAAACGGGCAAAGCGAAGAAGATGTAATTGCATTTTCCGGCCTTGTCCTCAATCGGACAACCCATGAATGCATATTAAACGAGCAGCCATTGCAGCTAACTCCTATCGAGTTTTCTGTTCTGTGGCTGTTATGTTTAAATCGCGGGCGCGTCGTGAGCTCGGAAGAGCTGTTTCATGAGGTGTGGGGCGAAAAATACTACTCGAACAACAATACGGTAATGGTGCATATTCGGCATCTGCGCGAGAAGATGGGTGATTCGGCGGAACAGCCCAAGTACATTAAAACCGTGTGGGGAGTGGGGTATAAGATTGAAAAGTAATTTCAGCAGATTAAAACGTAAGCTACTTCTGCAATCCCTGCTTACTGTCTCAATTGCCGGATTAGTTGGTTTGTTCTTTCAGAATGTTTTTATTGACGGGTTACTTGAAAAGCCCTTCGCAAACTGGTTTATATCTTTTGTTGAAAAAGTTTTTTACATGGATGATGCGAGTGCCAAAAGTATCTACAGTGTCTTGTTTAGATATAATAAGGCGTCGCTGCTCGCGATTGGCTTTATAGTACTTGCAGTCGTAGTGTTCTATTTTGTGCTTTCACGATTTATGCACTACTTTAATCAGATAAGCAATAGCATAGACCGCTTGGCGGAAGAAAGCCAAGAGCCCATTCAGTTGCCCCCCGAGTTGGATTTTATGCAAAATAAACTGAATACCATTAAAAGTACTTTAGAGAAAAGGGCGGCGGACTCCAAAGAAGCCGAGCAGCGCAAAAACGATCTGGTGGTATATCTGGCGCACGATATCAAAACACCGCTTACATCAGTCATTGGGTATTTAAGCCTGCTCTCCGAGGCTTCGGATATGCCAGAGTCTCAGAGAAATAAATATGTAGATATAACACTTGAAAAAGCCTATCGTCTGGAACAGCTGATAAACGAGTTTTTCGAGATTACGCGTTTTAATCTGCAGACTATAGTGTTAAATAAAGAAGAGATTAACATATCCTATATGCTTATGCAGATTGCGGATGAGTTTTATCCCATGCTAGAACCAGGGAAAAGGACGATTGCAGTAAAAGCGGAAGATAACCTTACCGTATATGCCGACCCGGATAAACTTGCGCGGGTTTTTAATAATATTCTCAAGAATGCGGTTGCCTATAGTTACCCTGAAAGCGAGATTACGGTGGCCGCCTATCAAAATGAAGAGAGTATTATTATTGAGTTTATAAATCTGGGCAAGCCTATAGCACAAGAAAAGCTGCAAACGATTTTTGAAAAATTCTATCGATTGGATGCGGCGCGCTCGGGTTTTACCGGCGGTGCCGGTTTAGGGCTTGCCATCGCAAAAGAGATTGTTGCCGCTCACGGTGGCAGTATCTCTGCGGCAAGCTCGGTAGAAAATACGATATTTACGGTTAAATTACCGAGTCATAGCTTAACAGCTGACGTCTAAAAATTGTAGCTTGGCAAAGAAGCAGGCTTCAATACAGAGATTTCCGCTATCGTTGAGGAAGCATGAGAACTTCTTGTGGATAGGAAAGAGCCCAATCCAAGTTGTGTAGATAATAAGGAAATCTTAATGTTTTGATAAGCATGATTTAAAACTACAAGCTTTGTTCCATGATAGGATTATGGTCGTGGAAGGGAGCTTATTTTATGAGAAAAGTTAGACGCCGCGTTAACGGCCTATTTACGGTAGCCATATTTTTTATTATCATCTTTCTGCTTTTTACCTTCATAAGGTCTTTGTATTTAAAATATGACAGATCGCTTAATACAGATGTCGCAAGCCTTTCGATGGTTCATCAAGATAATCAACCACTGGCGGATAGTAACCAACTCAGCGATAACCATTCGCTTGGTTTAGTATATTCCAGCCATACTGCAAAACTTGGAGATACTCTGGAAATTCTGCACAGCCCATGTGCAGTACTGGTAAGCCTTAAAGACAATGATATTTTACTGGACAAAAACCGCAATCAAAAGATTTATCCGGCTTCTATGACCAAAATCATGACGGCTATCATAGCCATCGAAGGCCTAAATGATTTAAAGCAGAAGATTGAGCTTAAGCCAAAGCTGTTTGACGCTTTGTATGCCCAGAATGCCTCCATGGCAGGCTTTATTCCGTACGAGGAGGTGTCTGTAAACGACCTGTTATATGGCGTCTTATTGCCGTCCGGGGCGGAGGCCTGTGTGGGTTTAGCCGAAGCGATTGCAGGCAGCGAAGACGCTTTTGCAGCCCTCATGAATAAAAAGGCAGAGCAGCTTGGCATGGATAATACTCACTTTACAAACTCAACGGGACTGCATGATGCAAACCAATACTCTACAGTAAACGATATTTCGGTTTTGCTTAAGTATTCACTAAATAATGATACCTTCAAACAAATCTTTACTTCGAAGCGTCATTCTACCGCTGCAACCAATATGCATCCTGACGGCATAACCGTTAACAGTACCTTGTTTAAAGAAATGAAAGTTACCACAGTAAACGGCGGTGAGATTCTTGGCGGCAAGACCGGCTACACCCCGGAGGCGGGGCTCTGCCTTGCAAGCCTGGCCGTAATAGACGATAAAGAATATGTTCTCGTCACTGCGGGTGCAGAGGGCAATCACCAAACCGACCAATATAATATTGAAGACGCGCTTGCGGTATATCAGAGTATAAACACCGATCAAAAATAACAAGGCTATCAGCCGTTTTCAGATATAACAAGGACGGAGCAAAAGCTCCGTCCTTGTTGTATCTGTGATTATAAATCGCTTTATCGCTTAATCGCCTCCACAATGGGCGCAATATATTTCTCATTCGTAAAATCCACCGGGTGAGTATATGCCGCCAACATACCACGCTCATCGGCGCTGGGCTTTTTCCGGCTTTTTAGTTTTATCTTCATCAGTATCATCAACAGTTTATCTATTATTGTGAGCTTGCTGTAATCAAAACCTCCGCGAAGCATAAAAAATTCAATATGTTTTTGTTGTTCTTCCGTCAGATTTATATTCTTCACTTCTTCATAGATCTCCGGGCGCACAGGAGTCGCGCCTAAAGTAAAGACAATCAGCTTTTTATCTTTAAGCTGCTCAAAGTTTTTGGTTATCAGCCCAAGGCCGTTTATTCCGCTGGCATATAACGCGCTCCCGAAAACGATGGTATCATACTTCATAAGGTCGTTAGGCTTCATGGGCCTTGCATCCGCCAGTTCCGCGCCTGTGGCAGCCGCTATCCACTGGGCGTATTTTTGGGTAAAGCCCGACTTTGAGCGATATAGTACAATGGTTTTAGACATCTGTGTTCCCTCACTCAATTCATTTAATCTATCGGTATCATTCTATTTTACAGGGGATGCGTAAAACTGTCTATAGAATATCATGCAAATCTGTTGAATCCGTGTCTTTCCTGTGTTCGCAACGTCAAAAAAGGTTGAATAACGGTGTGCAAAATGCTAAAATACAAAATAGACCGTTATCGGAAAAGCTGACCAAACGTGCAATGTCATTTCAATACGACGATTGCGCTGTACAACGGCTATGGAGGATAGGGCATTGGGCTATAAAAAATGGATATTTCCAAATATAGATAAAACTGCGAGCGCAAGGCTGGCGGCGGAGCTTAACATTTTGCCTGCCGTAGCGGATGTTCTGGCCGCGCGGGGTAAGGCCATGCCGGAGCAGGCGCAGGCTTTTTTGAATAACGAGGGCGCACTTTCAGACCCATTTGCGCTCAAAGACATGGATAAAGCCGTGGATAGGATCAACCAAGCGATCGAAAACGATGAGCGCATTGCCGTTTACGGTGATTATGACGCCGACGGCGTTACCGCAACCGCCATTTTGGTGCTTTATCTTGAGTCGGCGGGAGCCGATGTTACATATTATATACCATCGCGTGAGGACGAAGGCTATGGCATGAACCAAGAGGCCGTAAAGCGCCTGCACGTGCAGGGTGTCGGGTTGATCGTCACCGTGGATAACGGCATCACTGCTTTGGAGGAAATCGCCTATGCAGCCTCCCTTGGCATAGACGTGGTGGTAACCGACCACCATAAGCCCAAGGAGGCGCTGCCCACGGCCTGTGCGGTGGTAGACCCGCACCGCAAGGATTGCAAAAGCCCCTTTAAGGATTACTGCGGCGCGGGGATAGCGCTGCTGCTTATCACAGCGCTTTCGGGCGGCGACTATGAAGAGATGCTCGACTTCTGCGGCGATCTCGCGGCGGTGGGCACCATCGCGGACGTAGTGCCGCTGGTGGGCGAAAACCGCCTGCTTGTAACCGAGGGCCTTACGCGTTTGCGCGATACCCAAAACATCGGGCTTGCGGCGCTCATAGAATGCTGTGGCTTGACGAATAAGCCGCTTTACGCCGAAACGGTAGCCTACACATTGGTGCCGCGTATTAACGCCGCCGGCAGGCTTGGGTTGGCCGACGTGGCGCTCAAGCTGCTTTTGAGCGACGATTACGAAGAGGCGATGGCTTTAGCCGCCGAAATCAACAAGAACAACGCCCAGCGTCAGGAGCTCGAGGCGGTTATTCTGTGTGATATACATAAAGAACTTGCGCTGCACCCCGAAAAAGCCGAAGCCCGGGTGATTATACTGGCCAAAGAGGGCTGGCACCACGGGGTGACCGGCATCGTGGCGGCGAAGCTGGTGGAGCGTTACGCAAAGCCCTGCTTTTTAATCTCGATTGAAGGCGAAACCGCCCGCGGGTCGGGCAGGGGGGTGGCGGGCTATTCGCTGTTTGACGCGTTACTCACTTGCGACGACCTGCTGCTTCGCTACGGCGGGCATACCGCGGCCGCGGGCTTGACCCTTAAAACGGAGCATATCGAAGCCTTTGCCGAGCGCATAGAGGCCTACAGCAAGGCGCAATACACGCTCATGCCGGTACACAGTATTTGCGTTGACAGGGTGTGTGAGCCGGAAACGGTTACGATAGAGGAACTGAAAAAGCTCTCGGTACTCGAGCCGTTTGGCTGCGGCAACGAGGCTGTCCGCTACTGTTTTATGGGGCTTACGGTTACCGAGATCGCCCCGCTGGGCGGCGGCAAACACCTGCGTCTTCGCCTGAGTAAGGGCAAAAAAGGTATTACCTGTGTATATTTTGGTATGACGGAGCAAAGCTTTCCCTATAAGGTGGGCGATGTAGTGGATATCCTTGCCGCCTGCGATGTAAACGAGTATCAAGGCAGGGAAAGCGTTTCTATTAAGATACGCGATATTCGCCCCAGCGGTTTTAATCAGGAGGAGTTTTTCCGCTCCCGCGAGCTGTACGAGCGCTTTCGGCGGCAGGAACAGATTACATCGATGGACATGGATATTATTACCCCCTCCCGTGAGGAGATGGGGGTAGTTTACCGGTTGCTCAAAGACCGGGAAAGCTATACATGGGGTGTACCACAGCTTGCGGCGGCGTCGCTTGCAAACTACGGTAAAACAATGGTCGCCCTGCTGGCGTTAAAAGAACTGGGCCTTATTGCTATAGATACTAACATTGATAGTAATGAATATATAATTTCGGTTGTCAAGGGCGCCCCCAAGGCAAACCTTGCCGATTCGGCGGTATTGCAAAGGTTAAAACAACTTGATTAAAATACTTATTCTGCAACAACGTAAAGCGTTGTTGCAGAATAAGTATTAAGCGGTAATTCGGCGGCTAAAAGCCGCCCACGCCGTTTTTAACGGCGAGTTTGGGATTTAGTATAAGCAGGGGCAAAAGGACTGGTGACTACGGTGGATGAGAATTTAAAAGAACTGCTGGACTTTATCGATAAAAGCGAGAAGCAGTACGACAAGGCCTTGATTACCAAGGCCTTTGAGGTGGCGCGCGAAGCGCACAGCGGGCAGAAGCGCGTTTCTGGCGAGCAGTATATTGTGCACCCGGTAAGCGTCGCAAAGATACTTATCGAGCTTGGTATGGATACCGAGTCGCTCGTGGCGGCGCTGTTGCACGATGTGGTGGAGGATACCAACACCCCGCAGGAGGAGATTGCGCGCCTGTTTGGGCGTGATATCGCGCTGCTGGTAAGCGGCGTTACCAAGCTCGGCAAAATCCCCTATTCCTCACGTGAGGAGCAGCAGGCCGAGAATATCCGCAAGATGCTACTCGCCATGAGCCAGGATATCCGCGTTATCATCATCAAGCTGGCGGATAGGCTCCACAATATGCGCACCATCGATGCCATGCCGCCCCAGAAGCAGCGCGACAAGGCACTTGAAACGATGGAGGTATACGCCCCCATCGCCCACCGCCTCGGTATCCGCGCCGTCAAGGAGGAGTTGGAAGACCTCTCACTCAAGCACCTTGACTCCGTCGCCTACAACGACATCGACAAGGCGCTCGCCATCCACAAGGAGGAGCGTGCGCAGTTTTTGGCGAATATCATCGAGCGCATTCAGGGGCGCATGAAAACCGACAGTGTCCAGATCTATCTGGAGGGCAGGGTAAAGAGCATCTACGGCATCTACCGCAAGGTGTATATGCAGGGTAAGGCGCTCGAAGAGATTTACGACATCTACGCGGTGCGCATTATTGTAGACACCGTTATCGAGTGCTACAACATCCTCGGCATCATGCACGACATGTTTACCCCCATCCCCAACCGGTTTAAGGATTATATCTCCACGCCCAAGGCCAACATGTATCAGTCGCTGCATACCACGGTTATCGGCAAAGAGGGTATCCCGTTTGAGATTCAGATACGCACGTGGGAGATGCACCACACTGCTGAATACGGTATCGCCGCGCACTGGAAATATAAAGCGGGCCTGCAGGGCAAGGATAAGCTGGAGGAGCGCCTTGCGTGGATACGCAAGCTGCTCGAGTCGCAGACCGACGACGTAGAAGAGATCGTGCGCACCATCAAAACCGACCTCTCGCCCGAGGACGTGTTCGTGTTCACCCCTAAGGGCGATGTGAAAAGCCTGCCCGCGGGCTCTACCGTCATCGATTTTGCCTACGCTATTCACAGCGCCGTCGGTAACCGCATGGTGGGCGCCAAGATCGACGGGCGCATGGTGTCGATCGACAGCGAGGTTAAAACCGGCCAGATTGTCGACATCCTCACCAGCAACGCCGCCGGGCGCGGCCCGAGCCGTGACTGGATTAAGATAGCCAAAACCAGCGAGGCCAAAAACAAGATTCGCGCGTGGTTTAAAAAGGAACGGCGCGAGGAGAATATCGAAGAGGGCAAGCAGGAGATCGAGCGCGAATTTAAGCGAAACGGTATCCGCGTGCCGGATGAGGACTACGACGCCTTTATCGACGACCTTGCCAAGCGCCAGCACTGTGCCTCTGCGGATGAGTTTTACGCCGCCATCGGCTACGGCGGCATTACGCTTTCCAAGATCATGCCCCGCATTAAGGACGACTACCTCAAGGCCTACAAGCCGGTGGAGCCCAATGCGCAGAACCAGCCGAAGAAGACGGCATCCAAAACGGTTTCCAGCGGCGTGATCGTGGAGGAAATCGACGGCTGCCTCGTCAAGTTCGCGCAGTGCTGCAACCCGCTGCCCGGTGATGATATCATTGGCTTTGTTACGCGCGGGTACGGCGTTTCGGTGCACAAGCGCGACTGTGTAAACGTGGTGGCGGCCCTTGAATCGGGCGACCAGCCCGAGCGCTGGGTGAATGTGCAGTGGGCCGACGAGGTGAAAGAGACCTTTAAGTCTACCGTCGAAATTCTGGCGCACGACCGTGCGGGCATGATTGCGGACGTGACGGTAGCACTCTCCAACATGCACCTGCAGATACACGAGCTTAACGCACGCGAGCTGAAAGACGGCTATGTGGGCATCCACGTTACCATCGGCATCTCGGGTAAGGAGCACTTACAAAATATCATGAATAACCTTACCCGCATCGACCGGGTGGTTTCGGTTACGCGCACAGGTAAATAACATAGGTCGGTGGGCCACGGAGTAAAAAACAATGAGAGCAGTTATTCAGCGCGTAGAGCAAGCGCGCGTTACCATAAACGGCGGTATCAGCGGCGAAATCTCGGCGGGACTGCTGTTGCTTCTGGGTATTTATGGGAATGATACCGAAAAAGAGGCGCAGCTGCTCGCCCGAAAGGCTGCGGAGCTGCGTATCTTCGAGGACGCGGCGGGCAAGATGAACCTTTCGCTTGCCGACATCGGCGGCGGGATGCTGATTGTCTCAAACTTTACTCTTTGCGCGGACGCGAGCCACGGCAGGCGGCCTTCGTTTATTGCCGCCGCGCGCCCCGAAAAGGCAAAGCCGCTATATGATTATTTCATCGAGTTGGTGAAGGAAAAGGGTGTCTGCAGGGTAGAAACGGGTGTATTCGGCGCGGAGATGAAGGTGTCTCTTGTAAACGACGGGCCGATTACCATTATACTGGATACGGACGACTTAAAATAACGAACGTGAAAAAGAAAGTGTGGGACACGGTGTGAAGCTCATCAAGCTTAAGGTCGGCGCAATGGATAACAACTGTTATATCCTTGTTTCGGATGAAGGGAACGGCATGGTCATCGACCCGGGCGCGGGCGCTAAAAAGATACTGGCCGCACTCGAAGAAAACGGCGCCACGCTGCGTTACATCCTTCTCACCCACGGTCACTTCGACCATATCGGCGCCCTGCGTGAGGTAGCACAGCAAACCCATGCCGGTGTCGTTGTTTCACGGGAGGACGCGGAGCTACTAAGCGACCCGGTAAAGAACGTGGGCGCACGCTTCGGCTTTTCAAATAACCGCTACGATCTTTCGGATATCACGCCCGAGTGTCTGGTATCAGACGGTGATGAAATCACCTTGGATGAGATTACCGTGCAGGTGATTGCCACGCCGGGGCATACCAAGGGCTCGGTGGTTTATAAGCTTGATGAGATACTGTTTACGGGCGATACCCTGTTTGCGGGCACCATCGGCATCGTAACGCATTACGGCGGCGACTTAGCCGAGGAGGTCGCCTCGGTAAAAAGGCTGGCGGAGCTGGAGGGCGACTATACGGTGTTCCCCGGCCACGGCGAAGAAACCACCCTCGAGACCGAGCGCAGAACCAATCCTTATTTAGGGCAGGCAAGCTATGACGATTGTTTTTAAAGGGCACGATTACGGTTATGAGGTAAGAAATGTCGCGCTGCTGTTTTTTCAGGGCGAGCCGATTATTGAGGCCCCCGAGCTCCCCGAGCAGGGCGATTATATCCTCACCGAGCTGATAAAGGGTAACGAAAAGGCCAAGCTCCTGCTTACCGTGCGGCTTGGCGGCGATATCACAACCGACCAGTCGGAGGTATCTTTAAGCTGCGAGGCCTTTGATAAAGAGTGCGAGCGCCTATACGGCGTGATGATGTATCGCATGCTTTCGCCCTTAACGGGTGTAACGCCCAGATGGGGCATCCTCACCGGCATACGCCCCGTAACGCTGGTACACCGGCTTACAGCAGCGGGAATGCCGGAGGATGAGATCGCGCGATACTTTGAGCAAAGCTACCTTGTTTCACCCCAAAAGGCGGCACTTTTGCTGCGCACCGCCCGAAAAGAAGGCAGCATCATTGCCACCTCAGCGCATAATTCCTTCAGTTTATATATATCCATCCCGTTTTGCCCGACAAGGTGCTACTACTGCTCCTTTGTGTCGCACTCCATTGAAAAATCGGCGGGGCTTATCGAGGCCTATCTGCCAAAGCTGTGCGAAGAGATCGCCTATACGGGCGCGATAGCTAGGGACCTTGGCCTTCGGCTGGAGACCGTTTATATCGGCGGCGGAACCCCCACCACGCTTTCGGCAGAGGGGTTAAAGACGCTTTTTGCGGCGGTGCGTGCGGCTTTTGACCTTTCCACCATCCGGGAATACACGGTGGAGGCCGGGCGCCCCGATACCATCACGGAGGATAAGCTCATTGCCATTAAAGAGAGCGAGGCCACCCGCATCAGCATCAACCCGCAAACCTTCAGCGACGAGGTGCTCGCTGCCATCGGCAGAAGGCATAGCGCTAGGCAGACGGTGGATAGCCTAAACCTTGCGCGCCGAATCGGCATAGACTGTATCAATATGGATTTGATTGCGGGTCTGCCTGCCGATACCCTTGAAGGCTTCCGCGCCTCGGTGGATACCTGTATTGCCCTTTCGCCCGAGAACATCACGGTGCATACCCTCTCGCTCAAGCGTTCCTCCAACCTCGCCTACGAAAAGGCGGTACAGTTTAGCGCGCAGGAAGGCGCCGTCACCGCGATGACGGATTACGCCGAGACGGCACTGCAGGCGGCGGGCTTTAACCCCTATTACCTTTACCGCCAGCGCAATACGCGCGAGAATTTGGAGAACATCGGCTTTGCGAAGGAGGGCTACGAGGGGCTGTACAACGTCTTTATTATGGATGAAACCCACACCATACTCGCCTGCGGGGCGGGTGGGGTATCGAAGCTTAAACAGCCGGGCGGTACGCGCATTCACCGCATCTTTAACTATAAATACCCGCACGAGTATATCGCCGGTTTTGACGAAATACTATTGAGAAAAGGGCAGGTGAAAGAGTTCTATGGCGGATGCGTTTTATGATGAAAACAGTCGTATACAGGCCGAAAAGATTAACGCTTTAGCGCTTTCTCACCCCGAACAGCTGGTAGAGACCAGCGAGCGCCGCTACGAAACGCAGATACGCAACGTGTGCAGCTTTATCTCGCACAACATGGAACGCTCCCATATTGTACTGCTGGCCGGCCCCAGTGCCTCAGGCAAGACCACCACGGCGCACAAATTCAGAAAGATGCTCAAGGAAGAATTCTTGATCAACAGCTATGTGGTGTCGCTTGACGATTTTTACATCGATCAGGTGCGCCTGCCTACGCTGCCGGACGGCAGCAAGGACCTCGAAACCATTTATTCGCTGGATGTGGAGTGCGTCCGCAGCTGCCTTGACCGGCTGGTGACCACCAGAAGTGCTAGTTTGCCAACCTTTGATTTTCTCACCGCCTCGCGTTCTTTAAAAACCAACGACATCACGCTGGGCGACAATGAAATCTTGATCGTAGAGGGCATTCACGCGCTCAACCCCCTTATTACCGAAGGGCTGGATACCAAAAAGTTCTTCAGGCTGTTTATCAGTGTGAAAGGGGAGTATACGCTGGGCGATGAGCTGGTGCTCACGCACGAGGACATCCGCTTTATCCGCCGATGTGTGCGCGATTACTACCACCGCGACTCATCGCTTGAAAAAACCACCGGCATGTGGGCCTCGGTGCGCGCGGGCGAGAAGAAATACATCTCACCCTATAAGTGCTATGCCGACCTGACCATCGATTCCCTGATCCTGTATGAGCCTTGCATCTTCCATCACTTCATCAACCCGCTTATCGAGCGGATGGACCCTGCTCACGAGACCTACCCGCGGTTTGAGGCCATTTACAAAACCTTGCAGTACTTCGCCGAGCTTGACCGGCAGTACATCCTGGAGGACTCACTGCTGCGGGAATTCATAGATTAAAAGGAGCGAAAATACTTATGACTACCTTTGATGATTTTGCCACCACTGCACAAAATATCTTTGACAATGCCTGCAAGGCGACAGGGGAATTTGTCAGCGTTTCCAAGCTTAAAATCGACCGTATGAACCTTAACGCGGAGCTGGAACGTCAATACGCGAAGCTTGGCAAGTTCAGTTATGCGATGACCAAGAAGGGTGAAATCGAGAGCCCTGCGGCAAGCGACGTTGTGCGTAAGATCGACACCCTGATTGCGCAGATTGACGAGCTTACAACCCGCATCAACAACATGCCGCAGTAAGGTAAGCGTCTTTTTTATCTGCCGGGCGCATAGACATAATAGTGGTCGTATAGGCGTTTGTGCCGGTAAATGACGTAATTTTACGCCCGTTCGTGTGGGCGGATAAGGTGTGATGTGTGTGACCGCAAGACGTAAGCAGAGCTTTCTCCACGGCGCGTTGATTCTTACTGCGGCCACCATCATTGTTAAAATCATCGGCGCGGTATTCAAGATACCGCTTACCCTCGTGCTTGGTGGCGAGGGCGCCGCGCATTTCTATACGGCCTACGACATTTTTAACCCGATTGCCGCCATTGCCATCGCGGGGCTGCCGGTAGCGGTTTCAAAGCTTGTTTCCGAGAGTGTTGCAAGCGGGCGGTTTCGCGATGTTCGGCGCATCCGCAAGATTTCGCTGTGCCTGTTTTTAGCCACCGGCACGGCGGGTTTTTTAATCACCTTCTTTTTTACGCGCCCCTTCGCGGCGCTGGTGGGCAACCCGGACGGCGCTTACCCGGTGATGGCGATAGCGCCCGCCGTGCTATTCTTATGCTTGATGTCCTCCTATCGCGGGTACTACGAGGGCTTGCGCAACATGTACCCCACTGCGATATCGCAGGTGGTAGAGGCCAGTGCGAAGCTTATCATGGGCTATGCGCTGTCGCTGTGGGTGATGAGGCTTGGCCTGCAGGACTTTCAGAAAACAGGCATGGTGTTCGGCCTCGCGGTTAAAACCACGGCGCAGGCACAAACGGCCGTACTGCCGTTTGCGGCGGCGGGCGGCATCCTGGGGGTTACCCTCAGCACCATATTTGGGTTTGTTTATCTGCTCATCACGCACATCAGAAAAGGGGACGGCATTACCGCGGGCGAGCTTGCGGCATCTCCGGCGGCACGGCCTTCCGGGGAATTGTTAAGGCGCTTGATTCGCATCGGCATTCCCGTGTGCTTGGGGGCCATGGTGGTGAGCCTTACCGCAACCATCGATCTCGCCTCGGTGATGAACCGCCTTACCGCGGCCGCGGCCAGAAACCCCTCGGTCATGCTCAACATGTATGCCGGTATGCTGCCAAGCGACATGACGCTTGAGCGCCTACCCGCCTTTTTGTTCGGCACCTATAAAGGGCTGCCCATGACGGTCTTTCATCTGGTGCCCGCCATTACCACCGCCTTTGGCATCAGCGTGCTGCCCGCTGTTTCGGCGGCATGGGCGCGCGGCAACACCGTAGAGCTTAAAAGGAACGTGGAGTCTGCCCTTCGGGTGACCTCGCTCGTCGCCATCCCCGCGGGCTTTGGCATGACGGCGCTGGCGGGGCCGGTGCTTACACTGCTTTATAACTTTAAGGGCGACGGCCTAGCGAGCGAGGTGGCAATATCCACCCCCATCCTTTCGTTTATGGGGATCAGTGTCATCTTTGTCGCCATCACAAGCCCGGTAAACGCCATCCTGCAGGCCATCGGCAGAGCCGACCTGCCGGTTAAATTCCTGTTTGCGGGCGGGCTTATCAAGCTTGCCACCAACTACATTCTGGTGGCTGTCCCAAGTATCAATATTCTCGGCGCGCCGGTGGGTACGCTGTTGTGTTATCTGTTTATTGTCATAGCCAGTATTATTGCCGTGAGCAAACACACACACGTAACGCCAAATATGGTCAGTGTGTTTGTAAAGCCCGTGATTGCGGGCGCTTTCTGCGGTTTTTCGGCATGGGCCGCATATCGGTTGCTGCTTCGGGTGTGCGATGCGCGTATCTCGACGGTGTTTTCCATCCTAATTGCGATGGGAATCTATGTTTTCGTGCTGATTTTAATACGCGGAGTGAGCATAGACGACATTTTAATGTTACCAAATGGAGAAAAAGTTGTTAAAGTACTTGAAAAGCACGGAATAATAGGGTAATATATATATGTTTTAACAATTGGAAACTGGAGAGCGGATTTGTGGAGTTTGAGTTTAAATCGAAATACGATATAAACGATCTTTTTGCGATTATGGACATCCTCAGGGGCGAGCAAGGCTGCCCGTGGGATAAAGAACAAACGCACTTAAGTATCCGCAAGAATTTTATCGAAGAAGTCTACGAGGTTTGCGAGGCCATTGATTTAAATGACGTCGCACTTTTAAAAGAGGAACTCGGCGATGTGCTGTTGCAGGTCGTTTTCCATTGTAAGATGGAAAAAGAGCTCGGAAACTTTGATTTCGACGACGTGGCCGACGGTATCTGCAAAAAGTTGATTATCCGCCACCCTCATATTTTTACAGACGGCGCGCAATGCAAGACCGCAAACGAGGTCTTGGTTAATTGGGAAAATATCAAGAATGCCCAGAAGGGCATGAAGTCCAGAACTGAGAGTATGCAGAGCGTACCGCGCGTTCTTCCGGCGCTTATGCGCGCGCAGAAGGTGCAGGCGCGGGCGGCAAAAAGCGGGTTTGAATACCCGAACACACAGTACGTACTTTCAGATTTGGTAAGCGAGCTTTCGGAGCTTATGCGCGCGATGAGCGATAACGATCACGCGGCGGCATCTGAAGAGCTTGGCGACTTGATATTTTCGTGCGTTAATTTATCTCGGTTCCTCACGCTTGATGCGGAGGAGGCGCTTACCGCCTCTACCGACAAGTTTATAAGCAGGTTTTCAAAGGTTGAAGCACTTGCAGATGCGCAGGGCATCGACCTAAACCATGCGGATATATGTGAGCTGGACAAGCTTTGGAAGAAAGCAAAGGAACTTAGCAACACCCCAAACACTTATTTCGGAGGGAAAGAGAATGACGAAAACAGAGTTAATTAACGCGGTTGCCGAGAAGTCTGGCATCTCCAAGAAGGATGCCGATAAGGCTGTAAACTCGGTATTTGAAGCAGTTGCCGAGGCACTTGCCGGCGGCGACAAGGTTCAAATTGTAGGCTTCGGTTCTTTCGAAGTGAAGCCCCGCAGCGAGAGAGTTGGCCGCAACCCCAGAACCAAGGAAGAGATTGTTATCCCCGCTTCCAAGCTGCCTGTATTTAAAGCAGGTAAGTCACTCAAGGAGCAGGTTGCGAAATAAGCAAGCTCTCTTGGGTTCATGTACAACATCATTGAGGTTGGACATTATGCTGCGCATCGCCTGAAAACGGTGCGCAGTTTTTTCTCTTTTATTGTTCTGAAGTAGGTGTTCGGCAAACAGGAGGATTCATATTATGAGACTGGATAAATATCTTAAGGTTACACGGCTTATCAAGCGCCGTACGATCGCCAACGAGGCGTGCGACGCGGGGCGGGTGTTGGTTAACGATAAGCCTGCCCGCGCGTCCTACGAGGTAAAGGAAGGCGATGTGGTGCAGATTAACCTGGGAACCAAGCCTTTAAAGGTAAAAGTACTCAAGGTAAGCGAATACGCTACCAAGGACGATGCGTCCACAAACTACGAGGTGCTGCTGTAAGTTGCCGGCCAAGGGCAATGCCAGTATTTCATGTTAAACGGTACCGCGCAAGTCATATAAAAATTCTTTTCATCATATCATTAAGTAATACCGGCTCAATACCGATTCCTATTAGTGATTGCGAATGCAATTTAAACTGGAATCAGGATAAGAGTATGGTGTTACTTATTTTTTGTACCGAAAAGAAACAAGCTTGCATCGTTTGAAAGAAAGGCTGGTGAGTGAAATGGCGGAAGAGAAAAAGATGATTAAGGTGCCCCACAATCTTATTTTGGAAGGCAGAAAGGTACTCACGGTTTCGGGTGTAAACGATATCGACAGCTTTGATGAACAGTCGGTAGTGCTTTTTACCGAGATGGGCGAGCTTACGGTAAAGGGCTCCAATCTGCACATCAACAGGCTGAATGTCGATACCGGCGAGCTGAATATCGACGGGGACATCCATACCATGATTTATACCGACGACGACCCCAAACGCAGAAGCTTCTTTGAGAAATTGTTTAAATAGTGCCCACAGACAGGCGGCAAAGGGGTGTTCGGCATGGAGGTCGTTGTAGCAGACCAGACTATTATGTTTTTGCAGGCCTGCCTGCTGGGGTTTGTGCTCGGGTTTTTTTATGAGATTTTCCGTATCCTTCGTCTGATGTTTAAAACAGGCGCCACGGCTGTGTTTGTACAGGACCTTCTTTATTGGTCGGCAAGCGCGCTTGTCTCTTTTTTGTTTATCGTTACGGTGAATTCCGGGCAGCTGCGCATTTTTTTGCTGATGGGTATTATCATCGGTATGGTGATATACTATTTCACGCTCGGCGCTCTGATTATGAAGGCCTCCAAGGCGATCATCGGGTTTATCCGCCGGGTATTTCGCTTCCTTTACCGCAAGATTGTTACCCCCATACAGCGTTTCAATGCCTCCATGAAGCGAAAAGCGGTTCGTTTTGCAAAAAAAGTTGAGTCAAAGAACAAAATAGTCCAAAATAATATGAATTACAGCTTGAAACAGTACCGTCTTTTATTGTATAATTTAATACACACAACAAAATCTCAAAACATACACTATAACGAACAAAACAGAGGGAAAAGCAAACATGAAAAAGAGCGGAGCGGCAAGAACAGGAAAAATACCTCTCTTCATTAAGCTGGTTATTGTAGCGGTATGTGCGGTTTCAATCTTTTCCACCATTCAGATTGAGGTTGACATCACCAAACGCCAGCAGGAGCTTGATGCCTTCAACGCCCAGATTTCAAGCCAGACCTTAAAAAACCGTGAGATTTCCGAGCTTATCAACTCCGCCGATAACGGTTATATGGAGCGTATGGCAAGAGAAAAATGGGGCTATGTTTACCCTCAGGAACGCGTATACGTAGATGTATCGGGGAATTAAGCCTATCTGTGTTAGGATGAGTGTTATGCCGCTTGTTGTGGCGGCAATGAGATATTTTTTAGATTTTGTAAGGAGGATAAACTTTTCGTATGCAGCTTGAGGTAGGAAGTTTAGTAACCGGAAAGGTGACCAGTATTACCAAGTTCGGCGCCTTCATTGACTTGGGCGAGGGGAAAACGGGTATGGTTCACATATCTGAAATAGCGCCTACATATGTCAATGAAATCAGGGATCATCTTACCGAGGGGCAGGAGGTAAAGGTGAAGATACTCACTGTCGGCACCGACGGTAAGATCGGCCTTTCCATCAAAAAAGCCATTGATAACCCTCCGCCCGCACACAGGCCTCAGAAGCCTTTTCGGCGTGAGGGCCGCGACGGCCCCGATTTTAGCGGCCGCCGTAACGAAAATATGTCCTTCGAGGATATGATGAACAAGTTTAAGCAATCAAGCGACGAAAAGATGTACGACCTTAAGCGCAACGTAGAGTCTAAAAGAGGTTCCGGCGGCACCAAGCGCGGTGCCAGATTCGGCTGATATATAATTTTCACAGTGCGGTTTGTATGCAAACTGTTCGCGCCGCAAAATCAAACAGGTGTTGGTATCGGTTGCATCAGCCCGTACCGGCGCCTTTTTCTTACTTGAAATTCCGTTTGCATGCCATTATATAAATGAAGTGGGTGGCTGTTAGCCGCCGAATTATTGTTTTAAAACTTTTTAGCAGTAATGCTTTGTATTTTCCAAAAGGCGGGAGTTTGAAAAGTGATTAAATCACTTTTTGAGTAAAGAATTAGTAGTATAATCTAGGGGTAACGTATGAACATCATTAACGCTAAAATCCACACCATGGAAGACCTCACCATATCAAACGGCTACCTGACCATTGAAAATGGCAAGATTACGGCACTGGGGGAGATGAGCGGTTTTACAGGCTCGCGTACCGACGCGCTGGATCTTGGCGGCGCGGGTATTTTCCCGGGGTTTGTGGACGCTCACAGCCATCTTGGCATGTGGGAGGATGGGCTGGGCTTTGAGGGCGACGACGGCAACGAGGCCACCGACCCTTCCACCCCTCATTTACGGGGGATTGATGCCATCAATCCGTTGGACCACTGTTTTGAAGAGGCCTACCGTGGGGGGATTACCACCGTAGTTACCGGCCCGGGCAGCTCCAACCCGGTTGCGGGACAGCTTGCAGCCATAAAAACCTACGGCAGCCGCATTGACGATATTATCCTTAAAGAACCGCTTGCCATTAAGTTTGCGCTGGGCGAAAACCCCAAGGGCGTATACCATGGCAAAAACCAAGCCCCCGAAACCCGTATGGCCACCGCCGCCATCATCCGTGAGCAGCTTTTTAAGGCGAAGAAGTACCTTGAGGATAAGCAGAAGGCCGCCGAGGATGAGGATTTCGACGAGCCGGATTACGACATGAAGTACGAGGCGCTGCTGCCGCTCCTACGAGGGGAGATCAAGGCGCATTTCCATGCGCACCGCACTGATGATATTTTTACCGCCATCCGCATTGCGCACGAGTTTAAGCTGCAGTATGTACTCATCCACTGCACCGAGGGGCACCTGATCGCCGAGCGTATCAAGGGCGAGGGCGCCTGCGCCGTGGTGGGGCCGATCATCTGCGAGCGCTCCAAGCCGGAGCTTCGCAACCTTACCCCCAAAACTGCGGGTGTGTTACACGCTCAGGGGGTAGGTATCGCCATCTGCACCGACCATCCGGTTATCCCTATCCAGTACCTGCCGCTTTCGGCAGGGCTGGCCGTGCGCGAAGGGCTGCCCTACGAGGAGGCGCTTAAGGCGATTACCATCTATCCCGCAAGAATCTGTGGCTTGGATGCTCGAATAGGCTCGATCAAGCCGGGTAAGGACGCCGACCTGGTGGTGTTTGACGGCGACCCGCTTTCGGTTTATGCCACCCCTAAAATGGTGTTTGTAAACGGCAGCCGGGTGGTTTAGGAGTAGAGAAAAAATATATTTTTAACGTTAATTTTATACAATTCGTTCACAATCAGCCCCTTTACTTTACAGGATTATTGTGCTATTATTAAGGCATAGATTATACAAAATAATCAAAAACAGCATGGCTCATCCTTGCGGATTTAGCTATGATGTATAAAAATGCGTTAAAGGGGATGTGCGTATGAACATTACAATCAGAGGCCGCAAAATCAACCTGAGAGACTCATTTAAGGAAAGGGCAGAAAAGAAGCTTAAAAAGTTTGATCGTTTCTTTGATAGTAATGCCGATGCCATTGTAACAGCCTCTCTGGAGCGCGACCGCTTTACGGTGGAGATTACCATCAAGTCTCAGGGCATGATCTACCGCTCCGAGAAAACGGCGAGTGAGCTTACCGCGGCGCTCGAGGCCGTTACCGATTCCCTGTTTCAGCAGATTGTCAAGAACAAAACCAAGCTGGAGAGCAAGCTGCGGGACGATGCCTTTACCAAGCCCGACGAAAGCTATCTGTATGATTACGACGAGAGCGCGTCGGAATACAAGGTGGTACGTAACAAGCGCTTTGTGGTCAACCATATGACGGTGGATGAAGCTATCCTGCAGATGAACATGCTCGGCCACGAGTTCTTTATGTTCCGCAACGGCACCACCAACGAGATCTGCGTGGTTTACCGCCGCAAGGACGGCAACTACGGTCTGTTGGAACCGAACCCGGACTGATAAACTTAATTGTAAAAGCATAGTATAAACATAAGCGAGGGGGCGAAGCCCCCTCGCAATTTCTGTTCAAATACAATCCATATTCTGCGGCATGATAGTTGTGCGGCGGGGAAGACTAATAGTTCACCGTTTTTGTTTTAAGTGGTACACAAAAAGCAAAGACGTTTAGGCAGCTGAAAGGAAAAACAAAATCTATGAAACCATTTACCATCTCGTGCCCCTGTATCTTTGGTTTGGAGGGTATTCTGGCCGATGAGATCAAGCGCATCGGCGGGCAGAATGTGGCGGCTCAAAACGGCAGGGTGCTGTTTGACGGCACCGAGCAGGATGTGGCGCGCGCCAACCTCTGGCTGCGCACCGCCGAAAGGGTGCTTATTGTATTGGGCACCTTTCACGCTAGGAGCTTTGAAGAACTGTTTCAGGGGGTACAGCGGCTGCCGCTTGAAGATTTCATAGGCAAAAAGGATGCCTTCCCGGTTAAGGGATGGTCGCTTAATTCTCAGCTGCATTCGGTACCCGACTGTCAGGCCATTGTAAAAAAGGCTGCCGTTAAACGGCTAGAAGGGGTGTACCATCAGTCGTGGTTTGAGGAAACCGGCCCCGTTCACCAGATACAGTTCTCGATTTTAAAAGACGAGGTTACCGTCATGCTGGATACCTCGGGCGCGGGGCTGCACAAGCGCGGCTACCGCAAGGACGCCAACGAAGCGCCGATCAAGGAAACCCTGGCGGCGGGTATTGCGAACCTTGCGCGCGTGCGCGGGAACTCAACGGTATACGACCCGTTTTGCGGCTCCGGCACCTTTTTAATCGAGTCGGCGCTCTACGCGCTCAACATAGCCCCCGGCATCTCCCGACACTTTGCGGCGGAAAGCTGGGATTGTTTCGGCGCGGCGGTATGGAAGCAGGAGCGCGAGCATGCCATGGAGTCTATAGACCGGCAGGCCCTCTTTGCCGCCTACGGCAGCGACATCCTGCCGGACGCGGTGGCGCTTACCGCTGGCAACGCCAAAAAGGCGGGTGTGATATCGCGCATTAAGGCGATGGTGGCGGATATTAAAGACTTTCAGCTTCAAACCGAGAACGCCATTGTGCTCTGCAACCCGCCCTACGGCGAGCGCCTGCTCGACATCAAGCAGGCCGAGGAGCTTTATAAGGTGATGGGCGGGGTATTTGAGAAGCGCCCACGCACCAGCTACTACATCATCTCGCCGCACGAGGAGTTCGAGCGCCTGTTCGGCCGCCCCGCCGACAAACGCCGCAAGCTCTATAACGGCATGATTAAATGCCAGCTCTATATGTATTTTAAATAATATGCTTCATAACGCCCCGCAGCACGGGTATAAACCGGCTGCGGGGCGTTCGTTATCCATCCTTATTCCGCGTTTCTGGTTGGGCTTTCGTAAACTGCTTATAGCCGCCTGAAAGGTTGTATACCCTTTTAAACCCCTTGAAAAGTAAAAGATTGTATTTATTTTCCGAAGATGGTATAATCAAAAAACATATTATTGTGCTCATCTTAATATGTGACTATGGCTTTAATCGCAAGACAGAAAGGAAAAGGATGAATGATGAGAGAGTACGCATACAAAAAGATCGACGCCTTTACGTCCGGCCAATCGCTCGGCAATCCGGCGGCCTGCCTTTATTTAGAGCAGGGTCAGCAGCTTTCACCCGAAGAGATGCTCGCGGTAGCGGCGGCACATAAGGGCTTTGTTTCGGAGGTAGTCTACTGTGAAAGCAGGCCGTCCGGCCTCTTTCTTACATACTATTCCTCCGAGTGCGAGGTAGCGTTTTGCGGGCATGGCACCATCGCCTGTATGTACAGCCTGATTAAGAGTACGCCGAGCTTACTTTGCCAAAAAGAGATTTTGGTTCAGACCCATCAGGCGGGTGAGCTGACCGTATACAATCACATCCCCGAGCAGGACGCCGTCTTTATTACGGCACCGCAGCCGGAATACCTTCACACGAGTGTAACCAAAGATATGGTCGCGGAAAAGCTCGGGTTAAAGACAGACGAGCTGCTGACAGACCTGCCCGTTGAGCTGGTAAGCGTCGGTCTGAAGGCCCTTATCGTGCCGGTAGCCAGCCTTTCACGCGAGGTTTCTTTGCTGCCGAGCTTAGAGGTTTTAAAAGCCTTTTGCGTGGATAATGGAATAGATACTATTCTCCCATTTTCTTTGGAGACGGAGAGAAACGAGAGCATTGCCCACACCCGGGTGTTCCCGCCCAAGTTCGGGTATCTCGAAGACCCGGCCACCGGCTCGGGCAACAGCGCCTTCGGTTACTATATGCGCAAGCACGGCCTTTGGAAGGGCGACAGCATAGCGATCGAGCAGGGCGGCACAGGGATAGAGTACAACACCGTTCGGCTGATGACCTTAAACGATCGGGTTCTCTTTGGGGGCAGCGCCACCGAACGCATCTCGGGGGTATATTACCTCTAAATGTTCATAAGAGACAATTTATATGTCCGAGCCGGATATGTATTTCTCCACTCCGCTTAGCAGTAGGCCGGTTTTTTGATTATCGCCGGGGTTCGCTGCGGCTGTAGCCGCCATTGTTCGCTTTAAAGAAAAGCCCTCTTTCAGCACGATAAAGGATAGCATTCCGGCGGAGAGCGCCTGCTTCGGGCAGCTGTAGATACATTTTAAGCAGATAATGCAGTTTTTATGGAACATGGGTTTTCCGTGTTCCATTGTTATATTGGCGGTAGGGCAGTTTCCGGCACAAAGGCCACAGCCGTTGCAGCTGTCGATGGCCTTTATATGTTTCCCGAAGATTTTCGCACCGTAGTGCTCCAGCTTGCCCGCAGCGGCTCCAAGCCGGTCGAGCCAAAAGACGCGGGGCTTATGTTGTTTACCGCATACAACCTCCGCAGCGATACGGTCAACCTTGGCAGGTAATATCTCTATCAATTTTTTCGCAAGGCTGTCTGGAGTATTCACCACAAAGTTAGAGGGCATGACCAGCATCTTTTCATAGATGACCCAATACCCTTTTTTGCGCAGCACCTTTGTAACATATACGCGGCACGCCGTGTTGGGCGCAATATCGCCGCCGCCGGAAACAGAGCACACCACCGCGGGAGTGCTGTTTACCGTAGGCAGCGCGCGCACCCATTCATCCACGATACGGGGGGAACGAAGGGCATAAACAGGGAAGAGCAGCACCAATAAATCCGCTTGGATAGTGGGACGAGCTTGGCCCGCCGTTATTTTCGTGTGTGTCACTTCAATGCCACGCGTTATAAACGATTGCTCAAAGCATTCCGCCGCCATAGCCGTACAGCCTGTACCCGAAAACCATGCTATCTGCGCGGAATGAAACGGACAAACAGAAGGTTTCATCCTTTACATCATCCCCTCGGAGAGTTTACCCTTCCAGTATATCGTAACTATAGAAAATGTAAATCGCTTTTTAAGTTCAGATAAACGCTTTGATTCATGCGGGTATTAAATAAGCCGGCTTAAAAAGTCGGCTCTTTTATGTATTATTTGGGCAGTTTTGTTTTGTTACGTCTAAAAACGACGGAGGATAAAACGTCTTACTCACCGGCTGCTTGTTGATTCGCTGCCGACACTACTCTGTGACTACTTTATACAGCCCTGGTTTAATCTCGGTATAGCTTATGGACGCGGAGATGGTAAATGTTACAGCGGCGCCGGAAACAGTACTGGTGGCGGTGGCGGTTACACTGACATTCGGAAAATCCTTCGATACCTCAGGGATGGAAACCCACTCCGAATTGCCGGAGGCCTGTGCCATACCGGTAGCGCCGCCCGCAGCGTTGTAGGTTTGATGCACCAGATAACTAAAGGAAACCTTGGAGGTCGGTAGATCGGTTATAATACCAAATATCACAACGGTAGGGGAGCCGATAAGCGACAGCGGCGCGGGAGAAGGCTCTACCGATGCAACCGTAGTGCCCGTGACGGTTTGCATGGAAGCGACATTTAAAACAGCCAAAACAGACATTGCAAATCTCCTTTCTTCATGCTTGTATTAAGAAGGTTAAAGGATAATCCTATAACGCTCTAATCTTAATATATTCCGCTAAAAAGGAAATGGTTCCATCGTAATAGGGAATGTTTTGTACTGTTTTTAAGAAAAATAGATAATTCGTAACTAAGTTTACGTCGAGGAAGGCCTATTTGTTACTCTCGACGAACCAGCGGTTTTGGTCCAAAAAAAGAAAGGCCTCCTTACCCGCGATGCGGCAGGTATAGCGGATGCCGGCGCCGCCCACCTTCTGTGCCGCGGCACGCCGTATTTCCAGCACCCGGTCGATATAAAAGATACGGTCATCCTCCCAACGGATGGCCTGCGGAATGATGACTCCGTCACGGGTAAACGATGCCGTCACATCCACATAAACCTTTTTGCTCACAACAATTCGCCTCCGTACTCGTTAAACACATCCGAGTCTTCCTTTTCCGTTAGGCCCGTAAGATCTCTGTCGCTGAGCAGTAGGGCGCGCTGCACGCTTGCACTGCCGAAGCGCCTGCGAAGGCTGTCTATGGTTTCTTCCATCCGCTCGCGGCGCATCCTTTTTTCTTCATCGGAGAAGATGTCCAGCTGCAGGCAGTCGTCGTGGTACACCAAATCGCAGGCCCGCACGCCGATGCTGCGTATGGGGCTATACCAGTTGTAATTCTTTTTAAACAGCTCCAAAGCCTTGTTTGCAAGCTCGCCAGAAAGGCAGCTGGGGTGTTCCAGCCTGCACTGGCGTTCAAAGGAATGCAGGTTTACATCCCGCACCGAGAGCACCACCGTTTTGGCATGAAAGCCGTGCGCACGCATCCGTGTGCAGACACTCTCGGCAAGCAGGTATACGATCAGCCGCACATCCTCGCTGTTTTTCAGGTCGCGCGGCGTGGTGGTGCTGTTGCCGATGGATTTAATCTCCCTTGGCTCGTCTGTGATGTTCTTTACGGGAGAGACGTCCTGTCCGTTTGCGTAGGCGTGCAGCATCAGCCCCCATTTACCAAGGATGCTTTCTAACAGCTCCGGCTTTAAGCGGGCGATATCGCCGATGGTGTGTATCCCGTAGCCATCCAGCCTTCGGGCGGCCGCCTTGCCCACATACAGCAGGTCGGAGGAAGGTAAGGACCATACAATCTCACGAAAATTCTGTTCGTCGATCACGGTGACGGCATCCGGCTTTTTATAGTCGCTGCCAAGCTTAGCGAACACCTTGTTAAAGCTTACCCCAACAGATACGGTAATGCCCAGCTCGTCTTTGATGCGCATTCTGATCTTCTCGGCAATATCCCTGCCGCTGCCGAAGAGGCCGCTGCCCGTAACGTCCAGCCACGCCTCATCCATGCCGAACGGCTCCATCTGGTCGGTATAATCAAGGTAAATCTCGCGTGCCAGCGCGCAAAAGCGTGCATAGAGCGGCATGTTGGGCGGGATTACCACAAGGTCTTTGCACTTCTGCTTTGCCTGCCATAGGGCCTCACCGGTTTTTATCCCAAACTTTTTCGCAATCTCATTTTTGGCGAGGATAATGCCGTGCCTGGCTTCTACGCTGCCGCCGACCGCCACAGGTAAGCCGCGTAGCTCGGGGCGGTGCAGGCACTCGATGGACGCATAACAGTTGTTGATGTCGATGTGCAGTATTACCCGTTTCGTTTGCATAACCTTGCCTTTCCGGTTTTGGCCATAAGGCATAAAACCAATTAAAATGCGGTGCGCGGGCGGCGTGCGTACCTAAAATAGCAATCTTTATTCTGTGGCGTTATCATTTCAGCTTGCCATGTGGCAATAAGAACATATGTTCTTATTGCTTTTATTATACCCATCTTATTTTATAAAGTCAATCGGTTAAAGCATAACAAAAAAGCCAATTTTCACCGCTGCTGCGCGTTTTCTCAAGCAGTGAACATTGGCTTTCGCAGGGGCCTGTTGTTTATCTCAGCTGTCGATTTTATTCATGGCAAGAATGCCCTTAACGGCCGTCTTCATGTATTCATCTACCTTCTCAAAATCGGTGGCTGCACGGTAGAGCTTTTCAAGCTCGGTGTCGGTTTCTTTGGCTTGCTGCAGTACCGAGGCCGCCGCATCGGTAAGCTCCTGCGTAGCGCGCCGGTTAAAAGAGATGCGCTGCTTGCGCACCGAGAGTTTTTCAAGGTCTGTAAAACGGCGCGCATGAATCGTTCTGCCATTTTCAAAATCAAAGGGATGCCATCTGTTGGCGGTTACAAACCCAAGCCGCAGCTCCGGCACCATCAGGTGTTCCAGCTTTTCAAACGGCGAGATAGGGCAGCAGCACGAGATAATCTCGCATCCGCGCTCAAGTATCCCCTCGCGCAGCTTGTGCATGGCAATGTTGGAGGCCGCGCCGAAGTCGTCGTCAAATATATACACCTTATCGCAGTAAAACGATACCGTCTTATCAAACCGCACCACGCCGTTTGGGGTAACGGCGCTTAAGAAACGGCAGCGCTCTTTGCCCGGGTAAGGCTTACGCGTTTTAACCTCTTTCTGCAGGGTTCTCTCCACAAAAGAGGTAACCTTGCTTTCGTCGGTGCAGGTAAGCGACAAACGGTAGGTGTCGTTAAGCAGCGAGCCCGCAGCCGCAATAAAGCGTACGCTGCGTTCAAGAAGCTGCGTGCTTTTATCGGTTAAGCTTAATATCTCATCACGGCTTTCCCGCAAGATATCTTTATTACAGCATTCTCCCAGCGGCAGGATGGTTTCAAAGGCGTCGTAGTAGCGGGGCTCCAGCACATGGGGAGAGGTACCGTCTACCACCGCGGCCCTCAGCGAGTGGAAGATCACACCGTCGTAGCAGTCGGGGTTTAGGGAAGAATGTATAATCTCAATGTTGTCGTCGTATTCCGAAAGCAACGCAATCAGCTTTTTAATAAAGTCGGTTTTTCCAAGCCCCGGCCCGCCCTTCAGTATGTATATATAACCATCTTCGTCAATGTTATAGCATTGCGCGTAACGTGAAACAAAACCCTGTGGTGAAACCGCCCCCAGAAAAAAATTTGCGGATGTTCCTCCGCCGTAACCCATGCATCATCCCTCCACCATTCGGTACGCGGGCCGCATTATGCCAAACTGCCCCCCGCGATTTGTTATAGTTCAGAATATTCAAAATTTTAAAAAAGGTTCCGTTTTTTCGCCGCATACGGCGGATATTCTTTCCCAAACCCAAATCATCGGTTTTCGTATAAATATAGAGCAGCAGAACACAATAAATTTAGGCCTGTATTGTCGGGCCGTGATTTTTTGATTTTTGGTTACAGAAAGGGGTAATAAAGATATGCCGCAACTATATTGTGAGGTATCTACCTGTGCTCATTTTAATGACAATTATTGCTGTAAGGAGAAGATTCAGGTAGACGGCAAGCAGGCAAGGGAGGAGGAAGCCACGAGCTGCAAAAGCTTCTATCCGGTGACAGAAGGTTTTGAAAACTCGGTGCAGTGCGAGCATTCTAACCCGCAGCAGCAGATAGGCGTGCATTGCTTAGCAGAAAAGTGCGTATATAACACCGATCAAATCTGTACAGCGGATAAAATCGACATCGGCGGAGACGACGCCCAAACACACGAAGACACCCAGTGCTCCACCTTCAGGTGCAAATAGTCCCTTGCATTAAAAACGTATAGTAAACAGGCGGCGGGGTGTTTCTTAAACATCCCGCCGTTTTTTCATCATGTTCTATTATTCCACCTCGTAATACGAATTCCAATAAAGATATAAATTCCAAATTTTTGCTCGAAAATTTTTTCTAATCGTAATTAGTATAGGTTATTACCGGCTCTACGATGTTCCACGCCACCCGAACGCGGAACATCTTGTCAAAAACATCCTCGCTGCCCATACCGTGAGGGCGAATGTTGCGCCGAAGCCCGAAAAGCTCATCAGGGTTACCGGAAAGGTAGTTTACCCCCGGCTCACTGCTCAAAGTAGCCGCAAAGCCCATTTCGCTGATAATATCCACCGATTCGCGGCAGATGATGCCGTAGGGGTAGCAAAACGCCAAGGGGAGGATACCAGTTTTGTCATAGGTCTCTTCCTGCATCTGTCCGACGTCTTTGTTTAGAACCGCCATATACTCCGGGAGCGTTTCATTTCTTAGTTTGGCAGTGCCCTTGCGGGTACCGTCTACGTAGCGGTTTAGGTTATAGCTTTGGTTTACCACCTCAACAAGGCCGGACTCGGTAACCTCGCGCAGCTCCTTCCAGCGCATAAACGCCGTAGAGCCACTCTGTAGGGCACTGGATTCATCAATGTATGCCCCCACGACCGAGAATACCGCCTTTGACTCATACTTCTTTAGAAGGGGATAGGCAGACTGGTAGCTGCTTTCATAGCCCCCGTCAAAGGTTATGATGAGCGGTTTTTCGGGTAAAGGGACACCTTTGTAACAATAATCGATCAGATCTTTCAGGTGTATGGTGGTGTAGCCGTTTTCACGGATGTAGATGAGGTCGTTTTCAAGCTCGGAAGGCGTTATACAAAAGGTGCCAAGGCCTTCTTTGGGTATCTGGATGGCATGGTATAAAAGTATCGGTACACACATGCGGTTAGTAATATCCAGTGCGCTTTTTCCTTCTGTAGGTGTCGTCTTGGTCGCCCACAATCCCGCCAAAACCATGATCACAATAACCGCTACCGCGCACAATACGGCAATCAGCTTGCTTCTTCCCCGAATGCTCATGACGCAATCCCCTTTAATCATACTGGCGGAAACCTTACAGCCGCAATTAATCATATGTTTTACAAAATGCAATCATGAGTGAGGGCAAGCCTTTTAAGATGGCAGGAGTTATGTTAAAATATATAATATCTTAGTAATGGAATGGATGGAACAGGATGGCTGTAAAAAAGAACGACATCATAACACTTGAGATTACCGATATCACCAACGAAGGCAACGGGGTAGGGCGCATAGATGGATTGGCAGTGTTTGTGCCGATGTCCGCGGTTGGCGATGTACTGCGGGTGCGCATTACCAAGGTGCTTAAAAACTATGCTTATGGGATCATCGAGTCAATTCTTACCCCGAGCGGCGACCGTATTGCCGCCGATTGCCCGGTTTTTTCCCGCTGCGGGGGCTGTGATTACCGCCATATCAGCTACCAAGCCGAGCTAAATATCAAGAAAAAACAGGTTTACGACGCCCTTGAGCGCATCGGTGGCCTGCATTTTGATGAACATAGGATAACCCCCTCCCCGCAAACGGAGGGCTATCGTAACAAGGCACAATACCCCGTGCGCGCGGATGATAACGGCAGGTGTATCGCGGGCTTTTTCGCGCCCCGAAGCCATCGGCTGATTGACTGTACAAGCTGTGCACTGCACCCGGAGCTGTTTGAAAGAATCGTTTTAGACATCCTTGCGTTTGCAAACCGCAGCGGCATTTCGCCTTACCGTGAGGAGACCGGCACCGGCCTGCTTCGGCACATCTACCTGCGCCACGCGGGCGCTACCGGTGAGCTGATGGTTTGCCTTGTCATCAACGGCAAAGCCCTTCCCCGCCATGAAGAGCTTGTACAAACATTAACCGGTAAGTACCCGGAGATTAAAAGTATTGTATTAAATATTAACCGCCAGAACACCAATGTGATTTTAGGGGAGCGGTGTATTACCCTGTATGGCAGCGACACCATTACCGACATACTGCGCGGGGTGAAGGTAAAGCTTTCGCCGTTGTCGTTCTATCAGGTAAACCGATTGGGCGCGGAGCGCCTGTACGACCTTGCGGAGGAGTATGCCAACCCCACGCAAAACGACCTGCTGCTTGACCTTTACTGCGGTGCGGGCACCATCGGCCTTTCGATGGTGAAGAAGGTAAAAAAGCTTATTGGCGTTGAAATCGTACCCGAAGCGGTGGAGAATGCCCGCGAAAACGCCGCGTTAAATGGGTTTGATAACTGTGAGTTTCTTTGCGCGGACGCGTCGGGCGCCGCGGCGGAGCTTGAGAAACGAGGAATTCAGCCCGATATCGTTATCCTGGACCCGCCGCGCAAGGGCAGTGATTACGAATGTCTGAGTGCCGTTGCGCGCATGAACCCGTCGCGGATTGTCATGGTTTCCTGCAACCCGGCAACCCTCGCGCGGGATTTAAAGCAGCTGCAGGAGCTTGGGTACACGGTACGGAAGGCACAGGCGGTGGATATGTTTCCGAGGACGGGACATGTGGAGTGCGTAGTATTGATGTCAAGGGTGAATAAATAGAAGGACTAAATATATAAATATTTAGATTGTGGCGACTTACACAACGGATTCACAAGGGTGAAATGCTGTGCTTGTCATCATGAATATCTGGTCGCATTTTCATGTAAGTGCAGACATTTGGAGACTTTTTAAATTTCAATCCACAAACTTGAAAAGAAAGAAGTTCAATAAAAGTTGGTTAAGGCTTATTCAAAAAGTATATAACGTTGACCCGCTTGAATTGCCTGAAACCTTATGCAGCTTTAAGTCACATCGGCAATGCAAAACGTTATATGACATATCGCGAAAAGCCGCGGTCATCCGAGCCGTAGATTAAAATGGGGGGATAATATCGATGGGATTAAAAGACATAAAACTTTGGGATAAAAATGTTCCTGATGCCGACTTAGTTTCTTCTATTGGGGACTTAAATAACGAAGGGTTACCTACCCTGACCCCTTATTTATTAAAAGGGGAGAAACCCCGCCCTGCAATTATTGTTTGCCCGGGCGGATCATTTCAATTTAGAGCGTCTAATGAAGGAAAACCAATTGCAAAATGGCTAAATCAAATAGGAATAAATGCTTTTGTTTTAAATTATCGGGTTGCTCCTTTTACTCCATTTACTTCAACCAAAGATGCAGTACGAGCGGTTAGGTATATTCGTTATCATGCCATGGAATTTAATATTGATCCGGAACGGATCGGCATGATAGGGTTTTCAGCTGGTGGTTATCTCACCGCTTTTGTAGGAACTCGTTTTGATAATGGAATTATAGAACCGGAGAGTCGAAATACGCAAATTATGTCGATGCTTTTGGGAGAGCCAGATTTTAACGATCCGATTGATCAAACGAGTTCTAAGCTTAATGCGATCATTTTATGTTATGCAGAGACGTCCCCATTTTCTGAGGAAAAATTGCCGTCAAGCTCTCTATTAACAAAAGATATTACAATGGATGAATTTATAGACTTTACTTCAAATCATAAACATGTTACTGCGAAAACACCACCCACTTTTCTATGGATTACAGCGACCGATCACTGGAATTTTCAGCGCCAAAACTTACTTTTTGCTCAAGCTCTAAATGAGCTAAATCTACCATTTGATTTACATATATTCTCCAAAGGCCCCCATGGTTTAGGATTAGGCGAGGATGAACCTACGGTAGCAATCTGGCCAAAACTTTGTGAAAATTGGCTTCAAGGATTATAATATTCCGTTTATTAATTCCACTCTTGTAATCTCAGCATGGGAAGATGGTTATATTACCAATACCATTCCTCTTGTTTCCTCCTAAAAATGCAGAGTCCATTTCAAAATACATCGGTTGATACTATATAATCATTATAGTATCAACATTATTTGGAAACTTTCCAGTTCCTTTGATGGGATATGGTATATCCCCTATAATCGGCTTTTACATATCATTAAATGTGAAGTATGTTAAAAATGAAGTATAATTATTCCCCCGCCAAGGGGGTTCCAGCGGGGTACGACATCTTTTTTACGCACTCAAGGCACGTGGAGGCTTGCATGTTGCTACAACGAAAAACTATATAGAAATCCGTTCAAATTATTAATATCATTATATTGGAAAAGGCTACAGAATTAGTTTATAATATATATACAACTTATTGTTAGGTACAAATAAATATATAATAAAAAAGGTATGTTAATCTTACTTATTAACATACCTTTTTGCAAAATTACTATAATTTTATAGCAGCTGCTTTGCTGATGAAACTGTTATTTCTAACACTCTACTTAAAAATGGAAACTTTTCTTTCATCATGTCAAATTCTGAACCTGATTCAATAAACTTTGCAGTTCCTACAATTTCAAAACCCGTTCCCTGATAGTTATTACGTCCCATAACATCTCTGGAACCTAAAGCTATTTTAACTTTATTATTTTGCCCTACATCACCTTCTGTACTGTGCATACCAGCAGCAGGGATTAATATTTTTTCATCCTCTGTTGCAACTAAATATGAGTTCCATGTACAAGTTACATGGGCTTCATCTGTTCCCCAAGATACTATAGAAACTACACCTTCATGTTGTAATACTTCATAAAACTTTTCTGTAAGCATTATATGCCTCCCTAAAATTTATTATATAAATAATAATATATTGCATATATAATAGATTAAACAAAAGTAATACAAATAATACATTAAATATATTATCTTTTAAATTTACTTCGTACTGAGAGATTGGTTAAGACCCTCAAGCGCTACTTCATACAATAAAACATAGTTGGACTATACAATGAATATTTAAATGAAACTAAATCAGAGGAAATACTTGTAGATGATATGGAGTACTTAAAAAATCTTACCGACAAGGCCCCACTAGGTTCAGGCGGCATCTTTTTTGACCGTTCAAGGCATGTGGAGTTGCTGCTGCTAGAGAGTGAAAAGAATACTAAAGATTTAAAGAATAAATAGTATATATTATAAAGACGTCAAATTCGATGCTTTTATAATATGAGAAAGGAAAAACAATGAGCAAATATCCAATCGTTGATGTCCAAAAGACAGGTATTAAAATAAAGAACTTATGTAAGCGAAAAGGAATATCGGTAAAAGAAATCCAAGAATATATGGGATTAGCCTGCTTTCAAACAATTTACAATTGGCATTCCGGAAAATCGCTGCCATCAATTGATAACCTTATTGTTTTAAGCCGTCTATTGAACAGAAGTATTGATTCAATCCTGTATATTCGTGAAGTTGAGGTTGATTGAGCTTTTCAATTCTGAATTGAATGACAACCGGAAAATTGTGATGTAGAATTTCTTTATCAAACCAAGAAAGGAATTTTAACAAATGAGTAGAGTACATCAAATTAATGGCGTAATTGACAGTATCGGAGAGGTTGAGTGCAAATTAGATTATGCCCAAACGCTGGTCTATGATTTGATTGAGGATTATGGATGTACAGATTTAAAAGAAATGAGAACCAAAATTTCCTGGGAACTCCCAAGAGTACAAACCTTTTTGAATATCATTTTTGATTACTGTTATGCTGCAAAAGCGAAGTCTGCTGAAATAATGCTGGAGCTGGATAAAATATGTGATGAGATAAAAACTGAGGAGGGCTTTCCTAAGCCAATGGACATAAAGGATGCTGCATAAGCAGTTTCCCATCAGATAAAAAATGTCTGAGGAGAACCTCTTGGGTTCAATTAGTATTAAAGACGTGAAAGCAGTGGCGTTCACGTCTTTTCTTTGATTATAGTAAATCATCGGTCAATCCATAAATGAAAGTTCATAATCGCCCGCTAATAATTTTTTGATAATTATTTTTATAAACAACGAACTTAATCTTAAGGGGCGCCAAGGCCCCACGAGGCTCAAACTGCATCTTTTTTGACCGTTTAAGGCACGTTGAGTGCGTGGTATTGATGTCAAAGGTAAAAGAGTGAGTGTCTGAAAGCCTTGAAATAAAGACATTTTCTTTTTCATTCTTGTAGAATTAGGAAATGCAATGTATAATTGTGTTAAACGCGGGAATCAGTCCATAGGGGCGGATACCGAACGCGAGTGTACAGGATTGATAACAGCCTTTGACGAGAGTACAAGATAGATGTCAGGGGTTCGGGATACAACAGGATAGATGCTTTTTGAGTTTTAGCAGGAATGCGGGAACAAGTCAAGATGTAGAATTATTATTGGAAAGGTTGAAAGGGTGTTTGCAGAATGCTTGATGCTCTAAATAAAATGGAACTTCCGAAGATCTACAAAAAGAAAGGGAAGGACTGCTTTTTAGACCCAATTAGAAAAAAATTGATTTATGTTACTCCAGAAGAAATTGTAAGGCAAAAGGTTATTCGTTACTTAATTGAGACTCTAAACGTACCAGAGGAAATGATTAGTGTCGAAGACAAGATTTCGCATTATGGCTTAGAATCTAAAAGACGTGCTGATATTATTGTTAGTCAGTATGATTCAAAAAATAAAGAGAAATTTCCTCTTACCATAATAGAATGTAAGGCTCCAGAAGTTTTGATTGGAGAAAGCGCAATTAATCAAGGTCTTGATTACGCTGAAGCAGTAAATGCCAAATATGTAATGATTACAAACGGATTAGATACTGTAAACATATACTGGCCAATGAAAGGAACTACTGAAAATATTAAATCATTGCCAGAATATAAAACGATGGTAGACGGAAAGTACGAACCATTGCCGTTACCAGAGAAACTTATTCGGTTTAATCATAATGAATTGCTCAAACAAGGATTAGATAACTATGTAAATGATATCTTTGGGCAAAATACTCCGGAGATAATGATCCCTTGTATGACAAATTTAGCTGAATGCTTCATTGATACATCCCATACTTTCCCTACGGGTGATTATGGCCTATTTGAAGTTATAGAGGATTATGGCATTCGTTTGCTGAGTTATGGGACAGCAGGTGGCGTATTTAATTCTGCATATCGTAGTTTACTGATAAAGTCATTAGATGTAATAGAATTCGTATCATTTGGGTTTAATATATATTCTGATGACAAAACTATTTTGGCAGTTGCAGTTGATGACCCAGACATGATACCTCATCATGCCCTTCAACTGACAATGGATAATAGTTTAGCTGTCGTGGGAGATAAATGTATTTTTACTCATTCTGGTAGAATATCAGTAGGCCATATTGGATGTGGAAGAATTTCCGAACTTATGGAAATGGTGCAGGAATCGTCTCCACTGCTTATTCGCAAGGGCAAAATATATCTTGGTGACCTTACAAACAACAAGCTGTGGTATATGGATACTCCTGAAGTAGTTTCTTTTCTGCAAAACTTGATTACATATTCACTAATTCGTGATAACTATAGAAAAAGGCTAAAAGAAAAAGGTACGGCATTTAGACACAGAATGTAAGAACCCTACAGGAGGACACGGTAATGAAAAAGGATTAACCGAACTGGTATTTATATTGGACAAAATCGGCTCGATGGGCGGCTTGTAGACCGACATAATCGGTGGCTACAACTCAATGCTCGAAAAGCAAAAGGTAGTTGAGGGCGAATGCCACATCACGACAGTATTATTCGATAACAACTACGAACGGCTTCACGACCAAATCAACATCAAGGCGGTTAGCTCGATTACCAATAAGGAGCATTACGTCGGAGTGTCGACCGCGCTACCCGACATCAATCCGAGCCTATCGTTCCACGCACTGCTGGAACGGGTATAATATTATAGTAAGCTATCCGTTTTATGACGGACTGAGCGGTTTGGCAGTAGGGGTAAAGAAACCGGTAACGGCACTGATTACTGATGAGTAATTGACTTTATGATAATAACTGATTATAGTTTGGTGGTTGATTAAAATGCAGGAAATCAAAACGCTGCTGAAGCGTTATTTTGGCTATGACGAATTCAGAAGCGGTTAGCAGGAGATTGCGGAGAAAATACTGAATCACGAAGACGTTTTCGCCGTTATGCCGACCGGAGCGGGGAAATCCATTTGTTATCAGATTCCGGCTCTTCTGCTGAGTGGCGTTACCATCGTGATATCGCCTCTTATTTCACTGATGAAAGATCAGGTTGATACACTGTCGCAAACCGGCATTCCGGCAGCTTATATCAACAGTTCGCTCACCGTAAAGCAAATAGATTTGGTCGTTGAAAACGCGAAATTAGGGAAATACAAAATACTCTATCTGGCGCCGGAAAGGCTGGATACAGGGAACTTTATTGAAATAATAAAGTCTCTCGATATTTCCATGATAGCTGTTGATGAGGCTCATTGCGTTTCACAATGGGGGCACGATTTCCGTCCAAGCTACACAAAAATAGCGGCGATGGTGGCGCTTTTCCCGGTGCGGCCGGTCGTTGCCGCGTTTACAGCGACAGCTACTCTAAAGGTCAAGCAGGATATTATAAAGCTGCTTCAATTGCAGAATCCATTTCTGCTGGCGACGGGGTTTGATCGAAAAAATCTGTATTTTGAAGTTTCAAAGCCGAAAAACAAAACCGCTGCGTTACTTAAATACCTTGGAAAACCGAAAGGTAAATCCGGTATCATCTATGCCTCCACCCGGAAGACGGTGGATTCATTACATGCGGCGCTCAAAAAAGAAGGCTTTCCCGTCACGAAATACCATGCAGGTTTACCGGAGTCTCAAAGGATCGAGAATCAGGACGATTTTATTTACGACCGTGCGAGTTTAATGGTGGCCACCAACGCTTTTGGCATGGGAATTGATAAGTCGAACATATCCTTTGTCATTCACTACAATATGCCAAAGAACATCGAAAGCTACTATCAGGAAGCCGGAAGAGCTGGGCGTGACGGAGAAAAAGCGGAATGTATTCTCTTCTATTCCGCTTCGGATACCATCACAAACAAGTTGCTTATTGAAAACGGCGGAGACAGTGCAGATAAAGCTTCGGAGTATCAAAAGCTTCAGGACATGGTTGATTATTGCAATACCGATAAGTGCCTGAGAAAATACATACTCCATTATTTCGGTGAAACCGGCGCGACGGAGCATTGTGGGAACTGCGGGAACTGCAACAGCGATATTGAACGCACGGATATTACCATCGAAACGCAGAAAATTCTTTCTTGCATCAAGCGCATGGGCGAGCGATTTGGAAGCGGCGTTGTCTCGGATGTACTTCGCGGCAGGAATACCCAAAAAATAAGGGAAATGCGATTTGATACTTTGAGTACTTTTGGCATCATGAAGGAGTATTCGGAAGATATCATCAAAGAGTTGGTTTCGTTCTTGGTAGCCGACGGCTATCTTGAACTCATAGGTGAAAAATATCCTGTTTTAAAATTAAGTGAGCTTGCTTACGCCGTATTGCGCGGTAACAAAAGCGTAATGATAAAGCGTATGATTACAAAACAGACCTCGCATTCCGAAGAAAACGTACGTGCGGATGAAAAATTGTTTGCCATCCTACGCGAAATTCGGGCAAAAATTGCGCAGGATGAAAAGGTCCCGCCCTACATTGTGTTTTCCGACGCGACGCTAAACGATATGAGCAGGCGGTATCCCACCGGCCGCAACGGGATGCTTCAAGTTTCCGGTGTGGGGAATGTAAAGCTCGAAAAATACGGGGAATCTTTTATCCGTGCGATATGTGAGTATGTTGAGGCAAACAACATTCAAGTGGATAAAGAAGCCTTGCAATCCCGGCCTGAAAAAAGCCCCATAAAGTCGCCTGAGACGGTCAACGACACAAAAATGGTAAGCTATGAGCTTGCAAAAAGCGGGCTTACGATTGATGAAATTTCGAAGAGGCGAGGGCTTACGCACAGCACGGTGGAAGGGCACCTCCTGAGTTGCTTTCAAAACGGGATGCCGGTTAATTCCAAACTTTTTGTGACCGATGAGATGGAGCATCAAATTCTTAACGCAATCGGGCGTTGTGGGTGTGAAAGGCTTAAGCCGATCAAAGAAGCGCTGCCGGATGATATCAGTTATGCCGCAATCCGATTTGTTGTTTATAAGAGCAAACGGGACGAGGCCGCGTCTTCGGTCGGCTGAAATTGCCGGCCGTTTTTCGACATGAGCGTTATTGTGTGGGGATGAGCCCATATTATCAATTTCACGGATTGTGCGGCTGATAATAGGCTAACCATCAATGCGTCATATCTGAACAAACGATAATTAGCTGCTAATAGTAATTTGCATTTCTTGGAGGTGCAGAAAATGAAACTTACTATTAGGCTTGAAGAAATGTGGTTTCATTAATTTGGAGGTAAGATTAGATGAATATAAAGTTTGATCCAAGTAATGTCGTTGTTAAACTCTGTATGAGCGGGATGAGCTTGGAAGATAGCGGAAAACTTGAAGATGCAATCGCAATGTTTCATAAAGCATGGCACGAAGCAACAGACGACTATGAAAGATTTATTGCGGCTTATCATTTAGCTCGTCAACAAAAGAGTATTACAGATAAATTAAAATGGATGGAAACATCTTTACAGTGTGCACTAAATATAAATGATGATAATGTTAAGAGTGCATACCCAACGTTATATTTAAACATTGCTAAATGTTATGAGGAGTTGTGTGATTCTAATAATGCAAAAAGAAATTATGAATTGTCAAATTCATATAAAGATGCGCCTTCTGATGAAGGACCATTTTATCATGGGACAAAGGCAGATTTGCAGGTTGGTGATTTACTGACAGCGGGTGGAAATTCGAATTACAAACCTGAGCTTAAAATGAACCACATTTATTTCACTGCTAATGCCAATGGCGCAGGACTTGCAGCAGCATTAGCAAAAGGCGAAGGAAGAGAACGCATTTATATAATAGAACCAACAGGTGAATTTGAAAATGACCCAAATGTTACTGACAAAAAATTCCCGGGTAACTTAACACGTTCTTATCGCTCACAAGAACCTTTAAGAATTATTGGTGAAGAAACAGAGTGGGCGAAACTGACAACTACGAAGCGACGCGAATGGCGCATAAATTTAGCTGAAAACAAGGGCGAAATTATTAACTGAACATATTGGGGAAATAGTTACTATTTCAAGTTTGCCTATGAGCATAAACGCAAAAACGAACAAGGCACCCTACGATGTAATTTCGTAGAGTGCCTTGCTCATTTTTAGCTTTATTCACCCACATCCACCGTCACGCCGGACTTGAATTCCACGGTGAATTTGTCCTCGTAGACGGTGACCTTTTCAATCAGCCGCCGAACAAGCGGTTCGTCGTATTCGGTCAGGGCGGTGGGCTGTAATGCCGGTTGATTACAGTTCCTCTCAATACCTACCGTCTGTAAGCCTAGGACAGCAGGAATAGGAGTAGGGGCGCTTGGGTTTTTTAGGCATAGGAACCTCATTCAAAGTCCGTTTTATAGTACAGGTAAAGATGTAAAATGGAACCAACAAAGAAAGGATGGTGTATACCTGTGCTTTTTTATAGCAAAACAAATGATGAGAAAATCGTTCATTGGTGCGGTTGCCATTACGTAAAACACATTAAAAAAGTAAACCGTGCAGTATTTGAAACTCTGGAGGAAGCGCATAAGTTAGGCTATCGGCTCTGTAACTGTTGCGCTCCCATTGCAAAGTACTACCGTAAGGAATGTAAGGCTATCGAAACGTTTTGCCAGTCAGAAGGATTATCCTGCCGATTGTATGATGGCACGCTAAAAATTCAGTCTCCGTATAGTTCGTGGAAGATCATTACATCCGGTCAGAAACATCAGTTGTTCCTTTATCACAAGAATGAGCTAAAATACATAAAAAAGGGGCAAAACAGTATATGTCCCGGATATCATAGTCAGAAAACACGGGAAGAAACTGTGATCGGGTATCTTAAGTACATTATCGCCCACGACGTGTGGCGCAGGGAGAATCCCTTAATAAAACCATCAGTGAAACCAGCAGTGAAACAATCGCCGAAGTCGGTCGCTGAACGTCCGGCTCCCATAAAAGGGACAAAGCGCTGGAGAAAGAAGCAGGAAAAAGCAAAGCGGCAGGAACGCAAGCGCCAAATCGGCCTTGTTTTCTCGTTGCTTGAGCAGCTAAATCTAAACCAACCCTGTCAAACAAGCCCATGACGAAAGAGCACTCTGGTAAAGGTTGAGGGAGCGTCTGCGTTCTTAAAGAGGATAACGGTTTCCGGCGTTTTTTGCTACGAGGCAAGAAAAAAGTACGGGTAGAAGTTCTGCTGATGGCGATTGCGTTTAGCATAGAGCGCATTAAGGTGCTTTTAAATGATGAGAGATACCTTCTAATCTGAGAATCCTTTGGATTCTCAGTGTATTACTCAATCGGGTAGGTTGGACGATTATAACCGTAATATTGATTTTCCACCGGTGAAAAAATGCCGGACATTCCCGGATCAACCAGCCGGTTCGCTTGAGAATCATCGTAAAGGTATAGCTGGGCAGTATCATTTCCGGGAGTACCTACCACATAAGCAATCCTATTATTGTCAAAGTACTGATATAACGATACACTATCCGCTATTTTCGTTATTTTTCTATCTTGATAAAGCTTCAGTTCATAAGTGCCACCCTTCTTGTAATTACTGGCATATATAAACGAATTCGTATTCTCTATTCTATGAACCGGGAGATCTACATTACGATCTATCTTCTCGCTATTAACGTATAAATCTCTTCCCAAAGAGTTGCTGCCGTCATTTTTAAGATATAACACAGAATCACCAACTGAGAAAAAATTACTCAGAAGATAAGCTTTCTCGGCATACTTCCTGGCTTCAGAGACCTTTGAGCCGTCTATTGTAACAGAATACAGGTCATAACAAAATAAATCGTCATAATTATTAACTGCGTAATAAATCTTGTTGTTCTCAATATCATATTCCAACTGGTCCGGCTTCTTATCGGCGATCTTCTTAAGTACTTCAGATCCGCTGCAGACATATGTTTCCGCATGATTTAGCACACTGCTCATAATATGGTTATAGATATCCATATAGCCGGTAACATCCGACATGTTGATTTTATTTGCCTTTAACTGAAAATAGATTAAGAGCGGTCTATCACTCCCACAATAGATAGGAGCGGAATGATAGGGCATTATTATTTTGTCAGTATCCTTCCATACATTATCGCAACAATCACTAACCATTGTCGATTTACCATTTGAATAGTAGTACAAACTATTAATTTCTCCTATTCTATCATTCCTGAGTAATTGTCGCAGATTGTCACGCGCGTTCTTTTTTGCGAATTTATTGTAAGCCTCCGAATAACTTTTCCGATCAGGGTAATCCGATTCGTTCGGCTTACTCATTTGAGCATCCGAAGCTGCCATATCGTCATTTACATAATCGGACGTTATTATTGGATGCGCTTTCAAATAATAAAGCGATCCATCCTCGTATATATTTAAAACCGAAGCAATATCGGATTCAATCATCTGAGTGTCTTTTCCGTCCTTCAGCAAATATAGGTCATTACCTTTAAGATAATAAACCGTTTTAAGATCCGCTGATGCATAATGCAGCTTAATATTTGAAGCGATTTCTTTTACTTCTTTATTATTATCCGTATACTGAAACAAGCGGCTGTCTAACGTCATATATATCAGCCGGCTGCCTTCCTTGTCAATGCAAAGCTCTTCTATTCCCGCAGCAATCTTTTCCGCTTTAGATAAGTCACTGACATAGAGATCCTTGTCTTTTAAAAAATATACTTTCGATCCGTCCTGATTCGGCACATAGTTGTTTATTCCCGAGCCAACCTTTATGGCTTCGTGATTTTTTGATACCAAATCACAGCAGAAAATATCGGCATGATATTCGGGATCATTAAGGTCAATGTTATTTGGGTAGAATAATTTTCTGCCGTCTTCACTTACTTGTATTGAAAATATATCGTAATAGGAAAAAGAACGGTCCAATACCTTTCCATTTGGTGAGATTACTTCCACCGGTGCGATTTCATCGATTGAGGTATAATACACTTTTCCATTTTTAGTGTAGAACAAGGAATCTCCCACTTTATCATCCGATGCGCTACTAGTCCCCCCGAGAATTATAAAGACAAACAATATTGTTAAGATTATGACTCCTATCGTAATAGCAGATAAAGCCCATATTTTTCTGCTGTTGCGGTTTTTCTTTTCGGTTTTAGCCTGAGTTCCGCATAAACGACAAATTTTTGTGCTTTCTTCAAATTCTGTATCATAATTCTTATAGTCCATACTTACCCTCCATTAACCCGCTGTCAATATGAAAATCTAAAATATGTGATTATGCGATCAGTATTTATTTAATTATACATTCCTTATTAAGGAAATCAAATAGTTAATTACTGCATTATGGCATATAAAAAGGCCTTCAGGGTAATCCCCGATAATCGTAATTTCAATCCAATCACATAGATACTGATTGCTGCGATTTTTTCAACGCTATCAGATTGAGATATATATAATAAAAATAAAGGGTTCCCCCTAATTTAATAGCACCAAAGCAAGGCAGAAACGATACATTGTTAGTAGTTTCTATGCAAATGCGGAGGTGGGAACGCTTGAACGGTTCTTTACTTGATTTATTACGAGCTGGTGGATATATATTGTATGTCAGGCATGGAGAGGCCACTGTCGGAGAAGACCGTCCGGACTTGGATTTTCGGTATTGTTATACTCAAAGAAACCTTTCTGAGCTTGGCAGAAGACAGGCAATATACTATGGCGAGCTTGTTCGTACATTACGGATTCCGGTCGGTTATCCGGTAATAGCCAGCCCGTTTTGCCGAGCCATAGAAACGGCGCAATTGGCTTTTGGCTGGATGGATGTTCAAAGTGACCCATTTTGGGTTAATATTTATAATTTAAGCAGAAACATCACCCAGTCAGAACAAGAAAGAATTCTGGCGACTCTGCGGTCAAAGCTTGAAATTGTACCTGCTCAGGGAACCAATCAGGTTATTATTGCACACAGTTTCCCTGACGGAGTTGGTTTAGGCCCAATACCCGATATGGGTACAGTCGTTATTAGGCCATTGGGCAGGGGAAATGGTTATGAAGTGGCCGGTACATTGTCCTTGGATGATCTGTCAGCAATATCAAGGTAGTCAGTGGCTTTCCGTACAACAGCCTTGTCACTCCAAAAGCAGCTTCAGGCTTATACATTTCACAGTCTGGAAAGAGGCATCTAATAACAAATAAATAGCAAAAAGCGCTGCCTTATAAAAAAGGCGGTGCCTTTTTTGTTGCCAGAAAGGAGCTGAACCATGAAGCAGGACATAACCCCGGAAGTAAAAACGGTGTGGGAGCAATCGGCCCGACGGTAATATATACCGTGTCCCCGTCGAAAGATGACCATATTAAAGAAAACAAGCAATTTAACTTTCACCAAGGGTATAATTTTAGCCTTTTAATGCCAAGAAAATGTAAAGTTTTGGCAGAATATTTAGCGTATAATGTGGCGGCAATCTTGAAAAAGCAGTATACTGCAGGTATGAACTCAGTAGGAAAGAACGGTGGGATAAGATGAAGTTTAACGCGATTGCAGATTTTAATCAGGCAGTGAACGATTTAAAGTAATACTACTTGCATAACCGTTTTATATCTTTTAATATTAAATAGAATCCGAATTAAAAATGGAAATCAAAACGAAAGAAGGTTTTTAGATGGAATATAGACCGTATGTAGATGGCAGCCCCAAAGTATCATTGATTGGCTTTGGCGCTTGGCAGCTTGGCAACGATATCGATTGGAGCGGCATGACGGAAAAAGAGGCGATCGGTCTTGTTCACAAGGCCATTGACGAAGGGGTCAATTTCTTTGATACATCGCCCAATTATGGCCTTGGAAGCAGCGAGGAGCTGCTCGGTAAAGCCTTGAAGGCGGCGAAAAGAGAAACGCTTGTCATCAATACGAAGTTCGGTCACCGCAGCGATGGGCATACCGATTTTAGTGATAAGGTTTTAAGAGAATCCATTGAAGGCAGCTTAAGGCGGCTTCAGACAGACTATCTCGATTCCGTGCTGTTGCATAACCCGCCCGCGGATTTGTTAAAGTCGGACGGAAACGCGCATTATGAAGTGTTAGAGCAGTTGAAAAGGGAAGGCAAAATTTTAGCCTACGGGGCGTCCCTTGATACGAAAACGGATATGGAAACCTTCTTAAACCACACCAAGGGCCAAGTTATCGAAGCCTTTTTCAACATCCTGCATCAGGATGTGCGTTTTGCCTTTGCTCTGGCGAAGAAGAAGGGGGTTAAGATTATCGCAAAGATTCCCCTTGATTCCGGCTGGTTATCGGGTAAGTATCATCAGGATTCTACCTTCACGGGCGTTCGTGCACGGTGGACAAAAGAGGATATCATCACCCGGGCCGATTTGGCAGACCGGTTACGCAGCCTGCCTGCACAAGGGCAATCGTTGGCGCAATTTGCCCTGCAATATTGTCTTAGCTATGACGAGGTTTCTACGGTGATCCCGGGTGCTTCAAACATAAGCCAGTTGACTGCAAACGTTGAGGCCTTGAAGTACCCCATGGATGCAAAAACCGTGCAGTGGCTGGAAACCTTTTACGAGCAGGAAGTTGCACCTAAAAAATTGGTGTGGTAAAAAGCTTATTTATAGAACATTAAGAATAGCCAGTCAGAGTCCCCGTTAAGCTGGCTATCCTCTATCTGCTGTATCTCTTTGACACGCATCCTAAGAGTATCTAACTTTAAACGGCACTCCTAAAACTGTCCGCAACAGACAACATCCATAGAATTAGGTATACAACAACAAAATAAATGAGAGGTTCAAGAATAAAATGGCACAAAACAATAAACCGGGTGATTCCAACGAAATCACCCGTGAATACTTTGATTCCCTGTTAATTGAAACGCGGCAGATTGATTCGGTAATTCCCTCTACGCAGCTTGAGCTTTACGGCGAGCATTTCTCCACCCCCATTATGACGGCGGCCCTCTCCCATCTGGATAACTGCCGCCCGGACGGAGCGGTGGAAATGGCAAAGGGCGTAAAGGCTGTAGGCGCGGTTATGTGGACAGGTATGGGGGAAGAGGCGGAGCTTGAGGCCATCACGGCAACAGGCGCCAAAACCATTAAAATTATCAAGCCACACTCGGACAACAGCGTTATTTTTAAGAAGATTGAACATGCGGAAAAATGTGGGGTTTTGGCCGTAGGCATGGATATAGACCATTCGTTTAACAATAAGGGCCAGTACGACAATGTCTTAGGCCTTCCTATGTCCTGCAAAACGCTGGATGAAATCAAAAGCTTTGTCGCGGCGACGAACCTGCCTTTTATCATCAAAGGGGTACTCAGCGAGCAGGACGCCTATAAATGTATGGAGGTTGGGGCCAAGGGCATAGTGGTTTCTCATCATCACGGGATACAAAGATTCGCGGTGCCCCCGCTCATGATACTGCCTAAGATTGTTAAGATGATCGATCACAGCATACCGATTTTTGTAGACTGCGGCGTTTTAAGCGGCATCGACGTATTTAAGGCGTTGGCGCTCGGTGCAACCGCGGTTTCCGTAGGGCGCGCACTCATGAACCCGCTCACCGATGAAGGTGCGAGCGGCGTGCAGAAGAAAATTGAAGAGCTGACGGAAGAACTCTCCGGTACAATGGCACGCACAGGTTCACCGGATATCAGGCATATCGACCCCTCCGTAATCTGGAAGAGATGATACGTCCTGCACGCCGGTACTACCGTTTCAGCTGACATAACGTTAATGCTTTATGATGGGGCGGCCTATCCATTAGATTATATAGATACTCTATTTAATGTTATAAAGATATTTTATAAATTGGATGGCAGTCTCATGTGAAACCTTCTCGTTCGGCTCAACCTCCAGGTTGGGAATGAAGACTACTGCGTTTTCATAATTGTCGGAGTGCCCTTTGTATACTTCGGTGTCGGCGATATTGAGCCCGTATATCTTGCCGTCGCACGTTATTTCGCCTTTAAAATACGCATACACCCAGTAAGGCTTCAGTTTCTCCAGCAGGTCTTTTGGCAGGATATCATCGAGCGAGTATATGTATTGGGTATGAACCGCCCACAGCATGGTTTCATAGTCCGCGATAGCCATATCCGCTTTATTGGTACCAACGAGGGACGTGATCTTGGTTACTGCGCTTTGGTCCGGCCAACTCAACCCGTATTCCTCCAGATATGAAAACACATAGCCGTTGTCGATGCTGATCTTATATGCGTCATTATCCAGAAAAGCGGGGAAGCCTTCCTGAATGCGGCTGACGATGTCCTCGTTATTCGAGTCGTTTAATATCAGGCAATAGGCGTCGTATTTTACATGGTTAAAAGAGACGGTTTTTATCAGTGTAACGGCCACAATAATCAGCAGTATAGTCACAATGGCCGGTGTACGGTAATAATCCCAAAGATATTGAATTTTTTGCTTTAAAGTCAATTCTTTAAACGTATTTTTTGTTTCGGCCATTTTCGATTCTCCTATTTATGTCATTATATTTTAGCCAAATATAGAAAACATAAATATATTATAGGCGCGTGATACAATTTATGTCAATATTGAGAGTTAAAAAAGGAGAGACCGATTGCTGGTCTCTCCTTAAACTTTTACTGGTACTCACTGATACGAATGCCACCCGAAGAGGTTTTAACGTTTATATTGCACTTCGGGTCACTGCCTACGCTGCCTGCAACGCCGTCATCCGATTTCTCGTTCCATTGAACCTCCCGGTTAAAATCGGCGTTTACCGAGCCGGAATTGGACTCTGCACTAAAGTTAAATGCCTGTTCTACCGGCAATGCAAGGGACACGCTGCCGCTGGTCGCCTTAATCGTAATATCGCTTTCTACCGACGAAAAGCCGGTTCGGATACTGCCCGAGGAGGAGTCGTATTCACCGCCCACGGTTGCGGTATCAATACGTATAGGTCCGCTGGTAGTTTCGAGGGTATGGCGGCCGTCTATCTTATCAAAGGTTATTCCGCCCGAGGAGCATCGCACCGAGATACCGTCTTTGCCTAGCAGCTCCTTACCACGGATGCTGCCGCTGGTGCTTTTTAGCTCAATTGCGCTGCCGGAAATGTTATCATAGTTAATGCTGCCCGACGAAGATTCCATCGCAACCTTACCCGTGCAGATTATTTCGCTGCCGCGAATACTGCCACTGGTCGAATCCAGATCCGCGCTGCTGCTCGTTATTCTATCCACCCCGATGCTACCGGAAGATGATTGGATGGTAATGTCCCCCTCAGCATCCAGTAAGCTGCCGCGGGTGCTGCCACTTGTTGAATTCAGGTTGATATTCTTGGCGAGGATTTCGTTAAAACGAATGCTCCCCGAGCTGGAGGAGACATCGACGTCCGTCAATGTTACATTCTCTTTTACTTCAACGCTGCCGCTTGTCGTTTCTATATCCAAGGAGCCTTCATAACTTTCAGGCAGGTAAACCTCAACCCTGGAATAGTAATTCTTAAACCATCCAAATAGCTCTCTTCTACCGGCGCGGACGGTAAACGACGCGTTATCGGTTGAAATCTGCGCCAATTCATCCTCCGCGGGGGTTCTTGACATATATTCCGCTACCCTGATCTTATTGGAGGAATTCTTTAAAATCACAATCTCGTCATAGGTGAATGTAATGTTGATGTCGTCTATTTGGTTAGCGTCATAACTGCGGTCGTTAACAAGCTTGTAATTGGTGGCATGGCTAAAATCCCAACTGAACCCCCAATTAAAACCGAAGCGGCCCAGTGATAGGCATACCATTAAAGCGATAATGGCCAAGGCGATAAAAGAGAAAACGATAATTAGTGCTATGCGAAGTTGTCTCATACACTTCTCCTAAATCTATTTATTATTTGGTTTCTTTAAGCCGGAAAATTAATGTAATAATGCATTCAATGCAGGCCGCCAAAATGAATATTAACCAGCTTATATACCAGTCATGGGTCAGAAAACTGAATATCAGGTAGATAAACACAGTGAGCGTCCACAGGATACCCGAAATAGCCCCGCGTATTCTCTTCTTATTACCGGTGTTGCTGCTCCATTCCTTAAATTCTTCCACGATGCTGTCGTCAAATTTGTGGTAGCGGGGGAGAGAGGTGTAATGATAAACCAGCAGGCAGGTTGGAATTGCGGCAATGCCAATCATCATAAAGAATGCCGCGACAGGGCTTAAATGCGATAAAAACGTAATGATCATGGGGATGAGGAAAGCGAGAAAATACAGGCCGACCGAGATGGTTAAAACGAGCGCGGTTTTTTTGCGGGCATCCTCATGATTAAAGTTATTCAAGATGTCGTTTTCCTTTAGGTTGTTAATTAGCTCACTAACGTCGCCGATGTTGGCCACAGCATTTTTATAGGCATCCTCTTCGCTGACGCCGCTTGCCACCAAATCGTTATAACGCTCAATAAGGTTTGCGAACAGCTCTTCTTTCAGGTCCAGCGCGCGCCTTGTCTGCGGGGCGCCCTCAAAAAGCATGTTAATATGGGTTCTCAGTTTCTCATTCATGTCTAATTCCTCCCGTCAGTTAATAGTTTGTCGATCAGTGCCTTTGCCTGTTCCCAGTCCTGCTTGTTCTTGTGGTAGGCGTCAATGCCGGACGGGGTGATGGAATAATACCTGCGTCTTGCGCCAACCTCCTCGTTTCCCCAATAGGAGGTAATATACTGCGCCTGTTCCAGCCGCCTAAAAGCGCTGTATAACGTCGCTTCCTTTAGTTCGTACTGATTGTTGGTTTTTTCGATAATCTCCTTGTTGATCTGATAGCCGTAGCTGTCGCCTTTCAGCAGATGTGCAAGGATGATGGTCTCGGTATGACCTCGTATTAAATCTGAAGTGATTGACAACGTTTTGCCTCCTTCGAAATTAATAGTAAGTTAAAATCTTATCTATAATATATATCAGCATACCTCATCTGTCAATGTATATGTAATTTAAAAATATATATTCGTAACAAAGTATATATTTTTTAAAGTATTTCTGTGCAGATAGTTTAATTTTACCAAGGATTTTATTGCCTTAATGATAGATAGCGCGTGCAATATAAGTAACAGTCGCTTTTTTGCCTTTTATATGTTAAAATTAGGGGGATAGTTTGGTAAGTCCTTCATTATGTTTTTTGCCGATTTTATCGGCAGAAGGGAGCTTGACATGCAGTATCGTGACTTTGGAAAAACAGGTATTAAAATCTCCGCGCTCGGTTTCGGCGCCATGAGGCTGCCGCAGACAGAGGTTGACGGTAAAACGGTTTTCGACCACGAAGAGGGTGTACGTATCATCCAACGGGCCTTTGAACTGGGTGTAAACTATGTGGATACCGCGCCCTACTACTGCGAAAAGGAAAGCGAGATCATCGTCGGCAAGGCACTCAAAGGATGGCGGGATAAGGTTTATCTTTCTACCAAAAACCCGATTGAGGACGCTTCCGGCGCCCATTACCGTGAAAGGCTTGAAAATTCCCTTAAAAAACTCGATACCGATTATATTGATTTTTACCATATGTGGGGCATCTCGCTGGATGCCTTCAACGACCGCATCAACGTAAAGGACGGTCCGCTTGAGGCTGCTCTCAAGGCCAAAGAGGAAGGCTTAATCCGCCATATCTCCTTCTCGTTCCACGATAAGCCCGAAAACCTTATTACCCTCATTGATACAGGCTGCTTTGAAACGGTGCTATGCCAGTATAATATGCTCGACCGCAGCAACGAAGCGGCCATAGCCCATGCACAGGAGAAGGGCTTGGGTGTGGTGGTTATGGGTCCTGTTGGCGGCGGCAGGCTGGGCGAGCCCTCGCCCGTTATTAAAAAGATGATGCCAAGCGGCGTTGTAAGCAGCGCGGAGCTGGCCTTGCGCTTTGTTATTGCCAACCCCAATGTCACCTGCGCCCTTTCCGGCATGGGCAGCATGGCGATGGTAGAAGAGAACACGCGTGTAGCGTCCAATACCGCGCGGCTCAGTGAAGCGGAGCTCGAGTCGATAAACCTTGCCATGCTTGAGAATAAAAAGCTTGCCGAGCTTTACTGCACGGGCTGCAACTACTGCATGCCCTGCCCGCAGGGGGTAAATATCCCGCTGAATTTTCAGCTGATGAACTATCACCGCGTGTACGGCTTGACTGACTATGCCCGCAAGGAGTTTAAGCAGATCGGCAAGGTGGATTGGATGAAGGGGAAGGATGCCTCTGCCTGCATCGACTGCGGTGTGTGCGAAACGAAGTGCCCGCAGAAGATCAAAATCCGTGCACAGCTTAAAGAGACAGTAGCGGCCCTGAGATAATCTGTATATAAAACGAAAAAGCCTGCGGAAAAACCGCAGACTTTTTCGTTGATATGGAAAAATTTTTATTGGGCATGGTTTGCCGGCTAGTCCTTCACGATCGGAATCCAGATTTCCACGCAATAATCCTCGTCATTTACGTTGCTGTCGAAGTATTTTTCCATGGTAGGCAGGCTGGACTGCTTATAGATGCTTTGGGGTAAAAACTCACCGTAAATTCGGCCCCAGGTGTTGCCGAGCGTGGGGCTTATGGGGCCGACCGATTCAAAAACCAGCCATGTGGCCTTGGGGATACTCACAATCTGCATCCCTTCAACGATGCTCTGCGTGGTTTCGGTGCCGACCATGTAGTTGTTAAAGCCCTTTTCGTCGTAGCCAAAGCAGATACCGAGGGTAACGGGCTCCACACCGAGCTTCAGCAATCGGTCGACGGTGCCGTTTTGCTTGCATTCATCCCAAAAGGCGGGCGTGATATTGTTATCCAGTGAAGAGGTGACGATTCTGCCTGCTGCCTTAAAGGCTTCTTTCTCAACCATACGGTAATTCATTTCTGCTTCTCCTCTGATTGTCAATGTAAAGGATAAGCGAGGGTAGGACTTTAACTTTATGTTTTGCTGCTTGGCTGCCATAGGCGCAAGGCCATGCATCTTTTTAAACGCGACACAGAAGGCGTCCGACGACTCATAGCCGTATTTCACCGCCACGTCGATGACCTTGCAATCGGTGGATTGCAGTTCATAGGCCGCCATCGTAAGCCTCCTTCTGCGAATATACTCAGAAAGCGTAATACCCGTCATCAGCGAAAAGGTTCTTTGGAACGAGCCAACCGGGCACAGTACAATCCTTCCGATGGCGTCATAGCTGATTTCGCCGTCAAGGTTTTCTTCGATGTAGCCTATTACCTCATTCAGCCGGTCTATCCATTCCATCCCCAGCCATCCTTTCAGGTTTATTATAGAGGGCTTCTATAATTTCTTCCCGTCATTTTATAAACGAAAAATATGGTATCCGTATTTTCACGTTAGGCAATATTCTACTTACCATTTTATCGCAAAAACGGCGTATTGGAAAGAAGTTCATTATATCTCGGCGGTGACATTTACCGATAAAACAGTCGATAATGATTGCAAGGTTTCGGAGGATAGTATATAATCAAAACTTAGAATCTTTTATATCTTTTGGAGGAACATTGATTACAGTAACAAATCTAAGCTTAAGCTTTAGCGGTACCAATCTGTTTAAAGACGTAGATCTCAAGTTTTTGCCCGAAAACTGCTACGGCATTATCGGAGCCAACGGGGCAGGCAAATCCACCTTTTTAAAGATACTGGCAGGGGAGCTCGAGCCCTCAACAGGTGACGTGGTCATCGCCAAGGGCCTGCGCATGTCGGTATTAAAGCAAGACCACTACGCTTATGATAATTTTACGGTACTGGATACCGTTATACAGGGCAACCCGCGGCTGTATCAGATTATGAAGGAGAAAGAGACGCTTTACGCGAAGGAAGAGTTTACCGAGAGCGATGGTATTCTGGTTTCGGAGCTGGAGGCGGAGTTTGCGGAGCTAAACGGCTGGGACGCCGAAATAGAGGTATCAAGGCTCATCCAAGGCCTTGGTCTGGAGGAAGAAATACAAAGCGCCATGATGCATACCCTTTCGGGCAGCGAAAAGGTAAAGGTATTGCTTGCGCAGGCGCTGTTCGGGCAGCCTGAGATCATCTTGCTGGACGAGCCGACGAACAATCTGGACGTGCAATCTATTTCGTGGCTGGAGGACTTTTTGCTCGACTATTCCGGCACCGTGATTGTCGTTTCCCATGACCGGCATTTTTTAAACACCGTGTGTACCCACACCGTGGATATTGATTATACCAAGATCAAGATGTACACCGGCAACTACGACTTCTGGTATGAGTCCAGCATGCTTATGCAGAAGATTGCGAAGGAGCAGAACCGCAAGAGGGAGGATAAGGTCAAAGACCTTGAAAACTTCATCGCCCGGTTCTCCGCCAACAAGTCGAAGGCAAAGCAGGCGACATCAAGGAAGAAGCTGCTTGAGAAACTGGCGGTTGACGAAATGCCCGCGTCCTCCAGAAGATACCCCTATGTGGGTTTTCAGATGGATAGGGAGCCCGGTAAGGAGATTCTTGCGGTAGAGGGCATCAGCCATACGGTGGACGGGGTAAAGGTGCTCGATAATATCTCCTTCCGCGTTAACAAGGGCGACAAGATCGCGTTCGTGGGAGAGAACGACATCGCCAATACCACGCTGTTTAAAATACTGATGGGCGAGCTAACCCCCGATGAGGGCACCTTTAAATGGGGCGTGAGCACTACGCAGTCCTACTTCCCGAAGGACAATACCACTTACTTTGAGGGCTGCGAACTAAACCTCGCCAAATGGCTGGAGCAGTTCGCCAAGGACACCACCGAGACCTATCTGCGCGGCTTCTTGGGCCGGATGCTCTTTTCGGGCGACGACATCTATAAGCCTGTAAACGTACTTTCCGGCGGCGAGAAGGTGCGGTGTATGCTCGCAAAGATGATGATGTTTGGCTCTAACGTTCTGGTGCTCGACCAGCCCACCAACCACTTGGATTTGGAATCCATTACCGCGCTTAACAACGGGCTGATGGATTTTAAAGGCGTTTTGCTCTTTTCCTCCCATGACCATCAGTTTATTCAGACGATAGCGAACCGTATCATCGAGCTAAAGCCCGACGGCATGAGAGACAGAGTAACCACCTATGATGAATATGTGATGCTGTAATACGAGTTCTTCTTTAAATGAAACTTCGTATAAACTACAGCCGATTAAAACGCAAGCCGGAGTTTCTATACTCCGGCTTTACTATTGCTGAGTGCCTGTGGCAGCCCAGTCTTATCTTGCTTTAAAGCTGCTTTTTGAAAGAAGTTCGTCATCGCATCCATCAGTTCACAGCTTTCGTCATAATCAGGATGCAGTACACTAAACATATGCCCCAGCCTTTTATCGGGCACCTTTTGATAATATTTCAGCTGATAGTCTATGCCGTACTTTTTTAAGGTCTCCTCAAAATTCAGTGTCATATGCCGCAACTCGTCTTCATCACTGGTCGACAGAAACGTCGGGGGCAACGCTGAGAGCTCGGGGAGATGCTCAAAAATCATATTCTGATAATATTCCTGCTTTTTATAGCCTTTATCAAAGCACATCGACCGCATGCCCCAGTAGCCGATGCTAGGCTCGTCAAAGCCCATCATGCCGCATATCAGCGCCAGAGCTTTTATCTCTGCATCCATTGCTGCTACGTGGAATATTCCTTGCAGACGCTCGCTTTTTGCGATGAGCGCAGCCATGGCTGCCAGCACCCCGCCTGCAGACTCACCGGTTAAAAAAATCTTATCCGTATCTGCGTGATAGGGGCCAAGCCGGTGAGCCACCCAGTTGATTGCTGCTATAACATCCTGTATCTGCCCAAGGACAGTGGTATCCCGAAAGGCAAGACGGTAGTTGATGTTTACCACCACAAAGCCCCGTTTGGCAAGGTGGTACCCGTACAGCCTGTTCATCTCTTTATAGCCGTATAAAAAACCGCCGCCGTGAAGGTCTATAATGACGGGCAGCCTTTCCGTAGCCCCTTCCGGGTAATACACATCCAGCAGATGCCCCCGATTGCCATCGTCGATATACGGGATATCAACCTTCTGCCGAATGCCTAAAGGCAGTGATTGTCGGGCGAGTATCCGATTGTCTCTTTCTTCCCAGTTATTAAGCATCTTCTTGACGAAGTATTCTTTGATTGTCATTAAAGTCTTCACATCCAATGCTTATGTAGGTAAATACCGCAAAAAGATGGGTTCTGTCTATACTCACATCGTTTAACGTTTTTCAATAGCCAGCCGAAAGGTAGCGAGCGCATTTAGAATGCATAAAACACCGGTGACAGCTTTTTCAAAGGGAGTACCTAAAAACTGCATGACGATGCCCAAACATGCGTAGGCAAACATGAGCCAAAGAATGACGGTTAATAATCTTTTGAATTTTGTAATACGGATGATCTGGCCCGCCCACAGATAGATGAAACTAAAGATGAGCAGTATCGCGATACTTACCAAAGACGCCTGACTTGCGGCTTCAAAGGATGCAGACCGCCCTCCGTTGATCCAGGTATAAGGCATTATTTGCAGTATTACAAGCAGGTGAATGATGATTGTAATAACAGCGATGATTACACTGGCCATGCCGGCTGTTTTTAATCCTATTCTTTTAATCATAACTTTTGTCCTTTCACCAATACATGTCGATATATGGCTTAGTCTATCAAAAAGAATACCATAACAAAATGAGGCTTAACTGTGCAGGTAGTCAGGGAAGAAATCACCGCGGCGGGCTCAATGGTTGATATTTTCAATCATCGCTACAATATCGCTCGCCTTTGGCGGGCAGCCTTTGACATATCGCTCACAGCCCGCTGTACAGTTGCCCACGCCAATCCCCGTACAGGTTTTCCCTTGAAACCCCTGCCCGATCTTTATACGCTCCCCGCGAACGGGGCCGGTTTTGTGCAGTGCGAAGATGAGCGCGGCGTAACAGGCCGAGCAGGCGCTGTCGGCATCAATATATGGACTGAATTTTCTGGCGCCGATATTATTGTGTCCGCCGGTCTTCGGGCGGTTTTGCGCGTTTAGCTCCATCATTTCAGTATCGGGCCCCGCATACCTACCGACGCCGTACTCTTTTGCCAAGCGTAGATAATCGATCTCATCGGGCTGATAGCCTATCAGCTGCGCGCCGTAGGAATCCAGCAGTACGGGATCAAAACCAAGCATTACCCGGTTGGCCTCTACGGGGTTTCCGCCCTCTTCGAAGGACAGATCCCCGCACACCGAGTCCACGATGTGCAGCGACGGGCGCAGCACCGTATTGAGCGCCGCTATGGGCTTGTGCAACCCCAACGAATGAAACCGCCGCTTTTCACTGTCCGGTATGCAGCCCTTGAGGTTTTTCAGGCAGCAGGTCATCCCCGTTTGGCAATGCCCTTTGAGGACGGGAACATTGATCAGAAAATCCACATTCAATGCGCTTTCGCACACACTAAGCGACAGACCCTTGCAGGTGCGCGTTACGGCTTTATCCCGCTTGGTATCGATGAGCTTTACTCCGTATTTTTCGGCGAGCGCCGTATAGCCGCAGTTTTTAAAGGCGTGCTGTGTACTATCGCCCACCCAGGAGCCTTCAAGTATGACAATATTACGCACCCCGGCATCCTGCACATAACGGATGATGCCCTCTACAATTTCAGGGTGCGTGGTGGCGCCGCCCTCGGCGGGACGCGATACGACGAGATTGGGCTTAATGCCCACCGTCATGCCGGGGTTCAGCTTATCCGAAATATCGGCGGCCTTCATAATTTCGTAGGTGATGTCGGGCAGATTGGTGCCGTAGTTTATGTAAATATCCGGCGTAAAAAACACATCCTTTGCAATACTCACGCTGCTTTTAAATTATCTGTTTCAAGACAATTCTTGTTCTAATTGCTGCATAGGCAATACCCTTGCGAAACGGCTGTTCCAGATTTTAAAATTATAATACTCATATAATTGTTCTCCGGATAGATACTCGTTATCGAAAGTGGTGTTCGTTTCTTCAGGGATGATCACCTGATACCCGTGCTCTAAAGCGGCTTTACAGGTCGCGTCGATACAGTACTCCGTTTGCATGCCCACTAAAATGATGGCCTTGATCTTTTTGCTGTCGAGATAATCTTTTAGGCCGGTGTGTAAAAATGCGCTATTATATTCCTTCTCAAAAATCTTATCTTCATTTTCAGGTTTTATTTCGTTATAGATCTGCCACGCATCCGTACCGCGTTCCATTTCGTCGCCTATACCGCCGTCATGGCGGACATATATCACCTCAATGCCTTTATTCCTGCAGCCAGCGATAAGCTGCTTGATATTCCGGATGACCGCTTGCTCATGATATGGGTGACTTTGAACCAGTAACGTCTGAACATCAACAACCAATAAAACTACGTCGCTCACTTCATTCTTTCCTCCCAGCAGTTTGATTGACCTAGTTTTATTATAATACATGAAAGAAGCAGCTGTCGACCATGATTTTGTATCTTTTTGGACAAATGGTAGGTCAATAGGGTAAATATCAGGGAGCAGAGATGAGCTTTTTATCGAGTTATATGTTATAATTATTTACAAGCATATTTTAAAATACGTTTTACAGTCATACATTTTGGTTACGCTCTTAAGAAACTATCCAAATGTTCAAGCGAAATGGAGATGTGCTGCCGTGAACCGATATGCGAGCCTTTTTGATGATTGCCCGATCATTGCCGCAATAAAGGATGACGAGGGCTTGGAGAGCTGCCTACAGTCCGAAAGCAGGATTATCTTTGTACTGTTCGGCACCCTTTGCAGTATCACCGATATCGTAGAGCGCATCAAGCGCGCTGGAAAAACCGCTATTGTACATATCGACTTGATTGCGGGCTTGGCCGCCAAAGAGGTTGCGGTAGACTATATAAAGCAGCATACAAAGGCCGACGGGATTATCAGCACCAAGCCCGCGCTTATCAAGCGCGCGCAGGAGCTATCGCTTATCGCGATTCAGCGGTTTTTTTTAATCGATTCCATCGCCTTTGAGAATATCATCAAGCAGATGGAAACCTGCCGACCAGATTTTATAGAGATTCTGCCCGGGACCATGCCGAAGATTATTCGGCGGCTGTGCGGTATGATTAGCACCCCGGTGATCGCGGGCGGTTTAATCAACGACAAGGAGGATATCATCTCCGCCTTAAATAATGGGGCGGTGGCCATCTCCACCACCAACCGCAGCGTATGGTTTATGTAGCAATACGCCCGAAGTGTAAATTTTCACTTGTGATATAATCTTTAGAGTGATATAATATTACCAAAGAGAATAGTTGATGCTGAGAGTTTTAGAGTCAGGCATGATGAGGTTTGCGGTATGGCAGGCCTTATGATGTGTGGCTCTTTTTGCGTTATACTAACATCATGGGAGGAAACGGATATGTACGATGTTGCAATTATCGGCGGAGGTATCTGCGGCTGTGCGCTTTTATACGAGCTGAGCAGGTACAAACTAAAGGTCGTCTTGCTGGAGAAAGAAAACGATGTGGCGCTTGGTACCACCAAGGCCAATAGCGCGATTGTTCACGCGGGCTACGACCCCGAAAGCGGTACCGCCATGGCCCGGTACAATGTGGAAGGCAACCGTCTGATCAAGCAGTTGTGTGCGAAGCTGGATGTACCCTATAAACAGATAGGCTCACTGGTAATAGCGCTGAGCGACGAACAGCTTGCCACGCTGCAATTGCTCTATGCAAGAGGGCAGCAAAACGGTGTGCCGGAACTGGAGCTGCTGGGCAGAGAACAGGTACTCACACTGGAACCCAACCTTAACCCGGAGGTGAAAGGCGCATTGCTTGCCCCGTCCGCCGGTGTCGTCAGCCCGTGGGAGCTGGCGATAGCGCTCGCGGAGACTGCGGTTAGAAACGGTGCAGAGGTCTTGCTGCGCAGCGAGGTAACCGGTATTCAAAAAGGGGAGGATGACTTTACAATAACGGCGGGAGGCAACACGTATCAGGCACAGTATGTGGTAAACGCCGCCGGAGTACTTGCCGATAAGGTGAGCAAAATGGCAGAGCCGCCTGCGTTTTCCATCCACCCGTCCAGAGGGGAATACTATCTGCTGGACAAAAATCAAGGGAATTTGGTAAGCCATATCATCTTTCAGTGCCCCACCAAGGTAGGCAAAGGAGTACTCGTAGCGCCTACCGTGCATGGGAACCTGATTGTTGGCCCAAACGCCGAGGAGGGCCGAGCGGGCGATGTCGGCACCACCGCCGAGGGGCTGGAGTACGTGCGCCGTTTTTCGGCGATGTCCGTTCCGGCTATCAGCTTCCGGGAGTCCATCCGCAACTTTGCGGGGCTGCGGGCGATTTCAGACAGTGACGATTTTATCATAGGGGAGTCTAAAACACAGAAAGGGTTCTTTAATATAGCGGGCATCAAGTCTCCCGGCCTCACCGCCGCCCCCGCCATTGCCGCGGATGTGGTAAGGATGCTTGGCCGTGCAGGGCTTCGATTGAATGAAAAGGAAGCGTTTATGGATACGCGCCGTGTACACCGTTTTAAATACATGTCTGCCGACGGGCGCGCGGAGATGATCAGGCAAAACCCGCTGTACGGCAAGGTAGTCTGCCGCTGCGAAACGGTGACGGAGGGTGAGATTGTAGATGCCTTGCACCGCCCGCTGTCGCCCGTCTCGGTAGACGGGGTAAAACGCCGCTGCAGCTGCGGTATGGGGCGGTGTCAGGGCGGCTTTTGCGGGCCGAGGGTGCAGGAGATTATCGCACGGGAGCTTGGCCTGCCTGTTTGGAAAGTGCCGCTTGACCGTGACGGTATGAACATTATAACAGGTACGACCAAGGATAACGTCGCCCTATAAATATACCAATCACTTTGAAAGGAATGCGGAGTATGAACTACGATGTGATCGTCATCGGCGGCGGGCCCGCGGGTCTGGCAGCCGCCATAGCAGCCTATGAAAACGGTGCCGAGAAGGTATTGATGATAGAACGCAATCATGAGACGGGTGGGATACTCAACCAGTGTATCCACAACGGCTTTGGCCTACACTATTTTAAAGAGGAGCTGACAGGGCCGGAATACGCCGGAAGGTTTATTGATATACTTACCGAGAAAACCAAGGTAGAGGTGATGACTGATACCATGGTGCTTGATATTACCCGTAATAAAACGGTGCACGCCGTAAACAGCAAAAACGGGTATATGCAGTTACAGGCGAAAGCCATAGTGCTTGCGATGGGCTGCAGGGAGCGTACAAGGGGTGCCATCGGGATACCGGGCGACCGACCCGCCGGTATCTTTACCGCCGGTACGGCACAGCTGTATGTGAACATACACGGCTATATGGTAGGCAGGCGGGTGCTGATCTTGGGCTCGGGCGATATCGGGCTTATTATGGCTCGAAGAATGACGCTCGAGGGTGCGAAGGTGCTCGGGTGTGTGGAACTGATGCCCTATTCAAACGGTTTAAACCGCAACATTGTGCAGTGCCTGAATGATTACGACATCCCGCTGTATCTCTCCCATACCATCACCGATATCAAAGGCGATAAGCGCGTAGAGCAGGTGACGGTATCCAAGGTTGACGAAAACCGAAGGCCCATTAAAGGCACCGAGATAGTTTTCGATTGTGATACGGTACTCCTTTCGGTGGGGTTGATACCCGAAAATGAGCTTTCACGCGCGGCTGGGCTTGAGATTGATAAGCGAACCAATGGTTTGGTAGTATACGAGAATATGGAGACGTCCGTTAATGGCATCTTCACGTGCGGTAATGTGGTGCATGTGCATGATCTTGTGGATTTCGTTACCGCCGAGGCCCTGCGAGCGGGCAAAAGTGCGGCACTTGCGGCAAAGCAGGAGCAAGAATCGGATGCAGGGGAAGCGGTGGAGGTTACAAACGGCTCTGGTGTAACCTATACCGTCCCCCAAAGGCTGCGAACGCAGAAGATTGAGAAGTTTGCCGAGCTGTTCTTTAGGGTAAACAACGTCTATCAAGATGCAAAGATTGTTGTAAGTTCAGGTTCAGAGACGCTCGCCTCTTTTAAGCGGGAGCATCTGGCACCCGGTGAGATGGAGAAGATCGTATTCCCAAAACAGTTGTTTGACCGTATAAGGGAAGGAACGATTACCGTTTCGGTTGAAAGGGAGGGGGAAAAGGGTTGACAGAGCTTATCTGTATTGTATGCCCAAAGGGGTGCCATTTGAAGGTTGATGAGGCCCAGAATTATAAGGTAACCGGCAACGGCTGCGAACGAGGCATTGCCTATGGGCAAAAGGAACTGACGAATCCCACCAGAGTACTTACCTCAACCGTTAAGATTGCAGGCGCCGTTACCCCGCGCCTGCCGGTAAAAACAGACAGGGATATTCCGAAGCAGACGCTATTGCGCGCAATGGAAGAATTAAGCCGCATCACAGTAAACGCGCCCGTTCATCTCGGGGACGTTGTTTTGCGTAACCTTCTCGGGCTTGGCGTCAATCTCATCGCGACCAAAACCATGCTCAGAGAGCAAGCCAAGGATTAAGTTAATAAGCAAAAAAGATAGAAAACATCAACATTATGTCGCGAATTTGTGCGAAGAGCCATTGTAGTACGTTCCTATGTATAACTCCTAATAAAAAAGTGATTTTAGGCTTGAGATATTGCCGCTTTTGATGTATAATAGCAAAAATAATTAAAGAACGAGAAGAATAAAGAAGGAGCTATATACAATGGCGTATTATTTTTCGGAACCTTCCCATACCTTTAGTGAATACCTGCTCATACCGGGCTATTCATCCGATAAATGTGTACCAAGTAACGTGAGCTTGAAGACCCCTGTCGTAAAGTTTATAAAGGGGGAAGAGGCCCCTATCTCTATGAATATACCGCTTACCTCGGCCATCATGCAGTCGGTATCCGACGACAAGATGGCGGTGGCACTTGCCAAGGAGGGCGGTATTGCTTTTATCTACGGCTCACAGTCTATCGAAAATCAGGCTGCGATGGTTGCACGGGCAAAGGCCTATAAGGCCGGATTTGTGGTAAGCGATTCGAACATTCAGCCCGAAGCAACGCTGCAGGATATCCTTGATTTAAAAGAAAAAACCGGCCACTCCACGGTTGCGGTAACCACCAACGGTACAGCGAACGGCAAGCTGCTGGGTATCGTCACAAGCCGCGATTACCGTGTAAGCCGTATGGCGCTTGATACCAAGGTGAAGGACTTTATGACCCCGCTGGAATCCCTTGTGTATGCGCCCAAGAACACGACCCTGAAAGAAGCCAACGATATTATATGGGATCACAAGCTTAATTCGCTGCCGATTTTAGATGATAACGGCAGGCTGATTTATATGGTTTTCCGCAAGGATTATTCCTCGCACAAGGAGAATCCGCTTGAACTGCTGGACTCCTCTAAAAGATATGTCGTGGGTGCCGGTATCAACACCCGCGATTTTGAGCAGCGTGTACCCGCTTTAGTTGAGGCGGGCGCCGATGTATTGTGCATCGATTCCTCCGAGGGTTTCTCCGAGTGGCAGAAGGTCACCTTAAGTTCTATCCGCAAAACCTACGGCGACAGTGTAAAGATCGGCGCAGGGAATGTGGTTGACAAAGAAGGCTTCCTCTTCTTGGCCGAGGCGGGCGCCGATTTTGTAAAGGTAGGCATCGGCGGCGGTTCCATCTGCATCACGCGTGAGCAGAAGGGCATCGGCCGCGGTCAGGCTACCGCGCTGATAGAGGTTGCGGCTGCCAGAGACGAGTATTTTGAAGAAACAGGCGTATATATCCCCATCTGTTCCGACGGCGGCATTGTGCACGACTACCACATCACCCTTGCCCTTGCTATGGGTGCCGATTTCCTGATGCTGGGGCGTTATTTCTCCCGCTTTGACGAAAGCCCCACCAACAAGGTGAACATCAACGGTACCTACATGAAGGAGTATTGGGGCGAGGGCTCCAACCGCGCAAGAAACTGGCAGCGCTACGACCTTGGCGGCGCCCAGAAGCTTTCGTTTGAGGAGGGCGTGGATTCCTACGTTCCCTACGCCGGCAGCCTTAAGGACAACGTGACGCTTTCACTGAGCAAGGTTCGCTCCACCATGTGTAACTGCGGTGCTTTAACGATCCCCGAGCTGCAACAGAAGGCAAAGATTACCCTTGTTTCCGCTACCAGTATTGTTGAGGGCGGTGCACACGACGTGGTGCTCAAGGATAATAATATCTCCCTGTACAATAAATAAGTATCAAATGATGAAAGCCTCCGCGGGGTCAACCCGTCGGAGGCTTTTGATGTTTTAAACCTATTAACCTTTGCTTACCATGAGGTCGCAGATGGCATTGGAGAAGGCCGTGGGGTCGTCTACCGACATGCCCTCAATCAGCAAGGCCTGGTTATACAGCAGCTTAGTATAGGCAGAGAGCTTGTCTTTATCCTGCTCATAAAGCTTTGATAGAGCTTCAAAGATGGGGTGGGAGGCGTTAATCTCAAGCACGCGGTCAGCCTTGATCTTCTGGTCTACCGGCATGGCGTTTAGTACCTTCTCCATCTCCAGTGAGATTTCGCCTTCGCTGCTTAAGCATACCGGGTGGCTTTTAAGACGGCTGGAAAGGGTGACGTTCTGCACCTTGCCGTCAAGCGAAGACTTCATAAAGTCAAACAGGTCTTTGTGCTCTTCCTTTTGCTTTTTAATCTCCTGTGTTTCATCCTCGGTGGCAAGGTTTAAGTCGTTGGCTGAAACCGACTTGAACTTTTTGCCCGAATACTCGTCGATGATACGCAGCGCGAACTCATCTACATCATCGGTAAGGTAGAGAATGTCATACCCCTTATCGCGCACAAGCTCTGTCTGCGGCAGCAGGGCTATCTGCTCGATACTCTGCCCTGTGGCATAGTAGATGTGCTCCTGCCCCTCTTTCATGGCACCGATATACTCTTCAAAGGGAATCAGCTTCTTCTGCTCGGCGGAGTAGAACATCAGCAGGTCCTTCAGGTGGTCTTTGTTCATGCCGTATCCCGTGTAAGCGCCTATTTTAAGCTGCAGGCCAAAGCTCTTATAAAACTTCTCGTAGGTTTCGCGCTCGTCCTTGAGCAGCTTAAGCAGTTCGTTCTTAATCTTTTTATCCAGGCTGGTCGCAATCAGCTTTAACTGGCGGTCATGCTGCAGCATCTCGCGTGAAATATTGAGCGATAGGTCCTGTGAATCCACAAGGCCTTTTACAAAGCTGAAGTGGTCAGGCAAAAGGTCAGCGCAGCGCTCCATAATCAACACGCCGTTGGAGTAAAGCTGCAGACCCTTCTCATACTCCTTGGAGTAGTAGTCATAGGGTGCCTTGCCGGGGATAAACAATAACGCATTATAGGTGGCACTGCCTTCGGTTTTGCTGTGTATTACCTTTAGCGGGTCGGTATAATCAAAGAATTTTTCTTTATAAAAGCTGTTGTATTCCTCGGGGGTTACCTCGCTCTTTGTCTTCTTCCAGAGCGGTACCATGCTGTTGAGTGTTTGATGCTCCACAGCCGTCTCGTATTCGTCCTTGCTACCTTCCTTGAGATGCTCCTGCTCGATATCCATTGTGATAGGGTACCGGATATAGTCTGAATACTTTTTTACAATAGATGAAAGATGATAGCTCTCAAGGTATTCGCCGTAGGTTTCGCCATCCGCGTCTTCCTTAACGGTAAGGATGATTTCGGTACCGAAGCTATCCTTTTCGCAAGGCTCGATGGTATAGCCGTCGGCCCCTGTAGACTCCCATCGATAAGCCTCCGCCGAACCAAACGCACGGCTGATTACCGTTACCTTGCTGCTTACCATAAACGCCGAATAGAAGCCAACACCGAACTGCCCGATAATCTCAATATCGCTTTGATCTTTGTGTTCGTTTTTAAAACCGAAAGAGCCGCTGTTGGCGATGACGCCCAGATTATCCTCAAGCTCTTGCTTGGTCATGCCGCAGCCGTTATCGGAGATGATAAGCAGACGCTTGTCCTTATCTACGGCAAGCTTTATTTCAAAATCCTCACGGTTTAAGCCGACGGTAGTGTCGGTGAGTGAGCGGAAGTACAGCTTGTCAATAGCATCACTGGCGTTTGAAATCAGTTCGCGCAGGAAGATTTCTTTATGCGTATATATTGAGTGAATCATCAAATCCAAAAGTCGCTTTGACTCCGCCTTAAACTGCTTTTTTGCCATAAAATCACCTCAACAATGTATTAGCACTCGATACATTCGAGTGCTAATACTACTATAATATATCGAGTTCGCGTTTTCAAGAGGGAAAGGTAAATTATCTATTAATTCTCAGCAAAATTTTGAATGTCATTACTGCTTTACCTCATAGGATGGATAACCGATAGAATCAAGGTAATCCTTGTTCATCTGACGCTGGGTAGTAAATTTCGCTGTCGGCTGCTTATTAAAGATAGTCTGATAATTCTGCACCTTATAAAAATTATTGGAAAATCCAAAGAGATGGTAAAAAAGCGTAATGACAATTACACAGCCTGCCGCAAAGCCAAAGAAAACCCTTGAATCTTTTACTTCTCCGCTGAGCCTTGCCAGTTCCTGTTGTTTTACTTTCAGCGCTGTACCTTTAAGATGCTTTTGTTCCGCTTTTGCATCTTCAATTGCTTTTAATTTTTCTTGAGGCGCTTGTAAGGTCATCACCATGTTTGGCAGCAATACAATCGCAGGCAGGAAACAATAGACTGCAAAGCGCTCCACAATAAACACCCGTGCAATAAACAGCGAGATTACTGCTGCATAGAACATCAGGTTTAGATAAATATTGTTCGTTGGGTCTTGATCAAGCAGTTTTTTCTTAAAGCACCATGCCGCAATAAATACAAGCGTAGGGAAGATACCGTAGACAATCGCAGTGCCATGTGCGTATTTGGAAGCATCCGTATAAGCGGAATTAAGTATCTTTGTTGCAAACTGCATGATATTCGGTGCAAAGATGAAACCGATGAGCGCTGCGCCGCCTAGGATAGATACCGACTTCCAGTTAAATTTAATCTGCGCGATAAAGAATACCGGCAGCATAATGAGCGCTGATTTATGAAAAGAAGCCGCCAGTAAAACAATAAGCAGGAAGGGTATAAATTTTTTCTCGCGTATATATTTCACGCTTAGTACGCAGATGGCAGCCGCAAAGATCTGACGCATTAAGCTCAGTGACCAATAATAGAACATCATAGACATATAGAGGTAAACGCTCAAAGCGGGTAATTTTGATTCTTTATAGATAAATAAAAGCACCAAAGCAGTGGTAACGACGGTACTGGCAACATAAAACCATTGAAAATTTACCGTAAAGAGCTGAATAAGCTTACACCAAAGGAAGAAGCCCGGTTCCTGATTGTATGTAAAACAATCTGTAAGTGGCATGTCCTTTACACGGTTAAATATCATCATATAATTATAATAGTCGTCGCCAACTTCATAACGTATCGCTGCTATACCGGCAAGCATCACGAAGGATATACCGAGAAAGATCAAATTTTTACGTTTGGTTTGTCCCTTATAGCTTAATAAAAACCCTAAAACCAGTATTACAGCCATCATGATATAATAGATATAAGTCACACAGTTGCCCTCCCCATATTTCTACCCTGCAATTTTAACAAATTAATAGGATTATTACAAGCTAGCGCTCTACTGCGCTTCGGTAACATAAATCCATTCAATCTGGTCGCTGTTCTTAAGCTCATAAGCACCACAGCTAACCATAGGCTTATTGTCCGTACCGTTTATCGTATACATCCAGCCGCTCGCAGCGCCATAATCAAACTCATACAGGTTATCAATGCCTTTGACATAGGCGGTTTTGCCTAAGCCTGCAACCTCAAGCTGGATATCGTTTTCTTTTGCGACATATTGCAGCACATCCAAAACGGTATTTCCCTCAAAAATACCGACCTCGGTTTGGGGCAGTACCTGCTCACCCTCAGCGCCAATAATGCTGATAGCCACTGCCATGGGCGCATCCGCCGGTTTACCTGGCTGCTTCTGCGCACTGCAGGACATCAAAAGGCATATACAAGCGACTAAGCAGATGAATAAGCCAATGGATCTTTTCATATTTCACCTGAATTGTTTAAGCTATTATCTTTATTTTGATGCCTTTTTATGGCTTTCAGTAAAAAGAAAAGTATAAGCCCAATTAAAATGACCGCGGCAGCCAATATCAACAAAAAGGTATACGAGATAAAGGACTTTTCTGCGGGAGGGGGAACTGTGGCAAGTTTAAAGGGCGATTTACCAAAGCACACCGCACTCATAGCCATAACTGCCTGCTCGGTGGCAAGGAGATCGCTATCCTCTTGCTGTAGGTGTGCAAAACCGCCGTCCGCATTTTGGAACGTAAGCAGCGCATCGTAGGCAGACACACCGTCTTTGGTAAACAATTCGCTGGTAATTGGTATGCCTAAACTGATGAGCGCGATTACGACAGACGCTGTGCTTTCACTGTTTACAATACCCATAGACGAGAAGGTCGCATCTTCGTTTTGATTGGCACTTAGCCATTGTAAGCCGTTGTTTACCGCTTCTGATACCTTCTGCTTTTCGGTGTATGGTGCAAGTGCAATCAGCGCGTAGGCGGTCACATCCACATCGGCATCCATACTGTCGTTAAGCGAAAAGCCGCTATCCTCTTTTTGAAAGGAAAGAATCGCGTCACACAGGGTTTCCCGGTTCCATTTCATATTTTCAGGGGTTATGTAGTCTTTGGAATCCAGAGCCATCAGAGCGTAGATCGGCCCGTTTGCGCCTTGCCCAAGCATTTTATCACTATTACACAATGCTGCTGTAAGGTCTGTATTTTCAAACTTTACCGCATCATAACCGCATGCCGAGAGTGCAAGAATATCGTGAGCGATATCGGTTACTTTGGGGTTGGAGGACGTAAGGCTGTTTTTTACTTCGTCCCGAATGCTCAGTGCAAGGGCCTCGTCCGGTACATTTCCGGCGGCATTGATAGAAACCGCCGTCCAACGCCCGCTGCCGCCTTCTGAAAGGTAGGTGAGGGCATTTAAAATCTCTTGGGGCTTTTCCTGCCCTTCTGCCAGCGCAAATATCGTAGTCTGAAAGCAGAACAGCACGGTAAGCAGCAGTATAAAGAATCTTGATACTCTATTATTCATTGCGAGGAACCTCATTTTGACGGATAATCCGTTTCTTGTCATAGGCTTTGTCATTACAGGCGCTTGAGCACCTTTACACGAATCCATTTTATATAAAAGGTAATTAGGTTGGTAAGCGCAAGGTCATATACCCAAAAAGCAAGGTTTCCAGCCCCCAGAAATATTAGCAGGCTGTATTGCCCGAATTCCTGAAAGCTCTCTATTACATATTGCATCTGAAGCACATAAAAAATAATGCCGTAGCAGGTAAGCACACAGGCATTAAAAACAACAAACTTCAGCACCCATTCTAGTACCCTGTTATGCAGCCGTTCGATGAGAGATTTTATAATGGGGTAGTGCCCGAAAAAAAAGAGATATAGTAGGCCTGCTTCACGGTCCGGCGCAATCAGCAGCGACAGTACAGCCGTTGCCGCGAATACCGCAGCCGCCCATTTTTCCCCCAGCTCGACCACTACCGCAATCAGCAGGATACCCGCAAGGGCAGGGAAGGTGTAGGTGCCGATGGGGATCACGCCGGTTGCAAGCATAACGACCAAAGCAAAGGCGGTAATAATACCGCCCAATGCAACCTTAAAGCTGGTTCTGTTTTTCTTAGCAGCAGTCAATCAAGTCACCGCCCATACATTCACAGCAACAGTCCGCATACATCAGGCCGCAGCAAAGGTCACAGGGGGAGCAACCCACCATAGGTTGTGTATTTGTGCGGTAGCCACCGTTTCGTCCCGGGTAGGTTCCGCCGCCTCTCTGAAAGTTTAAGGTGTTGAGCGCCGAGGCGTATTCGGCATTATTGGGGTTTAATCGGCAAGCCGTACTGAAATGCACGTAAGCGTCATCCAGATATCCTTTTTTATATTGAATGCTGCCCTTCAAGAAATGCCATTCCGCGTCCCTGCCAGACTGAGGGATACCGTCGAGCAGGTCTTCTGCCTCAATGGTGCGATTGCTGTTGATCAACCGTCTGATATCCGCAAACTGTGAGGAGGTACCATAGCCGCTTTGCGCAGAGCCGGTATATCCGGTGGAACCGCCGCTATAGCTGCTGCCGGTGCGGCGCATATTCATGATGGTATCATACGCCTCGTTGATTTCCTTCATCTTTTCTTCGGCGAGGTCCGAAAGCGGGTTGTTGGCATAGGTGTCGGGATGATATTTTTTGGCCAGCTCACGATACGCATCCTTGACCTGCGCGTCGGTCGCAGTTTCGGAAACACCAAGAATCTTATAAGGATCTGTCATGTTTTTTGCTCCTTTTAGGGCTTATCACTATCGCTTGCGTATTAGGCAATCCTAAAAAAAGAATATTATCCAAAATCGGCGCGAACTGTTTTAAGTCTAGCAGCTGAAAGGCTTTCGTTATCTCGCCGTGTGTCAGGTTCATGGTAGCTGCGGCATTCTCTTTTATGTGTGCAAAGGCTTGTTTATCCGTGTCTTTAATCGAATTGGCAAGCATAAATACATTATATCCATCGCTTTTGGCATCCTGCTCTAAATCGTCAAGAGCATCTATCAGGTACACCCATCGTCCGGTAAGATAGCCAAAACGGGTGAGCACGCGCTGTTCCTTTGGGTTATCTGAAAACATCTCGCATATCTTTGAAAGAACGGAAGCGGTGGGGTCGGCGGCCGCATCGATGCTTGCGCAATATGACGCTTCCAACTGCGTCTGCCTGTTGATTGCATCACCGATTATTATATCCAATTGAGGGTAAAGCTTGGCGGCCTTTCGCTTGGAAAGTGCTGTTATAGGGTACAATAGCAGCGCGGTAAGCTTGCCCATTAACCCGCTGTCGTGCAGATTATCGAGATTTTTATAGTATACCATCAGCATTGCGGCGGCGGCGGTAAGCTTTAGACCGCTGCAGCTTTGGCAGCACATTCTCTTTGTGAAGGGATGAACCATGCAGTGTTTACGCTTTATGCAAGGAGGGGAGTCCTGCAAAGAAAGCTCAAGCAGCGCCAAAAAGGTAAAATCGTAGTTTAAAGTTAGTCTGGCAAAAGGCCCGTAGGTACGCCCCAGTTCCTTACACAGCCCGCAATAAACCGAGCGGTAAACCTCATAGTCTTTTATCTTTAATTCGGGTTTGAGCGGTCTTATATAACCAAACAATCCATCACCTTTTCGCCATGGAAATACATCCTGTTTGCTGTATCGATAAACTCATACATATGATTTTACTGTATTTTTATGGTCAATTCAATTAAGTTTCTGTGAATAATCAGTGATTCAGGGAGCTTAACGAATACAACGTCAATTTTTTATTGTCTTTCGCCTGTACGGCTGATATAATTGAATTTATTGCTAAGCATTGTCATATTGAGGGGAATGGGTTGTAGCGTGAGTTTGTTAACCTTGCTGGTAATGTCCTTGGGGCTTGCCATGGATGCTTTCGCGGTATCCGTGAGCAACGGCATGTGCGTTGCCAAGATGAAATTTAGGCAGGCTTTATCTTTTTCGTTTGCCTTTGGGCTGGCACAGGGTATTATGCCCTGCCTCGGTTGGCTGGCCGGGCAGGCCTTTGCCGTTTATATCCAAAAGATCGATCATTGGGTGGCATTGGTGCTGCTGAGTTTTATCGGTATTAAGATGATCGTTGAGACCATCCGCGCGCGCAAAAAAGCGGATGAGGCATGCTCGATTGATAAAATAACGGCTAAAACCATCGTTATACAGGCGGTTGCTACCAGTATTGACGCGTTGGCTGTGGGTGTGAGCCTTGCCGCCATGAACGTTAGCATCCTCTATTCGGCGTCTATGATTGCCGGCATCACCTTTGTGGTGTGCCTTGCAGGCGCCTACCTTGGCAAAAGCTTTGGAGGGCTGCTGAAGGACAAAGCAGAGATATTCGGCGGGGTAGTGCTCATTTTAATTGGTGTAAAGATATTTATTGAGCACACCTTTTTCGGTTAAGTATACAAAATTTTTTATTTCTTAATACGACTGCTTGACTGTTTGTACAAGCAGTCGTATTATTATTCTATTGTTGCTTTAACGCAAAAAAGTGGTAAACAGGTAAATCGTATTTTATGTCTTATTCATTATACTTATTTCAATTAGAACTATAGAAAAAATTTGAGCAAAAGGCCCTATTTATGCCTTTTGTAAAGAATTTTTACGGTTTATTTCTTATTGGAATTAGTATTACACTGTGCCTGATAAGACGGGCTTCCTCATCAAACCTGCCGATGCACAGCGGCAGAATGGAGAATTGCGATGACAATATGGGTTATTGTTGGAATCTATTTTCTGCTGATGCTTGCGGTAGGTGTGGCCAGTGCCAAAAAGGCTAATTCTCTCACCTCGTTTGTGGTGGGCGGGCGCAGCGCGGGCCCATGGGTTTCGGCGTTTGCGTATGGAACCACCTATTTTTCCGCGGTAATATTTATAGGGTACGCCGGGCGTTCCGGATGGGATTTTGCCCTGTGGGCGCTTGCCATAGGCCTTGGCAACGCGCTGTTTGGTGCTCTCCTTGCTTGGTTAGTGCTTGCGGAACGCACCAGAGACGTTACAAGAAGGCTGAAGATTAAGACCATGCCACAGCTCTTTGAGAAACGCTTTTTCAGCAAGGGCATGAAGATCTATGCGGCAATTATCATCTTTATCTTTATGACGCCTTATTCCGCTTCGGTATATTCGGGTTTAAGCTACCTGTGTGAAAAGGTACTGAACATCGATTATCATATGGCTATGCTGGGTATTGCCGTGGTTGCGGCAGTGTATCTTGTGGTGGGCGGCTATGTTGCTTCTCTTCAGGCCGACCTCATTCAGGGTATTATCATGCTGGGCGGCGTAGCGGCCATGATCTTTTTCGTAACCCGAGCCGATGCTGTGGGTGGCATTGCAAACGGCGTTGCAAAGGTGTATGATGAAATGAGTAAAAGCGGCTTGACCACTTTTACGTGGAATACCTTTATTGGGGTAGCAAGCCTAGTGCTGCTCACCAGTTTCGGCAGCTGGGGGCTGCCGCAGATGGTACATAAGTATTACGGTATTGCCGATAAAAAGAGCGTAAAAACAGGTACCGTTATCTCTACGGTATTCTGTACTGTGATAGCGGTAGGCGCGTACTTTATCGGTTCGCTCTCACGCATCTTTTTTACTGAGGTACCGCAGGTGAACGGGGCCGCCAACTACGACCTGATGGTGCCGGATATTCTGGTGCAGACATTGCCGAACGTTCTGCTCGGCGTCGTACTGGTACTGGTGCTGTCCGCCTCGGTTTCCACCCTTTCGGGCATTACGCTTACCTCCTGCTCGGCTATCTCCATCGACCTTCTGCAGGAGACCATCTTCACCAAGATGAGCAAGAAAACAACCTTGCTTGTAACACGAATCCTCTGCTTGGTGTTCATTGCCGCATCCTACCTCATTGCTTCTTATAAATCCCCCATCTTAATGCTCATGGCCTTTTCGTGGGGCAGCGTTGCCGGAGCATTTTTAGCGCCCTACCTGTTATCGTTGTATTGGAACGGCATCAACCGCGCGGGCGCGTGGGCCGGCATGATTGCAGGCCCGCTACTTTGCACCTCTCTTGCGGTTGCGTCCGGCTTTAAATCCGCAAACTCCGCCATCTACGGGGTGATTTCTATAGCCGCTTCGTTTGCAGCCTGCTTTATCGGCAGCAAGCTGAGCAAAAAGTTAAGCGCCGAGGAAGAGACGGCAAAAGAGCATTTCTATAACAAGGACTATACACTGCAGACCACAGAGACTGCGAAGGTATAGTATACCCCGCGTATCACCAAACGATAGTACAGATAATTGCTAAACCGTGTGGGTACCATGCGGTTTAGCATTCTGTTGTTTTTGCAGAAGCAGTTTAGACTGCGTGATATCATGACGAAAGCAGGAGGATTACTCATGTTTTGGCAAAAAGAGCTTGAAACGATGGGCAGAAGGGAGCTTGAGGAGCTGCAGCTTACCCGGTTAAAATGGATGGTGAGCTATTGTTATCAAACGGTGCCGATGTACCGGAAGAAGTTTGATGACGCAAAGGTTTCCCCCGATAAGATCAAATGCCTGAGTGACTTAAAATACATACCGTTCACCACCAAAGAGGACATACGCGACACCTATCCGTTTGGGATGTTTGCCGCGCCGATGAACAAAATCGTGCGCATACACGCATCCTCCGGCACCACCGGCAAGCCCACCGTTGTGGGATACACCAAAAAGGACCTCGATAATTGGAGCGATCTGGTAGCAAGGATTGTGGCGGCTGCGGGTGCGCGGGAAGGCGACCTTGTGCAGATCGCGTTTGGCTACGGCCTGTTTACCGGCGCGCTTGGCCTGCACTACGGTCTTGAACGGCTTGGCGCAGCCGTGGTGCCCACCTCCAGCGGGAACACGGAAAAGCACATCATGCTGATGAAGGATTTTGGCACAACGGCCTTGGTTTCTACCCCGTCTTATGCACTCTACATGGCGGAGGTTGCGAAGGAGATGGGCTTTGCCAAAGAAGACTTCAAGCTGCGCCTTGGGTTGTTCGGCTCGGAGGGCTGTACGCCCGAGATGCGGGATAAAATCGAAGAGGCGTGGGGCCTCTTCGCCACCGATAACTACGGGATGAGCGAATTGATGGGCCCGGGTGTTTCGGGCGAATGCGAATACCGTGACGGGATGCACATTGCCGAAGACCATTTTATCCCCGAGATTATCGACAGCGTGACGGGAGAAAACCTCGCGGCCGGCGAGGCGGGGGAGCTAGTCATTACCACCATTACCAAAGAGGGATTTCCGGTGCTAAGGTACCGCACCAAGGATATTTCACGCCTGAACTATGAGGTATGCCGCTGCGGCAGAACCCATGTGCGGATGGACAAGATTATGGGCCGCACCGACGATATGCTCAAGATACGCGGGGTGAATGTGTTCCCGTCGCAGATCGAGAGCGTGCTCGTTTCCTGCCCGCAGGTGGGCGGACATTATCAGCTTATTGTACGGCGCGAAGGGTTTATGGATACCCTCGAGGTCAAGGTAGAGCTGGTGGATACCAGTCTGCTGGAGAAATACTCCGAGCTGGAAAAGCTGCAGAAGGCCATTAAGGCAAAGCTTAAAACAGTGCTTGGCATTGAAGCAAAGGTTACGCTTGCCGAGCCCAAATCGCTTGAGCGGTATCAGGGCAAGGCGAAAAGAGTTTTTGATTTACGAAACACCAAGGAGGAAAACAAGTAGTGAGAGGGCTTATGCTGGGCAACGAGGCGGTTGCGCGAGGGTTGTATGAGGCGGGTGTAAGGGTGGTTTCAAGCTACCCGGGAACACCCAGCACCGAGATCACCGAAAACGCCTGTAAATATGAAGAGCTTTACTGTGAATGGGCGCCGAATGAAAAGGTGGCCTGTGAGGTGGCGTTGGGCGCTTCGATCGGCGGCGCGCGCGCATTCTGCGCGATGAAGCATGTCGGGCTGAACGTGGCGGCCGACCCGCTGTTTACCGCATCTTATACCGGGGTAAACGCCGGTTTTGTCATTGCCGTGGCGGACGACCCCGGCATGCATTCCTCCCAGAACGAGCAGGATTCACGCCATTACGCGATGTCCGCGAAGGTGCCAATGCTCGAGCCGTCCGACTCAGAGGAATGCAAGAACTACACGAAGCTCGCCTTTGAGCTTTCCGAGCAGTTCGACACCCCTGTGTTGTTGCGCTTGAGCACGAGGGTTTCGCATTCTCAAAGTATTGTAAAAACCGCGGAGCGGCAGAACCTTCCGCTGAAAGAGTATAAAAAGAACCCCGCCAAGTATGTGATGATGCCCGCTTTTGCAAAGCCGAAGCATGTGACGGTGGAGGAGCGCACGCAAAAGCTTATCGAGTACGCCGAAACGGCGGTCATCAACACGGTTGAATACAACAGCCTGAAGGTAGGCGTTATCACCGCTGGGATTGCGTACCAGTACGCGAAGGAAGCGCTGGGTGACAGTGTGAGCTACTTAAAGCTTGGCATGATCAACCCGCTGCCGGTACACCTCATCCGTGAATTTGCAAGTAAAGTTGATAAGCTTTACATTATAGAAGAGCTGGACGATGTCATTGAAACCCACTGCCGGAAGCTGGGGCTTGACGTTACAGGCAAAGAGCTGTTTACCTATATCGGTGAATATTCGCAGAGCCTTATCCGTGAGAAGATGCTGGGCGAAAAACCCAACATTCAAAGCTTTGAGGAGACGGTACCCGCGCGCCCGCCCGTGATGTGCCCGGGCTGCCCGCACAGGGGGCTGTTCTATGCGCTGAACCGGTTAGGCGTCACGGTTTTCGGCGATATCGGCTGCTACACCCTGGGCGCGGCGCCACCCCTTTCGGCCATGGATACCACCATCTGCATGGGGGCGTCCATCTCCGGCCTACATGGTTTTAATAAGGCAAGGGGAGAGCAGTCAGCTCAGAGCAGCGTTGCGGTCATCGGTGACTCCACCTTTATGCACTCGGGCGTTACCGGCCTGATTGATATCGCCTATAATCAGGGTATCTCTACGGTACTTATATTGGATAACTCCATTACGGGCATGACGGGGCATCAGCAGAACCCCACCACCGGCTATACCATTAAGGGAGACCCTACCGCTAAAATCAGCATCGAAAAACTCTGTGAGGCGGTGGGCATATCAAGGGTGCGCGTGGTAGACCCGAACGATGTGAAGAATACGATGGCTGTTATCAAAGAGGAGCTTGCGGCAAGCGAGCCTTCGGTGGTAATAGCACGCCGCCCCTGCGTACTGCTTAAACATGTAAAGCATGGCAAGCCGTATGAGGTTAACCGGGAAAAATGCCGCGCCTGCCGTGCCTGCTTTAAAATCGGCTGCCCGGCCATTCGCATGGAAGACGGCAAGGCCGGTATCGACGCGACGCTTTGTGTGGGCTGCGGACTGTGTGAGGGCCTTTGCGCGTTCGGCGCCATCAGCACAGGGGAGGAGAAGCAGGGATGAATAAATCAGCAAACGATGTAAAAAGCATTATGATCGTAGGCGTCGGCGGGCAGGGTTCGCTGCTTGCCAGCAAGCTGCTCGGGCACGTACTGGTTAGCCAGGGTTACGACGCCAAGGTTTCCGAGGTGCATGGCATGTCACAGCGCGGCGGTTCGGTTGTCACCTATGTAAAGTATGGCGAGAAGGTATACTCCCCGACGGTAGAGCCCGGGGAGGCGGATTTGATTATCGCTTTTGAGCTGCTGGAAGCGGCGCGATATATCACTTATCTGAAAAAGGGCGGTACCATTATAGTGAGCAGCCAGCATATCGACCCCATGCCGGTGATCACAGGTGCGGCCAGCTACCCAGAGGATATTGAAGGTAAAATCAAGGCGCTTGGCATACGTCTGGTGGAGGTAGATGCCCTTAATCTTGCCTTACAGGCGGGCAACGCCAAATCGGTGAATGTGGTGCTGATGGGCGTATTGTCACACCACCTGCAGTTTAAAAAAGAGGTATGGGCAAAAGCGATTGCCGAGTGTGTGCCCGCAAAGTTTTTGGAGCTTAACCAAAGGGCGTTTGACATCGGTGTAAACGCAGCTGAATAAATATAGACATGCAACAACAGATGAAAGGGGAAATAAGTGATGCCTCAAAACTACTGGACACCCGCCATTGAAACCGCACCGCTTCATGAAATCAGAAGCCTGCAATCCCTAAGGCTTTCCCAGACCATTCGCAAGGTATACGCAAACGTGCCCTATTTTAGGGCGAGGATGGACGAAATGGGCGTTGCACCCGACGATATTCGCAGTGTAGACGACCTGTCGAAGCTCCCGTTTACCGTAAAGCAGGATTTACGAGACAATTATCCCTTTGGAATGTTTGCGGTTCCGATGGATGAAATCGTGCGAATTCACGCGTCCTCCGGCACGACGGGTAAGCAGACCGTAGTGGGCTATACCCAGAACGATGTAGAGGTATGGAAGGAGATTATTGCGCGTTCGCTCGTTGCGGCGGGTGGCAGTGCAAAGGATTTCGTACATATCGCCTACGGATACGGGTTGTTCACGGGCGGTCTTGGGATGCATTACGGCGCCGAGGCCATCAAGGCTTCGGTTATCCCCGTTTCAACCGGCAATACCCAGCGCCAGATACAGATTATGCTCGATTACGGCTCCACCATTCTCTGCAGCACACCGTCCTACGCGCTCTACCTTGGTGAAACCTTGAAGGAGATGGGCATCGATAAGTCGCAGCTCAAGCTCAAGGCGGGTATCTTCGGCGCCGAGCCGTGGACGGAACCGATGAGAAAAGAGATCGAAAACCTGCTCGGCATCAAGGCGTATGATATCTATGGCCTTTCGGAGGTTATGGGGCCGGGTGTTTCGTTTGAGTGCAGCGAGCAGACGGGGATGCACATCAACGAGGACCATTTCATCGCGGAGATCATCGACCCCGAAACCGGCAGGCAGCTACCCGACGGCGAGCAGGGCGAGCTGGTGTTTACCGCCATTACCAAAGAGGCGCTGCCGCTCATCCGTTACCGCACAAGGGATATTGCCACCCTCACCCGTGAGAAGTGCTCCTGCGGGCGCACCTTTGTGAAGATGACCAAGCCCTGCGGCAGAACGGACGACATGCTCATCATCCGCGGCGTGAACGTATTCCCCTCACAGGTGGAAAGCGTGTTGCTTTCTCTCGGCCAAACCGCGCCGCATTATATGCTGATTGTAGACAGGGTGGATAATCTGGATACCCTTGAGATTCAGGTCGAGATGTCGGAGCAGATGTTCTCGGATGCGGTAAGGCACATTGAGGAGCAGGAACGCAGGATACGCGCGGCGGTAGAGTCTACCCTCGGCATTGCCGCAAAGGTTCGGCTGGTTGAGCCCAAAACCATTCAGCGTTCGGAGGGCAAGGCCAAACGCGTTATAGACAAACGCAAGATATAACTGTTTTGGCTCGCGTGCTAGTTTAAACTGTGATATAATAAGCGCATTAGGCGAAAGCAGTTGTTTTGCGCTTATTATACTTTTAGGTTCACCCGCCTCGCCCCTGCGGGGCAACCGGTGGGAATGGACGATTATATTATAAACGTACTTACGTTTATGATATAATAAACTTATATTTGTATATGACGTAAGCCATAATCTATGATGACGGAGGGATATTCATGTTTATCAAGCAGCTTTCTGTTTTTGTTGAGAATAAGCCCGGGCGCCTTGCCGAGATTACAACTATCCTCGAGCAGCGCCAGATCGACATCCGCGCGCTTTCCATTGCGGATACCACCGATTTCGGTATCCTGCGGCTGATTGTCAACAACCCCGACGAAGCCGAGAAGTCCCTCAAGGAGGCAGGCTTCGCCGTGTCGCTCACTCAGGTAATCGCCATCGGTATTGACGATAAGCCGGGTGGCCTTGCCAAGGCGCTTAAGCTCCTATATAATGCGGATATCGGGGTAGAATATATGTATGCCTTTGTAAGCCGCAAGGGGGAGAAGGCCTACGTGATTCTGCGGCTTGTAGACAACGAAAAAGCAGTAGAGATGTTTAAACATAACGGCGTGGAGTTGCTCGAGTGCTCCGATATCTATTCGCTTTAGAATACACAGCCACTATGCCGGAGCCGTAGGGTGTATGGTTCCGGCTTTCTTGTAGTTTGTGTTGTTAAAATAATATCAATATTAAATGAGGAAATTATGGAGATTATCATTGGAACAAGGTTTAGGCAGGAATGGGTTGTAACAGAGGAGATGCTCGCGAAGAATGTAAAAAGCGGCGCTGTGGAGGTATTTGCCACCCCGATGATGGTTGCCTTGATTGAGAGTGCCGCAAGCGATTGCCTGCAGCAGTTTTTGGAGCCCGGCACCATCAGCGTGGGTTCGGCTATCAGTGTGACTCATATCGCGGCTACCCCGCTTGGCATGAAGGTATACGCCGAGGCCGAAATAACCGGCGTAGAGGGCAGACGGGTGGACTTTAAGGTAACGGCGTTTGATGAAATCGAAAAAATAGGTGAGGGAACCCATTCAAGAGTATTCCTTAATCAGCAGAAGTTTGAGCAGAAAGCCCAAGGAAAGCTTGCTAAGAATAACGTATAATCAGACAAAACAAAAAATGAGCTGCCCAATAAGCATAGGGCAGCTCGTTTGAGTATATAGAAATACTATTATTTCGCGGCTATTTTCTTGGAGGTAAGGGTAAAGATACCGCCAATCAGTACCGCCACTATCGAGGTAATAATAATCTCGGGTACCATGAAGGTGGCGTTATAGAATAGGGTATAGATGATTGAAAGCGTCGTACCGGTATACTTTGAAAGGATAGTCTGGCCAAGGGTGAAGCCATCCTGACCGAAAAACCACTCGGCATAGGAAGAATAGAAGATATAGCCAGAGATAACATGTGAAAGATAACGAGCAAGCCCGGCCAAAATAACGCCGCAGAGAATGGCAAGCGACTGGTTTTTAATAACCTTTTTAAAGATACCGGCCAACCCGAGGCAGGTAAACGCAATAAGATAGTCAAAAACGATGATACCGGCGATGGAACCGAGGGTGATGCCTTTAAAAATGCCGGAGGGAATATCAATCAGCAGCTGTACGATACCGTATGCCATGCCGGTGAACAGCCCCCACTTAACCCCGTTGCGGTAGCTGATAATCATAATCGGCAGCATGCTGCACAGTGTTACCGAGCCGCCGAAGGGCAGCGCAAAGATTTTAACCAGCGAAAGGATGGCTGCAAGGGCAATCATCAATCCGCTTTCGGCAAGAAGCCTGGTCTTGTTTTTCTCCATGAATGGTTCCTCCTAAGTAAACTATAATGCGACAATCTTAAAACAAAGCCTCAGTACTACCGGCAAAGCGTTTAATGCTCAACATCCATATTGTTGCCGAGATCATAAAAAAATCGCCATGCCGGATAAGCATGACGAACGAATCATAAAGTAATTTATTCTTCCTACGCCGGCATTATCCGGATCAGGTAATAGGGTTTGAAACCGCAGTAGTTTCATCTCAGCCGAACCTCAGCACCCCTGTTTTAATTGTCAGCCTCAGTATACATGTTCATGTGATGTATGTCAATATCTTTACACGTTATTTATTCTGTTAGTTCAAGTAAATCTATCAGCGGATTGGTTTTAACGCTTTTATGCCATATGTGCAGAGCGACTGAACGCAGCAGATACCGCACTGCGGCGCGCGTGCCCGGCAAACCGCTCTGCCGTGCAGCACCATGCGGTGGCAAAAATCGTTGGATTTTTCGGGCGGGAGCAGCTTTTTAAGCTCCAGCTCGCATTTAAGCGGGTCTTTGGTTGTGGTCAACCCCATCAGATTTGTGATGCGGATACAGTGCGTGTCGCAAACCACCGCGGGCTTGTGGTAGACATCGCCCAAAACCAGATTGGCAGTTTTCCGCCCCACGCCGCTTAAGGATAATAACGCCTCCATGGTATCGGGCACCTCGCCATTAAAGCGGGCTATCAGCTCGCGGCAGATGTTTACAAGGTCCCGCGCCTTTGTTTTGTACAGCCCGCAAGGCTTGATAATCGCTTCTATGACCGCTATCTCCGCCTCGGCGATGCTTTGCAGGGTAGGATACTTTTGAAATAATTCTTTTGTGACAATATTCACCCTGGCGTCGGTACATTGTGCCGACAGGCGGGTGGCAAGCAGCAGTTCGTAGGGCCTTTCATACTCAAGAGAGCAGATTGCCGCCGGATATTCCCGCTCCAGTGCCTCTACGATCTTTACCGCGCGCTCCTTTATCCTCATGAGAGTACCTCCGTAATTGAACCTTACATGTATATAATAGACCAAACGGCGGCATATTTCAATTACGGAAAGATTTACTTTGTTTGGGCATATTCCTGCCGTTTTGCAAGGAAAAATTAATAGCTTCGCAAAGATATTCCCTTTACTTTGTACCGGTGTTATTGTAAAATAAACGTTAGTGATATTATCAGGATATGTAAATATCTATAAAATCACCTATATTCTATCTTAGGCTTTCTGGCTTAATATCTAAAATTCAGTAAACCAGCGGCTGAAGATTTACTTTCAGCCTTATCCCTATAAACCGAAAGGAATGTTTCTGTTCATGAAGCCAAAATACAACAGGATACTGCTTAAGCTTTCAGGCGAAGCGCTGGCAGGCGAAAAAAAACACGGGCTTGATTACGATGTGGTATGTGCCATCTGTGAGAGCATCAAGCAGGTGCACGACCTCGGGGTTCAGGTTGCCATTGTGGTTGGCGGGGGTAATTTCTGGCGGGGCAGAAGCAGCGAGAAGATGGAACGCACGCGTGCCGACCATATGGGTATGCTTGCCACGGTGATTAACGCGCTGGCCTTAGCCGATGCATTGGAGCAGATGGAGGTTGATGTTCGGGTTCAGACCGCTATCTCAATGCAGGCGATTGCCGAGCCGTATATCCGCAACCGCGCGGTCAGGCATCTTGAAAAGGGCAGGGTCGTTATATTCGGCTGCGGAACGGGCAACCCCTTCTTTTCTACCGATACCGCCTCTACCTTACGCGCAGCAGAGATCGATGCCGATATTATCTTTAAAGCGACCATGGTGGACGGCGTATATACCAGCGACCCGGTAAAGAACCCCGATGCGGTGAAGTACGACACCCTCACCTTTGCCGAAGTGCTGAACAAAGACCTTGCGGTAATGGACAGCACGGCCGCATCCATGTGTAAGGATAACAATATCCCCATTCTGGTGTTCAGCATAGAGGACCCGCAAAACATTGTGCGGGCTGTATGCGGGGAAGCGATAGGCACCCTGGTTCAGAAGGAAGTTCATTAAGACTAGCCCTTCAGCATAAAGCTGAATAATGTTTTAATTACCTTGTAAACAGAATAGAGTTTGGAGAGAGGAAGTTGACGATGATGAAGGAAGAATTAAAGGCGCTTACCGACAAAATGGAGAAATCCATCGCAGCCCTTAAAAATGAATATCATTCCCTGCGTGCCGGCAGGGCAAACCCCAGCGTTTTGGATAGAGTATCAGTAGACTACTACGGCGTTCCCACGGCCATTAACCAGATGGCTGCCGTTTCGGTATCCGAAGCAAGAATACTCACCATACAGCCGTGGGATGTTTCCACCCTCAGGGCTATAGAAAAGGCGATTCAAACCTCCGACATCGGCATTAACCCGCAGAACGACGGGCGTGTGATTCGTTTGGTGTTCCCCCCGCTCACCGAGGAGCGCAGAAAAGACCTGTGCAAAAGTGTGAGCAAGTATGCCGAGGAGTGCAAGGTGGCTATCCGTTCAATAAGACGTGACGGCGTGGATAAACTAAAAAAGATGCAGAAGGCCAACGAGATTACCGAGGATGACCTGAAAGACGGCGAGAAGCAGGTACAGGACCTCACCGATAAATACTGCAAGCTTATCGATAAGATGTGTGACGAAAAAGAAAAGGAAATCCTTGAAATCTAGTGCTTATACTATATTCCAAACACGCCGTTATACAAACGGTGTGGGCGGCTTTTAGCTGCCGAATTACCGCTTAATACTCATTGTGCAATAACGCAAAGCGTTATTGCACCCCACCGAAGGCGGGGTAGAAGAATTAGTATTACTGCGTGGAGGCTGGTTTAAATCGCTGAAAACATTAAAGAGCTTGCGGCGCGAGGTGCACTGCCTGCTCATATCGGTATTATTATGGACGGCAACGGCCGGTGGGCAAAAAAGCGTGGCCTGCCAAGGCAGGTAGGGCATCGGTATGGTGCTGCGGCGTTCAGAGGGCTGGTAGATTATTGTCAGCTCATCGGTATTAAGTACCTCACGGCTTACATGTTTTCCACCGAAAACTGGAAGCGCCCTCAGGCCGAGGTAGATGCCATCATGAACCTCTTGCGTGAGTATCTCGACGAGGTTTTTGAAAAAGACAAGGCCGGGGAGCGCAAGAACTACAGAACGAATTTTATCGGCGACCGATTAAGGCTTGCACCCGATATTGTAGAAAAGATGGCGCAGGTTGAGGCACTCTCTAAAGACTGTGACGGCATTGTGGTAAATATAGCACTCAACTACGGCGGGCGCATGGAGATCGTTCGTGCGGCGCAGCTTGCCGCTAAGAATGCTCTGGCGGGAGCGATTACCCCTGACGCTATTACGGAAGAATACCTGTCCAGCCTTATGTATACCTGCGGGCAGCCAGACCCCGACCTGATTATCCGCCCAAGCGGTGAACGCAGAACGTCAAATTTCTTGATTTGGCAGTCGGCGTATGCGGAGTATGTGTTCATGGATGTTTTATGGCCCGACTTTAAACCTAACCATTTAGATACGGCTCTGCTGGAATACGCCAAACGTTCCAGACGCTTTGGAGGGATATAAGTTTTGAGGCAGAGGTTAACGACAGCCGCCATTGCACTAATCCTACTTTTTGTCGCCATGCTGTTTTTTGAAACGCCAATGTTCAATCTGCTGATTGGCATAATCTCTGCGCTGGCGGTTTATGAGATGCTTTACCAAACGCAATATGTGACAAGCAAGCTCATGATGACGGTCAGTGCGGTTTTTGCTTTAATCTTCCCCCTGCTTCATTTACAGCCGCTTAAGCACTTTATGATTGCCGTGGCGGCAGCCTTTTTAATGATACTGGGTATTGTATATCTGGCACGCCATGAGAAATATATGCTGCCGCAAATCTGCACCGCCTTTATGGTGTCGCTGCTTATTCCGGTGGTATTTTCGGTTTCTATCGTTATCCGTGATAAATTCTACCCCGACGGCATATTTTATTATATACTGGTGTTGGGCGGTGGGTGGCTTGCCGATTCCGGCGCCTATTTTGTGGGAAGCTTTTTTGGCAAGCATAAGCTCGCCCCCAAGATCAGCCCCAAAAAGACGGTGGAAGGCGCTGTGGGCGGTATCATCACCACTGTGCTCGGTTACCTGCTGATCGGCTATGCCTACACGCTTATCCGGCAGTATATGGGTGACGCGCTGCAAGTATCCTATCTTATGCTTGCGCTGTCTGCGCCGGTTTGCGCCGTCGCCGGTATCCTGGGCGATTTGTTTGCGTCGGTAATAAAACGACAAACAGGCATCAAAGACTACGGCAATATCCTCCCGGGGCACGGTGGCATCATGGACCGGTTTGACAGTGTGCTGTTCGTTTCCCCGCTGCTTTATCTCATTATCACATTTTACCCCATCGTAATCAGATAGTTATAGAAGGCCACATTTATCCAGCGTTTTATGATGGGTGAATGTGGCTTGTTGCAAGGCTGCTAATCTACTTAGAAATGTTGGTATAGATGGTGAATAATAAACAATTATCCATACTAGGCTCCACAGGCTCTATCGGTACGCAGGCGCTTGATGTTTGCAGGCATGGCGGTTTTACTGTTTTGGCGCTTACCGCCAACAAAAATAGCGCTCTTTTAGAGGAGCAGGTTAGGGAGTTTAAGCCCAAACTGGTTGCCGTGTGTGACAAAGAGGCTTATGAAACCCTAAAGACACGCCTTGCCGATACGAGCACCCATGTGCTCTATGGTACCGAGGGGGTGTGCGAGATTGCGGTGCTGCCCCAAAACGACATGGTATTAAACGCCATTGTCGGCATCGCAGGTCTGCTGCCCACCATGGCGGCGATAGACGCAAAAAAAACGGTTGCGCTTGCCAACAAGGAAACACTGGTAACGGGCGGCGCGTTGGTAACCGAGGCGGCGCGGCGAAACGGGGTTTCCATTTTGCCAGTAGACAGCGAGCACTCGGCGATATTTCAGTGCCTGCAAGGCAATAATAAGCAGGGCGAAATCAGCCGCATCCTGCTCACCGCATCCGGCGGGCCGTTTTTCGGATGGTCCCGCGAACAACTGCAAGGCGTAACGGCGGCGCAGGCGCTTAAACACCCTAACTGGAGCATGGGTGCCAAGATTACCATAGACAGTGCCACCATGATGAACAAGGGCCTTGAAATCATCGAGGCCGCATGGCTTTTCGGCGTTACACCCGAAGAGATAGAGGTGGTGGTGCATCGCGAAAGTGTACTCCATTCGGCGGTGGAGTTTGCCGACGGTTCGGTCATCGCGCAGCTTGGCGTGCCGGATATGCGCATTCCGATACAATACGCGTTAACCTATCCGCACAGACAACCCTCTCCCGCAAAGCGTCTTTCCCTTACGGAATACGGCAAGCTTACCTTTTTTAAGCCGGACAATGCTACCTTTACCTGCCTGACTACCGCCAAACGAGCTTTTGCTCAAGGCGGCTTTGCCCCCTGTATCGCCAACGGGGCGAACGAGCAGGCGGTGGAACTATTTTTAAATGAAAGGATACGCTTTACCGATATCGGCGATTTGGTAGCCGCTGCGGTAGATGCGATCACCATAAAGGAACCGCTCACGGTGGAAAATATCCTTAAGGCCGATAAGGCCGCGAGGGAGTATGTTATCAATTGGTATACCGCGCGGCACAGATAAAATGAAAATGATTGGCGGTGGCGCTTGTTGAATATTGTTGTTACCATCCTGTTAACGGTGCTTGTATTCGGTGCTATTATCTTTATTCATGAACTTGGGCACTTTACAACGGCGAAGCTCACGGGCATTCGTGTAAACGAGTTCGCCTTGGGTATGGGCCCTACAGTCTTAAAATTTTATAAGGGTGAAACAAAGTATGCGCTTCGGCTTTTCCCAATCGGCGGCTTTGTGAGCATGGAGGGTGAAGACGAACACAGCGACGACGACCACGCCTTTAACCGCCGTCCCATCTGGTGCCGCATCTTGGTGGTGGTTGCCGGTGCGCTCATGAACCTGGTGCTTGGCTTTATCGTGGTACTGATTCTAACCATGAACCAAGACGCCATCGCCTCCAGAACGATTGCTGTATTTGATAGCGCGGCTACCAGCAACAGCATGCTGAAGACGGGCGACGAGATACTAAAGATCAACGGCACGTCCATTCATATAGACTACGACATTATCTTTGCGCTTGTCCGCGATTCCGACGGCAAGGCAGATTTTGTGGTAAAACGCGACGGTAAAGATATTACCCTCAACAGCGTACCGTTCCCGGTAGAAAAGAACGAGGAACTGGGGCAGTCTATCCGATTGGATTTTAAGGTTTACCCAGTACAGAAGACCTTCACTACGGTCATGAAGCAGTCGTTCTTTTATTCGCTCACCATCGGCCGAATCGTTTGGATTTCGTTGCTCGACCTTGTAACGGGCAGGTTCGGCGTTCAGCAGCTTTCGGGGCCGATCGGCGTTTCAAAGGCAATCGGGCAGGCGTCGGCCATCGGCTGGGAGCCGGTGCTCTCACTGGTGGCGTTTATCACCATCAACGTGGGCATCTTTAACCTTTTGCCGCTGCCCGCGCTCGATGGCGGCAGGCTGTTGTTCCTGCTTGTGGAGATTATCAGAAGAAAGCCCGTTAACCCCAAGTATGAGGGCTATATCCACACGGCAGGGTTCTTATTACTGATACTGCTGATGATCTTTGTTACCTTTAATGATATTATACGGTTGTTTAAAGGCTAAGCCCTTTTGCGGAAGGTAGGTAGAGTTTATGACAGACAGGTTTCATACAAAAAAGGTTTCCGTCGGTAAGCTTACCATCGGCGGCGGCAGCCCCATTGCCATACAGTCGATGCTCTGCGCAAAGCCGGACGATATAGAAGGCAATATCGCGCAGGCAAGAGCGCTCATGGATGCCGGCTGCGAGATTATCCGCGTGGCTATTCCCGACATGCAGGCCGTAAGGCTGATTGCTGCAATAAAGACGAATGTGGATGTACCGCTTGTGGCGGACATCCATTTCGATTATCGGCTGGCATTGGAGTCGGTTGCGGCGGGGGTGGACAAGATTCGTCTGAACCCCGGCAACATCGGCAGCGACGATCGCGTGAAAAGCGTTGCGGATGCCTGCCGATTAAAAGGGGTACCGATACGTATCGGGGTAAACTCCGGCTCTCTTGAAAAGCAGATTCTGCAGCGGTACGGCGCTCCGACCCCCGAGGCGCTGTGCGACAGTGCCCTGTACCACGCTGGGCTGCTCAACCGGTTTGACTTCGACGATATTGTATTGTCTATGAAGTCCTCCAGCGTGCGCACCATGGTAAAGGCCTACCGCTTAGCCGCTGAGCGATGCAGCTATCCGCTGCACCTTGGGGTTACCGAGGCGGGCACCGAGCGCATGGGCATCATCAAGTCCGCCGAAGGGCTCGCGCCGCTGTTGCTTGAGGATATCGGCGATACCGTGCGGGTGTCGCTCACCGACGACCCGGTAAAAGAGGTGTACGCGGCAAAGGATATCCTGAAAGGCCTGCAGCTTTACGGCGGGGTAAACATTATCTCCTGCCCCACCTGCGGCCGCACCAGTATCGATCTCATCAGCCTTGCGAAGGAAGCGGAGGCGGCGCTTTCCGATATTCATAAGGATATTACGGTGGCTATCATGGGCTGTGCCGTGAACGGCCCGGGAGAGGCGCGCGAGGCGGATATCGGCATCGCGGGCGGCAACGGGGAAGCGCTGTTGTTTAAAAAAGGGCAGATTGTACGGAAGGTTCCCGAGCAGGATATCATCACCGCGCTGCTTGCTGAGATTGAAACGATGTAACTTCACCTAACTACTTATCAATGGCATTAGGCTGGAAAGGCACGGACTGGACGATGGAAAGAACCCTAGGCTCACTTTTTGGCGCAATCATCGGCAACGTCTGCCTTTCGGAGGGTATCTCCAAAGGCAAGATACTGCACTTGAATATCGATAATGAAAATAACACCTTGGGTGTGGCGGCCGAGTTTGAGCAGACCATCAGCAAAAAAGAACTTGCAGAGCTGGAAGAACTGATAGCCGCCAAGATGAATCTTCGGGCTGTTACCATATATCCGCGCTACCACGAGACGCTGCTCACCTCGGATTATTTCCCGGAGTTAGTGGCCTGCCTGCGTAAAAAAGGGAAGATAGTCAACGGCTTTCTCGATGACGCAACGCTTGAGGTTACAAGTAGCTGTGTAACGATTACACTGCGTTGCGGCGGGCTGAAGATACTTAAGCAAACCGGCTTTGATATCGCGCTGCGGCAGTTGATCAAGGATGAGTTTTGTGTAAGCCGCGAGGTGGCCTTTTGCGGTGTGACCGAGATTTCGGGTGAACAGGCCGCGCACATCGGTACCATACCGGCGTCTGTACCGGCAGCTTTAAGGGATACTGCCAAGCCGCAGCAGGCTCCGCCGCCAATGCCTGCCGCGGAGCGTGAACAGCGCCCTGCAAGGCAGACGGAGAAACCGGCAAGGTCCTCTGCTTCGCAAGATAATGTGTTTTCCGCTCTACCCATTATTCCGGGTAGCCAGCAGGTGCTCATCGGCAAGGCCATCAACCAGCAGCCCATCCATCTCGAGGAGGTTAATGCCGAGTCCGGCAAGGTGGTGGTGTGGGGCGATGTGCTGACAAACGATAAAAAGGAGACCCGAGATAAATCCAAGTACATATATTCCATCGATTTTTCCGATTATACCGGCTCCAATACCTTAAAGCTCATCTGTGATAAAGCAAAGGATAAGGAGAAGGTCGAGAAGCTGGACACCTTAAAAGCCGGTACGACCATCATCATTCGCGGCGACGCGGGGTTTGATAAGTACGATAACGAGGTAAACCTGCGTCCGCTGGATATTATGACGGCGCAAAAGTACAAGAAACAGGATAATGCCGAGGTTAAGCGCATAGAACTGCACTGCCATACCAACATGTCGGCGCTGGATGGCATGAGCAGCGCCAAAGACCTGATCATGTGCGCCTACAAATGGGGCCATAAGGCGATTGCCATTACCGACCACGGTGTGGTACAAGCCTACCCGGAGGCGATGAATACCGTTAAGGATATCCGCAAGGGCGGCGGGCAGTTTAAGGTGATCTATGGCGTCGAGGCCTACTTGGTGCTGGACTCGCTGGACGCGGTGCAGGGCGACACCCAAATACCGCTTGAGGATGAAACGGTGGTATTTGACCTTGAGACCACCGGCTTTTCGCCGTACAATGACCGCATTATAGAAATCGGTGCGGTAAAGCTAAAAGGCGGGGAGATCACCGACCGTTTTTCCACCTTTGTCAACCCGCAGCGGCCCATTAGCGAAAAGATTACCGAGCTTACCTCCATTACCGACGAGATGGTGCAGGACGCGCCTTTGGAGGAGCAGGCGGTAAGGGATTTTCTCGTATTCTGCGGGGAAAGCCCTGTTTTGGTTGCCCATAACGCGGCGTTTGACACCGGCTTTTTAGCCACGTCCCTTGCGCGCTACCATTTAAGCTGCGCCTATACCTCGGTGGATACGGTGCCGATTGCGCGCGCCCTGCTGCCCGATTTAAACAATCATAAGCTGGATACGGTAGCAAAGGCCTTAAAGCTGGATGATTTCAACCACCATCGCGCATGTGACGATGCCGCGGTACTTGCTGGTATCTATCTCAATTTCATTGATACCATGAAAACGCAGTACGGAATTCAAACGGTAGACGGCATCAACGGCGGGCTGGTGGTGGAGGATTATAAGAAATTGCCGTCCTACCACCAAATTATTTTAGTAAAGAATCCAGTGGGGCTTAAAAACCTCTATAAGCTTATCTCAAAGTCTCACGTCGAGCATTTTTATAAGAAACCGCGTATTTTAAAATCGGAGCTCACCAAGCTTCGCGAGGGGTTGATCTTGGGAACAGCCTGTGAAGCAGGAGAACTTTACAGGGCAATTGTTGAACGCAAGAGCCAGCAGAAGCTGCTCGATATCGCTTCGTATTACGACTTTTTAGAGATTCAGCCGCTCACCAACAACGACTTTTTAATCAGAAGCGGGAAGGTGAAGGACGAAGCGCAGCTGATAGAATATAACAAGCTGATTGTGGAGCTTGCCGAAACACTGGGCAAGCCCTGCGTTGCCACCGGCGACGTACATTATCTCCATGAGGCGGACGGTATCTTCAGAAAGATTCTTTTATCGGGGCAGGGGTATACCGATACCGAGTATCAGCCCCCGCTTTACCTACGCACCACCGAAGAGATGCTCAAGGAGTTTGCCTACCTCGGCGAGCAAAAGGCCTATGAGGTGGTTGTGGAGGCTCCCAACCAGATTGCCGACTTGGTGGATGAAACAATACTCCCCATACCCGACGGAACCTACCCTCCGAGCATCCCGGGCTCGGAGGAAGAGCTGCAGCGTATCACATGGGCGAGGGTTCATGAAATCTACGGCGACAACCCGCCGGAGGTGGTTTCCGCACGCTTGGAGAGAGAGCTTGGCTCGATTATCAAGCACGGCTTCGCGGTGCTTTACATGATTGCGCAAAAGCTGGTGTTTAAAAGCGAAAGCGACGGCTATCTCGTAGGCTCGCGTGGTTCGGTGGGCTCGTCGTTTGTTGCCACCATGGCGGGCATTTCAGAGGTAAACCCGCTGCCGCCCCACTATGTGTGCCCAAACTGCAAAAACAGCGAATTCTTTTTAGACGGCTCGGTAGGCTCGGGCTTCGACCTGCCCGAAAAAAACTGCCCTGTGTGCGGTACCAAGTATAAGCAGGACGGTCACGACATCCCGTTTGAAACCTTTTTAGGGTTTGACGGCGATAAAGCGCCGGATATCGACTTAAACTTTTCGGGTGAATATCAGTCTACCGCCCACCGCTACACCGAGGAGCTGTTTGGCAGCGACAACGTGTTCAAGGCAGGAACCATCGCCACCGTCGCCGAAAAAACCGCCTACGGCTATGTGAAGAACTATCTTTCCGAGCATGGGCGCGTGGTACATAAAGCGGAGGAAAACAGGCTCATCAGCGGCTGTCTCGGCGTAAAACGCACCACCGGCCAGCACCCGGGCGGCATGGTTGTTATCCCGGCGGGGTATGATGTCACCGATTTTACCCCCATTCAGCATCCCGCCGACCAAAAGGAGAAGGGCGTCACCACCACCCACTTCGACTTCCATTCGCTGCATGATACCATCCTGAAGCTTGATATACTCGGGCACGATGTGCCGACGCTTTATAAGCATTTGGAGCGCCTGACCGGCATCAAGATTAACGACGTGCCGCTCAACGACCCTAGGGTAATCAGCCTGTTTACCTCCACCGAGGCCCTCGATGTGGAGCCGAAGGATATCGACTGCGAAACCGGCTCGCTCGCGCTGCCTGAGATGGGCACCGACTTTGTAAGAGGGATGCTGCTGGACGCAAGGCCGAAGAATTTCTCCGACCTTTTGCAGATATCGGGGCTTTCCCACGGCACCGACGTGTGGCTAGGCAACGCGCAGGAGCTGATTAAAAAGAATATCTGCACCATCTCGGAGGTTATCGGAACGCGTGACTCGATCATGACCTACCTTATTTATAAGGGCGTAGATAAAAAGCTTTCGTTTAAGATCATGGAGTATACCCGTAAGGGTAAGGCGCAGAAGGAGTTTACGCCCGAAATCATCCAAACGCTGCTCGACCATAACGTGCCGCAGTGGTATATCGACAGCTGCTTAAAGATTAAATATATGTTCCCCAAGGCACATGCGGCGGCCTATGTAATCGGTGCTATACGCCTCGGGTGGTTTAAAATCTACCATCCGCTGGAGTTTTACGCGGCGTTTTTTACCGTGCGCGGGGGCGATTTTGACGCCGAAAGCGCCGTGGCGGGCAAGCGCGCCGTCATGCAGATGCTGGCAGACCTTAAGGTGCGCAAAAACGAGCGCTCGGCGAAGGAGGACGGCATCTTTGAATCGCTGCAGGTGGTCAATGAGATGCTCGCGCGAGGCTTGGGCTTTTTGCCCGTAAACCTCTATAAATCGCACGCCACCAGCTACCTGTGCGAGGACGGTAAGATACGGCTGCCGTTCTGCTCGTTGAAGGGCGTAGGAGAAAGCGCCGCGCAAAACCTGCAAGCAGCCCGTGATGGGGAGCCATTTCTCTCGGTTGATGATTTCGCCGCGAAGGCAGGGGTATCCAAGGCTGTGGTTGAGATACTGGATAATGCGGGGGCATTGGAAGGTTTGCCAAAAACCAGCCAGCTTTCTTTGTTCTGATTATACAACGTTCTGAAAATCACAGCCGTTTTATCAGAGTGGTTGACAGGAATATTTCATCATGGTAGTATATTAGCATACTAAAGCGATTACCAATGGATCATGGTGTTATCCTTTTGGCGGAAAGGTAAGGTTAAAGCGATGAAGCGTTATAACACAATAACGCCTGAGGGCATAAGAGACCTGCTGTTTGAGGAATGTGTGGCGCGCCGCAAATACGAAAAGCTTTTGCGCGAGTTGTTCTTGGGCAGGGGGTACAACGAGGTGGTAACGGGCGGCCTTGAGTTTTACGACGTTTTTGCCTCCGACACCCTCCACTTTCCGCAGGAAGGTATGTACAAGCTTACCGACAACAAGGGGAGGCTGCTGGTCTGCAGGCCGGATTCCACCGCGCCCATCGCGCGGCTGGTGGCCACCCGCCTAAGAAACGAAACACTGCCCATCCGGCTTTTTTATAATCAGGATGTTTACCAGATGACCAAAAGCCTTTCCGGCCGCAGCGACGAGGTGGTGCAGATGGGTATTGAGCTTATCGGCTCCAGCTCCCGCCGCGCGGATTTAGAGGTGATTGTCACGGCGCTGGATGCGCTGATGTCCTGCGATTCCATCGATTTCCGGCTGGAGATCGGTCATATCGGCTTTTTTAATGCCCTCACCAAGAGCCTGCCGGTATCGGATGAAATTAGAGAAGAGATTAGAGGTTTTGTAGAAACCAAAAACTATGCCGCTCTAAACGACCTTTTAGATACGATTGAGGATACAAAGGCGCTTGCTGCCCTTAGAAAACTGCCGTCACTCTTTGGCGGCGACGAGGTTATCGACGTAGCGGCGGCACTTTTTGAAAGCCCCGAAACCAAAGAGGTGCTCGATTACCTCAAGGGCATCTACGACGAGCTTTCGCGCTTAAACCTGAGCGAAAAGGTGATTATCGACCTTGGGTTGGTACACCGTAAGGATTATTATACCGGCATTATCTTTCGCGGGTACATCGAGGGCTGCGGAGAGCAGGTGCTATCGGGTGGGCGATACGATACGCTGATTGCCGACTATGGCCTAAACCTTCCCGCTATCGGTTTTGCGGCGGATATCTCGGCAATCGCCTCGGCGCTTTCCAAGGAGGACCAAACGGTTGCCCTTCGCGTGACGGATGTGCTCGTCTTTGCCGAGGCTGAGTATCAGATGCAGGGGCTAGCCCATGAAAAAGAGCTGATTAGCAGTGGCTTGCGGTGTGAGTACTGCCTGTTTGATACCCTTTTGGAGGCAAAGAACTACGCAAAGCAAAAGGGTATTCCAAGGCTGCACCATGTGCACGGCCAAATTGACGAGCTGACAATATAATGTGCTGCCGATGCTGGGAAGGAAACTGTGCATGAAACCTTTGCGAATTGCTCTAACCAAGGGCAGGCTTGAAAACGATACGGTAAAGCTGTTTGAAAAGATGGGCTTTAACTGCGACGTACTAATCAATAAAGGGCGAAAGCTCATCTTGTATATCCCCGATGCAAACCTTGAGGTTGTGCTCGCCAAGGCCGCGGATGTGATAACCTACGTGGAGCATGGCGCCTGCGACCTGGGCGTTGTGGGCAAGGACACCATTATGGAGCAGGGCCGCTCGTTTTATGAGATGCTGGACCTTGGGTTCGGGCGCTGCCGCTTTGCGCTTGCCGCCCCCAAAGACACCGATTTTTATGCGGGCTACAATGTTAAAACCATCGCCACAAAATACCCGAATGTGGCGCGTGCCTTTTTTGAAACCAAGGCGATGGATGTAGGAATAGTAAAGATCGAAGGCTCTGTGGAGCTTGCGCCGCTTATCGGGCTGGCAGACGCGATTGTGGATATTGTAGAGACGGGAACAACGCTCAAAGAAAACGGGCTTACGATTATTGAGGACATCGCCCCGATTTCCGCGCGGGTGATTGTAAACACCGCCTCCCTGAAGCTTAGAAAAACCGAGATAGAGACCCTGCTTGCCAGGATGAGCAGCCATCTTACGTAAAGAACGTACTAACGCTACCGAAGATTCCACGATACAATGGGAGGACGCCATGATAAACGTAGTAAATGCCAACGGCACCGATGAAGTAAAGCTGATTGCCGCGCTGCGTGCAAGAAGCGGCGAAACCGGCAAAGAGGTTTCTGCAAGGGTTGCGGAGATTATAGAAGAAGTACGCACGAAGGGCGACAAGGCGCTGCTGGACTACACCCTTCGGTTTGATAAGGTGCTGCCCGAGCCTTTGCAGGTTCCGCAGGAGGAAATCGAAAACGCGGTGAAGCATGCCGACCCGGCGTTTCTATCGGCGCTTGAGCATGCCGCCGAGAATATCCGACGTTTTCACCAAAAGCAGCTTCAGCACGGCTTTACCGTAACCAACGAGGACGGTGTGCTGATGGGGCAAAAGGTGCGCGGTCTGCATCGGGTCGGGTTGTATGTACCGGGCGGCACGGCGGCCTATCCGTCTTCGGTGCTGATGAACGCCATCCCCGCGACCATCGCCGGTGTTAATGATATTATCATGGTTACCCCGCCCGCCAAAAGCGGAGGGGTAAACCCCGATATCCTCGCGGCGGCTTATGTGGCGGGTATCTCCAAAATCTTTCTGGTGGGTGGGGCGCAGGCTGTTGCGGCGCTCGCCTTCGGCACCGAAACAATCCCCAAGGTAGATAAGATCGTTGGCCCGGGCAATATCTATGTGGCCACCGCCAAAAGGCTTTTATACGGGATCGTGGATATAGACATGGTGGCGGGGCCGAGCGAAATCCTGATTGTCGCCGACGACAGCGCGAACCCCACCTACCTTGCGGCGGATATGCTCAGCCAAGCCGAGCACGATGTACTCGCATCCGCTATCCTCATTACCAACAGCAGGCGCATTGCCGACGAAACCTTGGCGGAGCTTGAAAAGCAGACCGCGCTCGCTCCCCGTAAGGATATCATCGAAAAATCCCTTGCCGATTACTCGGCGATTATTGTGTGCGACGGTATGGATAAGGCGGTGGAGCTTGCAAACGAGCTTGCGCCGGAGCATCTGGAGGTAATGACCGAAAACCCCACCGAGTACCTCGGTCGCTTAGAGAACGCCGGTTCTATCTTCCTTGGCCGATACTCGCCCGAGCCGCTGGGGGATTACTACGCGGGGCCCAACCATGTGCTGCCCACCAGTGGTACGGCGCGGTTTTTCTCACCGCTCTCGGTAGACAGCTTTTTAAAGCGCACCAGCTTTATCTGTTACACCGAGAAGGCGTTAGGTGCCGCGAAGGATGATATTATCCGTATTGCCGAGCGTGAAGGATTATTTGCACACGCCAACTCCATTAAGGTGCGCTTCCCTGAACAGAAATAACGAGGAGTCTTTGTTATGCCTTACGAAATCTGTGATAAGCTTAAGAATATGAAGCCCTATGAGCCTATCAGCGGTGAGTACCCCATCCGCATGGACGCAAACGAATCCTTTATCACACCGGATGAACACTTAAAACAGCGTATTGCCGAGGCCGTTACGCAGATAAGCTTTAACCGTTACCCCGATGCCTTGGCCACGGATGTATGTAAAGCTTTTGCGCTTTACTATGGTGTGAGCGCCGATTGTGTTACGGTAGGCAACGGTTCCGATGAATTGATTTCGGTGATTATCGGCTCCATGCTGCAAAAAGGCGATACCCTGCTCACCGTTGCACCTGATTTTTCGATGTACCGTTTTTACGGCGAGATGTCGGAGGTACAGGTTGTCACTGTTCAAAAGGACGAAAATCTACAGATGAATGTGGATGAAATATTGAAGGTTGCTCAGGAAAGCAATGCGAAGGCGCTGATTTTTTCTACCCCCTGCAACCCCACCTCGCTGGTGCTTAAGAAGAGCGAGGTGCTCCGCCTGATACGTAATACGAACATGCTGGTAGTTGTGGATGAGGCGTATATGGATTTTTGCAATCAGTCTATCCTCAATGAGGTAGAAAGCTTTGATAATGTTATCGTGCTTAAAACCTGTTCGAAGGCTTTTTCGGCTGCCATCCGGCTTGGGTTTGCGGTGTCCAACCACCGTATCACCGGCGCGCTGCGGGCGGCAAAATCCCCCTATAACGTCAACAGCGTCACCCAAGCCATCGGCACGGTGATTCTGAGCGAGGATACGTATAACCGCTCCTGTGTTCAACAGGTACTGCAAAGCCGCGAGCAGCTTTACAGCGGGCTATCGGCGCTTGCGGCCAGAAAGACGGATATCATACGCGTGTTTAAGCCCGAAACAAACTTTGTGTTTATGGAGCTTCAAGACGCTAATGCCTGCTTTGAGGCTTTGCTTCAAAAAGGGATTGTCGTAAGGCGGTTTAGCAAGCATCTTCGCATCACCGCGGGCACACAGGATGAAAACAAGGCGCTGCTAACAGCACTTGAGACGGTGTTAAACTAATATACGGGAGGCGGGTACCATGCGGACGGTAACGGAAAAACGGCAGAGCAGGGAAACCGACATTGAGGTTCACCTGAACCTTGACGGTGCGGGGCAGGCGGATATTTCATCGGGCATCGGCTTTTTTGACCACATGCTTACGGCTTTTACCGTACACGGCGGCTTTGATACAACGATTAAAGTTGCAGGCGACCTTGAGGTGGACTGCCACCATACCATTGAAGACACGGGTATTGTGCTGGGGCGCGCCCTTGCGAAGGCTCTGGGCAACAAAAGCGGCATCGAGCGCTATGGCAGCTTTTACATCCCGATGGATGAATCGCTGGCCTTCGCCTCGGTGGATGTGAGCGGCAGGCCGTTTCTGGTGTTTGACTGCCCCTTTTCGGGCGAGATGATGGGCGGGATGGAAACCGCGATGGTTGAAGAGTTCTTCCGTGCCCTTGCCTTTAACGCGGGTATTACACTGCATATCAAACTGCTGTATGGCGCAAACGACCATCACAAGTGCGAAGCGGTATTTAAGGCCGTTGCGCACGCGCTGAACATCGCGGTTCGCGGCAAAGACGGCGCGGTTTTATCCACCAAAGGAATGCTCGACTAACCTCACGAATATAAAGCCAATCTTGTATAAGGGGCAAAACCGATGATAGCGATTATTGATTACGGCGCGGGCAACCTGTTTTCGGTGAAGAACGCGCTGGATTTTCTGGGCGTTGAAAGCGAGATTACCAAGGATGCAGCGGCGCTTGAACAGGCCGATAAGCTCATTCTGCCGGGCGTGGGCGCGTTCCCCGACGCGATGAAGATGCTGCATCAAAGCGGGCTGGTTGCAACCATCAAAGCGCAGGCGCAAAAAAAGCCTCTGCTTGGCATCTGCCTGGGGATGCAGATGCTGTTTGACAAGGCCTTTGAGTTTCACGAGTGCGACGGTTTAGGCCTTATAGGGGGTACTGTGAATAAGATCGAGAGCGGCGGGCTAAAGATACCGCACATCGGCTGGAATGATCTAACCCCTTTAAACCCTTGCCCGATGATGGCTGGAGTGCCTAACCAGAGCTACGTGTACTTTGTGCACTCCTTTTGTGCCGACACACCCGACGAGAATATAGCGGCATATACTATTTACGGCCAGCGGATACCGGCACTTGTAAATCGCGGTATGGTATATGGCGCGCAGTTTCACCCCGAAAAGAGTGGCAGTGTCGGCCTTACCATGCTTAAGAACTTCTGTGAGCTTTAATAAGGAGCGGCTGTATGATTATCTTCCCGGCAATCGATATTCAGAATAAAACCTGCGTTCGCCTTACCAAAGGGGATTTTGCCACCGCACAGCAGGTTGCAGCCTCGCCTTATGAAACCGCCGCCGGTTTTAAGGTAGCAGGAGCCAAATGGGTACATATGGTGGATCTTGACGGGGCGAAGAACGCCACCCCGCAAAACAGCGAGATTTTTATGAAGGTAGCCGCCCAAAGCGGGCTGCGGGTGCAGCTGGGCGGCGGTATTCGCAGCATGGAGACGGTGGAGTATTATCTTAATGGCGGTATCAGCCGTGTCATCCTTGGCTCGGCGGCGGTGAAAAACCCCGCTTTTGTCAAAGAAGCGGTTGCACGGTTTGGCGAGAGGATTGCGGTGGGTATCGACGCGATGAACGAGATGGTTGCCGCCGAGGGGTGGCTGGATGCCAGCAATGTGCATTACATCGAGCTTGCCAAGCGTATGGAGGCCATTGGCGTACGCTGTATCATCTTTACCGATATCTCCAAAGACGGCACCCTCTCGGGGCCGAACCTAGAGCAACTGGGGGCCTTATCCGATGCTGTTTCCTGCGATATTATCGCAAGCGGAGGCATTAAGGATATAAACGACATTCAGGCGCTGCACCGCATGGGGCTGTATGGCGCCATCTGCGGCAAAAGTCTGTATCAGGGCACGCTGAACCTACAGGAAGCCATAAAGCTATGTGACGGCTAAACTCGTCTCAGATTTTTAAGAGGGTTGGTAGAGCTTATGCTTGCAAAACGAATCATCCCTTGCTTGGATGTTAAGGACGGCAAGGTTGTAAAGGGAATAAACTTTATAGACATCAAAGAGGTCGGCGATCCCGTGCAGTGCGCCATCGAGTACAACCGTCAGGGTGCCGACGAGATTACGTTTTTAGACATTACCGCCACCCACGAGGGCCGCGGCACTATGATCGACGTTGTGCGCAGAACGGCTCAAAATGTGTTTGTGCCGCTCACGGTGGGCGGGGGCATCCGCACCATCGATGATTTCCGCGATATCCTGCGCGCGGGTGCCGATAAGATTTCGGTGAACTCGGCGGCGGTGCATAACCCCGATTTGATCCGCGAGGCGGCGGATAAGTTCGGCAGCCAGTGCGTGGTAGTGGCGATTGACGCCAGACGAAGCAGCGAGGGCGGCTTTCATGTGGTGATTAACGGCGGCAGAATCGACACCGGTATCGACGCCATCGAGTGGGCACGGCGGGTATATCAGCTCGGCGCGGGTGAGATACTGCTTACATCCATGGATACCGACGGCACCAAGAATGGCTTTGATATTGAGCTTACCGGTATTATCTCGGATATGCTGGATATCCCCGTTATCGCGTCGGGCGGCTGCGGCAGCCTTGAGCATTTCTCCGATGTGTTTCAGCAGACACAGGCCTCCGCGGCACTCGCGGCCTCGCTTTTTCATTACGGAGAGCTGACAGTGGGGCAGGTAAAGCAGCATCTTGCCGAGCACAATATCCCGACCAGAGGTGTTATCGTATGAGCCTAGATATCTACTTTAAAAAAAGCGAGCTCATCCCCGCCATTGTGCAGGAGAAGGACACCGGTATGGTATTGATGCTCGCCTATATGAACCAAGAGAGCCTCGCCAAAACGCTTGAAACGGGCTATACATGGTTTTATTCCCGCTCACGGCAGGAGCTTTGGAACAAGGGCGCTACCTCGGGGCACCTGCAGCGGGTGTGCAGCATTGCCGCCGACTGCGACAACGATACCTTGCTAGTCGTAGTGGAGCAGACCGGCCCTGCCTGCCATACCGGCAGCAAAAGCTGCTTTTTTAACTCAATACCGTTATCACAAACACGGGAGGACAAATAGATGACTGTGGATACGTTTCAAGGGCTTTTCGAGGTGGTAAAGTCGCGCAAGGCGCAGCCCGAGGAGGGCTCCTACACCTGTTACCTGTTTGAAAAGGGACTCGACAAGATTTTAAAAAAATGCGGTGAGGAATGCAGTGAAACCATTATCGCCGCAAAGAATATGGACAACACCGAAACGGTAAACGAGATCTGCGACCTGCTCTATCACCTGATGGTGCTCATGGTGCAGCAGGGTATCGAGCTTTCAGAGGTGGAAGCAGTACTGGAAGAACGCAGACAAAAGATCGGAAACCTAAAGCAGTTCCATCAAACCGATAAAAATTCTTAACCAAGAATCGAACCACCGCACGGGTGTTGACAAACAAAAACGGGTATACTATAATTACTGCAAATGCGGTGACAGGAATAGTAGCGCAGACAATGCCGGCAAAGAGAGCCTTCGGGTTGGTGTAACGAAGGGTGCGGCGGGTTTGTGTGAATACGCCCTCGAGCAGCCCTGCCGAATGGGTTATTAAACCTTGTAGGCTTGTGCCGGGTACGCACGTTATAGCGTGAGAGTATAGTAGCTTGTGTCGTTTGATGAATTGAAATGAGCATTGTACTCGGTAAGGTCGTATGCCGAAAGCGGCGTAACCGTTTAAAGCCCGGTTACAAAGCGTTTTGGCGGTGCCGTGAGGCAGCGACAAACAGAGGTGGTACAGCGTATTTTACGCCCTCTGCACTTGGGAAAGCCCTTGTGCAGGGGGCTTTTTATGTTTATGCAACAGGAGGAAAAGAGAATGAGCGTATTTGAGGTTCTGCAGGAGCGCGGCCTTATCGCGCAGATGACCAACGAAGAAAAGATCAAAGAGCTTTTAGAGAACGAAAAGGTACCCTTTTACATCGGCTTTGATGCGACCGCCGACAGCCTGCATGTAGGGCATTTCCTGCAGCTGATGGTGATGTCTCACATGCAGAAGGCAGGGCACCGACCCATCGTACTGCTCGGCACCGGCACCACCATGGTGGGCGACCCCACAGGCAAAACGGATATGCGCAAGATGCTCACGGTGGAGGAGATCAACCACAACGCCGAGTGCTTCAGACGCCAGATGTCCCGATTCATCGATTTCGGCGAGGACAAGGCCATATTAGTGCGCAACGGCGACTGGCTGATGAAGCTTAACTATATTGAGTTTTTACGCGAGATTGGCGTGCATTTCTCGGTAAACAAGATGCTTTCTTACGACTGCTTTAAAACAAGGCTTGAAAGAGGGCTTACCTTTATCGAGTTTAACTACATGCTTATGCAGAGCTACGACTTTTTGCGCTTAAGTCGCGATTACGGCTGCAAGATGGAGCTTGGCGGCGACGACCAGTGGGCCAACATCCTCGGCGGTGTAGACCTTGTAAGAAAGTGCGACGGCAAGGACGTTTACGGCATGACCTTTACGCTGCTTACCACCAAAGAGGGAAAGAAGATGGGCAAAACCGAAAAGGGTGCCCTGTGGCTTGACCCGGAGAAAACGCCGCCCTACGAGTTCTTCCAATACTGGCGCAATGTCGCGGATAACGACGTTATCAACTGCTTAAAGCTGATCACCTTTGTGCCGATGGATGAAATCCGCGCGATGGAAAAGTGGGAGGGCAGCGACTTAAACAAGGCGAAAGAACGCTTGGCCTTTGAACTCACCAAGCTGGTACACGGCGAGGAAGAGGCCCAAAAGGCGCTTGATTCGGCACGTGCGCTGTTCGCCTCAGGTGGCAATGATGAAAACATGCCCACCACCCAGCTTTCGGATGAGAGCTTTCATGACGGCAAGCTCGGAGTGCTCGAGCTGCTGGTGCTCACCGGTTTAGTACCCTCTAAAGGCGAGGGCAGACGGCTGATTCAGCAGGGCGGTATCACCATAAACGGCAATAAGGTGGAGGAGATCAGTGCCACGGTAACTGCGGCGGATTTTGCCGATAACGCCATCTTAATCAAGAAGGGCAAGAAGGTATTTCATAAGGTAACTTTATAGTGATATATGAGGGGAATTTCACAGAAATTCCCCTCATTTTATCGCTACAAAGGGCTAAATGACCAGTTGAATATCCTTCACAATTATGTTATATTTACAGCAGAAAGATTTAGCAGAGTAGAAGCCTGTGCGTGATACTCTTTCTCTTTAGGAATGAGTATGTAGTGCCAGCCGGACGGGGAGTTGCCGGATGGACGAAACGTTTTATCTGCGGTGCAGGTTTCGCATCCCGCTGCTACATTATAGTCATACTGATTCTTGTAATGGCTTGCGGGTGTTTTTTCTGCAAGTTTATGAACAGGGAAAAGGTATAAGAGGGTGCCCTCCTATATGTAGCAATCTTTTATTATTGCTATGTATAAAGGAGGTTTTTTGTTGAACAAATTCTTTGGTAACATCATAAGCTCTGTAAAAGAGCTTAAAAGTGTGCTGTCACTTGCCATTTCGTCCATGCTCACAGCGCTCAACGTTGTTCTCGGCTTTCTTACCATTCAGCCAAACGAATACCTGAAGTTCACTTTTGCGTTTATTCCGCTCTCTGTTACCGGCATGCTCTACGGCCCAATTGTTGGTGGCCTTGCGGGCATTGCGGGCGACCTGCTTAAGTTTTTTATTAAGCCTACAGGGCCGTATTTTCTTGGCTTTACCGTAAGCGCCTTTCTTACCGGTTTTATCTACGGGCTGTTCTTCTACAAAAACAAGGTTACCTTATGGCGGGCGGCGCTTGCGCATCTCACCGTTGTGATTGTGGTACAGCTGTTCTTAAACTCGGTTTGGATTGCGGTGATGTACGACAAAGCCATTCTTGCCTTACTCCCGGCAAGGGTACTCAAGAACTTTATTATGTATCCCATTGAAACCGGCATGATCTATTTTGTATCGAAGGCGCTTGAAAAGATTATCGGGCGCAGCAGAATATCCACACGATGATAGTGTTACCAGTCAACCGCATCGCAGGGGCGCCGCCTCTGCCTGCGGTTGATTTCTGGAAAGAACAACTATTCAATCACTGGCCGAAGGTAAAACGTCGAGATTGGAGCTTAATTTATGCCTGCACACATCACGCACAGCATCTTTGGCGATGAGGTGCTGAAGAGTCAGTTCGCCGACGAGCAGAGCAGCAGCTATTCCGTCTGCGGCTATGGCATTAGCCATGCTGCGTATGAATGGGCGCTCCAAGGGCCGGATATCCTGTTCTTTGCCGTACTTGCGGGTGATAAAGCGCTGCCGAAGCATGGCTCGCTGATGCACCACAAAAAAAACGACGAGCTGTTTATCATGCTCCAGCAATACGCCGTCAGTATAAAGGACACCCCGGATTTTCAGGTTGTGTTCTCTTATATCTGCGGGTTTATCTGCCACTATATCCTCGATAAAAACTGTCACCCTTATGTGTATTGTATGCAGGAAAGGCGTGCGGAGGAAAAAACGCGGCAACACAGCATCCACAACAAGATTGAAAGTGATATCGATTCGGCGATGGCTCGCTGTAAGTTTTGCCTGACACCGCAGCGATTTAAAATATCCGAGCAGCTTTTAAATGACGAGCAGGTCTATCTGCCCGTGGCAAGGCTGTATGAATATCTGCTCGCAAACCTCTATGATATCCGTGTGACGGCGCAGGAGCTGCTGTCGGCGTTTAAGGGCAGCAAGCGGTATTACAAGATAATCATCGATCGTTTTGGCCTTGGAATAGTAGCAAAGGCCATTGACCTTTTCAGCGGCAAGCGGGGAAGGGTGCACAGCCTATTGCGGGTGAAGCGCTATGATCCCTCCGTCATGAACTACGAGCACCGCCCGTGGTGCAATTTACAGCGACCTGAAATATCCTTTACCCAAAGCTTTGATGAGCTTTTTGAGGCCTCGAAGCCCGAAGCGGGGCAGCTTATCAAAAAGGTAGCCTCGCTCATTCTTAACGGAACCCCCAAACAGGTAACCTGCGGCGACAGCTTTGATAACGGCAGCCCTAAAACCATTCAGCATAGCTAAGCGGAGGATCTATGAAATCTGGCATTAAAAATCAAACCCTTGCCTTTGGGGGATTAGAGTTCTTCTTTTGGGCAGGCAACTGCTGCGTTATCGGCTTTCTCTCAAGCTACCTCAAACAAATAGGCTATGCCGACCCAACAATTGGCTTAGTAATGGCCATCGTCGCCGTGGTGTTGATTGCCTCGCAGCCACTGTTCGGCTATATTGCGGATACCTACATTCCCCCTAAGATACTGATTTCGGTGTCGATTTTTTTAGGTATTGGGGCGGCGTTTTTAATTCCGCTTTCGAGAAAAGGCTTTGTATATGCGATGCTTACCGTGCTGCTGCTCACCGTGTGTGAAAGCTCGGTAACCGGCGTTATCAGCAGCTGGTCGTCCAAGCTCATCGCCTTAGGCGAGCCGATCAACTATGGCCTAAGCCGGGGCATGGGCTCGATGGGGTTTGCCTTTACGGCTCTGTTGGTAGGCAACATGATGCAGCGGTTCGGCCCCGATGTCATCTTTATTCTGCACGCAATGTTTTACGCGATTGATGTTTTAATCATCGTATTCTTGGTAAAGAGTGTACCATGCATGAATACCAAAGGCAAAAGCGCTCATAATGAGTCTTCGCTCGGGTTTTCAGGCTCCATGATGGTTTTGCTGAAAAATAAAAAGTATGTAGTTTTAATGCTTACCCTCTTTTTAACCTCCTGTGCCATCAGCGTTGTAGGCACCTATTATCCGGTCATCTTACTGGCCTCCGGCGGTACCAACACCGATATTGGCCTTGCGTTGTTTGTTACGGCCTTTTCCGAGGGTTGTGTAATGGTTTTCTACTCACGGTTTGCTCAGCGCTTTAAAAACAGCCACATTTTACTGTTTTCACTGATCTTTTTTGTCATTCGCTTTTTACTATTCTGGCTTGCCTCCGGTAACACGCGGGCGCTTATCGTATGCCAGGCAACACAGTCGTTCTCTTACGGGCTGTATCTGCCTTCAACCGTGGCGCATACCGCCGATATCTCACCGCTTTCGCTTCGTTCCACGGCGCTTTCCGTGGGCATGGCGGTCAACTTCGGCATCAGCTGCGTGGTGGGCAACCTGATGGGCAGCGCCTTATCGCAAAGCCTTGGCCTTACGTCTATCTTTCCGGTCGCGTTTAGCATGACACTGGTTGGCATTATGATCTTTAGCTTAACGTTCTTTATTAAGGATCATACACCAGAAAATCAAGTGGTGCTTAAATAAACAGGCAACATTTCAGCGCGATTATGAAATCTGTATTTTCATACATTTCACTGTTGACAACACAGGCTAAATATAGTAAAATAATTTTCGTTGCCACTCACGGCAACGGTTTGGGAGCATAGCTCAGCTGGGAGAGCATCTGCCTTACAAGCAGAGGGTCATAGGTTCGATCCCTATTGCTCCCACCAAAATGGCCTGGTAGTTCAGTTGGTTAGAACGCTAGCCTGTCACGCTAGAG